>DASRGC010000001.1:0-9597 GCA_035651235.1 Acidobacteriaceae bacterium
ATTCTTCAGCAGCGACAGCACACTGGCCTTATCGGTCCTCGCGCGCTCATGCGTTCTGTCAACGCGCCGCGGCTCACGCATCAGGAACAGAATCAGCACCGCCATCAGCACACCCGGAACAGCGCTGGTAATGAAGCTCATCCGCCAGCCGTGATGCGCGGCCACCCACGCACCCGCCTCATATCCCGCAGCCGCACCCACCGGCAACGCAATATTAAAAATAGTCATCGCGCGATTCCGTTGCGATTCCGCAAAGAAATCCGCCAGCAGCGCCGGCGCAAACACGCCGAAACACGCCTCGCCGATCCCAAGCGCCGCGTGCCGCAGGTTCAGCGACATATAACTGTGCACACTCGCCGTGAAGAAGTTCACCGCCGCAATCCCGAGCGCAGCAATCACGATCATCGGCTTGCGCGGAAAGCGGTCGCCAAGCCAGCCCGTAATCGGCGAGGCGCAGACGTACGCGACCATGAACCACAATGTCAGCGACCCAATTTGGCTGTCCGTCAGCGTGAACTCGTGCTTAATCTGTTCCTGCACGCCGGGAAGAATATAGCGGTCCAGGTAGTTGACGAAGTTCATCGCCGTCAGCAGGACAAGCGCAGCTGTCGCGCCCGCGACCGCTCTCATCCTCGGCTTTACGTCGAGCGTCATCGACCCGAGCATAGCAGGTGCACGCGAGCCAGACGTGACGTAGCATGGCTCGCATGCCGCTCGCCCTCAAACTCGCCGCCGCAGCAGTGATTGTCATCTCACTTCATATGAATAATGGAACGCCTGACGCAAAGCCCGCCGCGACGTCTGCCGTACCCGAACCATCCATTCTGCGACTCGACCCCGCACTCGACGCACTCATCCCACCCGCCGCCAAGCCCGAGCTCGTCGCCAGCGGCTTCAACTTCACCGAAGGCCCGCAGTGGAGACATGGCCGCTTGTGGTTTGTGGATGGCCCCGCAAACAAGCTGCGCGCCACTACGCCAGACGGTCACATCACCGAGCTCCTCACCTCGGCTTCAGGCTTCGCCAACTTCAAAGGCCCGAACGGGAACGCCCCCGACGCTCAAGGCAGTGTGGTCATGTGCGAGCAGGACGGCCGCCGCGTCGTCCACCTCATCGGTCCTGACGATCACCTCAAAGTTGAAACACTCTTCGAAAACTACGAAGGCAAGCATCTGAACAGTCCGAACGACATCATCTTCGCCAAAGACGGCTCGTTCTACTTCACTGACCCGCCCTATGGCCTCAAAGGCATGGACAAGGATCCTGCCAAGGAGCTGCCCTTCAACGGCGTGTACCACTACAAAGATGGCAAGCTCACGCTTGTCATCCGCGATCTAACGCTTCCCAACGGCATCACGCTCACTGAAGACGGAAAGACGATGTACGTCGCAAACTCCGGCCCGCACATGATGTACATGAAGTACCCCGTCAACCCCGACGGCACCGTCGGCTCGGGAACGATGCTCATCGACTTCCAGCCCTCACCCGAGCACGGCGTTCCTGACGGTCTGAAGCTCGACACGCATGGGAACCTCTGGGCTTCAAGCCCCGGCGGCATTCGCGTCATCACCCCGCAGGGCAAAGTGCTCGGCCAGATTAAGCTCCCAGAGGTCGCCGCAAACCTCGCCTGGGGCGACGACGGCAAAACGCTCTACATCTGCGCCTCGCACAGCGTATACAAGCTGCGCACCAGCGTTTTGGGACGCATGCCGCTTTTCTCCCAACCCTGAAAATTGCGGTCCACCAACATCTGCACTGCACTCCAGGAGCGTACATTTATGCCCATGAGCCTCATGGATCGCCGCGCCTTCACCACGCTTTCCGCCCTCACCCTCGCCGCTACGCGTCTTCCCGCGCAGAAGCCCGCGACCTCCGTCACCGGAGCGCCTACATTGCCCAAGCCGGTCGGCTTCGCTCCCGTCGGTATTGGCGACATCTCCAAAATCTTCATGCAGGCCTGTGATCGCACACCCAACGCGATCATCACCGGCATCGTCACCGGTCACCCTGCGGAGAAGGGTACGAAATACGCCGCGCAGTACAAGCTCCCGCAGAGCTCCATCTACACCTACGAGACCTATGACAAAATCCGCGACAACCCCGCCATCGAGGCCGTCTACATCGGCCTCCCCAACTCCATGCACTGCGAGTACACGGTCCGCGGCGCCGAGGCCGGCAAACACGTCCTGTGCGAAAAGCCGATGGCCATCTCCTCCGCCGAGTGCCGCAAGATGATCGACGCCTGCCGCGCGCATAACGTCAAACTGATGATTGCCTATCGCGTGCACTACGACCCCACCTTTGCCCAGATCCGCAAGATAATTCACGATGGCGACCTCGGCGACCTCGTCGGCTTCCAGGGCGGATTCTACGGCCAGAAAAAGGCGGGCGAGTGGCGACTCAACCGCGCGCTCGCCGGCGGCGGCTCACTGCTCGACCTCGGCATCTATCCGCTCAACGCCATCCGCTGGTTATGCGCGGAAGAGCCCAACGATTTCCGCGCGATGGTCTCGACCATGGAGAAAGGTCCCCGCTTCGCGCAGGTCGAGCAGACTGTTGAGTGGGTCATGAAGTTCCCCTCCGGCATCCTCGCCAACTGCGGCTCCTCCTACGGCATGGATGGCCCGGCATTCGTTCAAATCGACGGCTCCAAAGGTCGCATCCACATTGAGCCCGCCTTCTACTACGGCGATGTGAAGTACACCTTCAACGGCCACACACGCAACGGGGATGTCTCAGGTGGCTATCCGGTTACTGGCCAGTACGATCAGTTCACGGCCGAAGCCGACCACTTCGCCGCCTGCATCCGCAACAACCGTACGCCCGACACGCCCGGCGAGGAAGGCCTCGCTGACATGCTTGCGATCGAAGCCATCTACCGGGCAGCCGGCGCGCCGATCGCTTGAAGCAACTACGCATGAGCCGCGGGACAGAAACTGGAGAGGTCTTGAGACAGACAGCATAGAACCAACCCACTCCCGATGCGCGGCATCCCACCTGAAGCTTCTATGATGTACGGTTCGGAATCTAGGGTTCGTCGCTTCGACGACACGTCCCGGCTACGTAAACTTCTCTAAGTCCCTGATTCCCTCTGCGGAGACCTCGGCTTCCATGAAAGCGAACCCCTCGACTGAGCCCAACGATTCTCAAAATATTTTTCTCTCAGAACGCCGTATCAGCACCGGTGTGCCTGGGATTGACGACATCCTTGGCGGTGGCTTGCCCGCCGGTCATCTCTATCTGCTGGAAGGGGATCCCGGTACCGGCAAGACCACCATCGCCATGCAGTTTCTGCTGGAAGGGACTAAGCGCGGCGAGCGCTGCATGTACGTCACGCTGTCGGAATCGAAGACCGAGCTCGATCAGGTCGCCGCATCGCACGGCTGGTCGCTCTCTCCAATTGTCGTCTGCGAGATGATTCCCACCGATGAGGAGTTGAGTCCCGAAGCCCAGTACACCGTTTTTCACCCTTCTGAGGTTGAGCTCGCGGACACGATGACTGCCATCATCAAGCAGGTCAATGCGTTCAATCCGGAACGCGTGGTGTTCGACTCGCTTTCAGAGTTCCGCATGCTGGCGCGTGATCCGCTCAAGTATCGTCGCCAGATCCTCGCGCTCAAACGTCACTTCGCCGGCCGGAACTCAACCGTGCTCCTTCTTGACGACCGCACCTCCGAAGTCTCTGAGGACGATCTGCAGGTCCAGTCCGTCGCGCACGGCGTGCTGAAGCTGCAGGCCCTCGAGCGCGACTTCGGCATCGCCCGCCGTCGCGTCGCCATTCGCAAGCTGCGCGGCTCACGCTTCCGTGAAGGTTTCCACGATTACACGATCCGCACCGGCGGCCTCGAGGTCTTTCCCCGACTCATAGCCGCCGAGCATAAGCCCGGCTTCGTCCACAAGCAGGTCCCCAGCGGCCTCAAGGAGCTCGACGACCTCCTCGGCGGCGGCATCGACACCGGCACCAACACCCTCCTGATGGGTCCTGCCGGGTGCGGTAAATCGACGATTGCCCTGCGCTATGCCGTCTCCGCTGCCCAGCGCGGCGAAAAGGCCGCCATCTTCACCTTCGATGAGTCCCTCTCAACCCTCATCACACGTGGACAGAACCTCGACATGGATCCCGCGCCGTATATGGAAAACGGTACGCTCACGATCCAGCAGGTCGATCCCGCCGAGCTCTCGCCAGGCGAGTTTATTGCCGGCATTCGCCATCTCGTCGAGCAGAACCACCTCTCGATTGTCGTTATAGATAGCATGAATGGCTTCCTGAACGCGATGCCCGACGAGCGATTCCTGGCGATGCAGCTGCACGAGCTCTTCTCCTATCTCGGACAGCAGGGCGTCGCCAGCCTCATTACTCTTGCCCAGCACGGATTCATCGGCATTGCCCAGTCCCCCATCGACATCAGCTATCTCGCCGATTCCGTCCTCCTCTTCCGCTACTTTGAACGCGCTGGCAGCGTCTATCAGGCTCTCTCCGTCGTCAAGAAGCGCAGCGGCCGGCATGAGCGTACGATTCGCGAGCTTGTCTTTCAGGATGGCATGGTAAGCGTCGGTCCGGTTCTAACCAACTTCGAGGGTGTGCTCACCGGACATCCAACGTATGTTGGACCCGCTTCAAAGGAGAGTGACCCTGTTTCCGGCCAATAAACGTCCGGCTCACGAGATCCGCACAATCGTGCTTGCCCCGACAGGCAGGGACGCGCAACTCATCTCCGCAGTCATCGAACGGTCTGGCTCCCCCTGTCAAATCGTCCAGAACATCACAGAGCTGTGCCAGGAGATACGCGCCGGAGCCGGTGCTTCGGTTCTTGCCGAAGAGGCCTGCAGCGGAGACGCCGTCGATCAGCTCAAGCCGGTGCTCACTGAGCAGCCGCCCTGGTCCGATTTCCCTCTCATCCTTCTCACCGCGGCCGGACGCGTCACCGTCGAGAGCGAACGCCTAAGACAGCTTCGGCAGCCTCTCGGGAACGTTCTTCTGCTCGAGCGTCCGATCCGTCCCGAAACCCTCCTGAGCACATTGGAAATGGCCATCCGCGGACGCCAGCGTCAATATCAGATTCGCGACCAGATCCAGCAGGCCGAGATCGCCCAGGAGGCGTTACGCCGCTCCGAGAAGCTCGCCGTCACCGGCCGCCTTGCCGCCAGCATCGCCCATGAGATTAATAACCCGCTCGAATCCGTCACTAACCTTCTCTATCTCGCGCGCTCGGAAGAATCCCCGGACGTCGTGCGTCACTACATCATGCTCGCCGATCAGGAACTCGCCCGCGTGACAGAGATTACAAGACACACGCTGCGTTTCTATCGTGAGCCCAGCCACCCCTCGACCGTTGACCTCGTCAAGGTGCTCGACTCCGTTCTGTCGCTCTATAACTCGCGCCTGAATGCGGCCGGCGTTCAGATCAACAAACAGATTCGCGCATCCTCCGTGCTCCTCACCGCGTCTCTCGGCGAGCTCCGCCAGGTCCTCGCCAACATCATCGGCAACGCGCTCGATGCCATGCGCACCGGCGGAAGACTCGCCGTTCGCATATCCACAGAAGAACGTTCTTGGCGGCCCGGCCGGTTCATGGCGCGCGTCACCATCGCTGACAACGGTACCGGCATCCCGCAGCATCTCCTCTCGCGCATCTTCGAGCCCTTCGTCACCACCAAAGGTGAGACCGGCACCGGCCTCGGCCTCTGGGTCACGGCCGAGCTCGCCCGCAAAAATGGATGGACGGTCCGCGTTCGCAGCTGCGCGCATGCGCCGTGCAGCGGGACAACCTTCTCCATCCTGCTCCCGTTGGTTCCCAGGCCTCTCCCATCGACTCCGGCCGATCAATTCCTCGCCAACTCCGCGATCTAGCATCGCGGCCCACAAAAAAAGCCCCCGGAGCGCGACCGGGGCTTATACATTCCTGCAACTTCGTCACTGGCTAAAGAGGCTGCTTCGCCTCAGGCGCTGCAATCTCCTGCAGATATTTCTCCGCAAGCGTGTTCTTCAGCTTCGCGATCGGCAACAGAGTCGGATAAAACTGCACAAACGTCGTGTCCACGGCTCCATGGTCCGCGTGACAGCTGTAGCAACCTGACGTAGGCGGGTCCAGCTTCCCGGTCCTTCCCCCATCAAATCCGAAGAACGCCCACTTGCCCGCAAAACGTGCATCATCTCTCACGTGCACCTCGAGCCCCATGATCTCGCCCTGGTAGTCTCCGCGCTGGTTGATCGAACCCTTCCCTCGCGCGCCGCGAACCTCCAGCACCAGCATCGTCTTGTCCGGCCAGTGTCCTGTGGCGACGAATGCTCTGTACGCCTCTGGATTGACGAACACGTTATCGAACATGTGATGGTCCGGCATCGCTGAGCTCGCGCTGTAGCTCATGTCGAATCCACTCGTCAGATACACCCAGTCGCGATAGTTCTCCGGAAATTTCAATTGCGCATCGTTTGTGTACTGTGGCTCATCTGGCTCCACCACGCTAAAAAACTTCGCCAGCGGAACCAGCAGTGCTGTAAGGGCTAACGCAACCTTCGCTGTAGTAAGCATGCTGGCAGTATGCGTCCCCGCCCTTCCTGAGGCCAGACCAGCCACTGCACCGTTCCCGCCACTCGCTGCATTCCCGTTTCCTGTGCGCACCTTGCAGGTCTACGATTCCTCCATGGACAATCGCCGCCCAGGTCTCCGCTCCACGTCTTGGCTGTGGATCGCCTCCGTTTGGTTCGGCTTTGGTCTTCTGGATGCCATCGACAGCGTGCTCACCATGCATGCCGAAGGCATGCATCATGCCTGGAGCAAGCTCTTCATCACGGCCGTCCTTGCATGGATTCCATGGGCGCTCGCCACATGGCCTGTCATGCGTCTCAACCGGCGCTTTCCCATTACGCAATGGCGCTCCTCGAAGGCGTGGCTCTTTCATCTCTCGGCTTATCTCCTCCTCAACTTCACCTGGACCGCCTGGTACTGCACCCTTGAGTTGCTGCTGAATCCTTACGCATCCAACACTCCGCCACAGCGATTTCACACTGCGTGGTTGCGCGCCGCCGCCGACCATCTGTTCGCTTCGTTCATCCTCTATGGGGCCATAGTTGCCGTGGATACCGTACTCGATTCACGCGCTCGCCTTGCGCGTCAGCAGGCCGAAACCGCCCGCCTTAACGAGCAGCTCTCCAAAGCGCAACTGGACGCCGTTCGCCGTCAGATCGAGCCACACTTCCTCTTCAACACGCTCAACTCGGTCTCCGCTCTCATCCGCGAGAACCGCAACGACGCCGCCGTCATGATGATCGCGGGCCTCAGCGACTTCCTCCGCCGCCTCCTGCAGGATCCCTCACGTCAACAGGTGCCTCTCGCTGAAGAGATGGAGTTCGCTCAAAAATATCTTGAGATTCAGAAGGTCCGCTTCGTCGATCGCCTGCAGCTCGCGGTCGACGTCCCCAGCGATCTGCTCCTCGCGCAAGTCCCCACGCTCATACTGCAGCTCATGCTCGAAAACGCGATCAAGCACGGCATCTCCAAACGCGCACAAGGCGGCCTCGTACGCATCTCCGCTTCACGCTCGAACGGCACCCTTACGCTCTCTGTCTACAACGACGGCCCTGCGATCGCCGCTTCCAATCCGACCGCCTCCGGCATCGGTCTCACCAACATGCGCACCCGCCTGCAAGGCCTCTACGGCGACTCTTTCGCGCTGCAGATGCAGAACCACCAGCCCAGCGGTGTTGAAGTCTCCGTCTCCGTTCCTTTCATTGAAAACTAGGAGTGCCCTTGCCCGTGGACCCGCCAACAATCCGCACCGTCATCGTCGACGACGAGCCGCTCGCGCGCTCGAACCTCCGTGTCCTCCTTCACCGTGACACGAACATCGATATCGTAGCCGAGTGCGGCTCCGGCCCTGACGCCCCTGCGATCATCAAGCAAACCCGGCCCGATCTGCTGTTTCTCGACGTCCAGATGCCTGAATGTGACGGCTTCGACGTCCTCGAACTGCTCGGCACTGATCTTCCGCTGGCCATCGTGTTCGTAACCGCCTACGATCACTACGCTCTCCGCGCCTTTGAAGCCGGTGCGCTCGACTATCTCCTCAAACCCTTCGACAACGCTCGCTTCGATCTCGCGCTCTCGCGCGCAAAACAGAAGATCGCGCAGGGCAAAGATCACCCCCGCAAATTCGATCGCCTCACCATCAAGTCAGCCGGACAAATTGCCTTTGTTAATCTCTCTGAGATCGACTGGATCGAGGCCGCCGACTACTACGCCGCGCTGCACATCGGCGCCCGCACGCACCTGCTCCGCCGCAGCCTCTCCGATCTCGAACAGGATCTCGACGCCGCACTCTTCTGCCGCATCCATCGCTCCGCAATCGTCAATCTCGATCGCGTCCGCGGTCTCCGCTCCAACGAAGACGGCGACTACACCGTCCTGCTTCACAACAATGCCACGCTTCGTCTCAGCCGCAAATACCGCAAGCAGCTCCAGTCCCGCCTCGGCGTTCTCACGGAATCGATATAGCCTTTACTCGCAGCTGAACGGGACTGCCTTCGCCGTCACCACGCATTCCAAAAGCCATCGCGCTCGGTCAGCGTAATCTCCCGGCCAAACAGCTCACTCAATCCGCGCTCCGTCAGAAAATCCCGCTTCGCGCCGTCCGCCACAATCCTTCCCTCGCGCATCATCACCACCCGCTGCATCTCCGGCAGAATGTCCGCGATGTGATGTGTGATCATCACGATCGCCACACCGCGCTGCGCCAGTCCGCGCAACATCTCGCGAAGGTCATACTGTGCCGCCAAATCCAGTGCATTCGACGGCTCATCGAGCAGCAGCATCTGCACCTCACCATCCACCGACGCTCCCGCCAGCGCACGCCCGATCATCACCCTGCGCTGCTGTCCCGCGCTCATGCGCCCGACAAGCGTTTCGCGTAGCCCCTCCGCTCCCACCAGCGTCAGAATCTCCTCAGCTCTCCCGCGCATCGCATCCGTCACATGTAGATTCGGCCACAGCGTCGAGCTCGAAAAGAACCCCGTCACAATCGCGTCAAACCCCGTCGTATGCAGCGTCGGCTTCCCCGGCAGCTCCGGGCTGACGACGCCCATCCTGCGCTTCAACTCCGTCAAATCCCACCGCTCTCGCCCGAGCAGGCGCACGCGCATGTCCGCCTTCACAATCGGATACAACTCGCACGTCATCGTCTTCAGCAGCGTCGACTTCCCGCAGCCATTCGGCCCCAAAATCGCAATGTGCTCCCCGCTCGCAATCCGCACGCTCACATCATGCAGCACTACGCTGCTGCCCCGCGCAACATCAACATGCTCCAGCTCAATCAACAGCTCACGATCCATTTCTCTAGTTTGTCACTGCGGCGGAAATTTCACCGTACTCTGGCGAGCACACCTAGAATTCTCACTCCAGCCTTCATGCTCGCCCACGCATTCCCCGACACCTTCGACTCCCCACCAATTCGGCAGCGATAGTCCACCGGGATCTCCACCACCCGCAGCCCCATCCTCACCGCCTTGATCTGCATCTCCAGATTCCACCCATACGTCATCTCACGCATCCGCATTGCCTCGAGGCACTCCCGCCGAATCGCGCGGAACGGCCCCATGTC
>DASRGC010000002.1:0-229872 GCA_035651235.1 Acidobacteriaceae bacterium
GGGGGGGGGGGGGGTGTACCCCAAAAAGCAAAAAACGG
The DNA here is from genome assembly GCA_035651235.1 of Acidobacteriaceae bacterium. Lineage (GTDB taxonomy): Bacteria > Acidobacteriota > Terriglobia > Terriglobales > Acidobacteriaceae > Granulicella. The sequence goes on from DASRGC010000002.1 coordinate 39, forward strand.
CGCTCCGCGAGGAGCGCCGTTTCGTCAGAGGTCGAGCCGGGTTTATGCCTCGACCTCGGTCTCCTCGTTCGCAGCCTCGACCGGCTCCGCGACCACAGCGGCTTCGGGCTTGTCGGACTTGATGTTCACCTGCACGTGCGCGGTGACCTCGCGGTGCAGACGAATCGGCACGTGGAACTCGCCGACGGTCTTCAGCGGCTCGTCCAGGTGGATCTTGCGACGGTCAACCTCGTAGCCCTTGGCCTCGAGCTCCTTGGCGATGTCCGCCGCGGTAACCGAGCCGAACAGCTGCTCGTGCTCGCCGGCCTTGCGCTCGAAGGTAAGGACAACCTCGTTGAGGCGGGTGGAGAGCTCTTCCGCGCCGGCCTTCTCCTTCGCCGACTTGCGCAGCGCCGAGGCCTTCATCTGCTCGATGACGGCCTTGTTCGCCGAGGTCGCCTCAATCGCCAGCTTCTCCGGCAGCAGGTAGTTGCGCCCGTACCCGTCGGCGACCTTTACCACGTCGCCCCGGTGCCCAAGCTTCTGCACATCTTCTTTCAGAATGACTTCCATTTGTCTTCTCCGATCTTGTGAGCGCCAGCTAGTACTTGGCGGCGTAGGGCAGCAGCGCGATCGCGCGGGCCTGCTTGATCGCCTTCGTCAGCTTGCGCTGGAAGGGAGCCGAGGTGCCGGTAAGGCGGCGCGGAATGATCTTGCCGCGGTCCGAGACGAACTGCTGCAGCAGGCGCACGTCGCGGTAGGAGATCGAGTCGATCTTCTCCACGGTGAACTTGCAGACCTTCTTGCGGCGGAAGAACTTGCGTCCGCCAGGACCCCCAGGACCGCCGGGGCCACCGCCAGGACGCGGTCCGCGCGGTCCGCCAGGACGGGGACCACGGTCGCCGCCAGGACCACCTTGGGAACGCTCGCCCTGCGGACGCTCGCCTTGCGGGCGATCACTCTGCGGACGGTCGCCTGCAGGTGCGGGAGTGGATGCTGGTTGATTCTGATTCTCGTCAGCCATTTTGGTTTCCTTTGTCGCTCCACTAACTGTTTGTTGGGGAGCCGGTTCGGGCTGCTCTCGCTCCAGACTCGCATTGGAGCCTTTGGACTATTCGGGAGCGATGAGCCGCGTTGATCGTTGTCCTCTAAAAGTGCTGAGCTCTTTATGCAGAGTTCGTGGTCTCTTTATGCCTCGGTCGCGGCGGGCTCGGGTGTCGCTTCGGCGGCAGGAGCCTCAGTGGGCTCGGGCTGTTCGGTCTCAGCGCCGGGCTGCGGCTGCGCGCTGCGCTTCACGTGAGCGTCGCGGTGCTTCTTGATCTTGGCGACGCGCTTCTCTTCCTCATCGGTGCGCACGGTGATGAACTTGATCACTTGCTCGGAGACGCGGAGGCGGCGCTCAATCTCGTGGATGAGCGAAGCCGGCGACTCGACAATGAGAAGAACGTAGAAGCCGTCGTTGAACTTGCGGACGGTGTAGGCCAGCCGGCGGCGGCCCATCTTCTCGGTCTGCTTGACGGTGCCTCCGCCCTGGGTGACGTAGCCGGAGAAGGTGTCGACGATCTTGTCGATATCGGCCTCTTCAATGTCGGGCCGGACGATGAACATGATTTCGTAACTGCGATTCATGATGCTTCTTTCTGCGGGTTCTGCCCGCACTGCCTCTGGTGGGTTGAGGTCAGTTTGGCTGTTGTGGGAAGGAGACAGTAGAGGGTAGATAGTAGACAGCAGAGAAAACGGCTCGTGCTGGAAGCTACTGTCTACTGTCTAGTTCTCTACTGTCTGTCCTTCCTGTTGAACTCATTCATAGCGGCCGACGGTCCTTCTGTCAGCCACCTCTCGACGGCGCGTACGGCGAGGTCGAGACCATCTTCGAGCGACGCCAGGTCTGCTTTATTGCGCATGGGCGCGAGCAGATAATCGGAGCCGCCTGCTTTGATCTCGCGTCCGGTCTCGGTTGGCGCTTTGCCAACTCCGATGCGGACGCGCATCCACTCTTCACTACCAAGCGCAGCGGAGACCGATTTGGCTCCGTTGTGCCCGTTTGCTGAACCGCGTTCGGCGAGCCGAATCGTGCCCAGCGGAAATGCCAGCTCGTCGTAGAGGACAATCATGTCCTTGTCTTCGAGCTCCAACTCGTCGAGCAGGGCAACGACCGAAAGCCCGCTCAGGTTCATGAAGGTCTCGGGCTTGGCCAGCAGGACGTCCTGTCCGGCGAGCCTTGCGCGAGCGGTCTGGGCCTTTCCCCGCCGGTTCGTTACCTGCACATCGCAGATGCCCGCGATGCGATCGATCGCCATGAAGCCTGCGTTGTGCGGTGTAAGCAGGTACTCCATGCCAGGATTTCCGAGACCGACGATGAGCTTCATAAAAGGCAGACAGTAGACAGTAGAGATGTAGACAGTAGAGCGGAGCAGGTTTTTCTACTGTCTACTGTCTGGACTCTACCGTCTCCCTTCTTACTTCTTTGCCTCCGGCTTGGCTTCGCCCTCGGCGGTCTCCTGCTTGCCCTTCTTGGCGACTTCGGGCTCGGTCGGAGTCTCGGTGGCTGCGGCAGCCTCAGGCTCCACTTCCGCCTTGACGTAGGTGACGCTCGCGACAACTGCGTCCTCTTCGTCGAGATACTCGATCTTGTCCGAGTGCGGAAGGTCGGAGACGTGCAGCGACTGGTTCATCTCGAGGTTCGAGACGTCCGCGTCGATGTGCGACGGAATGTCTCCGGGCAGGCACTCGATCTCGACCTCGTGCAGAGCGTGAAGCAGGATGCCGCCCGAGTTCTTGACGCCCGCGGCGGTGCCGACGAGCTGCACGGGAACGGAGACGCGCATCTTCTTGTCCATCGCGACGCGCTTGAGGTCAATGTGCAGCAGGTGGCCCTTGATGGGCTCGTTCTGCCAGTCGACGATCATCGCCTTGCCGGTGGCGCCGCCCTCGATCGCGAGATCGAAGATGGAGTTGTGGCCGGAATCGGAGTGGAGGATGCGGGTGATGATTTTGGGATCGACCGCAACGGCGACCGAGGGCTCGCCCGCACCGTAGACGACGGCGGGGATGAGGCCTTCGCGGCGAACGCGGCGTGCGTGGTTCTTGTTGAACTTGCCGGTGCGCGGCTTGGCGGTGATGGACGAGATGGTGGTGTTGTTTGCCATGAGGTGAGGGGTCCTTTCATCGGGCGTGAAAGCTTCGGTTGTCGGTTCTCCGTTGGCGGAACGGCAACCCCTTGCTTCCTACTCCGTTTGCAGCCTGGGCTGCTTTGTGGCGATCTCTGAGGTCAGCCTCCGTCTTAACGAGAACGGAGAACCGACAACGGAGAACTAATTGAAGAGAGTGCTGACACTCGTCTCCATGTGAATGCTCTCGATGGCGCGGCCCAGCAGACCGGCGATGGAGAGAACCTTGATCTTCGAGACCTTCTGCGCGTCTTCGCGCAGAGGAATCGTGTTGGTGACGACCAGCTCCTCGAGTGGGGAGTTGGCGATGCGCTCGACGGCCGGACCGGAGAGCACGGCGTGGGAGGCGCAGGCGTAGACCTTTTCGGCGCCCTGCTCGATGAGCGCTTCGGCAGTTTTGACCAGCGTGCCGGCGGTGTCGACGATGTCATCGAGGATGAGGCAGGTGCGCCCGCGCACGTCGCCGATGACGTGCATCACTTCGGTGACGTTGATGTCGGTGCGGCGCTTATCGACGATGGCCAGCGGCACTTCAAGCTTCTTGGCAAAGAAGCGCGCACGCTCCACGCCGCCCGCGTCGGGGCTGACGACGGTGAGGTTCGGCAGGTCGAGGTTGGAGAAGTAGCTGACCAGGACCGGCGAGGCGAAGAGGTGGTCGACCGGGATGTTGAAGAAGCCCTGGATCTGCGCGGCGTGAAGGTCGACGAAGAGCGCGCGGTTGGCGCCGGCAGTCACGAGCAGGTCGGCGACAAGCTTGGAGGTGATGGCGACGCGGGGGCGGTCTTTGCGGTCTTGGCGCGCATAGCCGTAGTAGGGAACGACGGCGGTGATGCGGCCGGCAGACGCGCGGCGAAGTGCATCTTCCATGATGAGCAGCTCGATGAGGTGCTCGTTGGTGGGGAAGCAGGTGGGCTGCACGAGGAAGACGTCGGCGCCGCGCACGTTCTCGAGAAGCTGAAAATGAATTTCACCGTCAGAGAAGCGCTGGAACTTGGCTTCGCCGAGCGGAACGCCGAGGAACTTGCAGATCTCGTCGGTGAGCGCGCGGTTGGCGGAGCCGGTGAAGATCTTGAAGCGCTTGTCTTCGGAGAGCCGGGATGGTTTGCGGGGTGCGGAGGCGGGCTTCGACGAAGCGCCATCCGCGGAAACGCGAGAAGGCTCCGCTACTGCAGTCGATGCCGCGGCGGAGCCATTCTCGGTGTGCGTCGCGGCGGGTGCCGCGGCGCTTTGTGAATTCGGGATTGAGACGGCAGTCGTGTCTTGTTCGCTCACGTTTGGAAACTCCTCCAGGCTGGTTGACCTATTGATGTTTCGTGCTGCATTCCCAGGTGCTGCTCCGCGGGGCCTCGGCGCTGTTTCTCGCCGCGTTGTGCCCTGCTTCAAGCAGCGCCTCGGTCTCACTGTGGACGCCGCGAAGGTGGTTCAAAATCGCTGCGCGCCCAAAAACTTCTTCTTACTGCTCCCGCCGCGATTCAAGTTCTGCGCGACAGGTATTGCAAAGAACTTCCTGCGGCGGTTGTGCCGCGAAACTTCAAAGCTTCCCTTAGTCACCCCAACGAGCAAGCTCGTCGGGGACCCCGATTATTCTGCCGGTGCCTCGGTAGTGGCGAACGACTTTGGTTGGGCGACCAGGATTCGAACCTGGACTGAGTGCGTCAAAGGCACTTGACCTACCGTTAGTCGATCGCCCAGTCTCCTGCTGCCATTGTCGCGTGACAGGAGCAACCTTAGCGAACTTTTTCCCTCCGGGCTAAAGCTCCCTGAGAGTGTTGACCTTTACGGCCCATCTAAATAGGGGCCCTCCCGATCTCCAGCATCGTGTTCCAGTAATCCGCGCGGGGCAGGGTCTCGGTAAGGAGAGCCTGCGTGCCGGAGGCCTGGACACGCTGTTGAGCGGCGCGAGCGTCTGCGGTGGACCGGTAAAGTCCGAACAGCGCCGAACCGGAGCCCGAGAGTGCCGCATACAACGCACGGCTGCCTTCCGGGACGGAGGAGTCTCCCACTAAATCACGCTTGGTTGAACGCAAGGAGGGATGCTCTTGAAAGACGACCTCTTCGAAGTCGTTTTCGATCCCGGTGCGGACAAGCGCGAGGAGGGGATCCTCTGCAAGATCACCCGGCTGGCGGGTGATACCGGAAGGGCTCGGCTCTTGTGGCTCAGGAACTTGCGTCCCTTTCGCCGTCTCGGGAATCTGCCCGAGATTGGCGCCGCTGGGTGACCAGACGGCAGATAGAGCACGGCTCAACTGTTCCAGTTTACTTGGATTCGCGGTGGAGGTCAACGAATTGGCGGTCATTTGGGCGTCGAGGCGCTGGAAGGCGACGGCGGTGGAGACGCCGAGCGAAGGGACGGCCACGACGCAGGGCGTAACTGGCAGATCGGGAAGGGGATAGACCTCCTCGCCGCGGGAGAGGCCGAGGACGGAGCCGCCGAGCAGGAAGAGCGGGACGTCGGAGCCGATCTGGGCGGCGAGGGCGAGACGGTCTGGACCAGGGAGCGAGCGATTCAGTTCCCGCTCGACTCCTATAAATGCTGCGGCTGCGTTGGCGGATCCGGCGCCGAGGCCGCCCTGGACGGGAAGGCGCTTCTGGATGTCGATGGTGACTTCGGCGGCGATGCCGAGCTGGCGCAGCGCGAGGTCGACGATGCGGAAGGCGGTGTTGCGGTCGGCGTTGCCGGCCTCGGTGCGGGGAACTCCGCGGTGGTCGGCGGTCAGGGTGATGGAGGTTTCGGAGGCTGGGCGCGCGGTGACCGTCACAAGGTCATGCAGAGCGAGGGTCTGGTAAAGCGTGGTGAGCGCGTGGAAGTCGTCAGGGCGCGCCGGGCCGATGGCGAGGCCGAGATTGATCTTGCAGAAGGAGCGAACGCGCGTGGACATGCAGGGTCGATTCTAAGTGTAGAAAGAACTCGCCACTGGCGGTGTTCGTTTGTATGCTCTCCACAAATGATTGTCCGTAGCCTCTGCGCGGTCGGGCTGTCGGTGTTTCTTGGATGTTCCGCGATTGGTGTGTTTTATGCTCAGCAGCCCGCCGCCGGAACGTTCGACTTTGAACCGGCGCGCGAACCGGTGGTGGTGCTGGATGGGCTGTGGCGGTTTCATCCGGGTGACGATCCACGATGGGCGCAGCCGGGATTTGATGATTCGGGTTGGGCTGCCATTCGGGGCGATAAGAGCTGGGACGCACAGGGCTATAAGGGGCTGAGCGGGTATGCATGGTATCGCGCGCGCATCGTATTGCCGGCGGGCGCGAAACCTCTCTCGCTGTACATTCCGTACGTTATTACCGATTTTCAAGTCTTCGCGGACGGCACGCGGCTTCAGAGTTGTGGCGCCGGAAGGATGGATGCCTGGGCCGTGAATGTGCCGGTCGTATGCGACCTGCCACGGCGGGCCCCCGGCGCTGGAAAGACCCTAACGCTTGCGATCCGGGTTTGGCACTGGTCATTTGTGGCGCCATACGTGGGCGGCGGAATGTGGTCTCCGCCACTTATCGGACAGAGGCAACCAGTATATGCGCGGCGTCTCACGGTCGTGCACGCAATGTCCTGGGGCCAAGTAGGCCGGATTGTGATTGCAACGCTCACACTTGTGTCGAGCATTGCCGCATTGCTGTTGTTTCTGTTCAGGCAAGACCAACGAGAGTATCTCTGGTTCGGCATCATGGCCGCGATGGACGCGACCGGGTCGATGATCAATATTCACCTCTCGCTTCGGAGCTATATCAACCTGTGGGCGTACGTCCCCTTCGCGGCTGTTACGCCTGCGGACTCGATCGCCGCGATGTTGTTCTTCACTTATTTTCTGCGAGCTAGAAGGGATTGGCTTTTCTGGCTGGGCGTCGCGGGCACTGTGAGCGGGTTACTGCTGATACCGCTCGCGATCGGCGATAGAGTGAGTCTGCCTGCCTGGGATATGCTCTTCGTGCTTGCGAATCTTCCCGGTACGGCATGGATCCTGGCATTGGTAATTCGGCGCGTCATTGAAGGCGATATGGATGGGCGGCTCATCATTGGGCCGGTAGTGCTGGGTTACATGTCGGTTTTGATTTCCGACGCGACGATAATTCTGTCTTACACCGGGCTCTATCGCGGTCAGGCAGATTGGCTTTACAGTACAGTGACCTGGCCGTTTCCGTTCAGCTTCAGCGACGTTTCCGAGTTGTTGTTCCTGCTGGCAATGCTGGGGGTTCTTATCTACAGGTTCATCCGCAGCAGCGCACACGAGGAGCGGATGGCGGGAGAGCTATCGGCCGCGAATGCGGTGCAGCACATTCTGATTCCGGAGGAGGTGCCGGAGCTGCCGGGCTTTGCGATCGAGAGTGTCTATCGACCGGCCAACGAGGTGGGCGGAGACTTCTTTCAGATTCTGCCGACGAGCTCGGGTGGCGTGCTGGCGGTCATCGGCGATGTCAGCGGGAAGGGAATGCCCGCGGCGATGATTGTGTCGCTGCTGGTGGGAACGCTGCGCACGCTTGCGGAGGGAACCGACAGTCCGGCGGAGCTGCTCGACGGGCTGAACCGGCGTCTGATCGGGAGATCGTCGGGGTTTACGACCTGCCTGATTCTGCGCGCTGACCGGGATGGTACGTGCGTAGTGGCGAATGCGGGGCATCTGCCGCTGTACGTGGATGGGCGGGAGGCGGAGGTCGAGACCGGGCTGCCGCTCGGGATCTCGGCTGAGGCGAGTTATGAGGAGACGAGGCTGCATCTGGATGAGGGCGTGAGGCTGACGCTGTTTACTGACGGTGTGGTGGAGGCGCGCTCGCGGACGGGTGAACTTTATGGGTTCGACCGTGCGGGAGCGGTGGCGGGAGCGGCGGCCGCGCAGATTGCGGCCGAGGCGCAGGCGTTCGGGCAAGAGGATGACATCACGGTAGTTAGCGTGACGCGCGCGGTTTCGCTGGAGCCGATGGCGGTGTAGGGTGGTGGGGTGACCCGTAGGAGTTATCGAACGAGAGGCTGTTCCGTACAATAAAGAGGTTGATGATTTCAATAGGGTACGGACGGCAGCTTCGCCGGAGAGTGCGAGTTGCGCTGAACGCGGCGCTGCTGTCAGGGGTGGCCTGCGCCGGGGTGAGCGCGGCCGCCGCGCAGCATAAAGACAAGGCAAAGCAGATCACGCCCGCGGTGGCGCCTGCGGTCATAGAAGCCCAGGAGGCTGCAGCGCCGGCGGCGCAGAGCGGGCTGACGCCGCGGCAGCAGGCCGACGCGATGGCGCGCGCGCAGAAGATCCAGGCGCTGATCGGGCGAGCCGAGAACAGCTACAACTCGGGCGTGGCGAATTACAACGCGAACCGGCTGGACGCAGCGCGGGCGGACTTCGACAGCGCGGTGGACGCGATGCTCTCGAGCGGGCTGGACCTGAAGAACGATCCGCAGCTTTCGGATGAGTTTGAAAGCCTGGTGGACCGCATCAACTCGCTGGAACTGGTGGCGCTGAAGCAGGGCAATGGATTCTCGCCGAAGGTCGAGCCGGCTCCATTGGATGAGGCGATGAACGAGGTGACGTTCCCGCCGGACCCGGAGCTGTTGGGGCGCATCAGCGCGGAGTTGCAGACAACCAAGTCGGACCTGCCGCTGGTGGTAAACGACTACGTTGCGGGCTTTATCAATTACTTCTCGAACTCACCGGCCGGGCATGCGCATCTGCGCGCGTCGCTGGAGCGCGCGGGCAAGTACAAGGAGATGATCCTGAAGACGCTGAAGCAGTATGGCGTCCCGCAGGATTTGATCTACCAGGCGGTGGCTGAATCGGGTTTCCAGCCGCAGGCGCTGAACCGACGCTCGGGCGCGGGCGGCATGTGGCAGTTCATGCCGTTTGCCGGAGCGTATGGCCTGGAGCGCAACGGCTACTTCGACGAGCGGTTCGACCCGCAGAAGTCGACCATAGCGTACGCGAAGTACATGAAGTACCTGCACGAGCAGTTCGGCGACTGGTACCTGGCGATGGCGGCGTATGACTGGGGTGCGGGCAATGTGCAGCGCGCTGTGGCGCGGACCGGCTATGCGGACTTCTGGCAGCTCTACCGGCACAACGCGCTGCCCGGCGAGACCAAGAACTATGTTCCGGGTATTCTCGCGGCGGTCATCATGGCGAAGAACCCGAAGCAGTACGGGTTGACGGACGTGGTGCCGGACGCACCGGTGAAGTCAGACACAGTGACAACGGAGTATTCGATCAGCCTGCCGCTGGTGGCGGATGTGACGGGCTCTTCCGTGCAGGAGATTGTGGCGCTGAACCCGGCGCTGCTGCGGCTGTCGACCCCGCGCGACATTCCCTATGACCTGCACCTGCCGGCCGGAACGAAGCAGATGTACCTGGACCGGGTGAAGGACATCCCGCAGGAGAATCGCGCGAGTTGGCGCTTCCACGTGGTGAAGCAGGGCGAGACGCTGGACGAGATTGCGACGGAGATGCACACGCGCCCGTCTGAGATCGCGACGGTGAATGAGATTCCGCAGGGAGATCCGCCCAAGCCGGGTGACGAGCTGGTGATCCCGGTGGCGACCAGCGCGGGCCAGCAGCGCTACAGGACGCGGCACGGCGACACGCTGGTGACGGTGGCGGATCGCTTCGGGGTTTCGGTGGAGGACCTGCGCGCATGGAATCATCTGTCGTCCAACCGGCTGGCGCCGGGGCGCACGCTATATGTCGCCGAGCCGGTGCGGCTGGCGCCGACGTCGCGCCGGACAGCGTCGCACGCGCGCACCGCTGAGGCCCATGGCCACACGACGCGCGGGGCGTCACATGCGCACGCGACGCCGGCGGCATCGCATAAGACAACGGCAACGACGCACAAGCATTCAAGCAAGGGTCGCTGAGCCGGACGAGGTACTTCTGTAACGAAGAAGTGCCGAAATGGGTCAGAAAGCATCTCACGCAAAGGTGAAAGAAGGCATGCACCAAAAAAGGTGCTTGCTATTTCGTTGCACAGAGCGTAATCCTGTTGCTACTATTCGCGCGAGAGCTGCGTGCGTTTGTTGTTGTTGTGCATGAGTATGACAGCGCAGAAGAAGAGACTGGAAGAAGAGCGGTCAGGGAGAACGACGATGTTTGAGGAAGACGTGACGTTCAAGCTGTATGCAGCTGCGGGAAACGATGACGAACGCGACCTCGATGCCGAGGATTCGGAGTACGTCGAGGACGAAGAAGAGGAAGAGGAGTCCTTCAGCGACGATACGACGCTGGAGGATGCCGACTACGAAGCGCCCGCGCGGACGAGCACACACGCGGAAGAGGCGGACATGTTTGCCGCGCCGTCCACGCCGGTAGAGCCTTATCAGCCGCCGCAACGCCGCTCGGCCCAGCCGAAGCGCGGGCAGACGGAAGCGCCTGCTGCGCCGGCGAAGAAGGCTGCGGCAAAGAAGGCTGCTCCCAAGAAGGCCGCGAAAAAGGCTGCGCCGAAGAAAGCGGCTAAGAAGGCTCCCGCTAAGAAAGCTGCTGCGAAGAAGTCCGCGCCGAAGAAGGCTGCGAAGAAAGCTCCCGCGAAGAAGGCTGCGGGTAAAAAGATTTCAGGTTCTGCCGCGAAGAAGTCGAAGGGTGCCCGGCGCGGCGGGAAGGCTGCCTCTAAAAAGGCAGCAGGCAACAGGGGCACACGCAACAAAAACCAAACTATGAGAGGTAAAACCTTGGCAACCAAGAAGGCAGCAAAGAAGGGTGGCAGCAAGAAGTCATCCTCGAAGAAGTCCTCCTCGAAGAAGTCGTCCTCCAAGAAGTCAACCAAGAAGGCCGCTTCCAAGAAGAAGTAACCCAACCTAACAGGCAAGCAAAAGCGCCCGGCACCTCTCGCGAGAGCCGGGCGTTTTTGCGTCTGTAAAGCAGTGACTAGTGAAGTAATGGATAAGGCAAAAGCGAGAAACTACTTGCCGCCGGCCTGGATGGCTGCAAGGACCTCGGCAGAATGGTTGGCGATATCCTTGACCTCCCATTCCTTCACGATCTTGCCGTCGGGCGAGATGAGGAAGGTGTCGCGCAGCGCGACGGTCATGGGGCCGGCGGGAGTGGTGAATGTCTTCACCGGAACGCCGTATTCATCGACGACCTTGTGCTCGGGGTCGGCGAGCATCTTGAAGGAAAAGCCGTCCTTGGTGCACCACGTCTTGTGGCTCTCGACCGTATCCATGGAAACGCCGAGCACCACCGCGTTCAGCGCCCGGTACTTGGGCAGGTCGCGCTGGAAGTTGTGCGCCTCCATCGAGCAGCCGGACGTCTGGTCCTTGGGATAGAAGTACAGGACGACCCACTTGCCCTTGTAGTCAGCGAGCGAAATGGGCTGGTTCTCCTGGTTGGGCAGGGTGAAATTGGGTGCGGTGGCGCCGACCGGGGCGAGGTCGGCGGCGAAGGCAGGCGCGAGCGGAAGCAGGCAGGCGGCGAGGGTGAGTGCGGCCTTGCAGAATCTCGGTGCGAGCATGGAGGTCTCCTGTGGGCGCGTCAATGAGGGGTTGCGCCGGTGCACAACATCTTACGCCCTAGAGGAGGCCGCAATTGTCACGCGTCTGTAACGGCGCGTCAGCTTAACGTGCAGGAATTTCTTCACCGACCACTGCGATTCCGGCCGCGTCCGCGGCAGCGATCATGGCTTCGCGGTCGAAGAGCAGCGTGCGGCGGGATTCGACGCAGAGGCAGGTAGCACCCGCACGGCGCATCGCTTCAATGGTAGGCACGCCCACGACCGGGACATCGAAGCGGAGATCCTGATTGGGCTTGGCGACTTTGACGACGGTAAGGCGGCGCGCGAGTGTTGTTTCGGGGTTCGTGGGATCGTCCTCGGCGTGGAGCGTGCGCATGAGCTCGCCGGCGCGGAGGATGGCCGCATCGGTGCCCTCCATCGCTTCAACAGCGACACAGGCGCCGGCAGCGATGACGACGGTCTGGCCGAGGTCAAAGCCCGCGATGCCGCGCGCGATCGTGAGGCCATAGTCGATGTCGGGGCGTTCATTCTCGTCGGGCGCGCGCGCGGTGAGCACGCCGGCAGGCGCAAGCATCGGCTCAAGAAAGGCGGTCGACGAAATCAGATGAATGCCTTCGTCCTCGAGCACCCTCGCGACCGCGCCCAGCAGCATATCCGTGTTGCGCGTGCGCAGGTTCAGCAGCAGCTTGGCAAGCCGCCAGTCGGGGCGGATCGAGGAGAAGATCTGCTTGTGCTTCACCTGGCCGGCCATCACCGCACGGGTGACGCCTGCGCGCTGGAAGGTTTCGATGAGGCGCGAGAGTTCGCCGAGCGAGAGCCAGTGGACCGAGATGTCGGGATCGGCGGCGGCGCGGTCGTTCATCTCGGGCGAGGTCTCTTCCTTGATGGCAGCGACCACGACGCGCAGATTATGCGCGCGCGCGGCGTCGAGCAGCAGAAACGGGAAGCGGCCGTTGCCGGCAATGAGGCCGAGGCTATCCATTCGCTCCTCACTCTAAAGCATCGGCAACGCTCAGCGAGCACGCAATGCTATCGTGGACGCTTCAGACTCCAAAGGCTTGGTGCAGGAGGTCGCGTTCGGTGCTTCGTTTGTTCTGTGTTCTTCTTGTATCTTTTCTTACTTCATCTTCAGTGGCGCAACAGCCGACAACCGCTGCGGATGCGGCCACCCGCGATACCAGCTACATCGATGCAAATGGGAAAGCGCACATCACGCGCGTGGTTCCCGTGCCGCAGGACCTAAGCCAGCAGGCGCAGGCGTTCATCGGCCATAGGGTGCCCGACGAAGCTCCAGAGCCATCGCTGGCCGAGCGTCGAAAGGGGCTGGATGCGTGGGAGGTTCGTTCGCGCGCGGAGTGGAGCAAGATCTGCCCGACGAAGATCGAGGAGGCGAAGATCGCCGGCGTTCCGGTGCATGTGGTCACGCCGCAGAGCATCCCGGCGAGCAGCCGCGACAAGGTGCTGATCAATCTGCATGGCGGCGGGTTCAATGGAGACTCTGGCTCGTACACCGAGTCGATCCCGATCGCTAGCTACACTGGGATCAAGGTGGTTGCGGTGCTGTATCGGCTGGCTCCGGAGAATCCGTTTCCGGCGGGAGTGGACGATGCGGTCGCCGTCTACAAGGAGTTGCTGAAGACGTACAAGCCGGATCACATTGTGATCTACGGCACCTCTGCGGGAGCGACGCTGACCGCTGAGGTTGCGGTCAAGCTGAAGAGGTTAGGCTTGCCGATGCCTGCGGCGCTCGGGATATTCAGCACGGTCAGTGACTTTTCCGACTTGGGCGATTCGTATGCGATGTACACGCTCAGCGGATTGGCAGGTCACCTCGCGCCGCCTGACGGCAGTCCACACGATTCCTATTACGTCGGCTCTACCGATCAGAAGGATCCCGTGCTGTCCCCCATCTATGCCGACCTGCACGGATTTCCGCCGGCGCTCTTCATCACGAGCGGGCGCGATGCACTGCTGAGCAGCACGACCAATCTGCATCGCGCGTATCTGCGTGCCGGTGTCGATGCGCGGCTGGTTGTCTTCGACGCTCTGCCGCATGCCTTCTGGTATCACCCGGAGCTGCCGGAGTCGATTGAGGCCAACCACATCATCGCGAAGTTCTTTCTCGCGCATCTGCCGAAGTAGCGTCGTCAGGATGGATGGAATCAATCACGGTGATGATCTGGGGCGAGCGGACGTGCTTCCAGTCGAGTGTGAGGAGGCCGTAGGTTTCGGGTTCGCCGAGCGTGCGGCTGCGGCCGGAAGATTCCGTGGCGTTGAGGGCCCACCAGCTGGTGTTCCAGACGTGGTGTTCGTTCGCCCATTGCGCGAACCAGGAGACCCATTGGTTGCCGTAGGCTTCACAACGGCCCATGGTGCACTGACCGAACTCGCCAACCCAGATGGGCGTCGGGTTGGGCGCGGTGAGCAGCGGAGTGAACTCGCGGTCGAGGGCAGTGGCGGCCTCGTCGTAGCTCTTGTAGCTGTGGCCGATGGAATAGGCGTGTGGTGAGATGACCGCGCGGTCTGGCCTGCTGAGATGGACCGGCAGGCCGGGGAAGGCGCTGAAGCTCGTGGAGTACCGCGGGCCTTCGATGAAGATCAGCAGCTTGGGATTGGCCGAGAGAACGGCGTTGCCTCCTCGTTCGGCGGCGGCGTGCCAGTCGAGCTTTGGATCGGAGCCGCCCCAGGCCGCGCCAGAACGGAGCTCGTTGCGGAGATCGGCGCCGATGACCCACGGATTTCCCGCATAGCGGCGCACCATGAACTTCCAGTCGGCGAGCCACGCCGACTCGGGGTAGCGGGCGTTATACCAGAGGCCGTTCTCGTCCTGCTCGCTGCAGCACCAGTCGGCGTCGCTCATGTGGTTATCGAGGATGACCATGATGTGACGGCGAGTGAGCGCGGCAATGACGGCGTCCATGATGTCGAGGCTGTGCTTGCCGTGGAACTGTGGATTCGCGGTGAGCGCGGAGTCGGCAACGATCGGATTGTGCTCGACGGTTTCATTGGCCCAGGGGAGGCGTACGGAGTTGAAGCCCATTTGCCCGATCAGGCCGGCTATGGTGTCGAGCGAGGAGTGGTCAAGACCACCTGCGACAAACTCCTTCTGGTCGAAGCCGTACCAGTTCACCGAGCGGAGCTGCACGGGGCGGTTGTGGCTGTCCAGGATCCGCGTGCCGCTGGTATGGAGTGGCGGGGTGGCCGTCTGTGCGGTGGCAAAACCAGCTAAGACGAGCAGAGCAGCGAGGGTGCAGGCGAGCTTCGACATGCGGACCAATTTAACTGAAAACTCCACGGGAGGTTAGCCCTCACTGTGCTGCAGCTTCGTCCGCGAGCCGGATCGTCCGGCCGGTTGCAGCGGAGCGGCGTGCGGCGTCCAGGATGCGGACGACCGTGACATTTGTGTCGAGTGACGTGAGGTCGTTGCGCGGCTGCAGCGTGCCGTTGAGAACGGCGGTGAGGTAATCGAGAGAGCTGTCGAGCGGCGCGGCGAGAGGCGGCGCGGTCTCGATGTGGTCTGTGGCATCGTGTGGAAGGCGAACGCGGATGGTGTTGCCGTGGTCGCGGTCGAGGTAGACGGTATCGACGTATCCTTTGGCGCCGTAAACCTGCATGTCCTTCAGGTTGAACGGCCAGTTCCATGAGCCCTGAATGATCGCCTGCGCGTGCGGATAGGTGAGGAGGATGGTGCTGTCGTCGTCGACCCGCGGATAGATGTCGGGCTTGATTTGGAGCGTGATGGCGGTGACCGAGAGCGGAAGCTGGCCGTGCATGAACCAGGTAGCGAGGTCGACCCCATAGCAGCCGAAATCGAAGAGCGCGCCGGCGCCGTTCTGTTGCGGGTCGGTGAGCCAGTTGAGGAACTCGGGGCCGACGCCGATCTCTTTGGGGCCGCCATGGCCGTCGCGGATGATGAGCTTGCGGAGATCACCAATCTGTCCGCTGCTAAGCAGGTTGTATGCGGCGGTGTTGGAGGCGTACCAGGTGGTCTCGTAGTTGGTGAGGACCGGGACGTGGTAGCGCTGGGCGAGGCGCTGAATGGCGAGTGCGTCGGCGTAGGTGGTGGCGAGCGGCTTTTCGACCATGGCCGCGATATGCAGCGGTGCGGCCTGCTGGATCGCAGCGAGATGTCCGGCGGTGGAGGTGTAGACGAGGACGGCCTGCGGATGCGCGGCGCTCAGCATCGCGGCTTCCGACGGGAAGAAGAGCGTTGCGGGAAGATGCGTGCGCTGAATGTACCGCTGGCGAAGTGCGGCATCCGGCTCGGAGATGCCTACGAGAGTGATGTTCGGATGCTGCGGGAGGTCGTGGAGAAAACCGCCGACGGGCCCGTGGACCAGCCCGACGATCGCCACGCGAATGGGCGGTGTTTGCGCTGGGACACTCAGGGCGGGGAGGAGTGTAAGAGCGAGGAGCAGACGCATCGAAATCATTCCTGAGCTCCGAGAGGGGTTCTATAGGTTAGAAGCGCAAAGGCTAAAAGCCAGACTCAGTGAGATCCCGTTTGCGGTATTCGTCGATGTAAACCGTCATGGGTTTTGTCATCAGATTTCGATAGAGGCCCATTTTGAAGTAGATGTAACCGTTCTGCGGATATCCGCTATCGGGCGTCTCGGCATAGGCAGTGATGCCGTGGTGGTCGACGATCTGCTTGCCGTCGAGCCATACCTTGATGTGTCCGCTGGCGTCCGGGACGAAGCGCGCCTGCACGCGGAAGTCGTGCCACTTGCCGCGGAACTCGCCAGCCTGTTCGTAGAGCGTGATGGTCTTGCCGCCAAGGTCCTGGGTGACGCTGAAGACGCCCCCGATATAGCGGAACGCAAGCACAGGGCTGTTGTCATAGCAGAGATGAGTGGTTTCGGGGCAGTACTGCTTCCATTGCGCGATGACCAGGCGAACCGGCACGACTGGGAAGTCCGGCGCGAAGTACTCGCTGAAGCTGTACTCCTGCGCACGGCCGATATGCGGGACGAGGGAGCGCGCCTCCATAAGTTCGTCGCGCTCGCTGTCCGCACTGTGCGCGTTACCGGGTTCAAACTTATCGTCTGGGCGCACGGTGATCGCAATCGCCTGGTGACCAGCGCGGACGATCTGCGATTCCATGCGGATCGAGCTGAGCTCAAGCCGTGAGGTGTCCCATAGCGGGCCGAGAGCTGGCGTTTCAAAGCCGTCGTAGACGTTAATGGGCGTGGTCCGTAGCTGAGAGCCTGCCGGTGTGGGCAGCGATGCTGCAAGCAGCGGAAGCAGGAAAAGCAGGTGTGTAGTTCGCATGATTATTTGATAATGCCGCGCTCGCTCTTGGCGATGAAATCTGCGAGATACGCTACCTTATCGCCGAATTCGCCGGACGCGATCTTTTCGCGGATGGCTGCGAGGGCCTCGGTGGTGTTCAGCTTTGAGTGTTGCAGGATGCGGTAGGCGGCGCGTAGCTGCTTGATCTCGTCCGAGGTGAAGCCTTTGCGCTCGAGGCCAACCTTGTTGATTCCGTACGCGTGGTTGTTGCGCTCGATGGAGGTGAGCGAGTACGGCAGGACGTCCTGGGTGATCGTCGTTCCGCCACCGATATACGCATACTGACCGATCGTGCAGTACTGATGCACCGGGCCCATGGCGCTGGTGGTCACGTAGTCCTCGATGGTGACGTGACCGGCCAACGTTGTGCCATTGGCGAGGATGCAGTGGTTGCCGATCTGCGAGTCGTGGCCGATGTGCGTGTAGGCCATGAGCAGGCACCCGTTGCCGACGCGAGTGGTTCCACCGCCGCCTTCGGTTCCGCGCGAGATAGTTACGGATTCGCGGATGACTGTGTCCGCGCCGATCTCGCAGGCGGTAGGCTCGCCTTTGTACTTGAGGTCCTGTGGAGCGATGCCGATGCACGCGAACGCGAAGATGCGGACGCGATCGCCGATTTTCGTGTGGCCATCGAGAACGACGTGCGAGATGAGTTCGCAGTCTTCGCCAAGAACGACGTTGGGTCCGATCGTGCAGAACGGCCCTACGGTGCAGGAGCCGGGAATGACCGCGCCTTCGGCGATGATCGAGCTGAGGTGGATGGCCATGCGTTATTGCGGCGCCTGCGTGGTGGGCGGCTCGGCGTGCTTCTTCCGGCCCGGCCGCGGTACGAGCTGACAGGTGATGGTCGCTTCAGCGGCGACCTTGCCGTCGACGGTGCACACGCCCTGCATCTTCACAGCGCGCGAACGCCAGTTCACGACGGTCACCTCAATGCGGAGCTGGTCGCCGGGAACGATGGCTTTGCGGAAGCGCGCCTCGTCGATGCCGGTGAAGACCATCAGCTTGTCTTCGCGGTCCGGAATCTCGGTCAGCAGTAACGCGCCGCCCGCCTGGGCCATGGCTTCGATGGTCATCACGCCGGGCATGATCGGGTAGTCGGGAAAATGGCCGGTGAACTGCGGCTCGTTCGCGGTGACATTTTTGATTGCGACGATGCGTGTCTTGCGTTCCATCTCGAGTACGCGATCGATGAGGAGAAACGGGTAGCGATGCGGAAGAATGGACATGATCTCGACGATGTCCATCGTGTGAGAATGCGCAGGCTGAGACTTGCCCTCGCTCGGGGGTGTGGGGGAATCACTCATGGCGAGGGTCAGGATATCAAGTCCTGCCCCACCGAGCTTTGCAGCTACTTCTTTGCACTCTTCGTCAGCGGCCGGTCCGGGTCGAGCAGGTCCGGCGGGAAATGCACGTTGTAGTGCACCTCCTTAAGAAAGACCTGGCTCGTCATGTCCCCGTTATGGAGCCGTGTGAGGGTCAGCGGCGTCATGATCCCTTCGATCGGGTGGTAGTCGTCGTACTGCTGCACCTCGGTGTTGAAGTCCTTGTACGTCGGGTCACGCCACTGGAAGGTGAGGCTGATCGGCAGGTGCGTAATTTCGTCAAGATCAAGCGTAACGCCGTCGTTATCCGTGGTAAGAATCGAGACCTTGTCGGCGACTTTGCGCTCGATCAGCTCGGTCCCTTCGTAGGTGATCAGCACGCCGGGCTGCTTGACCCACTCACGCATCACTTTGTCGAGCGAGTGATTCTCGTACAGAAAGAACTCCTTCTCGTCCTTCTCGGGAATCTCCTTCTTGCCCTTGTACGTGACCTCGTAGCCCTTGTCCGTGGTCCAGATCACGGCTACGTCGCGCTTCGTCGTGGGGATTAAGGCTCCCTGCTTGGAAACGATGATGGTGCGCTCGCCGAAGGGCTGCAGCCGGACATACCGCTCGAACTGGGTGACGTAGGGGTTAGCGGCGTTCTTGTAAAAAGTACCCGTCTGTCCGGTGCACGAGTAGTCCGTGACATTGAGCCACGCGGCCCCGCCGAGTGCCTCGACCATCTTATCCAGCAGCTTGCGGCCGGCCTGCGGATCATTGGTGTCCGGTGACGATTGCGCGCTCGGAATCGCGGAGGCCTGCGCGTTCAGGTGCATGGGCATCGCAACCAGCAGTCCGGCAAGCAGTAAAGAGAAACGGGAAACCAGATGCGAGATCCGTTGGCTATTGGGAACTTTGGAGTGGGGGCCGCTCGTTATTCGCATCTTGTTTCGTTTCTCGTTTCTCGTTACTCGCATCTCGGCTCTATCCGATCAGAACTGCCCCGCCGTTGACATTGAATATCTCACCGGAGATGAAGCCGGCCCACGGCGTACACAGAAAAACGATAGGCCCGGCGATCTCCTCCGGCTCGGCCGCACGGCCCAGCGGAATCACGTCCAGCGCTTTCTTGGACGCGATTGGATCGCCCAGGGTTCCAGCCGACATCTCCGTGCGCACCCAGCCGGGCGCGACGCAGTTGCAGAGAATGCCCTGCGGCCCCAGTTCGGAGGACAGGCTCTTGGTCAGGGAGAGGAGCGCGCCCTTGCTGGCGGCGTAATCGGCGTGAAAGGCCTCGCCGCGCTGCGCTGCCGTCGAGGCGACCAAGATAATGTGTCCGCGGACACGGCCGTCCAGCGGCTGGGCGAGCATCTGCGCCGTGGCCGACTTGACCAGCCCGAAGACGCTGGCGAGATTGACCCCGAGCGTCGTCGACCACTGCTGGTCGGCCATTGTGGCGATCGGCTGGTCGTGCGCCGGCCAGACACCATGATTCGCAACGAGGATGTCTAGCCTGCCGAAGATGCGGATGGCCGCGGCAACGAGTGCCTGACCGTCCCCGATCGCCGCGAGCTCCTGTTGAATAGCCCGGCAGAATTCTTCACCGCCGCACTCTTCGACCAGAGCACGCGCCCGATCCGCCGTCGAGCGATAGCTGAAGATCACGCGCGCCCCGGCCTGGCGCAGCAGGCGAACAGTCGCCGCGCCGATCCCACGCGAGCCGCCCGTGACGAGCGCAACCTTCCCGGACAGCGAGAGATTGAGTCCCGATGCAGATGCTTCCATGAGGGCCAAGCTATCGGTTTGCGCGCGCACGTGCAACCGCAAGCATCCGCTTCGATATTTGTGCGATGGGCCACGAATCTCGCCTATAGTGACAAACAACAAAGCACAGCGGAGAGGAGGTGGCGATGCGATATGTCATTCTGGGCGCCCGCATTCTCGAGGGGCTCGTCTTCCTGATCTTCGGCCTCAACGGTCTGCTGCACTTCTACAACCCCCCGCCGCCCACCGGCGATGCGCTGACGTGGTTCGGCGTCATGGTCACACATCACTGGATGAACTTCGTGGCGGTCATCCAGCTGGTGGGCGCGCTTCTGCTGCTGGTGGGCCGGTTTGTGCCGCTCGCACTCACGCTGCTCGCGCCGGTCATCGTGAACATTCTGCTGTATCACGCGCTTCTGTGGCCGCACGGCTACGCGTTGGCCATTTTGGTGCTGGTCCTGGAGCTGTTTCTGCTGGCCGTGTACTGGCGCAGCTTTGCGCCGGTGCTCCATCCGAATCCTGAGGCGAAGACACCGCAACTTTAAGGCCTCCCGCGCATCTGAGCAGAATCGCGGGCCTGCTGTGATCTCGATGGGGAGCGTAGTGGAGACATGAAAGTGCTCGTAATTGTCTGCCGCATTCTGCTGGGCGTAGTGTTCGTCTTCTTCGGTTGCATGGGCTTGTTTATGCATCCGTCTTTGCCGCCGCGTGGCAGTGCGTTGGGCGACTTGCTGAACATCATGCACGACATCGGCTGGTCGCAAGCTGTGGCCGCGTTTCAGGTGATCGGCGGACTACTCGTTCTATTTGGCGGAACGCTGCCGTTCGGTCTCTGCATCCTGTGCCCGATCACAGTGAACATTTGGCTGTTCCACATTTTGTTTCACGCGTTTGCGCCCTCGATGATCGTTGCGCCGATCGTCGTCACGATCCTGGAGATCGTGCTGCTGTATGCGTATCGCGGCTCGTTCGCCGGTATCTGGACGACGAAGGCGACGCCGACGCTTTAGCTCAGCGCGCGACCGGCGAGTGTCTTCTTGCGAGCCGAGACAAGTGATTTGCGCTGTTTGTCCGGCATCGCGAGCACGTCGCGGGTGCGCTTGGGCAGCTTTGCGAAGATCACTGCGTGCGCGTTGCGGAACTCGGCCTGCCAGTCGGCCGGCCGCAGAGCATCCCAGTCGGCCGTCGCCACCCAGTGCGCGCGTGCGAGGTACGGCGCGGGATAGAAGCCTTCGCGCTCGAGCAGGTCAGGCGCGCGCTCGCAGCCAGCCGCGAAGGAGATGACGCCGTGCGCATCCGCAGACAGGTTGATCAGGGCGAACATCTTTCCGCCGATAGTCTTGTCGCCAACCCAGAAGACGAGATTGTCCCCCCACTGCAGCGTCTCGGCCACGTGCGGCAGCGTGAGGAGAAAGGCCCGGGCTCGCTCGGCATCCATGCGGAGGAGTATAGGCGAGGGCTGCTGCCAGCAAGCTGTCAGGAGATTTGCGGCTCACCCCTCATATACTTTGAAGAAACATGTCTATCGAGAACCCCAAACCCCATCCTCACGTGTTCGCGCCTGTCGACGAACAGCTTGACCTGATTACCAAGGGAGCGGCGGAGCTGATTCCTGCCGCGAACAGCGCAGCGGCTGATGCGCTGCGGACCAGGCTTGAGGAGTCGCGCAAGACGGAGATGCCGCTGCGGATCAAGGCCGGGTTCGACCCCACCGCGCCGGATCTCCACCTGGGGCATACGGTGCTGATGCGCAAGCTGCGCCACTTTCAGCAGCTCGGGCATACGGTGATCTTTTTGATCGGCGATTCGACGGCGCTGATCGGCGACCCCACCGGGCGCAACGTGACGCGGAAGCCGCTCACGCGCGAGGAGATTCTGATCAATGCGCAGACCTACACCGAGCAGGTGTTTAGGATCCTCGACCCCGTGAGGACGGAGGTGCGGTTCAACTCGGAGTGGCTGGACAAGCTGGGCTACTACGACATGGTGAAGCTGCTGGCGCAGTTCACGGTCTCGCAGATGCTCGAGCGCGAGGACTTTCACAAGCGCTTCCAGGAGGAGCAGCCGATCTCGCTGCACGAGATGATCTATCCGATTGCGCAGGGATATGACTCGGTCGCGCTGGAGTGCGATGTCGAGCTGGGCGGGACGGACCAGAAGTTCAACCTGATGCGCGGGCGCGACCTGCAGCGGCACTTCGGGCAGAAGCCGCAGGTGATCCTGATGACGCCGATTCTCGAAGGGCTGGATGGCGTGCAGAAGATGTCGAAGTCGCTCAATAATGCGATTGGCATCAAGGAATCGCCGGCGGAGATGTACGGTAAGCTGATGTCGATTTCAGACGATTTGATGTGGCGATATTGGACGTTTCTGACCGACCTTCCGCAGTCGAAGATTGACTCGATGCGTGCGGACGTGGCGGGTGGCTCGCTGCATCCGATGGACGCCAAAAAGGAACTCGCGCTGACGATCACCGCAGGTTTCCATGGTGCAGAGGCGGCGGAGTTGGCAGCGCAGGGATGGTCGACGCAGTTTCAGCAGCGCGGCGTCGCGGAGGATCTGCCGGAGGTCGCGATTGCCGCTGGTGCGGAAGGTCTGGCTGTCGATGGAGCTGTGAGATTGCCGAAGTTGCTGGTGCTCGCGGGATTGGCTGCATCTGCCGGTGAGGCTCAGCGAAAGCTGTCAGAGAATGCGGTTTCGGTGAACGGAGAGAAGTTCAACGAACGAACAATTGCGCGCGAGGCGCTGGGAGACGCGCCCGTGCTGCGGCTCGGCAAACGGGCTGTGCGCGTGAAGTGGGAGAGCTGATTTGCCGCTTCGCCGCATGACCGCACGGGAGCGCACGGAGGCTGCGAACTGGCAGCTTGCGGCGCTGCTGGCGTTCACCGCAGGTGCGGTCGACGTGACGGGATACCTGGGTTTGCGGCAGTTCACGTCGCATATGTCGGGAATCACGTCGATGCTCGCGCTGCAGGTGGGGACGAACGGTTATGCAGCTCTCCTTCGGCCGGCGGCAGTGCTGGGGTGCTTTATCGCCGGCGCAGCGTTCTGCGCCGTGGTGGTGAACTGGGAACGGCGTCGTAACCGCGAGAGTCTGTTTGCCGTGCCCGTTGCGATCGAGGCGCTGCTGCTGGCCGGGGTTGCGCTCTTCGGCGGACCGGGGCATCTGTTCGCCTCGCTGGCCGTGATGGGCTTCAGCATGGGACTGCAAAATGCGGTGATCACAAAGATCTCGGATGCGGAGATCCGCACGACGCATGTGACCGGCACCATTACGGACATTGGGATTGAGTTGGGCAGGCTGTTCTACTGGAACCGGACGCCGCTAGGGACCGAGGTTCGCGCTGACCGGCGCAAGTTGGCGCTGCTGACGCTGGTTGTGGCGCTGTTCGTCATCGGTGGCGCACTGAGCGCAATGACATTTCACAGGTTAGGATTTTTGCTGATACTGCCCCTCGCAGCCGCGCTGGCAGCGATCACGGTGCTGCCGATCGCGGCGGATTTGGGCGGCGGACATTTGAACGGAAGCTGATGAGGCCTGCCAGGAGTTGAGCCGTCCGGCCCGAGTTTGCGATGCCGGTCGCATCCAACGACCATGCCATTGAGAACAGCCAACATCGTAGGGTCGGGGCCGAATGGGCTGGCAGCTGCCGTGACACTGGCCCAGAGCGGCGTTGCGGTGACGGTCTTTGAGCGCAACGAGAGCATTGGTGGAGCGTGTTCCACGGCCGAGCTGACCCTGCCAGGATTTTGGAACGATGTGGGGTCGTCCTGCTTTCCGATGGGAGCGGCATCTCCGTTGTTTCAGTCGCTGCCGCTCGAAGAGTTTGGACTGCATTGGATTGAGCCGCCGGCGCCGCTGGCGCATCCGCTGGACGACGGCACCGCGGTGACGCTGGAGCATGGTCTGGAGGAGACCGCCGCGCAGCTTGGCGCGCATGATGGCCGTGCGTGGAAGGCATTGTTCGGGCCTTCGGTGCGGGACTGGCCGAGGCTGGTTGAGGCGTTTATGGAGCCGCTGGTCGGCGCTCCGCGGCATCCAGCAACACTGGCTCAGTTTGGCGTGGCGGCAGGCTTGCCGGCACGGTGGCTGGCGCGATCGGCGTTCGATGGAGAGCCGGCGCGGGCGTTGTTCGGCGGCTTGGCGGCGCATGCTGTGATTCCGCTGACACAGCTGGCGAGTTCGGCGACCGGAATGGTGCTGGGAACTGCGGGGCATACGACGGGGTGGCCCGTGGCTGCGGGTGGGTCGCAGGCGATCACGAACGCGCTGGCGGCGTGTCTGCGCGCGATGGGCGGAAGAATCATCGTCGACTTTGAGGTGAACACCCTGGAGGAGTTGCGGCGGATCAGCTCGGCGGAGGTGACGCTGTTCGACACTTCTGTGGCGGCGATGGATGCGATTGCGGGTGAGGCGCTCTCGCCGAGTTACCGGGCGAAGCTGCGGCGGTTCAAGCGCGGGCCGGGAATTTTCAAGATTGACTATGCGCTGAGTGAGCCGATTCCGTGGAGCGCGATCGAGTGCTGGCGGGCGGGGACGGTGCACCTGGGAGGGTCGCTCGAGGAGATTGTGGCGTCGGAAAAGGATGCGTTCAAGGGGCGGCATAACGACAGACCGTTTGTGCTGGTGGTGCAGCCGAGTCTGTTCGATCCCATGCGGGCACCCGCCTCTGACGATGGGATGGCGCAGCACACGGCGTGGGCGTACTGCCATGTGCCGAGCTGGTCGGATGAGGACCGGACGGAGGTAATTGAGGCGCAGATCGAGCGGTTTGCGCCTGGGTTCAGGGATTGTGTGCTGGCGCGGAGGGGGTGGAATGCGACGGCGCTGGAACGGGCGAACCCGAATCTGAGGGCGGGCGATATTTCGGGTGGAGCGATGACGTTTACACAGATGCTGGCCAGACCAACGCTGCGGGCTTATCGGACGTCAAACCGGCGGATTTATCTTTGCAGCGCGTCGACGCCGCCAGGCGGTGGCGTGCATGGGATGTGCGGCTTCAATGCGGCGGTGGCGGCGATGGATGATTGGGGGTAGCCCCCTCCCCCTATTTTTTTGCGCAAAGTCTTCAAAGCAGAGACTTTAGGCTTGGACCTTCCTTGCCCGTCTAGGCAAAGTATCTGGTTTCAATAGGTTACAGGTAAAGTCTTGAAACCAGGTTATTTAACAGGTAGGGGGTCACTTTTCTACGGAAGGGATACGCGAGAAAGGCCGCGAAGAGTCGCGGCCTTTTTGAGCAGGTTTGTGGTGGTTCAGGCGGTGACGCTGGGAGCGGAAGCGGGGGCCTGGGGAGCTGCGGGCTTGGGCTTCGGCGCCGGCTGCTCTGCCTTCCTGGAGGGAGCCAGGATGGCGTGGAGCGTGGTGCCTTCCATGCGGGGCATGAACTCGACGATTCCGGCCTCGCCGATGTCGCCGATGAGACGGTTGATGATCTTGTAGCCAAGGTCGCGATGCGACATCTGGCGGCCTTTGAAGCGGAGACTGGCCTTCACCTTGTCACCATCGCCGAGGAAGCGGACGGCCTGGTTCTTCTTGGTCTGATAGTCGTGCTCGTCGACGGTGACCGAGAACTTGACTTCCTTGATGGTGATGACCTTCTGCTTTTTGCGTGCGGCGCGCTCGCTCTTGTCCTTTTCGTAAAGGAACTTTCCGTAATCCTGAATTTTGCAGACGGGAGGATTCGCGTTGGGCGAGATCTCGACCAGGTCCAGGGAGCGTTCACGGGCAATCTTGAGCGCGTCGAACGGCGCCATGACGCCGAGCTGTTCGCCGTTCTCATCAATGACGCGGACTTCGCGGGCGCGGATTCGATCGTTAGTGCGGATGAAGGACTTCTGCGAGCGTTTATCGAGAGGCGGTATAGGGCAGTCTCCAGCGCGCCGGTTAGGCGGCTTATGTATTGGTGTTGGATGCGCCTGACACGGCGGGCGCGAGGGTCCTGGGAGGGTTTAAGTGTAGCATCTGCGGTCGGCTGCGTTCAGTGGGCGAAGGTCAATGAAATGTAATTTTTGAACGTGAGTCGAATGATCTATTCACACCGGGTAGACTTCGCGCAGCGGTGAAAGGCCGCGACTGAAGCATGTCTACGCTGCAGCTCATCAGCATTTTGGTAGTGACGGCCGGCCTTTTCGCGTGGGTGAGCAGGCGATGGCTGCGGCTGCCGCTGACAATCGGCACGATGGTCATCACGGTCACTCTGGCATTGTCGCTGGAGGCGGTGAGCGCGTGGGCCCCGGGGATCCATGCCTGGGCATTGCGGCTGGTGATGCAGCTCGATTTCGAGCGATTGATTCTGCAAGGAATGCTTCCGCTGTTGCTGTTTGCGGGCGCGTTTTTGCTGGATTTGAGGGAGCTGCTGCGGCAGCGGGTGGTGGTGGCGACGCTGTCGATTGCGGGGACGGTGCTGACCGCTGCGGCGGTGGCGGCGTTGATGTATTGGGCGCTGCGCGCGGCGGGGTTGAATCCGGAGTGGTTGCCCTGTTTGATGTTTGGCGCTCTGATCTCGCCGACGGACCCGATTGCGGTGCTGGAGATGCTGCGCAGGGTGGGGATCAGTGGGGGGCTTCAGGCACAGTTGGCGGGGGAGTCGCTATTCAACGATGGGATCGGCGCGGTGTTGTTCCTGACGCTGCTGTCGGTGGAGCGCGGAGGGGTGGCGACGCCGGGACATATCGCGTGGCTGTTGATGCTGCAGGTGGGCGGGGGGACGGCGCTGGGGATTGGGGCGGCCTGGGTGACCTCGTGGCTGATGAGCCGGATCGATGGGTACCAGGTGGAAATCCTGTTGACGCTGGCTCTGGCGCTGGGAGGGTATGCGCTGTCGGAGGTTCTGCATCTGTCGGCTCCGCTGGAGGCGGTGGTTGCAGGGCTGGCGCTGAGGGGGTTCAACCGGCGGCGGCCGCGGCAGAGGATTTCGCACGAGAGTCTGGACCGGTTCTGGACGGTAATTGATGAGCTGCAGAATTCGGTGCTGTTTGTGCTGCTGGGATTGGAGGTGCTGGCGATTTCGTTCGGGCGACGTGGGATGGAATCGGGCGCGTTGGCGGTTGCGGTTACGGTGGGAGTGCGGTTTGCGGTGGTTGCGCTGTTGCTCGGTCTTCTGCGTGTCTGCCGGCAGAGGTTTGTGAGCTCGGTAGCGGTGCTGGGTTGGGGAGGGCTGCACGGTGGCCTGTCGCTGGCGCTGGCGTTGTCGCTGCCGCGGACGGCGGAGAATGCGTGGGTGGCGCCCGCGACGTATACGGTGGTGCTGTTCTCGGTGCAGGTGCAGGGCGGGTCCATGCCGCTGGTGCTGCGGCGGTTTGCGAGCGGGCGGCCGGAGAGAGTGGAAGAGATGGATGTGGCGTGAGGGCTTCGTGGCTTGGAAGAGCGAAAAGCCCTGACGCAAAGGGCGCCGAGGTGCGCAAAGGTACGCGACGGGGTGCGTGGTGGGCTGGTCGGTGCTTGCGTGGGTTTGGGGAAGCTGAGAATATGGGGCGGATACGGCACAGCGAACGGACGAGTGCTGAACGGGCCTGCGCGCTAGAATGCGGCGGGGCATTGGAGGACTGACTTGGCGAAGCGCCGTGTGTTGCTGGTGGATGATGAAGTGGCTGTGCTGTTGACGATGAAGGCTGTGCTCGAGATATCGGGCTTTGATGTGGACACGGCGACTTCGGCGCATGAGGGGCGGTCGAAGATTCGCACGCGCGAGTATCAGATGGTGATCACGGATATGCGGATGGAGTCGGATGCGGCGGGCCGCGAGGTGATCCAGGCGGCGCGGACGGCGCCATACCATCCGGCGGTGGCGCTGCTGACGGCGTTTCCGGTGGAGCAGGACGACTGGATGGAGATGGGCGCGGACCGGATGCTGGTGAAGCCGATGCAGACGCCGGTGCTGATTCGGCAGCTGGAGAAGTTGATGGAGAGCCATGCGGCGAAGCTGGCGAAGATCTCCGAAGCGGCGGCGCCGCAGAGTGATGGTAAATCCGGCGCGAAGAAGGCGACGAAGAAGGCTGGTGTGAAGCGCCCCGCGAGCAAGAAGGGATTGACGAAGAAGGCCGCTGCGAAGAAGGTTGCCGGAAGGAAGAAGAGGTAGAGGTCGCGCTTTTAGCCCCAGCGAACAAGTTCACTGGGATCCTCGATTTCGCGCGAAACCCACCTTAGCGCGCATAAAACTGCGCGCGAAGATGGGGGACCCGGTAGCTTGGAAGAAGAGCGGCCGCTGAAGTTTGCAGCACATTCGCCGCAAGCGTGTAGAACTGGCCTGGTAAGGCATCTAATCGGGCTTAGTCAGCTTCACAGCAATTAGAGTTCGGTGTTCTTTTGCGCGCACCGGGGCATTCCTTCTGCCTGACGGGATTTCTGCATGGAATTTCATATCAGCCGCGAGATTCGCGACCGGCTTGAGCTGGACGAGGTGCTGTTCAGCTACACGGGAAATGTTGTGTTCGCCAATGTGGCGGCGGCGCGGAAGATGGCGCAGTCCTTGAACAAGGTGCGCGAGGCCGAGGTGGGCGGGAAGCTTGATCCGGAGCGGACGATTCATGCGGGCGCGCTGTATGCGATGGGCATGATTGACGAGCTGAACCACGCGCTGGTAGCCAAGTTCCGTAAGGAGAAAGACCCGCAGGTGCTGACCGCAGCGATGCGGTGGATAACGGAGCAGGCTGACCCGCAGCAGGTGGAGAAGCTGCTGCGGGCTTTCACGGAGCGGTTCCCGAATACGACGGTGTATCGGGGCAAGATGGCTCCAGCGGAGTGGCTGGCGAAGTCGACGGAGGGGATGCCGAACCGGGAGGCGGCGCTGGAGGAGTTGCTGCTGCTGTGGCTGGCGAATATCAATCCGGCGTTCAAGCCGTTTCGGGAGCTGTTTGCCGATGAGCCGTTGCGCAGCGGAACGATTTACGCGAAGGCGACGAAGACTCTTCCGGAGTATTTCAAGACGCGGCCGAAGCTGGCGCCGGAGGTGGGGAGCCTACTGGATGCGTTGCAGGCGCCGATGAAGGCGTCGCCGGACTCGCTGACCGGTCAGTTGGATTTCATCCGCACGAAATGGGCGCCGTATCTCGATACCGATTTGAAGAAGCTGCTGCTGGCGATCGACACGGTGCGCGAGGAAGAGATTGCGATCTGGATGCTGTTTCATCCGCCGGGGCCGGACTGGCATAGGCATGGACCGTCGGGGCGTGGCGGCGAGGGATTCGTTGGGGACGAGTACATCGGGTTTGAGGACCAGTGGTATATCGACGCGGAGGGTCGGCGCAGGCGGCGGTACGCGGCGGATTACCAGGCTCCGCTGAATGAGTATGAGGCGTTTTCGGCGGACCAGGCGTGGATGCCGAATGTGGTGATGGTGGCGAAGAGCACGTATGTGTGGCTCGAGCAGCTATCGAAGAAGTACGGGCGGCACATTCATCGGCTGGACCATATTCCGGATGAAGAGCTGCAGATCATGGCGGACCGCGGGATGACGGCGCTGTGGCTGATCGGATTGTGGGAGCGGAGCGTGGCGTCGCGAACGATCAAGCGGCTGCGCGGGCATCATGATGCGGTGGCGAGCGCGTACTCGCTGAGGCGATATGACATTGCGGAGGATCTGGGCGGGAACTACGCGTACGAGAATTTGCGGAACCGGGCGGCGCATTATGGGGTTCGGCTGGCGAGCGACATGGTGCCGAACCATATGGGCATCGATTCGGATTGGGTTCTGGAGCATCCGGACTGGTTTTTGTATCGGTGGGAGAGTCCGTTTCCGAGCTACAGCTTCAATGGGCCGGACCTGTCGACGGACTCGCGGGTTGAGATCAAGATCGAGGACCACTACTACGATCAGTCGGATGCGGCGGTGGTGTTTCGGCTGAGGCATCATCACGATGGCGCGACGCGCTACGTTTACCACGGCAACGACGGGACGACGTTTGCGTGGAACGATACGGCGCAGATTGATTACTCGAAGGCGTTCGTGCGCGAGCAGGTGATTCAGGCGATCCTGCATGTGGCGCGGCTGTTTCCGATTATCCGGTTTGACGCGGCGATGGTGCTGGCGAAGCGGCATGTGCAGCGGTTGTGGTTTCCGCTGCCGGGGGCGGGTGGGTCGATTCCATCGCGCGCTGAGAATGCAATGAGCCAGGAAGAGTTTGATTCGCTGATGCCGCATGAGTTCTGGCGCGAGGTGGTGGATCGGGTGGCGGCGGAGGTGCCGGGCACGCTGCTGCTGGCGGAGGCGTTCTGGCTGCTCGAGGGATATTTTGTGCGCACGCTGGGGATGCATCGGGTGTACAACTCGGCGTTCATGAACATGCTGCGCGATGAGGAGAATGCGAAGTATCGCAGCTATCTGAAGAAGACGATTGAGTTCGATCCGGACATTCTGAAGCGGTATGTGAACTTCATGTCGAACCCGGATGAGCGGACGGCGATCGATCAGTTTGGCACGGGTGACAAGTGCTTTGGCGTGGCGACGCTGCTGGCCACGCTGCCGGGGCTGCCGATGTTTGCGCATGGGCAGGTGGAGGGGTACACCGAGCGCTATGGCATGGAGTACAAGCAGGCCAAGATGGACGAGTGGCCGAACGAGAGCCTGATTGCGCGCCACCAGCATGAGATTGCGCCGCTGTTGAAGCGGCGGCGGATCTTCGCGGAGAGCGCGAACTTTGTGCTGTACGACTTCTGGACGGGCTACGGGACGGTGGATGAGAACGTGTTTGCGTACTCGAACCGCAATGGAAGCGAGCGGTCGATTGTTCTCTACAACAACAGCTATGGATCGACCCACGGAACGATTCATATCTCGGCGGCGTCGATGGAAAAGAGGTCGGGCGAACTGCGGCAACGCAGCCTGGCGGAGGGGTTGGATGTTGGGTGGGATGAGTCGCTGATTCTGCGCTATCGCGATCATGCGAGAGGTTTGGAGTATCTGCGGCGGGCGACGGACATTCATCGGCATGGGCTGACGATCGATCTGCGTGGATATCAGTATGCGGTGCTGCTGGACTGGCAGGAGCTGCACTCGACGGCAGAGCATCCATGGGACCGGTTGTGCGATTCGCTGGCCGGCGCGGGTGCGCATAGTCTCGACCACGCTTTGTCTCTGCTGCGGTTGCGCCCGCTGCATGAGGCGCTGGAGCATGCGCTGCATCCGGGCGCGCTGCGGGTCCTGGCGGAGCTGGGGCGTGACCTGCTGAAGGAATCGCAGGTGAAGGCGGCGGCAGTTGAAGAGCCGCAGAAGGCGAGCGGAACTGCGCCGAAGCCCGAGAAAGCAGCAGAGAAGAGTGACGCGCGTGCGCAGCTCTCGGCGACGCACCAGTTGCGCCTGGGAGACTGGCTGGGCTCGGTGGATGGGTTTGCGTGGAGAGCGGCTGAGATTCTGCGCGCGGATTCGGCGGAGGAGTTTGTGCGGAAGTTTCGCGAAGAGATTGTTCCGCTTATCGGAGCCTCTCTGCGCGTGCCGCTGCTGGAGCGGACGTTCTCGACCGTCTGGCCGGGCAATGTGCGGATGCTGTTGCCGAGTTGGGAGCCGGGAACGTCGCCGGAGCGAACGTGGGCGCCAGTGCTGGCGTGGGCGCTTCTGCGCAGCCTTTCGGGCGGAGCACGGCCGGAGGAGCTGTTTGATCAGCTGGAGTTGCGCGAGACGCTGGGTGCAATCTTTTCGACCAGCGGTTTGGAAGGCGAGGATGTGTGGCGGGCGGCGGCGCGCGTGCGTGTGTTGCTCGCATACGGCGATGAGCCGCTGGAAGTAGTGGCCTACTCGCGACGCTTCTGGAACGAGCCGGATGTTCGGTGGCTGACGGGAGTGAACGAATCTGGTGGGAAGACGTACTTCAACCAGGAGGCGACGGACGAACTTCTGGCATGGATGGCACTGCCGTTGTTGCTGGATGTGGCGGGGAGTGCGGCGCCGGAAGAAGAGCTGCGGCGTCTGGAAGATCGCATTGGTGTGCTGAGGGCGAACAGCAAGGGGGCGGGGTTCGAGCTGGAGCGGCTGTTGCGGGGAAGTTCGGCTGAGCCTGTGAAGGCGAAGAATGGAAGTTCCGGCGGCGCGACTGTGGCCGAAGAATTGCCTGCGGACGGCGCTTCGTCGACGAAACAGATGACACCTGCAAAGGGTGGGTCCGAAGGCCGTAAGTAGCTCATGAGCAGCCCGATGTAGTTACTAATGAATGCACCTCTGGGTGGCTGAAGCGCAGCTGAACAGGCGTCTTTTGTGACACTTCTGCGCGTCCAACAGATGAATGTCAGATGAACGGAATTCGCCACGCCGCACGATTACTGTGATGGGCCTGCTGCGTCCGCACAGGCGGGCGCTGTGGCTTGGGCTGTTGGCGGTGACGGGGGAGAGCCTCGCGGACGTCCTGCAGCCATGGCCGCTGAAGATCGTTCTGGATAATGTTCTGCCGCACAAGAAGATGGCTCACGGATGGCTGACGCACCTGCTGGACCGGACGGTCGGTCCGGACCCAATGCGAATCCTGATTGTCGCGTGTGTGGCGGTGCTGGTGATCGCGGCGCTGGATGCAGTGAGCACATACGGCGAGAAGTGGGTGACGACCACGGTTGGGCAATGGGTGACGCATGATCTGCGCCGGGCGCTTTATGCACGTGTGCAGAAGCTATCGCTGGCGTATCACGATCAGTCGAAGACAGGCGATCTGATCAGCCGGGTCACCGATGACATCGATGCGATCCAGACGTTTATTGTCTCGGGGCTGCTGAGCATTGTGGTGGATGTTGGGACAATCGCCCTGATGATCGGCATCATGTTTCATCTCAGCTGGCGGCTGACGCTGATTGCGATGACAGTGGTGCCGGTGCTGTTCACGATTGTTTATGTGTACACGCGGAAGGTGAAGAAGTACTCGCGTGCGGTGCGGAAGCAGGAAGGAAAGATGATTTCGGTGGTGCAGGAGGTGCTGGGATCGATTCGAGTGGTGAAGGCGTTTGCCCGTGAGAATTATGAGATTCAACGCCTGGAGGGCGAGAGCCTGGAGACAGTGGAGGCGGCGCTGAAGGCGCGCCGTTTGAAGGCGCGGCTGGTGCCGCTGGTCAGCATCGTAACGGGAGTCGGAACCGCGCTGGTGCTGTACTTCGGCGGACGTATTGCGTTGGCCGACATTGTGGCGGGCGGCGGAACGATCTACGTATTTCTGTCCTACATCAAGAGCATGTACAAGCCGATGCAGGACATCTCGAAGATCATGGATTCCTATTCGAAGGCGGATGTCGGGTATGAGCGGATCAAGGAGGTGATCGAGGTTGAGGATGAGTTGCGCGACGCGCCAGATGCCCGCAATGCTCCACGGCTGCGCGGCGATATCGACATGGAGAATGTGAACTTCTGCTACAACGCCGACCGGCCGATTCTGAGCGATATCAACCTGCATGTGAAGGCGGGGACCACGGTGGCGATCGTTGGGCCGACGGGTTCGGGGAAGACGACGCTGGTGAACCTGATTCCGCGCTTCTATGACGTGACGAGCGGCGTGGTGAAGGTGGATGGAATTGATGTCCGGACACTGAAGCAGCGGTCGTTGCGCGAGCAGATCAGTCTGGTGCTGCAGGATACGTTGCTGTTCAGCGGAACGATCTGGGACAACATCGCCTACGGGCGGCCGGAAGCCGGGTATGAGCAGATTGTGCGCGCTGCCGAGATGGCGAATGCGACGGAGTTTATCGACAAGCTGCCGCACAAGTACGACACGGTGGTTGGGGAGCGGGGTCTGACACTTTCGGGCGGCCAGCGGCAGCGCATCGCGATCGCGCGGGCGATCGTTCGCAAGAGCCCGATCCTGATTCTGGATGAGCCGAGCTCGGGGCTGGATGCGGCGAGCGAGCAACTGGTGTTTGAGGCGCTGGACCGGCTGATGGAGAACAAGACGGCGATTGTGATTGCGCACAGGCTTTCGACGATCCGCAAGGCGAGCTGCATTTATGTGGTGAAGGATGGGCGGATTGTGGAGCAGGGGACGCATGACGAACTGATCGCGCGCGATGGTGTCTATCGGCAGCTGCACGATATTCAGTTTCAGGATTCGCAGGAAGCCGCGCCCGCGACGGTGGCGTGAGGGAATGCGCGTGAGCTGTTCAGAGGCTGTTCAGTCGGGCGATACGCTGCTCGAGAGTTGCCACGTATTCGTTCGTCTCTTCGGGCGTGAAGTTTCCAGCGCGGAAGGCGTCGACGAGTTGCTGATGGCTGAGCTGGCTGAGGAGTGAGCCGATCCAGCGCGCGTCTGCACGAGGGATGTTGCGGCCGATCCACTCGTAGCGACGCTGCCGGAGGTATATGAATGCAAGCAGACCGCCGGTCTCTTCGACGATCTTGTTGGGAGCCCCAGGTGTGGCGAAGTCGACTGTAGTTGGGGTAGTGTGCGTGATGAACCGCGATTCCGCGTATGCCTTCGCGTTGCCCTTGCCGTTCACGTTCTTGATGCGCACGGTGTTCGTGCCGAAGCTGGCGCCGGTGTCGCTGACGAGAAAGATCTGCCGGCCGGTTTTCTTGTCGCGGTAGACGGCGTTGTTCTCGTCCTTCAGATCAAAGCTGTTCAGCACGGCGATCATCACGCGCAGGCCGTTGAATTCACGCGTGCCGATGAAGGGATTGCTCTTCCAGGCCCAGCCGGCGATGCGCTTTTCACCATCGGGTTTGCGTGCGAAGCGGGCGTTCGAAACCTGGTCTCCGTTATGGATGTAGCTGTGACCGCGGTGCATCTTGAGGCCGGGGATTGTTGCATCCGGGAGGACGTAATCGACGTCGGTGAAGTAACCGATGGCCCAGAGCAGGCGAGAGGCGGTGACCTCCGGGCGAGCTTCGGCACCGAGCTTTGCACGCCACTTGGTTCCGTTTCCGTCGCGAACGTCGAACTTGGGGTTGGTGCCGTGTTTGTCTTCGTCCAGGAAGGTGAAGGGCGGCTTCGGCTGACTGTCCTCGCCGCCAAGACCGAAGAGGAGATTCTTGCTCGCGATGTCGCCGGGGTCCTGCCAGAGGACGGGGTCGTGCACGTCGGCAGAGGAGATGGGCTTGTGATCTTCCTTACGAGACTTCTTTCCGCTGTCGTTCTTGGTGTTGTCCGGAGCGGGCTGCTGCTGTGCGGAAGCTGACGGCGCGGCATTTTCCGGTTGTGATTGCGACGATGCAAACGCGGGAATCGTGCAGAGCCAAGCGACAGCGGCGAAGAGCGCGAGATGAGCGATTCTGTGTTGATGAGTCGTACAGCCCGTCATAACGCTTTCAGTTGTGCGATGCGGTCCTGTAGCACGGAGACGTATTGCTCGATGGACTCCGGCGGGAAGTTGCCGGCACGGAAGGCGTCGACAAGTTGCTGATGGGTGAGCTGGCCGAGCATGTCACCGATCCAGCGTGCGTCTTCGCGTGGGATGTTCTGGCCGATCCATTCGAAGCCTTTGCGCCTGACGTAGTCCTTGGCCATAAGCCCCGCGGTTTTGACGAGGACGCCGGTGGGTGCGGCGGGCGTGCCGAAGTCGACCGTCGTCGGCGTGCTCTTCGTGATGAACTTGGAGTCAACGTAGTTCTTGACGTTGCCCTTGTCCTGCGCGCGGCTGGTTTCCAGTGAGTTTGTGGCGAAGGTAGCACCGATGTCGCTGACGAGGAAGATCTCGTGTCCGGTCTTCTTGTCGGTGTAGACGGCGTTGTTCACATCCTTGAGATCCCAGCTGTTCAGGACGGCCATCATGACACGAAGGCCGTTGAATTCGCGGGTGTTGCGGAAGGGGCAAGTCTTCCACTGCCAGATGCCGATCTTTGTATCTTTGCCCGGCTTGCGGGCGAAACGAGCATCGATAACCTGATCTGAGTTATGGACACGCTTTGCACCGCGCTTGATATCGAGACCCTGGATCGTTGCGACATGGAGGAGGTAGTCGTCGTTGACGTAGTATCCGACGGCCCAGAGAAGACGCGAGGCGACGACCTCAGGACGTGCTTCCTCGCCGAGCTTCACGCGCCATTTTTTGCCGTTTGCGTCGTCGACGTCGAACTTCGGGTTGGTTCCGTTCATGTCTTCGTCGACGAACTTGAATGGGGCGGCGGGGCGGCCGTTCGGACCGCCGTGGCCGTCGAACATGTCCTTCTCGGAGATGTTGCCGGGATCCTGCCAGAGCGAGGCGTTGTGGATGTCGGCCTGATTGACCGGCTTGTCGGTGTCCTTCTTCTCCGCTTTCGGGTGCTTCGCCGGAGGTGTGGAGTCATGGTCGGGAGCCGCTGTTGCGGGCGCGCTCGGCGGCTGCGCGGGAGCAGAGTGATCTGTGGGCGCGGGCAGCTCCTGAGGCGCTGCGGAGGTCGGAGGAGCAGCCTGCTCGGGTACCGTGCCGGGCTGTTGCGCAGGTTGCTGGGGTGCGGCGGACGAGGGCGGCGGGGCTGTCTGCTGCGGGAGGGCGGGTGGATTTTGCGGCGTGGATTGGGCCGGCGTGGACTGCGGATTGGAGCTTGGCTGAGATTGCGCGGATAAGGGAGCGCTCTGAAAGGCTACGCAGATTGCCGAAAGAATCGCGAGACGTCGTACAAGGTGAAGCATGGGGTCGTTCTCCCGAAAGTAAGGCTTATAGAACCCATCTGGTTAGAAGCATTTGAGTGGCTTTGTGGCTATCTGGCGAGCGCAGAAAAACATCCCCAAGGGCTTTCGGCGCATCCCTCTTCGAGAGAACGTCACGCGATGCGTTGGGGGCGCAGCAGTGTGCCTCGGCAAGGAACGATTGTGAAGCTATTTGTGCAGCCCGAGGCAGGACTTGAACCGGTGCTCTCTGCAATAGGCAGGGCGAAGAAATGCATCCAGATCCTGATCTTTCGGCTGGACCGCCCGGAGCTCGAGAAGGCGCTGGTTGAAGCGGTGGAACGCGGCGTTACGGTACAGGCGCTGGTTGCGTCTACGAACCGTGGCGGGGATAAGGTGCTCCGGCGGTTCGAAATGCGCGCCCTGGAGCGTGGAATTACGGTGACACGTACGGCGGATGATCTGGTGCGTTACCACGGCAAGATGCTGATCATCGATGGCAAAGAGCTGCTGCTGATGGCGTTCAACTTTACACATCTGGACATTAGCCTGAGCCGGTCGTTTGCTATCAGCACGTCGAACAAAGAGTTAGTGGCGGAGGCGGTGAAGTTGTTTGATTGTGACTCCAAGCGCACGCCGTATACGGCAGGGAACGACGATTTCGTCGTGAGCCCTGTGAATGCGCGTGAGCAGTTGACGGCGTTTATCCGCGGAGCGAAGAAGCAGTTGCTGATGTATGAGATGAAAATCAGCGATAACGAGTTTGTGAAGCTGCTGAACGAGAAGATTTCGCAGGGTGTTGATGTGCGGGTGATCGGCAGCACAAGCCACAAGGGAAACACGCTGCCGGCGCGCAAGCTGCCGACGCGACTTCATGCGCGAGCGATTATCCGCGATGGCAAGTCAGTGTTTCTAGGCAGCCAAAGCCTTCGAAAGCTGGAGCTCGAAGCAAGGCGCGAGATCGGCATCATCGTGCACGAACCGAAGATCGCGAAGCAGATGATTGCCACGTTCGATTCCGACTGGAGTGGAGCAACGCCCACGCAACAACCTGCGGAGGTCAGCGAACTGATCAATGTGCCGGCAAAGAAGGTCGCGAAGAAGGTTGTGAAGGAGTTGAACCTGGTGCCAGCGGTGGAGCAGGTTCTCGACCGGGTGCTGGAGAAGAAAGAGGACGTCCAGTTAGAGCCGAAGGAAGTTGTGGAAGGTGTGCGGGAAGCCATGCGCGAGGAGGTGCAGGCGGCAGTGACGCAGGCGCTTCATCAGTTGGTGACGGCCGCCGCGGGGGCGGAGGAGCCGAAAGAGGAGAGGAAGAACGGGAACAATCAGTAGAGGAGAGGAAATGTCGGAGAGCCCGGTTGTGGTTGTGACAGGCGCGTCTGCTGGGTTGGGGCGCGCGATCGCACACGCGTTTGCACGAGAGGGAGCGCGCATTGGGCTGCTAGCACGCAATCCGGAGGCGCTGGAGGCGTGCAGGCAGGAGTGCGAGGTGCTCGGAGGCCAAGGCCTAGTGATCCCGACCGATGTTTCTATCGCGGCCGAGGTGGAGGCTGCAGCGAGCAAGGTGGAAGAGGCGTTTGGGCCAATCGACGTTTGGGTGAATGATGCGATGGTGAGCGTCTTCTCGCCGGTGAAGGAGATGGAGCCGGAGGACTACAAGCGCGTTACCGATGTGCTTTACCTGGGGTTTGTACACGGGACGCTGGCGGCGCTGAAGCGGATGATGAGGCGCGAAAACGGCAAGGGGAAGGGAACGATTATCCAGATTGGCTCAGCGCTGGCGTACCGGTCGATACCGTTACAGTCGGCGTATTGTGCGGCGAAACATGCGATCAACGGGTTTACGGATTCGCTGCGATGTGAGTTGATTCACGACAGCAGCGACGTGAAGATCACGTCGATTCATATGCCTGCGATGAACACGACACAGTTTAACTGGGTGAAGAACCGGCTGCCGAATGATACGCAGCCGGTGCCGCCGATTTATGAGCCGGAGGTCGCAGCGAAGGTGGTCGTGGCTGCGGGAATGTCGAAGCGGCCGCGGCGCGAGTACTGGGTGGGAGCGCCTACGGTTGCGGCGATTGTGGGTCAGAAGTTTGTGCCTGGGTTGCTCGATCGTTATCTCGGCAAGACGGGTTACGATTCGCAACAGATCAAAGGTGAGCAACGCGATCCGAACGCGCCGAACGATCTTTATCACTATGTTCCGGGCGTGCACAGCGCGCGTGGGAAGTTCGGTGCCCGCTCCAAGCGCACGAGCGCGGAGGTGTTTGTCACGCTTCACCGCGACTGGTTTGTGGCCGCGGCGGCGCTGGTGCTCGCCGCAGGTGGGACACTCCTGGCGAGACGGAACGCGTGAGCGGGCGAATCGTGGGGCAGAGTGCTCGTGAGGCAGAGAGCCACAGGTTGTTAGCAGGCGCGAATGCTGCGGCGTTGGCGACGCTGGTTCCTGTAGCTCTGCATCAGCTTGGGGTGGTGGATCACCTGCCTGATCCGCCGAAGAGCGTTTTCGATTCGGATCGGATTACCGATTCGTCGATAGCGCATCCGTTCGGCATTCCAGACGCTCTGCTTGGGATTGCCAGCTATGGGACGACGCTGCTGTTGATCCGAAGCGCGTCCCGATCGCACGCGGTCCGCAGATTTCTTGGCGTGAAGTTGTTGCTGGATGGCGGTGCGGCTGCCTTCAACGCTACGCGGCAGGTGGTGCGGTTCGGAAAAGTGTGCAGCTGGTGCATGGGAACTGCGGCGGCGACTGCGGTGATGGTGTATGCCGGGCGGCAGTTGATTGCTGGAGTATTTGCGGGCGAGCGTGGTGATCGCTAGCGACGCAGGAACAACATGAAGGCAGAGCCGAAGGCGGCGATGCCGACGGTCATCCAGAGGACGTAGTCGCCGGGGTGGCCGCTCTGCATCTCGCGCAGAGGATGGAAGCCGCGTTCGACAAATGCGCCGACGCGCAGATGGCGCGGCAGGCGGTTGCGGAAGACGGATGAGAGCGCCAGGAGCAGGCCAAGAATGAGCGCCAACAGGCTGCGTGTGACGGCGCCGGGGATTGCTTCGCGCCAGGATGGCTGCGTGAGCGCGACGTGTCGGCCGGTGTAGGACGTGTGCAGATAGGCTGGCTGGCTGGCCATTGCGGCAGCGGCGTCTCGCAGGATGTGAAGCCAATGCGGATAGGCGAACAGAGCGATGGCAAGGAGCATGCAGAGGGCAGGAGGGATGAGGTGATAGGCGCGAAGCCTCCGGTGCTCAGGATCTGTTTCGGGCAACTCGCCGATCTCGGCGGAGCGGTCGCTGAGTGCGCCATCGCCCCAGCCGAAGAAGGCGTGCATGCCGACGCGCAGGACGGCTGCTGAGGTGAGTGCGCCTCCGATGATGAAGATGGCGGAGAGGCCGTGGAGATGGCTTAGCTCGGCTGCGCGCTCTGCGGCGGATTCTCCGAGCAGCAATGCAAGTGGCGGAGCTGCGGCGAGGCCGATTGCTCCGAGGATCCAGAGGGCGGCAGCCCAGGGGAGATGACGAGCTGTAGCGAAGAGTTCACGCTCGGTGATGGACCGCTGATTGTGCAGGAGCACGCCGGAGAGAAAGAAGAGGCCGCCTTTGACGAATGCGTGCGCGACCAGATAGGTCATCATCGCGGCCAGGCCGAGCGGGCCGCCTGCGGCGAGCGCCGCGAGCATGAGCCCGGAATGGCACACGGTGGAGAACGCGAGCATGCGCTTCAGGTGATGTTCCGCATAGCACATGAAGCCGGCGAGCAGAACGGTTGCCACGGCAAATGCGAAGAGGATGACGTGCAAGGCGTAGGCATGAGGAGCGAAGGATTGCGCGAAGATTGCGTAGTAGATGCGCGCAACTGCGTATAGGCCGAGCTCGACCATAAGCCCGGAGAAGAGCACGCACACAGGCGTTGGAGCGACAGCGTGTGCGTCGGGAAGCCAGAGGTGGAACGGAGCGATGGCTGCCTTGGTGAGAAATCCGCAGAAGAGAAGCGTGCACGCGAACAGGGCGAGGGGGTCGTGGCGGTGTCCGATGGACAAGCCGATCTGCGCCATGTTCAGCGCGCCGGTAACGGAGTAGAGAAGCGCGATGCCGGTGAGCACGATGAATCCGGCGACGCTGTTGGTGATTGCGAAGTTAAAGGAGCCTTGCAGCGGCGCGGGCTCTTCGGTCTTCAGGCCGCAAAGCGCGAAGGCTGCGATGCTCATCAGCTCGAAGAATACGAAGAGGTTGAATAGGTCGCCGGTGAGCGAGAAGCCACACATGGCGGCGAGAAAGATAAGCATCAGCGGATGCAGATGCTTCTGCCCGGAGTCTACGAAGCGCCAGGAAAAGAGCAGGGCGAGTGAGGTGAGCAACGCTGCAAGGACGGCCAAACCGGCGCCTATGGGCTCAACGACCATGCCGATACCGATGGCTGTAGAACCGCGCGGCCACCAACCTCCCAGCCAATAGACACTGGCGCCGTGATAGACAGAGCCGTAGAGGAGAATGGACGTGATGGCGAGTGTGCCGAGCGAGGCGAGCAGGCCGAGTACGTCCATCGCGACACGTGGCAGCCATTTGCGCACAGCCGCAAGAATTGCCGCGCTGAGAAGAGGCACAGCGACAGCGAGGGCTGGAGAGATGGGCGGGTTGGTCATCATCCGCGCAGGGTCCGAAGATCGTTGGGGGAGACGCTGCCGGATTTTTCGTGTGCCTTGACGACCATCGCGAGCAGCAGCGCGACGACGACGGCTTCTACGACAACGTCAGTGAGCATGAGCGCCTGTACGACGGGGTCGACGACGAGTTTGCTTGTGGAGATGTCGGCGAAGATGGGGGCCGAGCCACCTACGCGGTAACCGATCGCAAGCAGAAGCATGTAGGTGGAGCTCTGCAGAATGGCGAGACAGACGACGGCGTGGACGAGGTGCTTGCTAGTGACCAGACCATAGAGTCCGCAGAGCAGCAGCCACGCTGCAACGAAGTAGGGAAGCGAATGCAGAACTCCGGGCATCTATTCCTCCTCCGGAAAGGCACCGGTGATGATCTCCTGCAGGTAGATGTAGACGACGAGCAGGAATGAAGCGGTCACTTCGACACCAACGCAGGCGCTGATAACGGCGATTGTTCCCGACGAGAAGACGTCGCCGGTGGTGCCAAGTGGGATGAAGTTGCAAAGAAAGGGAAGTCCGGCAAGCAGGGGGGCGATGCCGATGATTGCGTAACCGCCGGCGCCGAAGGCTTCGGTGACCTCGACGATGGCGTGTGACGTGATGCGGCAGAATGCGCCGGTGTTCTCGCAGACGTAGACCAGCACAGCGCCGGTGGCGAGGATGACACCCGCCTGGAAACCGCCGCCGGGTGTCAGTTGTCCGTGCACGCCGATGTAGAGGCCGAAGACGGTTGTGACGAGAAGAGCAGGGAGATTGACGGCACGTACTGCAGCGCTGAGGCCGCGATCATCTTCGAGCCTGCCTGCGGGTCGCTTGAGTGCGCCTTCTTCTTTCCGCAGCAGCATAGAGACGCCCAGCACGGCGGTGAAGAGGATGAACTCTTCGCCGAGAGTGTCGAAGCCGCGGTAGTCGTAGTTGATGGCGTTGACGATGTCGGTGGCGTGCCGCTCGTAAACAGCGACGCGCGCGATGGCATCGCCGTAGGGACCGCGGTAGCTGCCCCAAGGAGGCATGTTGAGCGCTGAGTAGGCGTAGAGAAAGAGCAGCACCGCGCCCGCGATGAAGAACAACGAGTTGCGGGCGCGTTCAGTCATTTCGGCCCTCAGTTGACCTCGAGGCTTGAGCTGCCGATCTGGCGCGATCGCGGAATCTCATGCGAGCGATTGCAAGCATCACCATGAGCGGAAGGGCTACCGCACCGACTGTGATTTGCGAAAGAGCGACATCTGGGGCCTGGAAGATAAAGAACATCAACGCGAGCAGCAGACCGTAGAAGCCGAGCGCGAGCACCTGGTTGGTGACATCGCGCGTGCGCACGACGGCGGTGCCGGTGGCAGCGATGAGCACAAGGAGTCCCGCTCCGAACCAGATCATCATTGGGGCTCCTTTGTGTCACGGACGAACTCGATGGGATCTGCATCGCGCGGCTCCCAGTGACCGAGCTTCCGGATGCGGATCGCACGTGCTGTTGCATGGGCAACGACCGAGTTGATCGCGAGGAGTGTGATGGAGATGAAGAGCGTCTTCCATGCGGCGCTCGAATTGCCAGTGCTGACGAAGACAGCAGCGGTGAGGACCACGGTTGCCATTGCCGGAAGCGCAAGGTAATGCAGCGATTGGGTTGGTTCGCGCATGCGAAGCATTCCTGCGCAACCAAGCCAGCAGAGGAGCACTACGATCACAAGCAGAGTTGCCTCAGTTATCGTGCGAGCGGTCATAGGTACCTCTCGAGGAAGCGCGTGAACACGAGTCCGCCGCCGAAGGAGAGAATGGCGAGCGCCAGCGGCATGTCAATGAATGGCAGGCGGCCGAAGCCGACCGTGAGCATCACCATCGCGATGATGATGATCATGCTGGTCATCTCCAGACCGACCAGTCGGCGCTCCGGTGAGCCGCGCAGGCACATGGCCGCGCACGGGATGAGCGCCATGCAAGTGAGAACCGCAGCAATGAGCCAGAGATTCACGACTGGGCTCCGAGATCGCGCTGGAGCTGCGACGTTGGCGCGCGACGAAGCTGGTGCAGCAGCATGCGGCTTGTAGCAGGGTCAGTGCCGATAACAATGGAGTTCGGAGTGGAGGTTATGTAGACGGTGGCTAAAACCCGCCTGGCAACGAGTAGCGGGTCATGTAGCGCGGTTCGGAAACCAGAGACGCGGTAGAAGGAGCCGGCTGGCTCGATCCCCGCGAGGTCTCGGATGAGGACGATCGTGACCGTCCAGGCGTCCGAGATCATCATTCCGGGCAAACGCCAGAGGGTAAGGATGTCTCGAATGCGGAATTCCAGCGGTTCGGAGGCGACCTGCAGGGTGCGCCACAGAAAGAGTGCGGACAGAGCAACTGCCAGTGTGCCGACGATCATCTCGTCACGTTTGAGTCCGGCGACCAGCAAGATCCATTCCGCAGCCATGATGATGACCGACAGCGTCAGGACACCGGGAGAGATCGATCTTGGGTTGGCATGCGCTCCTCGCATGCAACAAAGGACGGTAATGGAAGGGTTTAAAGATGCTTGCAGCCGCTTTTGTGCGGCGAAGGTCTGGCCGGGAGCGCTCCAGCGTCGTGCAATTGACCTAAAAGGCCCGAACGCTCTCCTCTGTGACGAGTTCTTCGACGGCGATATTCATGGTCGTGCCGAGCTTCATAAAATTGTCGCGCCACTCGCGAGACCAATACTGGCTATTGCTGCGCCGAAGCATGTCGTTCCAGATGTTCTGTGCCTGCCACAGGTTGACGTCCATCGGCAGCGATCTGAGGCTTTCGGCGATGGCGAGTGTTTCCTGCAGCACGGCCAGATTCTGAATTTCGGCGCTGTCCTCCAGTCGAACCATGGCCCGCTTCATCCGTTTGTCGGCTGTAAAACTTAACAGTGGGTTATCGAGGGTGACGTTGTCGATCTCTGCACGGCGAAGCAGCCGGGTGATTTCCGCCGGGTCGAAGTTGTCGGATTCGATCGTGCGCCGGAGGCTCGCATTGATAGCGAAGGTCGCGGTCAGGGCGAGTGCGGGAGGGGCGGCCACGTTGCTCTCGCCGAGGAAGTGCAGCAGGGTTGCATGCTCTTCGTAGATACGGATCAACGAGCTCTCGACCTGTTCGAGAGTCTGATTAAGGATGCTTGTGAGGATGCGGTGCTGCTCGTCGGCGAAGAGCGAGGTGAGGGAGTAGAGTGTTCCGCCAAAGAAGGGATCGATGAGCCGAATAAGTTCGGGAAGATTGGCTCTTCGGACGGCAGCGCGGGCCCCCTTCAAGAAAATGTTCCAACTGGTTTCGTCATCTGTATGAAAGCGCTTAACGGCGGCCGAGAGATTCTGGTCGCCAAGGTGCAGGACAGCGAAACAGATTTCCTCTGTCTCCTCAGTAATCCTTGAGCGAACAACTGCCCGGCCGAGCGCAACGCGGCCATGGCCTGAGGTGAGCAG
Organism: Acidobacteriaceae bacterium; assembly: GCA_035651235.1. Lineage (GTDB taxonomy): Bacteria > Acidobacteriota > Terriglobia > Terriglobales > Acidobacteriaceae > Granulicella. The sequence goes on from DASRGC010000002.1 coordinate 44,527, forward strand.
GTCGTAGCTGTTGCGATGGACGTCGTAGCAAAATAGCTGGCCCGGCGAAGGGTAGGTTCGAAACATGGAGCTTATGGCGTAGTGGGCGCCGACATGCTCCATGTCCACGCGCCGGGCCGTCACGAAACGTCGATAGACCTCAGCGCCGTTTCCAACCTCGGCGACGTTGCTTTGTGCGCGCAGCAGGATTGAGAGGAACTCCTCCTCGAGCTTGCGGCCGGGCTCGCCGAACAACTTTGCAGCCAGCTGCAGGGCTCTTCCCGCATACGCGATAATCTGTACGGTCTCAATGCCGGAGATTTCATCGAAGAACCAGCCGCAACTTGTGTACATGAGTTGCGTGTAGCGCTCCAGCTCAAGCAGCTCGAGAGTCGTGATGCGCTCCTGCGGCGAAAGCTCGTGGGTTGCGTGTTCCTCGAAGAAGCGATCGATGTGTTCGGGGCTGCGGTTCAGGATGACGCTGATGTAGGCGTCGCGTGCGATCCAGAGATCCTTGAGCAGAGGGCGGGCAACGTCTTCCGCCAGAGTAGCGGTGCGATCGCGGAGCAGATCGAGGGCTTCGCGAAGAGGGCCTCGCCAGAGCTGATTCCAGCCGGGCTTTCCGCCATTGCAGCCGCAGTTGGAACGCCAGCGCTCGATGCCATGTGCGCAGCTCCAGGAGCTGTCGTCGAAAACTTCTGCCTCCCAGCGCGGCGGAAAGCGCTCAAGAAATTCCCCGTAGTTGGTGAGCTTCGCGTCGCGGTTCTCTTCGATCCAATGCATGGCATAGCTCAGCGCCATCTCGCCATGGCGATGGTGATGTCCGTAGCTTTCGCCGTCCGTGGCAACGTGCACAAGTTGTGGCTCGTCGGCCGGCTTCTGTGCGCGGAAGCCGTCGAGGAGACGCTTCGCAAAATTTTTACCGGAGTGCAGCAGGCCTTCGAAGGCGATCGCGCGCGAGGCTGGGCCATCGTAAAAGAACACTGCGATCGAGCGCCCTTCCTCGAGCTTCACAAGGTATGGGCGAGTCGGGTCCACGGAGGCGTTGGGAGTTTCGATCCAGGCGGCTTCGTTCGGGCCGGCGCCGTTGCCGCTGACTGAAGTAGCCCCGTGTGTGTGGCCCTCAGGCAGTGGCCGGATGCGGGCGCACTGGTGCGGGGCAAGAATGGTGAACCGAATGCCCTCCTGCGCCATAAGGTCGAGAACTTTGCGCGAGACGGCGGTTTCAGCCAGCCACATGCCTTCCGGTGTGCGGCCGAAGCGATGCTCGAAATCGGCGATGCCCCAGCGAATCTGAGTGCGTGCGTCCCGCTCATTCGCGAGCGGCATGATGATGTGGTTGTAGACCTGTGCGATGGCGGACCCGTGCCCGGAGTAGCGCTCCATGCTGGCGGAGTCGGCATCGAGGATCATGCGATAGGTGCGCGGCGCGAACTCGGCGAGCCAGCTCAACAGTGTGGGACCGAAGTTGAAGCTCATCCGCGCGTAGTTGTTCATGATGCGGATGATCTGAGTCTGTTCGTTCTGGATGCGCGAGGCGCCGTTGGGCGCGTAGCACTCGGACGTGATGCGGTCGTTCCAGTCGTGATAGGGCGCCGCGGATTCCTGCATCTCGACTGTTTCAAGCCAGGGATTTTCGCGGGGAGGCTGATAGAAGTGCCCGTGCACGCACACGAATCGCAGGGGAGCAGAGGTGGAGTCGGTTGGCTTGGGTGGTGCTGTCGGTCTACGAGCCATCAGTCAAAATCTTATTCCTTGGACGCGCGCCGACCTGGAATGGAGTTGCTACTGCGGCTGGGTGATCTTGCCGGAGGCGAGATCGCATGCACGCCACATATACCAGCTCGCTATCGAGCGCCAGGGAGCCCACTTCTTTGCACGGCGGATCATCTGCTCAGGCGTTGCGAGCAGATCGGGCGTGACCTTCTGCGCAGGTTTGAGGCCGAGGAAGGTTAGCGCGAATCCTTTTCGGACACCGTAGTCCGAGACGGGCAGGACGTCCGGGCGTCCCAGTCGAAAGATGAGCAGCATCTCGACCGTCCATCGCCCGATGCCGCGAACCTGAGTGAGGTGCTCGATGATGTCCTCGTCGGACATCTTTTTGATCGTGCGAAGCGAGGGCACGGTTCCGTCGACCGTCTTGGCAGCGAGATCACGGAGCGCCAGCATCTTGTTGTGCGAGAGGCCGGCGGAGCGGAGCTGCTCGTTAGGGCAGTCGAGGAGGTGCTGCGGCGAGGGGTGATTGCCAAGGCCGCAGATCGGTTCGAAGCTGGAGAGCATCCGCGCATGGATCGTTGCTGCAGCTTTGCCGTGAAGCTGTTGATACACGATGGATTCCGCTAAGGCTTCAAAGGGGGATTGCTGCGACGGCAGACGCAAGGTGAACGGTCCGGCGCGTTCCATGAGACGGGCGAGCTTCGGGTCGGCGGCAGAGAGGGCCCCGACCGCAAGCTTCGTGTCATAAGGAGGTTTGTGCGTAGGACCGCAGCGCGGGCGAGGCATGGGGAGTAGTGTGGCACGAATTCGGACTGTTGTGGACGCAGTTGCTTAATAAGGTGCGGGTTCGCGTGGATGAAAGGGCAAAAATCCTTGAAATTGCATCGGCCTGCAGTGCCGGGCCTGTTGCCTAAGCTCTTCGATAATCGTTTTCCGCATCGAACATCGACCAAATCCGCGGCCAACCCACTTCAAACTCGCATAAATCGGCTGCTATACTTTGGCTCTCAGAAGCATGTCGGTCTCGTTGGAATCCCCCTACGGACAGATAACAGTTAGTTAGTTGCTGCAGTCGCCCCATTGTGGGGCGAGGGAGCAGCATGCAATAGCAGTAGCAGGAGCCACGCCGATGATGTCGGCGAACGGAGAGCAGGAACGCACTCATGGCGCAAGTGTTTGACCGCAGTTCGAATGCACTGGTTCGCATGAGCCTGGTGCTGACGGGTCTGATCGTCATCGCGCTCGGCGTGACGCTGAACGAGTTGCAACGATCGCCCTGGGTCACGCGGCAGGGTCAGCGTCCCGACCAGCCGGTGCCGTTTAGCCATAAGCACCACGTTGAGGGTTTAGGGCTGCAATGCCAGTACTGCCACACGTCGGTGGAGAAGAGCTCCTACGCGGGTATTCCGCCGACGAAGACCTGCATGAACTGCCACTCCGAGATCTGGACGAACGCGCAACTGCTGGAACCGGTGCGCAACAGCTGGGCGACGGGTGAGTCGATCCAGTGGATCCGCGTTCACGACCTTCCGGACTACGTCTACTTCAATCACGAGATTCACGTGAATAAAGGACTCGGATGCGCGAGTTGTCATGGCCGCGTTGACGAGATGCCGTTGATGTACGAAGAGAACACGCTGCAGATGGAGTGGTGCCTCAACTGCCATCGCAATCCTGCGACGAACCTGCGGCCGGCGGCCGAGGTCTACAACATGGCCTGGGCGGGGCCCTCGAGCAGCAAGCCGGTGTGGTGTACGACCACGGGCAAGTCTGGACCGACCGCCGGCTCGGTTTCCTGTACGACGACAGATCCGACGACTGGAGAGAATCCTGAGCTCGCGCAAGCCGAGCCGCCGCACCCGATCGGGCAGGGACGCCCTCAGTCCGGCTTCCCGATGCAGCCGCATCCGCAGAGCGAGCCGGGTTCGGTGTCGGATGTGCCTGTGATCACGGTGCCGGCGAACTATCAGAAGTTCACCAGCCAGATCGACCTTGGACATTACCTGATGGACAAGTACCACATCCGTACGGCCAACGAGCTCTCCAGCTGCGAGACATGCCACCGATGAACGAGACGACGATGAACCAAGAGGTGAAGGCCGCCGGCCTGATGCCGGAAAACGGAAGCCCGGCGGCAGCGAACGGGACGACGGCCCAGGTTGTAACGGCGATCGCGCCGGCTCCCCGGAAGAAGATGACGCTGGCTGAGGTTCGCGCGAAGCTCGACGGCAAGACCGGCCGGAGGTTCTGGAAGAACCTCGACGAGCTGGCGGAGACGCCCGAGTTTCACGAGCTCATGCAGGAGGAGTTCCCGCGGCAGTCCGGTGCGGGTGAGTGGATCGACGCAGTTTCGCGCCGCAGCTTTCTGAAGGTGATGGGCGCGAGCTTTGCGCTGGCAGGCCTGGCGGGCTGTACGAAGCAGCCGGATGAGCCGATCTTCCCCTACATCAAGCAGCCCGAGGACTTGATCCTGGGTCGCCCGATGTATTTTGCGAGCGCGCATCCGTTCCCAACCGGAGCAGTTCCGGTGCTGATCAAGTCGGACGCCTTCCGCCCGATCAAGGTCGACGGCAATCCGGAGCACCCGATGTCCAAGGGGCGCTCGGATACGTTCACGCAGGGCACGCTGCTTGGCCTGTACGATCCTGATCGGTCGCAGCATCCGCGGTTCCGGGGTGAAGCCGCGGAGTGGGGCGACTTCCAGCAGGCGTTTGCGAAGGGTGTTGGTCAGCTTCCCGGCGGCCAGGGCTTGTACTTCCTGTCCGAGACAGTGACTTCTCCCACGCTTGCGGCGCAGTGGAAGCAGGTGCAGGCGAAGTATCCCCAGGCCAAGCTGATCCAGTACGACCCAGTCAACGGCGATGTGGCTCGCGCGGCTTCCAAGGCAGCCTTCGGCGACTACTACGACACGCAGTACAAGCTGGATGATGCCGACGTCATCCTCGCACTCGACGCGGACTTCTTAGGGGGCATTGGCTTCCCTGGGTTCCTGCCGATGGCAGCCTCCTTTGCAGAGCGCCGCCGCTACGAAGAAGGGAAGACCATGAACCGGCTGTACGTCGTAGAGACGACGCCGTCGGTTACCGGATTCAAGGCCGATCATGCGCTGCGCCTGAAGCCGAGCGAGGTGGAGGCGTTCGCGAGCAGTCTCGCGGGGGGTGGTGGTTCCATCAACAATCCCGCAGCGCAGAAGTTCCTGACTGCTGTTCTCGATGATCTGAAAAAGGCGAATGGCCGCGCGGTAGTCATCGCGGGACCGCAGTCTTCGCCGGCATGTCATGCCGCTGCGCATGCATTGAATGCCTCGTTGGGCGCGGTCGGTAAGTCGGTCAGCTATTCGACTCCGCTGGCGCCAATTCCGACCGAGCAGGGTGCGGATCTGAAGTCGCTGGTCGACGACATGAACGCAGGCAAGGTGAAGTGGCTGGTGATGCTCGGCGTAAATCCGCTGTACAACGCGCCGGTAGATTACGACTTCATCGCCGGATTCAACATGGTGCCCAACACGGTGCACGTGGGCCAATACCTTGACGAGACGGGCTTCTATTCCACATGGCACGTCAACCAGGCGCACTACCTGGAGAGCTGGTCTGATGCGCGGGCTGCGGATGGAACGATTTCGATCGTACAGCCGATGATTGATCCGCTGTATGGCGGCAAGACGGCGCATGACGTTCTGCAGACACTGATTGACCCCTCGCAGTCTGGGTATGACGTGGTGTCGGCGAACGCCAAAACGTACATCAAGGGTAGTGATTTCGCGAAGGCCTGGAAGAAGGCGCTGCACGATGGCTGGGTCGATGGCACGGCGAACACTGCAGCGACCGTTTCGGCTCCGAAAGCTGCAGCGCCAAATGGGGCGGGTGCGTCCGCTGCGGCACCTGCCGCTGACGGCACGCTAGAAATCAAGTTCATCCCGGATCCGTCGTTGTATGACGGACGTTACGCGAACATCGGCTGGCTGCAGGAGTTGCCGAAGCAGGTAACGAACCTTTCCTGGGACAACGCCGTGCTCATCAGCCTGGATACGATGGGCAAGCTCGGCATTGAGGAGAATGAGGCGATCGAGCTCGAGCTCAAGGGCCGGAAGGTCATTGCTCCGGTGCTGATGGTTCCGGGTCATCCGAACGATTGCGTGAGCGTTTATCTCGGCGGCGGACGTCGTGCCGAGGCGGGCCGTGTCGGTGCGGGCGTAGGGTTCAATGCATATCTTCTGCGCACATCAACGAACCCGCTGTGGGACTCCGGTCTGAAGGTCACGCGTGGCAAGGGGACGTACGATATCTGCGTCACCAAGGTGCACAACATCGAGCACCGCGGCAATTTTGCGCAGCATGATCTGGAACACAAGGAGTTCGACAAGCAGGGGGTCTATTCGCTCGCGGGCCACGAGGCAGAGGAGCGGTCAATTATCCGCTATGCCACGGTGGCCGAAGTGCAGAAGGATGCGGATTATGCCCATAACGGTGCGAGCCTGACGCTGGTCGATAAGATTGGTTACAACCCGCAGGGTGAGGCGGTTCCGCACGAGGAAAGCTTCTGGCCGGACGCGTGGCGATATGACCACCAGGATCCATCCTCGAGGCAATTGCAGAACAAATGGGGAATGGCGATTGACCTGAACTCGTGTGTGGGCTGCAATGCCTGCATCGTGAGCTGCTATGCGGAGAACAATATCGCGGTCGTCGGCCGTGAACAGGTCAAGATCGGCCGCATCATGCAGTGGATTCGCATCGATACGTATTTCGAGGGCGATCTGCATGCACCCCAGGCGTTCTTCCAGCCGATGCTGTGCCAGCACTGTGAGTCGGCCGGATGCGAGCAGGTGTGCCCGGTGGGCGCCACGATCCACTCGCCTGAGGGCTTGAACGTAATGGTGTACAACCGCTGCGTCGGCACGCGGTACTGCTCGAACAACTGCATTTACAAGGTGCGCCGCTTCAACTTCCTGCTGTATTCGGACTACGACACCGAGAGCCTCAAGTTCATGCGCAATCCTGACGTCACGGTGCGTTCGCGTGGCGTGATGGAAAAGTGCAGCTACTGCGTGCAGCGCATTGAGGCGGCCAAGATTGAGGCCGACAAGGAAAACCGCGCCGTCCGCGATGGAGAGATCGTCACGGCCTGCCAACAGGCTTGCCCGACGGATGCGATCGTGTTCGGCAACATGAATGATCCGAACTCGAAGGTTTCGAAGCGAAAGGCAACGGAGCGCGATTACCAGGTGCTCGCCGATCTGAACTACCGTCCGCGGACCACGTACACGGCCGGCGTTATTAACCCGAACCCGGAGCTTGCTTAGTATGGCGACCCACCATCCAGTTCCCGATCCGGAGACGGTGCACGATCCGATGATCGACCCGCGCACGGGCGAGTATGCTGTCATTGCGCCAGGGCACAACTTCAGGAGCGTTACCCAGAAGATTGCCGGCATCGTGCTCACGGGCTCGACGCCGTGGGCCTGGTGGGGCGGCTTCTTCTTCGCGGCTACCGTGGCGCTCGGCGTGGTCATCGGTGTCACTTGGCTGTTCCTCAAGGGCGTTGGTATCTGGGGTGTCACGATTCCCGGGGCCTGGGGCTTCGCCATCATCAACTTCGTCTGGTGGATCGGTATCGGTCACGCCGGAACGCTCATCTCCGCCATCCTGTTGCTCTTCAAGCAAGGCTGGCGTAACTCGATCAACCGATTCGCTGAGGCGATGACGATCTTCGCCGTGTGCTGCGCCGGTATGTTCCCGCTGCTGCATATCGGCCGTCCCTGGCTGGGATACTGGCTGTTCCCCTATCCGAACACGATGAACGTGTGGCCGCAGTTCCGCAGCCCGCTGGCTTGGGACGTCTTTGCGGTCTCGACCTACGCGACGATCTCGGTGGTGTTCTGGTACATCGGCATGGTGCCGGATTTCGGCACGCTGCGCGACCGCGCAAAGGCGCCGATCGCGAAGTATCTGTACGGCCTGCTGTCGCTCGGCTGGCGCGGTTCGACGCGGCACTGGATTCGGTATGAGTCCGCGTCACTCCTGCTGGCCGGTCTGTCGACGCCACTGGTGCTCTCGGTTCACACAACCATCAGCTTCGACTTCGCTGTGGCGGCGATGGCGGGTTGGCATACCACGATTTTCCCGCCTTACTTCGTTGCGGGCGCTGTCTACTCGGGGTTCGCGATGGTGCTCACGCTCGCGATTCCGATTCGGAAGTTCTACCACCTTGAAGACCTTGTGACGCTGCGTCACCTCGACAACATGGCGAAGGTCATGCTGGTTACAGGCTCGATCGTCGGGTACGGCTATGGCATGGAAGTCTTCATGAGCTGGTACTCGGCGAGCCACTGGGAGTTCTTCATGATGTGGAACCGTATGTTCGGCCCCATGGGCTGGGCATACTGGCTTCTCATCCTCACGAACCTTGCCATTCCGCTGACAACTCTGTGGAGCCGCCGTCTGCGTGTCAGCCCGGGGTACCTGTTCTTCCTGAGCTTTGTAGTGAACATCGGCATGTGGTTCGAGCGGTTCGTCATCGTTGTGACCTCGCTCTACCGTGAGTACCTGCCGTCGAGCTGGGGAACCTACCGGGCGACGTTCTGGGACTACCTCCTGTTCATCGGCACGTGGGGCTTCTTTACGGTCCTGTTCCTGCTCTTTGCGCGGCTGGCTCCCATGATTCCGATGAGCGAGATCAGGATGATGCTGCCGCAGACCAAGGTGCGGCCCGGCGGCCAGCCCGCGGACCGCGTTGTTGAGGAGGCCCTCTGATGCTAGTGCGTGAAGGAATCTACGGCCTGCTGGCGGAGTTCAATACGCCGTCGGAGTTGGTCCACGCGACGGAGATGGCGCACCGTGCAGGGTACCGCCGTATGGAATGCTATACGCCGTATCCAGTGGAAGAGGCAGCCGAGGCTCTGCGCTTCCATAAGACGCGCGTTCCGCTGATCTGCCTGATCGGCGGCATCATGGGGCTGATTACCGGGTACGGCATGGAGGTCTGGATCAACGTGTGGGGGTATCCGCTGAACATCCGAGCGATGCCGCTGTTCAGCTGGCCGGCGTTTGTGATCCCAGGCTATGAGTGGACGATCCTTTTCTCGGGTCTCGCGGCTGCGTTCGGGATGATTGCGCTGAACGGGCTGCCGCAGCTCTATCATCCGCTGTTCAATGCGCCCAACTTCCGCGACGGCGCCACGACGGACAAGTTCTTCCTTTGCCTCGAGGCACACGACCCGCGCTTCTCGGTTGCCGAGACTCGCGCGTTTCTTGAGCAGTTCAACCCAGTCTCTGTTGTGGAGGTCGACCACTAATGCAGAGATTCGAGATGCGAAAGACGAGACACGAAGTGGTGGCTTCAGGAATTAAAGGAGCGGTACGAGCAGCGGCCATCATCCTGTCGACCGGGGCGATGCTGGTGCTCGCTGGATGCCGTCAGGATATGCAGGACGAGCCCAAGTTCTTCCCGCAGCGCGGGACCACCTTCTATCCGGACGGACGGTCTGTGCGTCCGCAGGTTGCGGATACGGTGGCGCGCAACCAGGGCGGCGAAGATTCGTACTTCTATACCGGCCTGATCAACGGCAAAGAGGGAGATGGTCTGCCCATCGACTTGACTCCGGACACGATGGCGCGAGGCCAGGAGCGCTTCAATATCTATTGCACGCCATGTCACTCGCGCGTAGGGAACGGCGACGGCATGATCGTGCAGCGCGGCTACCGTCCGGCAGGTGATTTTCATACGGACCGGCTGCGCAACGCACCGCTGGGACATTTCTTCGCAGTCATGACGAATGGCTATGGCGCGATGCCTGACTACGCTGCGCAGATTGCGCCGCAGGACCGCTGGGCTATCGCGGCCTACATCCGAGCGCTGCAGTTGAGCCAGAACGCGAAGCAGGCAGACGTCCCTGCCGGGGCGCGTGTCGAAGACCTTCACCAGATTGCCAAAGACCAGGGAATGCCTCCGGGCTTTGCTGACCCATGGGGGCTTCCGTCAACTGCGGTATATGGAACTCCGAACGGGCAGGACAATGGGATTCCGGGACTGGGCACGACGACCTCCCCGGTGAGCGCGCAAACGCATGGAAGCGGTACCGCGGGGCAGCCCTCGGCAACGCGAAACTCCGCTGGGCCACCGCTGGCGAAACCGGACGCCCAGGCTCCGGGCAGGCTGGCCGGACCGCAACACTAGGAAGCAAAGAAGATCGATCGAACGATGTTTCAGGAATACGAAGGCGAATGACCGATGGCATTTGAGAAAGAAAGTTTCGGAGCCGGCCCCACTCATGGCGAGGTGGCGCATCCCCATCCGCGGCAGATGCCATCGGTACTGACCGCGCCGGACATCATTCTGCGCTGGCGAACCTATGCGTTGATCGCCGCGGTCGCGCTGGGTGTACTTTCGCTTCTTCTTTTCCTCTGGACGCCGGAGGGCCGGAACCATCTGCTTCGCTCCTACCTGATGGGCGTGATGACGTGCTTCAACTTCACAGGCGGAGCACTGGCCCTGCTGATGGTGCAGTACCTCTCGGGTGGTAAGTGGGGGCATGTACTCCGTCGGCCGCTTGAAGCGATGACGCGCACCATCTGGCTGGTCGTCCTGATGATGCTTCCGATTCTGTTCCTAATGAAGCATCTGTATCAGTGGGCGGCCTTCACTACTCCGGCGGAAACATGGAAGGGATTTCAGGCAGGCGTCCTGACGCAGGAGCAGGAGCTCTGCATCAACCTCAAGCACTTCATGCTCAGCCCGGTAAGTGCGTGGGTGCAGGCGATCCTGGTGCTCGGGTTCATGGCGGTCGTTGTTTGGCTGCTCAACGCGTGGACGATCGACAGCGATGCAGATCCGGCGGCCGGCACCTTCCTGAGCTTCGATCGCTGGCGGACGCGATTTGAGAATCTTTCCGGCCCCTCGCTTCTGCTGTATGTCATCGCGATGACGGACTTCGTGATCGTGTTTGTGAAGTCGCTCGACGTGACGTGGTACTCGTCGGTTTACGGGCTGCAGTTCCTGGTGGCTCAGGGATATGCGGTGCTGGCGCTCGGAATCCTCACGCTGATTCTGCTGTCTCGATATGAGCCGATGAAGTCGATGTTCCGGATCACCGAGCAGCACGACCTTGGCAAGCTGGCCTTCGCGTTTGTGATGCTGAACATCTATCTCACCTTCGCCGAGTTCCTGATCATCTACTCGGGCAACGTACCGGATGAGATTCCCTGGTACCTGCATCGGATCCGCGGCGGGTGGTGGACGATCTGCACCCTGGACGTCATCTGCCACTGGGTGATCCCGTTCGTTATTCTCCTCTCGCGCGACTTCAAGCGCTCGAAGCGGCGGATGATCTGGCTCTGCATCTTCATGATTGGCGCCCGCTTCATCGATATGTTCTGGCTGATCGAGCCGAATTTCAAGGACGCCGCCGGCAATCTGCACCTCGCCGGTAACTCGGGCATTCTCGCCTACATCACTGTGCCTCTCGCGGTTGTGGCGTTGTGGATGGTCGTCTATCTGACGGAACTGACACGCCGACCGCTGATAAACCTGAACGATCCGCATACGGAAGAGCTTCTGGAGCCTGAACATGCCCACTAGAGGACACGAAGGACACGATCCAGGTCGCCCGCAGTCCACCGGGCCTCACCCCGTTCCACCGGTGCGCGACCCTGAGCACCCAGGTTACGAGGTACAAGACGTCAGTGTTGGCGGCATCATTACGTTCATCACGGGCCTGTCCGGCTTTCTTGTTATCTTCTTTGTCTTCTGCTTCTTCATGGGCAAGGCCATTAACTACACGCTCGCGAAGGAAGACGGCCCTGCCAACAAATGGCACGCCGGCCAGACCGACCTCGGCTCGACTCCGCGCGGAGAAAAGCGCGAGGACCTGACCTCCAACGCTGTTATGGAGCAGCGGCAACTCGCGCAGATGACGCAGACGTTTCCAACGCCCCGGCTGGAGATGGACGACGGAGACCAGGACATCGCCGATCTTCACGCACGCGAGGATCTGTTGCTTGATTACTACAGCAGCTCTCCGGACCTACCCTCGGGCACGATTCGGATTCCGATTGCCCGAGCCATGCAACTGGTCGTACAGCAGGGACTTCCCAAGCCGCCGGCGGCCGCGCAACCCGCGCCACTGATGGCTGGTGAGACAGCACCCATCGTGCAGGCCCCGCTCACCGACGGCTTCGCGCGTACGGGATACGAGCTCGACACCATTGAGGCGCGGGAACAAAAGAATGAGTTTAACCGCGCCGAGGCGAACCACGAGTAAGCGCGCTTAGAATTAATCACGAGGACGTACTTGATTCAATCGACTCCAAACCGCAAGCGCTGCCAGCGATTCCTTCGCATGGCCCTCGCTGCCCTGCTTCTGGGGCTGGCGGTCGCTCCGGTGTCGGCCCAGGTTTCCAGCTACGGTGACAAGACGGAAGGACCAAACGTAGGCGATCAACTGCCGAAGGTGCTGCAAGGTGCAAAGATCCAGCAGCGTCTTAACGCGCAGCTTCCTGTCGCTGCTACGTTCACGGACGATCACGGCAATCCCGTCACCCTTGGGCAATATTTCGATGGCAAACATCCAGTGCTTCTCTCGGCCGTCTATTACAACTGTCCAATGCTGTGCTCGGAGGAGTTGGACGGCATTACCAGCGCCCTTGAGATGGTGCATCTGACGCCAGGAAAAGACTTTCAGGTCGTTGTCGTGAGCATCGATCCGACGGAAACCTCACAGCTCGCGGCGCGGCGAAAGGACTTCTACCTTCGCCGCTACGGCCGGCCGGAGACCGCGAATGGCTGGCACTTCCTCGTCGGGCAGGAACCCAGCATCAAGGCGCTGACCGATGCGATCGGATTTGGCTACGTTCGGGTGCCGGGGCCGGACGGCAAGCTCACGCAATTTGCGCATGCGAGTTCGATTGAGCTGGCCACACCCCAAGGGCGCGTGGCGCAGTATTACCTTGGCGTCGAGTACTCGCCGAAGGACATTCTTCTGGGGTTGATTGATGCTTCAGGTAACAAGATCGGCTCGCCTGTCGCCAATATCCTCACCTACTGCTATCACTACGACCCGCAAATAGACAGGCACTCGCTCATCGTTGCGCGGGTTGTTCAGCTAGGGGGCATGGTGACGGTGGCGAGCCTTGGCGGATTTATGTTTCTGATGTTTCGGCGAGACAAAGAACTAAGCCGCAAACTTGGCAGCGTGCCAGACTGGCATGACGATAACTGGCGGAACGGATAAGGGAAACGATGGGTATTAGTCCAGTCCTGTGGCAATTTTTGATCAAGTGGCTGCACAGCTCGGCGCTGTTTCCGGCTGAAGCGTCCACCATCGCTCCCTATACGGATGCGCTGTATTTCTTCCTGGTCACGATCTCAGTCATCGGGCTGGTCTTCGTTACCCTCCTGATCTTCTACTTCTCTCTGCGCTATCGCCGCGACAAGCATCCTGTGGCAGTTCAAGTTGAGGGGTCAACGATCCTCGAAGCCACATGGACCATCATTCCGCTGGCGCTGTTCCTTGTTGTCTTCGTCTGGGGCGGCCTGCTCTACTTCCGGATTTACAATCCTCCGCCAAATGCAATGAACATCTACGTGGTTGGCAAACAATGGATGTGGAAGGCGGAGCATCCGGGCGGCCAACACGAGATTGACGCGCTGCACATTCCGGTCGGGCAGCCAATCCAGTTGACCATGATCTCGCAGGACGTGTTCCACAGCTTTTCGATTCCCGACTTCCGAGTGAAGCGCGAGGTCATCCCGGGCCGCTACTCCACAGTCTGGTTCCAGGCGACGGATCCCGGCACCTATCACATCTTCTGCACGCAGTACTGCGGCACGCTGCACTCGGGCATGATCGGTGAAGTGACCGCGATGACGCCGGCTGACTACAAGAAATGGCTGGATCAGTCGAACTCCGGAATGAGCCTGGCGCAGAACGGCGAGCGCCTCTTTGCATCGATGGGATGCAACGCCTGCCACTCCGGCAATGCCTCGGCTCGCGGGCCGAATCTCGCTGGCGTGTATGGATCGAAGCTTACGTTGACCGATGGAAGCCAAGTCCTTGTCAATGACGCGTATCTGCGCGACGCCATCCTGAATCCTTCCCAGCATGTGACGGCCGGATACTCGCCGATCATGCCCACGTATCAGGGACAGATCAGCGAAGACGGTCTGATCGATCTTGTCGAGTTCATCAAGCAATTGCAATCCAACTACCGCATCCAGCAGACCTTCGTCACTGCGGACTCGAATCAGGCCGCGCCTGTTACCCCCGCAGTCGGCACCAACCAGGACTCGGTGAAGCCATGAGCAGCACAGCAACCATCCTCTCTCTACCCGACCAGGCCACAGCAAGACTGCCGAAAGTCAGCTATCTCAACAAAGAGCATGGCTTGTTGAGTTGGCTGTTGACCGGCGATCACAAGCGGATCGCGATGCTTTATCTCATCTCGATCACGTTCTTCTTCTTCATCGGAGGAGCGTTTGCCGGCCTGATTCGCCTCGAGTTGTTGACGCCGCAGCCCGATCTCGTATCAGCGGATACCTACAATAAGTTCTTTACAATGCACGGGATCATCATGGTCTTCCTGTTCCTGGTGCCATCGGTGCCGGCAACGATCGGGAACTTCCTGATCCCGATCATGGTCGGGGCGAAGGATCTGGCCTTCCCGAAGATCAATCTGCTGAGTTGGTATCTCTACGTTGCCGGCGGCATCATGCTGCTCGCCGCGCTGGTGCTCGGTGGCGTGGATACGGGTTGGACATTTACGACGCCGCTCTCCACTCATTACTTGAACACGCATGTCATTACAGCGGCGCTGGCGATTTTCGTAGCAGGCTTCAGCTCAATTTTCACCGGCCTGAACTTCATCGTGACGATCCATCGCATGCGCTGCCCGGGCATGACATGGTTCCGTCTGCCACTGTTCGTCTGGTCGAACTACGCGGCTTCGCTGCTGATGGTGCTGGGAACGCCGGTGTTGGCGATCACCCTCACCCTGGTCCTGCTGGAGCGCGTGTTTGGAATCGGCGTCTTCGATCCGACTAAGGGTGGAGATCCGCTGCTCTTCCAGCACCTCTTCTGGTTCTACTCCCACCCGGCCGTGTACATCATGATTCTGCCGGGAATGGGCGTCATCTCGGAGACGATCTCCACGTTCAGCCGAAAGCGTGTGTTCGGCTACACGGCGGTGGCCTTCAGCTCCGTTGCTATTGCGCTGTTCGGGTTCTTCGTCTGGGCGCACCACATGTTCATCATGGGCATCTCGAACTACTCGGCGCTGGTGTTTTCGCTGCTCACGATGCTCGTGGCCGTTCCGTCGGCCATCAAGATCTTCAACTGGGCATTCACGCTGCAGAAGGGCTCCATCACCTTTGAGACGCCGATGCTTTATTCCTTCGGCTTCATGGGTTTGTTTACCATTGGCGGTCTGACCGGCGTCTTCCTCGGCTCGCTGGGTATGGACATCCATCTGACCGAGACGTACTTCATCGTCGCGCACTTCCACTTTGTCATGGTGGGGGGCATGCTGATGGCCTTCCTGGCGGGCGTGCACTTCTGGTGGCCCAAGATGACGGGTCGAATGTATCCGGAGTCGCTCTCCAAACTTGCCGCCGTGACCACCTTCATCGGGTTCATCCTGACCTTCATGCCGCAGTTCATCCTGGGATATCTCGGTATGCCGCGCCGGTATCACGCCTATCCCCCTGAGTACCAGGTCCTCAACGTGCTTTCGACGGCAGGCGCTACCGTCCTCGGCGTAGGCTATATGCTGCCACTGCTTTACCTCGGTTGGTCGCTGAAGTATGGCGCTATCGCCGGCGATAACCCGTGGCAGGCCACAGGCCTCGAGTGGCAGATTCAATCTCCGCCGCTGACGGAAAACTTTATCGAGACGCCGATCATGGACCACGAAGCTTATGACTACGAGTGGCTCGAGCACAAGCAGAGGAACGAGGTGACGACCGTTGGATAACACCGTCGCGACCGAACATCCACACACGCACGAAACAGCAGTCCATGTGGAACATGCGCATGTTTCGCTGCCGCAGCACCGTCATCACTTTGAGACGGTTGAGCAGCAGCGCGAGGCAGGCAGCTTTGGTATGTGGCTGTTTCTGCTCACCGAAATCATGTTTTTCGGCGGTCTCTTCTTCTCGTACCTGCTGTACCGCAACTGGTACTACGATGCCTTCTTTACGGCTTCGAACCAGCTCAGCATCCCATTGGGTACGGCCAATACGGCAATCCTGATTACGTCAGGCTTCTTCATGGCGTTAGCGGTTTGGTCCGCGGAAATGCGCAAGCGGAAGATGCTGGTGTGGACGCTCGTATTCACAGTGCTGTTCGGCATTGCGTTCCTCTGCATTAAGGGCCAGGAGTGGCACATAGAGTGGGTCCACCATCACATTCCCGGGGCACACTATGACATATCGGAGTTCGTAAACCCGGCAGCGCACGGCATTCACGAGAAGCCCCTGGCGCCGGACATGGCGCAGCGCACGCAGATATTCTTCTTCCTTTACTTCGGGATGACCGGCATGCATGCTCTGCACATGGTCATCGGCGTCTTCATCCTGTTCTGGCTCCTCAGGCGAGCGCAGCGAGGAGACTTCAGTGCCGGATATGTCGCACCGATAGAAAACTTCGGCCTATATTGGCACTTCGTTGACATCGTCTGGCTCTTCCTGTATCCGCTGCTCTACCTCATCAACAGGCACCCGCTGCATTAGGCCGCATCACTGCTCAAGGAAAACGAGATGGCTGAAACCACCACCCACCACCAGGAAGCTGAAGATCCGACGAACATTACCAACCCGGAACACGGGTCGCATCATATTGTCACGCCGGCGCAGTACGGTCTGGTCTTCGGAACGCTGCTCATTTTGACCGCTGTCACCTGCCTTGTGGCGTTCATTGATCTGAAGTGGGCCAATCCCGTGATTGCCTTGTTCATAGCCTGCTTCAAGGCATCCATCGTTGTCCTGTTCTTTATGCACGCGAAGTATCAGTCGCGGCTCATCAAGATGACGATTGGTTCCGGACTCTTTCTGTTTCTGTCGCTGATCGTCATGACGCTGAGTGACTACATGAGCCGATCCTGGGGTCTGTGGTAATCGGGTAAGGTTCGACCTCTAGTGAATTGAACTGGAGAGACGCTCCGCAGGCTAGATGCCGGGAGCGTCTTTCTTTTCGCCACGGAGGATCTGGCGCAGAAAGCCCATCCACGTGACAGCTTCATCCTGTGTTTTGCCCAGACTCATCGCAAGTTGCCGCACCACGTGCTCTCGCGCGTTGGCCGGAAACCGCCGCGAATAGCCGGTCTGGTTCATGGCTTCGATAAGATGACAGGTGAGCCGCTCGCGGGTATCTGCTGTGACAGCCGCTTCACGGATCGCGGGAAGCTCTCTGGCATTCTCAAAACCACCGCGCACTAGTTCGTAGAGGCATACCGCGACCGACTGCCCGAGGTTCATCGAAAGGTGTCGGGCGTCTGCGGGAGCAAACATCGGAATCGTGATGAGCACCTGGCAATGGCTGAGCTGATCGTTGGTCAACCCAGTTTTCTCGGACCCCAAAAGGAGCGCCACTCGTCCATTCGGCTTCGCCATCTCCTTCAGAAGCAACGGCGCCGCCTCAACAAGCGGAAGCACCTCTCGATCCAGCTGACGTTCGCCGATTGCGGTTGTTCCGACAACCAGTGTGCAGTCGGCAATCGCTTCTGAGACAGAACCAAAGGCGCGCGCGGCTCGCATGACCTCTGCTGCCCCGACGGCCGACTTTGTTGCTTCGAGCTGAGCTGCCTCGAACGGGGCCGCATAGTCATTCACAAATCTCAGATCGGAGAAGCCGAAGTCGCGCATCGCCCGGGCAGCGGCGCCAACGTTCGATGGATTACGAGCTCCTATGAGACCGACCGCCAATCGCCCACGCATGGCTGCTGAAACCATGTCTCGATTCTAGTGAGTATGGTCGCATCTCTGGCGCACGGCTAATTGTGCAAATAGAACGGCTGACCCGAAGGCCAGCCGATCGTCGATGAAACGAAAAGAGCGCCTACCGGCCCTTACCGTCTCGGTTGCCGTTGTGGTTCTCCTGGTGAATCTGCCGCGAGGCCCGATTCTCTTCGCGGTTCACCTGTTGCCGCTGCTGCTGGTTCAGCCCCCCACCGTTGCCCATACGTTCATTGTGAGTCTGCTGGCCGATGCTTGACTGCGAACGCTGCGCCCGCGCCGCCTCGCCGGAGGTCATCTGACCGTCGCGTTCACCGTTGGCGATCCGCTGCTCCTGGTTCGCCTCACGCTGATTCACTTCATTGGCGCCAATGGAGTTCGCGTTGTGGTTCTCGCGATAGATCTGCCGCGAAGCCGCATTCTGCTCACCATTGATCTGTTGCCGCTCCTGGCCGGTCAGCGTGCCGCCATTTGCCATCCGGTCGTTGTGGACCTGCCGGTCGATATTGGCCTGTGTGCGTTCGGCACGCGCGGCCTCACCAGAGGTCATCTGGCCGTCACGAAGCCCGTTTGCGATGCGCTGGTCCTGGTTCCCCTCGCGCTGATTCGGACGCGCCGCGAGACCCGGATTGTTCGGGTGTTCATGGAACGCACTCACGGAAGCCGCCGCAGAGATCGTCGGCCGTCCATGGTTAAAACTGGCCCATTGCGAGCGGTTCTGCGCGGCGAAGCCCTCATGGCTCATCTGGTTGGCGGTTGGCTGGAAGTGTCGCTCATGCATCGCAGCCATCTCAAAGGAGCTCGGCCGAACCTGTATGCCTCCCCTGCCCCCATTGAAGGCCACAGTCGAATGATTCATGATCGCGACATTCCGGACATAAACGTTCGTGACGTGGACGACATCGATGTTTGCAACCGCGCGGTTATAGAAGAACGCGCCTCCGCGCCACTCGCCACCCACAAAGCCGACGCCGCCGTAGCCGAAACCGTAGTTGATGCCGCCATAAAAGCCGACGTGCGGTCCCCAATAGCCGGCGTGATAGATGTAAGCGCCACGCTCCCAGCCCCACCATGCCGGCGTCCATAGCAGACCGACCGCAGGCGGCTGCACCCACACACCTGGAACCCAGTAATACCCGTCAGGACCGTACGCCCAGTAACCGGGGGTCCAAAGATATCCCGGGCCCGGGCAAATGGGCTGAGCGTAGACAGGCAGTGCCGGCGGCGCGAAGTTCACCGAGATGATGACGGCCGCGTGTGCGCTGGCGGTAGTCAGGGCAGCGACTGGAAGAGCCAGTGCGGCCCCCACCAGAAGCTTAGAGACGATCTTGCGTGTAGTCATTTGGTCTCCGTGCGCGGATCCATCGGGTCGATCACGCGTACACGTTCCTCTTATACCCGGATATCGTGCCCATGTTGCTCACACCAAGCAGATCAGTCACGTGTCTCTTTTGGGCCATAGGCAATGGCCAAACGGTAATCTTGATTGGGGAATATCGATACGCGACGGAATTGCCTGGTATGCACAATTCCTCAAATCGCCAGAATCCTGCGCGCAAATAGACTGAAACGAAATACGAGATGGCCGACAACTTCGCACAAACCGTTAAGCAGCAGACAGACATCGTGCGCATTGTCGGCGAGTACATCAAGCTGCGCAAATCGGGCGCGAACTGGTCGGCCCTGTGCCCGTTCCATAAAGAAAAGTCCGGCTCCTTTTACCTCTATCCCGCGACTGCGAGCTACTACTGCTTCGGCTGCCATGAGCACGGCGATATCTTCACGTTCGTGATGAAGATGGACAACGTCAGCTTCCCTGAAGCTGTTCGCTCGGTTGCAACGAAGATGGGAATCGCACTGCCACAGCGCGAATTCTCCTCCGCGCACGACGCACGTGAGGCAGGTCTGCGCAAACAGCTTCTCGAAATCCATGAGGCCGCCACGCAGTACTTCCAGCAGAATCTTCACTCGCCCGAGGCTGCGCGCGCGCGCGAATATATGAGCGCGCGCGGCATCACGCCGGAGACGATCAAGACCTTCCGCCTGGGCTACGCGCCGGAAAGCTTCAACGATATGCGCGACCGGCTCAGCAAATTCTTTAGCGAAGAGGTGCTGCGCGCGAGCGGCCTCTTTAGTTCCAAAGAGCGCGATGATGGCTCCTCTGGCCCGCTGTATGCGCGCTTTCGCAAGCGCATCACGTTCCCGATTTGCAATGAGCAGGGAAAGCCGATCGCCTTTACCGCCCGCCTGCTCGACACAGCCGACGAAAAGTCCGGCCCGAAGTATCTGAATTCACCCGAGACGGCGCTCTATACGAAGAGCCAAGTTCTGTTCAATCTGGATAAAGCCAGGGCTGGAATCAAAACCCGAGACGCCGCCTTGCTGGTTGAGGGCCAGATGGACTGCATCTCGCTGTTCATGCAGGGAATCGATAACGTCATTGCAACGAGCGGCACAGCGTTTGGGGAGCATCAATCGCGTATGCTCGCTCGATTTACGAAGAAGGTCTGGCTCAACTTCGATCCTGATTCAGCTGGCCAGAACGCAGCAGAGAAGACACTCGGCCTTCTCGTGGAAGATGGCTTCGAAGTTCGCGTGATTACGCTGGATGGCGGCCTCGACCCGGATGGATTTGTGCGTGAACATGGCATTCAGGCGTACGCCGAGGCGGTCCGCGGTGCAGCTCGTTACTCCGATTTCCTGATTGCACGCGCGCAAACAGAATTTCCGCAGAGGACGCCAGAAGCGAAGGTAAAGGCACTGAACTTTCTTCTTCCACACATTCGCCGCATTCCGAATGCGATTGTACGCAACGAGTTCGCGACGAACGCCGCTCAGAAGCTCGGTATCGAAAGCTCCCTTGTGATGCAGGAGCTGAAACAAGCAGCGCAGCAGCGGCTTGAGAGTGTCCGCGGGGCTCAACCCCGAGCAGTCACGGAGGTCGAGCGCATTCTGCTCTCCGCGCTCATTCTGCCCGAAGCCGATTCAGCGCGTGCGCTCGCGGCGGAGACACTTGCGGCAAATCCGGGCTGGTTCAGCGAGCTCTCAACGGCGGCCGTGATCGAGGTCCTCGCCAACGCCCCCGCGCCGGATAACCCGTTCGATGCCGCGCCGGACGCAACTTCGCGCGCGCTGCTGGCCTCAGCTTTGCATGCGTCCTCTGATCTTCCTGAAGGAAACAACGGCCACCATGTCCTTACCGAGCGCGTCCGCGGTGCCCTTCAGACTCTCCAGGAGCGCTATTGGGACCGCCGCGGCCGCGAGCTGCGCGCCGCCATGAGTGAAGCGCAACGCCGTGGTGACGAGCAGATGCTTCAGCATCTTATGCAGGAGAAAATTGCGCTCGACCGCGAGCGAAGGCAGCGATCCTAGCTTTATCAACTGGTTGCTAAAATCCTCACATGGCCAGCCCTGTCAGATTTTCGGTGGGAATTCCGACCCGCAACCAGGCTGGCTATCTCCGGCAGACGCTGGATTCGCTGCTCGCGCAGACAAGGCCGCCGGACGAGATTATCATTTCCGACCATCAGAGCACCGATGAGACTCCGGCAGTCCTCGCGGAATACGCTGCAAAAAATTCCGGGCTCATTCGAGTGGTCCAGCCGCCCGCCGGCTCCAATCTCACCGCACAGTACAACTTCACACTCTCCTCGCAGACGGGCGACTGGATAACTCTGCTCTCCAGTGACGATCTTGCGCTGCCAAACTTCTGCGCGAGTTTCGTGCAGGCAGCCGAACAACATCCTGAAGCCGCGCTAATTCGAGCTCCATGGCAGAACATCGATGCTTCCGGAAGCGTCCTCTCGCACGACTACCTCCTCAGTGTCCCGCGGGTGCAGCACGCACCCGCGACGCTTCTCTCGCAACGCTTCGGCCCCAAGGTCAGCTTCGCGGCCTTCGCGATCCGTCGCGATGCTTACATCGCTTCCGGGCTGATTCTCAGTCAGATCGAATCGCTCGCAGACTGGGCCTTATTTCTTCAACTCACTCCGTTCGGCGACTTCGTCCGCACGTCTGAGATTGTGAGCGGCTATCGCGTCGGTCACGAGGGTAATCGCTTTCGTGCACGCGCGCCCATGTGGCTGCGCGATGAGCTGCGGATCTTCAGTCAAGTGATGCCGCTCGCCGCTGACCGTCTCAAACTCAAGGATCGCAAATGGATTCTGGAAGCGAGCCGCGCAAACCTCCGGCGCTATCTCGCTGCAGCATGCAGTGAACTTTCGATTGAGGATCGAGCGCTGCTTGTGCCGGACCTGATGTCCTGGGCTAAGACAAACGATCAGGTTGGCCTTGTCGAACGCTTCGGGCGCGGTGAATTGATTCGTCCCAACATCACCTTCTCTTCCTTCGCCCGCGGGCTCCTTCGCCCGCTCGCCCACCGCCTCGCTCACAGCGTGGCCAACCGGTAAGCGCATGGACACCGGAACGCGCCGGCGGCTGGTGCTGGGCTTCATCTCCAACTGGGTCAGCCGTCTGGCCGGAACCGTCATTCAGCTCATACAGGTTCCAGTTTTTCTGCACTTCTGGGACAAGACCCTCTATGGCGAGTGGCTCATCATCATCGCCATTCCGAGCTATCTCACGTTCTCGAGCATCGGCTTCGGTTCGGTCGCAGGCAACGAGATGACTATGCTGATGGCGCGCGGTGAGCAGGAAGAATCTCTGCGCGTCTTTCAAAGCTGCTGGTGGTTCATCATTGGCGTCTGCTCCATCGTAGTGATTGCCTTGGCTGCGGCGCTCTATTATCTGCCCGTCGGACAATGGCTGAAGTTACACCTCATCACGCCGGACGACGCGAAGTGGATCTTCTTCTATCTCGGCTGTGCAACGTTGTTCGGTCAGCTTGAACAGCTTGTCCAGTCGGCCTACACCTGTGTCGGACGATATCCCTACGGCACATTCATCAAGAGCTGCCTTTCCCTCATTGCCTTCGCCGTCATGCTGGTGCCCGTCATCATGGGCCAGGGGGCACGCGAGACCGCGCTGTGGTTTGCCGTTGCCAACGCCGCCGGTACCGTAGTTCTCTGCATCATGGCGCGCCGCGATATCCCATGGCTGCGATACGGATGGTCGCACGCACAGTTCTCCGAGATCCGACGCCTAGCCGCTCCTGCCGTGGCGTTCATGGGATTTCCCATCGGAAACGCACTCAATCTCCAAGGTACGCTTCTGGCCGTGCAGTACGCTCTTGGGCCGGACGATGTCGTGAACTTTGGCACTGCGCGCACCGTTTCGCGTGTGGCCTTGCAGATGGTCCAAATGGTCAACAGCACCTTCTGGCCCGAGCTCTCAAGTTCCTACGGCGCGCGCAACTTTGAGCTGGTGCGGACGTTGCATCGGCGCGCCTGCCAGGTGGCTCTTGTGATCGCGGTAGTCCTCATCATGGCGATGATGACCATTGGCCCATGGTTCCTCACGCATTGGACAGCGCACAAGGTTCCGCCAAGCCCGCGGCTCCTGTTCCTATTGTTGCTCAGCGTTCTCTTCTACTCGCTCTGGTCGACCAGCTCCACCTTGATCGCCGCGATCAATCAACATCGCAGGCTCGCGGCCTACTATATCGCTGCGACCGGCGTAACGCTCGTCGTCACCTACTTCATGGCTCGCATGTACGGCCTCTTGGGCGCTGCCGGTTCGCTGATCCTTTCTGAAATCATCATGGACACCTATGTTCTACCGACCAGCCTGCGACTCTCGCATGACACGTGGCGAGGCTTTCTTGGTTCGCTCTGGCATATCCCTTCTGCCCTGCGGCCGCGTGCACTGCTCGCTCGTTTGCGCCGCACCGGAGAGCCCGAAACGCCTCACCCAGAGGCCGACGCCTAAGAAAGCGGCAATCCAAGTATCATTTCAGCCAACGATATGAATAGAAAATTCGTCGCCGCTCTCCTGGTATCTTCAGCCATTTCGCTCCATGCTCAGCGAACCTATACAGCGCAGGATTACTCCCAGGCAGAGCGCTGGATGGGCTACAACGTGAACCCGCTGGTGGATCACACCGTGAGCGACGTGAAGTATCTCTCCGATGGACGGGTCTTCTTCCGTGATCCGTCTGCCGGCGCCGTTGCGTTCCGAATCGCAGACGCCGATACCGGCGAGGTCGAGCTGGCGTTTGACACGAACAAGCTCGCCGCTGCTCTGAGCAAAGCGAGCGGACGTGAGATCGACGCCGCCTATCTGCGCATTGATGACTACACGCCCGAGGCAAAGGGCTTCGCCGTTACCGTGCATTCGCAGAATTTCCACTGCACGGCGAACGCAGAGAACTGCACCCTCGAATCTCCTCCCCAGCCCGTGCAACATCCTGAACAGAAGCCGAACGCACAGCCGCCGGCGGGCATGAGCTCTACGCAAACCGGAAATGCGCAGATGAACGCGCACCCGACTCCTCCACAAGCCCAGACCGCGAGACCTGCGCGGCCCACTCGGCCGGGGCGTAGTCGTGCTCCGTTCGATGTGTCTCCTGACAAGAAGCTCGCGGCGTTCATTCGTGACAACAACCTGTGGGTCCGCGTTGAGGCGACTGGCGAAGAGCGGCAGCTCACCACCGACGGCTTGAAGGACTACGGCTACGCAACCGACAACGCCGGGTGGACACATTCCGACGCCCCAATTCTCATCTGGTCGCCCGATTCCAAAAAGATCGCGACCTTCCAGCAGGATCAGCGCAAGGACGGAATGATGTATCTGGTTTCCGTGACCAACCGCCATCCGGCCCTCGAGGCCTGGCGCTATCCTCTGCTCGGCGACAAAAATATCACCAAGATCGAGCGCGTCATCATCGACGTCGACAGCGGCAAGATGGTCCGCCTCAAGATGCCTCCCGACGAACACCGCAGCACACTCTGCGACGATGTAAGCTGCCGCGGCGGTTCCGGTTGGGATGACGTGAAATTTTCCCCCGACGCAAAAACGCTGGCGTTCGTCTCCACATCGCGCGATCACAAAGACGAGTGGTTCCGCGTCGCCGATACAGAAACTGGCGAAGTCCGGACCGTCTACCACGACCACGTTCCGACCTACTACGAATCTGGACAGGGCAAGGTCAACTGGTTCTACCTGCCCGCCTCCAACGAATTCCTCTGGTACTCCGAAAGCAGCAACTGGGGCCAGATGTACCTGTACGACCTCACGACCGGCAAGCTCAAGAACCAGATCACGCACGGCGACGGTCCCGTAACCCAGGTGCTTCACGTCGATGAGAAGAACCGCGTGCTCTACTTTCTCGCAACTGGCAAAGAGAAGGGCGAGGATCCCTATTTCACGCACTACTATCGCGTGAACTTCGATGGCTCAAACCAGCAACTGCTGACGCCCGAGAACGCTGACCACGCAATTACGCCTTCTCCCGACGGAGCATGGTTCGTCGACGTCTACTCCACTCGCGAGACACCGGAGACTGCAGTCCTTCGCGACAACACGGGCAAGCTGATCGCGACTCTGGCGCATCAGGACATCTCCAAACTGCTCGCCGCAGGCTGGAAACCGCCGACACCCATCACCGTGAACGCGCGTGACGGCAAGACGCCGCTCTACGGCTTCCTCTGGAAGCCGACCAACTTTGACGCATCGAAGAAGTACCCAATCATCGACTACGTCTACCCGGGACCGCAGATCGGCTCCTGTGGATCGCGCAGCTTCTCGCCTGCCAGCGGCGACGATCAGGCACTCTCTGACCTTGGCTTTATCGTCGTGTGTGTCGATGGCATGGGCACTCCATTCCGCAGCAAGAGCTTCCACGACGAACACGCCGACACACCTGCAGAGATGGGTGAGGCCACGATTCCTGACCAGGTTGCCGGGATCAAACAACTCGCAGCCGAAAACCCTTGGATCGACATCAACCGCGTCGGCATCTGGGGACACTCCGGGGGTGGTAATGCCACGGCATCCGCGATGTTCCACTACCCTGACTTCTTCAAGGTGGGTTGGGCAGAGAGCGGCAACCATGACAACCGCGATTACGAGGATGACTGGGACGAGAAGTACGCCGGCCTTGAAGTCATCGGCCCAAACGGCCAGGACAATTACGAAGCGCAAGCGAACCAGAACTACGTGGGTAATCTGAAGGGCCATCTGATGCTGGTGCACGGCACGATGGATGACAACGTTCCACCGACCAACACCCTGATCGTTGTGCAGGCGCTGATGAACGCAAACAAGAGCTTTGACATGCTCATGGTTCCCAACGCTCACCACGGCTACGGGGAGCAGTCACAGTACATCATGCGTCGGCGATGGGACTACTTCGTTCGCTATCTGGCTGGAGGCATCCCGCCTGAAAATTACCAGATGAAGAGCTACGACGACGTGATTCGCGCCATGTACGGGCCGAACGCGGAATAAAAACACGATGGGCAGTCGGCAAACGCAGGCTGCCCATTCAATCTCTAGCCGGGAACTAGCTCACAAGCAGCAGAAGCGCAACGCAAAATGCTGCCGCCCATCGCACCGCGTCGCTCGAAATCCATCTCATGCTGCACCTCATTTCCATGAGATGCGCCAGAGTTGAATTCGTCACCAACTCCAGGCAAATTTCGTCACGGGTACATACACGTATGCCCGCTGGATCGATCTCTGTTCGCGCAGTCAGCTATCTAACCTCAAACGCGTAAGGACTTCCGCAGGTGTGTAGCCTTTCTGTCTCAGTGCGCGCAGACTCAGAGCATCATGCCGCTTCGCCAGCCGCACACCGGATTCGTCTCGCATCAACTCGCAGTGAAAATAACCTGGCGTAGGCAACCCGAGCGCACGCTGCAGAAGAATCTGCCGAGCGGTCGATCGCAGCAGGTCGCGACCGCGGACGACTTCCGTGATGTCCATTGCTGCGTCGTCCACAACACAGGCAAGCTGATAACTTGGCAGACCATCTTTTCTCCACACAATAAAATCGCCGAAATCCGCGCTATTTCCACATCCGGCGCTGAAGCTCTGCGGCCCAGCCTCTCCATCAACGAAGCTAACCACCTCTTCGTCCGCCACACGAAATCGATAATTCGTCTCCGCTCGCAGTTTGGTCTCCGCATTCGTCGCAGCCGGCCGGCAGCGGCCGCTATAAACCGGTTCATCGTCATCTTCATGCGGAGCCTGAACAGCCTGCTGCAGATCCTTACGGCTGCACTGGCACGCGTAGACGAACCCGGCGCGCACAAGCTGCTCCATGGCCTCGCGGTACAAATGCAGGCGCTCGCTCTGTCGCACCTCAGCGTCCCACGTTATTCCCAGCCAGCGCAGGTCCTCCCGCATTGCTTCCGCGAACTCAGCGCGCGAACGCTGCGGGTCGAGATCTTCATCGCGAAACCACAACATCCCATTCGCCGACCGAGCTCGTTGTGCCGCGATCCAGAAAGTGCGGGCGTGCCCCAAATGCAGCAGTCCAGTCGGAGAGGGCGCGAGCCTGCCGACATACCGCGCGTCCATCAAAGGCACCGGCACCGCCCTGTCATCAAGGCAATCGCATTCATAGCACTCTCATGATGCCAGACCCCAGGCGCCATTCTGGCAGGCTACTTGGAAGTCAGCGCCTTAATCACCGCAGCTCCATGCGGACTGCCTAGCCCCGTACACGCGTCCCACCCGGGACCTGCGCTGAACGCACCGTTGTCGCCACTTGTAACGTCTCGAAATGCATTCGGATCAGCATAGAGCGTCGGATTCACGAACCCGGCGTCCTGCCCCTTTGCCGCGTTCGCCAGAGCAATCAATCCCGCCCACAGGGGAGCAACCGCGCTCGTTCCTCCAATTGTTGTCGTTTGGCCGTCGACTCGAACGGTATACCCCGTCGAAGGATCAGCATCGCCTGCAACATCCGGCACGCCACGCCCTCCGGCACTCGTCGGCGCCGCAGGAACGTTGCTGTTCGCTTGCCAACTCGGACGCCCGAACAGCGCACTCACGCCGCCTCCGGTTGCGCCCTCGTTCAACGAGAGCTCATTCCATACAACCTCGCTCGTCACTCTGCTTCCGCTGGCCACAAGCTTCGTCCCGCCGCACGCGAGCACGTATGGGCTCGATGCAGGGAAGTCCACATGATTGCCTCCGCCCGAAACTCCATCGGTCGAGCCGTCATCGCCACACGCCACCGTGATGGTCACGCCTACTGCGGCCGCTGCCTGGCACGCCTGATCCAGCGCGGTCACCGCCTGCTGCGTCCACGTGGACTCCGGCCCACCCCAGCTGATCGACAACACGCTCGGCTTGTTTGTCGAATCATGTACGGCCGTTGTGACTGCGTCGATGAACCCCTGATCCGTATTCGGCGCGAAGTACACAACGACCTTCGCGCCCAGCGCTACCGCTGCCGAGACCTCGATATCCAGCATCACCTCGCCGTCAGCGCCGTTCGGATCGCCAGGCGAATTCGTGCCGTTATCCACAGAAACCGCGGTCACCTTTGGAGCGGCTATCCCAAGACTCTGGAAATACGCTGTAATGTCCGTCTGCTGGAAGCCACCGCCGAGCTCAAGCAGCCCGATCGTCTGTCCAGCCGCATTCGCATTCGCCGGGAAACCATAGAACTGCGCAACCTGAACAGGCGTATAGCTCACGTTCCCGGCGCGTGGAGTGGCAATGCGATGATGCGACTTCGCCTGAGGCCTGTTGTCTAGGCCCAACACCGCCACTACGTGCGGCGCAAGCCCCTCCGGAACCGTGATCTCACCTTCGCGCAGGCGAAACGTGCCCGCATCGGTCGCGTGTCGCTGCAGCGTGACCCCGAACGCTCGCTCGAGCGACTCTCGAGAGCCCACAAGTTGAAGCGTTCGTCGCCCACGCTCTTTGGGAGCATCCACCGTTAGCCCAAACTCCTGCGCGAAGCTGCGAACGGCCTCTTCAGCGCGGTCATCCGCACAGTGCCGCTCCGCAAACTGCTCGCGCGTCAGTCTCACGCCCGGATCAATCGGCGTCTTCGGCGCTAACACGACCGACACCGTTACGGGCTCCTCATCGGCTGCGTGCGAGACAAACTCGCGCGCCCGCGACACGTCGAACGGCTTGCGAGCGCTGCCCTTCAGCGGAACTCGTCTCTGACTCGAAAAGCGTGGACGTGCTGACATGACGATCCTCCGGCCTGGGTGTTTCTTTGGATGCATCGCCGGAGATTACGTAAGCACTACATGTATTCCACACCGTACTGCACCGGAATCTGTGTGAACGCGATCCGCGTCGGAGCACTGTCCCGCGCGGGAAGCATGCCCGCAAAGTGCACAGTCGAGTGACCGAACTTCAAATTCAGCTTGTCCATCGTTGCCGACAGCTCATCGCGATGTCCGGGCTCTTCAAACAGCATCTTCGGCACCTCGCTATCAGGCAGCAGGTTCCGCATCGTCACCCCGACGAAGAATGGCCGCTGATGCTCCGGCCCGTTCGGCCGCTCCGCCCATACCCCCTTCAGCGCATCCAGCAGCGTCAGCGTGTCCTGGCACGGCCGGAACCTCGCCTCCATCGCCCAGCCAGAGTGCTTAATGCCGGACGTATGATGCTTCAGCTTGGAGGCGCGCGCTGCTTCCTCACGAGTCAGCGCAAACTTCAAGGTCACTGCCAGTGTTGACGCGTGGAAGTGCTCCATCCGGAGCCGCATCGCCGCCTTGTGCAGCAGCTTGTGCGCGACTGCCCACGCGCCCTCCTGCGTCCGATGTTCCGGTCCCAGCACATGCGAATGCCCCAGCGACTTCTGCAGGTCGCTCGCGACCGGCGCGCCGTCATCTCCGGTCTGCCCGCCGCGCAACCAGTGATACAAACGATCGCCCCACACCGAATCCCACAGCGAGTGCATGCCATTACGATCCAGCGACAGCAGTTGCGCCATCGTATGGATGCCCTTGGCATTCAATCGAGCCTCCGTGCGCGCCCCCACGCCCGGCAAATCGCGAAGCTCCAGATGCGCAATCGCCCGCGGAAGCTGCGATGGAAGCAGCCCGATCAGCCCATCCGGCTTCTGCATATCGCTCGCGATCTTCGCAAGATAGCGATTCGGCGCCATCCCAATCGAACACCGCAGCGTCTCGCCCACATCATCCCGGATCGCCTGCTTGATCGCCAGCGCAATCTCCCGGGCCCTGGGCGGCTCCTGCTCGCGCCCCATCAGCTGGCACACCATCTCGTCGATCGAGGGCGTGTGCGCCACCGGGCAGACGCGCTCCACGGCCGCCGCGATCTCATGCGAATACTTCGCATACGATGTGTGATTGCCTTCCACCAGCGATATCCCGGGACACAGCCGCTTCGCTTCGCCCACCTTCGTTCCGGTCTTTACGCCGAACGCCTTCGCCTCATAGCTCGCCGCGATGATCGTTCCGGTATCCGCCATCGTCGCGGTCACGGCCGTCGGCTTCCCTCGATACTCCGGGTGCAGCTGCTGCTCGACCGACGCAAAAAAGCTGTTCAGATCGATATGCAAGAAACCGAAGCGATCGGGTTGGAGCGAAGAATCCATCGCACTCGCCCCATTTTATTCGCCATTTATTCGCAAAAATGTGGCTACGCAAAATGCGGCTATAAGTAGCCTTGTCGCTCAGACCAGATCGTCGTCCAAACTCACTGCGCGACCTTGACCTTCAGCTTGTATGTCACATCGGGCTTGCTGTTGAACTGGCTGATGGTCTTCGTCTTCGACCGCTTGCCGTTCATCTCGGCCCAGAGATCGTAATCGGCGCTCATCGAAAGCTGCCGAAAATGAAATCTCCCCTGCGCATCGCTCAAATAGCTCTTGACGGCCAGCGACTTCGAATCCTGCAAATAAACCACGGCCCCTTGCACCGGTTTGCCATCATCGCGGCACACCGTGCCCTCAACCGTACGCAACTTGGGAACCTTCGTAGTTTCCGCAGACGGTCCCGACGCCCATGCAGCGGGCGCCGCCGCAACGCTCAGCGTGGCCGCCAGTGCGCAGACGCACAGCAACCCCGCGCCTGTTCGCAGCCTACTCGTCCTCGTCCTCATCTTCGACCCGTACATCGTCGTCCTCGTCGTCATACCCCTCCTCATCGACCGGCGCGAGTTCCAACGGGTCGCTCGAGACGACCTCAAGATCCGTTCCACACTCCTCGCATTGAATCACTTCGCCCTCTTCCACATCATCGACGTCGATATCGAGTGGGTTGTCGCACTCCGGGCATACGACTGACATAACGGTCTCCTAACCTGAGTTCCTGCCGCCCTGTACGATGATCAAAGAGCGTCGTGGGCAGCTTCACTAGTTCTAACGGCGCGCCTCTGGCTCGTCAATGGGACGCCTCAATATCTTCAGCGGTTACTCGCCGCAACCCGAAGGCCAAAGAATGAAGCGCTTTCTTACACTTGGCGCCGCCGCCATCTGCCTCCCGCTCGTAATGGCATGCCCCGTGCGCACCCGCTGTCAGACACCCACCGCGAACCGGCTGCCGCCTCCCGCAGCCGATCCCAGGATCGCCGCCGCTCTCCGCACCATCTCGCCAGACGCCGTCCGCGCCGACATCGCCCGTCTCGTCAGCTTCGGCACCCGTAACACTCTGTCCAGCATGGACACTGACCTCCCGCCCGGCCAGGGCATCAACGCCGCTGCCGACTGGATCGAGTCCCAGTTCCGCGCCATCTCCGCAAACTGCGGCGGCTGCCTCGAGGTCAAGCGCGACACCTTCGTCCAGCAGCCAACCTCCTTCAATGGCCGCCCCAGCCGCTTCCGCGGCCTCACTCGTCTCGTCAACGTCTACGCGATCCTCCACGGCACCTCCGCCGACAAAAACGCGCCCTGGACCCTCGTAACCGGCCACTACGACTCGCGCGCTACCGATGTCATGGACTCCCACATCGCCGCTCCGGGCGCCAATGACGACGCCAGCGGCGTTGCCGTCTCGCTCGAGTCCGCCCGCGCGCTCTCGAAGCTCAAGCTCACCGGCACCATCGTCTTCGTCGCCGTCGCAGGCGAGGAGCAGGGCCTCAACGGCTCGCACCATCTCGCCGAGCTCGCCAAATCCGAAGGCTGGCCGCTCGTCGCCGTCCTCAACAACGACATCGTCGGCGGCGACACCACTCCCGGCGAGACCCAGCAGCGCAAGAACGTCGTCCGCATCTTCTCCGAGTCCGTCCCCGCCACCGCCGCGCCCGAGCAGCAGCGCCTGATTCTCTCCCTTGGTGCCGAAAATGACTCACCCTCGCGCGAACTCGCCCGTAGCATCGCCGAGCTCGCACCTGCCTACTTCCCGCAGACCCGCCACAATCAATCACCTGCCTTCCACCCCGTGCTCGTGCTTCGCCGTGACCGCTACCTTCGCGGCGGTGACCACACCAGCTTCAACAACGCAGGCTTTGCCGCCGTCCGCTTCACGGAATGGCGGGAGAACTTCAACCATCAGCACCAGACTGTTCGCACAGAAAACGGCATCGAGTACGGCGATCTGCTCAAATTCGTCGACCCAGACTACGTCGCGCGCATTGCTCGCCTGAACTCCGCCGTGCTCGCCACCCTGGCCGCCGCTCCCAGCGAGCCCCGCAACGTCCACGTCCTCACGCGCAATCTCGACAACAACACCGAGCTCGCCTGGGAGCCATCCGCCTTTGCTCCGCCCGGAACAACCTACGAAGTCGTCTGGCGCGACACCACGGACGAGCTCTGGACCCACGCCCGCAACACGGGCGCACAGACCCACATAACCCTCGACGTCAGCAAGGACAATGTCCTGTTCGGCGTTCGCGCCGTCGATCCAGCCGGCCACCGTTCGCTTCCCGTGCCGCCCGTTCCCGCGAGACAATAGCAGCGCATGCGCTCCAATGGCCCAACGATTCTCGCGCTGCCCGCCTTCCGCGGCATGACGCGGAAGCTCATCATCCTTGCTATCGCGAGCTTTCTGTTCTTCTTCATCCTCAGCCTGGTCTCGCCCAGGCTCGGGGGCAGCCTGCTCGGGCTGCTCATCCTTACTCCCGAGCTCGCTCCGAAGCTGCTTTGGCAGTTCATTACATGGCCCTTCGTGGGAGATGGGCTGCTCAGCCTGATCTTCGCTCTACTCTCGCTCTGGTACTTCGGCTCCGCTCTTGAAGACGAACGCGGCACCCGCTGGTTCACCGAGCTCTTCTTCTTCACCTCAATTGCCGGCGCCATCTTCGCAACCATCGTCAGCCTCGTCCTGTTCCGTCTGGTACCCGTTCTCAGCGGCGGCGCAAGCTTTGGCATGTGGCCCGTGACGCTCGCGCTCCTGGTGGTCTACGGCAGGTTGCACGCCAACGAATCGATGACCTTCAACTTCATCATTCGCGCCCGCGCCAAGTACATCGCCGCCGGCTTTCTTCTCTTCTATCTCGTCATCGACTTCTTCACTGGAAGACACTTCGACGCGCTGAACACCGTCTGCAACTGCATCGTCGCGTGGATCTTCCTCCAGATGGCTCCCGGTCGCGGTCTGCGCCATGGCGTCTCTGAAGGCTGGTTCGGCCTGCGCAATCGCTACTACCGCGCCAAACGCCGGCGCGCCGCCAGGAAATTCCAGGTCTATATGCGCAAGCAGGGCAAGGACGTCAACATCGACGCCAGCGGCCGTTACATCGGTCTCGACGAGGACGATCCCAACGACCGTCACCGGATGAACTGACGCCGGTCTATTGCGCGAATATCGCGCAGCAGGGAAGCGTAATCCACAGAAATCGTCGTTTCCCACACTTCTTTTTGGCAGACAAGCGATGTTCCACGTGGAACAACCCGTGGAACGCTACTTAGGTGCGGTGCGCGATCCGCAGATTCAACTCCCGCAACTGCATCTCGCTCACCGGCGTCGGCGCATCCACCATCAGGTCAATCGCCTTCGCGGTCTTCGGAAACGCAATCACCTCGCGCAATGAAGACGCGCCCGCCAGCAGCATCACAATGCGGTCCAGCCCCAGCGCAATCCCTCCATGCGGAGGCGTGCCGTACTCCAGCGCATCCAGGAAAAACCCAAATCGCTCATGCGCCTCTTCGTCCGTCATCCCCAGCGTTCGGAAGATCTCCGACTGCACATCCTTGCGATGAATCCGGATCGACCCAGACCCAAGCTCCATCCCATTCAGCACCACGTCATACGCCAGCGCCCGCACAGCGCCCTTATCGTTCCACAGCGCGCCGGACTTGATGTCCTCTTCATGCGGCGAAGTGAATGGATGATGCGCTGCATCCCACTGCTTCGCCTCTTCGTTCCACTCGTACATGGGGAAGTCCGTCACCCATAGGAAGCGGAAGTCCTTCGCCGATCCTGTCTGCGCGAAGAGTCCATGCTTGTCCGCAAACTTCTTCGCCAGCTCCAGCCGCAGCGCACCCACGCGCTTCGGAATCCATAGCTTGTCGTTGTTCCATGAACTCGCTGTTCCCGGCTTCGCTGTGATCACGACAGCAAGATCGTCCGTCGTGAAGTTCTCTCCGCAGAAGACAATCTGCTCTGCCGTCAGCTTCGCCGCAATCGCCTCGGCCAGCGGCACAAACGCGTCATTCGTCCGCAGCCGTGCCACATCCAGATAATCCAATCCGCAGTCGCCGAAGCTCGCGCGGATCTCGCCAATCAGCGCCTTGCGCGCGGTGCCGCTCAACTCGCCGGCCTTCGGAATGGTGAACCCAAATACCGGCAGCGTCGGATCGATCTTGAGCGACTGGCGCAGCTCCGGTGTCAGCTCGTTCGTCAGGTCCACCATGGCGGGCAGCCGCATGTCGGGCTTGTCGATGCCATACTTCGCAATCGCCTGGTCATACGTCATCTGCACGAATGAACCTTGCGGCAGCTCAATCCCTGCCGCCGCGAACGCCGCGCGCAAAAATCCCTCGACGATCCGAAACACAGTCTCCTGCTGCGGAAACGTCATCTCCAGATCGATCTGCGTAAACTCCGGCTGCCGGTCCGCACGCAGGTCCTCATCGCGGAAGCACCGCGCAATCTGGAAGTAGCGATCGAACCCGGAGATCATCAAAATCTGCTTGAAGATCTGCGGCGACTGCGGCAGCGCATAAAAACTCCCCGCATGCACGCGGCTCGGCACCAGGTAATCGCGCGCACCCTCCGGCGTCGACCGCGTCATGAACGGCGTCTCGATCTCCAGGAATCCCTGCTCGACGAGATAGTTCCGAATCGCCATTGCAACCCTGCTGCGAACCGCGAAGTTCTTCTGCATCTCTTCGCGGCGCAGGTCGATATACCGGTACTTCAGCCGCACCTCTTCGTTCGCAATCGCGTCCTCGGCAGGTGAGAACGGCGGAGTCTTCGCATCATTCAGCAGCAGCAGTTCCTGGCCAATAACCTCGATCTCTCCCGTCGCCATCTTCGGATTCGACAGTCCCTCGCCGCGCATCCGCACCTTGCCCGTGACGGCGACCACATACTCGGGCCGCGCAGCCTCTGCCTTCGCATGCGCCTCGGCAGACACGCTCTTGTCGAACACCACCTGCGTAATCCCGGTGCGATCGCGCAGATCGAGAAAGATCAGACCGCCATGGTCGCGCCGCCCGTTCACCCATCCCATCAGGGTGACGGTCGAGCCGGCATCGGAAGTGCGCAGCTCGCCGCAACGGTGCGAGCGTTGAAGAGATCCTAAAAAGTCGAGTGTCACAATCCTCCTATTGTACGGAGTCTGCCGCGCGAATCTCTCTGCGTCTCGCAAACGCGAGCTTCCATAACGCATCAATTGCTAGTGCGAGACTTCCGCCGACCACGGTATTCACGAGCCGGATATGTGCGGCCGCTGTCTCCGAAAATCCTCCGAATCGAAACAAAAACACGATATATAGCGTGATAAAGAACGAAAAAACGGCATAATTTACCGCCTGCAGGGCGTAACATCCCCACGCGCTCACGATCACCAGCGTCGGCATAACCCACGTCGGATATGGCATAAACCTGGACAGCATCAGCGCAAAGCCCGCACCTGCCACCGTGCCCAGCATGCGTGCGATCCCGCGGCTCAGCGTACTCGCCCATTGCGGTTTCAGAACGAGCAGTGCAGTCATGGGAATCCAGTAGCCGTTGCGCACATGAAAGTAGCGGTATAGCTCGGTGCTGGTCAGCAGCACCACGGCCAGCCGCGCCACATAACCGGCGGTATCCCCTCGCACGTTCGTCTCGCGCAGGCACTGCCACAGTTCCCAGAGCCGCCGCGCTATGCGTTCCTGTGTTCGCGGTGCGTCCGGAGCGCTTCGGTTGGGCCGCAGCCTGTAGAACAACCAGAACACCACAATCTGCAACGCGCCACCGGCAAGCACCATACCCGTGCGCCCCAAGGCAAAGTGCGGGCCATTCGCAAAGTAGCTCGCGACAATGACGAACACGCCGCTCTGCTGCCCGATCCATCCCTCCGTCGGCCCGAGTCCCGCGAGCAATCCGTAGTTCACCGCCGCCACAAACACAATCGCCAGCACCACGATCGTCCAGGGCGCTGCCATGCTGCCTGCGAGTGTGGCTGAGGCAACACCCAGCGTCGTCACCGCCATGCTCAGCAGCACCGACGCCAGCGCCTCGTGAAACACTGCGAATCCCACCGTGAACGCACTGCCGGCCGCAATCGCGCCCGCGCTCGTATGTCCCGTCATCCACCCGGCCAGCAGCGCGATCCCGACCGCAAGCACCGCAACCACGCCAGATCCCGGCGTCCGCCTGGTCCACGGAAATGCCGTCGTGTCCTCCGAGATGGTGAAGAGCCGATGCATGGTTCGAACTGGAGTTTGGATGCGTCTCGCTTTTGCTGGACGACGAGTTATCGTTTGCAGTCTTTCCCGTACTTACACTTCTCGCGTCCGCAGAATCGTTCTGCGATGCAAAATGTCTCAATTGCAGTGCGGTTTTTGCTAGGTGTTGATCGCCAATCGGCCTATGCTTCCGCGCATGCATTCCATTCAGCTCGCCCTGGTCTCTGGTGCGATTGCTGTATTCAGTCTGCCTGCTCTTGCGCAGAACGCAGCCGCTCCGCCAGTGTCACCGCGCGCTTCTTCCATCGCTGACACATGGAACCATCTCGCGGCGATTCCCACGCACACACACATTCATGTCGCGGCCGACAATGGCGGTGCGACCTGTTATTTCATCTCCGCGGACGATGAAAATCTCACCTGCGGTCGTAAGAACGGCTCCGACAAGGGACGCCACGTCTTTCCACGCGCCGGCGTCAAGAGCGTGAAGCTTACGCGCTATGCCCTCTCAACGATCGGAGGCGCTGGAATCGGCGCCGGCGTGGGTGCCATCATCGGCTTCTCGACCAGCCACTCCGGCGGCTTTTTCGACTTGAGCGGGCTCTACCGGGGCGCCTGCACTCTCGTCGGCGGCATAGGTGGCGCAGCCGTTGGCGGACCCACAGACATGTTCCGCGGACCAACGGTTTACCGCCGCACCGGAGCGAAATAGCCTGCAAAGATCAAGGCTGCGGCTTCACAGCTCCAGGCGTCCCTCCCTCGCTGCCGGGCTTGTCCTTTCCGCCGATCCCCCGAGGATGCACCGGATACAACGCACAGCTCTGATTGCAGCTCGCGCCGAGTGACACAATCTTCGTCACCACAACGCGTCTCGGTTGACCATCCCGAGCGTCCTCTACGGTGCCTTCGACAGTGACGGTATGTCCTGACAGCTTTGCACTCACTTCCTCACCGGTGAGCAGCGAGCAGTGATTCGGCTCGCAGAATGTGAGGTGGCCGTCGATATCTGTCATCACGCAGCCGGTATGGGTCGCCGCACTCTGGGCCAGGCCCGGAACCACAACGGCCAGTACCGCCAGTCCCAGAATGATCCTCATGATTGAAGCTCCTTTCCGGCTTGTTCCTGCTCCATCTCCTCGTTCATCACAAACCACAGCTCAAACAGCACGTCCGGCACAAAGACGGCTGCGATTACGAGCAGCATCGCCACGGGCGGGAAGCGGTGAAACAGCAGTGGCACAAAGAAGCCCAGCAGCATTGTCACGCAGAATAAGCCAGTTTCCCAGACGACGGCATGCTTTACGTGCCAAAGCGGCCATATTGGATGCTGGTGGATCTCCATGTAGGGCAGCAGAATCTGTGCGAGCAGGTAAAGGAGCATGAGCGGAATCAGCACCCACGGAGAAATGTCGCGCAGGTACGCTCCGTTCAGCAGCGCGGCGATGTACCCCGCCTGCAGCTGATACCCATAGACGTCCTGTCCCAGAACGCTGTACTTGTCCGCCGGGCTCTCCGCGCCGACGACAACGATCTTGCCGCTGAGATCAGGCTTTGGTGCATCCTTCCGGCAGCTCAGATTCCAGAGTGTCTGCATGTCGCCGGGAGCAGCCGCACAAAGCAGATCACTTACTTTCGTGTTCAGCGGCAGGTCGGACGCGTTCGCGTAAGGCTGTTGCGGGCTCTTGAGCAACTGCTGGAACTTCGGGTCATTGTTCAGCTCTGGCTTCATCAACTTTGCTGCCACGAGCGCGAAGCTATCCGCCGTGGTCAGTCTCGCTCCAGCGCTGTTGCTCGAGAAGATGTCCCACGTCAGCGGAATCTTCAGCGGGTTCTCGTTCAGCCGCGTAAGGCCCATGTGAACGTTCGGTGGTATGGCAGGCCCGCCGGCCCTGCTCGTGAACAGCTGCGGTACTGCCGCGAGACAGCTTGAGGTGTTCGTCCTGGCGTTGGACTCTGTTGTCGACGCGCCCAGAACCACCGGCCTCTGGACGCTTGCGATCGCGGAGAGCAGAGCGGCTGTATCCGCATCGGAATCATCTTTCGAGCACACCGCCTGCGTGTAGTACTTGTCGATCGCGATCAGCGCCGGCCCCTGCGCCGCAATGGTTTTCAGAAGGTCCGCGGTGAACGAGCGCGCGGGACACACATTCGTCTGAAGGAATTGCAGGTCTTCGTCTATCCCAAGGCTCACAACCTGCGGCGATCCTTTGAGGCCGGTCAGGCGCAAGACTGCGCCGTACATCGGCTTCATAAACATGCTCTCGCTCGGCGCGGAGGTCTTGAGCTCGCAAGTCTCCAACTTGTAGACCTGCGCTTCCTTCATTTCCAACACGATTATCAGGGCCACGATCAGCGGAAAGGCGATCAGGCGAAAGATGCGGCGCCGTCGTTCCTGCGATTTCCTGGAGCTCGCGTTGTTCTCTGCAAGCGTCATGACGATACGGCGGCATCAGTGTGGAATCGCACCGCAGCTCAGAGTCTTTCGGTGCCACCGACTCTACCCCAGCGGCGCGGCCATTCTCAATGCTGTCTTTAGTCACTTACCGTTGCCGGAGAACATCCGCCAATTCGGCGCGCGCCACTCTCCGCTGTTCCCCCGTCGCGAAGGTCTTTACTGTGGCTTCACTGGCGGCAATCTCGTCCTCGCCCAGCAGCACAATCGCCCGCGCGACTCGGTCCGCGATTTCAAAGCTCTTGCGCAGCTTGAATGTCCCATCGCCGACCTCGACGGTCAGCCCCTCGCGCCGCAACTCTCGCGCCAGCGCCAGCGCGGCCGCGTTCCGCTCCACGCCCAGCGGAGCGACATAGGCATCCAGCTTTGGCGGCTCCGGCGTTTTGCCGGTGCCCGCCGAGTCCAGATCCTCCTGCGCCTGCAGCGTGAGGATCAGCCGATCCTCGCCGATCGCAAAACCGATCCCTGGCGCCTTCGGGCCGCCCAGCATCTCGCTCAGGCCGTCGTAGCGTCCGCCGCCCAGCAGCGCATTCTGCGTGCCCAGCCCGGTCTGCACGGTGAACTCAAAGGTCGTGCGCGTGTAGTAGTCCAGCCCGCGCACCAGCCGCGGATTGACGTGGTACGGTACGCCGCATGCGTCCAGCGCCGACAGGACCTGATGGAAGTGCTCGCGCGAGTCGTCGCCGAGATAGTCCGCAATCTTTGGCAGACCGTTGATGATCTCCTGGTCCTGCTCATCTTTGGAGTCCAGCACGCGCAGCGGGTTCGTCTCCGCCCGGCGCTGATTATCGGGACACAGTTTGGCTTTTACGGGCGCTAACGCATCGCGGAGCGCAGTGTTATAGCGCGCGCGGTCTTCGGCGTTGCCGACCGAGTTGAGCTCCAGACGCCAGCCGCGCACGCCCAGCTCATCCAGCAGGGAAGCGAGCATTTCGAGCACCTCGGCATCGCGCAGCGGCGACTCCGACCCGGAGCTCGGCGGCCCGATGACCTCGGCGCCAATCTGCCAGAACTGCCGGTAGCGGCCACGCTGCGGACGCTCGCGCCGGAACTGCGGGCCGATGTAATAGAGCTTCTGCAGCGCACCGGTTTCGCCCATCTTGTGCTCGATGTACGCGCGAACGACACCTGCAGTGGACTCCGGCCGCAGGGTTAGCGACTGCGGCTTCTCGCTTGCGGCGCGCGCGCGGTCCTCCCACGTGAACATCTCCTTGGAGACAATATCCGTTTCCTCGCCCACGCCGCGAGCGAACAGCTCTGTCGCCTCGATCACCGGCGTGCGGATCTCGCCAAAGCCGTAGCGGGCAAACACCGCCCGCGCGGTCGCCTCCACGCGGTTCCACAGCGGGGTTTGGTCAGGAAGAAGGTCACGTGTGCCGCGGATAGCCTTGATTTGCTTGACTTGTAAGCCCGCCGCTCGCGATGGGCGCGCCTCACCCTGAGGCGCGCCCTTGTCATTGCCGGAAGTCATAGAACTTCCAGTCTATCGAAGACCGCAGCGCCTTCAGCCTATCGAGCCGCGCTGGGCTCTGGTCTCGTCGATCTCTCTCGCCTGGATCTTCGTATCGATGAGGAAGCCCCCGCCGACGGCCAGCGGAATCAAACCCACCGCCGCCCCGCAGAGCACGTCGCGCTCCTGCAGTACCGCTGCAAGTGCGATAAAGAACAGCACCAGCCCCACGCCTGAGGAAACCAGCACCACACCCGTCAGCCGAACATTTGCCTTCCGTCGGTTGAGGTCGGCCGTCGGCCGGCCATGGGTAATGGCGAGCTCTTCCGGCGTCGGTGGAATCGGCACGCCGCGCGCAATCGCCTCCAGCCGCTCGCGCGACTGAATCTCCCGGTTGCGCACGCTGGACCAGACGCCGCCAAGTACGATTCCCAGGATCATCAGACAACCGGCAACCGGCACGATGAAGGGGCTGTTCCACTCGATCCCAGACATTGCAAGTGCTTCCAACATAAAATCCTCCCCGGCCTGCGGCCTTCTTTCGGCGGCAATCGACCGTTCTGCGCGCCTTGGACTTCAGCGCAGCCCGAAAGTTTCACTCGCGCTCCTGAAACTTTTGCGCGATCCTGAAGTCTGACTCTGCCGCACACCTATGCGCGCCGACTTCACATCGCCGCAGGCCTTCGAATCGCTGGTCCGCGACCACCAGTCCATGGTCTTTCGCACTCTCTCGCGCATGACAGGAACCGGACCGCATGTCGAAGACCTCGCCCAGGAGGTCTTCCTGCGTCTCTACCGCGCCCTTCCTGAGTTCCGCGGCGACTCCGCCCTGACGACGTACCTGTATCGCATCGTCGTCAACGTCGCCCAGGATGAGTGGAAGCGTCGCCGGCGGGACCGCGAGTTCGTGGCTACTCCACCCAGCGCGATGGAAGACGAAGGGTCCGAGTGGATCGAGAATATGCCCGGGGACACGCTCCACGGCCACGCCCGCAACCCCGAACAGCTTCTCTCCGACGCGCAACTGCAGGACGCCGTCGATGCCGCGCTCCTGTCGCTCTCGGAACCCGAACGCGCGGTCCTCATCCTCTATCACCAGGAGGATTGCAGCTATGAAGCGATCTCTGCCGCGCTTGAGATGCCGATCAACACCGTGCGCACCCACCTGCACCGCGGCCGAAAACGAATGAGCGCGCTGATTCAGGCGCAGCTATCGCCATCTAAGCCGGTGCCGCCCCCGACGCGGTATCCTCAACCTCTGGAGGCCCGATGAACAACACAGAGAACAAACTCACGCCTCCGCGCGGCCCTGCGACAGAAGACGCACGCCTCACCGCCGCACTCGAGCACAAACCCGAGCCGCGGATTCCGCCCGACTTCGCAGCCAAGATCGCCGCTCTCGCTGCAGCCCAGCCGCCACGCCGCCGCCGCATCGTGCCACAGTTTGGCAGCGCGATTGCCTTGTTCTCGGTTCCGATTGCAGCGTTAGCCTTGTTTGCTTTGGCGCCGCACACCGCGCCCAACCTCCACAACCTCAGCTTCGACACCGAGCTCGCACTTCTCGCCGAGCTTGCCTTTATTGGCTGGTGGATCAGCCGAACCTTCACTTCGCGCCTCTCACCGTAGTGGTAAATTTTCTTCCACAGATGTTGCACCAAACGTGGGCATCCACGCGAACATCTGCGCGCATCGCAGGTGGTGGGGACAGGCACGGAGCTCGTGGTTACATGCAAACTCCCCGTGTGCAACTTCGAGCTTCGTGGCTGCGACCGAACTTCCTCTAACCCATTCCCATCCTTATTGCGAACAAACCAAAAGGGCCGCGCCTTTCGGCAACGGCCCTCAATATTGGCACGCAACTTGCTAGACGCAACTTGCGAATCAGATCGTCAGCCTAGCGGCAACGGCCCTCATTCTCGCAGCGCTCGCGCTTCTTAATGTCATTCTGCTTCCGCACGTGGTTGGCAACCAGGCCACCGCCTGCGCCGACGCCCGCGCCGATCACCGCGCCCTTGCCGCCGCCCATCAGTCCGCCGACCACTGCGCCGCCTACCGCTGATCCGCCGACGACCTTCGCCTTCGTATGGTGGCGCGCGTCATGCTCTTCCTGCACGTGCTTGGCGTGCTCGTACTGGTAACTGTGCTGCGCCTGCATTCCCAGCGGCCACAGAAGCACCGTTCCCACAACTGCCTGTCCCGCAAGTCGCTTAATATTCATCGTTCTCTCTCCCGCAGGGAACAAACCACGTCCCCGCAAATCCGTTTTCCGGAGCGTCGCCTGCCTTTCGCGACCCTCTAATGCGATGCCTGTCAAAGCCCGCCCAGATGCAAGCCAAATGGCTCAAAAAAGAGAATTCTCAGGGCAACCTCTTGCGCCGATCAGCGGGCTGGGTGTACCGTAAAGGCGATGTCTCTGTCGTCCAAGGCGTTCTTCGCTTTTCCGTACCGCTACTGGTGGACAGTAGCGGCCGCGGCGGACTGACTTCTGCTGAAACTCTAGAAACAGCAGACTGCATCACAAAGCCCCGAGCCGCGAACTCAATACGAGTCGCGGCTTTCGTCGTTTCAGACACTCACCAGGATCGAGCAGCAGAGAGCGAAGAGAGCATAAGAAGATGAGCACCACACACCTCACCAGCCCGGTAATGATGCCGACAGCATCCACACCCGGGCGCTTCGGCAAGTATGGCGGCCGCTACGTGCCCGAGACCCTCATGGCCGCGCTGCTCGAGCTCGAGCAGGCCTATGCCGAGGCCCAGAAAGATGAAGCCTTCCAGGCCGAGCTCGCCTCGCTGCTCCACGACTACTGCGGCCGTCCCACGCCGCTCTACTTCGCCAAGCGCCTCACCGAAATCCTCGGCGGCGCGAAGATCTACCTCAAGCGCGAAGATCTGCTCCACACCGGCGCGCACAAGATCAACAATGCTTTGGGTCAGGCGCTGCTGGCGCGACGCATGGGCAAGCAACGCATCATC
Source organism: Acidobacteriaceae bacterium (assembly GCA_035651235.1). Lineage (GTDB taxonomy): Bacteria > Acidobacteriota > Terriglobia > Terriglobales > Acidobacteriaceae > Granulicella. The sequence continues at coordinate 87,651 of DASRGC010000002.1, forward strand.
GCCGAAACCGGCGCCGGCCAGCACGGCGTCGCCACCGCCACGGTCTGCGCGCTCTTCGGCCTTGAGTGCGTCGTCTACATGGGCGAAGAAGACATGCGCCGCCAGGAGCTCAACGTCTTCCGCATGCGGCTGCTCGGCGCGGAAGTCCGCGGCGTCAGCTCCGGCTCCGCCACGCTGAAGGACGCCATCAACGAGGCCATGCGCGATTGGGTCACCAACGTCCGCAGCACGTTCTACATCCTCGGCTCGGCGCTCGGCGCGCACCCGTATCCGACCATGGTCCGCGACTTCCACCGCGTCATCAGCCGCGAATCCAAGCGCCAGATCCTGGAGCACGAAGGCCGCCTGCCGGACGCCATCGTCGCCTGCGTCGGCGGAGGCTCCAACGCCATCGGCGCCTTCTACGAGTACATCCCCGAGAAGAATGTCGAGCTGATCGGCGTCGAAGCCGGCGGCCGCGGGACTGCTCTCGGCGAGCACGCTGCCCGGTTCCAGAAAAATGGCGGAGGCCTCCCCGGCGTCTTGCAGGGCACCTACAGCTACGTCCTGCAGAACGACGCCGGTCAGGTCGCGCAGACGCACTCGGTCTCCGCCGGCCTCGACTACGCCTCCGTAGGCCCCGAGCACGCCATGCTGCACGACACGGGACGAGCGAGATACACCTCCGCCACCGACACCGAAGCCCTCGAAGCCACCAAGACGCTCTCGCGCACCGAAGGCATCATCCCCGCGCTAGAGTCCGCCCATGCCATCGCCGAAGCCATCAAGCTTGCGCCAAAGATGGGCCGCGACAAAATCCTGATGGTCAACGTCTCCGGCCGCGGCGACAAAGACATGGGCATCCTCACAAAGGAGCTTGCCCTGTGATCCGTTTCGACAGCAAACCCGGTCTCGTCATCTATCTCACCGCAGGCGACCCCGACCTGGCCACCACCCGCGACATGGCCATCGCCGCCATCGACGCGGGTGCCGACGTGATCGAGCTCGGCGTGCCCTTCAGCGACCCACTCGCCGACGGCCCCGTGATCCAGCGCGCCAGCGAACGCGCCGTCGCCCGCGGTACGCGCCTCGCCGACGTCCTCGAAACCTGCCGCGAGATCCGCGACGCCCGCCCGCAAGCCGGCATCATCCTCTTCAGCTATCTCAACCCCGTCCTCCGCATGGGCCTCGAACCCTTCGCAAGCGCCGCAAAAGCCGCAGGCGCCGACGGAGTTCTCCTCACCGACATGATTGTCGAAGAAGCCGCCGAGTATCTCGCCGCCATGCGCGCCAACGACCTCGCGCCAGTCTTCCTCGCCGCGCCCACCTCGCCCGACGAGCGCCTCCGCGCCATCGCCGAGCACTCGCGCGGCTTCGTCTACGCCATCTCGCGCGTCGGCATCACCGGCACGCAGACGGAGCTCGCCGCAGACGCCGAAACTCTAGTCCGCCGCCTCAAACAGTTCACCGCGCTGCCCATCGCGCTCGGCTTCGGCATCTCCAACGCCGACCACGTCCGCACCGTCTCGCAATTCGCAGACGCCGCCGTCATCGGTAGCGCCATCGTCGGCCTCGTCGAAAAAACTTCCGCAGCCGAAGCTCCGGCAGCCGTCGGCGCGTTCGTCCGCTCTCTTCGCCGAGATACAAATCCCTCACACCCCAACACCAGCGACCTCACCACCGAGGTGCACGCATGACCCTCACACTCACCACGTATCATCAACATGAGGCACGACGACTATGGACATCGCCGACTGGCGCAAAAAAATCGACGCATTGGACGAGCAGATCGTTAAGCTGCTCAACGAACGAGCAGCCTGCGCCATCGCCATTGGCGAGATCAAGCGCCAGAACGCCGCCGCCATCTACGAGCCGCAGCGCGAGCGCCAGGTCATCGAGCACGCACGCAATGCCAACCCAGGCCCGCTCGCAGGCGAGCAGGTGCAGGACATCTACGAACGCATCATGGACATCATGCGTTCCCTGCAACGGCCTGACCACGGCATTCCGGCTGCACATCAGCAGCCAGTCTCCGGCAGCAAAAGCTAGCCGCGCCTTAGACATCTCGCGCACTCAGCGCACACATTTCGAACAGAGCGCCGTCATGCAGACGGCGCGGGAAGGAATCCAGTGATGATCGTCGCCATGCAGGACCGAGCTACAGATGAGCAGATCCAACATGTGATCGAGCGGATGGTCGAGCTCGGCTTCAACGTTCACCGCACCACAGGCGAGACGCAGACCATCCTCGCCGGCGTGGGCACACCCGCGCACTTTGAGGTTACCGAGTTCCAGGTGCTCCCGGGCGTCCACCAGGCCTATCGCATCTCCTCGCCCTACAAGCTGGCGGGCCGCGGGTTCCGTCCGGAAGGCACGCGCGTGCGCTTCCCCAACGGCGTTGTTGTGGGCGGCGAAGAGGTCGTCATCATGGCCGGCCCGTGTTCGGTGGAAAGCCGCGACCAGATTCGCCTCAGCGCGAAACAGGTCGCCGCGGCCGGCGCACAGTTCCTCCGCGGTGGCGCATACAAGCCGCGCAGCTCGCCGTACAGCTTCCAGGGCATGGGCGTCGAAGGCCTGAAGATCATGCGCGAGGCCGCCGACGAATACGGCCTGCTCGTCATCACGGAGGTCATGGAAATCTCGCAGATCGAGGTCATGCTGCCGTACATCGACTGCTTCCAGATCGGCGCGCGCAACATGCAGAACTTCAACCTGCTCCGCGAGCTCGGCCACGTGCGCAAGCCCTGCCTGCTCAAGCGCGGCATCTCCGCAACGATTGAGGAAGTGTTGCTGTCCGCCGAGTACATCCTCTCCGGCGGCAACTACGATCTCTTGCTCTGCGAGCGCGGCATCCGCACCTTCGAGACCTACACGCGCAACACCATGGACGTCTCCGCGATTCCCGTGCTCAAGAAGCTCACGCATCTTCCCGTGCTCGGCGACCCGTCGCACGGCGTTGGCAAGCGCGATCTCGTTCCCGCGCTCGCTCTCGCATCCGTCGCCGCTGGTGCAGACGGCCTGCTGATGGAGATGCACCCAAACCCGGACAAGGCGATGTCAGACGGCGCGCAGTCGCTCTTCCCGGATCAGCTCACCGAGCTCGTCGAGCGTCTCCGCAGACTCGCTCCCGTCGTCGACCGCAGCATCGCTCCGGCGGTCGCCGCGGCCCACGCGTAAGAAGCGGCTCCAGGAGAAGGAAGATGTTGGTGAAATCGTATGAAGACGAATCACCAGTTGCTCATCTCCAAGAACTCCTGCATATCCGGGTCTTGTTCCGTCCGAATCAAGATCCGGACAGCTTCACTTCAATCGTGAAGTGGTGGGAGTGGCGGCGCATTGCCTACAACGCTGTCCTTTTGATTCTTGGGATCGGCAACTACTACATTTACTGGACTCTCTTTGATAAGTACGCCCCTAATCCGGCAGATGACGGCATGTTTCCCGGGTTGGGGATTTTCATCGTAGGAGGCGCCGCAAATCTTTTCTATACGGCTGGATGGGTTTTTGAAACCGTTCTGCGATTGATCCGCCGAAGAGGATCCCAGCGAATCGCCCCGGTATTGTTCGGATTGGGTTTTTGTTTTTCGGTACTCGTAATTTGCGTGCCTGTGATTTCAGCGCTCACACTCACGGCGCACATGCACAGCATGCACCAGACGCACTGGCCTAATTGAAGGAGTAGAGTTGCGCCGCATCGTCGTCAAACTCGGAACAAACGTCATCATGCGTTCGGACGGCAAGGTCGCGCTCGGACTGCTGTGCGGGCTTGTGGAGCAGATCGCAGCGATGCGCAGCCGCGGCATTGATGTGCTTGTCGTCAGCTCAGGCGCCATCGGCCTCGGAGCGGAACGCCTCGGTCTGAGTGAACGCCCGAAGGCGCTCGAACAAATCCAGGCCTGCGCGGCGATCGGCCAATCACGCCTGATGGCCCTCTACGATGACGCCTTCGACCGCCTGGGCTGCCGCATCGCGCAGGTACTCCTTACTGAAGACGACTTCCGCGATCCCATTCGCCACGCGAATCTCCGCGCGACACTGCACTCGCTGCTCGCGCTGGGCGTCATTCCCATCGTCAACGAGAACGACACCGTCTCGACGATGGAACTCGACCGTCCGCTCACTTCATCGCATGTCAACGACGAACAAGGCGAGCACGCAGGTGAGCAGCGCAGCAACGGCACACAAGCCCGTCTCTTCGGCGACAACGACAAGCTCTCCGCGCTTCTGCTCACGCACATCGACGCCGATCTGCTGGTTCTGCTCTCGGACGTCGACGGTCTCTACGATCGGAATCCCGCAGAGCCCGGCGCAACGATCATTCCATCCGTCTCGAACATAGACGCACACGTGCTCGACCTCGCGCACGGCGGCAATGGTCGCGGCCGCGGCGGTATGCTCTCTAAGCTCGAATCCGCGCGCATCGCCCTCGACGCCGGCAAAGAGGTCGTCATCGCCAACGGCCGTACACCCGCGGTGCTCGAGCGCATTGTTGCCGGCGAACAGGTGGGGACGCGCTTCGCCTCAACTCATCAAACCGCTGAGGCCGCGCGATGAGCTCCGCGAGCGTGCGCGAAATCGCGGAATCAGCCAAGCGCGCCTCCCGTTCGCTAGCGTCTCTCGACGAAGCAAAGCGTAATCGCATCCTCGAAGCGATGGCCTCAGCACTGGAACAATCGACTTCCGAACTCTCCGCGGCCAACGAAGAGGATATGCAGCGCGCGGCCGGTGGGAGCGCCGAAGACTCGCTACCCGCGAGCACACTCTCTCGACTGAAGCTCACCGGAGACAAGCTTGGAGAGATGATCGAACAGGTGCGCTCCGTTGCAGCGCTGCCCGATCCACTGAATCGCAAACTCGATGCAGTCGAACTTGATGACGAGGATCCCTATACTTCATCTGCACGGGAGATCGCAAAGAGCGGCTTGCATCTCGAAAAGATCTCTGTCCCGCTCGGCGTGCTCGCCGTCATCTTCGAGGCTCGCCCTGACGCCGTAACGCAGATCGCTTCACTCGCCATCAAGTCCGGAAATGCCGTGATTCTCAAGCCAGGCCGCGAGGTCGAGCACACTGCAAAAGCGATCGTCCGTGTCCTCCGCAGCGCACTCGCAAGCGAAGCCATCGCCGAAGATGCAATCTCGCTCGTGCTCGGCCGCGAAGAAGTAAACGAGTTGCTCGCCATGCACGACCTCGTCGACATGGTGATCCCACGCGGCTCGAAATCGCTCGTCGAGTACGTGCAGGCCAATACGCGCATCCCCGTTCTCGGCCACTCCGAAGGTATCTGCCACATTTACGTCGACTGTGCCGCCAACCAGGAACTCGCGCTTCGCGTGATCGATGACGCAAAGCTCGACTATCCTGCAGCGTGCAACGCCGTCGAGACCGTTCTCATTCATCGGGACATTAAGGACCAGTTTCTTCCCAAGCTGTTGAACCGCTTGCGAGACCGCAAGGTTCTGGTCTACGGCGACGAGCAGGTTCGATCGATCAATGAGGACGTGCAGCCAGTTGCCAACTGGCATTGCGAGTACGGCGTTCCCGAGCTTGCTGTGGGCATCGTTGATTCACTCGATGCAGCCATCGAGCACATTCACAAGTACGGCTCATCGCACACCGAATCGATCCTCACCGACGATCCAGCCGCCGCGGAAAGATTCCTGCGCGAAGTCGATGCCGCCGGAGTCTTTCACAATGCGTCTACCCGCTTCGCCGATGGGTTCCGCTACGGCTTCGGCGCGGAGGTCGGCATCAGCACGAGCAAGCTGCATGCCCGTGGTCCGGTCGGCCTCGACGGCCTGACGACCTACAAGTACGTCCTGCGCGGCCACGGCCACGTTGCCGGCGATTATCGGGGAGCGAATGCCCGCTCATTCACGCACCGCCGCGAGGGCAAGTCGTGAAGGTTCTGATTATCGGCACAGGCCTGATTGGAGCCTCGATCGGCCTCGCCCTCAAGTCCCTCGACAACTTCTCCGGCGAAGTTCTCGGCTGGGACGGGAGCGCGAGTGAACTCGAAACTGCCCTGCGCATGGGAGCTATCGACCGCGTCCTTGAAAACCGCGAAGCTGTTCAGCAGCCAGACATCGCAGATGTAGTCGTCCTCGCCACGCCAGTGCTGCCAATCCTTGATTGGATGGAACGGCTGGCGCCGGTGCTCAGTGAAAACCAACTCATAACCGATGTCGGCTCGACCAAGCTGGAAATCGTCCATCGCGCGCAGAAGCTCTTCAACCGGCCGGGACGAGCAAAATTTCTGCCCGGGCACCCCATGGCCGGCAAAGAATCCGGCGGCGCTGCGCTCGCCGAGCGTGACCTGTTCCGCGGAGCCGCATGGCTCTTCACGCCCACGAACGATCGGCGAGGCGACATCGAGCGGGAGTGGATTGGGCTTGTGGAGCAGTTTGGCGCGCGGGTGATGGAGATGGACCCGGCGCGGCACGATGAGGTGTGTGCGTGGGTCAGCCACCTGCCGCAGATGCTGTCTACCGCGCTGGCCGCGCTGCTGGAGGATACGTTGGCGGATGATCCGGCGGTGCAGGCGATTGGAGGGCGGGCGCTCAAGGAGACGACGCGGCTGGGAGCGAGCCCCTACAGCATGTGGAGGGATGTGGCGCTCACCAACACGGAGCCGATCGCGCGGGCCCTTGCCGCGCTGGAGCAGCGACTGCAGCATGTGCGGGAGAATCTGCGAACTCCGGAACTGCGCGAGGAGTTCCGGACCGCAAATCGATTTCGGGAGAAGCGGTAGAGCCACCCCGGCGAGCAAGCTCGCCACCCGGGTACCCCCTCCCTCCCCCCTTTTTTGCGCAAAATCTTCAGAACATTGGACTTAGGCTTGGACCTTGTTTGCAAAATCTTCATTCTAAAGTACTTGCGCCCAAAGTTTCTGGAATCATTGGTTTGGGGGTGGGAGGGGGTGCGCTCGGATTTGGGACTGCGGGCGGAGGTCCTGCCGGGGGTATGTTGCACAAAGAAAAGGCCTGCGGCGATAAATCGCCGCAGGCTGCGTGAGGACGCGCCCGGAGGCGCGACCAAGGTTTAGAAGGTCAGAAGGCTAAATCAGAACTCCAGGCGAACGGCGAGCTGCACCACCCTGGCTCCGCCGTTCATGGCCGTCAACTGTCCAAAATTGCTTGGGTTCTGGATGTTGTCCTGGTTGCTGTTGTTTCCAGGCGCCAGGAAGTTCGGGTGATTCAGTACGTTGAAGGCGTCGGCGCGCAACTTGAGAGCTAATCCCTTATCCGGCCAGAGGGCGAAGGATTTGGCGAGCCCAGCGTCGAAGCCGAAGAACTTCGGTCCGCGAAGCGTGTTGCGTGCGCCGATGTTGAATCCGGTCGGTGGAGAGAAGGCATTGACTGCGCGGTTGGGATCAGAGAAGAGGAAGAGTTGACCGCCCGAAGTCTTATGCACGCTGCGCTGGGTGTCGGCCGAACTGCCAGTAAAGAGCGCCGGCGCGTCATTCGCATAGCCCGCGATAAAAGCATTGCTCTGGGCGGTAAAGGCTACACCACTGTGAGCCCGTGTGATACCGCTGATATCCCATCCGCCCAACAACTCATCGAGTCCGAGAGGCAAGTGGGCTGCGAAGGACCGTCCGCGCCCAAAGGGCAGAGAGTAGCTGAACCATCCGTTGATGGTGTGGGTAATGTCGAAGTCCGAGTTGCCGCGGCAGAGGCGGGGACGGAGCGCATCGCAGATGAACCCGTATCCGCCGAGGGCGCCCGAGTTGGCGATCAGCGAGACGTTGTCTATCGAATGAGCCCAAGTGTAGTTTGTCTCGAACTGCAGCCCATGCTTCACGTTCTGGTGAAGCGTGACGAGCAGACCGTTATAAGTGGAAAAGCCCTTGTTGGTGTAGAAGGTGTTCTCCGAGAACTGCGCTCCCATGCCGACGTTATACGGCAGGTAATAGGAGAGCGCCTGGATGCTGTCGGCAAAGTCACCAATCTGCAGCAGGGAGCCGATGGCCTGGTCCGCGTACAGCGAGGTGTAGTTGGGATATGTTGTCGTTGTCCCGTTCGGATTCTGGACGGTCGGGGGACCGCCGTAGCCGGGACCAGCCTGGTTTTCGATCCACGGCTGAGCCGTCAGATTCGCCGGGTTGGCACCGCCGCGGATCTGCAACTCCATGTTCGTGATTGCCTGCGACATGAGCTGCCCGGAGGCCTTGTCCGGGAAGTCTACGAGCTGGTCCGAGTCAGCCTGACCCAAGAGGCGCCGGCCGAGGCGGCTGGCCCAGCTAACGCGCAGCAGCGTGGAGGACGCAAACTCATGCTGCATGCCGAAGGTGAACTCGAGGGAGTACGGCGTCTTCAGCGTCGGATCAATCATTTCGTTGAAGGCGCCGCCGTTCTGCAGGCCGGTGGGAATGCCGCTCGAAACATACGGCGTGAAGGGTGGTTTTGGCGTGGACGGAATGTTGATGCCCGGGGGCGCGTCGTAGCGTTTATCGGTTGCGAGAGAGCCCGCCACATTCGAGGAGCTACCGTAGTTCTGGCTGATGGGCTGCGAGAAGAGGTAGGAGTACTGGTCCTGCTGGTACTGAACGGCGTTCACGATGGTGCGGTCGTAGACGATGCCGGCGCTTCCGCTGAATACCGTTTTGGAATCGAAGCTCGGGTTCCAGTCAAACGCAAACCGCGGGGCGTAATTCTTCCAGTCCGGCGCATAGTACCCGGGACCGTTATTGGCCTTACCTCCCAGCACGTAGGTGAGGAACGGCACGGAGGTGGGTCCGCTGATGCCTGCGGCGCTCTGCTTCACGCGGTCGGCGAAGTAGGTGTCGAAGGGCATCGTCTGGACCGTTTCGAGGCCGTTAGTCTCATAGGGAACGGAGAAGTACTGCCAGTTCAGACCGAAGGTCAGGGTCAGGTTCGGCGTGACCTTCCAGCTATCCGAGACGTACAGCATCGGCTGGTAATACTGATACGACCGGCGCGAGCCGGTTGCGAATGGCAGCGGGTTGCCGGACGCGTCGTAGTTGACCTTGCCGCTGATGCTGGCGACTCGACCCAGGGCCGCTGTGAATGCGCTGTCATATAAGGTGTTCGCGGTTGAAGAATTAGGCAGCAGGTTTGCAGGCCGGAGACCGCTGTTCAGGCCCAACACGTGGCCACCCAGACCGATGCCGAAGGAGTTGATATCCAGGACAGTGTTGTCGGTGGCGTGGATCCATTTGAAGCTTCCGCCCAAGGTTATGGCATGGCGACCCAAGTTCCAGCTGAAGTTGTCGGTGACCTGTGGGATTGGAACGTGCCGCGCCTGCGAGTTCGAGGGGCTGGCGTAGGGCGACGTGAAGGGCGTCGTGGTTCCTGTAGCGAAGCTGATCTGGCTGGTTCCCAGAGGATTGGAAGGCTTCGGGAACGAATAGTCCTGCACCGTCGAGCCGTAGCTGAGCTGGTTGAACTTTTTCGCGCCGATCTGCCAGTCCATTCCACCGACGTACTGGTAGCTGCGATCGATAAACTGCACCGTCGGCGGATCACCGGGGAACTGGGGCGCGCCACCCGATCCGTTCACCTGGTTTTCGCGCGCCACCTGTCCTTTGCCCCACAGCCGGATGTGCGAGGTCAGGTTGTAGTCGACCTTGCCGACATAGACCGTGGTGTACGTCGGGATTGGCGCGTTGAAGCGGAAATAACCGGAGTTGACGCCGTCGCCGCCGGTCAGGTCGTTGGGATCCGGATAGCGCGCATTAATGATCTTGAACAGGGCGGGACTCTCGCCGACACCGGCTGGATCCATCGCCTTGACCTGTGCCGGAGTGAGGAAGCTGATGCAGTTTGGCGTGGTGTTTTGACGGCTGGTCCGGGTGCAACCAGCATTGTTATTGATGTAGCTGATATTGCCCTGCTTGTAGGAAGGCAGGGGCACGGTGCGCGCGATTGCTGCGTCCTGTGCGATGCGGTTGTCAACGAAGTCGAAGAAGAAAAACAGCTTGTCGTGTTTGATGGGGCCGCCAACGCTGCCGCCGAACTGGTTCTGCACCAGCTTGGGCGCGCGAATGTGCGCCAGATTGTTGAACCAGTCATTGGCTGTGGTCGAGTTATCGCGGTGATACTCGCTCGCGTTGCCGTGCCAGTGGTTGGTTCCGCTCCTGGTGACCAGCTGGAACTGGCCGCCGCCGCCCTGTCCGCTGGTGGCCGTAAATCCTCCAACGGTGCCGCGGAACTCCTGCACTGAATCGACGGGAGCGTTGCCAGTGATAGCGCCGAAGTTTCCGGTTGCAAAGTCGTTCACATCGAGACCGTCGACGGTGACGTCGGCGCCCTGATCGACGCGCGAGCCAAGCACCGAGCCGTTGGCGGCGCTGGAACCGTCGCTGGTGACGCCCGGCTGCAGACTAAACAGCACGGCCGGCGAGAGCCGGTTCTGGACGGGCAAGCTGTTCAGCGACTCCACCTGAACGTTGTCGCCGATGGTCGCGTCTTCGGTGTTCAGGGTGACGCCCTCGCCGGCGGAGACCTCGATTTCCGTCGAGACGGCGCCTGGCGACATCTTCGCGTTCTGGCTGTTGGCGATGCCGACGTTTACGTAAAAGCTTTTGACGGTGTACTGCGCGAATCCGGGCTGCGTGAAGCTGAGCACATAATTCGGCCCGGGCGGCACGTTGTCAAAGCGGTACGATCCCGCACTGTTGGTGGTGGTCTTCAGGTGCACGCTGGTGGAGGGGTTGGCAAGGTCCACCGAGGCACCGGGGATCACTGCGCCGGTCTGATCTGTAACCACACCGGTGAGCACAGCTCGATCCTGAGCGTGGAGGAAGGCTGTGGTGCAGGCGAAGAGCAGGAAGAGGAAGGCGAGCTTCGAGAATGAACGTCTCATCGTGGTCGGAGGTTCTCCTGAAATACCGCTCCGGTGCGCAGGAGGGCGGCAGGACAATCTCTCCGACGTCACTTAGAGCTGGGGCAAATGATTTTCGTGCAATTGGCTCGCCAAAGAATGTAGTTGTTGAAAACAGGAGGGTTTGGCGGCGTTGGCCGGGCGGGAAATTTGTGATTTTTGAGAGGCATCTATGGATTACGAGATACTTGCGCGACGGCGTGTGGGTGAAATACGGTGAAGTCGGATAGGATTTGTGGCAAGGAGAGAAAGATGGAGACGTCGCATAGGAAGAAGGGTATTGTTGCCTGGGTTGACTGCTACTGGTATTGGCTGGTGATTGCGTTTGGTGTGGCGTGCATGCTGGGGATCGACTTCTGGCATCCGGTGCTGGGGGGCTAGGGCAGCGCCGGGTTCCTGAAAGATTGCGTTTCTGAGATTGCGGAGAGCGGGCGCGAGCAGCCGGAGATCGACCGGCGTTCGCGCCTTTTCGTATGTGTGGGGAGATTCGGAGAGTTGTCTGACCAATACAGGCGGGATGTGAAGGCAGGGGGGGCGGGGGAGTTTGGACGATTTCGGAGCCGGAGGTCGTGCTGCGAGCGTATGATTTCCCCGCTGTACCAAAGCAAATCTAAGGAGCGGGTCTATGCGTTGTCTTCACAGGCAAGTGCTGGGTGTGGTTGCGGGGCTGGTGGTTGCTGGCGTGGCGGGGGCTCAGGATCAGAGGAATGTGCTGGAACCTGTCATACCGCAGGCGTGCACGACGCTGGATGCGGAGCTGGCGTCGGGGGCGACGCCTGGGACGATCTCGAACGAGACGCAGTTGGATTCGCCGCGGATTCAGGCGGCGCTGAATGCGTGTCCGGCGGGGCAGGCGGTGGAGCTGGCGATGGGTGGGACGAACGATGCGTTCCTGATTGGGCCAATCACGATTCCGAGCGGCGTGACGCTGGTGGTGGATGCGGGGGTGACGGTATATGCGTCGCGCAACCCGCGCGATTATGACTCGAGCTCGGCGCACACGTGCGGCACGGTGGACAACAACGGGAATGGATGCAATCCGGTGATCAACGTGAGCAAGACGGTGGGCGCGGGGATCATGGGGTACGGGACGATTGACGGCCGCGGCTATATGAAGATGCTGCTGAATGGGCAGCCCGGGCCGGAGAGCTGGTGGGACATTGCGAATGATGCGAATGTGAACGGCGGAAGCCAGAATAATCCGCGGCTGATCAACGGGAGCAATCCGGACCGGCTGACGCTGTACAAGATCAGGCTAATGAACTCGCCGATGTTTCATGTGGCGCTGGATGTGCCGACGAATTTCACGGCATGGGGCGTGAAGATTGTGACGCCGTATGATGCGCGGAACTCGGATGGGATTGATCCGGGGTACGGGACGAATGTGACGATTACGCAGTCGCACATCAGCGATGGCGATGACCAGGTGGCGATTGGCGGGAATAAGCTGCCGGGGGCGTCGTACTACACGGTGTCGAATGACTGGTTTGGCAATGGGCACGGGTTGTCGATTGGGAGCTATACGCTGGGCGGCGTGCGGCATCTGCTGGCGCAGAACCTGACGTGGTCGGGGCTGGCGACGGACTCGAATGCGACGGCGGTGCACATCAAGAGCGATGTGTCGCGCGGCGGCGTGGTCCAGGACCTGACGTATCAGAACATCTGCACGAAGGATCTGCGGTACGCGATCTGGCTGGACCCGTTTTATTCGGGGTTGACGAAGACCGGGACATTGCTGCCCTGGTACAAGGACATCCTGATTCAGAACATGCACCAGGTGACGCCGTCGGAGACTTCAACGACGACGGGGCAGGTGATCATCCAGGGATATAACTCGTCGGTGCCGACGGAGGTGACACTGGATAACGTGGTGGTGGACGGGATTGTCGCGAAGGATTTCGTCAACAAGTATCACCAGACGACGCCGACCAACTCGATCATCACGGTGGGGCCGGACCCAATTAATTTTCTGCAGTATCTGTATCAGCCGACGGTCACGGTGAACGATGAGATTGCGAACAGCAATCCACCGTATGACTGCCCGGCGAATGTGTTCGCGCCGATTACGGGCGAGATTGTCCCGGGGCCGGCGCAGATAGATCCTGGGACCAAGCCGACGATTCAGGTGCAGGTGCTGACGACGAAGGCGGTGCCGTATCAAACATATCTGGCCAGCCTGGCGAGCAATCCGAATGCGTCGCTGGCGCTGGCGCCGCCGACGGGAACGGTGACCGTGTATGACGGCGCTGTTGCGGTGGGCTCGGCGACGCTGCCAGGGACAAGCAGCAGCGGCATGCAGAATGTGTCGGTGCAGTTGGAGCAGCCGTTGTCGGCGGGAACGCATACGCTGACGGCGCAGTACTCGGGTGACGCGAACTATCCGGCGTTTACGTTCGGGAACTACGCGGTGTCGGTGGGGCGCGGCGATACGTCGAATACGTCGCTGAGTGTGTCGGCGACGAGCGTGATGGCGGGCGATCCGGTGACGCTGACGGCGTATGTGGGCGGGCACGGACACAGCACACCGGCGGGTACGGTGCAGTTCACGGCGGGTGATGTCAACCTGGGATCGGCGCCGACGAATGCGCAGGGAAGCGCGACGGTGACGACGAGCTCGTTGACGCCGGGGACGTACAACATTGTTGCGTCGTTTACGGGAGAGCAGGGGTCGACGCCGTCGCAGTCGACGCCGGTTGCGGTCACGGTGACGCAGATTCCGACGACGCTGACGTTGACGGCGCCTGCGACTGCGGTGGCGGGAACGCCGGTGACGATCACGGCGACGCTGAGCTATCCGTCGACGAGCCTGTCGCCGAGTGGAACGGTGACGATCAAGGACGGTTCGACGACACTGGCTACATTGCCGGTCGTGGATGGCGGTGCGAGCTTCACAACGAGCACGCTGGCTGTGGGAACGCACTCGCTGAGTGCTGCTTATGGTGGCGATGCGAATTTTGTGAAGTCGGCGGCGACGGGGAGCGTGACGATCACGGCGCAGTAGTGGGCGGTGAGGGGCGAGGCTTTGGCCTCGGCCTCTCAGCACTTCAAACGGCGCACAGTCGTCGAGCTGCTTCTCCTACTCCATGCGAGGGTGAAGGGTTGTGTACCAATTTGGTACCTGAAATCCACCGGAGTTTGAGTTGAAGACTTCCGACCTAGGGAACGCGCCGGTATCTTGGCGTTATGAGCAAAGAATCGGCGAATGTTGTTTCCATGGAGTACAAGACTTTGCACAGGGTGTATCAAGGCGACGCGAGGGACATGTCTCAAATTGCCTGTGAGAGCGTTCACCTGGTCTGTACCTCTCCGCCGTATGCCGATTTGAAGCGTTATCCTGAGTCGGCTGGTCAGCTAGGAAACATCGCGAGCTATGAAACGTTCTTAGATGAGCTAGATAAGGTCTGGGCGGAAGCTCTGCGCGTTCTGGTGCCGGGCGGACGTGTAGCCTGCGTTGTAGGAGATGTTTGTGTTTCGCGCAAGAAAGCCGGCCGGCACTATGTTCTGCCACTTTCTGCGGACCTTCAAGTTCGCGCAAGGCGGCTTGGTTTTGATGTGCTTACGCCGATTCGATGGCAGAAGGTGTCGAATATTCGTCTCGAGGCGTCTACGTCGAGTCGCTTTTTGGGAAAGCCCAACCTGCCGAACGGCGTCGTTAAAAATGACTTGGAGCACATTTTGTTTTTCCGGAAGCCGGGCGGCTATCGGAAGCCGACTTCGGATATGGAGCGGAATTCATACATCACCACCAATGACTACGCGCGTTGGTTCGCGCCCGTTTGGACAGATGTCACTGGCCAAATTCGAAAGAACCATCCTGCTCCATATCCAGTCGAGATACCTCGCCGCCTCGTCAAGATGTTTTCATTTGTCGGGGATACGGTTCTGGATCCCTTTGGGGGCACTGGCACTACAGCCATAGCCGCGGGGGAGCTCGGTCGCAATTCTATTTCTTTTGAAATTGCTGCTGAGTATGTCGATCTGATCGAGGATCGGTTGAGGAAAGCCGGAAGTGTTTTCCGGCAAGTAATCATTACGCGCCCCTCTGTACGTGCAATGAGAAAGGCGCGCAATGGTTCGTAAGGGTCCCAAGACGGCGAAACGAACGGCTTCCAAGAAGCTTCCGAAGCCCACCAGCATTGAGCTGGTGGACAGCCTGTCCGATTGCCCCGATGAGGGGTGCACGATACATGCGTATGTACGCGCAGCGGCTGAATACGTTCGACGCAGCGGAGAACTGACCGATGGCCAAAAGAAAGCCGCGCAGATTCGGCTCTCTAACGCGCTCGCACGCGCCTTCGTTCTTGAAATGAAGACGAAACTGCCAGAGGCGAGCGATCTGATCGCAGGCGAGCGGAAGGTCGCCGGTGCGCTGCGCACGGTCAATGCAGATGTGTCGCAAATGCACGATCTTGATGGTCTCCGTCTGGCAGTCGAGTTGAAGCCAGTAAATCTGGCTGTCGGGCGTGCAATCTGGAACCGCTTTGGGGACATACGAACATTTGCCGTGAACCTCCACCTAAAGTTCCCCTTTTGTGTGGTCGGTGGTGTTCTTGCCATTCCAACCTACGAAGCCGTCGCGAGCGCGAAGGAGATCGAGGAGGAACTCGCCAAGCTCGAATCGGATGATGAAGTCACGAATTCCGCCGACGGCGTGGACGCGATAGTCGAGGCCCGTTCGAGCACAGGTAGTAGACGGAAATCAACGACACATTTGATCGGGAAAGCCGTTTCTAGGTTGATTCGTGCAGGTGGGAGGAAGACGGAGGGTGACGCACCTCATCTCTTGGAGGGCATCGCAGTTGTCGTCTATGACCCAGACACCGGAACGATGGACACCAATTTGCCGCCCGCCGAGAGCGGTCTGCGGTGGAATGAGTTTATTGATTCGGTGGCGAGTGCTTACAGGGGAAGGTTCGAATCGTAGTCGCTGCGCGCTTCACGACGGCCTTCGGCAGAGCGGAAGCGCCTTCGGCGCGGCTTTATGGCCCGTCTGAAGACGGGCCCTTCCGGATGGGGCTCTTGGCTTGCTTCCGGATGGCGAGCCCTTGGTTTAGGGATGGTGGTTTAGCGGAGTTCGGGGTAGCGGAAGCAGACGGTGAGGTGGTCGTTGACCATGCCGACAGCCTGCATGTGCGCGTAGAGGATTGTCGAGCCGACGAAGTTGAAGCCGCGCTGCTTGAGGTCTTTGCTGAAGGCGTCGGATTCGGGGGATGTGGCGGGGACCTGTTTTGTGGAGGTCCACGCGTTGAGCTTTGGCTTGCCGTCGACGAAGCGCCAGCAGTAGGCGTCGAAGCTCGAGAACTCTTGCTGGAGTTTGAGGAAGGCGCGGGCGTTGCGCACGGACGATTCGATCTTGAGGCGGTTGCGGATGATGCCTGGGTCGAGGAGGAGTTTTTGGATGCGTGCCGGGGTGAAGTGCGCGACCTTTTCGGGGTCGAAGTTGGCGAAGGCGCGGCGGTAGCCTTCCCGGCGGTTGAGGATGGTGGACCAGCTCAGGCCGGCTTGTGCGCCTTCGAGGATGAGGAACTCGAAGTGTTTGCGGTCGTCGTGGACGGGGACGCCCCATTCGCGGTCGTGGTAGGCGAGCATGAGCGGGTCGTCGGCGCGGACCCAGGCGCAGCGGGCTTTGGTGGCATCGTCGTGCATGGAGGCGCTAGTGGGTTCTGCTGCCGGAGGCCTTGGGGGGTGGAGGAGGGTAGGCGGGTTTGGGTTTGGGGGCCTTGTAGATGGCCGGTTCGGGCGCGGTGTAGGGCTCGTGGGTGCGGTGCTGGGCGACGGCTTCAGCCATGGCGTATTTGAGCTTGTCGATGCCTTCTCCGGTGACGGCGGAGATGAGGAAGAAGGGCAGCTTGCGGCGGGTGGCGAAGGCGCGGAGTTTTTTGAGCTTGTCGGGGTTGGCGACGTCGGCTTTGGTGGCGACGAGGAGGGTGGGTTTCGCGGCGAGCGCGGGGTCGAAGGCTTTGAGTTCGGCGGTGATGGTGCGGAAGTTTTCGACGGGGTCGGCGGTTTCGACAGGGGCTTCTGTGGATGGGGCGCCGAGGGCGGAGTCGCTGACGTCGACGAGGTGGACGAGGACGCTGGTGCGCTCGATGTGGCGGAGGAATTGGGTGCCGAGGCCGGCGCCGGAGCTGGCGCCTTCGATGAGGCCGGGCATGTCGGCGACGGTGAAGGACTGCTCGTAGGGAGGGTCGCCGACCTGGACGACGCCGAGGTTGGGCTCGAGGGTGGTGAAGGGGTAGTTGGCGATTTTGGGGCGGGCGGCGGAGAGGCGCGAGATGAGGGTGGACTTGCCGACGTTAGGATAGCCGACGAGGCCGGCGTCGGCGAGGAGGCGCAGCTCGAGGCGGTAGTTGCGGGCTTCGCCGGGACGGCCGAGCTCGTGCTCGCGCGGGGCCTGGTGCGTGGAGGTGGCGAAGTGTTGGTTGCCGCGCCCGCCGCGTCCGCCGCGGGCGATGACGATCTCTTCGTTGGGACGGGTGAAGTCGTGGATGAGCTCGCCGGTGTCCTCGTCGTAGATGAGGGTGCCGACCGGAACGTTGAGGACAGTCGGCTCGCCGGAGGAGCCGGACATGTTGGAGCCGAGGCCGTGGCCGCCGCGCTCGGACTTCCACTCGGGGTTGAAGCGGAAGTGGATGAGGGTGTTGTGGGAGAGCGAGGAGCGCATGAGGATGTCGCCGCCGTGGCCGCCGTCTCCGCCGGAGGGACCGCCTCGTGGGACGAACTTTTCGCGGCGGAAGGCCATGGCGCCGTTGCCGCCGTCGCCGGCTTTGACTCGGATGCGTGCTTCGTCGATGAACATCTTTCTGTGATGAGTTTAGCGGAGGGATGGCGTAGAGGTTTATACGTCCCCACCCATGACGCCGGCGATGCCGACGTGATGAATGGGGTACCCGGCGAAGAGGCGGGTTGGAGCGGACGGTTGCGGATGGGCCGGCGGCGAGGTACCGGGTGAGTTACGCAGAGGCTTATCGCTGTGGAATAGCTGGGACATAACCAGCAATTCGGGGCCGACAAAGAGGGATTTGTCGTCATTTTTTGATGTTCAGTTGCAGGCAGCGTTGCTACACTTGCGCCAACGAAAGCCAAACAACGCCCGGACGTGAACGAAGCATTGCGCCGGGACGCAAACGATTGACGAGCCAGGGCAAGAAACAGATGCCCCGGTCAGAGCTCCGGAGCTTTCAGGAGAGCTGACCGCGACGGCGAACTTTTAGGAGACCGTATGAGACGCACAATGATGCTGAGCAGGCTGAGCCTGCTCTGTTCCGCATTTTTACTCACGGCAGGCGCAGGGCTGGCCCAGACGCAGACGCAGGGCGCGATCACGGGAACCGTGGAAGATGCGACGGGTGCAGTGGTGCCGCACGCGAGCGTGGTTGTGCACAACGACGCGACCAATGCTGACACAACGCTGACCGCAGACGATAAGGGATACTTCAGCGCTCCGCTGTTGCAGCCCGGCGAATACAGAGTGACGATCAAGTCCACGGGGTTCAGCGATTTCGTGCAGGACCATGTGATTGTCCAGGTGAGCCAATCGACGGAGCTGCGTCCACACCTGTCGCTGGGAGGCGAGACCCAGACGGTGGAGGTGACGGCGGTCACGCCTGATATGAACTTCGAGTCGCCGCAGTTCTCCGACACGCTGAACAATGCGCAGATTGTGAATGCGCCGATGAATAATCGCCGCTGGTCGAGCCTGGCGCTGACGACGCCGGGCGTGGTGTCGGATTCCAACGGGTATGGGCTGGTTTCGATCCGGGGTGTGAGCCCGCTGATGAACAACGTGCTGATTGACGGCGCGGATGACAACCAGGCGTTCTTTTCCGAGGAGCGTGGAAGAACGCGTGAGGCGTACTCGACCTCGCAGGATGCAGTGCGGGAGTTCTCGGTGAACACGGGCGTGTTTCCGGCGGAGTTCGGCCGCGCGGCAGGCGGGGTCATCAACTCGGTGACGAAGAGTGGTGGAAACGCGCTGCATGGTGAGATTTATTTCTACGATCGCGAGAGCAACTGGGCGGCGTATACGCCGCTGGTGACGAACGCGGTACTGAACCCGACGACGAAGACGTATCAGAACGTTCCCATCAAGCCGAAGGACCTGCGCAAGATCTGGGGATTTTCGGCAGGCGGACCGCTGATTAAGGACAGGCTGTTCTGGTACTACACGTATGACCAGCATCATCACATCTTCCCGGGGGTAGGCCGGCCGTCGAACCCGACGACGTTCTTCACGCTGCCGGAGACGAACCTGGGCTCGAACGAGACGTGCGATCTGACCACGGGTGAGCTGTACAGCGGAGGGAACATCGCGACCCCAAGCACGAACACGCAGAACGAAATGGCTTGCGTGCTGGCTGCGCGGTTGAAGCTGGGCAGTTATGCGGCGGGATCGTCGGTGTACGCATCCCAACTCGCTTCCGTGGCGACGACGCTGGGCAGTGTAGGACGCATTGGCGACCAGGAGATCAACACGCCGAAGCTGGACTTCCAGATCAATTCGAAGAACCGGCTCTCACTGCTGTATCACCGGCTGCGGTGGGATTCACCGGGCGGGGTGCAGACGTCGGCGACCGCGACGTACTCGACGGACGCGTTTGGGAATGACTTTGTGAAGCTGGACTACGGCGTGGCCAAGCTGGACAGCCAGATCACGAGCAAGATCTCGAACGAGATTGGGTACCAGTACAGCCGCGAGCTGGATTTCGAGACGCAGCAGCCGCTGACGCCATACTCGAAGCAGAACCTGACGAGCAACGGCAATATTACGTATGTGAACCTGGCGACATCGAGCGGCTTCAACCTGGGATCGCCGTATTACTCCTACCGGCTGGCGTATCCGGATGAGCGCAAGTGGCAGGTGTTTGACACGGCGTACTGGATCAAGGGCAATCATTCGGTCAAGTTCGGCGTGGACCTGCTGCACAACTGGGACCTGATCAACAACACGTACGAGTCGAATGGCGATTACAGCTACTCATATATCGGCAACTACTTTGCGGATGTGTATGCGGAGCAGAATCATCTGGCGACTGCGGGATGCGCGCAGGGCGCTCCGCAGACGGCGACGTATAGCTCGAAGACGGGGACGGTGAGCTCGGCGGTGGGGAACCTGCCCTGCTACAGCAATTACTTCCAGGGCTACGGAAATCCGCTGTTCGACATCACAACGACGGATTACGGATATTTCGTGCAGGACGACTGGAAGGCGAACCCTCGCCTGACGGTGGAACTGGGCGTTCGTTACGACTATGAGCAGCTTCCGAATCCGAGCAGCACGTTGACGGCGGCGACGACGGGGTACACTCCCTTTCCGGGAGTGACGAACCGCCCGAGTGACAAGAACAACTTCGGACCGCGTATCGGCTTCGCGTACGACGTGTTTGGTCATGGCCAGACGGTGTTGCGCGGAGGATGGGGCCTGTACTACGGGCGGATTCTCAATGGCACGATTGAGAACATCTACCTGAACACGGGAAGCCCGCTGGGGCAGTACACGACGACGTTCCTGAATACGGCCACGAACCCGACGCCTGTGTTCCCGGGGTTGAGCGGAGGCAATGGATCCGCGCCGGCGGCGCCGAGTGTGTACTTCTTCGACAAGCATTTCCAGAATCCGCAGGTGAATGAGTTCGACCTGATCCTGCAGCAGGACCTGGGGAAGACGGCGGTGCTGAATGTGAGCTATCTGGGCGGACTTGCCCGCGAGCTGCCGAACTTTGTGAATCTAAACCTGGACCCGACGACGGTGAAGACGGACACGATCACGTTCAACGGCGGAGGGCCGATTCCGGCCGGAACTGTGGTGCAGGTGCCGACCTACACGGCGTATGGGAACCAGGCGCTCTTCGGCACGATAGCGACGAAGTTCCAGTCGATCACGGAGGCGGTGAGCAACATCAATTCGAGCTACAACGCCCTGGTGTTCGAGGTGAAGACGCGCAACTTCTACGGTCTGGAGACGGACGCGAACTACACGTGGGCTCATGCGCTGGATTATGCGCAGAACGCGCTGACGCAAGGCGGGGCGAATAATATGTTCGACCCGTACGGCTCGATGCGGAGCAACTACGGCAACTCCAACTACAACGTGCCCAACCGGTTTGTGGCGTACGCGCTGTACCGCATTCCGAATGTGCATCGCGGCGACTGGGTGAAGTATTTTGCCAACGAGTGGACGTTCAGCGACGACTTCCAGATGCAGAACGGGCTGCCGTACTCGGTGTCTCTGAGCGGAACGCCGACCGGCGCGAAACTCTCCGGCCTGAACGGGGCCGGAGGTCAGACGTTTATTCCGAACGGCGTGATTCCGGGCTTCGGCATCGGGAGGAACACGCTGCAGGTGAAGCGGGCGATTGTGGATGATATCCGCGTGGTGAAGGGAATTCCGTTTACGGAGAGCAAGGTGCTGGAGCTGCGTGCGGACCTGTTCAACGTGGCGAATCACCAAAACGTAGGCGGGATCAATTCGACGGCGTACATCTTCAGCTCCTCAACACCGCTCGTGAACAATGCGAATTACCAGTCCACGTTTGGCAGCGTGACGAGCGTCAACTCGAGCGGCTTCTCATTTACGCCGCGCGAGATTCAGATCTCAGCGAGGCTGACGTTCTAAACGTTCGAACAACATGGAGGGCGGTGGCGAAAAGCTGCCGCCCTTCTGCTTTTGGTGTGGTCCGGAAGGCCGGCCGATGGCTGAAGGTTGATTCGGGGTGGGATTCTGGGGTAAACTCAATAAGTTCGGCGAAGTGGCTGGGATTCCTGTGGGGCGGGAGTTTGCGTTCTAAGGGAGTGTCTGGCTGCTGAGGCTGTTCCGGCGTGGCGAACGCAGCTTCAGGATTCCGGTTTTGGGACGGATTCTATAGCTGGCAGCGCGGTCCGGAGCTGGCGTGGCAAGCGCCTCCTGATACGAGAGCATCGATACAGGCTGGTCATTGAAGGCTACAAGCTGGTCGAGCGAGATTTTTCTGGGCAGTGCCGGTGTGCGCTGACCCGCGAGAGGTTGGAGTTATGTACGCAGTCATTCGTACCGGCGGCAAGCAGTACCGCGTGGCTCCCGGCGACACGCTGAGGATTGAGAAGAGCGAGCACAATGGGACGCTGGAGTTCTCGGATGTGCTGGCGGTGAGCGGCGAAGAGGGCAAGTTTGAGCAGGAGCTGGGCGGCGCGAAGGTACTGGCCGAGGTCGTGGGCGAAGGCCGCGGCGACAAGATCCTGGTCTTTCACTACAAGCGGAAGAAGCAGTACAAAAAGCTTCAGGGCCATCGCCAGAGCTTCGTTGAGGTGAAGATCAACGAGATCCAGGTGAATGGGAAGAGCTTCAAGGCTGAGAAGTAGGGCGAGACAGTAGACGCCAGACACTAGACAGTAAGAGCGCGGCTGAGAGCCGCGGGTGAGGCAGAGCAATGGCACATAAAAAAGGTCTTGGAAGCAGTAAGAATGGGCGCGACTCCAATGCGCAGCGGCTGGGTGTGAAGCGCTTCGGTGGCCAGACGGTCACGGGTGGGTCGATCCTGGTGCGGCAGCGTGGGACACCGCTGAAGCCGGGCAAGAATGTCGGCCGCGGTAGCGATGACACGCTGTTTGCGAAGATCGACGGCGTGGTGAAGTTTTCGGACCGCGGGCAGCATGGGCGGTTTGTGTCGATCGAGCCGGTCGCGCAGTAAGCTCGTTCGCTGTCTCAGGATTAGAGCCCCGCTTCGGCGGGGCTTTCGTGCGTCTGGAGCAGGCGGGTGCAGGCGGCTAGAACGTGCGTGGGCCGCCTACATTACCCGCCGAGTTTGGCGGCGAGTTTGTCGTGCCAAAGCTGGCGGGCGGCGGGCTCCATGGTGTCGATCTTCGGGACGGCGCGGAGGTAAGCGGCGCGTGCTTCGGTGGGGCGACCGGCGGCAGACAGTGCATCGCCGAGGGCGAACTCGGGTTGAACGTCGCCGGGAGCGATCTGCTCGGCCTGCAGGGCCTGGGCGAGAGCTTCGGGGATCTTGTGGGCGCGGAGAGCGCTGGTGGAGCGGTCGATGTAGGGGAGCGCGCTGGCGAGAGAGATGGAGTAGGTGCCGTTATAGACCAGGACACCATTCTGGATGATGGCGGCGGGTTGGAGCGTGCGGAAGGATTCGTACGGGTTGAGGACGCGAGAGCCGAATTCGAAGCCGTTTAGGTCACCGGCGCTGATGAGTACGGTGCCGCTGATGACGGAGGGCGTGTCGAAATAGGTGTTGGTGCCGTAGGAATCGAAGGTGGGAAGCAGCTTGCACGGGATGCCGTAGTCGGCGGGAAGAATGACGGGTGTGGCGAAGTAGGCGAAGTAGCAGTTGGTGATGTTGTGGGTGCGCAGGAAGCCGGAGACGGCGATGAGCTGCTGGGCCCAGTCCGCGTTGGAGTCGGAGAGATAGAGATAGGTTTTGGAGGGGCCGCCCCAGGACTCGTTGGAGTAGGTGAGGTAGTTGGGTGAGGCGTGGAGCGTGGACGCTACGTGGAAGATAAGGAGTGCGACAACGGCGAGTGTCCAGCGCTCGCGGGTTTTCTTTGCCTGCGGGGCACTGATGAGAGCGGCGGCTCCGGCTCCGGCGACGATGCAGCAGAAGAGGAAGACAGGAAGGATGTGGCGCGCGCCGATGTTGAGGTGCGAGCCCATGGAGACGAGGAAGTAGAGGATGGGCGGCGCGAGAACGCAGTAGAGCTCGAAGGAGAAGCGCAGCCAGCGGCGTGCGAGGGCGAAGAGGGTTAGAGCGAGGAGCGCCAGCATCGCGAGGGTGGACTTGATGAGGAAGAGAACGGGGAAGTAGAACCAGGTGCCGTGCGGGTAGACGTGGCCGAGAAGAAAGCTAGGGTAGCCATTGGCAACGCGACGGACGTCGGCGAGACCGTAGAGCCAGCTTTCAGGGAGCAGATGCAGGTGGGCGAAGAAGAGGATGCCGTGCGCCTCAAGCGGCGCGAGAGGCTGAATGTATTGAGCGAGTGTCGGTGAGAGTGCGAGGCCGGCGGGACGGGCGTTGTAGCGGAAATCGTAAAAGGCCCAGAGGACTGCGGCCGCGATGAATGTGATTGCGATGAACACGCCGAGCATGTGGGCGAGGGTGATGCGTGGTGAGGTTTTGGTGGAGTTCGGCCCGCGACGCTGAATGAAGAGAAACCCAGCGGCGATGAAAAGCAGCATGGGAGCGAGCAGGACGGTGGAGTGTTTTGCAGCAAGCGCGATTCCGGCGACCAGGCCGGTGACGATGAGGCGCGCGATTGTCGGGCGCTGGAGCCAGCGCCAGAAGACGTAGATGGTTGCGAAGATGGTGCAGGCTGCACCCATGTCGGTGGCGACAAAGGCGCCGTGCGCGAGCAGGTTGGGTTCGAAGCAGAAGAGGATGAGCGCAATCAGGCCGGCGGTGAGGGAGAACATCTCGGTGGTGCCGAGGAACACGAGCAGAGCGGCGATGAGGGAGAAGATCGACGCGAAGAGGCGGGCACGGAAGATGAGCGTGCCGGCGTCGTAGTGGCCGCCGTTGGCGGGGCCGTTGCGAAAGAGGAGCTCGCGGCCGTCGAGATAGGACTCCATTTTGAAGAAGCGGTGCTGATCGGGCGGGACGCGGAGATCGAGCGGGAGGAGCGGGAGGGCCGCGATCATCTTGACCATCGGCGGGTGCTCGGGATTGAAGCCGAAGTCGTGGGTCTTGAGGCTCTCGTAGCCGGCGAAGATGTGGTCGCCCTCGTCCCAGGTGAGGGACTCGCCGCGGATGGCGTGGATCATCTGGGCCCAGTAGATGAGGATGAGAGCGCCAACGACGAACGCGAGCCAGAAGCGATTTTTCAAGAATGAATCTCCGCTGGGAACTAAGGCGGAGAAAGGATATCAAACGATTTAGAATAGGCTCTGGAAATACGTTTGTCTTGTTTGCGGGCTATTCGTCGAGCGGCCAGGATTTCCGGTCGATGGTGAAGATGTCGGTGGTGCGGCAGTAGCCGCCGGCGCCGTGCATGCGGCCGATGAGGCGGAGCTTGTGGGGGTCGATGTAGAGGCGCTCGAGGTTCGCGAAGGCGTCGGTGCGGACGTGAGCGTAGAGGATGCGGGCGAGGGCGATGATGCTGGAGCCGCCGGGCTCGAGGAGCTGGAAGAGGCGGCACTCGAAGTTGACGGGCGAGGCGGCGATGCGCGGGACGTCGATGAGTGTGGACGGCGCGAGATCGAGGCCGGCGAGGCGGGTTTCATCGGTGCCGCGCGGCGCGTTGGTGGCGGTGACGTTCATCTCGGGCGCGAGCTCTTCGGGGACCATGTTGATGACGAAATCGTTATGTGCCCGGATATTGGCGAGCGTGTCCTTGCCTTCGCGGTCGGGTGCGGCAGAGAAGCTGATGGCGACGAGTGGAGGGTCGGCGGAGAGGATGTTGAAGAAGGAGAAGGGCGCGGCGTTGAGGGTGCCGGCGGCGTCGCGGGAGACGATCCAGGCGATGGGGCGCGGCATGATGAGCGACGCAAGGAGCTTGTAGGCGTCGGGCCTTGGCATCGCGGCGAGGTCGAAGTGGGAGAAGGTGTCGGGCATAAAGGCAATGGGTAATGGTTAAAGGGTAATGGGTAGAAAAGCGCGATGATGGTCTTTCAAGAAAGAGTATTCCAAAGCTGGTTTGCGAGGGGCGCGGTGGAAGCATCCAACAGAGTGGTTAGCGTGCAGTGTGCGTATGCATGCGTGTGCGGGAAAGAGAGCAAGGATATGCGCAAGTTAATGGCGGCTGTGCTGTGCGTTCCGCTGATGGCTGCGGTTCCGTCGGTGGCACAGTACAACGGACAGCAGGATCGGCAATATAACCGCGGGGAACAGCAGTACCACCGCGGGGATCATCAGCGGTTTTACAACGGCGCGTATGAAGGCGGCCGGGGCGGCGACTACTACGGCCATGACCGCGATCAGCACTACCAGGAGTACGACCGGCGATATCACGAGGGTGGGATCGGACCGGGCAAGGGCGCGCTGATTGGCGGCGCGGGAGGAGCGGCGCTGGGAGCGCTGTTCACGGGAAGCGCGAAGGGCGCGATCATCGGCGGCGCGGCAGGTGCAGGGATCGGCGCGATTCTGGGCGAGCATGCGCAGGATAACCGCGAGCGCCGGTACTGAGCCG
This sequence comes from Acidobacteriaceae bacterium, assembly GCA_035651235.1. Lineage (GTDB taxonomy): Bacteria > Acidobacteriota > Terriglobia > Terriglobales > Acidobacteriaceae > Granulicella. The sequence continues at coordinate 113,574 of DASRGC010000002.1, forward strand.
TAGAGCATTTTTGAAGAACTTCGACGTGAAAGGAACGATGCGATGAAAAGGATTCGATTGGCAGTAGCGTTAGTGGCGGTGGGAATGGTCGCGGGCAGCAGCGCCCTGGCGCAGACTGCGCCGGGTACACAGACGTCGACGACGGAGACGCGGTCTACGACAACGACCTCTCAGCCGGCGCCGACCTGGACGCCGGAGCAATTGATTACGTCGTCGGTGCACGATGCGTGGCTGCTGAGCGGCAGGAATGAGCAGGTGTTTTTTGAGATGGTGACACAACTGGCCGCGATTTCGGCGCAGAAGCGCGGCTTGACGCTGCCGGATTCGGAAGAGACAGGCAAGCGCTTTGGACAACTGGTAAAGGATATGGCGAAGGCGGACCATGACCAGTTGCTGTATGTGGTCGTGGACAAGGCCGTGCAGCAGGTTGCCACGAAGAGCGGAAGCTGATTCATCAGCTGTTACAAGGGCGCCTGGTCGACGATCGGGCGTCCTTTGTCGTTAAGCGCGATGTGCGTGGCGGGGACGTGGTGGTCGTGCGGGAAGATGAGGAGCCAGTGCTCGGGGATGGCGCGGGCGAGGAGACGCTTGCGCTCGTCGATGCAGCGGATGGGGTCGAGATCGTAGCCCATGACCCAGGTGGGGTCGAGGTGGTTGTGGGTGGGGAAGAGGTCGCCGGTATAGACGGCGTGCCGGGCTTCTCCTCCCGAGGAGCGTGACTCGATGTGGATCGCGAGCATGCTCGCGGTGTGGCCGGGGAAGGGCTCGACGGTGAGTCCGGGGAGGATTTCCGGCGAGGTCTGGATGGTGGGCAGCGGGAGGTTGGGAGCTTCAGGGTTGCGAAGACGAGGGTCGTCAGGGCTGAAGCCGCCGCGGCCATGGGGGTCGAGCAGGGTGAGCTGGCCTGAGGCGAGGAGTGGGTCGTAGTTGGGCGAGAGATAGCTGACGCGGTCGCGGTCGTGCTGGAGGCGGCCGTGGGCGAGCTCGCCGGCGGCGAAGAAGTAGCGGGCGTTGGGGAAGGTCGGGATGATGCGGCCGTCGGGGTGGAGGGTGGTGTTCCAGCCGCAGTGATCGAAGTGGAGGTGGGTGTTCACCACGTGGGTGACGTCTTCGGGGCGAACGCCGGCGGCGGCGAGCGACGCAGGGAGGAACTCCTGGTTGGCGTGGATCTCGCGTTGCTTGGGAGTGAGCTTGTTGCCGAGACCGGTCTCGATGACGACGAGGGCGGACGGCATGCGCGCGGAGCCGGGGAATCGTATGACGAGGGCATTGAGGCCGAGCAGGATGTTGTTGTTTTCGTCGGCGGGGGTGCGGCGGCTCCAGAGGGTTTTCGGGACGACGCCGAACATAGCGCCGCCGTCGAGCAGGAAGGTGCCATCGGTGCAGACGGTGAGGTCGAGGTCCCCGAGCAAACGGCTGGCGCGGATGAGGTTGCTATCGGAGGGCTGGGCTGCTGGATGCGGGACGCACGTCACCGCATCAGGCTACATTAGCCCGATGCGGTGAGCAGCGTTGGCTAAGCTTGTGCGACTTCAGCGACACCAGCGAGCGGAGCGTCGGCGTTCTCGGCGATGACCGCAGCGGGCGTCTGGGCGATGAGCCCGATGGCCGAGGCTGAGGTCTCGACGGTATCCGCCGATGGCAGCACCTGCTCGACGGCGGCGGCGACCTGCGTGGCCGGCGAGTCCATTTGCGCGACGGCAGCGACGCCCGCCGGGACTCGCTTGAGCTGGAAGCAGGAGCGGCAGAGCACGGGGCGGCCCTGGGTGGGCTTGAACGGCACCGTGGTCTCTACGCCGCAAGCCGAACATTTGGTTCGAGTTTCGGTGCGTGAGAGCGGAAGGGTTACGGCCCCGGTGGCGTTGGCGGTGCGTCCGAGGCCGGCACGCTTGGCCTTGCACAGCTTGCATCGCTTGGGGTCGTTTTTGAACTGCTTATCGTAGAAGAAGAGTTGCTCACCGGCGGTAAAGATGAACTCGTTGCCGCAGTCGGAGCATTTGAGGATGCGGTCCGTGAATTCCATGCGCCTTCTCCCAGCCTTGCGGGATAGGGCTGAAACGTTACCAGAGGTCCAGACTCAAGGGTTGAGATCCCCAGGACGCGTGTTCAAGCCTAGATACAGATTTTCTTTCGGGGCCCGTCAGCTTGATCTTGAGGATGCCGCAGGAACTGGGGCGGCTCTCCAGGTGATCGCGGCGACGGGGCGCAGAGAAGCACGCCCCGTTCGCTGCCGAGTTTTGTTATGGACCAGGAAACCTGGTCCGGGTTACTGCCAAATCCTGCTCTGGGGGCTAAGTTAGTCCTGTTTCTTACGGGCTACTTAGTCCTGTTCTTTGCGGACTTTCTTTCGATTCCGCTTACGAGCTAAAGCTTCCTTGACGCGGCGTTTCTCGCCGGGCTTCAGGTAGAAGGAGTGGCGCTTGACCTCCTTGATAATGTCTTCCGTCTGCACCTTGCGCTTGAAACGGCGCAGGGCATTCTCAAGGGGCTCGCCTTCCTGCACACGAACCTCTGCCACTGAACTACACCTCCAAACCTGCCCATCTGGCGATTCTTAAGGATACGTCATTTGGCCGACTTTTCAGAAAAATATTCGCTTCGGGCTACGACCGTTCGAGTGTCATCGAAGTGATGGAACTAAACGTTTTTCCTGCAAAATTTTGCAGGACCGGTAGAGCATCAATCGATGCTTGCAAATATGAGAGAGGCTGCGTTGGGGGGCGGGAGGGGGCGCGACAGAACTGCCGGGCCGGAGTCCCATAGAATGGAATTGGCGCCCTTTTTGATGTCTACTGCGACGACATTTTCTGCCGAACCCGCACCGCCCCCGGAGATCCATAGCTGCCCGAGCTGTAGCCACTGGCTTCCGGAGGGGACGCTTGCGTGTCCAGATTGCAACACGCTGACGTATGGGCGCTATCTGCGCGACCTGGCGGGCTCTGCGCAGCAGTTTGAGCAGCAGGGGAAGTGGGCCGAGGCGCGAGAGCGGTGGCAGTCGACGCTGAAGTGGCTGCCGGAGAACGCGGAGCAGGCTGCGGGAATACAGCAGCACATCGCACAGATCGACAGCCGAATGAAGGCGGAAGAGGACCGCAAGGCAAAGTGGACGAAGCGGCTGGGGCCGTTCGCGCCGATCGCTCTGTTCCTGATCAAAATTAAGACCGCGATCTTCCTGCTGTTCAAGCTGAAGTTCCTGCTTGGGATTCTTGGGTTCTTCGGAATTTACTGGGCGCTGTTCGGGTGGAAGTTCGCGCTGGGGTTTACGCTTTGCCTGTTTGTTCATGAGATGGGGCATTTCGTCGCGGTAAAGCGGCGCGGACTGAAGGCGGATTTGCCGGTCTTCTTTCCGGGGCTGGGCGCGTATGTGCGCTGGTACAACCAGGGCGTTTCGGTGGATCAGCTCGCGGCGATTGCGCTAGCCGGCCCGCTGTATGGGTTGGCAGCGGCACTGGCGTGTCTCGCAATTGCGTGGGGAACACAGGGCAAGCTGAGTGAACTGTTCGTCGTGCTGGCGAATGTGGGGGCGTGGATCAATCTGTTCAATTTGCTTCCGCTGCTGGGGCTGGATGGAGCACAGGCGACGTATGCCTTGAGCCGCATGCAGCGCGGGCTGGTTGCGCTGACGTGCTTCATCTTCTTCGGGCTGACGGCGAGCGCGGAGATCAACAGCGGGTACACGGGAAACCACATCGAGTGGGTGTTCCTGTTTGTAGGGCTGGGGATGCTGTGGCGATGCTTCACCAACGATGCGCCGGAGAAGCCGCATACGGCGACGATGGTGTATTTCCTTGGGCTGATTCTGGCGCTCGGGTTCCTTCTTCTTCGCACGCCGGTGCCTTTTACGGTTAGCGGACTTCGATAACGATTCAGGCAACGTCCCTCAGGGGCTAAAGCTCCCTGCTTAATTGCCCTTTGGGGCAGGGCTAAAGCCGTGCCCTCTCAAAACAACCGTCGGTAACGAAGGCGATTTTGTTTCAAGCCCGTATACTGGCGCAACATGCCGCTTGAGAAGATTCGCTCCATCGCACTGAATGAACGCGCAAACCGGTATCTGCCGGGCGGGGTGGACTCGCCAGTACGCGCATTTCGTGCTGTGGGTGGGGATCCGCCGATGGTGGTGCGGGCGGAGGGAGCGTATCTCTACGACGCGGACAAGAACCGGTATCTGGACCTGTTCGGGTCGTGGGGACCGATGCTGCTGGGGCATGCGTTTGGCCCGGTCGTGAATGCGGTGAAGCGCGCGGCGGAGCGGGGCACGTCGTTTGGCGCGAGCACGCCGAGCGAGGCCGACTTGGCGGAGCTGGTGCAGCGATGCTTTCCGTCGATGGAGCGGATGCGGTTTGTGAGCTCGGGCACGGAGGCGTGCATGGCCGCGATCCGGTTGGCGCGCGGATTTACGGGCCGGCCGTTCGTCATCAAGTTTGAGGGCTGCTACCACGGGCATGCCGATGCGCTGCTGGTGAAGGCGGGCAGCGGCGTGGCGACGTTTGGGATTCCGGGATCGGCGGGCGTGCCGGCAGAGACGGCGATGCATACGCTGGCGCTGCCATACAACGATCTCGAAGCGGTGGAGGAGGCGTTCGCGGCGTTTCCGGACCAGATTGCGTGCGTGATTGTGGAGCCGGTGGTGGGGAATGCAGGGACGATCGCGCCGGCCGCCGGGTATCTTACGGGATTGCGAAGGCTAACACGCGAGAACGGCGCGCTGTTAATCTTCGATGAAGTGATGACGGGCTTCCGGCTGGCTCCGGGCGGAGCGCAGGAGCGGTTTGCGGAGGAACTGGGCGAGAACGGTGCGCCAGATTTGACGACGCTGGGGAAGATTCTTGGCGGCGGCTTGCCGGTAGCGGCGTTTGGCGGGCGTGCGGAGGTCATGGAGCAGCTTGCTCCGCTGGGCCCGGTGTACCAAGCGGGAACGCTGAGCGGAAATCCGCTGGCAATGGCGGCGGGTGTGGCGATGCTCGCGCACCTGCTGGCCTACAAGGGCGAGATTTATCCAACGCTGGAGCGAACGTCAGCGGCGATTGCCGACGGTGTGGCAAAGATTGCGGCGGAAAAGGGAATCGGGTTGACGACGAACCGTGTGGGCAGCATGTTCACGTGGTTCTTTACGCCGCATGAGGTGCGGGATTTTGAGTCGGCGAGTGCGTCGGATACAGGAATGTTTGCGCGGTTCCACCAGGCGATGCTGGAGGGCGGTGTGTGGCTGCCGCCGAGCCAGTTCGAGGCGGCGTTTGTTTCGGCGGTGATTGGACGGCGCGAGGTGGAGATGGTGCTGGGTGCGGCGAACGAGGCGTTGGGCGCAGTAGAGCGTTAGCTGCGTTCAGAGTTGCGAGTTAGAGAGTTGCGAGTCGCTAGCCCGCGGTGACTTCGAGGGGCTGGTGGGGGTTCGGTTCCATCCAGAGCTTTCCGGCGAGCATGAGAACAGCGAGAAGGATGCCGCTGAGAAGAAAGACTCCACGCACGCTGGTGTGCTGGGCGAGCACACCGCTGAGCAGAAGGCCGGCGATTTGCGCGGAGAAGACGAACGACATGACCGTTGAGCCGACGCGGCCGAGCATTGCGGGCGGCGTCTCCTCCTGGATGAGAGTTTGGGACGGGACAATGATGCCGCCGGCCGCGAAGCCGACCAGGATCAGGGCGGGGATGGTGGCAGCGAGAAGCGGGATGCCAGCGAGGATGAAGGTGCCGACGGCCATTCCGCCGAGACCGAAGTAGACGAGCGAGGTGTGTTGCACTTTCTTGGCGGCGGCGGTGAGGACGTTGATGCCGGCGAGAAGGCCAATGCCAATCATGGCGCTGGTGACGCCGAAGATGCTCTGCGGGGCGTGCAGGTTATCGCGCACGTAGACGGCGATCATGGGAGCGAAGCAGCCTAGAGAGAACAGGCCTGCGGCAAGCGCGCTGACGACGAAGAGGAGCGCGGTATGGTGCAGGATGAAGCTGGCGCCCTCGCGCATGTCGGCGGCGATGCGGCGGATGCCGCTGAGCTCGGCGGCCACGGCGGAATCGGGAGCCGGGTTTGCGACAGCGCTACGCGCGGGAATGGTGAGGGCAATGGAGGCGATGAGAGAGGCGGAGGCGACGAAGCTGATGGAGTCTCCGACGTAGCACACGCGAACGCCCAGCACGGTGACGATGGTGACGGCGATGGGGCCGCCGAGGATGCGCATGATGTACAGCACTTGCTGCATGAGCGCGTTGGCGGAGCGCAGACCATGAAACGGAACTGCAGAGCGAACTGCGATGCCTTGCGCGGGCGAGAAGAAGCTGGAGACGACGCTGATGGCAGCGAGCACGGCGTAGAAGCCGGGCATGGAATGCACGACTAGGAGCAGGAGGCAGAGGGCGGCGCGGGTGAGGTCGCTGGCGACGAGCGTGACCTTGACGGGCCAGCGATCGGCGAAGACGCCGCTGATGATGCCGAGAATGGCGATGGGCGCGAGGTAGGCGATCTGGATGCCGGTGACCTGCTGCGGCGTGGCGTGCAGCTTGTAGGTCACGATGGTCATGACGGCGTAGAGCGCGAGGAAATCTCCGAAGACGCTGACCACCTGCGCATACCACAGGCGGCGCATCGGGATGATGCGCAGCACCGCGCCCATGCTGAGTGGCTCGGCTGGGTCGGATGCGGGAAGGGGCAAGCCTTCCGGTGTTTCGGCGGCAACGGCAACTGCGTCGGCGCTCATGCTCGAGATCTCCAGCAGAGGTGTGGAGAGAGTCTAAAGCAGACTGTGGGTGGTTGGTCAGTCTTCGACGAGTTCCACGAGTAAGACCTGCTCGTCGTTGTCAATCTCGCGCAGCTTGACCTCGATAATCTCGCGGCGCGATGTGGGAACGATGCGGCCGATGAATCGTGCTTCGATGGGAAGCTCGCGGTGGCCGCGGTCGATGAGCACGAGGAGCTGGACGCTCTTGGGGCGGCCGTGATCGAAGAGTGCATCCAGCGCTGCGCGGATGGTGCGTCCGGTGTAGAGGACGTCGTCCATGAGGATGATGTCGCGGCCTTCGATGTCGAAGCCGATGTCGCCTTTTTCGACGACGGGGCGGACGTCGCGTGTGGAGAGATCGTCGCGATAGAAGCTGATGTCGAGCACGCCGACGTCAACGGGCTGGCGCTCGATGGTTTCGATGAGCTTGCCGACGCGCTGGGCGAGCGGGACGCCGCGGCGCTTGATGCCGACGAGGCCAACGTTGGCGGCGCCGTTGTTGCGCTCGACGATCTCATGGGCCAGACGGACGAGGGTGCGCTCGATCTCGGAAGAGGACATGAGGCGGCCCTTCTCGCGAAGGCGCGGGTGCAGGGCGTCAGAGCTGGTCGAGGCTGGGGTGGGTGTTTCGCTCATAGCTGACGATGATGATAGCAAGTCAGCGAGGCAGCAAGTCAGCGGGCGGCGTCTCTTGTTTCGGCGCGGGAACGAAGCAGAGCGGCGAAGGCGCCCCCGAGAGCGGAGAGCGCGAGATAAATGAGAAGAGCGATGGCAGACATTATGAGGATCAGACCGAGGCGGTCTTCAGGAATGTTGAGCCAGTTGAGCATAGAAGCCTGTGCCGGGCCTCCCTGCTGCTGGATGGTCGTGCGAAGTTGCGCGAAGGTGGAGGCGAGCCAGGCGTCTATCGCTGAGGCATTATGGAAGACGAACCGGGCGAGCACGAGGCTGGACGCGTTGATGACAGCCATTCCAAAGGCGATGGCCAGGCCGCAGAGCAGGCCTAGCCTCGCGCCAAAGCCGGGGCGAAGCCTGGCGGGGCGAATCTTTGAGTTGTAGATGCCGAGAACGACGACGGGAGCGCCGATGGCCCAGAACCAGGCGAGCAGAATCACCGGTGGAACGGCAAGCGCGAGCAGGTTGAGCGCCGCCGCCAGCGCGCCAGCGAGAACGGCGTAGCGGATCGCGGTGGGCCAAACGACAGCGTCGGGATGTCCCTCGCCGAGCAGACCGGCGGCGATTCCGGAGTCGAGCACGGCACGCTGCTTCTGTGCCTCCATGAGCAGCTCTTCGGAGACTCTGATTTGCGGCGCGCCGCAGTTGGAACAGAAGAGAAGTCCGCCCTCGTGCTCCTCGGGGAGCGCGGCGTGACAGCGAGGGCATTCGGTTGGGGGCACAGTTTGAGGCTACGCGAGGTGTGCGCGTGCCGCAACGGAAGGCGATCTATTCGCTGTCGGATTGGCCATGATGGCTGGGAAGATCGAGCGCGACAAGGCCGATCTTTGTGCCGCCGTCGCGAGGCTCAATGCCGACGATGTGCTGATGCTCGGGTGAGCCGGCGCGGAGTTCCGGATGGTCGTGGTCATCCGAGACATGAATCTCGCGGTTGTGGTGATCGTTGTCGTTGCAGGTGAGGCCCTGTGCGGTGTGCGTGGGTTGACCGACGGTCTTGTTCCCTTCGCATTCGAGCACATCGCCGTAACGAGCCATGTCTTTACGGTAAAAGGCCTCAACCTTGTCCGGAGAGTCAGAGGTCTGAAAGGAGGCAGCTTTGACGCCGAGATGGAAGTCGCCGAAATTGAGATTGATGTCGGCGGCATCCTTGTCTTTGCCGTCATCGTTCTTGACGACCACAGCTCCGGGGTAGGTGGTAAGGCCGATGCCCGCGACGTTGGCGTCGTTGTCGGTCTTCACGTGCACGGAGCCGAATGGAGTGCTGACCTGGACGTTGTCTCCGTTGGCGTGTTTGTTCGTGGACACTCGGCAGCCGGCGAGGAGCATGCACGCAGCCGCGGCGAGAACAGACAATCGAAGTACGTTCATCGGGGGGACCTCAGCAGAGAGCTTTGGCCGGACGACACACCGGCTCACCCGAAGGATACGCCCACGGTGGCGGCAATGTTCCGGACAGATGGTTCCCGATGACTGACATTTCAGAGCGGTTAGGTGGCGCGTGGCCTGTGGGGTGCCGCGTCTTTCGGCCCGGGACGGGGTTACACTTCAAGCGCCACACCGAGCAGCGGGAGGACGGCAATGAGACGCACGAGATGGAACGCACGGGCCTTCAGGAGTTCCGCGATAGTGGCGTTGCTCGGCTTAGTGACTGGGCCGGCCGGACGTGCGCAACAGCCGACGGATCCGAACCAGGGCAATCCGCCGCAGGATGTGCAATATGACCAGGCTCCGGCGGCGCCGGCGACAGATCCGCCGTCGCGGGTGGTGCGGCTGAGTGTGGCGCAGGGAACGGTATCGGTTGAGCCGGCGAGCGTGGATCAGTTCAGCCCTGCGGAGGTGAATGCTCCGCTGACGACGGGCGACCGCGTGTGGACGGGCGGCAATTCGCTGGCGGAGCTGCAGGCAGGGATGCTGGTGGCTCGGATGGGCGCGACGACGGACCTGACCGTGACCGCGATGACGGACACGCTGGCGCAGTTTGGGTTGGGCCAGGGCAGCGTGCACCTAGTGACGTATGCGCTGGACCCTGAAGCAACGACAGAGTTGGACACGCCGAATGTCGCGCTGACGGTTTTGGCGGCGGGGGATGTGCGCGTGAATGTGGACCCGGTGGGCCAGTTTACCGACGTGAGAGTGCTCTCCGGCGTGGTGCAGGCGGACGGTAATGGGTTGCAGCAGACGCTGGGGGCCGGACAGGCGGCCAGGTTCTCGGGATTCACCGCGGTGTCGATGCAGTGGCTGCAGACGCGCAGCGCGGATGCGCTGGATGACTTTTCGAAACAGCGCGACCAGGCGTACGAGAGCGGCGAGTCGGCCGAGCAGACGTACCTGAACATGGATACGGTTGGCGCGGCGGATCTTTATCAGTATGGAATCTGGCTTCCGCAGGCCGACTACGGCAATGTGTGGTTCCCGGCCGGTGTACCGGAGGGCTGGCAGCCATACTGTTACGGGCGGTGGACGTGGGTGGCGCCCTGGGGATGGACGTGGATCGAGGCTGAGCCGTGGGGCTTTGCGCCGTTCCACTACGGGCGCTGGGCGATTTTCGGCGGACGGTGGGGATGGATTCCCGGACCGCCGGTCGTGCATCCGGTGTATGCGCCCGCGTTGGTGGTCTTTGTGCATCCGGGGAATGGCGTCTCGGCGTGGTTTCCGCTGGGACCGAAGGAGCCTTATGCGCCCTGGTATCACTCGAGCACGCTGTACCAGAACCGCGTGAACGCGAGCGGTCTGTACAACCGGAATGTCGACCAGGTGCGCACGGTCTACAACACGTCGAACCGGGAAGCGTTTGGGAATCCGCTGGGAGGGCAGCGGCAGTTTGTGAATCGCGCGGCCGGCACCGTGGAGGTCCCGCAGGACAGCCTGGCCTCGGGCAAGCCGGTGCGAAGCGCAATGTTGCACCTGCCGGAGCAGCAGATCGCGGCAGCGCCGGTGCTTCCGCACCCGCTGGTTACGCCGGAGCGAACGATGGTCGCACCGGCGAACGCGCGAGCGTTTCCTCCGCGCCTGAACCGGCCGACGCTGACGACGCACGCGGATGCTGCGATCGGAAACCAACAACAACAGCAGCGTTCTCAGCAAAGCGCAGCGACGCAGCCGCAGGCGAAGCCGGCGCCGATCCAGCGGCGTGGCTTTCAGGTGCAGGGTGGTGAGCCGCTGCCGGACACGACCCAGCCGAATCAGCAGCCCAATCCGCAGGCCAACCAGCAGAGCGGAATGAACATTCAGGGAGCAGTGCGTCCTCCGAACCCGGCGCGCGGCACCCAGCGGCTGCCTTCGGCAGTTGCGCCTACGCCGCGCGGGCAGATCCCGGCGGGGAGTGAGCAGCTCTACAACCGTGCCGTGCCGCCGCCGACGCGCCCCAGCTTCGAGCAGCAGCGGCAGGCGATCCAGAGCACGGATCCGGGGCGGCCATTGACGCCGCAGCAGATGGATAACCTGCGCGAGAATCGGCCGGTGGGACAGCCGGAGACGCGTGAGGCTGCGCCACACCCCGCTGCGGCGCCTCCCCCGCCGCAGCGCAGCGAGCCTCAGCGGAGCAGCCCTCCGGAGCAGCGGCCCGATAATCGCAGGCACTGAGGAGATCGAACGAGCTTTTGGCCCTGTGAAGGGGCATTGCTGCGGTGCGCGCTGGAAGCCTAGTACACTGGAAAAAGTGTCGGACGATTGATCTCCCCGATCCCCAGCGCAGCCGTGCCTGCGAACTTTACCCCTTCCTGAGGACAGAATGACTGAACAGACAGCTACTCTTGAGGCTCGGAATCAGACCGAGCTCGATCAGCTTTCGATCAACACATTGCGTTTGCTGGCGGTAGACCAGGTGGAGGCGGCGAAGGCTGGACATCCGGGAGCGCCGCTGGGCTGCGCGCCGATTGCGTATCTGCTGTACCACAAGTTCATGAAGTACAACCCGACGGACCCGAAGTGGTCGGATCGTGACCGCTTTGTTCTTTCCAACGGGCATGCGTCGGCACTGCTGTACGGCGTGCTGCACCTGACCGGATATGATCTGCCGCTCGAACAGTTGAAGCAGTTCCGCCAGTGGGGATCGCACACGCCCGGACACCCGGAGTACGGCGAGACGCCAGGCGTTGAGGTGACGACCGGGCCCCTTGGCCAGGGCTTTGCGATGGCCGTTGGCCTGGCCATGGCCGAGAAGCACATGGGCGGCGTATACAACAACGATCAGTACAAGATCGTCGACCACTACACGTATGTGCTGTGCGGGGATGGCGACCTGATGGAAGGCATCTCGCACGAGGCAGCGTCACTGGCGGGCACGTTGCAACTGGGCAAGTTGATTGTGCTGTATGACGACAACCTCATCTCGCTGGACGGCCCGACGGACCTGAGTTACACCGAGGACGTGACGGAGCGGTTCCACGGCTACGACTGGCACGTGCAGTTTGTCTCGGATGGCAACGATCTCGAGGAACTGAATCGCGCGATCGAGGCGGCGAAGATGGAGCGGACGAAACCGTCGCTGATTCGCGTGCGCACGATCATTGGCTACGGTGCTCCGCGGGCTGGTACCAAGGCCGTGCATGGCGAGGCGCTGGGTCCGGATGGAGCGAAGGCGACGAAGAAGTTCTTCGGTTTCCCTGAGGATCAGAATTTTGTCATCCCTGAGGACGCGCTCGAGAACTGGCGCCAGGCGATTGATCGAGGCAAGAAAGCAGTCGCCGACTGGCACGAGCGCTTCGACGCGTACAAGAAGGATTATCCGGAGCTGGCGGCGCAGTACAGCCGCACGACGGCGATGGAGCTGCCGAAGGATTGGGAGAAAGCGCTGCCGACCTTCACCACCGAGAAGAAGATTGCGACGCGCAACGCCGGCCAGGTGATCCTGAACAATCTGGGCAAGGTGTTGCCGGAGCTCTTTGGTGGCGCGGCTGATCTCACCAGCTCGACGAAGACGATCTTCAAGGACTCGAACAACTTCCATCTCGACCCGAAGGGACGCAATATCTTCTTCGGCGTGCGTGAGTTCGGCATGATGGCTGCGGTCAACGGAATCGCCTGCCACGGCGGTCTGCTGCCGTTCGGGTCGACGTTCTTCACGTTCTCGGACTACTGCCGTTCGGCGCTGCGCATGGGCGCGCTGATGAGCTCGCACTCGCTGTACATCTTCACGCATGACTCGGTGGGACTGGGCGAGGATGGACCGACGCATCAGCCGATCGAGCACCTGATGATGCTGCGCGCGACACCTCAGCTGACGGACTTCCGGCCGGCGGACGCGAATGAGACCTCGGCGTGCTGGGGCCTGATGGTGGAGCGGAAGTCAGCGAGCTTCATGGCGCTGACGCGGCAGGACATCGCGGTCCTGGACCTGAACAAGTACAAGGTGTTCGAGGGCTGCCGCAAGGGAGCGTACGTGCTCGAGCAGTTTGGCAAGGATGTGATCATCGTTGCGACGGGCTCGGAGGTTGAGGTTGCGCTGAAGGCCGCGAACGAGCTGAAGGGCTCGGGCATCAACGCGACGGTCGTGTCGATGCCGAGCTGGAAGATCTTCGAAGAGCAGAGCGAGGAGTACAAGATGTCGATCTTCCCGCATGGTGTTCCGAAGATTTCGGTCGAGGCGGGCGCGACTTTGGGCTGGTACAAGTACATTGGCCGCGACGGCATCGCGATTGGCATCGACCGCTTTGGCGCATCCGCCAAGGGAGACGTTGCGCTGGAGAAGCTCGGGATCTCGTCGGGACACGTCGTCGAAGCTGCGAAGAAGCTGGTCAAGAAGTAAAGCGAGAGCAGTCGGGAAAGGAAGAGGACTGGGGCTGCCCCGGTCCTCTTTTTGCGTGCCACGGCTCAGCGGCTCGCGATTAGCACCGCAGTCGCGTCGTCCGTGTGGGTGGACCCTGCGGAGAAGCGTTGAATCTCTTCGAAGAGGCCGTCGACACAGGCTGCGGGATGGAGGAAGTGTTCGACGAGACGACCGGGGCCGTACTCCTCCTCAGCGCGATTCATGGCCTCGGTGATGCCGTCCGAGTAGAGCAACACCTTCGTGCCAGGCTTCAAATGGACGGTGTACTCGGGATAGTTTGACGCAGCGAGGCCGAGCGGAAGGCCGGTGTCGAGAGGGACAAAGTCGCACTTGCCGTTGATTAGCAGCGGGCGCAGGTGGCCGGCGCTCGCGAAGGTGATCTCGCGCGATTTCGGGTCGAGCACGCCGTAAACCATGGTCACGAATTTGTTCGCCGGCATATCGGCGATGAGCATGTGATTGAGCTGCTTGAGTGTTTCTTCCGGCGAGAGGTTGAGGCGCGCAAGCGTGCGCAGAGTGGCTCGTGTGGCGGACATGAGCAGGGCGGCGGGCATGCCCTTTCCGCTCACATCGGCAAGAACGATGCCCAGGCGGCCGGAGCTGAGTGGAATCCAGTCAAACCAGTCGCCCGCAACAGTCCCGGCAGGTTCCCATACGCTGTGAAAGACGAACCCCGGGACCAGAGGCGATGACTTCGGAATAAGCCCCTGTTGAATGGTGCGGGCCTCGTCCGCTTCACTCTGCATACGCTTGTGGAGAAGGCGCTGCTCGCTGAAGAGGCGCGCGTTTTCGATGGCGACGGTGATATGACCGGTGAGCGCCTCGAGAATTGAGAGTTGATCTTCTGTGAAGCCATTCAGCTCCGAGTGATCGACGGCGAAGACGCCGATCACCTCTCCGCAGGAGAGCAGCGGGAGGTAGACAGCCGACATGGTTTCCGGCTCGCAGCGGATGTAGTACGGATCGCTGCGGACGTCCGGCGCGTAGCGCATGGCCTTGCTGGAGGCGACGTAAGCGGCCATTCCACGCTGGCCTAACTTCATGCGCGAGCCTTTGCGATCAACACTGCAGCTCTGCACGCCGCTCAAAACGAGCTCGTCAGTGCCAGGCTCAAGCAGCCAGACGGTCACTTCGACGCTGCCGATCGCTGAGGCGAGTTCATTAACGACGCGATCGAGCACGTGATCGAGATCGAGCGTGGAGGTGATCAGCTGCGCCGCGCGCTGCACGTTCATCAGCGCCTGGACGAACTCGCAGGAGTTCTCGATGCAGGCTGGGAATGCCGGAGATAGGAGCTGAGCGCTGGCTGCCATCGACCCTCCTTAGTTGGGTCCGGCTCGTTTCATTCTGAGTTGCGGATTGGATGAGACCAGGGCATCCCGCGATGCAGCCGTCGGAGGACGACTGGAGTCGCTCGATCGTGGCAACATGGTGGGATGACGCAGGACGAGGCAAAGACACTGGTCGGCAGACGCGCGGCCGAAATGGTCGAAGATGGAATGCGCGTGGGGCTGGGGACGGGCTCCACGTCAGTGATGTTCATCAAGGCGCTGGGCGAGCGTGTGCGGCAGGGGCTGAAGATCCGCTGCGTTGCATCAAGCGACTCCAGCACGGAGCTGGGACGATCTCTGGGCATGGACGTGGTGACGCTGGAGGAACTGCCGGAGCTTGACCTTTACGTGGATGGTGCGGATGAGGTTGCGGTCGCGCCGGGGTCAGGGCTGTATCTCATCAAAGGCGGAGGCGCGGCGCTCCTGCGCGAAAAGATCGTCGCGAGTGCGGCCGCGAGGTTCCTCTGCGTGGTGGATGAGTCGAAGATCGTCGAGAAGCTCGGTAAGTTTCCGCTGCCGGTGGAGATCATCAAAATGGCGCGGCCGCTGGTGGAACCACGGCTGGCAGAGCTTGGGTTGAATCCGAAGCTGCGGATGAAGAAGGATGGGGCTGGCGCCGGAAGTGTGCCGGTGCTGACGGACGAGAACAATTGGATCCTCGACTGCGCCGCGGGTGTGCTTGAAGACCCTGAGGAGACGGCGGCGGAGATACGGTCGATCGTAGGCGTCGTGGAGCACGGACTGTTTCTCGGCATGGCGGAGATGGCGCTGGTTGCAGGCGAAGGCGGCGTGCGCGAGATTATCGCGTAAGCGCGAAGGCAATCAGCGTTGGGCCGGCGTTTGCCGGGTCTTCTTCGGCGCGCGTGATGAGCTCGTCTTCGAGCGGCCGCCAGCTCTGGTCCATCTCGCAGCGTGCGACCTCTTCGGGCGAGGCATTGGTGAAGCAAAGCTCGCACACGGTGAGATGGTCATCCTCGTCGCGCACCGGCGGACCGAAGGTGCGGCACTGCACGGGACGCGCGGCGTAGAGATCGCAGGTGCCGGTCGCGGGATCGAGCACCGGGCAGGGTTCGCGGTTCGCGAAGTCTTCGAATGCCGCTTCGTGATGCGGCTCGGTGAAGAGAAGGCCGGTTTGCGAGTCACCGGGAAATCCCTCGGCGAGCAGACGTTCGCGCGATGCAAGCGCGCGTGCGCGGATCCGTTCTGCCACGTCGACCGGTGCGTCTGCGAGCGCTTCGCGGAGCGCGGCGGCATCGAGCGGCGTGATTGCGAACACACCGATGCAGCACTGATGACACCCCGGCCGGCAGGCGAGATGCGCACCGGAGCGATCGGCAGCGGAGGCGAGCGCGGCGTCGAGGATGGGGAAAAGTTCATTCACCGCGATGCAGCTAGTTTATCGAGCTCCTCTGCATCTAATTAACGTCTCAAGAGACGCTTTGCGGCGATGTGGAACTGATTTTCGGCAAGTCGGGCGCATTCTGCATCGTGATCCGGTTTGTGCGCGTCCGATGGAGTATGAGCACCTCACTGCATATCGCACAGAAGGACAGGCGCTGGTTCATCACCGGTGCTTCGAGCGGCTTCGGCCGCGTGCTGACCGAGTATCTTGCCTCGCTCGGAGCCAAGGTCGTTGCTACTGCGAGGAATGTAGAGGCACTGCAGGAGATGATGCTGCGGTACCCGGGAGAGATCATTACGCTGCAGCTTGATGTGACCGACCAGCACAGCATCGACCAGGCAGTGGCAGATGCGATCTCGCGCGTCGGGCACATTGATGTTCTCGTGAATAACGCAGGGTATGGCGTCGCGGGTGCCGTCGAAGAGGTAACAGAGGCGGAGTACATGCCGATGTTCGATACGAACCTCTTCGGCCTGATCAACGTGACGAAGGCGCTGCTGCCGCAATTCCGTGAGCGCAGGTCGGGAACGATCGTGAATTTTTCGTCAATCGGAGGGCTCATCGGAGCGGCAGGATGGGGGTATTACAACGCGACGAAGTTTGCCGTGGAAGGCCTCTCAGAGGCACTTGCGGCCGAGATCGGGCCGATGGGTGTGAATGTGATGGTTGTCGAGCCTGGACCGTTCCGCACGGACTTCCTGGGCCGATCGGGCGTCGAAGCGAGGCAACACATCTCCGATTACGTGCCAACTGTAGGCAAGACGCGTGAGTATTTTCGTAGCCAGGCCGGTAAACAGCCGGGCGATCCGCAACGCGCGGTGGAGGCGATCGTGACCGCGGTAAGTGACCAGAATCCGCCGAAGCATCTTTTGCTCGGGAAGAGCGCGTTTTCGCGTTTTCGCAAGCGGCTGCAGGAGTGGAACGAGGAGTTGGACCGCTGGCAGACGATCACTGAAGGTGCGGATTTTCCGGACGCGTGATCGGAACAGGGCCATTTTTCCCCTTGACCGTGTTTGGGATTACTCTCTAAGAGGCGTATTCAACGCGAAGGTGAACCGGGCGATACCGGCGATGAGGAAGGATTTTTATGCAACTTGGACTGATCGGACTCGGCAAGATGGGCGGCAATATGGCGGAGCGTCTCCGCAAGGCGGGCCACACAATTGTCGGATTCGATTTCTCCGCCGATGCAGTGAAGCGGTTGACGGATTCCGGTTCCAAAGGCGTGAGCTCGCTTGAGGACCTGGTGAAGAATCTCACTGACTCGCCGCGCGCGATCTGGATCATGGTTCCGGCGGGCGATCCGGTGGACCAGACGATTGCGAAGCTGAAACCGCTGATGAAGAAGGGCGACATCTTTATCGATGGCGGCAACTCGAACTATAAGGACTCGCAGCGGCGTCACGACGAGCTGAAGAAGGAAGGGTTCGAGTTTGTGGATGTGGGCACGTCGGGCGGCATCTGGGGCATCAGTGAGGGCTACTCGATGATGATCGGCGGCGACGAGGATGTTGTGGAGCACCTGCGGCCGATTTTCGAGGCGCTGGCGCCGGCGGAGAACTCCGGCTGGGGACGCGTGGGCCCGTCGGGCGCCGGGCATTTCGTGAAGATGGTGCACAACGGGATTGAGTACGGCATCATGCAGGCGTACGCCGAGGGCTTTTCGATCATGCGCGCGAAGCAACCGCTTCATCTGGATCTCGTGCAGATTTCCGAGATCTGGCGCTACGGCTCGGTGGTGCGTTCTTGGTTGCTGGACCTTACCGCGGATGCGTTGAAGAAGAATCCGACGCTCGAGGGTCTTGAAGCCTATGTTCCAGATTCGGGCGAGGGGCGATGGACGGTCTTTGAGGCGATTGATCTGAACGTATCGGCGCCGGTGATTACGGAGTCGCTGATTCGGCGGCTCCGCTCGCGTGAAGAAAACAACTTCACGGACCGCATGCTGGCCGTGATGCGCAACGAGTTTGGCGGACACGCGGTGAAAAAGGCTCCTGCGGACGAGAAGTAGAATTGGTCGCCAATGCGGCATAGAGAAAGAGAGGGTCAATATGGCCACGATGGTTGAGGATGTGGGGCAGTCGCTCAACGACCGCGAGGTGCTCGAGGGTGGGCTGAAGGGCGAGCGAATTCCTGAGCCGTGCATCGTCGTGATCTTTGGTGCATCGGGCGATTTGACCAAACGCAAGCTGCTGCCGTCGCTGTTCCACCTGGAACAGCAGCATCTGCTGCCCAAGGAGTTTGTCGTGGTCGGCGTTGCGCGGCGCGATCTTTCGGCGAGCTTTGCGAGTGACATGCAGGATGGCATCTTGAAGGGCGGCGGCGTCGATCGCGGAGACTCCGCGCTTATACCATTCGTCGATCGGGTGAAGTACTTCGCGACCGACTTCGATAACGATGAAGGGTTCGAGAAGCTGAAGGCGTTTCTCGCCGATATCGACCAGAAGTACGGCACGAAGGGGAACCGGCTGTTCTATCTGGCGGTAGCGCCGGAGTACTTTGCCGACATCGCGCAGCGGCTCGCGAAGCACAATATGACGCACCCCCAGCAAAAGGGGCAGTGGATCAATGTCATCATCGAGAAGCCGTTTGGTACTGATCTCGAAAGCGCGCGCACGCTGAATGATGAACTGAACAAGGTGCTTGGAGAGAACCAGATCTATCGTATCGACCACTATCTCGGTAAGGAGACGGTGCAGAACATTCTGGTCTTCCGCTTTGGCAACGGCATCTTTGAGCCTGTGTGGAACCGGAACTTCATCGATTACGTCGAGATTACGGCGGCCGAATCGATCGGTATCGAAGGCCGCGGGCCGTTCTATGAGAAGGCCGGCGCGCTGCGCGACGTTCTGCAGAACCATGTGATGGAAGTACTTAGCTTCGTTGCAATGGAACCGCCGGACAGCTTCGAGTCCGGAGGGGTGCGCACTGAGAAGCTAAAGGTCTGGCGGGCCATCGATCCGATTCCTGCCGAGGATACGGTTCGCGGACAGTACGGGCCGGGAAGTATCGAAGGCAAGCCGGTCATCGGCTATCGGCAGGAAGACCGCGTCGATCCGCAGTCGACCACCGAGACGTTCGCCGCGTTGAAGCTGAACATCGAAAACTGGCGCTGGGCCGGTGTGCCGTTCTACATTCGCGCGGGAAAGCGTATGAAGACGCGGGTGACAGAGGTAACGGTCACCTTCAAAAAAGCTCCACTGCACCTGTTCAAGTCGAACAATCGGAGCAGCCAATTGTGCCCGAATGTGCTCAAGATTCGCATTCAGCCGGATGAGGGGATCTCGCTCGAGATCGGCGCGAAGGTTCCCGGGCCTACGACCAACGTGAAGAATGTGAAGATGAATTTCAGTTATGCGGAGGCGTTTGGAAAGAGCTCCGCGACTGGTTATGAGCGCCTACTCCTGGACGCGATGCTCAGTGATGGAACACTGTTCGCGCACCGCGATGGCGTTGAAGCGACCTGGGCGTTGATGACGCCCATCCTCGAAGCGTGGAAGGCGAAGCCGCCGAAGGATTTTCCAAATTACGCCGCGGGCAGCTGGGGACCGAAGTGCGCCGACGATCTGCTGGCGCGTGACGGAAAATCCTGGCACGCAAGATAAGGTCATTTGCAAACGATCTGGGGGTTGGGAGAAGAATGCCTCGTCCTGTAACCGTTACGTATCAGGTGTGGCCATCGGCCGCGGCGATGGCGCTCGCCTCAGCGCATCTGTTCGCAAACAAAGTGGAGCAGGCGGTTGCGTCGCGTGGCATCGCACGAATCGCGATCTCGGGTGGCTCGACTCCGCAGGCTACCTTTAAACTGCTGGCTGATCCGGCGCAACCATTTCTCGCGACCGTGCCGTGGGAAAAGCTGCAGCTCTTCTGGGTGGATGAGCGTTGCGTTCCACCAGACAATCCAGAATCAAACTACGGCGTCTGCCGCGAGCTGCTGCTGACGAAGGCGCCGATTCCGGAGGCGAATGTCTTCCGCATGGAGGGCGAGCTCGACCCGCAGGAGGCGGCCTCGCGTTACGAGAGCACGCTGCGCAACGTGATGCGGCTTGAGGGCGCGGAGTCCCCGGCTTTCGATCTGGTTGTGCTGGGTATGGGGCCCGATGGGCATACCGCGTCGCTGTTTCCACGTACGGAAGCGCTCAACGAGATGGGGCGCCTGGTCGTTGCCAACCATGTGCCACAGAAAGAGACGTGGAGAATCACGCTGACCTGGCCCGTGATCAACCAGGCAGCGGAGGTCGCGTTCCAGGTAGAAGGCTCCGGCAAGGCCAACATTCTTGCCGAGGTTCTCACCGGCTCGCGCGACCCCGAGAGGCTTCCGTCTCAACTGATTCGCCCCTCGAATGGTAAGCTTCTCTTTCTGCTGGATCAGGACGCGGCGGCAAGGTTGCCGCCGGCCAGCGAGGTTGCGGAATCGAAGGGTTACCGCGTCGGTACGCTGGAGATTTAGCATCGCGGAAGAGTTGAGGGCGCATGATTCTGGCTGGGGATGTCGGTGGGACCAAGGTTCATCTGGCGCTGTACAACTTTGTTGGCGGCAAGTTGTCGCCGGTCCGTGACCAGAAGTTCCCGGCGCCGGAGTTCGCCTGTCTTGATGACGTGGTTAACGAATTTCTCTCGCCTGAGAAGAGCGGGCAACCGGACGTGCGCGACCAGGTTGTTGCATCGTGTTTCGGGTGTCCGGGCCCGGTGCGCAATGGAAGGCTGAAGCTCACGAACCTGCCGTGGACGCTGGATGCGCGCGATCTGCAGCGATCACTCGGCATTCAGCACATCTTTCTGATCAACGATCTGGAAGCGAACGGATACGGCATCCCCGAAGTCGCACACGACAAGATCTTCACGCTGCATGCCGGTGACGCGAGTTCGGTCGGGCATCGCGGCCTGATTGCAGCGGGCACAGGATTGGGCGAATGCCTCCTGATCTGGGATCCGATTCTGCGGCGGCACCTGCCGATTCCCTCAGAGGGTGGTCATGGCGACTTTGCCGCGCGAAATGAAACCGAGATTGCACTGCTGAACCATCTGCGGCGCAAGCTTAATGGTCGCGTCAGTACGGAGCGCGTGGTCTCCGGTCTCGGTATGCAGAACGTTTACGAGTTCCTCCGCGACGATCAGAGGATGGACGAGCCGGCCTGGCTGCGTGAGCGCATGACGAACGAGGACCCGAATGCGGTGATCGGTGCCTGTGCGGACGACGGGTCGAGCGAGATCTGTGTGAAGACAATCGACCTGGTTGCGTCAGCGTATGGCGCTGAGGCGGGCAATCTCGCACTGAAATTGCTGGCGTTGGGAGGCATCTATCTGGGCGGTGGAATCGCGCCGAAGATCCTCAAGGTTCTCTCCAACGGCGGGTTCATGCAGGCGTTTCTGGATAAAGGCCGGATGTCTCCGCTGCTCGAGACCATTCCTGTGCGCGTGATTCTTGACGACACCTGCGCGCTGTTGGGTGCGGCCGCCTATGCGGAGGCCCGTGCGGCGGAGCTGTCCGGACACTCAGAACGACAGGCGTCGGTGCACAGCGCCTGAATTTGCGGCCATTTTGGCAGACACGGCTGACCGCTTCCGCGTTCGCCGGCGCTAGAATCTATGCATGTCCACAGCCCCTCTGACGGCCTCTGCGGAGCCGCAGGTCCGCGAAGAGCACGCGTCAGACCGTCTGCGGATCGCGGCTGTGGGACTCTCGGTGGCATTGGGCCTGGCGGGCCTGTTCAGCATCGGCTCGACATTCAGTGCGCTGTGGGCCATGTGGACGACCGATCCTCTGAAGTCGATCGGCGCACTCATTCCGATCGTCAGCATCATCCTGATTCTGCGCGTGTGGCGGTCGCTACGGTGGACGTTGCAGGGAAACTGGTGGGGGCTCGTTGTCCTCGCGGCGACGATTGCAGTTGTGCATTTGCGCGATCAGGCAGTCATTGCACTGGTGCTCTCGCCATCATGGACCATCGTTCTCCCGCCGTACTCACTCATCGTGCTCGCCTACACTGTCGGTTTTGTGCTGCTGTTTGGAGGCGTGAGGCTTCTCCGCGCCGCACGCTTTCCGGTCGCGCTGATGTGGTTCGTCAACCCAGTACCGCACTTCTTCAACCGCTACATCGATCTGCCACTCCAGCACGCCTCGGCAATGGTCGCGCGCAGCTTCGCGCATCAGCTCGGGCAGGCGCTCACCCCAGATCAGCTCAGCCTGATGTTCACGCCGAAGTTCGGCATGTTTATCGCGCCCGGATGCAACGGGATTCGCGGCGCGGTCACGATGGGCTTCATCGCGCTGATTGCAGGTTATCTGTATCGGCTCCGCGCGCGGCCATGGGCACTTCTTACGTTAGCCGCAGTGGTGCTCGGCTACTTGTTCAACTTCGTTCGCCTTTGCGGGCTCGTCTTCTACTACGTCATCGCACTGCGCTTTCCATGGCTGCAAAACCACGCCGCCATGGGCGACTACATCCTGGGAGCATGCCTCTTCTTCGGCGCAACGCTGCTGTTGTTCGCAGCTCTCTTCCGCTGGAGTCCGAATCGTGATCTTCGGTTGCCGTCGCTCCTCAGCTCAAATCAGATGCTTCCTCCGAGTTCTTGCGCGAGACCATTCGTACGGCGTTGTGTGGCATTCGCGCTGCTGGTCGGCGTGGGCAGCGTCAGCTATGCGCGAGCGATGATGCGGCCGGCAAATTCATCCGCCACAGCCAGAGATGCGACTGGGATGTTTCCTCAGCAAGTCGGAGCGTACAGGCTGCAGCGTGAGTGGAACGAATCGCTCATGACAGGCCCGGTTCTTTTTCATTGGGGGGAATACATCCAACCCGGCGGTGGCCCTGTGGTCGCCATTGGAGTCTCGCCCACGCTCGGCGCGCATGACACGCTCCTCTGTCATGTCGCGCGTGGCGAAGACTGGACATGGCATGGGCCGCTGAATCTCTCCACTCGGAATGGGATGGTACCGGTCAGCGCCTCGCTATTCAATAATGGCGCCACGCAATATCTTGAGGCATCCGCGGTCTGCACCGACGCTGCGTGCGGCGAAACGTCGACCGATCGGACCCACTTTGGACTGATCTACAGTCGTCCCGCGGCGCACGAACTGCTGACGGAAGATCCTACGCGACCCGTTCCCATTCTGCTGCGCGCCGAAATGCCAGACGCAACCTTCAGCACAGTGCAGGCGCGTGAGGAACTGACGCAGAGCCTCGCACAATTTCTCTCCGGAGCCGACCTTGCTGCGTTTACGAAGCGGTATCGACAGCACTGAGCTGGACTGCCGACGCTGGACTATGAGGCCCGTGCGATTTGCGATCGTCAGCATCATCACCGCAGCGGTGCTCGCCATCGTGGGCTGCGGGTCGACGGTGACGAATACGGGGACTGGAGGCGGCGGCGCATCGACCGAGCCGAACAGTTGCAAAGCCACAAACGTAACGAGCCCCGCGCAGCCGACGCCGACAAAAAACTACGCGTTGTCCGGCATCACCGGCTCCGTACGCGCTGGTGCTTTGCCGATCGCCGGTGCAAGTGTGCAGGTCTATGCGGCGGGAACCACAGGCAACGGCTCTGCTCCAACCGCGCTACTGAGCACTCCAGTCACAACGGATTCGACGGGCGCGTTCACAGCGGGTAACGTCACATGTCCTTACAGCAACTCCGTTGTCTATCTGGTTGCACGCGGAGGTTCCGCGACCGGTTCTGGTTCCTCGAACAGCGCAATAGCGCTGGCATCCGTGATTGGGAGCTGCTCTGCGATCAAGAGCGGCGCAGGTGTGATCGTCGACGAAGCCACCACCGTTGCGACCGCCTGGGCCTTGGCTCCGTTCCTCGCAACTGGAGGACAGATAGGAGCAACGGCGACCAACAGCACCGGGATCGGGCTTGCGGCGACAACTGCATTGAACCTCGTCAATCCTGCGACGGGCAAGGCTCCGGGCGTCGCGTTTCCCGCAACGGGCACGGCGCCCACTGCGAAAATCAACACCTTCGCGAATGTGCTGAACGGCTGCGTCGCAGCGGGTAGCTCGTCGAGCACCGCGTGCGCGCAGCTCTTTGCGGCATCCTCTGTGAATCGTGCGGCTCCCACGAACACACTTGACGCCGCGATGAATATCGCCAAATTACTTGATGCAAATGTAGCGAGCGTCTACGGGCTGGCCAGCGGATCGGCTGCGTACTCACCCTCGCTAAGCACGCCGCCGAATGACTGGACCCTCTTCGCGACCTACAGCGGCGGTGGAATGAATGGCCCGTCCGCGCTCTCAATCGACTCGCAGGGCAACGTCTGGGTGGCGAATTACTTCGGAATTGCAAGCCTCTTCTCAAACGCCGGCACTCCGGTATTCCTCAGCGGGATCGACGGCAATGGCTTGCAGAACAGCTACGGTGGCGCTGTTGATGTGAACGACACAATGTGGATCGCAAGCGAACAAAGTTCAAATACCGTAAACAGTGGCCTCGGCTCCATCACTCTGCTGAATAGCAGCGGTGTCGCGGCGACGCAGTACTCAAGCGGTGGCCTGAACTTTCCCATAGCCGTCGCCTTTGATACGAGCGGAGTTGCGTGGATTGTTGATTACGGGAATTCGCACATCACCCTGTTGAGCAGCAACGGATCGAGCTTGTCCGGCACAGCAGGATATACAGCCGCAGACCTGGAATTCCCTTCAGCTATTGCCACCGACTCCAAGTGCAATGCTTACGTTGCGAATCAATCCAGTAACACAATCACCCGCGTCATTGCGGACGGATCCGCATTCAAAGACTTTGTTGTCGGCCAGGGGCCGGCGAGCGTGGCCGTCGACGCTGCGGACAACGTCTGGTCCGCGAACTTCTATGCAAACAGCGTCGGCCTAGTCTCTTCGTCGGGAACGGTTCTCTCCGGCAGTGGATACACGGGAGGCGGCCTGAGTGCGCCGCGCGCGATTGCCGTGGATGGCAACGGGAACGCGTGGGTCGCGAGCGAGCGCGGCTCTACGCTCGCGGAGTTTGCGGCTGCCTCGAGCACGAATCCGGGCCAGCTTCTCTCGCCCAGCGCGGGATGGGGAGCGGATGCGAAGCTCCTCGAGCCTTACTCCATCGCAATTGATGCGGCCGGCAACCTCTGGGTGTCGAATTACGGTAGCAATACGCTGACCGAGTTCATCGGCCTCGCAGCGCCCGTCAAGACTCCATTGCTTGGCCCGGTGCGCGTGCCGTGAATCGGGGTTACATCAGCCGAAACCGCTCGCGCATCAGCCGCTGAAATCGCGGCCGCCAGATGAGGTCATAGGCGAGCTCCTTGCCCGGGAACATCGCGAGCGCCGCCGTGCGCGCATCCGCAATCATCTGCGAAGCATCGTCGATCGTCAGCGTGCTGTCCTGCGCGATCACCTGCATCACCATGTTCATCATCATTTGAAGGCGGCGAATCAATCTGGCCTCGTCGATCACAGTGTTATTGGTGAGCTGAGGCCGGGGGACATCTGACGCTGGTGTGTCGCCGGTGGACTGCGGATCGATCGATTTGCTCAATGCCGACTCCTTGCTGCCACTGCGGGCCTAAGGATTGGACGCTGCCGAGAGCGCCGAGATGCCGCCATCTGGTGAGATCAGGAAGGTCTCGGCACCTTCGCGATCTGTGCGCCACGTCGGCACGCGCGCCTGCTCAAGTTTATTCAGCACCTCCCACCGCGGGTGGCCAAAGGTGTTATGGGTGCCGACGCTGATTACCGCGACGCGCGGCGCGACGGCTGCGAGAAATGCATCGGCCGTTGAGGTCTTGCTGCCATGATGGCCGACCTTGAGCAGTGTAGATGGCGCAAGACGATGATTCAGCACCATATCTGCCTCGCTGCTCCACTCCGCGTCGCCTTCCAGCAACACGCTGCCTTTGTCATATGCCAGACGCATCACCAGCGAATCATCATTTTTCGGCGCACCGGGATTGCTGTAACCCAGTTCAGGAGAGAGAACATTCGCTTGCACGCCGCTCCACTCGAAGCTATCGCCGGCGTGAAAGCTGCGTATCGTGATGCCGAGCGTCTTTGCCTCGGCGAGCAAAGAGCGCATCGCCGGCGCCTGGCGAGGCTCGATGCTGATCCAGAGTTCCCGAGGATGCAAATCGCGCAGCACCGCCGGCATGCCGCCCATGTGATCGCTGTGCGCATGCGTGAGCATCACTGCGTCCAGCCGACGGATATGCCGCGACCAGAGATAAGGCGCGACCACGTCTTCACCGACATCCCAGCGCGAATTCGACGCCGTTGGCCCCACGGGTCCGCCTGCATCGACGAGAAGGGTTCCTCCTTGCGGCGAGACGACGAGGAGAGAGTCACCCTGACCCACATCAATCGCCGTGACCTCCAGCACACCTGGATGGACCCGCGGCGGCGTGGGCCAAAGGGCGATGACCGGAGCCGCAAACATCGCAATGCACGCTATGACGACCCACGCGCGCGACCGCAAACGAAGAGCGATGCAAGCCAGCACAATCGCGGTGCAGGCCGCAATGATGAGCTGAGGAGATGGAGAAGGAACGCGCAGATCGGCAATACTCGCGCGTCCGATTCGGTCTACCGTGCCGCGAATCAGGTGAATGAGCGCAGCGGTACAGGCCGCGGGCACACGTGCGATGGAGTGACTGATGAGTGACGTGCAGAACGTAAGGATTGTGAGACCCAGCAAAACAGCGATCAACGGGACAAGCAGCAGGTTTGTCGGAAGTGCCAGCAGCGTTGCCCGGTGAAAGTAGGTTGCCATCGGCAGAACCATGCAAATCTCGACAGCGACGCCGAATAGAACCGCAGCCGCTACGCTGGAGATTGCGCGGCCAAACCAGAATGGAAGCTGCCGGAGACGCGGGTGAAGCAAAGCTGAGCAGACGGCTCCAAACATCCGCAATCGAACTCGCAGTTGCGCGACACGCGGATGAATGTTTGCATCCAGCGCGATGATCTGCGGATCACGCAGTGCACGCGCGTGTGGATGGAAGCTGCGCGACTCGACAGGTCTGGCCAGCCCTGCCGCCGCGACGATGACCAGGGTTGTCATCTGGAAACTGGCCTCGAATAGCGCGCGCGGGTCAATCGCCAGAATGATCACGGCAGCGATGCCGAGCGCGTTCAGCGGCCCCGTGTCGCGCCCAAATAATCGGGCGAGCAGATAGGCTGCGGTCATCCCGAGTGCGCGTTGCACCGGCGCGCCGAAGCCAGTAAGCAGCGCAAGCAGCAGCCCAAGGCTCAGCGCGATGGTCACGGCTACTCCCTCTCGCATGCGTGCCTTGCGCAACAGCCACAACAGACCGCCGACAACCAGCACGATGTGCAGGCCGGAGACGACGAACAGATGAAACGTGCCGGTGCGCTCAAATCCTGCTCGCAAATTTGTCGTGAGCTGCGTGCGATCGCCCACCAGCATGGCGCTCAGCATCGCCGTGTCTTCTGAGTCGAGCCGCATCCACTGAGGCAGCTGCGTTGTTGTCGCAGCGCCCAGGCTCTGCATTCGCTTCGAAGCCCAGCTTTGCGCGGCTGCAAGATGGCAACTCCAGCCACCGCGCGCGTGCCGTACAACCCGGAGCCTTTGCGTGTGTGGGGACGCAAGGTCACCGATGCCCTGACCGAGCAGGTAATCGGAATAGGACCATGCTCCCGGATCGCGATAGGTGTCCGGAACACGCAGCCGCAACGGGATTTCGATAACATCGCCGCAGCCGAGCGCTGGCTCCGCGTCCATCAGTGTGACGCGAATGCCTCCGCTAACCGGCCGCATTGTGGAGACATCAGGCGTGACATCTTCGACGGCTTCGACATCGAGATCAATCGAGCGATGTGGCTCGCCGGCGATCGGTTCCCATGCGCCGGGCCCGAGCGCCCAAGGATAATCGTTCACCTGGTCCTGCGAAGAGTCGCCAGGAGGAAGCTGGCGCACTCGCACAACGCGACCGCGGACGGTGCGGCTCAGTCCGTCTGCGTAGCTGGTCAGTTGCGATTGCCGGGCGATCGGCAACTCGATCTGCGCGCACGTGCAACCCACCACGACCCAGACCGCCAGCACGGGAACCACCGCGATTCGTCGCACCCGCAGCAGGCTGACGATCGCGAGTAACAGGACCACGCCGCACGAGATGACCAGCAACGCTGGTGGCTGCCAGCGGCGCCCAATCAGATCGCCGGCCGCGAAGCAGAGCGCCGCGGCCAGCATCGGAGCCCCTCGCAACTGAGGTGGATCGACGGCTGGCGGCGAGTCCATCCAGTGTTTGGGAGTCCCGACTGCCTGCATGAGAAAGACTCTCCGATTGCACGGAGTGTGCCCTCAGTGTGTCATGACCGCCGCCGAAGCTTCACTACCGCCTCTTGGTGATACGTCTGCGGGAAAAGATCGACCAGATGCAGCTCGTCAATCGCGTAGCTCGACTGTAGAACCGCGAGATCCCGCCCCAGAGTCACGGGATCGCAGGAGACATAGACCATCTGCCGCGGACCCAGCTGTGATACCAGCTGGCAGACCTCCGCACCTGCGCCCGCCCGCGGCGGGTCAAGCACAACCAGATCCGGACGCTCGCGCTGCAGCACTGCGCTTCGCAGAAAATCTATGATCACCGCCGTGATCCCTCTGTGCTGCGCGCCGATACGTTGAAGTGCTGAGGCCAGCTCACGCGCGGCAGCCGGATTCGCCTCTACACCGGTTACCTGCTCGAATCCGCGCGCCAGGATTCGCGCGAACAGGCCCACGCCCGCGAACAGATCCCAGGCGACACAACCCTGCTGTCCCGAGCAAACCAAGTCCACCACTGTTGGCAGAAGAAACCGGTTCACCTGAAAAAAGACGCCGCGCGCAATCCAGTAACGCTCTCCCGAAACCTCGTAGCTAAGCCCGGCTGCACCCCAGTTTGCGAGCTCGCCCTGAACCTGCCCGGTTCTCGGATGGATCTGAAGCGCACCCGCACCGGCCAGCTCCGGAAGCTTCTGCCCAAATTTCGCGAATGCGTTTTCAAAACCTGCCGCGGCTATCTGCTTCGGCGACCTGCAAAGCAACGTGATTTGCAGGCGGGACATATCAGCGTTGCAGAAGAACTCCACCTCTGCCGCAGACTCCAGCCACCGCCGCATCTCAGCGTCACGTGAGGTTGCCTGAAGCAGCAATTCTGCCCCGCGCCAGAGTAGCGGTGCAGCGATCGGGCAGGTGCCGATCGGCAGAATCGAGGTGCTCGCGCGCTCGCGATATCCAAGCCGGAGCGCGCCTCCCTCGCGAGTGGCGTGCAATCGAATCCGATTCCGATACTGCCACGGCTCTGCGGAGTGCGTTGTGAC
The DNA here is from genome assembly GCA_035651235.1 of Acidobacteriaceae bacterium. Lineage (GTDB taxonomy): Bacteria > Acidobacteriota > Terriglobia > Terriglobales > Acidobacteriaceae > Granulicella. The sequence continues at coordinate 142,727 of DASRGC010000002.1, forward strand.
CTCGGGAAATTCTGAAACGCCGGCCCGCATCAGCGACTCGCGCAAGACCTCTTGTTTGACGCGAAGCTGTTCCGGATAGCTCGCCATCTGCAGATGACATCCTCCGCAAGCTCCGAAGTGCGGACATCCTGGCTGAACGCGTGCGCGCGAAGGCTCGATCACATCAATGAGTTGCAGCGCATCTTTCAGCCGCGAAGGTGTTGCTGCAACAAGCTCGCCGGGCAGCGTAAACGGAACGAACATCGCCTCTCTTTCCGACCCGTTCGTGGCAGAAGCAGACCGCCCGAGCCCGAACCCGCCGTATACAACGCGCTCGATGCGTAGTTGAATGGGCTTCATTCGCCCACGCTCATATAAAACAGGCTGAGCCGTGGAAGCGAATGCATCTGCAACAATCTGCGGGTAAGAAACTGCTGCTGCACCTGCCGCAGTTGTACAGCCGTCATGCGCGACCGGAACGGCGCAATCTCGGTATCCGCTTCCTGACGCAGAGACACGAGCTCCGCTTCACTCGCTCTCGCCCGCACCGCATCGACCACTCGCTCCTCGAGAACCGTAAGGTTACGATCGAGTTCTTCGAGTGTCATCGCGTCTGCATCGCTCAAACCTGCCGCCAACTCCCGCAGCCTTGTTGCGATCGAGGCCAGCGCATTATTGGATGATCTCTCACCAGCAGCTGCAACCGCTGCGGCATTCCTCTTCAGATAGGAAGCCACGCGCTCATTCTCAAATCCACTCGGCTGTGTCGCGACGTCGCGCTGCGGAGCAACACCAGTCGCAGCGTCAACCATTTCTTCCGCTGCGGTCATCACCGCCTGCGCACACCACGCCAGCCCATTCACCTTGCGCAGCCGCCCTTTTGCGCGCACCGATCGAGTCTCGTATCGATCAAACGCCGCATCAATGCCTCGCAGCACTGCCTCCAACGGAACTCCGGCCTCGCGCCAGCTCTCAATCAGCGCCCAGTCGAGCGTTGAAAGCAGCAGCAGCGACCCACGCCGTCGGCTGAAGCGCTCTTCAATCTCTGTGAAGTAGTGGAAGTAGTTCTGCATTGAGGCACGCGCGGGAGAGTACTACGTCTCCCTGCGTTCCTCAGTTTACTTGCCTGGTCTCGTTGCGTCGCCGCTGACGATCATGATTGCGTTCCCAGATCAGCCGCAGACCGTTCAGCGTCAGCATCTCCTCCACGCGTGAGATGTATTTGCTGTCGGCAGAGATCAGCTTCGCGAGCCCGCCTGTAGCGATCACCTTCGTCTCGGGCCCAAGCTCATGAATCAGCCGCTCCAGGATGCCGTCGACTAGCCCGATGTACCCGTAGTAAAGCCCGATCTGGATGTTGTCGGTTGTGCTCGTGCCAATGATCTTCGCCGGCTTCTTGATCTCCACTCGGGTCAGCCGCGCCGCCCGCGCAAAGAGCGCATCGGCCGAGATCCCGAGCCCCGGAGCGATTGCTCCACCCAAAAAAGCGCCTTGTTTTGAAACCACATCAAAAGTTGTCGCAGTTCCCATATCCACGACGATGGCAGGACCGCCAACCAGGTCGAAGGCAGCCACGCAGTTTACAACACGATCGGCGCCGACCTCGCCGGGATTGTCTGTCAGCACTGGCAAACCGGTCTTCACGCCCGGCTCAATGAACAGTGGCCGCACCTTGAAGGAGACTTCACAGACGCGGCGAAGCGAGGAATCGAGCGGCGGCACGACCGACGAGATCGCAACCCCATGCACATCCTCCGTCTTCACATTACGCATCGTGAACAGCGTCTGCAGCAGCACACCTAATTCATCCGGCGTCTGCTTATGCGGTGTTGTGATTCGCCAGTCTGCAACAAGGGACGCGGGTGCACCGTCCGTTGCCAGTTGAAAAAGACCCATGACAGTGTTCGAGTTACCCACATCGATGGCCAGCAGCATGATTGGTTCGGGGACCTCTCAGATCTCGTCTTCGCGGTCTCTTTTATACCTCACGGACGCCACCGGAGAGCACCGTTCGGCGCACTCTTTGGTCATCATCGACAAGAAGAAAACCGCGCGGATCCAGACCCGAAGTAACTCCGGTGTAACCGCCGTCCTCGTCTACCTGGACGCGTTTCCCCTGCACCCACGAGGAGGCTCTCGTAAAACGACTGAGAATACTCTCGCCCGTGCTCACTCCGGCGTACTCGCGGTCGAGCTCATCCAATTCGCGGTCCAGCGCTCGCAGGAGCGCTATCAGCAGCGCCTGCCGGCGGACCCCTGCCGCACCCTCCAGGCGAAGCGATGTCGCGAGCGACGCGATTTCCGCTGGAAATGACCGATGGTGCACGTTGATTCCGACCCCGATCACCGCATAGCGAAGCGCGGCCGACGCTCTCGCCGCATTTGCCACTGACGTCTCCACGAGGATGCCGCCGAGTTTCCGGTCACCGCAGAGCAGGTCGTTGGGCCATCGCACATCAATCCGAACCCCCGTCGTCGAAAGAATCACCTGCTGGGCAGCCAGGCCTGTCGCCAGCGATAGCCAGAGCGCGCGATCCAGCGGAAGCTCCGGCGTTACCAGAACGCTCACGTACAGTCCATCGCCGCGCGTCGAGTGCCACGAATGTCCACCGCGGCCTCGCCCGGCGGTCTGCTCATCCGCAATCCAGATGCCGCGCTGCGCACCAGCCTGCGCCGCCTCGAGCGCAAGCTGATTCGTCGATCCCGTCACTGGCAGCCACGTCACCGGGCCGCTAATCGACAGCAGCTCGACAGCGCGCGCAACCGCTGCCGCGTCGATTGCGTTTTCCTGCTGTATCTCCATGCTGCTCATGATGGTACCTGCATCTCACAAAGCAGGCTGGCGACCTGGCTCAGCCGCTGCGCGATGATCGTTAATCTGCCTGTCTCACTCAGTCACCAACTGGCAACTCTGCTCTTGCTCTCGATTCCGGTGGCGTGCGTCGCCTGGACGGTCACGCACGAAGAGGTCTTCCGCGAGCCGCGCGAGTATTGCAAACACAAGAGCGAACACGCACCTGCGCTCCCGCAGCGAAAGTTCTTCTATCTGTTCACATGCGAGTACTGCTTTTCCCACTATGTGGCCGCGTTGGCACTCTGGATATTTCACTTCAGCATGTTGTTTGTGGGATGGCGCGGCTACCTCGTTGCGTGGTTCTCCCTCGTCTGGATCGCGAACGTTTACATGAATCTCTTCAACAGGTTGCGGCTTGATATCAAGCACGAGAACGTCTCGATTGCGGTAGATCAAACGTCGCTTCCGCCGGAAGCTCGGCAAAGAAAATCTTAGGGCAACGTTGCGAGGCCTTCTCCGTCTTAAGCAGAGGAGGTATCGAGATGCCCGACCACTCACCACGGCAAGAGAACGCGGTAGAGCCGCGTGGGTTTGGCAAACACTCGCGTGGACTCTCTGGCGAGTACGCGCACGAACAGGGCTGGGGATTGAATGTCGAGCAGCGCAGGCGAGAGTCCGTGAACCCGCAGAACACTGACGGTGGCCTCGACTATGACTACGGCGCTCGCGACTTCGGCGACGAGCCGGTCAACACCGAGCTTGCTCCCGACTCAGCCGGACAGCAACAGAACACCAGAAAGGATTGATCATGGCGCGAAAACAAGCGGAGAATAAGCCTCACGCTCAGAAACAGCAGGGTGAGGAGAAAATGCACGGCGATGCCCTGGACGCCGCAGTCTCGTCGGCGGGTGAACATGGCTCTGGCGAACATGGATCAAGCAAACATCGTTCCACGGACTCCAATGCACATCAGTCCGCAATTCCGGCGCCGGAGGATGGCGGTCATTCACGCTCGCAGGCGGCGCATCTCGGCGGCCATACTCACGACCACACCAAGCCCGTCGGCGACATGCGGAAGTACGAGGCGGAGCGCGAACCTCCGCAGGAGGTCAGCCGGGCAGGGAAGGAATACCGGAGGCAATAGGCTACGCGCGCAATGAAGAAAGGGCGCCGCTCTGACGCCCTTCTTTCATTCACCTTCTCTCACTCGCTATTCCGCTCACCTTCTGCTGCCGGTCATTCTCCTCGCCCGCGCTGTGCGTCGTCACACCCGGCATGTCTTCGCGTTGCTTCCGCGCAGTGGTCTCCGCCTGCAGGCGAACCCCTTCATCAATCGACTTCGGCAGATTGTCACGCCCGTCATTTAGATGAAAGGCCCGATTCTCTCCCGTCTGCGCTCCATCCGCATTCTCGTAGAGCTTCGCGTCTTCCCCGCGGCCAACGTCCTGCGGGCTCTGGTTCGGCTCAAGATCCATTGCAGCTGAGCTGACGTTCTGCTGGGTGTTGGTATGCGGGGTCTTTTGTACGGCCATAGAAATCTCCTACGCCTAAGACGCCGTGCGGCAGCATGCTGTTGTCGATTATTCGGGAGGCAACGAATCGAGCGCCTTCTGAGCTTTGTCTCTCAGCGCGCGCGTCTCCGCCGCCTGCTTCTTTAATCCTTCAATGATGTGCGCCGGAGCCTTCGCAACAAATCCAGGATTGTTCAGCTGCTTCTCCGCTGCTTGCAAGCCCTTATCGTACTTGGCAAGATCTCTCGTCAACCTCTCGCGCTCAGCCTCGACATCAATCTGCCGTTCGTAAACCACTGCGACATCGAAGTCCGAAGTCGATCGTGCACTGTTGCCTGTCAGCGCGCCCGGCGCGAGCTCCACAGCACTCACGCGCGCCAGCCGCGCGAGCATGTCTGCATTCTCCTGCGCAAGCTTCTCACCTCCACACGACGAATGCAGCCGGATCGGCGCAGCCTCCTTCTCCGGCACGTCAAGATCTTTTCTTAGCGCGCGAACTGTGACGATCAACTGCTGCAGTATCTGCATAGCCGCAACGCTCGCATCGTCTTTCACGAAATCGCCCGCCAGCGGAAACCGCGTCAGAGCAATCGACTTCGCGGGCATGCGCTGCTCAATTGCCGCATACAGCGCGTGCCATAGCTCCTCGGTGAGAAATGGCATGAATGGCGACAGCAATCGCAGCGCAGCCTCGAAAACGCTCACCAACGCATTGAGTGTGAGCTGCGCCGTATTGTTCTTTGCAGCGCCGAAATCCAGCCGGAGCTTTACGAGCTCGACATACCAGTCGCAGAACTCGCCCCAGAAGAACTGGTACACGGCGTTCGCCGCCTCGTCGAACCGATAGTTCTCCAGCGCCGTCGCGACATCGCTCGCTACCGTGTGCAACCGCGCCACAATCCACCGCGTCTCCAGAGGAGCTTCGCTCAAATTCTGCGGGATCGACAGCGCAGCGCCATATCCCGCCTCGCGCGCGCGATCAATCTGCATCTGCACGAACCGTGCCGCGTTCCAGATCTTGTTCGCAAACGCGCGATAGCCCTCCGTCCGCGCCTCGCTGAACGCAATATCCGTTCCCGGCGAGGCCTGCGAAGCCAGCGTGAACCGCACCGCATCGGTGCCGTACTTCGTGATCACCTCGATCGGGTCAATCACGTTGCCTTTCGTCTTCGACATCTTCTGCCGCTCGGCATCGCGCACCAGCCCGTGAATGTATACCTCACGGAACGGAACCGCTTCGGCGAGCGAACGTGGCGAGCCATCGGGCATCGGCACATCCAGCATGAAGTGGCAGCCCAGCATGATCATCCGTGCCACCCAGAAGAACAGAATGTCGAATCCCGTCACCAGCAGATCGGTCGGATAAAACGCGGCCAGATCAGCAGTTGGCTTCGAGTTGTCGCCATTCCACCCGAGCGACGTAAACGGCAGCAGCCCTGAGCTGAACCACGTGTCCAGCACATCCGTATCCTGTGTAATCTCCGCCGAGCCGCAATGCGCGCAATGCTCCGGCGTCTCACGCGCAACTGTGATCTCACCACAACTCCCGCAGTGCCACGCCGGAATCCGATGCCCCCACCACAACTGCCGCGAGATGCACCAGTCGTGAATGTTGCGCATCCACTCGTCGTACGTCTTCTTGTAGTTCTCCGGTGTGAAGCGAATGTGGCCCTCGTCCACCGCGGCAATCGCCTTATCCGCCAGCGGCTGAATCTTCACAAACCACTGCATCGAGAGCCGCGGCTCAATCACCTCACCCGTTCGCTGCGAGAGCCCGATCGCATGCTGGTGCTCCTTGATGTCCACCAGCGCACCGGACGCATGCAGGTCCTCCACTACACGCTCCCGCGCAACAAAGCGATCCAGCCCGTCATACGGCGTCCCCGGCAGCACGATCTTCGCATGCTCATCCATGATCGAAAGCTGTGGAAGCTTATGCCGCTGCCCGATTGCAAAATCATTCGGATCATGCGCCGGCGTGACCTTTACCGCGCCCGTGCCAAACTCCGGATTCGCCCACTCATCCGCAATCACCGGAATCTCTCGGCCAACGAGCGGCAGGACCAGCACCTTGCCGATGAACTGCTTGTACCGCTCATCATTCGGGTTCACCGCAACTGCAACGTCGCCGAGCATCGTCTCCGGCCGGGTTGTTGCAATCACGATCGACCCCGTCCCGTCCGCGAGCGGAGACCCTTCAGCTAACTTGTAGCGTATGTGATACAGCTTGCCGACGCGCTCTTCATGCACCACCTCAAGATCCGACACCGCCGTCCCGAGCACCGGGTCCCAGTTCACGATGTACGCTCCGCGATAGATCAGCCCCTGCTCCCACAGCCGAACGAAGGCTTCCTTCACGGCTTTACTCAGCCGCTCATCCATCGTGAAGTACTCGCGCGACCAGTCCACACTGGCGCCCAGCCGTCGCATCTGTTCCGTGATCGCGCCGCCATACTGCTTCTTCCAGCACCACACGCGCTGCGTAAACGCATCGCGTCCCATCTCCGCGCGGCTCGGCCCACCCTCTGCGGCGAGCTGCCGCTCTACCATCATCTGCGTCGCAATCCCCGCATGGTCCGTGCCCGGCAGCCACAGCGCCGCCTCCCCGCGCATGCGATGCCACCGCGTCAGGATGTCCATCTCCGTCTGGTTCAGCATGTGGCCCATGTGCAGCCGGCCGGTCACATTCGGCGGCGGCAGCAGCTGGACAAAGCGCGGCCCCACGCTCTCAGCTTCGCGCGGTGTGGGCACGCGGAACAGCCCCTGCTCCACCCAGAACTTCGCCCACTTTTCTTCAATCAGAGAAGGCTCATACGCCTTCGGCAGCTCAGAACTCATATTTAGACATTAGACAGTAGAGAGTAGACAGTAGACAAAAATCAGGCACAGCACATATGCAAGAAAAGGCGGAAGCATCGCTTCCACCTTTCCTTCCGTGTCTACTCTCTACCCTCTGCTGTTTAGAACGGGTTCAGCTTATCCGCGCCCTTCTTCTTCTTGTGCTTGCTGGAGCTCTCGTCGTTCTTGTCGAACTCCGGCTTCGGATTCTTCTTCCCGGCGGGCTTCGCCTCCGCGGGAGGCGTCTGCTTGCCTGCCACATCGTTCACCTGGTCCGGAGCCGCCGCAGGCGCCTCCACAGGCGGCAATGCTGAATTGTCCTTTGGTCCCACGGCCTTTAACCCAAGGTTCGGATCGGCAGCTCCCGTAGCCGAGGGCAACGAGCTCGCTGCTCCCGCTCCCGTATTCACGCCCGGCGTCAGCACCTCAACACCAACTCCCGTTCCGCTCGGCGACGCACCCGTAGGCGACGCCGGAGTCATCTCCGTCGGAGCGCCCGTGTCATTGGCCGCCCCTGCCGCGGGGACGTCTGACAAAGTCGGTGGCAGCGCTGGCGCGTTCGACGCAGGCTGCCCCGGAGGCGTCCTCGGCTGCGGCGGAACCTCGCCCGGCCCCGGCTCGATCGCCGGCGTCGCATCCTTTACCACTGCCTTCGGTGCCGCGCCGGGGTTCAGCGCCTCTTTGTAGCTGCCCACAAGCGCCTTCGCGACCTCCGGGGCCAGCACAGGCGCCGGATCGTCCAGCGGCGGATCTCCCATCTGTGCTGCCGTCACGGTGTCAGGCTTGCGCAGAAACAGTAGCGCCAGCCGCTTCTGCATCGTGTACTGCGCCCGGCTGCCCTCCAGGGCCTCACTGGCCGCGACATCCTCTGCAGTCGGCTGCGGAATCGGCAGGTTCATCGCAGCGAGCCGCTCCTTCGCGAACTCCGCATGCGGCGCCGCAGCATGCTTCAGTACTACCTCGCGATATTCAGCGGCCGCCTTACCGTCAAACTCCTGTTCCAGCTGCGACTTCGCACCCTCGGGAAGGCACGGTGTATTTTTCAGGTTCGCCGCACACGAAACTTGTGCGCGAACGGCTCTCGCCTCAGCCGCATACGCATCCCCAATCCCGATCAGCACATCGTCCATGTGGCTGTACTGCGGATACGTCTCCTGGACGGTCTCATACCGCGCCAGCGCCGCCGGCCAGTTCTCACGCGACGCATAGAACGCCGCAATATCGGTCTCGCGCTGCGCCAGCACCTCCTGCACATCCCGCAGTTTCTGCTGCGCCTCCTTCAAAATCTCCTTGGGAGCATCCGGGTACTGCTTTAGCATCGTCCGGTACTCTTCTTCCGCGTGCTGGGCATTTTTGTCGTCGCGGTCTGGCACATCCATCTGCTTGAAGTAGATATCGCCCACGCGCATCTGGGCCTCGGCGGCCTCCGGCGCGTTCGGGAAGAACGTGATGAAGTCCTTGTACTCCTGTTCCGCTTGTGCGAGCGCAGCGGAGCCTCCCTCGCGATACCACGCGTCCGCAATCGCCAGCTTCGCCCGCATCTGGTATTGCGAATCCGGATACGTGCTCAGCAGCGTGTTCAGGTCCAGCCGCGCCACATCGAAGTGCCCCGACTTGATCTGCGCCAACGCCTTGTCATAGAGCTGCTTATCCGGCAGGTCGGCATCCTTGCCCACCAGCGGATTCAGCTTCTTCTCCTTCTTCTCCTCGGCGCGCGTGTCCTTGGTGGACTTCACCTTCTCGTCCTTCTTGGACTCACGCGTCTTCTTTGAAGGCTTGGTGACCGTTATCGTGGCCGATTCATGCTGCTGCCCCTGCGCATCGGTCGTGGTCTGCGAGCTTCCGGTCACCTGTGCGCCGGCCACACCCACCAGCGCGAGCGCGGCAGCAATCACGCCCGTCGCCAGGCGCCCGCTGCGAGCCGAAGAAAGCCCCGTGCGGGGAGAAGAAAGCGAACGATCCATCATGAAAAAACCTCATGTCCGTCCGGCGCGAATCCGCACCAGGACTACCTTGGATTCTACTGGTGCGAGCCTCCAAATGGCGAACCCGGCGCAGCCTGGAAAGCCCGCACTCAGCGCCCTGAATCCGGTTGTTTCTTTAGACGGACACCTCAGTCGCCGCGCGAGCAACCTCCAGAAACTTCCGCGCGTTCTCCTCGGCTCTCCCACCCGCAAAGATCGCCGACCCCGCCACCAGCATGTCCGCCCCGGCCCGCACCACCGACGCGACCGTATCTTCCGCAATCCCGCCGTCCACCTCGATCCGGAAGTTCAACCGCATCTCATGGCGCAACCTGCGCAGATGCGCAATCCGCTCTACTGACCGCGGCAGAAACTTCTGCCCGCCAAACCCCGGATTCACGCTCATGACCAGAACGTGGTGCACCATCGGCAGCACCTCGACCAGGAAGTCCACCGGTGTCGCCGGATTGATGACCACGCCCGGCAGCACGCCATGGTCCAGGATGTGCTGCAGCGTGCGATTCAAATGCGGACACGCCTCCCACTGCACGCTGATCATGTCCGCGCCCGCCTTGGCAAACTCCGGAATGAACTCATCCGCGTTCTCAATCATCAGGTGGCAGTCGAGCGGCAGCTTCGTGACCTTGCGCACCGCCTCCACCACCGGCGGCCCAAACGTGATGTTCGGCACAAAATGCCCATCCATCACGTCCACGTGACAGATCGTCCCACCACCCCGCTCCGCCCGCGCGATCTCCTCGGCCAGGTGCCCAAAATCCGCCGCCAGAATCGAAAATGCCAGTTCAACCAAAGCGCTCGCTCCGCCGTTCAGAATTGCCTCAAGTCTACCGCGAGCCAATCGCGTTGGAATTCATGCCTCTCCATCAGAAGAACGGGAGTATTCTCTCCCCATGTTTCGCGGGCCATGATTCAAATCGCTCAAAGTACGTTCCGTGTGCCCAGGAAAATCAGCTTAAACAATGAGGCGTGAATGCTGGAGGCGCTATCAGGGTGAAGAAATCTAGACTCCTTCTTCTCTTATTTGCGATCTCCGCCTGCGCAGCCCTTCCGGCTCAAAGCTTCAGCCTGATCACCGGCCGCGAACCCGTCGCCTCGCTCGAAGGTCTGTGGCGCTTCCACCCCGGAGACAATCCCGCCTGGGCCGATCCGAACTTCGACGACTCAACCTGGCCACTGATACGCTCCGATGAAAGCTGGACGAAGCAGGGATATCCCCGTCTCGCCGGCTATGCCTGGTATCGGTTCACCCTTCAGGTTCCGGATGGCAGCAAGCCAGTCGATCTGCTGTTGCCGAGGATATACACCGGCTACCAGGTGTACGCCGACGGCAAGCTGATCGGCGGCCACGGATCGGTGACGCCCACTCTTGCACCCAGGTTCGCGGCAAGGCCCAGAATCTATCGCCTGCCGCAACGAGCCGCGGGACCATCCGCGATCCAGATCGCGATTCGGGTTTGGGAGTACCCGCCGATCGTCTCCTGGGTAGGCGCGGGCACGCTTGCCGGCGATAGCGCAGCGGGCACCCCGGCGTTCATAGCACGGCGTTTGGACGCGCTCCAGGCCGCGGAGCAGCGGCTCATCGCGAACGATTACGCATACGACCTTCTTGCGACTGTTGTCGGCCTGACAACTCTCGGCCTGTTTCTGCTTCGCCGGAAAGAACGCGAATACCTCTGGTTCTCTATCTTGCTTCTGTCCAGCGCTGCCGCCGGGGCGATCTACATAGCCGGCTTCGATTCGATCAGGTTTCTTCTCTACCGCCTGGCAGATGAAATTATGACCGCTGCCAGTGTGCTTGCGGCATTGGCCTTTTTCGTGACTGTGCTCCGGATACGCCGCTCATTCTGGTGGAATGTCGCATTTGCAGCCGCCGCGCTGAGTCCGCTGTCGTTGGCCCTCTATTACCTTCAGTGGCGGCCAATCGGGATCGCCTATGCGCTCCAGTTGTTCTGCCTTCTTCCGGCCTATATCTGGATCATTGCCGCGCTCGCGATCGCCTCGGCAAGAAAGAACGTCGCCGCTTGGCTGCTACTGGGGCCGGCGGCGCTTCTCTATGGCTACAACACCTACGACGCAGTCGTGCGCATAGCAAAGCAACTTGGATCTTCAATCATGACTGGAGGGCCTGATATCGTTGTCCTCCAGCGTCCTTATCCGCTGCTTTTGAGCAATCTGGTCAATGACATTTTCGTCTTTGCGCTGCTGATCTTTCTCGTACGCCGCTTCTCACTCGCCCGCAGAGAAGAGGAGCGGATGGCCGGCGAATTCGAGGCCGCCAGGAGCGTGCAGTCACTCCTGCTTCCTGCCACGGTGCCCTCCACACCCGGCTTCGCTGTCGAAAACGTCTACCTGCCCGCGCAGGAAGTCGGCGGCGACTTCTTCCAGGTACTTCCTGCAGACAACGGCTCTTTGCTCATTGTCGTTGGCGACGTGAGCGGCAAAGGCCTCAAGGCTGCCATGACCGTAAGCGCCATCATCGGCGCCTTACGAGGATGCACCGTGCGCTCGCCGGCTCAGGTGCTGGCTCATTTGAACGGCGCTTTATGCGGGCACATTACCGGCTTCGCCACATGCTCCGCCGCGCTGCTGGATCCCAACGGCAAACTGACCATCGCCAACGCTGGCCACCTGTCTCCGTATCTGAACGGAGCGGAGCTGGCGGTCCCTCCCGGCCTGCCGCTGGGCATCGTGGAGGAGAACTCCTACTCCGAAATTTCCTGGCAGCTCGACCCAAATGATTCGCTGACATTCGTCTCCGACGGAGTCGTGGAGGCGCGCAACGTCACGGGCGAACTCTACGGCTTCGCTCGCACGTCTTCCATCAGCGCCCAACCGGCGCGGGAGATTGCAGAAACCGCAAGAACATTCGGGCAGGAAGACGACATCACTGTCGTCACGGTCAGGCGAGTTGCAGTGCTCGAGCCCGCCACGGCCTAAAGCTGCGAAGCACCATCAACAACGATTAGCTCGACTCGCCGGTCGGTTCGATTAGCTGCGCTGGCGTGATGCTCTTTTTAGCGCGCCCGCGTTTCGGCAGCACCGGCACAACCCGTTCCACGCCCTCGCGCCCGGGATGCAGCACGCGCGTCTTCATCTCCTTCGCCGCCTCGCGATCCACCGCCGCATTCTCCCGCGGAGACCCCAGCACCTCTCGTGCCGCCGCATTCAGCAGCCGACGCATCGGCCACGCACCATCGGAATTAGGGAAGAGAATCGCCCCAGCCCGCTGCTTCTCCGGCCGGTAGTACCACCGCCGCAGCAGCGCCAGATAGTCGCATCGCTCCTCAATCTCCGGCGCTCCCGCATGGCGCACCCGCTCCTCCAGCCGGTCAATCACCGCCCGCGCCCGCTCCTCCGGACTCAACGCGGCAGCCGACCCACCCGCCTCCTGACTTGCTGACTCGCTGACCTGCTGACCCGCTCCCTGCTCCGGCACCGCCGCAAGCATCAGCGGCTGCGCAAACAGCGAGCTCCCCACTGCCGTCTGCTCCCTCACCGCCCGCACGCCCAGCGTCGAAAGCCTCTCCGGCCCAACAATCCGTCCATCCTCAAACGCAAACACATTCGCCGCCGCTGGCTCCTCGCTTTCCCTCGCTCCTCGCTTCTCTACAGCGCCCTGCACCACCAGCAGCCGCATTCTCATCAGCGGTCCGACAATCTCATCCGCGAGCCCCGTCGCCGCCTTCACCTTCTCCCACTGCTTATGCAGCGCTGCGGCGCCCTCGAAGTCCATCGCCTCGCTCGCCGCCTCACGCTTCTGCGCCAGCTCCGCCAGCATCGACTCCCCATTTGTCTCTAAAAAGCTGCCTACCCTCGCCGCCTCCGCCGCATACTCCTCGCGCGTGCATGCTCCCTTGCATGGCTCCATGCACATTTTCATCTCGCCGTACGCGCATCCTGGATGCTCCGGCGAAACCTCCAGGTCCTCCCAGCATCTCCGCAGCTTGAACAGATCCAGCACCGCCTCGCAGTACCGCTCCGCCGCCGCGCGCGATGGAAACGGCCCATACGCCTCAGCCAGACTCTTTTTATTCAACCTGTTCGTCACATACACGCGCGGGTGCTCATTCGAAGCCGCCATCCGCAGCACAAACGGCGCATGCAATCGCAGCCGCCTCCGCGCCTCCGCCGGTCCAAAGCTCGCGCGCGCCGCACAATAAAGCACCACGCTCGACTCGAACTCCGACCCCGTCCGCGTCCACTCAATCCACCGCACCCGCTCGCGCAGGTTCAGCCGCTTCGACAGCACCGGCCTGCCCGCTTCATCCACCGCATCCGGCGAATCTAGCAGCCGTCGAAGCCTGCGCCTTACATCCGCCGCGCGCGTCAGGTACGGTTGCGCCGCCTCATCATGCCCCCGTAAACAGACCACTCCCGGCGCCGCAGGAATATCCCGCAGAATCTCGCTCGCACGCTCCGGCACAAACTGCACGCGCCGTTCGAACTCAAAGCCCACACTCACTCTCACGGATTCTAGCTGTCCGTCACCCGCACCGGCTCCGCGCTCCGCGGCCGCACCTCCCAGAACGGAGCCACAAACAACCAGCCCAGCCGCAGCCGCACGCGATGCTGATACAGCCACGTCGGAACCAGAATCGCCGCAAGCGTCGGCAGAATCAGCTGCGCATACGGCGTGATCACATGCGCCCACACCATCAACTGCCGCACCAGACCCTGTGCATACTCTCCCGCCATGTAAATCGCAATCGACGCCTCACCCACCCACGCAAACACTCGCGCTGTCTTCGATTGCCCAAAGCTCCGCGCCAGCATCATCAGCATCAGAATCCCGATCGCTCCGCCCAGCAGCACAATATTGCGATACGTCGTCCATCCCTGATACAACGCCGCCAGCAGCGCAGCGAGTAAAACCACCGCGGCTGCCAATCCAACCCAGCGCGGAATCCTCTCCAGCCGTTCGTAGCCGCGTCCCATCCACATGCCGGCCGCGACAAACGGGAAGAAGTGCACCGCGAGATCAAACCAGTTCACGCCCGTCTGCGGCATAAAGTAGTACAGCAGCAGCGCAATCCCAAGAATCACCGCTCCCGGCAGCTTGCGCAGCGCCATCCCGAACACCTGGCACGCAAACAACGTCGGTAGAAACCAGATGCCAATACCCCTCACCAGGCATGGCAGGAAGTACCTCCATTCAATCGGCGCCTGCGCCGTGAAACGGGACAGATGGTTTACAGCCGCCACGCCGATCGCTGACCACAGCACATACGGATAGATCAACGTCCGCACGCGCTCCACCGTGAACCGCCCCGGTCCGCGCTTCTGCACACTCGCAAAAATAAAAATCCCCGAGACGAAGAAGAACGCCGGCATATGGAATGCATAGATCGTGATATCCAGCCGCGTTCCTACGTTCGACGCGCCCCACCATCCGCGATGTGTCATCCCCTGGTTCGTATGCCCCAGCGCAACCAGCGAGATCGCCATCCCGCGCACGGCGTCGATCAGCATCGACCGCGCCGCCGGCTTCCTCTTCTCTACATGAACCTGGTCTGCAGGCGCGACGTCGTCCACCTTCACCGCGTCTGTGTTTTCGCTTGTTTCAATCTTCGGCAAAGCGGCAGATACTCCAACATAGAATCTCTCGAAACTCCATCTACTCGCAACTCGAAACGGAACCGTCCGCTAACTCCATTCCCCCTACGGCTCGCGCGGAGCAGCCTTCATCAACTCCACAAACATCTTGTAAAACCGCGGCCCATCCAGATCCTCGTGCACATGCACCTGCCGCAACTGCCGGTCCTTCGGCCTGTTCGCCTCGGTCCACGTCAACGTGTCGCCATAGTTCGGCCCCCGCGTCAGGTCTACATCCACATACAACACCCGCTCCTTCGTAATGATCTTCGGATCCAGCCACGCCGCCGCCGCCAGCTCATCCCACAGGTAGTGATACTCCGTCGTGTACTTCGCCACATACTGTGCCGCCGGCGTCCGCGCGCCTGCAATCTCCTGCATCATCTCTTTCGAAAACAGCGTCTTCACCGAAATGTCTACCGGCGTCATATCCACGCGCGGCCAATTCGCCCGGAGCACGATATGCGCCGCCTCCGGATCAAACCAGAAATTGAACTCGTGCCTCGGATGCGTCGCAAACTCCGGATCATCCGTCTGCGGCGACAAGCTCCCGCCCATAATCACAATCCCCACGCACAGCTCCGCAAACTGCGGATCGATCGTCAGCGCCGTTGCAATATTCGTCAGCGGCCCCGCCGCATAAATCGTCACCTCATGCGGATGCGCACGCACCTGCCTGATCAAAAAATGCGACGCATCCTCATCCAGCGGCTTCGTCCTCGGCGCACCCTCCTTCAGCGGCGGCACCACAAACGCCGCATGATGATTCGCCCCTGGAGTCCACGCTCCATACCACGGCGAGCTCCCCACCAGCGCCCGCTCCGCCATCGACTCCGCCTCCGTCCTCACCACCGGAAACACCGCACCGGGCACCACCGGCACATCCGTGCGGTGAACGATCTCCAGCATCCGCAGCGTGTGCTGCACCTCCTCATCCCGCCACGCATCACCCGTCACAATCGTGATCCCCAGCACCTTCGCCATCGGCGACTGCAGCAGCACCATCATCGCCATCTGGTCAGACCCACCCGGCCCTGCTCCATCCTGATCGATGATCACCATCCGCGGCCTTTCAGTGCCCGTCTGGCCGGGCATTGCACCTACGCACATCGCCGCCATCGCGGCCGCTGTAAGCATTCTTGTCATGCGATCTCGCCGTCAGTATAGGGCACAAAAAAAATCAGCCGGAGCACATACGTGGTGCATCCCTGGCAGCATGAACCCAGCCGCTATCTGCGGTAAACTTAATAAGTTGCGTTCTTTTCGCGCCCCGGCTCCCGTGAACATCCGGCGCCTGAACCCTTCGCATATCTGAATCTCTTATCTGAGGAAGCCCTCTTGAGTACCGCACCGCAGCCCACCGCATCGCAGCCCATCCGCAACATCGCCATCATCGCCCACGTCGACCACGGCAAGACCACCCTCGTCGACGCCATGCTGCGCCAATCAGGCACCTTCCGCGCCAATGAGGCTGTCGCCGAGCGCGTCATGGACTCCAACGACCTCGAAAAAGAGCGCGGCATCACCATCCTCGCCAAAAACACCGCCATCCACTACAAGAACACCAAGATCAACATCGTCGACACCCCCGGCCACGCCGACTTCGGCGGCGAGGTCGAGCGCGCCCTCAAAATGGTCGATGGCGTCGTCCTCCTCGTCGACGCCTCCGAAGGCCCGCTGCCACAAACCCGCTACGTCCTCTCCAAGGCCCTCGAAGCCAAGCTCACTCCCATCCTCGTCATCAACAAGATCGACCGCCCCGACGCACGCGCCCAGGAGGTCCTCAACGAGGTCTACGACCTCTTCATCGACCTCGACGCCGACGAGTCCATGCTCGAGTTTCCCGTCATCTACACCAACGGCAAAGCCGGCACCGCCACCATGGACCTCGCCAAACCCGGCACCGACCTCCAGCCGCTCTTCGAGCTCATCATCAACACCATCCCCGTCGCCAAGGGCGATCCCGACGGCTCGCTGCAGATCCTCGTCACCAACCTCGACTACTCCGACTACCTCGGTCGCCTCGCCATCGCGCGCGTCTTCAACGGCACGCTCAAGACCGGCCAGGAGGTCGCCGTCTCCAAGCGCGACCTCTCGCTCCAGAACGTCAAGATCACCAAGCTCTTCACCTTCGACGGCCTCAAGCGGGTTGACACCACGGAGACCACGCTCGGCGACATCGTCGCCATCGCCGGCGTCCCCGGTATCACCATCGGCGAGTCCTTCACCAGCATCGAGAACCCCGCCCCGCTTCCGCTCATCACCATTGACGAGCCAACGATCGCCATCCAGTTCTCGGTTAACAACTCGCCCTTCGCCGGCCGCGAAGGCCAGTTCGTAACCTCGCGCAACCTCAAGGAGCGCCTCGAAAAAGAGCTCCTCACCAACGTCTCCATCCGCGTCGAAGACACCGGCTCGACCGAAACCTTCAAAGTCCTCGGCCGCGGCGAGCTCCAGCTCTCCGTGCTCATCGAGATGATGCGCCGCGAAGGCTTCGAGCTCCTGGTCTCGCGTCCCGAGATCGTCACCCGCCGCATCGAAGGCCAGCTCATGGAGCCCAACGAGCTCCTCACCATCGACATCCCCGAAAGCTTCGTCGGCACCGTCATCGAGCGCCTGGGGCCGCGCAAGGGCGAAATGGTCAAGATGTCCAACCACGGCTCCGGCCGCGTGCGCATGGAGTTCAAAATTCCATCGCGCGGCCTGATCGGTCTCCGCTCTGAAATGTTGACCGAAACCCGCGGCACCATCGTCATGAATTCCATCGCTGATGGCTACGTCCCCTACCAGGGCGAGATCCCGCAGCGTCCCACCGGCGCGCTCATCTCCGACCGCCCCGGCACCACCACCACCTACGCGCTTAACGGCCTACAGGACCGCGGCGTCCTCTTCGTACCCGACGGCGTCGAGGTCTACGAAGGCATGGTCATCGGCGAGCACTCTCGCGACAACGACCTCGACGTCAACGCCGTCCGCGAAAAGAAGCTCACCAACATGCGCGCATCGAGCGCCGACGAGGCCCTCCGCCTCGTCCCCTACAAGCAGCTGACCCTCGAGCAATCCATCGAGTTCATCGCCGACGACGAACTCGTAGAAGTCACCCCCAAATCCCTCCGCCTGCGCAAAAAAGTTCTCCAGGCCAACCGCCGCCCCCGCCGCAACCAGCCCGTCGAGTAGAATCGTCGTCGCTTTTCTTCTTGTCATTCCCGAAGGGAATCTGCGTTTCTTCCAAAGCGCCACGAACCCCGGGTGCCCCACCCTCGGCTCCGAAGGAGACAGGATGTGGTATCGCGCGTTAAGACGCGCGAGGAACATCCGCACGCTACCAAATCGTCTTCACCAGCCGATACCGATCCAGGCCGCCCTAGTCGCCAATCACCATCACGAAGTCACGCCGCATCAACCTCCAGCAGCAATCTCCCATCTCAACACCATGCGTTCCTGCCGCACACACCTCACCGCGCTCATCGCGCTGTTCGCTCTTCCCGTCACCACGCACGCCGAGGCCGATCTAACTCCCGGCACCGAAACGATCATCATGGTCCGTCACGCCGAAAAGCCGCCCGAAAAGGCGCGCGGCCAACTCGATTGCCAGGGCCTCAATCGCGCCCTTGCCTTGCCATCCGTCCTCGCACACTACGGCAAGCCGGCAGCGATCTTTGCAGCCAACCCGGCGAAGTCCACCTCCGACGACGCGCAGCCCAGCGTCACACGTCACTCCTACGTTCGCCCGCTCGCCACCATCGAGCCCTACGCCATTGCTCAGGCCATGCCCGTCAATGCCGAGATCGCCGCCACCGACATCAAGGGCCTCCAGAAGGAGCTCACCAGGTCCGAGTTCTCCAACTCCCTCGTCGTCGTCGCCTGGGAGCACATCCAGGCCCGCCGCTTCGCCGAGGAGATGCTGAAGTCCTTCGGTCAAAAAGACATCGTTCCCCGCTGGCTCAACTCCGATTACGAGACCATTTACATCTTCCGCATCACCACCGGCCCGGACAAGAAGCGCACCCTCAACTTCTCCGTCGAGCACGAGGACCTCACCAAAACCCTCTCCGACAAATGCCCGGTGGTCAACGAGCCCAAGCCCAAAGAGACCCCGCCCGCCGTCCTCCCGCCCGGCCAGGCCGCCCCTCCCGCACCGGACCAGCAACCCAAATCCGAACCCTGACTCCCTTCTCCAAGCCGTTCACCAGCGCCTGAGCACTTTTCACCGCACCTGTGTCTGTTTGGACACAAGTCCAAGTCTAAAGTCTCTTCTTTGAAGACTTTGCGCAAAAACGGGGGAGGGGTACCCCGGGGTCCCCAGCAAGCGTTTTGTGCTTGGTTGGGGTGGCTCCGTCAACTCCCCGCCACCGTCATCCCCTCAATCCGAACTGTTGGCACCGCACCTGAGCCGCGAAACTCCAAGTCATTCCCGATCGCGCTCACGTTCCGGAACATCTCCTTCAAATTCCCTGCAATCGTGATCTCGTCCACCGCATGGGTCAGCTCGCCATCCTCAATCCACAGCCCAACCGCGCCCTGCGAGTAATCCCCCGTCACCAGGTTCACCCCGAAGCCCATGGTCCCCAGCACGAACAGGCCCCGCTTCACCTCACCCACGATCTGCTCCGGCGTCAGCTCTCCGGGTTCCAGGAAGTAGTTCCCACCCCCGATCCCCGGCGCCCCCGCCAACCCCCTCGCCGCCTTCCCATTCGATTTCATGTTCAGCTTGCGCGCGGTGTACGTGTTCAGCAGGAGTTCTTTCAGTACGCCACGCTCCACCACCACTGTGCGCCGCGTCGGCAATCCATCGCCATCGAACGGCGACGTCCCGAATCCACCCACCCGCAGTTTTGTGTCGTCCGAAAGCGCGTGATCGAACACCATTGTCCCGTCATCGACGATCGTGATGTTCTCCCCGGCCACCTGCTCGCCTAGCTTCCCGGCAAACATCGACGCGTTGCGATAGATTGCATCTCCATCCGCCGCGTGCAGCAGGTTGGCCATCAGCCCGCGCGAGACCTCCGGAGGAAACACGACCGGAACTTGGCAGGTCGGCACTCTCCGCGCTCCCAGCTTGCGCAGCGCCCGTTGCGCGGCAATCCGCCCAATCTCCTCCGGATCCTCCAGCAGCCGCGGTGTGCGTGCGCTCGAGTACCAGTAGCCCGTCTGCATGCCGCTCGCATCCTGCGCAATGGGTGACGCTGAAAAACCGCAGTAGCTGCGCCGATATTCGCCGGAAAATCCCCGCGAGTTGACCATCACGCGCCGCGACGTACTCAGGTCGAACGACGCGCCGCGGCTGTTCTGGATGCGCGTATCGAAAGCCAGGGCCGCTGCTTCACAGCGGCGCGCCATCGCAATCCGCTGCTCGGGCGCAACGCTGTCTATATCGTCGAAGTACAGCGCCAACGACTCCACGTCCAGCGATCCAAACGCCTCTCGCTCGGGCAGGCCGGCAAAGGGATCGGCGCCGGTGACCTTCGCCAGCTCCACAGCGCCGCTCACCAGCCGCCGGATTCCGTCCTCGGACAGATCGGAGGTCGAGGTGCTCGCCGTCCGCTGCCCACCCTCGGCTTCGAAGAACACGCGCAGCCCCATCGCGCGCGAGCCGGACTCCGTCAGCTCGTCCACCTCGCCCATGCGGACGTGCACGGAGAACTCGTCGCCCTCGAACGCGACTACCTCCGCGTCGGCTGCGCCTGCCTTAAGTACCCGCTCCAAGGTTACTTCTGCGAGCAACTTCAGTTTGCCACCGGACGCATCAGAGTGCCTATGCTGAAGAAAGTGTGCGTCTTCCGTCATTCCCGTCTATTGTCTCAGGAGTCGCAGAGCGCGAGCGAGCGCAGCCTCTGGTGGGAACGCATGTCTCAAAGCTTTGCTCTGGCTTCGGCCGCTTCGCTCTGCATTGCCATTGCAGGCTGTGCAGCGGCCAACAGTTCGCCCAGCGTTCAGGCGCCGTCTTCCACGACCACCAACTCGACACAGTCAAGTTCCCCGCCGGCTGCTCCCACCTACACGGCAGGCCCGAAGTATGCGCAGGTCACCAACTTCGGCGCTTCCATCACCTGCGGTTTCTACGCCACCGCCGACGGCGCAACGGGATACATCTACTCAAACAACGGATACGCTGGCCGATTGGATGCGGCGCTGACGGGTACCAAAGCGCAGAATCTCTGCCGTCCCGGCGATTTGGCGGCAGACACCGTGAAAACCTGGGCGATGCCGAACGCCGCACCCGCACTGGGACAAAAGCAGCTCTATACGATCATGGTCGGCACCAATGACATCACAGCGTGCGGCGCGCAGGTTGGCTGTCTCGCGAACTACATGAATGCGATGACCGCGTTGATCTCGTGGCTCGCGCTTCCGGCAAGCGATAAGGTGCTTGGATCCTCGCTGAATGTCTCGCAGGCATGGACCCCGGACCTCAACGTCGGCGTCGCCACCAGCGCGCCGGGAGCCTCGCTCAGCTTCCCCGTCCAGCAGGCTGTGGACGGCCGTACGCTTTACATCGCCTATCGCGTGTTCGACACAGGAAAGATAAACGGCGGGACGGCGACCGTGCAGGTGGATGGGAACGCTGTGGCGACGCTTTCGACAATCGCGAATGGAGGACGTACCATCGCGACACCGAACGGACTGAGCGATACCATCTGGGCCGTCGGCATCCCGCTCGGCGCAGCGGGCGCGCACACCGTTACCATCACGAACGGATCCAGTGGAGGGTTCTTTTCTTTTCAGTGGGCCGGTGTTTCCAGTGGCCAGTACGCTTCCACGGACGGCGCGCCTCGCGTAATGGTTGCGTTGTTGCCGCAGTCCACGAATCAGTCTTTCAATGAGACAGAAGTTACGCACAACAACGCGCTCAATCAGCTTGCTTCAGCGTTAGCGGCGGATGGAATGTGGGTAACAGCTGTGCACTGTGAGTCGGTTCTCAACCTCTCGACAGACTTCGTCGACACTGTGCATCCGAACGACGCAGGTCACGCCAAGCTGGCGACTGCATTCGAGAGCGCGCTGTAGGAAACTAGCTCCTCGTTCCGCCCACCGTCATGCGATCCAGCTTGACTGTAGGCATGCCCACACCAACCGGAACACTCTGCCCGTTCTTGCCGCAGGTGCCAATCCCTTCATCGAGAGCAAGATCGTTGCCGACCATCGAGACATATTTCAGCGACTCAGGCCCATTGCCGATCAGCGTCGCGCCTTTCACCGGCGCAGTGACCTTGCCGTCTTCGACCAGATAGGCCTCGCTCGCTGAGAACACGAATTTTCCCGTGGTGATATCCACCTGCCCGCCGCCGAAGTTGACCGCGTACAACCCGCGCTTCACGCTGCGGATGATGTCTGCCGGGTCGTCATCTCCCGCGAGCATGTAGGTGTTCGTCATGCGTGGCATCGGGATGGCCTGGTAGCTCTCGCGGCGTCCGCTGCCTGTATTGGGCATGTTCATCAGCTTCGCGCTCAGCTTGTCGCTGAGATACCCGCGAAGGATCCCGTTCTCGATCAGCACAGTCTCCTGCGTCGGATTGCCCTCGTCATCGACATTCAGCGATCCGCGGCGTCCGGGCATGGTGCCGTTGTCCACGACGGTGACTTTGCTCGACGCAACCTGCTGCCCAATCAGGCCGGCGAACGCACTCGTCTTCTTGCGGTTGAAGTCGGCTTCGAGTCCATGTCCCACGGCCTCATGCAGCAGCACACCAGGCCACCCAGGCCCGAGCACAACTTCCATCTCACCCGCAGGCGCAGCGACTGCGCCGAGTTGCAGCATCGCAGTCCGCGCCGCTTCGCTGGCAAAGTGCTCCGGAGTTTTTGAGCCGGTGAAGAAATCGAGCGTCACACGTCCGCCGCCGCCACTCGAGCCACGCGCGCTCGAGTGTTCGTCCTTGCCGATGACCGAGACATCCATCCGCACCAGCGGACGCGTATCGGAAGCGAATGTTCCATCCGAAGCAGCAACGAGAACGCGCCGCAGAACGTCATTCAACGCGACCTTTACCTGCACGATGCGCGGATCAAATGCGCGCGCTGCGTGGTCTGCGCGTGCAATCAGGTCCAGCTTGGCGCTGATCTCCGCATCGCTCGAACCCGCCACGGGATAGAGCTGTGGCGTGCGGGTCTCCTGAAATCCTGCCACGCGCGTCGTCTGTGGTCCGTTTGCAATCAATGCCGCGGTCCGTGCGGCTTTGAGCACACGTTCAGCGCTGAGGTCGTCCGTGTAGGCGAAGCCTGTGCGCTCGCCGCTGAGCACGCGCACGCCGCAACCGACGCTGACGCCCTGCGCAGCGGTCTTCACGATGCCCTCATCCATCGCGAGCGAGGTTGAGGTCACGGCCTCGAAGTACAGGTCGGCGAAGTCGCCGCCCGCGCTCAGCGCCTCGCCGAGTGCGCGCTCCATCAGGCGCTCTGTCAGGCCCAGTGTTTCCAGGAAGTAGCGTTTGTGATCGTAGGGGTGCGCCAAGGATGTGAGTTCTGCCACGATTCTTTCGATTCTATGCGGAGCCGTGAGGATTCACCGGCCATGCGACGGATCTGCGGAATCAGCGACATCCATGTCGAGAAAAACGCCCGGAGCCCCTGGCGCATAACAATTGCGGTCCTCCGCGTAGGTTGAACCGCAGCTCTGCGTGATCTCCGGCCGCCGCGGTGACTGCGAGTATTGCCACACGGTGAGGTTCAGGTCGGGCGCGGCGCTGAGCGGCTTTGCCTGGAGCGTGCATCCGGGTGACGGCGGGCACTGGTCGAGCGCGTCGAAGATGGCGACGTCATGCAAGCCATCCTTCTTCACGCGCGCGCGGATATCTTCGACCGTGTCGATCCACACGCCGGGCGAGTCCTGCACGCGCTGCCCGCTTGCATAGACGCCGGGCCGGTAGTTCGAGCCCGCAACGGCTTCGGTCCAGGCGAGCAGGTACGCAGCCTGCTCGTCCAGCAGACGGCCGCCCTCCTCCTGGTCGAGAAAGATAATCGTCTGCGCGGGAAAGCCTTCACGCTTCGCCGCGGAGACTGCATTCGCGGCATCGCGCTTGCCCAGCGCCGCTGGTGATGTGCCGCGCTTCTGCGCTGCCAGAATGTCGGCGTCGAGCTTACCGTTTGCCAGCACGAGAAATCCCCATCCCTGCGAGCGCAACAGCGCGCGCTTACCGACCCAGGTGTTCATGTCTTCGCCGGGAGGATTGGTGAGCCAGTAACCGGTGAAGCTGAAGGTCTTCTGCATCGAGAACATAGCGTCGTCACCCGGATAGTCGTTGCGGTCGAAGCCGAGGAACGGGCCGCTGCGCCGCTGTGCGGGATTGTTTGTGCGGCTCCCGGCGGTTGACGACTGGCGTGCGGCGACCGGCTGAGTGTTTTCAGCGTTCGCCGGCGCATTCGAGTGCGCGCGCGAACACCCGCATAGCATCGCTGCACTTACAGCCAGAAATCCAAACCGGACCTTCGACATCGTCCCCGCTCCTTCCCGCTTCCGTGTCATTCCCAGACGGCTCACACCATTTACGATACAGGTCTAACACCTGGAGGCAGAGCCTATGCCGGACACCAATGAAGTGTCGCAGACGAATGATGCGCGTTATCCCACCGGGCGGTTCGCGCCTCCTGAGACGATTACTGCCGAGGACCGGCGCTACGCAATTTTGACGATCGCCGAGACGCCGGAACAACTGCGCGAGGCCGTGCGTTCGCTGAGCGAACACCAGCTCGACACGCCCTATCGCGCGGGCGGATGGACGGTGCGGCAGGTGGTGCATCACCTGGCCGATTCACATATGGCGTCCCTGCATCGCCTCTGCCGCGCGCTGACCGAAGAGCAACCGACCGTGCAGGGATATCACGAGGCGGCGTTCGCCGAACTGCCCGACCACAAAATGCCGATCGAGTGGTCACTGAATATTCTGGAAGGCGTGCACGCGCGCTGGGTGACGCTGTTGAATTCGATGGACGAGGCGCAGTGGAAGCGGACATGGAACCACAGCGAGCGCGGCCTGCAGCGTCTGGATGTGGTGACGCTGCTGTATGCGTGGCACTGCCGGCACCACGTCGCACATATTACGCATCTGCGCGCACAACAAGGGTGGTAGAGCGTCGAGCCTGATGCGGTGATACGCTCTCACGCATGCCGTCACAACGGGCCCCTGTCGAAGACGCCGCACCGCAAACTGCCGAACAGATTGCCGCCGCGATCGCTGAGTTCCTCGGGGAACACAGCGAAGCTGCCGTGCTTGAGGACGGCAAGATGCTGTTCGACCTGCGCACCGCGAAGTACGCGCTTTCAACAGAGCATGGCCGCTGTTCGCTGCACCTTTGGAGCGACGAGCGCAACATTGTGCGCAGCATAATCGCTGCGGCTCCGCGCGCGAACGGGCTGCGGCTTTCGACGAAGCGGCTGGGGCACACGCAGGCCAAGTCGCTGGAGCTGGTGAACACCCGCGAGCGCCGCACGCCAACCACGCGCGACGCTGCACGCAGGCGCTATCAGCGGCTGCTGGAGCGAGCGCTCGCGCGCAACTTTCCGGAGTGGGGTATCGAAGGCTTCCGCACGGCGATGGACCTCGAACGCAGTTTCGGTCCGGCGTACGCGCGCGGCATGCTGGTGCGCGGATCGCAGGCGTGGGCGGTGATTGGCGTCGGCGAGCACGAGAGCACAGCGATCGTCGACGGCATCCTGACGCTCGGCATTCTCTGGCTGCACCACTGTCGCGAGCAGGGCGCGGGGCGAAGAATTTATCAGGGACTGAAGGTCGTGATGCCGCGCGGCATGGCTGCGCTGACACTCTCGCGGATGGCGTGGCTGAACGCCGACGCAGCGCAATGGGAGTTGTACGAGCTGGATGCGGCAAGCGAAGAGCTCCAGCAGCGCGACCTCGCAGACACGGGCAATCTGCGCACGCGGCTTGTGCATCATCCCGACGAGAGCGCAGCAGCCGAACGCTTCGCAAAGGCCATCGAAGAGGTGCTGGAGCTTGTGCCACCGCATGATCACGCGTGCGTCGAGCAGCGGCTGCGCAGCACGTCGGAGCTCGCGTTTCTGCTGCATGGGCTGGAGTTTGCACGCGCGCGCATCAGCCTCGCGCCCGGCAGCTTCGCGCATACGCTCGAGATCACGTTTGGCAGCGGTGAAGCCGAGCTGCCGCTGACATCTGCGACCCGCGACGAGATTCAGCAGCGCGTGACGGAGCTGTTCGCGCGCCGCCGCGCTGTGGGGCGTGTCCAGCGTCATATCGCCGTCCCACCGCACCGCAGAATCGGCGGTCCTGAGCTCGCGGCGGCACATTCGCGTCTGCCGATGCGTGGTGTGCGAGCGAGAACATCGCCCTTGAATCCTGCGCAGGACGCGCTCTACCGTGCCGCGCCGGAGCGCTGGCTGGAGTCGGTGCTGCGGCATGATCTTGCCCCGCTCACACGGAATCTCGCGCCGCAGCCGCACGGAGCGCATCGTACGCTCGGACACTTTGCGAACGATCCGGACCCCGACACGCGCGGCAATCGCCTCGATCCTGAATCCGCCGGTAGCCATAACGAATTCGCGAACGGAAGCGGCTCGCGTGTGTTGCCCCATCTGGATCCGAAGCACGTCTACACGCAGGTGCCGGCCATTGCCGGCGCGAGCGATCGCGGCATGCTCGATCTGCTTGGAGTCACTGCAGACGGCCGGCTCGCTGTGCTGGAGCTGAAGGCGCAGGACGATCTGCACTTCGCGCTGCAGGGGCTCGATTACTGGATTCGCGTGCGGCACCATCATCGCGAGACAGCCGATCCGAACACTGGCCTCGGCGAGTTTCAGCGCCACGGCTACTTTCGCGGTGTAGAGCTCTCGCCGTTGCCGCCGCGGCTCTATCTTGTGGCACCGGCGCTGCACATCCATCCCGCAACCGAGACCGTGCTCCGATATCTCTCGCCGGCCGTGGAGTGGAATCTGCTTGCGCTCGACGAACGCTGGCGCCAGCAGATTCGCGTCGTGTGGCGCAAGAGCGGCGGCAAAGCTTCATCCAGAAATCATTTGCGCAGAATTTGAATTTGCGCCAATGAAATTCCTCTGCGTCCTCCACAGCCGGTCGCGCATCGAACCGGAGGACAGAGGAGACTGCCATGCCAACAGCGACCCAGACTGCCACCACCTTCCGCCTCGGCGGCGACATGGAGATTCATCGGCTCGGATTCGGCGCGATGCGCATCACCGGAAAAGGTATCTGGGGAGAGCCGAAGGACCGCGAAGAAGCCAAACGTGTTCTGCGGCGGGCAGTGGAGCTCGGCGTGGATTTCATCGACACCGCGGATTCGTACGGTCCGGATGTGAGCGAGATTCTTATCGGCGAGACGCTTGCTCCGTACAAGAACGGCCTCGTGATTGCAACGAAGGCCGGACTCACCCGCATCGGCCCGGACAGATGGATTCCGCTCGGCCGCGCGGAGTACATCACGCAGCAGGTGGAGATGAGTTTGCGTCATCTGAAAACTGAGCGGCTGGATCTCTGGCAGCTTCACCGCATCGATCCGAAGACGCCAGTCGAGGAGTCGCTCGGTGCAGCGAAGAAGCTGCAGGAGCAAGGAAAGATCCGCCACATCGGACTGAGTGAAGTGTCCGTTGCCGAGATTGAGCATGCGCGCAGGATCGTTGACATCGTCAGCGTGCAGAACGAATACAACCTGACGACGCGCAAGAGCGAAGACATTGTGAACTACTGCGAAAAGCACAATCTCGGCTACATTCCATGGTTTCCTGTGGCTGCGGGCAAGCTGGCAGCGCCGGGTGGCAAGCTCGATCAGATTGCGAAGAAGCACAATGCCACGGTTGCGCAGTTGTCGATTGCGTGGCTGCTGCATCGCTCGCCTGTGATGTTGCCGATTCCAGGAACAAGCTCGGTGGCGCATCTGGAAGAGAACATGAAATCCGCCAACCTCCAACTCTCGCCCGACGAGTGGAGCGAGGTGGAATCCGCCGTAAAGGCATAAGTTCAAAGACTGACGCAGCAGGATAATGAGTCGAATAGCAGACCAGCAGCTGACGCTTGATCCGAAGAAGACCGCACTCGTTCTTATCGATCTGCAGCGCGCAATCGTCGCTCGCGACACCGCGCCGTACAAGCCTTTCGACGTGATTACTCGCGCGGCGAAGCTCGCCGAAGCAGTGCGTGCGGCCGGCGGCACTGTTGTGTATGTGCACGTGCTCATCGGCGAGTTCGCGAATCGCATCACTGACGAGCAGCGTCCTCCAATGCCCGCGCAGTTGCCGCCCGGCGCGACTGAGATCGTTCCCGAAGCCGGCGTGCAGCCGGGAGACATCATCATCGCGAAGCGCCAATGGGGCGCATTTGAAGGAACCAGCCTCGATCAGCAGCTTCGCCGCAAGGGCATCGACACCATCATCCTGGGCGGCATTGCGACCAACATGGGCGTGGAATCCACCGCGCGCGCCGCGCAGGATATCGGCTATAACCTCGTCTTCGCCGAAGATGCAATGAGCAGTATGATCGCGGAGTGGCACCAGTTCGCGGTGAAGAACATCTTCCCTCGCATGGGACGCGTGCGCTCCACCGAGCAGATCATCGCAGCGTTGAAGTAGAAATAATCAGTGGGGCTGCGTATTCACGTAGAAGTGAATTCGCAACTCGAGCGGTCGCGATTCCATGCCTGCTGGTAATGGAGGGAACTGACCGGTCGAAGTAATTGCCCCCCAGCACGAACGATTCACCGCATCATTATGTGTCGAGTCATCGAGATGCATGACGCCGATTCTGCCGTCCGGAAGGATCGTAAAACGGATCGAGCTTTCGGCCTGCTTTGATTGCGGCGGCTTCGCCTCCGGCGGAATCAAAGGCATCCAGCTCTTATAGATCGTTTTCAAAATCTGCTTCACATAAGGCCCAACATTCACTCCGCCGGTGTCCGAGAGAACTTCGACGCCTCCAGGGACCGCTGTGTCTTCACTCGCATTCGCGGTTGCGTCTGGAGAATTGCGGCGATGAAGCACCTGCTGCCCGTGTGCAACCGGGCACACGACCGCAAGCAATAGGGCGCAACTGTAAAGCGATATTCGAGACATGTCGAAAATTCTAGCCCGCAACGGCGGCGATGACTATCCCATCCACGCTGGCGCGGCGTTCAACTCATCATCAGGTTCAAGTGGCGGCTGCTCTGCCGGTTCATCCATGCGCGCGGTGAAGAAACGTTCGACACGCTCCATCACCTCAGCGCCGCGTTTGGCTTCGAAGATCTCGCGGCGCAGCGTGGCTCCGCCGGGAACGCCGTGCGTGAACCAGCTCGCGAACTGCTTCATCTTGCCGATCGCGTCACGCTGTGCACTCTCGTGATCGCGCTTCTGCCGCTTCGCTTCGTCGCTGATTGCGGGAGCGATGACTTCAGGATGTTCTGTGATCTCGTGCAGCAGGCGCTCAAAGTAGTCGCGGATCATGCGGTAGCGATCCATCTCGGTCGGCTTCTCGTAGGCCCCCGTTCCCGTGGCGCGCTTGGTCGCCGTGTACTGCGCGATCTGGCGAAAGATCCACGGATTCGCAGGCGCAGCGCGGCCGATCATCACGGCGTCGCAGCGCGTGGCCTCGATCATCGCGGCAGCATCTTCGGGCGTGCGGATGTCACCGTTGCCGATGACTGGAACCTTCACGGCATCTTTAATCGCCGCGATCCATTCCCAGCGCGCCTCACCGGAGTAGCCCTGCTCGCGTGTGCGTGCGTGCAGCGCCACCGCGTTGAGGCCGCAGTCTTCAGCCATCTTCGCAAGATCGACGCAGACGATGTTGGAGTCGTTCCATCCCAGGCGGAACTTCACGGTGAAGGGAATCGTCACCGCAGCGCGAACGCGCTCGAAGATCTTTTGGATTGCGGGTAGGTCGCGCAGCAACCCGCTGCCGCCGTTGCAGTTGACGACGCGCTTTGCAGGGCAGCCAAGGTTGAGATCGACGATGTCGAATCCGGCGTCCTGGCAGATAAGCGCGCTCTCGGCGAGTGTCTCGGGGTTGGAGCCAAAGATCTGCGCCGAGATGGGATGCTCGTCGTCGTAGTAGGTCAGGTAGCGCTTGCGCTTGGTCTCGCGCATGCGGCTCAGGCCGTCGGCAGAGGTGAACTCCGTCATGATGAGACCGCAGCCGGAGACCTCGTTGGAGGTCTCGACATCAACATCGCCGGCCGCATCGTTTTGTGTTGCACTCGATGGCGTCGCGGCGGAGTATAAGGATGCATTCTTGATGAAGCGGCGGAAGACCGTGTCGGTCACGCCGGCCATGGGTGCGAGCACGGTTGCCGGCGCAATGCGCACGTTGCCGATATACAGCTCCGCCGGCACGCTGGCCTCGGCCGGCATCTCGCGCTCCATCGTTGATGTCCACTTCTTATCCACAGCAACTTTTTCCGCAGCGAGGATATTGCCCGGCCGGTTTCGCCGTGCTATCAGAGCCGCCGGCTTGTTCTGATGCGCAATAAATTCAATCCAGCGAAGCACTTGAATTCGCTTGAGGATAGCTGCAGCTCCCAATCCAGCATAGCCTCCCGAAACGGGACTACCGGGCCGCTGAGTTCAAGTTTAACCGTTGACCGTGCAATACCACGAGAGCATTATTGTGGAACTCTTTGTATCGGCTTCCACCGGAAGTTCGATGGGGGCCAGCGCACTCGCAAGGTGAGCGTCGCATGTTGCCAACGCAACTGCAGCCGGGCTCCTCGGATGAGCCCGCGAGTTCCTCGGGGTTGTCATGAAGAGCAAGCTCATACTCACTCTCCTCCTCTCTGCTCCGCTTTCTGCCGTTTCTCTTTCCTCACCCGCGACCGCTTCAGCCGAGCAGCTTGTGCCCGCCGGCTCCATCCTCAAGTGCACGGTCTCGGACAGAATTTCATCGAAGACAGAAGCCATCGGTGATCCGGTCATGTGCACGCTCGGTCACACTGAGGCGTACAGCCGGGTGGTGTTCCCGTATGGGAGCTACCTGATCGGTCACTTCGAGGAATACAAAGATCCTGGACATTTCGTTGGGAAGGGCTGGATGGAGTTGCGATTCGATCGCCTGATGATCCAGCCGGACACGAACGTGCCGATCAACGCCCGCGTGGTTGCCGCGCCCAAGTATCCGGTGGATGCGCAGGGACGGATTCACGGCACAGGACATCCTACGCGCGACACCATTGAATGGCTGATTCCGGTGCTGTGGCCGATTGACCTGATCAATCTGCCGCGCCGCGGACCGCGGCCGACACTCAAACCGGAGACGCAACTGACACTGAAGGTGCTGGATGATTTCGGCATCCCGTCACAGGCGGAGCAGGACTATCAACAGCCCGCGCTTATTGAGCGGCGCGCTGCTGCGATCGAGCGGCACAGGGAAAACATGATCGACCAGGGATACATGACTGCGGATCAGGCGTTCGGATCGCAGTATGCGGCGCCTCAGCAGCAGCAGCCTGCGCCAGTGCAGCAGAGCTACGCACCGCCGCCGCAGCAGTATGCACCGCAGTACCAGCAGCCGGTGTACCAGGCAGCCGCTGCGCCTCCGCAGGTGATCATTGTGCAATCTGCTCCGCAGCAGGTGTATGTGCCGCAACCGCAGCCGGTGTATGTGCCGCAGCCGGTGTATTATCCGGCGGCGCCGATGTTCTACTACCATCCGCGCTACTGGCCATACTGAAGCGCATCACAGGGGGAAGAAGGAAGGCCTCCCGCTCGGGAGGCCTTTCTTCTTTACTGATTGTTTGTGTGATTGAGTGCTTACTTCTTCTCGGCGGCCGCGTACTTCCGGCGGAAACGCTCGACGCGCCCGGCGGTGTCGACCAGCTTCTGCTTGCCGGTGAAGAAGGGGTGGCAGGCCGAGCAGATTTCGAGGACGATGTCACCCTTGTGGGTGGAGCGGGTCTCGAAGTGATTGCCGCAGGCGCAGCGGACGTTGGCTTTCTCGTACTTGGGGTGGATGCCTTCCTTGGGCATGGTGAATCCTTTCGCTAGCTAACCCGCCGCAGAACGGTTCGCTTGCCGGGGCGAGAAGTTCAACTCCCGACATCGAGGTTCCTGTCGCGCTGCGAGCTTGGGGTCCGACTCCCGGACCTTCAGGCGCTTTGTCTATTTTAGCATTGGTGGAGGGTACCCCCTCCCCCCGCCTGTTTTTGCGCAAAATCTTCAGAACATTGGACTTAGGCTTGGACCTCAAGGGAACACGGATTGGTAAATTATCTGTTTTCAATCACTTGGGAGATAGAGTGGCTGCAAAATCTTCAAAACAAAGGAGTTATTCTTGACAGGGGGCTGCACTCTTAAATGGTGCTGGGGTGATCTGGCGGGCGGGTTTCCTCTTTGCTGACGGGATTCGCACAGGAACGCGCGGTGCGTGGAGGCTGCGATACTGAGGGGACCGATGGCAGACATTTGTCCGATTTGTGAGGGTTCGGGGCTGCGCGTTGTGGAGCGCGAGGGAGGGCTGCGGGTGGCACAGCCGTGTGAGTGCCGGGCAGCGCGGCGGGCGGTGCGGATCATCGAGCAGGCCAGGATTCCGAAGCGGTATGCGCACTGCACGCTGGAGGATTATGTGCCGAACTATGGCGGGAATAATCCATCGCTGTCGAATGCGCTGGTGCAGGCGCGGAATTTCGTTCGGGAGTATCTGCCGGGGACGGATGTGCCGGGGCTGCTGCTGACCGGATCGATTGGCGTGGGCAAGACGCACCTTGCAGTGGGGATTCTGCAGGCGCTGCTTGCGGAGCGGGGAGCGAAGGGGTTGTTCTTTGATTATCGCGATCTGCTGAAGCAGGTGCAGAACAGCTATAACCGCAGCGTGGAGGCGACGGAGCTGGAGATTCTGCAGCCGGTGTTCGAGGCCGAGGTGCTGGTGCTGGATGAGCTGGGCGCGTCGAAGCCGACCGACTGGGTGTGGGATACGGTCGCGCATATTTTGAACACCCGGTATAACGACCGGCGGACGACGATCATCACGACGAACTATTCGAACCTGCCGCCGGGCGGAGGCGAGTTGAGTGGGCCGCGGGCTGCGGTGCGTGAGGAGACGCTCGGCGATCGGATCGGGGAGCGCATGCGATCAAGGCTGCAGGAGATGTGCGTTGTGGTGGAGATGAAGGGTGAGGATTTCCGGCAGACGGTGCGGCGGGCGAGCTTTGGGTAGGTAGGACCCAAGGCTAACGATCTATGAACCAAGCGGCTTCGTCATCTAGCTGCGTCCTTAATTGAATCTCTTCTTTGGAGGTCTACCGCGGCGCACGAGGATTCCGTCGGGAACGGGGATTCTTCTGGGGCGGAGAGTACCGATGAGGTTCTGATCCTCCATGACCCACCCGAAAACTCGTGCAAGCCACTGGCGTTTCTCGGCACTGTCCTTGAGGCCGGCGTCCCGCAGGTGCCCGAGGACATCCCTGGTCGCCTTCCTCGCGGCCTGATTCTTGTCCTGTTTGCCCTTGGCTCTGCGGTCCTTTCTCTCTTTGAGTAGCTCGGTGTCGAGTTCTTTGAGGTACTTCTCCGCGGCCTCGTCTGTATTGACGGGAAGCAGGGGCATCTTGTGTAGGGCGTTGCGAATGTCGCCAAGAGCCGCTTGAGAGATCCGTTCGAACTTCGAGAGGACGTCATGTCCCAACCCCGTGATGCGTTTGAGGACGGAGTTGGGAATGCTAGTGGAGAGATCCTGGAAGGCTTGCAGCTTGC
The DNA here is from genome assembly GCA_035651235.1 of Acidobacteriaceae bacterium. Classification (GTDB taxonomy): domain Bacteria; phylum Acidobacteriota; class Terriglobia; order Terriglobales; family Acidobacteriaceae; genus Granulicella. Next base: position 176,057 of record DASRGC010000002.1, read on the forward strand.
GATAGATGGTGCGCGGATGGCGGGCCGGATAGACGAACCGCAGATAGTCGGTCATCTTCATCTCTTCGTATTCAAGGAGTTGATGGACCTGTGTAAGTTCGAGGAGGCACCCAAACTCGCCAAGGCGTTGCATCTGGAGGTATTGCTGTATGTGAGAGGTGTGCTCAAAGAGTTTGCCCTGCTTCTCGCGGTCGAGCTTCAACCAACCCGGTATGTTCGACAACTCCTGAAGGAAGTTTTGAATAACTTCTCCTTCTTTGGCATTTTGCTCTTTCAGGTACCACCTCCGAGGCGAATTGTGAGGCGTACCTAAATTGCATCAATTCGGATTGCAGCGCAAGCTTAGAACTGGCGGTGAGGACTTCCGGCAGAAGGTGAAGCGGCGAGCTTTGCATGAGCGAGCTGAAAGTTAGCCAGTCAGCGAATCAGGATTAGCCCACTCATCGCTGCGCGATGAATGGGGCACCCGGCAAAAAGCGGGTTCCTCGGCTACGCCTCGGAATGGCAGAAAGAAAAGCAAAGGCAAGGGCACTCGCGCGTTTTAACGCGCGATGCCCACCTTAGCGCGCGAAAAGCCGCCCGCGAAGATGGGGCACCCACATCGTCGGTACCGAGAAATGACTGGGTGTTAGACGTCGACGGGTTGAAGTGTGCCGGTGGCCTCGGGTTTGGGGTCGTTCCAGCCGCCGGGCGGGAGGATGGATTGATCGCTGGGGCCCCAGGTGTGCGGCTCGTAGCGAGTGATGGGGCCGGGGTCGTTGAGGATGGGGTCGACAATACGCCAGGCTTCTTCGACGTAGTCCTGGCGAGCGAAGAGCGTGGTGTCGCCAGCCATGGCGTCGGTGAGGACACGCTCGTAGGCTTCCATGTCCCGTGGTTCCGGGTGACGGGAGGCGACCATCTCGACGGCGCGGCGGCGGCCGTGGCCTTCGGGGTTGGTTGCGCTGACCCCCATCGCGATGGTCATCTCCGGACTGATGCGCATGCGCATGTAGTTCTGCGGACCGGTTTCCGTGTTGAAGCTGGTGGCGGGCGGGCAGCGGAGGCGCGCCATGACCTCGGTGCAGGTGATGGGAAGGTTCTTGCCGGCGCGAATGTAGAACGGGACGCCGCTCCAGCGCCAGGAGTTTACGGAGAGCTTGACGGCGGCGAAGGTCTCGACCTGTGAGTCTGGGGCGACACCTTTCTCATTGAGGTAGCCGATGAATTGGCCGCGCACGACGTCTTCCGGGTTGATGGCGGGGATGGACTTGAGAACCTTCACCTTCTCGTTGCGGATGGATTCACTGTCGTGGTTTGCGGGGGCTTCCATGGCGAGATTGCACATCACCTGAAAGAGGTGGTTCTGGATGACATCGCGGATGGCGCCGGTCTGGTCGTAGAAGGCGCCGCGGCCTTCGATACCGAAGTTTTCGGCCATGGTGATCTGGACACTCTCGATGAAGGTGCGGTTCCAGAGCGGTTCGAGAAAGCTGTTGGCGAACCGGAAGGACACCATGTTGTGCACGGGGCCCTTGGCGAGGTAGTGGTCGATGCGAAAGATGCAGGATTCGGGAAATTCGTTCAGCAGGATGCGGTTGAGTTCCTGCGCGGAGGCGAGGTCGTGGCCGAAGGGCTTTTCGACGATGACGCGGCAGACGCCGGAGCAGCCGACGCGGGGGATCTGCTGCACGACGGTTTCGAACATGGATGGCGGGATGGCGAGGTAGTAGGCGGGCATCGTCGCGTCGCCGAGTTGTTTGTGGACTTCGGTGAAGGTGTTGGGGTCGGCGTAGTCGCCGTCGACGTAGCGAAGCAGGCTGCTGAGTTTTGCCCAGGCGTTGGGGTCGAGGCCGCCGTGTTTTTCGAGGCTGTCCTGCGCGCGTTGTTTCAGCTGATCGAGCGTCCAGCCGGACTTGGCGACGCCGATCACGGGGACGTTGAGCGTGCCGCGCTTCACCATCGCCTGCAGGGCGGGGAAGATTTTTTTGTAAGCAAGATCGCCAGTCGCGCCAAAAAACACGAGTGCGTCAGAATGCTGCATGGGGTCCATCCTCCGGGCGAATGCCTCTACGTATGATTACGCGGCGCAGGTTTGCGCCGCGGCGGAGCCGAACGATGTTCGGCCGGAGTGCGCAGGTTGAACGGGCGAGTCCCGCCCCGACGAGCAAGCTCGCCGGGGACCCCGCTCAAGGGCGGGGATGGCGGCGTTCGACGTAGACGTGGCGGCGGCCGAGGAGGACGTCGACGGCCTGGCAGATGCGATTGAACAGGTTGTCGGGTGCGGGATCGATGGGGCGGATGCGGCTGAGTTCGGAGCGGATGAGGAAAGGACCTTCGCGGTGGAGGGTCTCGGCGTAGTCACGCTGGCGCTCCTCCTGCGTGCCGGGGATGGGCGCGCGGGTTTCGCAGAGGCGGAGGGTCGCGGAGGTAGCGTGCTTGGACATCAAAAGGACCTCGTGTCCCAAAGTACTCCAGAGGTACGGCAGATGCTCTGCCCAAAATCAAGCCGAACCCGAAAAGCTCTTGAAGGATTTGGTGCAGTATAGAATCGCTCGTGATGCCTGAGCCTACAAATATTTCTCCGGACCCGAAGGACTCCCGCGAATCGCAGACCGATCCTTTGTTCAGGGAGCCGGTGCGGGAGAAGAGCTTCCCGACCGCAGCGGTTTCGATTGCGGCGGTGGTAGTGGTCATCATCGTGGTGGCGTGGCTTGCCGTGGGACGGCATAGATCTGGGGCGACGGGCGGAGCGGCGTATGCGGCGAACCTGGAGCTGACGAGCCTGCAGCCCAGCCAGTCGGAGAGTTTGTCGGGAGGGCGGTCGACGTATGTGGATGGGCACATCGTGAACCATGGGAACCAGACGGTGACCGGGGTGACGGTGGAGGCGTCGTTTGCGGCGGATGGCGGGCAGGCGCAGGTGCTGAGCGCGCCGGTGTCGATCATCCGCACGCGGCAGCCGTATGTGGATACCGAGCCGCTGAGTTCGGCCCCGCTGGCGCCGGGGGCTGGAGCGGATTTTCGCTTGATTTTTGAGGGAGTTAGCGACAGCTGGAATCAGCAGACGCCGACCCTAAAGGTTGTCCAGGTCTCGACCCGATAAACAGGGAGGACGCAGAGGATTTCCACAGGAAATCCATACCCTGAGCGGTGGTTTGAGACGTTCAACCTATAGTGCCAATGGTTGGCCGGGGACGACGGAGATGGTGTTCCTGGCCGTGCAGGCCGCTCCCCAGAGCGTTCCCTCGCACCCGCCTCCAGCGACCACGGCAGATTGGGCCCCCGAAGCATGGACGACCTCCGGTTCGGGGGCCTTTTTTTGTTTAAGGGATGGCGGCGATAGCAGAGACCGGGATTATTCGGACGGTGCGACGGCGGTGTGGAGGGCGAGGAGGGTTTCCAGCAGCGGGCGGAGGCGGTTGAGGTGGAGGGCGTTGGCGCCGTCGGATTTGGCTTCGCGCGGGTTGTCGTGGACCTCGAGGAAGATGCCGTCGATGCCGGCGGCGACGGCGGCACGGGCGAGGACGGGGATGAATTCGGGTTGGCCGCCGGAGACGCCATTAGCGGCGGAGGGGGTCTGGACGGAGTGGGTGGCGTCGAAGACGACGGGAGCCAGGGCGCGCAGGGTGGGGAGCGAGCGCATGTCGACGACGAGGTTGTTGTAGCCGAAGGAGGTGCCGCGCTCGGTGAGGGTAACGCGGGAGCAGCCGGATTCGCGGACCTTTTCGACGGCGTGGCGCATGTCCCAGGGAGCGACGAACTGGCCCTTTTTGACGTTGACGGCGCGGTTGGGTGCGGCGCAGGCGCGGGCGGCGGCGATGAGGAGGTCGGTCTGACGGCAGAGGAAGGCGGGGATCTGGAGCATGGCGTCGACGGGACCGAGGCGGTCGGAGAGCTCGGTGGCCTGATCGGCGGTGTGGATGTCGGTGAGGACAGGGAGGCGGTTCTGCTCGGCGATGAGGCGGAGGATGCGAGCGCCTTCTTCGAGGCCGGGGCCACGGAAGCTGTGGATGGAGGTGCGGTTGGCCTTGTCGTAGCTGGCTTTGAAGATGTAGGGGATATGGAGGTCGGCGGCGATGCGCTGGATGGCGTCGGCCATGCGGCGGGCGTGCGGTTCGGACTCGATGACGCAGGGCCCGGCGATGAGGAAGAGCGGGCCGGCGCCGAGGGGGATGCCGGCGAGCGAGAACTGTGAGGCGTGAGGCATGGAACTATTATCAGCGAGTCAGCGAGTCAGCGAGGCGAGGGAAGGGGTAAGGGGTAAGGGAAAAGCAAAGCGCTCCGGCGGACCGGAGCGCTTTTTGTTGGGGCTGACTTGCTGAGTTCGGGCTGAAGCCCGAACCTACCGGCTGCTTTATGGGTTGGCGAGCTGGAAGGAGTGTGGGCCGTTGGGAACGGAGGCGATGCAGGCAGGCAGGGCGGAGACGGTGAACGGCGAGTCCTGTACGCCGGTGATGCCGCCAGTGTTGGGGCTGAGCTGGCCGGCGGAGACGGTGCCGTCGAGGTAGTTGGAGGTGTAGAGGTAGATGCCGAGCGCCGGCTCGATGGTGACGCAGGTGGGACGCGTGCCGGTGGAGAAGCCTCCGGCGCCGGCGATGCTCGAGAGCGAGCCGCTGGCCTGGTCGATGGCGTAGGAGCTGACTGAGCCGCTGTTGAAGTTGGTCGTGTAGACGTACTTGCCGCGCGGGTCGACGATGATGGAGACGGGGAAGAGGCCGGTGCCGTAGGGGCTGGAGGTCAGCGCGGTGAGGTTGCCGGTGGGACCGATGGCGTAGCCGTAGATCTGGTTCGCGTTCTGGTCGGTGACGTAAACCCAGCTGCCGGTGGGATCCGCAGCGATAGCGCTGGGTGCCACGCCGGCGTGGTAGCCCTGCCAGGTCTTGAGGCTCGAGCTGAAGGCTGTGCCGGAGAGCGGGGTGAGCGCGCCGGTGGAGGTGTTCTGGGCGTAACCGAGGACGGTGGCGTTGGGCGCGGCTTCCTGGTCGACGATATAGACGAAGACGTTCTGGTGACCGGCGCCATTGCTTCCCGTGCAGGCTGCGTTGGAAGCGATGACGGGTGAGCTCGAGCAGATGGGCGGGGTCACCGTAAGGGCGACCGGGTTATTGCCGACGCCGAGGAAGGGCTGGCCGTTGAAGCTGACGTTAGTGCCGAGGCTGCCGTCGGCATTGATGGGGAAGACGGAGACGCCGCCGGGGCCGGGCGAGGCGGGTGTGAAGCCGGGCTGGTAGGTGAAGGTGACGTAGAGGAACTTGCCCGCGCTATCGACGGCGATGGCCGTGGGGTAGGTGGCGCCGGCGCTGCCTGCAAGCGAGTAGGTGTGTGCGCCATAGAGCTTGCCGTCGGTGCCGACAGAGAACTGCTCCACCTTGGAGTCCTCGAAGCCGGACAGAACGTAGAGGTTCTTGCCGTCGGGCGAGGGAACGAGCGTGGTCTCGCGGGTGAAGCCGGTCTGGAAGGGCGAGCCGGTGATCTGGCTCAGGATGCCGGTCTGGTAGTCGACGGCAAAGCCGTTGATGTTTCCGCTGGAGGCCGAGACGGTGTAGACGTAATCCGATACGTAGTCTCGGCTGCAGGCCGTTGCGCCGAGCCCAATGGCAATTGAAATACCTGCGGCCATCGCAGCCTGGAGCGCTCTTTTGTACGTCATTTGTACCTTTTTCAACTTCATGGGCTTTGCTTGCGCGTTATCCATCATTTGCTTCGCTGGCGCGGGCGCCGTGCGAGTTTCGGCCGGGACCGAGGGATTCGAAGGTTGATGAGTGAGAGACACGGCGGCTCCTTGGCTCCTTAGTCGACGGCACCGCTGATCGCCTCGCATGTGGCCAGACCGGTGGCGGGGAAGGTGGAGCCGCGGGAGAGCTGCCCGAGAGTGCCGCGCGTGGAGTCGAAGAGCTTTCCGGTCACCTGACCCGGGTCATGATCGGAGATGTAGAGGTACTTGTTGGTGGGGTCTTCCACCATGCAGACCGGGTCGGAATCGGTGGGGAAAGGCGCGCCCGGAATTACCGACAGCGGGTTGTTGCCGCTCTGGATGACGAAGGCGGAGATGGAGCTGTTGGGCTGGTTCTGGGTGGTGTTGGTCGTCGACTGGTTCAGGACGTACAGGTAGGTATTGCTGCCGCCTGTGGCAATGAAGGAGTAGACGGGGTTCGAGGTGCCGGTGAGATTAGGAGTCGTGCCGCCGTTGGTGGGAGCAAGATTGCAGCTCGCGCTGGAGAGGGGAACGATGGTGTTGTTGCCGGCGTCGGTGAGGACGATGGTGTTGCCGTTGCCGTTGATCGAGGTGATGCGGTTGGTCTGAGGGAAGAACTTGCCCGTGGTGGAGTTGACGAGCTGGCCGCCGGCGCCCTGGCTGTAGGGCGTGATGGACTGGTCCGCGGAGTTGACGGTGAACAGGCAGCTCCCCAGGGACTTCATCATGAGCGGGTTCTGCCCGACCTCCCAGAAGGTGGGCGCGGGGGCACCGGGCGGGACCGATTGGGTGTTGAGCACGAGAGTGAGGCGGCCGGTGGTCGGGTCGACGGAGAAGACCGTGATGGAGCCGTTGATGTCGTAGCCGGCCTTCGTCGGATCGGACTGATAGTTGTGGCTGTACTTGTCGAGCACGTAGAGATAAGAGTTGGTACTGTCGAACTGCATCCAGACGGGCTCGAAGCCCTGGCTGGTGAAGGTCTGCTGATAGGTGAGCGTGCCGTCGCCGCCGACGGAGAACTCGACGATGCCGCTGCCTGTCCAGTTCAGGTGGCAGTCTGCCGCATCGGTCTTGCAGGTTGGGGGCAGCGTGGGTGTCGTGCCCTGGTTCAGGACATAGACGAAACGGCCGCCCGCCTTGACGACGATGCTGACGGGATTTGTGCCCTGAACGGAGAAGGGTTCATGGGGGGTCTGGGTGAGGTTGCCGGTGTAGTCGTCAACCTTGAAGGCGGCGATCTGGTTGTACTGCTGACCGATAACCCAAAGGTAGGCGACGGTTCCACCGCCACATGCCGACATGCCAAGTCCCAGGGCCAATGACGCAAACAGGGCCAGAGCCAGCCGGCCGAACCAACTCAACTTCATGTGCTTCCTTCATCTCCGTCGTGCTCGGCGAGAAAAAACCGGGTTGCGGAGAAATCGATCTTGGAGAGAGTACAAACCTTCGTCTGATTGTAGTGGCGAAGGTCTATTTCTGCCAATTTACGTAGACGGGGATTGGGCTGGGAGTGGGTGACGGCGGCGGGACGCGTGCACGAAAGACAAATACCGAGGTCCTTCGCCTTCGGCTCAGGATGACGGCGCTTAATTACAAAGCCCCGGAACAGATCCGGGGCCTTGGTCGGAGTGAGTTGAGAGTGAGTTGAGGCTTACCAGGTGCGGCAGCCGCCGTTGGCAGGCATTTCGGGGTCGCCTTTTTTGCAGCCGAAGGCCTTGCCGAATTCGTCGAAGTTCTCGACGGTGCCGCGGACGCGCCACTCGCCGGTGGAGTGCGGATTGGTCTTGGCCTGGGTGATCGCGGCCTGCGGGGTCTGATTGCCGCACCATACCTGAGCGAAGGAGATGAAGAAGCGCTGGTCCGGCGTGTAGCCGTCGCGCTTGCCGTCGACGTAGCCAGGTTCGGCCTTGGCACCCTCTTCTTCGAGAGTGTGCTGCAGGGCCTGGAAGGCGATGCGGATACCGGCGTTGTCAGCTGAGTTTTCGCCGAGGGTCAGATGGCCGTTGAGGTTTTGGCCGGGAGCGACCTCAAAGGCGTCGTACTCCTTGGCATAGCAGGCGCTGCGTTCTTTGAATTTGGCGAGGTCTTCGGGTGTGAACCACATGCGGACGTTGCCCTTGGGGTCGTACTGCGCGCCCTGGTCGTCGAAGCCGTGGGTCATCTCGTGGCCGATGACGACGCCGATGCCGCCGAAGTTTACGGCCGCGTCCTTATTGACGTCGTAGAAGGGCGGTTGCAGGATTCCGGCGGGGAAGTTGATGTTGTTCTGGGGCGGATTGTAGTAGGCGTTGACGGTGGGCGGCGTCATGCTCCACTCGGTGGGATCAACGGGCTTGCCGAACTTGGCGAGGTTGCGGTGACGCTCGAAGGCGGCGGCGCGCTGCACGTTGCCGAAGTAGTCGTCGCGCTTGACCTCGAGGGTGGAGTAGTCGCGCCAGTGCGACGGGTAGCCGATCTTGTCGGCAATGGCGTGAAGCTTGGCTTCGGCCTGCACGCGGGTCTCGGGGCTCATCCAGGGAAGCGTCTGGATGTCGGTGGCCATGGCTGCCTCGAGCTCGTGCACGAGCTTTTCAGTGGCTTCCTTGGATGCAGGCGGGAAGTTCTGCTTGACCCACTCCTGCCCGACGGCCTCGCCGAGCGCGCGGTCGGTGGCTGAGGTGCAGCGCTGCCAGCGAGGGAGCTCTTCCTTCTGGCCGATGAGAGTGCGGTTGAAGAAGTCGAAGTTCAGGTCCTCGAAGTTTTTGCTGAGGGTTGGAGCGGCGGCGTGGACGGCGTGCCAGCGCAGGTAGCTTTTGATGGCGGGCAGGTTTTCGTCGGTGATCTCGGCGTTTGCCGTGTCGAGGAAGGGAAGGCTGGTGACGATGATGGTCTTTGCGTTCGGCAGGCCGACGCCGTCGAGGTAGGTCTGCCAATCGAAGTTCGGCGTCTTGGCCTGGAGGTCGGCGACGGACATGGGGTGGTAGCGCGTGGCGGGGTCGCGAAGGGCGACGCGATCGAGGGAACCCTTGGCCAGTGCGGTCTCGATGGTCATCACGTCGTCGGCTTCCTGCTTCGCCTTGTCAGGTGAGTCGCCGAGGAGCTGGAACGTTTTGACCATGTTGTCGACGTAGCCTTGGCGGAGCTTCTGGAAACGCTCGGAGGGGTTCACGTAGTAGTCGCGGTCGGGGAGGGTCAATCCACCTTGACCTGTAGCTGCGACCTGCTGGGTGGAGTCCTTCTGGTCCTGCGTGACGGCGACGGCGAAGAAGGCGCCACCGCCGCGGCGGTCCTGTTTGGCGTTGAAGGCGGCGAGCTGCTTGACGCTGGTGAGCTCATCGATGGCGTGGAGGTCGGGGAGCAGCGGCTTGTCGCCGAGCTTATCGAGCAGGTCGGTGTTCATGCAGGCGGCGAAGTAGTCGCCATACTTTTTCTGGAGCGGGGACCTGGGGGCCTGGGCGGCGGCGACGAGGTCCTTATAGAGGAGATAGTTGTTGTACTCGGCCAGCTCGGCGAAGCGGCCCCACGAGGCGCGGTCCGAGGGGATGGGGTTGTTCTTGTTCCAGTTGCCGCAGGCGTATTGGAAGAAGTTGTCGCAGGGATTCGCGGACTTGTCGATGGCGTTGACGTCGAAGGCGACGGGCTTGACGGGGATCTTGGTTGGAGCGGAGCCGAGGTCAACAGGACCGGAGGCGGTGAGATGGATGGGGGCCAGGGAGATGTCTGATCCCGCGTTCTGGGCACAACAAAGCGGAGCCGCGAGGCCGATGATGGATGCAAGTACGAGCGTGCGCATAGGTCTCCTGAAAGTGGGTACGTGTTGCGGGGTCGCCGGGCGATGCCGGACGGCTCCTTGGTTGACAGCAAGGGAGCGGTGCTGCTGGGACGACACAGGATATCTGGAAGTTTCGCAGGGGACAACGAAAAAGGCGTGGCGATGCGGTTCAGCGGGCATTCTTCAACCAGGCGTCAGAGGAGGCGCCGGCTTAGAAAATCTTCATGTGGATGGTGAGGTATTTCTTGGGGTCGGTGCGGAGCATGTTCATGAAGGTGTCGCTGTCGGCGAGCAGCTTATTGAGGTTCTTGTAGGCCTCGTCGTCGGTGGCCAGCTTGCCGATGGTGCCTTTGCCGCTGTCGACGTTGGTGAGGAGCAGATCGAGCTTGGTGACCGTGTCGTTGAGGCGGTCGGCGAAGGCCTGATCTTTGATCAGCAGGCCGACGCCGCCCTTGCCGGAGTTGATCTGGGCGAGCATGGCGTTGGTCTGGTTCAGGGTGGTGTTCAGGTTGTTGTAGAGCGTGTCGTCGGTGAGGAACTTGCCGGCGGAACCTTTGCCGTTGCTGAGGCCGGTGACGAGGGCGTCGAGCTTGGCGGTGGCGTCTTTCAGGTTGTTGTAGGCAGTGTCGTCGGTGAGGAGCTTGCCGGCAGTGCCGCGGCCGTTGTTGAGGTTGGTCGCGAGCGTCTGGAGCTGGCCGATCGTGCCGACGGCGCGGTTGTAGAGCGCGGGATCGTTGATGAGTTTGCCGGCCGAGCCCTTATCGCTGTCGAGCGAGGTGGCGATGTCATTCAGCTTCGGCATGATGGAGTTGAGGTTTTGAATGGTTGCCTGGCTGGAGGCGACGACGTCCTGGATGGTGGGGACGTCTTTGGTGCGGAGCTCGTCGCCGTTTTCAATCTCGGGGCCGTTGGCGAGCTGGCTGTTGATGTCGACCACGGTGTCGCCCAGCACGCCGGTGGTCTGGAAGCTGACGACGGAGTCTTTGCGGATGCTCGGGCGGAAGCGAGGCGAGATCTTCATCACGACTTCGACCGGTGTGAGCTTGCGTGCGGGGTCGGTGGTGATCTCGACGCGGGTGACCTCGCCGATGGTGACGCCTTCGAGCGAAACAGGCGCGCCGACCTTGGCGCCCGCGGCGTTGTCAAAGAAGGAATGAAGGATGATGCGCTTCTGGAAGAGACCGATGCCGGCATTGCTGGTCATGAGAAAGAGCAGCGTGGTGAGAAGCGCCAGCGAGGCCAGAACAATGCTGCCGACCTTGAGCTGCGACCACCGGACCTCAGCCTGACTGGGCATGGGAGATATCGTAACAGCGGGAAGGCAGGGAACAGGGATCAGGGAACAGGATGGGGAATCGGCATAAGCGGTATCCCGAGTGATTCCGGCATTGGTGATACACAGGTGCAACAATTCGAGTTCGGCACGCGGGCGAGATCCGTTGTTATTGGTGCTGATCCCTGTTCCCTGATTCCTGTTCCCTGATTCCTCAGTCTTCCGCGATGACGACGGCGAGGGCGAGCTCCCGGGTGTGGGAGAGGGAGACGGCGAGGTGCCGGACGCCGAGGCGGGCGGCGATGGCGGCGGCGCGGCCGGAGAGGTGCAGCGTGGGACGCTGGCCGGGCAGGCGGAGGACCTCAAGCTCGCACCAGGTGACGCCACGGCTGATGCCGGTGCCGAGGGCCTTGGCGGCGGCCTCTTTGGCGGCGAAGCGGGCGGCGAAGCTTTCGGCGGCGGTCTTCTTTTTGTGCTGGCAGTAGGCGATTTCGGCGGGGGTGTAGATGCGGCGGAGGAACGCGTCGCCGAAGCGGACGATCGAGTGCTCGATGCGGGCGATCTCGATCATGTCGGTGCCGAGGCCGAGGACCATGTGTGCGAGTGTACGTGGCTGAGTCTGGTTGTGGGACAGAGTGATGGGCGCCGGCGGCGCTGCCGATAGGGGCAGTCATGAGGACATCGGCCCTGGATTCCGAATTTGGAAGCGCGATTGAGGTGCACAGCTTTTCGGTTGAGGATCGCAAGCTGCTGCTGCCGCGGCTGTGGAAGATGTTCGCGGCGACCGGGTGCTCCGCGGCCGTCTGCAGACGATGCGGGCGCAGAACGGTGGAGTATCGCTTCGACGTGGAGCTGGGGGCTGTGCTGGAACTGTACTGTGGTCTGGCGCAGACGGGGCTGGAGATGACGGAGGTGAGCCATCGTGCGCTGACGGAGCTGTGCATGCTGCGGACGCATGAGCGGGCTCTGCGCGCCGGCGTGCGGGTGGTGAGCGTGCGGCTGAGGATAAGTTTTCTGCAGATGCCGGAGAGCCCGGAGATTGTGCTGATGCAGGCGGCCTCGGCGTGAGGGAGTGCTAGTATCCGATGCGATGAGTGCAGAGGAGAACTTCGCAGAGCGGTACAGGGTGATGTCCGAGACGGAGTTGATGGGCCTCGCCCGGAAATATGACGACCTGACGGAAGCAGCGCAGTGGGCGTTGCGGGCGGAGTTTGCGCGGCGCGGATTGGAGCCGCCGCTGATTGAGGAAGAAGAGGATCCGATCGGCGAGGACGACGAGCCGGGCCTGGTGACGGTTGGGCGATATCGCGACATGGCCGAGGCGTTTGTCGCGCGGGCGGTGCTGGAGCAGGCGGGAATCGAGTGTTTTCTGCGTGACGAGAACACGGTGCGGATGGATTGGACGCTGTCCAACGCCATTGGCGGCATGCGGCTGCAGGTTGCGACGAAGGACGAGGCGGCAGCAGACGAGGTGCTTTCGCAGCCGATGCCGGCGCAGTTTGAAATCGACTCGGGCGAGGAATTTGTGCAGCCGGTTTGTCCGACGTGCGGTTCAACCGACGTGATCGCGAATGACCCGGACCGCAAGCTGATGGCGGCGTCCATGCTGATCAGGTTGCCGATTCCTCACTGGAGACCCAGCAAGGAAGAGTGGCGCTGCATGAGCTGCGGCTGTGTGTGGGCAGACGACGAGGAGCTGGAGGAGCCGAACGGCGCGCTGCGATAGACTGAGGGCTACGAACGACAGGGTAATTGCTGTTGCATTATGCCGCCGATTATTGAAGCCAGTCATCTAGGGAAGACGTACCGTTCAGGCAAGCTGGAGGTTCCGGCGCTGCGCGACGTTTCGTTCAACGTGGAACCGGGCGAATTTGTGTCGATTGTGGGGCCGTCAGGGTCGGGGAAGTCGACGCTGTTTTATGTGCTGGGCGGGCTGACGTCGCCGACGGCGGGGACGCTGAAGATTCGCGGACAGGACTTCTCGCGGCTGAGCGATGCGCAGCGGACGAAGCTGCGGCGCGCGCACATTGGATTTGTGTTTCAGCGATTCAACCTGCTGCCGACGATCTCGGCGGAGGACAACATTCAGCTGGCCCATGACATTGCCGATACCGGCAGGCCGTTCGATCGTGCGCTGCTGGATCACCTGGCGGACTTGCTGCGGATCAAAGGACGGCTGGACCATCGGCCCAATGAGCTCTCGGGCGGCGAGCAGCAGAGGGTGGCGATTGCGCGGGCGCTGATTACCAAGCCGGCGATTGTGCTGGCAGACGAGCCGACGGGGAACCTGGACACACAGAACTCGGATGCGGTGCTGGAGATGCTGCGGGTGTCGAGCCGCGAGCTGGGCCAGACGGTGCTGATGATTACGCACAATCCTGAGGCGGCAATGATCGCGGATCGCATTCTGCATATGCGGGATGGGCAGATTGTAAAGACGGAGATGGGGCGCGGCGTTCCGGTGCCGGTGTGAGGGCAGAGATTAGAGATCAGCGTTTGAAGCTCACGGTGACTGTGGTGTCGACGCTGACGGGATCTCCGTTGAGCAGGTAGGGCCTGTAGGTCCACTGGCGGACCGCGTCGACGGCGGCCTTGACGAGCGGCGGTGGTCCTGAGATGACAGAGAGCTGCTGCACGGTTCCGTCCGGTCCGATGATGGCATGCAGGACCACGGTTCCCTGAGCATCGGTGTCCGGGTAGACCGGATCGACGCGGCTGATAAGCTGTCCGGCCATGACGCCGCCGGAGATGCGGACCGCGCCGCTGGGAGTGCTGGTTCCGGAGGCGTTGGGCGGGGGCGCTTGCATCTGTGCGCGAGTGGGCGGCGGAGGCGCGGGCTCCGACCTGATGAAATCCGGCAGCGATTGTTGTGCGGCCAAGTGTTGTGCGCCCAGGCTGGAAGCGAGAGCCAAAGCGCAAACGAGACACGCGGTGCGGAGAGTTTGCATCGAACCTCCCTGAAGCTGCGGGCACAGTGTATGCTGACGGGCGCATCAAAGATTAAGAAACTTCAGGAGGGTGTATGTCACGTTGGAATCGCCTGCTTTCTTATGCTTGTCTCGGGCTCCTGATTAGTCTTCCCGGTGTGCTGTCGGCGGGGACGCCGGCCGCGAGCCCAAACGCACCGCATGTGATGGCTCCGGCGCCGGCGCCGGACCTGATCGACATCAACACGGCGACGGCAGACCAGTTGAAGACGCTGCCGGGGATCGGCGATGCGTATGCCAAGCGGATCATCGACGGGCGGCCGTATACATCGAAGAACCAGCTGGTGACCAAGGGCATCATTCCGAAGGCGACCTACGACAAGATCGCGGACAAGATTGTCGCCCACAAGGGGAAGTAGCAGTTGACGGTGTGTCAGCCAACGTTTTCAGGGGCATACGCGGAGTGCGGAAAGCGGCAAAGATACGGGTTCCGAGGCCGATTCTCCGCGTGTGCGTAACGGCGCTGCAAGTGGGTAAAATGAGCGGGTGACCTCAGCAGCCTTTCCAACCCCAGCAGGGACCGGCGTGTGCGCCGCGCGGGCCAGCCGCTCGCGCGCACGGCGGCTGTGTGTGGGTGCGCTGGGCGTGGCGGCGATGCTGATGCTCGGATGCCAGGGCATTGACATGAGCCCGGAGAACGCTGCGCAGGTGCGGGTGATTGCGGCATCGCCGGATGCGGGGAGCATGGATTTTTATGCCGGCGGTACGGCGCTGGCGTACAGCGTTGATTTCGGCAGCGCGAGCACGTACGTGCCGCTGCCGGCGGGCAATGTGCGGCTGAGTGCGAATACCGCGAATACGACGCAGATGCTGGTGGCGTCTAATGCGGGGCTCACGGCAGGGCGGCAGTACACGGCGGTGGTGACGAATGTCGCGGCGAGCCTGCAGGAGAACATCTATGCCGACCAGACGACGCCTGCGCCGTCGGGCGAGGTTGCGGTGCGGGTGATCGACGCGGCGACGCGCGCGGGGAATGTCGATCTGTACATGGTGCCTGCGGGTGAAAAGCTGAAGGCGACGGCGGCGATGCGCGCGGGCGTGGCGTTCGGCGGCGCGACCGGATACATGCTGCTGCCGACGGGCACGTACTCGCTGGTGGTGCTGCCCGGTGGGACCGCGCCGACGAACCAGGCGCTGCCACTGATGACCGCGCCGCAGACGACGTATGCGGCGGGCGCGGTGCGCACGGTGGTGCTGGTAGATCATCCGGGTGCGTCGACGCAGGGCGTGGATCAGATTGTGGCGAGCGACTACGACCCGGAAAACAGATAGTAAGAGTAAGGGTAGAGAGCGCGCTTACACGCTGCGTGGTGGGAAGTTGCGGTTACGAATGGAAATATAGTTTTTGAGTTTGTCGCAACTGCGTGAGATGACGTGTGTCCACTCATCCGTATCACAGCGGCAAGATGTAAACGCCGCGGTGACTTACGGGGGAAGACAGTCATGAAAGCTATCCATGTTGTTCTCGCTACTGTTCTCGTTGCACTTCCTGCGGTTGGATCAGCGCAGGCCAATAACTATGAGCGCCACCACATCAATGCACGGAAAGAGAATCAGCAGGACCGCATTGGGCAGGGCGTGAAGAGCGGACAACTCACCGCGGGTGAGACGGCGCGGCTGGAGCACCAGGAGGCGGGCATCAATCGCGAAGAGCGCGGCATGCGTGCCGAGGACAATGGACACCTGAGCGCGCAGGATCGTCGCACACTGGCGAAGCAGCAGAACCAGGAGTCGCGCAGAATTTATCGCGACAAGCACAATGGAGCGAGACAGTAAGGCGTAAGGGTAAGGAGTAATGGGTAAAGAAGAAGGCCGCCGAATCCGGCGGCCTTCTTCTACTGTCTTGTTCGCTACTGTCTACTATCTCGCTTCTAGTAGCGGTAGTGCTCGGCTTTGTAGGGGCCTTCGACGGCGACGCCGAGGTAGTCGGCCTGCTTTTTCGAGAGTGTCGTGAGCTTTACGCCGATCTTCTCGAGGTGAAGGCGCGCAACCTCTTCGTCCAGCTTCTTGGGCAGGATGTAGACACCGGGCTTGTAGGTGTCCTTGTTGGCCCAGAGGTCGAGCTGCGCGAGCGTCTGGTTGGAGAAGCTGTTGGACATCACGAAGCTCGGATGACCGGTGGCGCAGCCGAGGTTGACGAGACGGCCTTCAGCGAGGATGAAGATGGCGTTGCCGTTGGGGAACGTGTACTGGTCCACCTGGGGCTTGATGTTGAGGCGCTTGGCGTCGGAGGCTTCGAGCTCGGCCATCTGGATCTCGTTATCGAAGTGACCGATGTTGCAGACGATGGCCTGGTCCTTCATCTGGCGCATGTGCTCAAGCGTGATGACGTCGACGTTGCCGGTAGTGGTGACGTAGATGTCGCCCCGCCCGAGGGTCTCCTCAATCGTGGTGACCTCGTAGCCTTCCATGGCGGCCTGGAGAGCGTTGATGGGATCGATCTCGGTGACGATCACGCGCGCGCCCATGCCGCGGAGGGATTTCGCGGAGCCTTTGCCGACGTCGCCATAGCCGCAGACGACGGCGACCTTGCCGGCGACCATGACGTCGGTGGCGCGCTTGATGCCGTCGACCAACGACTCGCGGCAGCCGTAGAGGTTGTCGAACTTGGATTTGGTGACCGAGTCGTTGACGTTGATGGCGGGCACGAGGAGCTTGCCCTGCTCGAGCATCTTGTAGAGGCGGTGCACGCCGGTGGTGGTCTCTTCCGAAACGCCGCGCCAGTCGCGTGCGACCTTGTGCCAGCGCTGCGCGTCTTCGCTCTTGATGCGCTTGAGGAGAGCCTTGATGACCTCTTCCTCATGCGAGCCCTTGGGGCCCTCGATCCAGGAGGTGTCGCCGTCCTCGTATTCGAAGCCTTTGTGGATGAGGAGGGTGACATCGCCACCGTCGTCGACGACGAGCTGCGGACCGGTGCCGTTCTCGTGGCGGAGGGCCTGATCGGTGCACCACCAGTACTCTTCGAGGGTCTCGCCCTTCCAGGCGAAGACGGGGACGCCGGCGGCAGCGATGGCGGCGGCGGCGTGGTCCTGCGTGGAGAAGATGTTGCAGGAGGCCCAGCGGACTGTCGCACCCAGCGCGGTAAGTGTCTCGATGAGGACGGCCGTCTGGATGGTCATGTGCAGCGAGCCGGTGACGCGGACGCCCTTGAGGGGCTTCGCGGGCGCGTACTTGGCGCGGATGGACATCAGGCCGGGCATCTCCTGCTCGGCGATGGTAATTTCCTTGCGGCCCCAGTCGGCGAGCGAGATGTCTGCGACTTTATAGGGCAGGGTCTGTTCCAGAACGGCTGTCGAAGCCATGAATGTCTCCTTTGATGTGCAGCTTCAAGGGTATCAAAACAGCCGTGCTTCAGTGGCTATTTTCGAGCGATAAGAGCAGGCTCCAGAGGCTGTCGACATTTTGTTGAAGATCGGCCATCGAGCGGTCGTTCTCGATCGTGTAGGTGGGGATCTCCGGCGGAATTGTTGTGCGCTGAGCTTCGAGGCGACGGCGCGCGTCGTCGCGAAGCGCCGATTCGTTCGCGACAGCGGCGCTGCGCTGGATGAAGCGATCGATCTTTATGTCGTCGGGCGCGGTGACGAGAATGATGCAGTCGAAGCGGTCGTGCCATCCACGACCGGGTGCGTGCCTGGTCGAAAAGATGAGTGCGGATTCGATGACGACGATAGCGTGCGGTTGAGTGCGCGCGAGCTCGGCAATCTTCTCGGCCTGAGCAGCGATCACGGCGGGATGGATGATCGCGTTGAGCTCTTCGATGCGCGGAGCGTGAGGGTCGAAGGCGAGATGCGCGAGCGCGTGACGGTTGAGCGTGCCGTCGGCGTTAAGGATGCTGGCGCCGAAGTGCTCGACGATCTGGTCGAATGCTGCGTGGCCGGGCTGCATCATCGCGCGCCCCATCTCGTCGGAAGAGAGAATGACAGCGCCGCGCTCTGCGAGCATGCGCGCGACAGTTGACTTTCCGCTGCCGAGTTCTCCAGTGAGACCGACGCGCAACATGAGCTAGTGACGAGCCGCGGGAAGATTGCGCCGCAGCCGCGCGGCTTTCACGGTGTTGGACATCAGCATCGCGATGGTGAGCGCGCCGACGCCGCCGGGCACAGGCGTGTAGGCGCCGGAGACGGTGAAGGCTGCGGGATCGACGTCGCCGATGACCGTGGAGCCGCGTTTGTCGAATCCTTGGCGACGCGAGAGGTGATCGGGATGGTCGGGCGGGAAGAAGCGCGAGAACTCGGCCTCGCCGGTGAGGCGGTTGATGCCGACGTCGACGATCGTTGCGCCGGGGCGCACCATGTCGCGATGCACGAAGCCCGCGCGTCCGATGGCGGCGACGAGGATGTCGGCTTCGCGTGTGAGCTTCGCCAGGTCACGGGTGCGCGAGTGGCAGACCGTTACGGTTGCGGAGGCGTTGATGAGCATCGCAGCGATGGGCTTGCCGACGATGTTCGAGCGGCCGACGACCACGGCGTTCGCGCCGGCGATCGGGATGTTGCTGCGCTTGAGAATCTCCATGATGCCCGCGGGAGTGCAGGGGGCCAGCACGGTTTCCATCGGCGCGCCGCTGAGCAGGCGGCCGGCGTTGATGGGGTGGAAGCCGTCGACATCCTTGCGCGGATCGACGGCCTCAAGTAGGCGGCTCGTGTCGACGTGCTCGGGAAGTGGGAGCTGGATGAGGATGCCGTCGACATCGTCGCGCGAGTTCAGCGAGTGAACGATTGCGAGCAATTCTTCTGTGGTGATGCTGGCCGGAGGCGTATGCATCTCGGAGCGGATACCGAGCTCGCCGGAGGTCTTGATTTTGCTGCGGACGTAGATCTGCGAAGCGGGATTTTCGCCGACGAGGACAACGGCGAGCCCGGGAGTGTAGCCGGAGCGGCGTGCGAGTTCGACATCGCGCGCGACCTCGGATTTGATCTCGGCGGCGATGGCAACACCATCCAGAACACGAGCGGCAGAGAGAGCAGACGGCATACAAGAAGGATACGCGAGCAAGTTTGATGCCACTCACAGAATGCTTCGAAGCCGCTGTAAACGCGGTGTTTTCGCGGATTCCTCTACAACTCGGGCGGGCAATTTTCGCTCTAAACCTTAATAGTTGTCGGGCCGCTATACCCCGAGGGAAAGCAGATAGCTCGAAGGGAGAGGCGCTGTGAGTGATTTCGACCGTTGCGACGATCGTTTGATTGCGGAGAAGTTTACGCCATCGGATTTGATGGGACTCCGCAGTGAGCTTTTGCAGTGCGGCCTGGACTCGTTTCAGGCAGCAGAGATTGTGACCAGCTTTCTGAGCGGGCGCGGCTATGGCATCTCCTCGCAGGAGGCGCGTCATGTCGCCTCAACGATTGAGGGCATGGGATGCAAGCCGGAGCACATTCAGCAGGAGCTGGAGCGCGTAGCGCGGGTCATGTAGCCGCGCCCGCCATGGAGCCACGCACGATCGCGTGCGTGGCCGCTTCACGCTACTGCGTGAGCTGACCTTCCGGATCGTCGGTGGGCGATTCGATCTCAGCCTCGAATCCTTCCAGCATGCGCTTGAAAAATGCTTCCTGATCGAGGTCTTTGCGCGCGAGTGACTCGGCATGAACGATGTGCCGCGCGAGATCGGCCAGCACAATTCCCCACGCAAACGGGTCTTCCCAGACGCCGGAGCGCAGGCTGACGTGCTGTCCCTGCTCGGCAATCCAGACGCGCAGAAGCTCGAAGGAAGCCGCGTCGCGCTTTGCAACCGGAGGGGGCTCAAGATTCTTAGTTGGCGTCATGGGTGAGAGTCCTCGCTCCATGATAGTCGCGAAATCCGAGCCAGGCTGACAGAGAAAAAGGAGGCCCAGGAGTTGTTGTTCCTGGGCCTTTGGTAGCAGCAGCGTCTTGCGGGGGACTACGCTGCAATGGCGTCGCCGATCTGATCCCGCCAGGGATCGATGACGATCTTTGTAACTTGATCTTTCTTGTCGCGCCAGATCTTGTACATGTCTGGGACTTCTTCGATGCCGACGCGATGAGAAATCAGAAAGCTTGGGTCAATCTTGCCGTCCTCGATGGACTGGAGAAGCGGCTTCAGATACTTGTGCATGTGGGTCTGGCCCATGGCCATGTGCACGGCTTTGCCGAAGGCCGCGCCGAAGTCTTACTTCGCGCATTCTCGCTTCATGCATGTCCTGAGCGAGTGGCGAAAAGATCGTTCCACGGCCGGCGGCTGCGGGAAATTCAGGCAGAGTCGAATCGAGACGGCTGATGTGTTCCGGCATGAAGTGACCCCCCCACGTGGTCGCGCCGAACTTACACGCGTTCATGTCTACGACGGCAGGCCGCATGGGGGCGATGCCTCTCCATTACAGACTCGTAGGAGATGCTGGAACTCCGTTGCATGGGATGAAACGAGAAGTGCTCGAAATCAGCGAGGAGCGAGGGCCGTTTCGATGGCGTGATTGACGTCGGCGTGGGCGAACTCGGCCGCCACACGGATGCCATTCATGATCGCTCGCTCGTTGGAACTGCCGTGGCCGACGATGCAGACGCCGCGCACGCCCAGCAGCGGAGCCCCGCCGTACTCGGAGTAGTCAATGCGCTTCTTGAAGTTGTGAAAGGCCTTGCGGCTGAGCAGCGCCCCCATCTGCGCGGTGACCGTGGCCTTCAGGCTCTCGCGCAGAGAGGTCGTAACTAACTTGGCAACGCCCTCGCTGGTCTTGAGCGCGACATTGCCGACAAAGCCATCGCAGACGACGACGTCAGCGCGGCCGTTGTAGAGATCGCGGCCTTCGACGTTGCCGATAAAGTTAAGGCCGAGGTCGCGCAGCAGCGGCAGGGTATCGCGGGTGAGAGTGTTGCCCTTGCTCTCTTCCTCGCCAATGGACAGCAGGCCGAGGCGCGGGTTCGGGACGTGCAGGACGTCCTTGGCGTACATGTGGCCCATGACGGCGAACTGCAGCAGATTGTTCGCATCGCAGTCGACATTTGCGCCGACGTCGAGCAGCACGCAGGGTTGGCCTGCGGTGGTGGGGAGGACCGTAGCCAGCGCCGGGCGATCGACGCCCTTGAGCGAGCCGAGCACCATCTTGGCCGTTGCCATGGCGGCGCCGGTGTTGCCGGCGGTGACGAATCCGCCGGCGCGGCGTTCGCGGACCATCTTCAGACCGACACGCATCGAGCTGTCGCGCTTGGAGCGGACCGCGAGCGCGGCCTTGTCCTCCATGCTGATCCACTCGCTGGCCTGAACCAGGAAGACTGCCGGCCGGCGCTTGCGCTTGCGGCCGTTCTGGTTAACCAACGCTTCGAGAGCTTCCAGCGGATTGGGAAGCGGGCCACCGTTCTGGTCACCGTCTTCTTTGAGGGCAGCGCGCAGTTTTGGGCGTAGGACCTCCTCCGGGCCCACCAGGTGGACGCGGACGTCCAGATGGCGAGCAGCCAGGATCGCCCCGCGGATCTCAGGGTCGGGGGCCTTGTCGGACCCCATGGCATCGAGAACGATGTCGATCGGCATGCGCTCTGAGCTTCTGATGTGAGCCTAAATGCGGAGTGTAAAGGAGATGTGAGCCCTGTGCCGTTACCCGCGAAGGTACTACTCGGCGTTCTTGCCCGCTACAACAGCCCGGCCCTTGTACTCGCCGCACTTGGCGCACACGGTGTGAGGCCGCTTGGGCTCGCCGCAGTTGGGGCAGGTGGAGACGCCGGTCGGGGTCAGGAAGTCGTGGCTGCGGCGCTTGGCGGTGCGCTGCTTGCTGTGGCGCCGTTTCGGATTAGGCATGGAAAACCTCTCAAACTTGAACAGCCGCAGCAGTTTAGCTCTGCAGGCCGGAAACTTGGTCTTGCAAAATGCTTCAAAACTCAGCGCTCAGGCCTTGTTGCTGAGGCTCAGCCCGGCCAGCGCATTCCAGCGCGGGTCCGTGGCAGCTTCCCCACAGCCGCAGTCGGCCAGGTTGCGATTGGCGCCGCACTTCGGGCAAAGGCCCTTGCACTCCTGCTGGCAGAGCGCGCGGCCGGGAAGGTTCAGAAGCACCTGCTCGCGCACGGCGTCCTCCAGCAGAAGGCCGCTCTTTTCATAATACCCGATTTCGGTCTCATCTTCGGTGATGGCGCGCTCGCCGGCCTCGGTCTCCACGTAGGCTGGCCTATAGATGAGGTCGAAGTCGCCCGAAAGCGGCACCTGGACGGGCTCCAGGCAGCGCGCGCAGAGCAACTCGAACCTGCCGTCGAAGTGGGCGCGGAGCCGGATGTCCTGAACGAACTCCCGCGGGCCGCGGTGCTCCACGATGAGCTCGGCCTTGCCGGTCAGCGAAAGCGGACCGATCTGGCGGATGTCCGGGGCGTAGTCAATGGCGCCCTCCGGCAGGCTCTCGTTCAGCGGGAGTGCCTCTTCAACGAGTTGGACGGGCGTGATCAGCATAGTTTTAAGGGTAGGACGGCAGCCGGGCAGCGTCAATCAATCCAAACCTCCTGACATCCTCCTGACATAAGGATGTCAGGAGCCATATGGTCTTGTTATCTGCAAGGAGGCTGAATCTGCAATGGACCTGAAACTGAACGAGCTGTTTCTTGCCGAACTGGAGCGCGAGGCCGTGGGCACGCGCAAAGCGCTGGAGCGTGTCCCCGAAGGACAGCAGGATTGGAAGCCGCACGAAAAGTCGATGCCGCTAGGTTATCTCGCCGCACTGGTGGCTGCAATGCCGGAGTGGATCGACTACATGGTGAATCGCGATGAGCTGGACTTTGCGCCCGCCGGCGATAACCCGAACAAGCCGAAATCATGGACTACAAGGGCCGAGCTCCTCGCGCACTTTGACCAGGCGCTCGGGAAGGCGAAGGCTGCCTTGCAGAGCACGACCGACGAACATCTGATGACGAACTGGAAGCTGAAAGCGCACGGCCATCTGATCTCTGACGAACCGCGCTACATCAACATCCGTCACGGTGTGCTGAACCACTGGGCGCATCATCGCGGGCAGTTGACCGTCTATCTGCGGTTGAATGAGGCGTCCGTCCCAGCGCTCTATGGCCCCTCCGCCGACGAGCGCTTTTGATCTCAGGCGAATAACCGGATCCCGGCAA
This sequence comes from Acidobacteriaceae bacterium, assembly GCA_035651235.1. Taxonomy (GTDB): domain Bacteria; phylum Acidobacteriota; class Terriglobia; order Terriglobales; family Acidobacteriaceae; genus Granulicella. The sequence goes on from DASRGC010000002.1 coordinate 198,787, forward strand.
TGCCTGCGGCCCCTGCCTGAAGACACTCACTGGCGTTCGTCCTTGTGACTCCGCCCAGCGCAAGAACGGGCACGGGCCGCGCGGTGTCGCATGCCTCGCGAAGCAGCTCGACTCCGATCCCCTGGCTTGCCACATTGCCGCGCACGCGCTTCTCGAACACCGGCCCGAAAAGAATGTAGTCAGCGGCATCCGCGTGCGCCCGGCGCACCTCATCGATCGTGTGGCAGGAGACACCCACAACCGGTGCAGGTCGCCCCGCATGGCTGAAAAGAGTTCGCACCTGCTCCGGCGTCAGCTCATCCGGCGCTGCGGTCAGCTGGACGCCATGCGCGCGCGCAGCGATGGCGACGTCGGCACGTCCATTGATCAGTAGCTTCGTGGATGAGTTCGTGTCGCGAAGCACGCGGAGTATCGCTTCGGCGAGCGCGAACAGCGCACCGGCGTCGAGGTTCTTCTCGCGAAGCTGAATCATGTCGATGCCGTCAGCCGCCCAGCGGCGCACCTGGTTCAGCAGGCAATCGATTTGCGTCGTGTTTACGAAACCAGAAGCGGTGCCATCCGTAATTGCACAACGGAGCATCCGACCAGTTTATCTGTGCCGCTCTCCGGCTGGCCTATTGTGCGCGGAAGGCTATGATAGACAACGGCACAGCCGGAAGAGCATCTTGCCTGGGCGGTCCGTGCCGGAGATTTTTTCTCACGGGGAGCGCAACGACGCATGGCCAATCCGTATGACCTCATCGTCATTGGCTCCGGACCGGCAGGTCAGCGTGCCGCGATTTACGGTGCCAAGCTGAACAAGAGAGTCGCGCTGATTGAGGCGCGCGAGGTGGTCGGCGGTGTGTGCATCAACACGGGCACGATTCCGTCGAAGACCATGCGCGAGGCCGTGCTGCATCTCTCCGGCTACAACTACAAGTCGATCTACGGCATGAACTATCGCGTGAAGGAGCGGATCACGATGGCCGATCTCGCCTTCCGCGTGCAGCACGTGATCAAGACCGAAATCGATGTTACCGATGCGCAACTCTCCCGGAACAACGTGGAGGTGCTGACGGGTACGGCGAGCTTCGAAGATCCGACGCACGTGAAGGTGACAAACTCGCGCGGCGGGTCTGTGATTGAGGGAAAGAACGTCATCATTGCTACCGGAACGAAGCCGGCGAGCTCGCCTAAGGTTCCGATCAATGGCACGAACATCGTCAACTCGGACCAGGTGCTGAACCTCGCCAACCTGCCGAAGACGATGATCATCGTGGGCGGCGGCGTGATCGGCGTGGAGTACTGTTGCATGTTCGCCGCGCTGGGCGTGCGCGTCACGCTGATTGAGCGGCGTCCGCGGCTCCTCGAGTTCGCCGACCAGGAGATTGTCGAGGCGCTGAGCTATCACCTGCGCGATGCTCGCGTGACGATGCGATTGAACGAAGAGGTGGAGTCGGTTGAAGAGAGCGAAGGATCTGTCGTCGCGAACCTTGAGTCGAAGAAGAAGCTGCAGGGCGACGCGCTGCTCTACGCGGTCGGCCGGCAGGGAAATGTCGACGAGTTGAACCTTGCCGCGGCCGGCGTTGAGGCGGACCCACGCGGACGCATTCCGGTGGACAAGGACTTCCGCACCAAGCAGCCGGTGGTGTTTGCGGTGGGCGACGTCATCGGATTTCCGTCGCTCGCATCCGTCTCAATGGAGCAGGGAAGGATTGCGGCGGCGCGCGCCTTCGGCGATGAACACGTGGTTTCGAATCCCAGCTACTACCCGTACGGCATCTATACGATTCCCGAGATCAGCTTCATCGGCAAGACGGAAGAGCAGCTGACGGAAGAGGATGTGCCGTATGAAGTTGGCGTGGCCTACTACCGCGAGATTGCGCGCGGGCAGATCCGCGGCGACACGACTGGACGCCTGAAGCTGATCTTCCACCGCGAGAACCACTCGATTTTAGGTGTCCACATCATCGGCGAGGGCGCCAGTGAGCTGCTGCACATCGGCCAGGCGGTGATGGCACTGGGCGGCAAGCTCGAATATTTTGTGGACACGGTCTTCAACTATCCGACGTTGGCGGAGTGCTACAAGGTTGCGGCGTTCAACGGCTTGAACCGCGTCGCCAAGCTGGATTAGAAGCAGTTCGCTGCAGGCCAATTGACTACGGTTCCTGCCGCAGACTACTTTCACTAGTTTTAGGCGATGTTGATTTTCTCGAGCGCAAGCCAGGGTCAAGGGCCCGGAGGAGCCGGAGGATGACAGAACGCGACAGAGCGGGCAAGGAAACCGGAGCTGCGGCTAACGAGCCCGTAGAGTCGATCGGCGTCAATGTAGCCGAGCGGATCTACGCTGGCCTCACCGTGGCTCACAAGATTCAGGGCGAGCTGCTGTCCTATCCGCCGGGACCGATTCCGGAAGAGGACGATGAGGACAACTCGCTCGTGGAGCTGCCGACGGAGTCGCTCGTCGAAGGTATCTGCGATCTGGCGATGCAGGCAGCCAGGGGACACGAATCCAGGATCAAGGCCGTCGGCGTCGCGCTTCCCGGACTCATCCGCAGTGGTGTGGTCGAAGAGGCGCCCAATCTGCCGCAGCTCAAGGGAGCTCGCATTCAGGAGCTTGTCGCCTCCCGACTGGCGTCGCACGGATTGAATGCTCCGGTCACCGTTCTGAACGATGCAGACGCAGTCGCCGCAGGTCTCGCATCGCGCCATGGCAAGCTGGAGCAGCAGGTGCGCGTCTGGACCATCGGCACGGGCATTGGCTACGGATGCTATCCGTTTATGGAAGGCGTCTGGGAGGGCGGCCACACGGTCGTCACCCTCGACGACAAAGAGAACTACTGCGGATGCGGAGGGCGCGGGCACCTGGAAGGCATCATGGGTCACCGCGCGATGCGGCTTCGCTTTTTGGACATGGAACCTGAAGAGGTCTTCGAATCCGCCAACCGCAGACGCGACGCGCGCTGCGTAGAGTTCAAGCAGCTCTGGCACAAGGCCCTGGCTGCGGCAACAGCGACCACGATTCACCAGGCAGGCGCGCGAAAGTTCTACATCACCGGCTACAACGTGCGGTTCCTCGACCTGAATATGCTGAAGGATTATCTGCACCAGATGGTCAAGATGAGTCCGCTGCAGAGCTACTCGGTCGAGGTCGTGGACGATGATCAGACGACACGCGTTGTCGGTGCCGCGGTCGCTGCGGAGCAGGCTGTCGATCGTTGCTGATAGCTCGTTGCTGACAGCTCGATGCTTGATTTGAGACGACCTCAACGCTGACAGTGCGCGCAATACACTGTCGTTCGTCCGCCCACTGTGATCTTTTTGAGCATCGTGGCGCACACGGTGCACTCCTGCCCGGCGCGGCCATACACCTTGTGCTCGAGCTGGAAGAAGCCGCGAACTCCATCAGCGTCTACGTAATCGGACACCGATGAGCCTCCGAGTTGAATCGCATGCGCCAGCACCTGCTGCAGTGCGGCATGCAGTCGCGTGAGTTCATCGCGTGTGAGCCGGCCTGCGGCTCGGCGCGGACGTATGCCGGCCCTGAACAGGCTCTCGTCCGCATAAATGTTGCCTACGCCATGCAGGATCGACTGATTCAGCAGTGCCGCCTTGATGGCCAGCTTGCGTCCGCGAAAGAGCTGTGCGAACTCATTCGCGGAGATCGTGGTGGGTTCCCTTCCCGGACCGCTATAGCCCTGAGGCTGGTGAGTGGTGAGCGGGACGATGGACAACCGGCCAAAGCGGCGCGGGTCGATGAAACGTATCTCGCGTTTGTCAGCGAGCGTGAGTATGGCGTGCGTGTGCGGCGCAAGCGCGACCTCAGGCTGCGACACGAGCAGACGCCCCGTCATGCCGAGATGAACAAGGAACTGCGGCGCCGGCCTTTTGCCGCGCATGAGATCGAAGACGATCGACTTGCCGACGCGGCGCACGCTTTGGATCGTCGCGCCTGTGAGCGCCTGCGCAATCTCCTCTTCCGGCGACTTAAAGGTCTGCGGCTTGCCGCTGGTCCACACGCGCACGATACGCTGTCCGCGAACGCGTGCGTTCACGCCATTGGCGACGGTTTCGACTTCAGGAAGTTCAGGCACGGATATTCGATGCTCGGGGCGGATGATTGGCCGCGCGGCGATAGAAGAGATACCCAAGCACGTTGGCCGCGATGATCGTGCCCAGGATTTTCGTGGCGAAACCGAATGCGCTCGCCACGTGGACGAACGGATAGGCGTTCAGGATGAAGACAAGGATCGAAGTCAGAGCGCCCAGGCCGCACCACGCGATCGCCCAGCCCGGGAGCTGACGTCGCAGGTTGTGAGGCCCGAAGAAGCCGATCGCGAACATCGCAATGTAGGCGAGCACGTAGAATTCCGTCGAGGCATTGTTGAGGACATCGAACGCCTCCGCCGCGCGCACGCCCAGCGAACCAAAAACCAGCATCGCCGCCACGATTGCGGTGGTGAAGTAGATCGAGTTTGCCGGTGTATGGAAGCGCGGATGCAAGCGCGTGAACCAGCGCGGTGCAAGGTGGTCCCATCCGGCTGTCATGGGAAGCCGCGTCACCCCGGTGAACAGATAACTGGACGCGCCGAGGATTCGAATCTGCAGCAGCAGAATCGAGAAGCGCGCGAGCAGCGTCGCCGCGCCGCTGCCTGCGAACGCAAGCCGCAGTGTCTGCGGTATGGGCGCCACGTAGTTAATCGCCACACCTGCATTCGCGTTGTGAAACGCAAGCACGGAACCTGTGCCGAGCATGAACATCGCAAAAACAATCGGTGTGGCGATCACGACACTGCGGCCGATGTCGCGCGCCGGCGAGTGAGTCTCCCCCGCGAGGATCGCGATGTACTCGAGCCCTGAGGACGCGAAGAGAATCTGGCCGACGAGTGCGAGCGATTCTTTATCCGAGTGCGGCAGAGCGAATGTGAATGGCGCAAAGTGCACCGGATGGCCGTGCAGCAGCCCCCAGAACGGCGCGAAGATCAGCAGCGCGAACGCCAGGATCATCGATGACCCGCTGACGTTGTGAATCCATTTGCCCAGCGAGAGCCCGCGAACTGCAGTCCACGCGAGCAACGCGACGATCACCCCAAGCAGCGAGTACACGAACGTATGGCTCTCCGGTAGTGAGGCTGCCGAGGGCCCGATCATGTACGACATCTCGCTCGGAATTTGAAACAGGATGGTGGCAATGCTGGAGAGTGCGTACAGCCAGATGTTCCACGCCGTCATGAATCCCAGTGCGTCGCCGAACGCCTGCCGCGCCCACACGTACAGCCCGCCTTCGAGCGGCATCGACCGATTCAGATAGAACACCGCGACCGCCATCGGCAGATAAAAGCTGACCAGCGCGAGCAGCCACACCACCGTCTGCGCGCGGCCCAAACCTGCGGCCAGCCCAACCCACGAGCTGCCCACTACGGTGAGGACCTGCGCGAGAACGAGATCACGAAGCCGCAGCTGCCGCCGGAGATGGTGCTCTTGCGGCGGCTCTCCCGCGACGCGCGGCTCCAGTGCGGCTTCGCTCATCCGAGCATCGTCGCACAAAATTCTGCATGCTCAGCGGAGGAAAGAGCGAGATGCAATAATCTCACGCATGCTGAGTTCATCCAACGATTCATCCGCGCGGGTCAACCGGCGCACGCTGCTCTCTGTCTGCGCTGCAGCCGGGCTTGGTCAAACGCTTTTTCCCGGTGCTCTGCTGGGGCTCGCGTCCTCACCGCAGGCCGCCGGCGCCTCCGGATCGCGGACCGCGCAGCCAGCCAACGAGGACCTGCGCGGCTGGCCGGCGATCACGCCCGCGATGATCGATGCCGCAGCTGTGATTGCCGCCGTCCACATCACCGACGAACAAAAGCAGATGATGCTGGATGGCCTCGTCTCGCAGCGAAACAACGCCCTGCGCGTGCGCGAACTTCATCTCGCGAATGGTGTCGCGCCTGTTGCAATGACGAATCCAGTGCCGGCGGGCACGGCTCCTCCGCCGATCGAGCAGCCGCAACCAATCCGCCTCGGTCCAGTGCCCAGCATCGCGAAGATGGTTGCCGAAGCGAAGGCCGCTGACGAAGATGGCGATATTGCGACCGAGGCGTGGGCCTTTGCCACCGTGCGCGAGCTTGGCATCGCGCTGCGCCAGCGCAAGGTGACCTCCGTCGGGCTGACGAAGATGTATCTCGCGCGTCTGCGCCGCTACGACCCGCTGCTGAAGTTTGTGATCACCTACACGGAAGAGCGTGCGCTCAAGCAGGCCGCGCAAGCGGATCGCGAGCTCGCCAGTGGACACGATCGCGGGCCGCTGCACGGAATTCCGTGGGGTGCGAAGGATCTCCTCGCCGTGAAGGGCTACCCGACCACGTGGGGCGCGGCAGGATTCGAGCATCAGCAGTTCGACTACGATGCCGAGGTCGTGAAGCGTCTGGATGCGGCCGGAGCCGTGCTGGTCGCAAAGATGACGCTGGGCGCACTCGCACAAGGTGACCTCTGGGGCTATCCTCCGGATTCCGGCAAGCCGGGCGGCCGCACGCGCAATCCATGGAATCCGCATCAAGGCTCGAGCGGAAGCTCTGCGGGTTCTGCGAGCGCCGTTGCCGCCGGCTGCGTCGGCTTTGCAATCGGCACGGAGACGCTCGGCTCCATCTCCTCGCCAGCAACGCGCTGCGGTGCGACGGGATTGCGGCCGAGCTTTGGCCGCGTGCCGCGCACAGGCGCGATGGCGCTCTCGTGGTCGATGGACAAGATTGGACCGATTGCGCGCTCGGTCGAGGACTGCGCCCTGGTGCTGCACGCGATCTCAGGTCCCAACGGACAGGACCTCAGCGTGCACACCGGAGCCTTCAACGCGGACCTCACAATCGAAGCGCGCAAGCTTCGCGTGGGCTACATCAAGTCCGCATTCGACACGCCCACACTGCAGCCGCTCCCCAAAGATGAACTAGCCACTCTCTCCGAGGCGGAACGCTCGAAACGCGAGACGGAGCACAAAGCGCAGTTCGACCGCCGTCTTTATGACGCAAAGTACGACGCTGCGACGCTAGGCAAATTGCGAGAAATGGGCGTAACGCTCACTCCATGCGAACTGCCGGACTTCCACTTCTCCGCGCTGCTGAGCATTCTCGAGTCAGAGGCCGCGGCGGCATTCGACGAACTCACGCTTTCCGGCCGCGACGCACTCCTTGCAGGCCAGAAGCCCTTCGACTGGCCGAACACGTTCCGTACAGCACGCTTCACTCCAGCCGTCGACTACATCCAGGCGCAGCGCGCACGCACGCTGGCAATGGCGCAGATGCATGACCTGTTCTCGAACTTCGACGTCATCGTTACGCCGAGCGGCGGCACGCAGCTCACCGCAACAAACCTCTGCGGGCAGCCCGCAGTGATCGTTCCCAACGGCATTCGCGGCGACGACGCTCCACCTCCACAGAGCACCGAAGACGGAGCGATGAACAACGTCGGCGGCCCTGGCACGCCGGTTTCGATCACCTTTCTCGCGCCTTTGTACGAAGAGGCGAAGGCCTGCGCGCTCGCGAACGCCTATCAGCAGAAGGCCGGGTTTACCGCACTGCGGCCGAAGCTGGTGTAATCGTCAGTGGAGCGACTGTGCTGCCACGACTCATCACCGGTCTGCTGTGTGCAGCTGCGTTTGCCGCCAGCGGTCAGCAGATTATGTCCGCGCATACGCTCGTCGAAGCAGTCGAACAGCACAGCTCATCGGGCACGAGCCTTGAGCCCGCGAGCACGCCGGTGTCAATGTGGATGGGCAAGCATAAGGGCTGGAGTCTGATGCTGCACGCCAACTCGTTCGCCGCGAATACGCAGCAGCAAGGGGAATCGCCCCGCAATCGCGACGCGTTTTTTTCGACAAACTGGATCATGCCAATGACGCAGCATGCGCTCGGCACTCGCGGCCAGATCACGCTTCGCACGATGCTCTCGGTCGAGCCTGCAACGGTGCCCAATCGAAACTACCCGGAGCTGTTTCAGCAGGGAGAGACCGCCTACAGCTCGCCCATCATCGACGGTCAGCATCCACACAACTTTTTCATGGAAGCAGCGGCTCTCTACGATCTGAAGCTCTCGCCGAACGCGCTGCTGTCCCTCTACGTCGCGCCGGTGGGGGATCCCGCAATCGGCCCAACGGCCTACCCGCACCGGCTCTCCGCCAGCGAAGATCCTATCGCCGCGCTCGGCCACCACCAGGAAGATTCCACGCACATCGCCTACAGTGTCGTCACCGGCGGGCTCACTTATCGATGGGCACGTCTGGAACTCTCCGGCTTCCATGGCGCCGAGCCCACCGAGGCGCGCTGGCACTTCGCTCCTTCGGCAAACGGCCACGCCATCGATTCTGTTTCTACCCGGCTCACGATCTCACCTTCACCAGATTGGACCGGCCAATATTCCATCGCGCACATCGTCTCTCCTGAGGCGCTCTACCCGCATGAGGATCAGCAGCGCCAAACCGCGAGCTTGATGTATCACCACACCTTTGGTTCTCAGCCGGCGCCGGCAATGAAAACGCACATCATGGCCAACATGCCCGGCATGGACATGGGCAGCAGTTCAAAACCGCAGACCAACCCTGGAAGTTCGACTGCACCAATGCAGATGACGCCTGAGCCGAAGACCGACCTCTCAACCACGTTCGTCTGGGGCCGCACGCAATCGCTCTCAGACAACAGCAAAGAGAACAGCTATCTCATGGAGGCTCTGCTGCGCTTCGCGAATCGCAATTACGTTTGGACGCGTATGGAAAACGCGGGCCGTTCGAATGAGTTGCTGCTCGCGCCAGGTGCGCCTCTGCCGCAGAATTTTGTCGAGTCGCCGCTCGGGCATGTCGCTGCGTTCACCTTTGGATATGACCACGACTTCGCAATCGGACAGCACCTTCTTGCCGCGCCCGGTGCACAAGTGACGGCCTATCGCACGCCTGCCGCGCTGCGCTCCGCGTACGGTGATCGCCCCACCGCGGAACAGTTCTTCATCCGCCTTCGCGTTCGTTGAATCAGGCTCCCTTGGCCAGTTCTGCCTTCACGATCTCACTTAGCATCTTGCCGTCGGCGCGGATTCCGTTGGCCAGGCTCCGCTGCTGCGCAACCTTCATCACCGCGCCCATGTCTCTTGGCACCGGACGCGTCCCGCCATTGTCCTTCGTGATCTGATCGATCGCTCCGCAAACCAGCTCACGGATCTCATCCTCACCCGCAGCCTTCGGCAGATAGCCTTCAATCAGCGCAATCTCGGCCTGTTCTTTCGCGGCGAGTTCTGGGCGCCCTCCCTTGGTGAACTGCTCGACAGACTCACGTCGCTGCTTCAGCAGCGTTGTCAGAATGCTCTGCTCTTCGGCCGAGGTCAGCGGCTCGCGCTTGTCAATCTCCTTGGCCTTCAGCGCGGACTTCACCATGCGCAACGCGGTCAACGTCTGCTCTTCGCGCGCTTTCATTGCGGTCACGATGTCTTTATTCACGCGCTCTGCGATCTCCGGCATCTCGCCTCCTCTTGCCCCAACTAATCAGCATATCAATCTCGTTGCACATCGCACGTCGATAGAATAGAAAGCATGATTCGTAAGACGCGCCTCTTCACGCCGGGCCCCACACCGCTTCTTCCCGCCGCGCAGTTCGCGATGGCGGCTGCCGATATCCATCACCGCACGCCGGAGTTCCGTGCGCTCTTCCAACGCGTGCTCGGGCAGCTCAAGGAGTTCGTCGGCACAAAAAACGACGTCATCATTCTCTCCAGTTCGGGCACCGGAGCGATGGAGGCTTCGGTCTCCAACCTCACCTCGCCGGGTGACCGCGTGCTCGTGCTCACCGCGGGCAAGTTCGGGGAACGCTGGTCCGCGCTCGCAAAAGCCTTCGGTTGCGAAGTCGATGTCGTCAGCGCTCCCTACGGCCAGACCTTTACGGTTGAGGCGGTGAAGGCCGCGCTCAAGCTCGAAACGCGCGCTGTCTTCATGCAGGCCAACGAAACCTCAACCGGCGTGCGCCATGACGTCGAGGGCATCGCCAAGCTGCTCAAGCAGCAGAAGAGCGAAGCGCTCCTGATCGTCGATGCCATCACTGGTCTCGGCACCTCGACGCTCGAGATGGATCACTGGGGCGTGGATGTCCTGATCGGCGGCTCTCAGAAAGCGGTCATGATTCCGCCCGGCCTCAGCTATCTCGCCGTGAGCCAGCGCGCCTGGGACCGCATGGAATCCACCTACAATCCGCGCTACTACTTCGATCTCCGCAAGGAGCGCAAGAATGCGAAGTCCGGCGAGAGCGCCTACACACCCGCTGTGGCGTTGATCGCTGCTCTCGGCGCTGCGCTCGACTGGATTGCTGCGCAGGCCGACGGCGATCTCGAGAAGGGCCGCGAGAAGCTGGTCGCCAACGCCGAGCTCATCGCCGAGATGACTCGCGCGGCCGTAACGGCGCTTGGGTTCAAGCTATTCAATGCCGTCAGCCCCGGAGCAGCGGCCACCGCGGTCTACGCGCCCGAAGGCGTCGACTCCGGTGTTATCGTCAAGGAGCTGAAGTCGCGCTTCGCCGCAATCATCACCAACGGCCAGGGTGAGATGAAGGGCCAGATCTTCCGCATCGCACACCTGGGCTTCTTCGACTACCTCGACACCATCTCCCTCATCGGCGCGCTGGAGCAGGTCATCGTAAAGAGTCTGCCAGAGCTCGGCGTGAAGTTCGGCGACGGCCTCATCGCCGCGCAGAAGGTCTTCGCGGAGCGCGCAGCGAAGTAAGTCCTTCGATCAACTCAACAAAACGCGGCAGCTACGGCTGCCGCTTTTTCCTGCATTACACATATCCACCCGGATACCCACAGGCTTTAGGCCGTCTATCTCCGAATAGCATTAAGAGCAGGCAAGGAATGGTTGGCGTCCAAACCCTACCTGCTCTTTCTTTGCCTCGCGATCGAAGGGCCAGAGGAAGCTTCCAAAGCTTCCTCTGGTGGTCGCACGACCAGTCTACGCAGCGTCCGCACAAAACCAAAATTGGTCTAACTTATTGACTGCCCGAGAGAATGGTCCGGGTTTGTCCACCGTTCCCACAAACTGGCGAGACGTACACAGGTGTGTTCCTCGTAAGCTGTGGCGAGCGGATTTCTAAGACACTCTTCTTACCACCTATTCCATTCGGAGTATCGCGCGCACGCATGGCCGCACAGCCGATCCCCGTATCCCTGAACGATGGTCTGCCCGCCTCCGTGCAGACCGAGGTCACGGTTCTCGGCGCGATGTTACTCGACGCAGTCGCCATCGTCGACGCCACTGAAAAGCTCCGTCCCGAAGACTTCCTGCTCGACTCACATCAGCGCATCTATCGCGCCATCGTCGAACTGCAGAATGTTGGCCACGCAGTCGATCACATAACCGTCATCGAAGCTCTGAGCAAACGCAAAGAGCTCGATGCGGTCGGCGGTCAGGCATACATTGCATACCTCACCGAGGGAATCCCTCGTCACCCGAACATCGAATCCTACGTCCGCATCATCAAGGACAAGAGCTTGCTGCGCCAGCTCCTCGGCATCTTCAACGAGGGCATGGCCGCCGCTGCGGACCAGGCCGAGGACGCAACGACCGTCCTGAACAACGTCGAAGCCAAGCTCGCCGACGTCGCCGATTCTGCAATCCAGCGCGGCCTCTCCAACATTCCCGAGATCGTTGCCAACAGCTTCGGCTCCATCGACGCGCTCTACGAGCAGGGCCGCGAGATCACCGGCCTCGCCACCCACTACATCGAGTTCGACAAGATGACCTCCGGCTTGCAGACCGGCGAGCTCATCATCATCGCCGCGCGTCCTTCGATGGGCAAAACGGCATGGGCCATCAACATCGCGCAGAACTGCGCCGTAAAGGACGCGAAAGTCGTCGCCGTGTTCTCGCTGGAAATGTCGAAGGAGTCGCTGCTGCGCCGCATGCTCGCCAGCGAAGCCATGGTCGGCTCCCGCAAGCTGCAGACCGGCTTCATTCCGCGCGAAGATCGCGGCAAGCTCATCTCCGCACTCGACCGCCTGATGGGCTCAAAGATGTTCATCGACGATACTCCCGGAATCACGCTCGCGGAAATGCGCGCCAAGGCTCGCCGTTTGATGCAGCAGGAAGGCGGGCTCGATCTCATCGTCATCGACTACCTCCAGCTGATGACTGGCTCCGCGGGTTCATCGCAGAAAAAATTCGAGAACCGCACCCAGGAGGTCAGCTCCATCTCGCGCGGACTGAAGGCGCTCGCCAAAGAGTTGCGCGTTCCCGTCGTCGCCTTGTCGCAACTCTCGCGTGGAAGCGAGCAGCGCACCGGCGACAAAAAGCCGCTGCTCTCCGACCTGCGCGAGTCGGGCTCGATCGAACAGGACGCCGACGTCGTCGCGTTCATTCACCGCGAAGAGTACTACGATCGCGAGAACGAAGACCTGAAGGGCAAGGCCGAGATCATCATCGCCAAACAGCGCAACGGCCCCACCGGCTCCGTGCAGATGGCCTATCTCGCCGATTTCACGCGCTTCGAGAACCTCGACACGATGCATGGCGAAACCGGCGGAGACGCCTATTGACCGACGCCTCCACACCTTCGTACCTGATCGGGCCGGAGGAATGTGAGACCTTTCTCAGCGCCTTCGAAGACGGCTCTCTGCCGGCCGACGAGTGGACCCACCAGGCGCACATCGCGATGGCAACCGTATATCTCGCGCGGTACGGCGACTCCGTGCTGCCACACACCCGCGCGGCGATCCGCAACTATCTTCTGGCGCGCGGCAAATCGGTCAGCAACTATCACGAGACCCTGACGATCTTCTGGCTCGCGATCGTCTCTGAAGCCTTGCGCGAGCAGCGCGCTCTCTCACAGCACGAATCTGTCTGCCGCAATTGCGCTCGCTTCGGCTCTCAGAACAAGTTGCACGAGCAGTACTACAGTTTCGACGTCTTCAACTCCATAGGCGCCCGCGCGCGCTGGATCCCGCCGGACCTGCTTTCGCTGCCAATCCCATTCCCCATCGAACCCTGAAAAAAATCCAGCTCCTGACATCCTCCTGACAGTATGCTGTCAGCAGCGTCGTCCTACTCTGCGCCTGTACCTCGATTTCATCTCGCAGAGGAGACAATCATGAGCAAGTTCGAAACAAACGCAATCACCTGGTTCGAGATTCCCGTCAGCGACATCGATCGCGCACGCGGCTTCTATGAGAATGTGCTGGATTCAAAGCTGATGCCGTATCCCGGCGAGCCCTGCTTCATCTTTCCGACCAAAGATAATGGCGTCGCCGGCTGCATCGTGCAGCGCTCACAATCAAAGCCCGCAGCCGACGGCACCATCGTCTTCCTCAACGCCGACGGTCAGCTCAACGCGGCAGTCGATCGCGCCAAGTCCGCGGGCTCCAAGGTCTTGGTGCCGCGCACCGAAATCCCCGGCGGCTTCGGCTTCTTCGCCTGCATCCTCGACTCGGAGGGCAATCACGTTGGCCTGCACAGCCGCGGAGAGTGACGCATGAGGCGCGCTGACCGCCTCTTTCGCATCGTTCAGATGCTGCGTTCCGGACGCCTGAAGACCGCTCGCGCACTCGCCGAGCGGCTTCAGGTCTCCGAGCGCACCATCTACCGCGACGTTCGCGACCTCCAACTCGCAGGTCAGCCCATCGAAGGCGAGGCCGGCGTCGGCTACACGCTGCGCCGCGACTTCGATCTCCCTCCGCTCATGTTCACTCCAGAAGAACTCACCGCGCTCGTTCTCGGCGCCCGGCTCGTCGAGGCATGGGGCGGTGCAGAGTCTGTCGTCGCCGCCAGATCCGCGCTCGCGCGCATCGAAGCCGTCCTGCCTGAGGAACTCGCGAAACGCCTCGACGCCATCGCGCTCTACGCGCCGGGCTTCAAGATGACCACAGCGCATCGCAAGCTGCTGGATCAGCTCCACGCGGCCTGTCTCAGCCGCACCGTGCTCGAGTTCAGCTATACGCGCCTCGGGGAGGATGCCTCACGCGCGGAGCAGCGCAGCGTTCGTCCGCTCGCCCTCGCCTTCTGGTCTGGCGTCTGGACGCTCGCCGCGTGGGACGAGCGCCGCACGGACTTCCGCACCTTCCGCCTTGACCGCATCGATTCCCTCGTCATCACGGCGCGCATCTTCACGCCCAAACGTGGCGAGCGTTTCGAAGACCTCATGCGCCGGGTGCGCGCCGAGGCCGCTCTTAGAAATGAGCAGCCAGCTACTCCGTCTCGCCCGGCGTCAGCTTCGGATTGATCTTGACCTTCTGTTGCTCGTACGGCCGGCCCGCCGCCAGCGCCGCCTCAAGCTGCTTGTCGTAACCGTAAATGTCGTTGAAGAAGTGCATCGTGCCGTCTTCATCCGCATTGGCCGTCAGGTAGGTGATGCTCACCGGGAGCGTAGTCTTCAACCCAACCTGCTTGTTGTCCTCCGGCTCTCCGCCATCCGTCGGGCCAAACATCGCCTCATGAATCTTGTCCTCGTCCCAGTCACCCTGCCCATCGAGCACCCAGTCTGCCATCTTCTCGGCATCATTCAACCGGATGCATCCATGGCTGCGATCGCGGCGCGCGAGGTTGAACAGGTTCATCTCCGGCGTTGAGTGCATGTACACGTCATACTCGTTTGGGAACATGAACTTCACCAGTCCCAGCGAGTTCTTCGGCCCGGGCTTCTGCCGAACCATGTAGCGCCCGTGCACGAGATCGTCCACCGTCCACCCTGTCACCGGCGTTCCATCGGCCTTCGTCACTTCGTATTCGTTCTTCTCCATGTAGGCCGCGCCGCCCGATCCCAGATGCTTCACCAGCTCCTTCTTGATGATCGAAATCGGCAGGTTCCAGTACGGCCGAAAGATCATGTAGCGCATCGAGCGTACGAACATCGGCGTGTCGTGGTTGCCCTCCGCCTCGCCGTCGACGACCTTCATCTTGAATGCCAGATTATGGTCCGGGTCATACGCGCGCACCATGAACTCCGGCAGGTTCACCAGCACGCGTGGCTGCTGAAAGTTCTCCGGCAACCACCGCCACCGCTCCAGCGAGTCATCAATCTGCTGCACGCGACGGCTCATCGGCACATTCAGTGCATCAATCGTGCCCTGGCCCAGCTTCCCATCCTCGCTCAACCCGTGTCGTTCCTGGAAGTGCTTCACCGCATCGACGAAGTCAGAGTCGTAGTGCGCCGGAGCCGGCGTGTTTGCCGGAGCATCGCCCTCCAGCTGCAGTCTCGCCCACAACGCTGGCAGCGCGGGATACTCGCCACCCTTCGCCACAGGCTTGTCTACACCGGGCAGCGGCGCAGGCGGATTCGCCGTCTGCTGTTGCGCCAACTGCAGATACTTCGGCAGCGCCTGCTCGGTCTGCTGATACATCGGGTTCTGCGGCTCAAGCTTCGCCACAGCGTCGTTGATCTCGTTCGCGTCAGCGTCAACAAACTCATCATCGACAAGGCTCGGGATGTCGAACTTCGCCCGCCGGCTCGGCACGTCGATATCGAAGTTCAGCATCTGCGGATTCACACGTCCAAGATGAATGTCGGACAGATACCGCATCAGCGCCACAGTCATCGCGACGTCAAACTGCGCGACCGTCGCCTGCGCCTCATCGGAGTCATCGTGCTTTTTGCGAATCTCGTTCAACTGCTGCACACGTTGCTGCCACCGGTCCGCATCGTAGTCCGCCGGACTCAACCCCTTCTGCTCAGCATTCGAAAACATCTGGATCAGCGCATCAGCCGACTTCGTCGGCTTGCCGTCGCGGGTCCACGCCAGCTCATAATTTCGGCCATCGTAGTATTCCTGCACCTGCGGCTGAAATTCCGAGTAATTCGGCCAGCGCAAAATCTTCAGCGTGCCTGAGCCCGCAATCGAAGCAATCGCATCCGCGAAGTCCGTCGTGTTCTCCTTCGACTTCGCGCGGCGGTGGTGGAACTTCGCCCACAGCGCCTTCACGCCGCCGCGGCAGCCGCTAAGTGGAAGAAGAGAAGCCAGCAAAAGCAGAGCAAGCAGCGAAGAGATCGTACGACGCGTGGTCAAAGAGTGCAGCCTCTCAGAGTGTCAGAAACAGCGTATATGGGCTGTCAAATCGTAGGATGCTGAAAATTCTCCGGGAACAAACCCGGGTATCTGCCATCAGAGCGTCAGCCCGGCCAGGCTCGTCCAGCACAGCGCGGCCTGCGTCACCAGGATCGCGATGGTCAGTGCAATGAAGAGCCTTCGCTGCCGGCTCTCCAGGATGTCGGCAAACACCCCGCCGACGAACGTGAACAGAAACGGCAGCGCCCACACCCACGGCGCGCTGACGACCTGCGTCGTGTACAGCACAAACAGCACCAGCGTCAT
This sequence comes from Acidobacteriaceae bacterium, assembly GCA_035651235.1. Classification (GTDB taxonomy): domain Bacteria; phylum Acidobacteriota; class Terriglobia; order Terriglobales; family Acidobacteriaceae; genus Granulicella. Next base: position 215,074 of record DASRGC010000002.1, read on the forward strand.
CAGCAGCGGAGTCGTGTTGCCGAAGTACCGGCTGGGCCGGTTGCTGAAGTACACCACCAGCGCCACAGCCGCCGCCACCAGGATGCCCGCATTCGCATGCGCCGTGCAGAAGTTCTTGAGCGCCACCGTCGTAAACCAGAACCGCGCGCTCCCGCCGGTAAACACATACACAAACGCCGACGGCCGAAAGCTGAACGAGGCGAAAAGAATCACGAACGCCCCAATCGCCGCATAGATCATGATCTGCGAGACATAGCTGCGCCGCCGCTCGGCCAGATAAAACAGGAACGCCAGCCCCGCGATAAACCCAATAATCGCCGCCAGCAGATGCGCCGCCGCCGTCAGCCCGAGCGCCGTCGCCAACAAGAATATCCGCGGCTTCCACTTGCTCTGCGGCCCCTGCAGCGCATGCGCCACGCCAATCGCCGTATACACCAGCCCATACAGCCCCCACAGCGCCAGGATCTCGTTGTTCGGGTGCGTCGCGTACCGGACCACCTCCGGGCACAGCACATACAGCCCCAGCGCCACCTCGCCGCCTTCGTTCCCGAACAACCGCCGCGCGACCCACCACAGCCCACCGCCCAGCCACACCGCAAACAGCACAAACGGCAGCCGGATCAGGTACTTCACATAGCTCAGCTCGTGCCGCGCCTCCCACGTCGTGCCATTCAGCGATCCCCCGCTGTACAGCCGGTTCGCCGGCTTGCGCAGGTGGTCGATCCCCAGCAGAACCATCCGCTGCGCACTCAGCGGAAACCCCGCCAGCCGATACGCCAGCGTGCCATCGCCATTCAGGTTGCCGCACGTCGTAAAGTAACCCTGGATCGGCGACGGCCGCTCCCACATCTCGCGCCCGCACCGTGCATAGCGATAATCATTGGCGTCCAGCGGCTGGTGCGCGATCGTGTACAGGCACTCCGCAAACAGCAATAAAAGAAGAACGGCCGCGACGCGCTGCGCCCGGCCGAGCACAAATGCTCGAACTCTCACCTCTCTAGGGTACAGGTTGCTCCGCCCGTACCCTGAAGAGGACGCCTGTAGCCTAATGAATGACGCCTGTAGCCTAATGGATATGGATTCACTCACCTTCAAGCCCGGCCAGGCCTACTTCAAATCGAACTCGCGCGTGGTCCCCTGGACCGTCGTCTTTGAGGACGAAGGCGCTGCCGGTTACCTCTACGCCGTCGACCGCTCCGAGCCCACCGAAGAGCGGGGCATCCTCGACGCCATGCTCATCTATAACGTGCGCTCGCTCGAAGAGCCGCACCGCGAGCGCCTCGCCGCCGTCGAGTGGTCCCGCGACGGCATGCAGGCCGTCTTCTACATCGACGGCACACCCCAGGCATTCATCGACTTCGCCGCCCGCCAAAGCTTCTGCCGCTCCAACTTTCCCAACTTCATGGAGCAGACCGGCGACGCCTGGCGCAAATCCTCACACGCCTGGGACGAGGAAAAGATCAAAAGCTTCGAAGGCTCGCTCTACCACTGAAGCAAGACAGTAGACAAAAGACAGTAGACAGTGGTCCCCCGGAGAAATCCTCTACTGTCTATTGTCTACCGCTCTACTGTGTCGCTTACTTCTCATTCCGCGGCCATCGCCCGCCGTTCTGCCATAAAAAACCTCCGGCAGCCGTTGACCCATATAGCGGTTGAATGCGGGTCGGCACGGCTGCCGGAGGCGTTGTTTTGGGCCCGGTGAAAGGCTGCGCTCTAGTCCCAGTCCTCGTCCTTCTCAGGGTGCCAGCGAAGAGTCATGAGACACGGCGATAAAACCATGAGGATAAAGACAGCGGCGATCAGTAGACTATGCATTCAAACTCCGGATTCCAGAACGAGCGATGCCTAGACTCTCGCCTGAGGAGCCAAGGACGATACCCCCCGAAGGTGGAATTACCCGAACGGAAGCAGCAGCGCAATCGCTTGCCTACCGAAGCTCGCCTCGCGAGGTAGCTCGTTCCTGACAGAAATCCGGGGATTTACCGGTCTTTTGCGTTCTCACCGGAGAATGCGAACCTTCACTATCGCATATTACTTTCGAGCGTTGGCACCCAGGCGCAGCAGACCTCTTCTGTCTCCTGTCTACCCTCTACTGTCTGCTTTATTGGTGCCGAAGAAAGGACTCGAACCTTCACACCCTTGCGAGTACATGGACCTGAACCATGCGCGTCTGCCAATTCCGCCACTTCGGCTCACTTCAACCAGACGCCCACCCGCATCTGCCAGCGTGAAATGCTAGTGTTTCAAACGCGTCCCCCTCTGTCAATTCACGCAGCGCCCGCGTAAACTGTGCCAACGCATTCGCGTCTGTTCAGGGTGAGTTTGCGAACGCTGAAAAGGGAGTATCGTCGCGTCCATGAGTGAGCCCTCGACGGCCGTCTCCACCACGGCCTCGTCCCAGCAAATCCCCGAGGAGCTTGCGCTGGAAATCCGGCGCATGGCGCACGACCTCTCCAACGCCCTCGAAATCATCGTTCAGACCAGCTACCTGCTCTCCATGGCCGAGCTCAAGGAGCCCGCCAGCGACTGGCTGCGCATGCTCGAGTCCGGCGTCAACAAAGCGCTGGAGCTGAACCTCCAGCTCCGCGGCTACATCAAGCAGCACACGCCGAAGTAGGGAGGCGGATGTCGAAAGTGCCACCCTCGCAGATCAGATCCGCGGCGCTTTTGAAGGGGCACGGCTTCAGCCGTGCCATTGAAGTCTGAACAGGAAAGGGGGCTTTAGCCCCTGAGAGAACGATCGGCTTACTCGTTTCCCGCAATCGCCGCAACAATCTCATCCATCACCTTGCGGTCATTCGACCCCGCCGGCGCATGATCATCCACAAAGATCGAGAAGATCACCTGCTTTCCGCTGGCCGTATCCACATAGCCTGAAAGCGCCCGGCTCTCGCCCAGCGTTCCGGTTTTCGCAAACAGATGATCCTTCAGCGGCGGGTCAGGGAAGCGCCCTGCCAGCGTCCCATCCTCGCCCCCGACCGGCAGCGCCGCCTTCCATTGCGCAAACCACGGCTGCTTCGCCGCATAAGCCAGCAGCTGCGCCGTCGCCCGCGGGGTCACCAGATCATGCCCACTCAACCCCGAGCCGTCATAGAGCACAAAATCGCCCGGATCAAGCCCCGCCTGCAGTAGAAATGCATGCCTCATCCGCGCCCCCGCAACAGTTGAGCCTTTCGTCTCGTTCCAACACGGGCCAAGCCACCAGCTCCCAAACCTGTGCAGCAATAGCTCCGCATGCAGATTCTGGCTCACCTTGAGCGTCAGCGTCACATCCTCCGCGAGAGGTGCCGAGGTGTGCGAGGCCAGAATGCTCCGTGGCACCGCGACCGGACAACTCGGCGGGCATAGGCCCCTTCCATCCACCGCTCTCTGTTCGCAATCCGTCAGCGGCGCATCCACGCTGCTCAAAAAACCGTGCCCATCATGTATCTCGCGATGCTGCACCATCGCCTCTCCATCTACTCGGATCCCACGCTCCGTCAGCATCTGCTTAAGCGCTATAGCCGCATACATCGCCGGGTCGTCGATGCTCACATGCTCCACATCCGGCTGCGCGTCCACCCCCATCGATCCATACACCCGCAGCACGCGGCTCCCGGGCAGTCGCTCTACATTCACATGGCTGCCCGTACCTGCCGCGGTCACGTCCAGCTGCGAGTTCACCGTGTAATACGGAACGCCATTCTGGTCCAGCGTCACCGTCGCTGGCGCATACTGCTCGTGCCCCTTCCGCCCGCTCACTGCTCCCGGCGTCACCGTCAGCTTCATCTCGTTGTCCGCAATCGTCAGCGCGCTCACCGGCGCCCCATAGCCCCACACCAGATCGCCCACATTCCACGAATCCGCAAACGGCTCATAGACGAACAACGTGTCATCGCCCACCACCCGCCCCGTCACTCGCTTCACGCCCTTCGCCACCAGTTGATCCGTCATCGCCCGCAGATCATCCAGCCCCACCGCCTGCGGCTGCGGTCCCTTCGGCCGCAGCGCCGGCGGCACATACGGCACATCATCACTCGCAAGGTTCGCATCGCCCGCACCCACGATCGTCAGATCGCCCTTCACCGTCCCATGCGCATCGAGGTCACCAACGATTTTCGTCGTAACCGTCGCATCCGGCCCCAGCAGCGCCATGGCAGCCGCCGTCGTAAACAGCTTCGCATTCGATGCCGGCCGGAACAGCTTGCCCTCATCCAGCCCATAAATCGGCGTTCCATCCATCGCCGTCACCGCAATGCCCCAATGCGCGCGGCTCACGCCCGGATCTGCGAGCAGGGCATCAATCTGCGCACCCAGCGGAGTCGCCGCCCCAGTCGGATATGCCGGATGCACCGGCGCCTGTGCATCCGTCCCCGCCATCTGTGCAGCCGAGCTCTGTGCCGCCGCGGCGCAACTCCACAACAACACAGCCCACAACGGCGCAGATTTCAATCCGCGCGTCAGCATCCCCATTCGCATGCACCGCAGTCTACGTGAGAGCTCCTCCTGTTGCTCTCGCAATCGCGATATTCATCCTTCGCAAATTTCTTCGGAACCGGGTTGACAACTCACTCGTCCAATGTGTCTACAATGTCGCGCATGTCGCTTGCCGCCCGTCCGCTGTACCGCTGGCAGCTCCGCACACGAACCCTGGAGCTCGGCAGTCGCACGTTCCTGATGGCCATCGTCAATCTCACGCCGGACAGCTTCTCTGGCGACGGCTTCGGCTACCGCCCTGACGACGAGGCAATCGCCGCCGCCATCCATGCGCAGGATAACGGCGCAGACATCGTCGACCTCGGCGCAGAGTCCACCCGCCCCGGCGCCACGCCGCTCTCCGCCACCGAGGAGCAGGCACGCCTCCTTCCCGTGCTCGAAGGCCTCCTCCGCGCGCGCCCGCACGCCATCGTCTCCATCGACACCTATCACGCCTCCACCGCACGCGCCGCCATCCGCGCCGGAGCCGAAATCATCAACGACGTCTCCGGCCTCGAGTGGGACACCGACATGGCCCGCACCATCGCCGACGCCCGCTGCGGCCTCGTCCTTATGCACGCGCGCGGCCGCCCACCGCAGTGGAAGCTGCAAACTCGCCTCCCTGCTTCCAAAGTCTTGCCCATCGTCTTTTCCGGCCTGTGCGAGCGCCTCACACTCGCCGAGGCCTCAGGCCTCTCCAGCGACAGCATCCTCATCGACCCGGGCTTCGGCTTCGGCAAGGTCGACGACGAAAACCTCATCCTCCTCGCCGGCCTTCCGCGCCTGCACGAGCTCGGCCGTCCGCTGCTCGTCGGCCTCTCGCGCAAGGGCTTTATCGGCAAAGCCGTTCGTCACGTCCAGAGCACCGAGCTTCCCGTCATCGAGGCGCGCCGCGTCGGCACCATCGCCGCCAACGTCGCTGCAATTCTCGCCGGCGCCCATGTGCTTCGTGTTCACGAGCTCCAGGCCGCGCGCGAAGCCGCCGCCGTCGCCGACGCCCTGCTCGATGTCGAAGAACCCAGCATGCGCAAAGTCGTCGGCTACGACGCCTGAACTGACCTTAAACAGAAAAGAGCAGGGCACGCGCCTCGCTCTCATCTGCTGTTCATTGGTCATGTTGCAACGAAGCCAATCCAATCGGCGCGAAGCGCGTCCGCTCCATGCAATGGTCAGACCGTCATGACCTCTTTTTCCTTGGCCTTGAACAGCTCCTCAATCTTCTTGATCGCCGCATCCGTCATCTGCTGAATCTCATCGTTCGCGCGCTTCTCGTCATCGGCGGAGATCTGCTTATCCTTCATCGCCTTCTTCACCGTGTCATTGCCGTCGCGACGGATGTTGCGAATCGATGTCTTATGTTCCTCGAGCACTCCCGCCAGGTGCTTCACCGTCTCCTTGCGCCGCTCCTCGGTCATCGGCGGAATCGGCACCCGGATCACCTTGCCATCATGGTTCGGGTTGAACCCCTGGTTCGACGCGCGAATGGCCTTCTCGATCGCTCCCACAATCGACTTGTCCCATGGCTCGACAGTAATCAGCTGCGCCTCCGGCGTCTTCAGCGTAGCCACCTGCGACAGCGGCACCTCCTGCCCGTACTGCTCCACCCGAATGCCGTCCAGCATGTGAATCGAGGCACGTCCCGTCCGGACGCTCACCAGGTTGTTGCGGAAGTCTTCCACAGCTTTGTCCATGCGTGTCTTCAGCCCCGCGGAGAGCCCCTTCAGCGCCTCGATTCCAGCCATACCTGTTGCCATCGCTTCTTCCGCCTCCTGCCGTACATTGGCGATTCTAAACGCACTTTGGGCCGCCGTTTGGTGCCCCGCCGAAAGTCGCCTGAAATCATTCCGCTACGACCTTTGGTGTAGCTCAAAGCGATACCTTCGTGGCGATTAGCGAATTGACGGTAGCCATCCCACGCCCGTATTCTGACATCACGTATTCAAGGCGGCAGCGATGCTTGCCTTGGGCGCAGGGCGGTCGTGCATCGCAAGCCCCCGAATGAATGACTCGACGTCACGGGCTTAGGTCCGAGGCAGAAAAAGGATCGACTAATGAAGAAAGCCATCCTTTCTGTTGCGCTTGCGATCCCCTTGATCGTAGCTCTCCCAGCGCGCGCGCAAAGCGGTTGTGAGGACTCCCCCGAAAATCCGACTCTCGTCCTGGCTGGTCTGGCCGGCGGAGTCTTCGCGGTCTCCTCCCTCCGTACACGGCTGCGTGCCCGTCGCGACACCAGACAGAAATAACCCCTCAGGTTTCCAATCCCGATATTGTTTTTTAAAAGTGCACGGCTGGTAGCCTTGGGCTTTAGCCCAAGGTCTCAGTGCCGTATCGACCTGGATTGACCCCGGGCTTCAGCCCCTCAGCTAGCGTCTCGCTCCGGGAAAACGCGCCCAGCTGTCTGCTCCTGTAATCTGGGCTCAGCTTGCTTGCGTCCTTAAAAGACCGCGTGCCCTCCTCTGACTCCAGAACTCTGAAGCCGCCTGCGATCATCGCGCTGGCCTGTCTCGCCGCCGCCGCCGGCCTGCTCACCATCTTCAGCTCCGTCCGCATGCTCTGGACCATCTGGCGCACCGACGACCTCAAGTCCATGGGCATGGTCGTCCCCTTCGTCTGCGCCGCCCTCATCCTGCGCGAGTGGCGTCGCCTCGGCTGGGAGACCCAGGGAACATGGTGGGGCTTCGCCGTCCTCGCCATCTCCGCCGCGCTCATGTTCCTGCGCGACCAGACCCTCTTCATCATCACCATCAATAAGGACTGGCTGCTCCAGATCCCGCCCCTTCCACTCGTCGCGGTCGTCTACGCGGCCGGCATCGTGCTTCTCTTCGGCGGCAAGCGCCTGCTCCGCGCCGCCTGGTTTCCCGTGCTGCTCATGTGGGCCGTCATCCCTGTCCCGCAAACCTTCAGCCGCTTCATCGACCTCCCGCTCCAGCACGCCGCCGCCTCCGTCGCCCGCGCCTTCGCCCACGCCCTCGGCCAGCAGCTCACCCAGGACAAGCTGCGCCTCATGTTCACGCCCGAGTTCGGCATGTTCATCGCGCCCGGCTGCAACGGCATTCGCGGCGCCATCACCCTGGGCCTCGCCGCCATTGTTGTCGCGTATCTCTACCGCTTCCGCTGGTTCGTCTTCGCTCCCGTCGTCGCCGGCGCCGTGCTTCTCGGCTACGTCTTCAACTTCCTTCGCCTCTGCCTGCTCGTCATCTACTACAAGCTCGCGCTCGGTCACGAGTGGTGGCAAAATCACGCGCGCCAGGCCGACCTCGTCATCGGCGGCTGCCTCTTCGTCCTCGCGCTGGTCATCTTCTTCGCCGTCGCCGAGCGCCTCCGCCGCAAGCCTGAGGACGTTCTCCCCGAGCAGCAATCCACTCGCCCAACTCCACAAACTCCCCGCCGCGCCAAACCCTATCTCGCCCGAGTCGCCGCCGTCCTCGCACTCTCCGCCATCTTCGGCGTCGAAGCCATCCACGCCCTCCGCGCCGAAGCAGCCTATGAGGCAACCCGCCCCACACCCTCCGGCCTTCCGCAACATATCGGCGACTACACCCTCGTCCGCACCTGGACCGACACCACCCTCGAGCGCACCGTCGTCTACATCTGGGGCGAGTACGCTCTCCCCAACTCTCCCTCGAGTCCACACATCTCGCTTGGCATCTCGCCGCAACTCGGTGTCCACGACGCCGAGGTCTGCCACATCGCCCGCGGCGAAGACCCCACCTGGCACGGCGAGATCGTTACCCCCACACCCGGCGGCCACATCGACCTCACCGCCGCCGCCTACAATAACGGCGTCACCCAGCGCCTCGAAGCCTCCACCGTCTGCGATGCCGGCGCCTGCCGCCAGTACTCCGAGACCACGCAGCACGTCACGCTCGTCTACGCCCGCCCTCACCGCGAAATCCCCATGCAGGCCGATCGCACACGCCCCGTCCCTGTGCTGCTCAAGGTCGAATCGCTCGACGTGCTCTCGCCCACTTCGGTCGTCGAGCCACAGCTCGCCGCCGCACTCAAAGCCTTTCTCGCCCAGGCCAACCTCGTCCAGATCACCACACCCTACACCACGCGCTGACGGATCCGGGCTTCTCCGCCTGTCTTTGCTTTGTCTTTGCCTGTCTTGTTTGTCATCCCGGAAGGGATCTGCGTTTGTCTTTGGTTTTGCGTTTGCCTTTCTTTCTGTCATTCCGTGCGTAGCGAGGGATCTGCTTCTGTTTTTGCCGTTGTTTCTGTCATGCGCAACGGACCTGCTTTTCCCACCGCACTCCCTCACAACTTTCCACACTCGAAACTCAAAAGGGAACCGAACCCCCCGCAGATACACGTCGAATGGGCCAACGAAAACAACGCCCCGGCGCTCGCCCTCTCCTCGTATGTCGCCTATAATCAAATCTCCGGCCGACAGCGTGCAGGACAAAGAGTCAAAATGCAGTGAGGGTGTGGTTATCTTTTCCGGAATCCGAGTGAGCGCAAGCTCCCTGAAGTGTTCGTCCCAGCCTGTGCGCACGCGCTCGAGCCGCTTTGGTCTCCGCAGCTCGCTCCTGCTTTCATTGCTTCTCCTATTGGCAGCCATCAGCGCGCCGCATCTCCACGCGCAGGTCCAGGCCCGTCCCCAGTTCACCGCCCCACCCGCAAGCACCACCCCGCAAATCCTCTGCCCCACTGAAGTCATCGGCAATCGCCGCATCCCCAAAGAGTCCATCCTCGCCCGCACCTATCTCCAGCCCGGCGATGTCTACGACCCGGCCGCTGTCGAGCAGACCTTCAACGCCCTCTGGAACACCGGCTACTTCGAAGACGTCCGCATCGAGCGGGTCGACGAGCCCAAGTGCATTCAGCTGCTGATCTACGTTCGCGAAAAGCCCACCATTCGCGCCATCAACTACACCGGCCTCAACTCCTTCTCCGTCTCCGACGTGCTCGACCGCTTCAAGAAGGAGAAGGTCAACGTCACCGTTGAGAGCCAGTTCGACTACACCAAGCTCAAGCACGCCGAGGTTGTCCTCAAGGAGATGCTCGGCGAGCACGGCCATCAGTACGCCATCATCCGCACTGAGGTCAAAACCATCCCGCCCGCCTCGGTCGAGCTCACCTTCCACATCAAGGAAGGCCCCACCGTGAAGGTCGGCAAGATCGCCTTCACCGGCAATCACGCGCTCAGCTCCCGCGAGCTCCGCTCGTCGATGCACTTCTCCAAGCCCATCGGCATTCCGCATTCGATCTTCTTCGAGAACATCTTCCCGCGCACCTTCGACGCCTCCAAGCTCGACGAGGACGCCGAGCTCGTCCGCGAAGACTACCGCCAGCACGGCTACGCCAAGGCCAACACCGGCGATCCGCAGACGAACGTCCGCAATGCCGGCGGCATCAATCCCTTCACGCTTCGTCCCTCCAAAGGCAAGCGCGTCGACATCCTGATCCCCGTCGAAGAAGGCGAGCGCTATCGTCTCGGCCACATCACCTTCTCCGGCAACAAGGCCATCACCAACACTCGTGTGCTGCGCGCCCAGTTCCCAATCAAGGATGGCGATTGGTTCAACGGCAAGCTCTTCTACAAGGGCACCGAGAACCTCCGCAAGCTCTACGGCAGCTACGGCTACATCAACTTCACCGGCGTCCCCACGCCCACCTTCGACGACGTCCACCACATCATCAACATGACCATCGACTGCGACGAAGGCAAGCAGTTCTACATCTCGCGCATCGAGTTCACCGGCAACACCCTCACCCGCGACAAGGTCATCCGCCGCGAGCTCATGATGGAAGAGGGCCAGGTCTACAACTCCCAGCTCGTCGACCTCTCGCTCCTGCGCCTCAACCAGCTCAACTACTTCGACACCCTCAAGACCGACCAGGACGTCGAGACCCACCAGAACTCCGACGCCGGCACCGTCGAGCTCCTCATCAAGCTCAAGGAGAAGGGCAAGAACTCCATCGGCCTCAACGGCGGCATCTCCGGCCTCTCCGGCTCCTTCATCGGCCTCAACTACGAGACCAACAACTTCCTCGGCCTCGGCGAAACCCTCTCCGTCCAGGCCAACATCGGCGACCTCTCGCGCAACCTCAGCTTCGGCTTCACCGAGCCCTACCTGCGCAACAAGCCCGTCTCCCTCGGCATCCAGGTCTTCGACTCCAAGCTCGACTACAACCCCGCCAAGAGCTACGCCATCAGCGGTCAGAGCCAGAACCTCACCAACGCCGAGCAGTCGCTGCTGACCAACTACAACCAGTCCACCGAAGGCCTGAACATCTCCACCTCCACCGCGCTGCGCAAGCTCTTCCGCCGCTCCGGTGTCGCTCGCGTCGGTCTCACCTACGGCCTCTCCCGCTCCGGCATCACCACCTTCAACGACAACACGCGCAATGTCTTTGAGACCCTCGCCTTCCGCGCCGGCATCGCCGGCCAGAGCCAGCTCAACGGCATCATCAGCTCCGTCCTCACGCCCAGCTTCAGCTTCTCCACGCTGGACCGCGCCGTCGGCCCGCACCGCGGCAAGGACCTCAACGCCGCCTTCCAGTTCGCCGGCGTCGGCGGCAACACCAAGTACTTCGCCCCCACCATCACCTGGCGCCAGTTCTTCCCCATGAAGGGCCTCAAGATTAACCCCGAAGGCCGCAACATCCTCGGCTACCGCGTCATGTTCAACGAGGTCACCGGCTTCGGCGGCGAGGTCGCGCCTCCCTTCGCCCGCATCTACGGCGGCGGCGAAAACGACATCCGCGGCTTCGACATCCGCTCCGCCTCGCCCTACACCTTTATCCCCACGCGCGTGAACCTCAACCTCGAAACCGGCGATGGCACGCCCTGCGTCCCGCGCGATACCACCAATCCCAACCTGAACACCTGCGTCCAGATTCCGTTGCCCGTCTATCGCCTCGCCTCCATCGGCGGCGACACCAGCTTCACCTCCAACGTCGAGTACCGCATCCCCATCGTCGCCCAGGTCAGCTTCAACATCTTCACGGACTTTGGTCTGACCTTCAACACCCAGCCCGGCCAGCTTCGTCAGAGCGTCCTCGGCATCTCCGCGCTCAACGCCCCGCTCTACGGCTGCCCGCAGCTCGCCAACGGCAACACCAGCTGTATCGGCGGTACCCCAGTCAAGTTCCCGCTCTATCTCAAGACCGTGCCCGGAACCAACTTCGTTCCGCGCATGTCCAACGGCGCCGAAATCTCCTTCGTCCTGCCCATCGTCAACGCGCCGTTCCGCATCTTCTACGCCTACAACCCGCTGCGCCTCTACAAGGAAGTCCCCCAGGCCTCCGCGCTTCCGAATTGCCCGGGCAACAACGACTGCCCCGCCTTCAAAGCGCTCTTCCCGTTCCAGAACGCTCCCGGCGCCTCCGCCTACAGCTATCAGCAGGCCATCCAGTTCTACGGCGCCAACTACGTCCTCCGCGAACCCCGCAAGACCTTCCGCTTCACCGTCGCCACAACCTTCTAATCCCCCTCCCACACACAAAAGGCCGGCGCTCAGCCGGCCTCTCTCTTTTCCCTGATCCCTGATCCCTGCTCTCTGATCCCTGCTCCTCACTGCACACTCGGCGCCCCCACCGCCGCCGCGTCCACCAGCTCCTGCACAAACTGCACATGGATGTGGATATGTTTCGCCACATCCGGCAGAAACTCCGCCACCAGCGTGCCCGCCGGATCGCTGGCGATCCCAATCGCCACCCGCCTGGCCGTCGACGCCCCGTTCGTCTGGATCCCCGGCACATACAGATTCGACAGCTCCGCGCTGATCGGATACGTCAGCAGAGCCGCATAGTTCGGCATCGCCCGCCCGTCGTCATGCCGAGCCACATACGTGTGCGCAATCGCATGCAGAAAGCGCCGCTTCATCCTCGCACTCGGCATCCGGTGATACCGCGGGTCCTGGTGCACCAGCGACGGAATCGCGTACGTCTCAAAGAACTCGCCCTGCGCATCCTCCGCCAGCCCATAGCCCGTCAGCTTCGCGAATCCCGTAAATCCAGACCCATACGGCGAGTGGCTGTTCCACGCCACCGCAACCGCCGAATACCCCGCAATCGTCACGAAGTTGAACGGGTCCATGAAATCCCGCAACGCCAGCTGCGCCTTCTCGTGCGTCGTCAGCGGCTGCACATTCGTCGAGGTCACAAACGGCTGAATCGGATTCTCCATGCATGGCGGCGGCCCCTGCAGCGGCATCTTCTCTTTTGGGGTTTCGCTCTCCTTGCACGGCCGCACGTGCGGCGCCTTCGTCGCACCCTGGCCATTCGCACCTTGGCCATCATCTCCCAGGGCGCTGCCCTGCTGACCCGCTGCCCCGCTGACCTGCTGATTCATCTGCGCGCTCGGCGCATCCGGCAGATCGTCGTTCCCATGCACTGCTGTCGTCTGCCCACCTGCCACCGCGCCCACGCTCAGCATCGCAGCCAGCACCACCCACAGCGCGTCGCACCGCCGCCGCGCCTCCAGGCCTCTTCTCTGCTCGGGTCTCAGCTCGTCCCCCAGTCCTCTGTGAACCAGTCCTCTGTGAACCAGTCCTCTGTGAACCGGTCCTGCGCGGACCAGCCCCGCGCGTGTACTCGTGCGCATGCGCTACATCCTGCCCATGCGGCCGGCCGCCGACCGCCATGCTGCCTCTTCCATGGACGGGAAAACGCTCTCCCAAGCTTCGCTATCTCGTGGAACTTTGTCCGTGTTTCAGCCGCACCGCCCGCAGCAGGTCGCTCGTAAACTCATCCATCGCAAAGCTCAGCGCCGCCCCACCCATAGACCCCCCGAAGCCCGCGAGATTGTCATGGAAGTTCCGGTTACTCTTCGGGTAGTACAGATTGTTCAGCGCCGTCCCCGCCGCCTGCCCCAGAATCAGCGACGTATTCAGCTCCGCATGCCCGTCCGTGCTGTCGCGCGTCACCAGCGCCCGCGTCACCGCATACCACGCGCGCTTCGGGATACTGTGGTGCGCCCCCAGCGCAAAGTAGCGCGGATCCTGGTGCAGCCACACCGCAAACGGTCCATTCGATAGAAACGCCTGGCTGCTGTCACGAATGACTGCCGCTCCCACCCGCTGGCCAAACGCCCGGCTATTGGTCCCATAGTTCGGCTGGCCGTTCGTCAGTTGATCCCATCCGGCCGACGTCACAAAGCTGACGATGCTGGTCGCTGAGTACAGATTGCGGGTGGCCAGCGTGATCTTGTCCCACTTGTGGATCTGCGGCGTCGCCATCCCTGCCGGAATCACCCTCGAAAACATCGGTGCCACCGGCATTGAGCTCGTCGCCGCCGGGTCAGCACTGCCCGACATCAGCGGCTTTCCATTCTTGTCTTGTTGCTGCGGCTCCGGCGCCTCCGGCAGCTTCGCCTCCGCAATCGCCGGCTGCACCGCGGCAATACCCGCCTGCAACCCATCCGCCTGCGAGGCGGTCTCCACCCATGCTCCGCCCGGTGCAGCCACGCCCTGCGCCGCCGCGTGCAGCGTTACCCCCAGCACTACCCCGGAAAGAATTGGCCGCAAGCTCCGGCCTGAAAAGAAAAAACTACAGCAACCCCGACCTGCTCGCATGCTCCCCTTTTTTGGCCCGCCCTGAGAAACATGGCGTCGCCTGAACCCCGACGAAGCATCCGGGCCTCCTAAGACGGACGCCCGCCCCCGTACATGAGTTGTCCTTCCATGCATTTAGCCCTTCGAGTGGACCATCCGTGCCCTCGCTCTTGCTCTTGCCTTCACCTTTACCTTTGCTCTTGCCTTTGCTTTTCTTGTTTGTCATCCCCGTAGGGGATCTGCGTCTGCCTTTGCCTTTGCCTTTTTTACTGTCCCCCTCTACCCCTGCCTCTTTACCACTTCGGCACAATCTTTCCCCGTACCGTTGACCATCACCCACTCCCGCATCAACCATGGAGAGTGGCCCGCACCGGGGTCCCCGGCGAGCGTTCTTCGCTCGTTGGGGTGGTCACGGGCCGCGCTGGAGGCCCTTGCCATGAGCTCCGCTCCCAACCAGAAGCCCTTAGACCAGCGTCTCCACGAAGCCGCCCGCCGCGCCGAGGAAGAGCTTCACCGCCTTGTGAAGTACCTCGACGACGAGGTCGTCCCCGAGGTCCGCCGCAACAGCTCCACCGCCCTCCGCGCCGCCGCCGTCCGCCTCCAGAAACTCGCCGAAACCCTCGACAACGCCCGCTCCAGCTCCAACGAGCCGCCCCCCTCCGGCCCCAGACCCCCCACCGGCTCCTGATGCACATGCCGAATCACATCCGCTCCATCCGGGTGCCTCATCCTCGGCGCGGAGCGACAGGGTGGGGTATCGCGCGTCCGGGATCCCCGGCGAGCTTGCTCGCTGGGGTCGGTGGTATAGCGCGATTGTTCTTGAGTTCGACTCTCTGCGGCGTAA
>DASRGC010000003.1:0-9364 GCA_035651235.1 Acidobacteriaceae bacterium
TTGCGCCGATAAAGAGCACGCGGGCGGTACGGGTGACGCTGGATGGAAAGCGCGAGCTGTGGAAGCGGCTGCGGATTGCGGTTCGTTAGGACAATGCCAATACCTGCGGCGAGTGATTGAGAGCGGACCGGAGGGACTGCAGCGGCGGTATGCTGGTGGCGCTATGAAAGCTGCTTCGCATGAGGATGAGCGGTTGAAGAGGATGAGCGCGATTTGCCTTGAGCTGCCGAAGGTGACGCGCAAACTTGCAGGTGAGCATGCGGCGTTTAGCGTGGGCAAGAAGACGTTCGCGTACTTTCTGAGCAATCATCATGGCGATGGGATTGTGGGGCTTACGTGTAAGGTGTTGCCGGGTGATAACGAGGCTTTGATCGCGGCGAATCCACGGAAGTTCTATATGCCGTCGTATGTGGGGCCGCGCGGATGGGTGGGATTGCGGCTTGATGTGGGAAAGGTTGACTGGAAAGAGGTTGAGGAGTTGGTGAGGCACAGCTACCGGCTGATTGCGCCGAAGAAGCTGGCGGAACGTGTTGAGAGCGGTGGAGAGTGAGGCGCGATTGCATCGAGGTTTCTGGCATGGAAGGTAAGGGGAATCGTCAGACTGTGTTGCGTTCGCTGACGGAGGTTTTCGATCGCCAGAAGAATGCGTTCGGCCGATGCGCACCTCTTGGGCTCGAGAAGCGGCTGGAGGCTTTGGATGGGCTGCTGCAGAGCGTCGTGAATCATCAGGAGGAACTGATTGAGGCTGTGAGCTCAGACTTTGGCAATCGTGCTGCGGCTGAGACGCGAATCCTCGAGATTGTTCCTGTGGTGGATGAGATCCGTTTTGTGAAGCGGCATCTTCGCCGCTGGATGCGGACGCGGAGTGTGGCGGCGAACTGGCAGTTTCGGCCTGGTCGCGCAAAGATGGTTTACCAGCCGCTGGGTGTGGTGGGTGTGATCGGAGCGTGGAACTATCCAGTGTTGTTGACGCTGTCTCCGCTGGCCAATGCGCTTGCAGCTGGGAACCATGTGATCGTCAAGCCGTCTGAGGTTGCGCCGCTGACCGCGGAGGTGATTCGGCGGATTATCAGGGAAGTTTTTTCCGAGGAATACGTTGCGGTGATCGCGGGGGATAAGGAGGTTGCAGCAGTGTTCTGTACGTTGCCGTTTGACCACGTGCTGTTCACCGGGTCGGCAGAGGTTGGGAAGCTGGTGATGAAAGCTGCGGCGGAGAATCTCACGCCGGTGACGCTGGAGCTGGGAGGGAAATCGCCTGCGCTGGTGCATGGATCGTTTGCCATGGAGACGGCGGCGGATCGGATTTGCAGCACGAAGTTCTGGAACGCGGGACAGACCTGCGTTGCGCCGGATTACGTGCTGGTGCCGGAGAAGAAGCAGGATGAGTTTGTATCGAGCTGCGAGGCCTCGATAGCGAAGCGGTATTCGCGCTTCCTCTCGAACGCAGACTATACGCACATGATCAGCGAAGGTGCGTGGGAACGGATGCGGGAACTCGTGGAGGATGCGAAGAGCAAAGGGGCACGCGTTGTTCAGGCGGATGCAATCGAGGATGGTGCGGCGGCGCGCAATCGTTCGTTTCCGCCGACGTTGATTGTCGGCGCGAATGATTCCATGCAGGTGATGCAGCGAGAGATCTTTGGGCCGATCCTTCCGATCGTGGCTTACGGTTCGCTGGACGACGCGGTGAAATTCATCAACGCGCGACCGCGGCCGCTGGCGCTCTATTATTTCGACCGGGACAAGCGGCGCATTAACGAAGTGCTGGGGCGAACGACTTCGGGTGGTGTGGCGATCAATGACTGCATCTTCCAGTTCGTGCAGCACCGATTGCCTTTCGGTGGTGTGGGGCCGAGTGGGATGGGCAGCTATCACGGTTTCGCTGGTTTCGAGACGTTTTCCAAGAAGAAGGGTGTCTTTCTTCAGAGCGGAGTGACAGGAGCAGTCTTCGACAGAGTGTTGAAGCCGCCGTACACGTCGACGACGGATCGCGTGATTGGGTTTCTGCTGGGGCGGAGCAGAGTGCGTCCGATACAGCGGATCGAATTGCCTGGATCGGCTGAAGAGACGGGTGTGCGGAACTGATTCAGCTTGCGGTGATGACGGGAAGGTTCGCGGATTCCCAGGCGGCGAGGCCGCCTGTCATCTCGATGAGATTGGTGAGGCCGTGGTGCTGGAGGAGGCTGGCGGCTGCGGAGGAGCGGTAGCCGCCGGCGCAGTGCACGGCGATGCGGCGATCGCGCGGGAGCTCGGCGAGGCGCTCCTCGAGATGATTGAGCGGGATGTTGAGGCTGTGCGGGATGTGTTTGGCGGTGTATTCGCGCGGATTGCGGACGTCGAGGATAAGGGGTGAGTCGGCGGCGATTTCGGTGTTGAACTCGGTGGGGCTGACTCGGTTGGTCGTGGAGATGAGGTCGGGGCGCGAGGCGAGTGCGGCGAGGCCGTTGGCGAGATAGCCGCGCACGTGGTCGAAGCCGATGCGGCCGAGGCGGAGTGCGGCTTCGTGCTCGCGGCCGGGTTCGGCGAGGATAACGATGGGGCGGGAGCGATCGAGCAGCGTGCCGGCCCAGGTAGCGTACTGGCCGCCGAGGCCGATGTTGAGGCTGCCGGTGAGGTGGCCGAGGGCGAACTCGGCGGAATCGCGTACGTCGAGCAGTTGCGCGCCGCTGCGCTGGAGTTCGAGGACTTCGTCGAGGGTGAGTGGCTGAAGATTTTTTTCAAGCGTGTGGTCGAGGGTTTCGCGCTCGCGGGTGTTCAGGATGGCGTCGTAGGTGAAGTATTGAGGCGCGTCGGGCTGGTCAGCGGTGACCAGCGCGACGAACTGCTCTTTTGACATGGGCTGGAGCGCGTAGTTGATGCGGCGCTGCACGCCGAGCGTGGAGACGGTTTCCGATGAGAGCTGTTTGCCGCAGAGCGAGCCGGCGCCGTGGGCGGGATAGATGAGAGTGTCGTCTGGGAGTGGTAGGAGTTTGTTGTGGAGTGAGTCGTAGAGGAGCGCGCCGAGATCGTTGGCGCTCCAGCCGAGGGAGGCGCGGAGATCGGGGCGGCCGACGTCTCCGATGAAGAGGGTGTCGCCGGTGAGGACGGCGTAGGGTTTCGCGGGATCCTTCGCGACATCGAAGACGAGGATGGAGATGGATTCGATAGTGTGGCCGGGGGTTTCGAGGACCTGCAGGCGGAGGCCGGGGAAGTCGAGGGAGTCGCCGTCGTGCATGGGTGTGAAGGCGTACTCGGCGGCGGCGCGGGAGCCGAGATGGATGGTGGCGTTGCAGCGGTCGCGGAGCTCGAGGTGGCCGGCGATGAAGTCGGCGTGGAAGTGCGTGAGGAAGACGTGGCGGATGTGCAGGCCGAGAGCGTTGGCGTCGTCGAGGTATTGCTGGATGTCGCGCTGCGGGTCGACGATGATGGCGGTGTGGCTGGCATCGTCGCCGAGGAGGTAGGATGCGTGCGCGAGACAGCCGAGGTAGTACTGTTTGAGGATCATAGGAGTGCCAGAGAGAGGTTAAACGGTTGGTGTCAGATGCCGGCGGGCTAAATTCCTGCGTGCTAAATTCCGGCGTACCATGCATAGCCGTCTTCGGGTGAAGAGGAGCCGAGGCCTTTACCGAAGTCTTTCAGTGAATCCGCGACGGTGATGCGGGTGAGGAACTTGAGCGACTTGTAGCCGATCTGGCGAGGGACGCGAAGGCGGAGTGGGGCGCCGTAGTCGACGGGGAGGTCGCCGCCATTCATGCCCCAGGTGAGGAGCGTGCCGGGGTGGTTCGCTTCCTCTATGTCGACGCTGTCCCAGAGGCCGTGCTGGATGCAGAAGTAGGCGACATAGCGTGCCTGCGGAATGGCGCCGGCTTCGCGGAGGACGGCGGAGAGTGGCGTGCCGATCCATTCGGCGATGTAGGACCAGCCCTCTTCGCAGGCGATCTCGGTGATCTGGCTGCGGACGGCGAGAGCGCGAAGATCGGCGATAGAGAGCGAGAGCGGGTGGGTGACGAGGCCGTCGACGACGAGACGCCAGTCGGTGAAGTGGTTGGCTTGCGAGGCGCTGAATGCGGGCGGGAGCTTGCCGTAGGGGCTGACGAACGGAGTGGAGATCATGCTGCGCGGGAACTCGCGCATGGGCCGGTGAGCGGTGAGCACGCGCTGGCAAGCGTAGGTGAGGGTTTCTCCGGCGCCGTAGAGGGTGCCGTGATCGGGCGGGATGAGGCCGTAGCGCTCGGCGATGCGCGCGGCGGCGGCGAGGCCGGTGGCTCCGGCGACTGCGACTGTGCCGGTGGTGATGAGCTTGCGACGAGTGATGGGGTTCATGGGAGCTCCTCTGGTGTGAGCTCTGGCTCATTGGGGCGGGAGCTGCCGAGCGTGATGGCGCGCATGCGGGCGCGGAAGCCGGTGAGGGCGACCATGGTGATGTGAATGATGAGGAAGAGAACGAGCGCGATGGTGACAAAGAGATGGATGGTGCGTGCAGATTGGCGGCCGCCGAGAAGCGATGAGGTGAATGGAAACGCGGCGGTGAAGGCCGGCGACATCGCGAGGCCGGTCCAGATGATGAGTGGGAAGAGGAAGAAGATGACGACGAGGTATGAGGTGCGCTGCAGGACGTTGTAGGTGTGGAGCTCGTCGGCTGCGGATTTCTTGAAGCGGACGTATTGGGCTATGCGCGTAGTGTAGGCGCGGAGGGAGCGCTGCTCGCGTGTGGGGAAGAGGTTGCGGCGCAGGTGGCCGGTCGCGAGGAGATAGATGAGGTAGACGGCGCCAGTGAGGACGAGGAGCCACGCGGCCTCGAAGTGCAGGTAGCGGCTCCAGCCGTTCTGGTCGGGGAGAACGTAGCCGTAGCCGGTGGGCACGCTGTCGCGCGAGGACGGGATGTGGAAGGTGAAGGCAGCTGGCGTGTTGACGTTGCCGGTTTCGCCCCAGTAGAAGCGCGGGTGCGAGATGAGGATTTCGATGCCGGTGATGAGAAGCGCGATGAAGGCAATGAACGTGAGCCAGTGCGTGATGCGGACCAGGAGCGAATGACGAAGAACGGAAGTGCGCTCGACGTGTTCGGGAGTCTGGACTGTAGTGGGCACGGCTGGGAGGATAGCACGGCGAGGTGCAGACAAGGCGAGCTTCGCGATGCGATAGAACGTGCGGCTAGAATTGCCACGAGAGGGATGGAGACGCGGATGAGTGATGAAGCAAAGGTGGAGTTATGGCTGGTGCGGCATGGAGAGACGGAGTGGTCGGCGGATGGGCGTCACACCAGCGTGACGGATATTCCGCTAACTGATCGCGGACGCGAGAGAGCACGTGAGCTGCGGGATTTCCTGGCCGGAAGAAAGTTTGCGGCGGTATTTGTGAGCCCGATGCAGCGTGCGAAGGAGACGTGCGAGATTGCAGGGTATGCCGATGTGGCGATCGTCGACCAGAACCTGATGGAGTGGAACTACGGCGAGAGCGAAGGGAAGACGACGGCGGAGATGCGCGAGAAGTATGGGCCGCAGTGGAGTGTCTGGAGCAATGAGATCGTCGGCGGGGAGAGCGTGGAGCAGGTTGGTGAGCGCGCGGACAAGGTGATCGCGAGGTCGCTGGCTGCAGTGGCGATCGGGCCGAACGCGGCGGATTCACATCACGTGGCGCTGTTCGCGCACGCGCATATTCTGCGCATTCTTGCGGCGCGGTGGGTTGGGTTGCCGGCGGTGGATGGGAAGATGCTCGCGCTGGGGACGGGCAGTTTGAGTGTGCTGGGATTCGAGCGCGAAGAGAGAGTGATTTCGCGCTGGAACCGGAGCTTCGAGGAGTAGGACGGATCAGCGGATGTAGGAGAAGACGCCGCAGAGGTTGGGTGCGTCGTTGAGTGCGTCGACGGTGAGGACGGGTGGCGTGGCGCCGGAAAAGAAGGCGACCTGGAGATCGCGGCCCTGCGCGTAGGTGACGATCCACTCTGTGGAGTCGGAGCCGCAGAGGGTGTTTTTGTGAAGGAAGCGCTTGTCGGAGGGGATGTCGACGCGGAAGAGGTTGCCGCCGCCGATGGGATTGTCAGGGTTGAAGAGCGCGCGGACCTCTTGTGTTCGCAGCGAACGAATCTGCGCGATAGTGAAGTTGGTGAAGTTGATGGTGATCTTCAGGGGCGAGAAAAAGATGTCGCCGGTGATAGCGCGCGCGTTGCTGCTGGATGCGCGCCAGGGGCCGGACTCCTGCGCACGGGCAGCGGAGGTGAAGGCGAGGAGGAGACCGAGAGCTGCAAGGAGCAGCGAGCGAAAGCGCATAGATTGAGGATGACATCTGCGAAGCATTGCGGCAAACGGCAGGGTGCGTGCGCATTTGCACGATAGACTGGGCAACGAATCGTTGACTGGCGGAGAGTTCAGGTTTGGTGAATCGAAGGTATCGGAGCTACCGGATTCTTGAGCGTAGTGTGAGACGGCCGGAGCTCGAAGGGATCTGCGCGCTGGCGGTGATGGCGAAGGCGCCGCGACCAGGTAAGGTGAAGACGCGGCTGCAGCCGCCGCTGAGCGCGGAAGAGGCAGCGGCGTTGAATGTGTGTTTCCTCCGCGATACAGCGGAGAATATCGCTGCGGTCGCGCGTGAGGGCGAGGCATGCGGGCTGATCTGCTATACGCCGGTGGGGGATGAGGCGGCGTTCGATGGGCTGCTGCCGGATGGCTTTGAGCTGATTGCGCAGCGGGGCGATGGGTTTGGTGAGAGATTGCTGTGCGCGGCGGAGGACATTCTGAGTTGCGGGTTTGGCGCAGTTTGCCTGATCGATTCGGATTCGCCGACGCTGCCGGCGAGTGCTCTGCATGAGGCGGTGGGCGCATTGCAGACGCCGAGCGAGCGTGTGGTGCTCGGGCCGTCGGAGGATGGCGGGTATTACCTGATTGGGGTGAAGCGTGCGGAGCCGCGGCTGTTTGAACGGATCACGTGGAGTACGGAGCGCGTGTATGCGGAGACGGTGGAGCGCGTGTGCGAAGCGGGTATGGAACTGGTGGAACTTCCGCGATGGTATGACGTGGATGATGAGGTGACGCTTGCGGTGTTGCAGCGGGAGTTGTTCCGTGGTGAGCGGCCGGAGTTTGCGGTGGTGAATGGGTTCGACGCGCGCTGGACTCGACAATTTTTGCGGGAGCGTCTGGGGCGATGACGCGCGTGGATCTGAGCCGCTGGCGCTGCGGACGCGCGTGGTTGACGAATGCGGTCTTGTGTTTGCTCGGAGTTGGACTGCTCGCGATGGCACGGCAATTCTGCCAGGAGCATGTTCGGTACAGGATTGGATTTTCCGGCGTCTCGGGGTGGTCCGATGTGCTGTTTGTTGCGGCAGTGGCGATGGTGCTGACGCAGCCGGTGAACAGAGCGACGCTGTGGATTGTGCTGACGTTCGGTGTGGCATTTCAGGTTGTCACGCTTCGGGCTGCGCCGTTTCTGTCGTCGGATATTTATCGATATGTGTGGGACGGCATTGTGCAGCATGCGCATATCAGTCCGTACAGGTACGTTCCGGGCGATCGAGCGCTCGAATTTCTGCAGCAGCGGTATCCGGAGATCTACGCGAATATCAATCGGAAGGAGTACGCGCACACGATCTATCCGCCGATCGCGCAGATGATTTATTGGGTCGCGACGCTGTTCTCACCGACGGTTGCTGGCATGAAGATTGCGATGTTTGGGTTCGAGTGCGTTACCGTGACCGCGCTGATTGCGCTGCTGAAGCGCATGGGACGGCGGCCGACGGACGTGCTGCTGTTTGCGTGGTGTCCGCTGCTGGTGTGGGAGATTGGCGGGGCCGGGCATGTGGATGCGGTGATCCTCGCGTTTGTATCGCTGGCGCTGCTGTTCCGGCATCGCGAACAACCGGTGATGACTGGGCTGTTTCTTGGGCTGGCGGTGATGACTAAGTTTTATCCGCTGGTGTTGCTGCCGGCGCTGTGGCGCAAGGGCGATTGGAAGATGCCTGCCGCGCTGGTGGGTGTGTGTGTGGCGGGATACGCGATCTATGCGTCGGTGGGCAAGCTGGTGTTTGGGTTTCTGGGTGGATATGCGTACGAGGAGGGACTGGACACCGGGACGCGGTATTTTCTGCTGGAGTATGCGGACCGGGTGCTGGGACTGCATTCGTTGACGAAGATGGGCTATGAGCTGTTCTGCGTATTGGTGTTCGCTGCGATTGCGTGGTGGACGTGGAGACAGGCGTCCGGAGAGCGGATCGGCGATGGTGTCAAGGTGCGGCGGCCTGGCTTTGTGCGGGCGTCGATCATGTTTGCGATGGCGTTGATGCTGCTGTTTTCGCCGCATTATCCGTGGTATATCGCGTGGCTGATTCCGCTGCTAGTTCTCGATCCGAACTGGGTGACGCTGACGTATGTGTGCGCGTTCTTCTACGGGTTTACGACGCAATGGGCGGACCCCGGGCCGAAAATGTTTGTGCTGAACAGCTGGATGTACTTCGCAGTGGCGTGCGCGTTTGCAGTCGAGATGTTGTGGCAGGGATGGGGCCTGGCGCGGTGGTTCGATTGCAGAGGAGAGCGTCGTGCAGCGTAGGGTTTCGGTAGTGATTCCGGCGCTGAATGAGGCGGAGTCGATTGGGAGTGTTGTGGCTGCGATGCCGTGGAGCGAGATTGCGGAGTGCATTGTGGTGGACAACGGAAGCGCGGATGTGACGACGGAGGTGGCGCGGGCCGCGGGTGCGCGGGTGGTGAATTCGCCGCGTGGATATGGAGCGGCGTGTGCTGCAGGAGCGCGGGCGGCGGTTGCGTCGAGCGATGTGCTGGTGTTTCTGGATGGCGATGGATCGGATGATGTGAGCGCGATGGCGCGGATGGTGGGCCCGATTGAACGCGGCGAGGCGGACTTCGTGATTGGATCGCGGATGCGCGGAAAGGCTGAGCCGGGATCGCTGAACGGAGCGCAGGTGTTTGCAGCGAAGATGATCGGCTGGCTGGTGAGGATGCTGTATGGGTTTCGCTACACGGACATGGGGCCGTTCCGCGCGATTCGGCGGGAGTGCCTCGAGGCAATGCGGATGCGTGAGATGACGTATGGGTGGAATCTGGAGATGCAGATCAAGGCGGTGAGGATGGGGCTGCGGGTGGTGGAAATTCCCGTGGATTATCGCTGCAGAATTGGCGGCGAGTCGAAGGTGTCGGGGAATGCGTGGGCAAGCCTGAAGGCGGGCGTACGAATTCTGGGTGTGCTCGCCAGAGTACGGTGAAATTCGCGCCGCAATGACAAACTAGAGAGATGGTTGATTGTGAGCCGTTGATTGAGTTGGAGCATGTTCATGTGGCGCGCGGCAGCAATGTAGTGCTGCATGATGTAAGCCTGCGGATCGCGCGCGGGGAACACGTCGCGATCCTGGGGCCGAACGGGTGCGGGAAGTCCACGCTGCTGA
>DASRGC010000004.1:0-28729 GCA_035651235.1 Acidobacteriaceae bacterium
GCCGCGTAGGTCGGCAGCGCGAGCGCATACGCCTGATCCACACCGGGATTGAACTGCGGCGCGTCGATGTCGTTGCTGAAGCACAATATCTGCGACAGCAGGATCACCCCGTTGAGATCGACACTCTGCTGCGTCTCCAGGATATTCGCGAGTACCGCCGAACGCGTCGTGCCATAGCTTTCGCCGAACAGATACTTCGGCGAATTCCAGCGCTGGTTCACCGTGATGTAGCGCGTGATGAACTTGTCGAACGCCTTCACGTCCTGGTCGACACCAGCAAAGTCCTTTGCGGTCCCCTTGCCCACCGCGCGCGAGAAGCCGCACATCGGTGCATCGATGAACACCAGGTCCGTCTTGTCGAGCAGGCTGTACTGGTTCTCGACCCACTTGAACGGCGCCGGTCCGCTCACCTCGGGACTGGCGGTCACCACACGAACCGGCCCGACCGACCCCATGTGCAGCCAAATCGTCGCCGAGCCCGGTCCGCCGTTATAGAGAAATGTCACTGGCCGCGTGTGCCTGTCGGCGCCGTCTTCGGTATACGCGACGTAGAAGATGCTTCCGTTGGGCTTGTTCTCATCATCGCGGATCAGCAGGTTTCCCGCCGTCGCGGTGTAGTGCACGGTGCGGCCGCCGTTCCACACATGCTGGGTCTCGGTCCTGTTCTCCGCGGGAATCGGCAGAGCGTTCTCTTTGTTCTGCTCCGGCTCGCTTGCACCGCGAGCGTTCGCCGCCGGCTCGTCACTGCGCTGGCGCTGACTCTGCGGCCGCTGCGGCTGCGCCTGGTCTTGATTTTGGGCAAACGCCGAACCTATCAACGCCGTGCTGACAAGCACAGCACACAAAGACCTAACCAAGATGGCCAATCAGACGCCTCCTGATACGCGAATCTGAATCGTAAAAAGTCTGTAACTGCTTGGTGAGACGACTATACCGAACCCGGAGTCTCAGTGACCGCGAATCCGCCCGCGCTTGCGTACACTCATCTCTGTGTCGTTCTTCCGCTCGCACGTCCAGACGATCGAAGATCTTCGCGGCCCCGCTGGACGGCTCGAAGCCCTGCTGAACACCGGCCATCCTGACGCTCTCTACTGCGCGCTGGTCGCGCACCCACATCCGCTCGGCGGCGGCACCATGCACAACAAGGTGGTCTATCACGCGGCCAAGGCGTTCTCCCACTTCGGCCTTCCGACGCTCCGCTTCAACTTCCGCGGCACCGGCCTCAGCGAAGGCGCGCATGACGAAGGCCGCGGCGAGGTCGACGACGTCCGCGCCGCGCTCGACTGGCTCACCGCCCGGTTCAATCTCCCGATCCTTTTCGCCGGCTTCTCCTTCGGCTCCAACGTCGGCCTGCGCGCCTGCTGCGGAGACGCCCGCGTTCGCGGCCTGGTCGGCCTCGGCCTGCCTGTCCGCGCCGCCGGTCGCGACTACCGTTACGATTTCCTGCCCGCCTGCGGCAGCGTTCCCAAGCTATTCATCTCCGGCGATCAGGACGAGTTCAGCCCGCGCGGCACGCTCGAGGCCTATCTCGTCTCCGCCTCACAACCTCGCGAAATCCTCTTCATCGAAGGCGCCGACCACTTCTTCGCCGGTGTGCCGGGCTCGGCTCAGCCCAAGCTCGACCGCATGTCCACCGCGCTCCGTGCCTGGCTCACCGCACACTTTGGCCTCACTCCGCCCTGAGCACACGTCGCGCGAATCCGCAGACTCCCTTAAATCCGCCCGCCGCCAACAAAATGCACCACCTCGATGCGGTCGCGGTCGGCCACCGTCAGCTCGGCCCACTTCGTCCGAGGCGCGATCTCGCCATTCAGCTCCACCGCAATCCGATCCGCCCGCAGCTCCAGCCGCTCCAGGACAGACTCGAGCGGCGCGGGAGAGTCCATGCCATCCAGTGTCCGAGGCTGGCCGTTCACGACTAGGCGAAGAGCCGATTCCATAGCTTCAGGCTAGCAGTTGCGCTGTCCACCCCGCAGCGGCCACAACAGGTCGAGCGGCCCGCGCCCCCTCCCCAGCCCCGGCGCCAGGCGCAGCGCCTGCGTCACATACGCCTTCGCCCGCGCAACCGCCACCGCCGGAGCCTCACCCAGAATCAGCCTGGACAGCAGCGCCGACGAGAACGCACACCCCGTCCCATGCGTTGAGGTCGTCTCAACGTGCTCGCCCGGAAACGTCTGCACCGCCCCGCCGGGCATCCGCAACAGCTCCACTGGCTCCTTCTGGTCGCCACCGGTCGCCACGATATGCAGCCGCGGGTGCAGCTTCCCCAGAACGTCCGCCGCCTCCTTCGCCTGTTCGATCTTCCGGACCGGCATGCCCGCCAAGATCGAAAGCTCGCTCCAGTTGGGCGTAATCCACCCCACCACCGGAAGAAGCTCGGCGTGAATCCGCCGCTCCCCCTGCGACTCCAGAAGCTGGTGTCCGGAACTGGAACGCAACACCGGATCAAGTACAACAGGAACCTGATACGGGACGCCCTGCAGGAAACCGGCAACGACCCGCACGATCGCGTCGGCAGCCAGCATCCCGATCTTCACCCCCGCGGCCGGCAGGTCGGCCGAAACGTGTTCCAGCGTCCGCCGCAACCACTCCGGATCCACCGCCCTCACCGCCGCCACTCCCACGGTGGACTGCACGGTCATCGCGCTTATCGCCGAGGTGCCAAAGATCCCGTGCGCCGCAAAGACGGCCAGGTCTGCCGTCACTCCCGCACCGCTCGACGGATCGAATCCGGCAATCGAAAGCGCCACGGCGGGTGGCCGGTAGCCGGTTGTCGGTTCAGAGCTCGCAGTGGGGCGCAATCATGACCTCGGGTTTCGAACGGTTTTGCCTAGCATACAAGCGCGGTGAGCGCAAGGTACGAAGGTAATGGAAAGTACCTTTAGGTTGTTTGACTTAGGTGGGAGGAACCTAGACAATATATGTATGAACGATACCTCGAGAAGTTCCAGGCGAGGGATTCGGTCGAAGTGGATGCGTCGGCCTTTGCAAGCCGGCCTCCTGGCCGCTACCCTCGGCGTGACGGCAAGCATCATCGCCGCTCCCGCCACAGAAAACGCGCCAGTGCCGACCAAACCGGTCAAGCAGCATCATCACTGGTATCAAATCGGCGAAGCTTCGTGGTATGGCGCTCATTTTCAGGGCCGTACGACGGCAGACGGTGAAAAATACGACATGAATGCTTTCACCTGTGCCCACCGCACCCTCCCCCTGGGGACGTGGCTGCGCGTGACGAACCTTCGCAATCACAGATCGGCCTTTGTCCGCGTCAACGACCGCGGTCCGGTCCCAACCAGTCGCATTCTGGATCTATCGTATGCGGCTGCCCACAAGATCGGCGTCTCCGGTCTGGCTGAGGTCAAGATTGAACGGGTCACACCGAACGATCCCGCTCTCACCGACCAGCTCGTCGCCGAACTGGAAAAGCCGGCGACCTTGATAACCGTCAGGTAAGGCCACAGAAACCAAACAGAAATAACGGGAAATCAATAAAAATAGGCCCCGCTCCTTGAAGAGCGGGGCTTCCCTCTTTGGACAAACTTTACGAACTCACGCCGCGCGAACCGTCCGCACAACCCCATGCGTGACCGGCAGATCGCTCAGCCGCAGCGCCAGCGCACCCGCGCCGCCGCCGCCCTTGATGAACTCGCTGAGCTCCAGTTGAACCACGTCGAAGTTCAGGTCGAACAGTGTCTTGGCGAGTTCCGGACTGACCTCGCCCGTAAACACCGTGCGGCCAATGTTCAGCGCGCAGCATGCCATGCGGGTCGCGTCTGCTTCCGAGACGGCAATCCGGCGCTCGGCCGGGTACACCTTTTCGATCTCCGCGCGCGATGCCGCGTCGAATGCACCGGGGTAGTACAGGAGGAAGCCTCCGTGCAGCGGTGCGAAGCAGGTATCCAGGTGATAGAAGCGTGGATCCGTCAGGTGCAGCGACCGCACCGGGACGTGCCAGGCATCGGCCACATGGGCGTGCGCCGCTCGGCAGGTGCGGACACCATGCGCGGCCCACAGCATCTTCCCTTCGTCGTCGAAGGCACTGTCGCCCTGGCCTTCGTAGGCCGTCTCGCGCGGCGTCTCCCAGAGCAGAAATCCCTGGTTGAGGAGCCACTGCTTCAGGAAGACTGTTTCCGCCCGGCGCTGTGTCGGGCTGAAGCTGGAGACGGCGGCAACGCCATGATGAATCAAGGCGCCGTGCCCCAGGAAGGTCATGTCCGGGCAGCCCGGCTCAGGGTGAAGCAATCTCACGTCGGCAACGCTGTGGAGGACGTTATACAGGCTCTTCCACTGTGCGAAGGCGAGATCGCGCGACGACCGATTCACATTTCCGGCCATCCACGGGTTCAAGACGTAATCCACCCCGTACCATTCCGGCGGGCACATCAAAAAGGTTGGGCGGGTATAGTGAGGCGTTGAATCAAGATTTTCCTGCTGTACTACGGTGCTGCTCGTGGCCATATGTACTGATTCCCTACTTTCCGTCAGGGAGTCTGCCTCCGGCCAACAACCTTAGTCAAGTACGTCCTGACGCTAGTGGGTGCCTCTTTTGGGGACACCCCTGCGACTTTGGATGCAAACCACAGAAAAGGGCGGCCTTAGCGGGCCGCCCTGCTGTGCAAATTGCTCGAAACTTTGTGTAATTTTGTTACAGCTTTCCGTAGAGAATCCGGAGAAATTTACAGCTTCTCGTAGAAATCGCACGCCGAGCAGGAGATGTAGACGCCTCCCGGAACCCCGCGCTCGCGATCCTTCACGCGCTTCACAATCCGCGTAGGCTTCGAGCACTTCGGGCAGTCGGTGCTCTTCTGTGTGTCCATGACCTTCTTGCGGTCACCGGTCTTGGCAATCTTCGCCATGGTGTCACTCCTCGAAAAACTGAAAATCTGGCGTACCCCCGGATGCGCCGTGCGCTTCGGGTGCACTTCACTCTCTGCGGGCTTCTTCGGGATTGCCGAACAGGAGGGATCTGAAGCAGACGCCGGGGACTGCTCCTCACCCAGAATACATCATTCTTCCGCGCTCTCCAAAGCTAGCGCGTCGACGCCAGCTGCTGTGTCTTCGAAGCATCCGGAGCGGATGCTGGTGGGTTCTGCGCCGGCGTGGGACTCGGTTGCGCCTGCCCCGAGGTTTGCGCTGGCTGAGCCGGCGTCTGGGTCGGCGTCTGATCTGCCGGCATCTTCACCTTGCCCATTCCCGGGACGTTCTCTATCGTGTCCAGCACCTCACCTGGCTTCCGAAGCGTGGGCGCTGCCGCACCATTTCGGTCGCCATCCGCCGTGATCTGAGGATCGCCATTCACAATCGTCCTGGCCTGCAGTGTTGGTTCAGGTTCTCCACCGATCTCGTTCTTATCGTGGACCTCAATCGGCTTTCCGATCGCCGCTATCTCCAGCCGAGCCACCTGACCGTTCTTGAACCTCACAAACTGGATCGGCTGCGGCGGATCGCCGTAGATCCACTCCTCGTAGATTGGGCTGTCCGGGTCGCTCTCTGAAGTGTGCTCGCGTTCCTTCGTCTTGGGCTCGCCCATGGACGCCAGAACCATCCGCCGGTTCATGCCCACCAGAATCTCGTGCGCCGCCACGGCCTCCCGCACCTTGGGCGGCAGCGTGTCCGCGTAGGCCTCCGCGCTCGACTTCGCTCGGAAATCCACCACCGGATCGAGCAGCGCCTTCACCTCGGCCGCAGTCACCTCCGGAACCCCACCCTCAAAGACCAGGGTTACCCGGCAGCCTGTCGCGATCGGGCCCTCCTGCGCAAGCGGCATGTCATTCAGCGAGATGTGGCTGAGGAACCGATGCTTCGCATAGGGCCCCCCATTGAAGTCGATGATGATGCGGTCGCCGCGGAACTGCAGGTTCGTAATCTCCACGCGATCCCCAGCCGCCGCTGACTGCCCTTTCTCGTACAGCATGCGCTTGTATTCCTGATCGCTGGGACTCATGTTGCCGTTGGCAATGAGCTGCAACCCAACGCCCAGCGGCAGTTCGCGATGCGCGAATCCCTGCTCCGATTCCAGATCCCGGATCAGCTCCTGGCGCCCCTTCACGTCGAGCGGCTCCTTCGGCAACTCCACGCGGGTCGGATGAAATTCAGTGGTGACGTCGGCCGTCGCGGTCTTCATTCCCACCGTGAAGACCTGTGCAGAAACTGCAGGCACTGCCCAGAACGCCACACCGCACAGGAGAGCCCCGGCGACCGGCGACATCTGCGATCTGCGTGCGCGTGGGCCCATGCAGTCACCTGCGAACACCATGATTGTGCGCTTCCATCTGCCGTCGCGCAAGTTGGGCCGATGTACAGCCCAGGTGCGCACCCGGATGCGAATTTCAGATGCAGTCTACAGGTGAGGCGTAGGCTCGGACGTCGACGTCCTTTCAGCGCCGTTGCTGCTCGCCGCCGGCGCAATCTGTACCAGCGGCGGAGCCGTTGCAGCCGCCGCCTGCTGCTCCATCGCCGTATGGGCCGCCGGCGGCGGAACGTCCATCGGATACCCACCCGGCACCAGCACCGGATGCGTGTAGTTCCACGCATACGTGCGCGTCGCCCGATAGACGAGGACCATGACCACCACGAACACGATCGCCGTAAACAGCGCGCCATCCGGTCCGTACACGCCGCCGGTCAGCCACACGGGGCCGCCGGTGTCCGTCTGGACAATGCTCGAGTAGCTGGCCACTCCGGCCACCGGCAGCCCGAAGATCACAGCGATCGCAGCCGCCCATGCAAAGTGCAGCCCCCACCCCAGCCACAGCGCATGGGTGCGCAGGTAGGCCACCGAAAACAGCACCCCGGCGATGATCATGATGATGAAGCTCAGCCCGGTCGCATTGGGTGACATGCTCCCGATCACCGCATAGATTCCCGCCAGCAGCAGAGTCGCCGCCGTTGGCCCAACCGCATCAATCAGCCTCCTGAACAAAAAGCCGCGGAACGCAACCTCGCTGGCCAGCGCGGCGATCGCGAGCGTGAGGATCGACAGCAGCGTTCCCCCCCACGCCGAAGCCGTCCACAAGAACTCTGGATGCAGCGCGGCGGCGATCACCATCGGAATCACCGCGATCACCGCCGCAGCCCACCCGATGACCACGCCGCGCGTCCACTCCTCGCCTGCAGTTGCGCGCAGCGGCAGCGCATTCGCCTGCCGCACGCTGCCCTGCCGCGTGCCGACCCAGTTCAGGCACGTGAACCCCACCAGCAGCAGAAACAGCAGCACCAGATTGACAAGCAGGTCCTGCGCGCCGCCACTCCACGCGAACCGCGCAGCAATCCCCTCACCCGCGCGGAAGGCGATCGCATGCGACGCAAGCAGCCACAGCACGCCCGTGACAAACAGTGCCAGGTGCAGCGATTTGGGTATCGGAGCTGGGGGTATCGGAGCTGGAATTGCGGGAGAAGACAACGGTGCTCAAACTCCTTCTGCGCTTGTTCCTCGCGTGCAGGCCCCGCCGTCAGACCGTCCGTTCGCGCGCTCAGACTGCCGTATAAAACTGCGCGATGTTGCGGAACTTCGCGTAGCGCGCCTCCAGGAGCTGCTCGATCGGCAACGACCGCAGTTCGCTGAGGTGTTGTTGCAGGCTTTCGCCCAGAAGCTGTGCCGCACGCTCCGGATCATTCTGCGTTCCACCATCAGGCTCCACGATCACGTCGTCGACGCAGCCTAACAGTTTGACGTCCTCCGCGGTGTATCGGAGAGCCGCCGCCGCCTGCACCTTTTTGCTCGCATCCTTCCACATGATCGACGCACAGCCTTCCGGCGAGATCACCGAGTAGATGGCGTTCTCCAGCATCAGCACGCGGTCCGCGACCGCCAGCGCCAGTGCACCGCCGGACCCGCCCTCGCCGGTAATCGTCGCAATCGTAGGCACGCGCAGCCGCGACATCTCCAGCAGATTGCGCGCGATCGCCTCGCCCTGCCCGCGCTCCTCCGCGCCCAATCCGGGGTTGGCCCCGGCAAGGTCGATGAACGTGAAGACCGGCCGGTTAAATTTCTCCGCCATCTTCATCGCGCGCAGGGCCTTGCGATACCCCTCAGGGTCCGGCGAGCCGAACTTCCGCGCCACGCGCTCCTTCAGGCTGCGGCCCTTCAGGTTTCCGATCACCAACACCGGCTCGCCACGGAACCTGGCCATCCCAGCCGTCATCGCCCCGTCGTCCGCGAACTGACGGTCGCCGTGAATTTCGCTGAAATCCGTAAAGATCGCCTGGATATAGTCCATGGGGTACGGACGCTGCGGGTGACGCGCCAACTCGGTTTTGCGCCACGCCTCTGGAACGGCTGCTTCGGTCGGGGGCGGCTGTTTGGGCTGCGGGTTCTCGGCCATCGAATGTACCAAAGCGATTGTAAGCGATGGAGCATTTCTCCTGAACATGTATAGCGAAGCCGAGGCCGTTCGCGCCGTTTTCCTGAAGAAAACGGCATGCGCAGGTCTTCCGACTCCACGCATCAGGAGAAATGCTCTGTCAGGTCTACTGCCGACGCAACAGGCCAGACCAGCTCACGTCCAGCGGCCCCCGACTGAACAACAGCACCGCCAGCACCAGGCTGTACAGCAACTGCTGTCCGGCCACCGTCCAGTCCTGTTTCATGGTGATGCCGAACATCAACAGCAGCATCAGCAGCAAGGCCGTGACCAGCGCAAACCGCACGCCCACGCCAAAAAGCAGCATCAGCCCCACGACCAGCTCCACCCACGGGACTATATATCCAATGGCCAGCACAAGACTCGCCGGCAGCGGCGCCTTCGCCATGTCCCCAACCATCCAGTGCGCGAAGCCCCCGAGACGTGTGCCGGTAAAAATCCGCGCGAACCCATGGCCGAAGAAGTCCATGCCCGCGACAACACGCAGCAGCACATAAGCGACGCGCTGCTCGATCGTAATCGTCGTATTCTCCATGCCGGATTCGATGCTCTTCACGGCCTGCAGACGATCATCGCGCCGGCAAAACAATCCGCAAAAGATGCGCCGGTGATGCGCCCATCGCCTTCACCTTCGCGCCTTTTCCCGCCGGCAACCATAACGTCGACGACTCCTCCGGAAACGCCTGCCTTCGCCGTCCCTCTCTCAACTCCGACGGCGAAAACGCCACCAGCACCGACGGCGCGCTCTCCTCCGGCAGCAAACACGATCCACGCGGATCGCAAATCACGCGCTCAATCCTCAGCGCCGGGTCCGCGAACTCCACCTTCGTCCCCTGCACAAGCCGCTCCGGTGCACTGCCGCGAAACTCCCCCTTCAACGTCCCCAGGGGCACCTTCTTCAGCTCGACCCGCAGGTAGTCGGTTGGCTTATCGCTCAGATTCACCAGGCTGTGACGCTCCCTTCTCCCCGGGCTCACGCGATACGACCCCGTATGCGTCGGCGGCCGCGTCAGAATCACATTCTCCGGCTCATGCACAAACCGCACCGGCCCGGAATCGTCCAGATATACGTAGATTGTCGGATGGTCTGAATGGTCATGCACCGGCACCTGCTCATGTGGTCCATAATGCACCCGCAGCACCACAACATCAGGATTGTCGAGCACCTTGCGATAGTTCTTCGGAAGCGTGATCGTCGGATCCTGCGCCACTGCACCAACCCTGCACGGCCCAGCGATCAGAACGAGAGCGA
Organism: Acidobacteriaceae bacterium; assembly: GCA_035651235.1. GTDB lineage: Bacteria > Acidobacteriota > Terriglobia > Terriglobales > Acidobacteriaceae > Granulicella. The sequence continues at coordinate 9,616 of DASRGC010000004.1, forward strand.
TCAGCAGCAGAACCCGTCTCAACCATCCCTCCGCCACTCAAAAAAGCTTACGCTTCTCTCTTAGATCACCTGCACGGCCCCGCGCCCCACCAGCGCCTCCACGCGCTCGATAAACTGCACGTCCGCCGCCACCGAAAATCCCTGCGGCTCCAGCACCGCGCAAAACGCGCCCGGCTCCTCCAGGTTCAGCAGCAGCTTCCCGCTCCCCGGAGCATCCCTGAAAATCTTCTCCAGCTTTTCCAGCAGCGCCGCATCCGGACTATGCAGCGGCACACGAATCCGCAGCGCGTCCGGCAGCTTGATCTTCACATCCTCCAGCGCCGTAATCTGAGAAACAGATAGCTTCGGCGCCGCATCCTCTTCACCCCGCAACGATCCGCGCACCAGCACCGGCACGTCAATCTTGAGTTTCTCGGCTAATTTTTCATAGTTCTGCGGAAACGCAATCAGCTCAATCTTTCCCACCGTATCCTCGAGCGACGCCTGCGCGTACATCTCGCCCGAGCGCTTCGACTTCGCCACCTTCAGCCCCGTAATCACGCCCGCAATCTGGATCTCGTTCTGCGGCTCCATCTTTCCGCGCGTAAACACCGCGGGCTCCGGCTTCATCTCGCACGCGGTCGCCGTGTCGACCACCTTCAGATTCCGCAGCTTCTCGCGATACCGATCCATCGGATGTCCCGACACGAAGAACCCCAGCACATCCTTCTCATTCGCCAGCCTCGTGTGCTCATCCCACTCCGGCGCGGCTGGCAGCGCGTCCTCTTTCGCCGAGGTCCCCGCAGCGGGCTCATCGCTGAACATCCCAAACAACCCATGCTGCCCAGCAGCCGCATCGCGCTGTGTCTTCTGCGCGCGCTCCATAGCCTTATCGATCGCCGCCATCACCTGCGACCGTTTGCCAAACGAATCCAGCGCGCCCGCCTTGCACAGGCTCTCCAGCACGCGCTTATTCATCAGCCGCAGATCAACCTTTTCGCAGAACTCCCACAGCGTGCTAAACCCGGGCTTGCCTTCGGCACGCAGCGCTTCCCTCGCCTGCACAATCGACTCAATCGCGTTGTGCCCGACGTTCTTAATCGCCGCGAGCCCGAATCGAATCGCATCCCCCGCCGGCGTAAACGTCGCAGCCGAGATCTGCACATCCGGCGGCAGCACCGTGATGTTGATCTCGCGGCACTCGCCGATGTACTTCACCACGTTCTCCGGCTTCGACGTTTCGCTCGTCAGCAACGCCGCCATGAACTCCACCGGATAATGCGTCTTCAGCCACGCCGTGTGATACGCCAGCAGCGCATACGCCGCCGAGTGCGATTTGTTGAAGCCATACCCGGCGAACTGCTCCATCAGATCAAACAGCGCACCGGCCTTGCTCTTGTCGAACTTCTTCTCCGCCGCTCCGGCCATGAAGATGTCCCGCTGCTTCGCCATCTCCGCCGGATCTTTCTTGCCCATCGCGCGACGCAGCAGGTCGGCTCCACCCAGCGAATACCCTCCAATCGCCGAGCTGATCTGCATCACCTGCTCCTGATACACGATCACGCCCAGCGTCTCGCGCAAAATAGGCTCGAGCTCATCGAACATGTACTCCACCGCGCGCCGTCCCCACTTGCGTTCGATGAAGTCATCGATCATCCCGCCCTGGATCGGCCCCGGACGGTACAGCGCATTCAGCGCGGTCAGGTCCTCCACCGTCGTCGGCTTATACCGCCGCAGAACGTCGCGCATGCCGCCGGACTCAAACTGAAACACGCCGCTCGTCAGCGCCTTATGAAACACCTGCTCATACGTCCGCTGATCATCCAGCGGCACCGTCGCCATGTCGACGTCTTCTCCGCGATTCACCTTGATCAGCTTCAGGCAATCATCAATCACCGTCAGCGTCGTCAGCCCCAGGAAGTCCATCTTCAGCAGGCCCATCTTCTCGACGGCCTTCATGTCATAGCTGGTGACGACCGCCTCATCCTTCGTGCGCGTCACCGGCACAAGCTCCGTCAGCGGCTCCGGCGCAATCACCACACCCGCCGCATGCACGCCCGCACCGCGAACCAACCCCTCCAGCCGCTGCGCCGTGTCAATCAGCTCCTTGATCTTCGCGTCCGACCCATACGCCTGCGCCAGCGGCGGCGAATCCTTCAGCGCCTGCTCAATCGTGATCCCAATCGTGCCAGGAATCAGCTTCGCAATCCGGTCGACCTCGCCATACGGCATGTCCATCGCGCGGCCCACGTCCTTGATCGCCGCCTTCGCCGCCATCGTATTGAACGTGATGATCTGCGCGACCTGGTCATTCCCGTACCGCTGTCGCACATACTCAATCACCTCGCCGCGGCGGTTCATGCAAAAGTCGATATCGATATCCGGCATCGACACGCGCTCAGGATTCAGAAACCGCTCAAACAGCAGCTCATTCTGCAGCGGATCGATGTCCGTGATCTCCATCACGTACGCCACCAGCGACCCCGCCGCCGATCCACGCCCCGGCCCCACCGGAATGTTCTGCTCCTTCGCATACCGGATAAAGTCCCACACGATCATGAAATAGCCGGGAAACTTCATCTGCTTGATGCAATCGATCTCGCGCTCCAGTCGCGCCTCGTACTCCGCAATCGACTTCCGCAGAATCCCGCGCGATTCCAGATGCGCCACCGCCGTCTCGCGCCGCTTCTTCCACCCTGCCCGGCACACCTGCTCAAAGTAGCTGTCGATCGACTCGCCCTCGGGGAGTGGAAACTTCGGAAACGGATTCTTCACCTTGCTCAACTCCAGCGAGCACCGTTCCGCAAACTGCATCGTGCGCGTACAAACCTCAGGTGAATCTTTAAAGAGCCGCTGCATCTCCTCCGCGCTCTTGATGTAAAACTCCTGCGTATCAAACCGGAAGCGCTTCGGATTATTCATCGAGTCCGCGGTCTGCACGCACAGCAGCACCTCGTGCGAGCGCGCGTCCTGATCTTCGATGTAGTGCGAATCGTTGGTCGCGATCAGCGGAATGTTCAGGTCCTTCTCCAGCCGGAACATCGCCTCGACAACCTTCCTGTCCGGCTCCAGCCCATGGTCCTGCACCTCGAGGAAGTAGTTCCCGCGCCCGAACATCTCCTCATAAAATCCCGCGCTCTTCTTTGCCGCCTCGTAGTCTCCGGCCATGATGTGCTGCGAGACCTCGCCCGCCAGGCACCCCGAAAACCCGATCAACCCCTCCGCATGCTCCGCGAGAAACTTCTTCGACACACGCGGCTTGCGATAGAACCCATGCAGCGCCGCCTCGCTCGTCAGCCGAACGAGGTTCTTGTAGCCCGCCTCATTCTCGGCGAGCACCAGCATGTGGTTGTACTTCGACTCCGGATCAGGCTTGCCGCGATGATCCTCTTCCTTGCACACATACAGCTCGCACCCGAGAATCGGCTTCAGGTTGCGCTTCTTCATCGCATCGAAGAAGTGCACCGCGCCAAAGATATTCCCGTGGTCCGTAATGGCCGCAGCCTTCTGCCCAATCTTCTCCAGATGCTTCGCCAGCTTGTCGACATCGCAAGCCCCATCCAGCAGCGAATAATCCGTATGAAGATGAAGATGAGTAAACTCGGCAGCCATACCTTAAGTTTACTTCTCCGTTGCAAGCCCGATCGCAGAGGAAAAGCCGGGACGAAACTCGCGAGAGTCTCTTACGTTCGTCGGATGCATCTCCTTCTGCCGTCATCCTGAGCCGCAGGCGAAGGTCCTCTGTATTTGTAACTGTCTGTATCCTGCACTCAACTTCCCGGCAGCCACCGGTTCTTCGGAAATCCCCGATGCGTCAGCCGCCAGCAACTCTTCATCTCCCCCGCATAGCGTGCTGTGATCTGCGCTGACGTGTACTCCTTCGGCCACAACGCCGCATGCGTCTTCCACACAAACGCATCCTTCCCGTTGTAGTGCTCCAGGATCAGCGCCGCCCTCGGCAGATGCGACGGCGAGCTCACCACCTCCGCCGAGCGCCACCCATGCGCATCCATAATCTGCTTGCTGAACCAGATGTTCTGGATCGTGTCCTTCGCCAGCTTCTCTTCAATGACATCATCGGCCGGCACGCCCTGCTCCACCGCCAGCCGCTTCATGCAGTCAGCCTCGTAAAACTCATTGTGCGCCGCGCCTCCGGTCACAATCATGTGCGCCGCCACACCCGCGCGAAACTCCCGCACACCCTCCAGCACGCGCTCGCGCTGTTCCGGCGACGGCTTGCCCTCCGCCGTGCACGGCGTCCCCAGAACAATCAGCGTATCGAAGTGCGTCAGCTTCGTATTCGCTGTCGGAATGGCATCATAATTTGCCAGCAGAAGCCCGAGCAGAAGCGCAGCCTTCAAGATCCCGATCCTGGCCATCATCGCCGCCGCTCCTTGCTATCGTGTGAACGTTAAGATTTCACCACGCCGGGGACTTCCCCATGAATGCAATCACCCGCGCACTCCACAAGCGCCGCCGCGATCGCGATCTTGCCGCGGCGGCCTCATGGCCCCTCATCGAAGCCCACACGCTCAAACCAGTCATCGTCATGAAAGACGATCTCGCCGAAGGCACTGTCGCGCAGGACTCGCAGCTCGAAATTCCCTTCTACTTCACGCTCCCCGAAAACGCCGCGAACCAACCTTCCGGCTACTTCGGCGGCCATCTCCGCACCGTCGCGCTCTCGCACTCCGAGGCCTCGCGCCTCATCCCACGCATCCCCGAAGGCACACTCATCCGCGTCCGTTACAACCCACGGGACCCGGATCAGAACCACACGCTCGCACCGGACAACGCCGACCTCATCCCTGTCACGGTCTGGTCCAGCTAGCAAGAGTGGCGGCGTCCCGCGCTCTGAGTCGGCCTTGCTCCTCGGCCATCTCATCTGTGAGAGCATCGAACGCGGAAGATGAATTCGCTCGAACTCTCTCTTGTCCTCGGCGTCTGTTCCCTGGCCGCCGGTCTTCTCGGCGCGCTCACCGGGCTTGGCGGCGGGGTGGTCATCGTCCCGCTGCTCGCTCTCGCCTTCCACGTGGACATCCACTACGCCATCGGCGCCTCACTGATGTCGGTCATCGCCACCTCCTCAGGCTCCGCCTCTGCCTACGTTCGCGAAGGCTTCTCCAACGTCCGCATCGGCATGTTTCTGGAAGTCGCCACAACTCTCGGCGCGCTTCTCGGCGCATGGCTCGCCACCATCACGCCCACCACCGGCATTGCAATTGTCTTCGGCTGCATCCTCATCTTCTCCGCCCTCATGTCCAACCGGCGCCGTCCCGCACCCGACCCCAACACTCCTGTCGATCCCCTCGCCGTCACGCTCCGCCTCAACAGCACCTACCCCGTCGCCGGCGTCAAACAGCCCTACAACGTCCGCCGCGTCCCGCTCGGCTTCGGCCTGATGTTCGGCGCCGGCACGCTCTCCGGCCTGCTTGGCATCGGCTCCGGCGCCGTCAAGGTCCTCGCCATGGACGAGGCCATGCAGACGCCCTTCAAGGTTTCCACCACCACCAGCAACTTCATGATCGGCGTCACCGCCGCAGCCAGCGCCGGCATCTATCTCAGCCGGGGCTACATTGATCCATCGCTCGTCATGCCGGTCACGCTTGGCGTACTCGCCGGCTCGCTCATCGGCGCGAAGCTCCTCGTCCGCACCCACACAAAAAGCCTGCGCATCATCTTCGGCTTCGTCATCGCTGCGCTCGGGGTCGAGATGATTTACAGCGGCCTCACAGGAAAGCTCTAATGGCCCATCAGACCTTTGTGCCCTCTGCAGACGACACCGCACTCGACGAACGCATCGGCGCGGTGCTCCGCATCGGCACCCTCTCTTCCGCCTTCGTCATTCTCCTCGGCGGCATCCTCTATCTCGCGCGCCACACCCACGACCACCCCAGCTACCACACCTTCCGCGGCGTCTCTCCGCAACTTCACACCCTCTCCGGCATCGTTGCCGGAGCCGCGCACGGACACAGCCTCGCCATCATCCAGCTCGGCCTGCTCATGCTCATCGCTACACCGATCGCGCGCGTGATCCTCTCCGTCTTCGCGTTCCTCGCCCAGCGCGACTTCCTCTATGTCGTGATCTCCGGGATCGTGCTCGTCGTCCTGCTCTACAGCCTGTTCTGGCACTGACCTCAGCCCTGCCTCACCAGCTGCCGCGCCAGCTTCACATAAAGCTCCACAGCCTCAAGGATCTCGCTTTTCGCGATCCGCTCCTCCGGCGTATGCGCCACGTGAATGCTTCCCGGCCCCAGCAGGAACGGCTCGCCCCAGTTCGTCAGGCTCGGCACATCCGTCGTAAACTTTGCGACCATCGTCTCGAACCCATCCACCGCCCGCATCTGCACAAACGGAAGTTCCAGCGAGAAGCTCACCTCGCACCGCCCCGCCACCGCGTCCACAATCGCCTTGCGAATTCCCTCCGCCGGCCCCACCAGCCGCACAAGAATATGCGCCTCCGCCCTATCGGCGACCACATTCGGCGCGCGCCCGCCCGAGATCAACCCCACGTTCATCGTCGTCTCGCCAATTCCCTCCACTACGGGCAGCTCCAGCGCCTGCACGTCACGCAGCGCCGCCAGCAATTTATCGATCGCCGAATCCCCCAGCTCCGGATACGCCGAGTGCGCCATCTTCCCCGTCGCATACAGCTCCACGCGCAAACATCCCTTGCTCGCCAGCGCCAGCCGGTTCTCCGTCGGCTCTCCATTGATCAAAAATCTCGGTCCGGATTTCGCACCACGCGCCTTCTCATTCGCCACCTTCGCGCCCGCCGAGTCCCGCTCCTCGCCCACCACAAACAGCATCCCGACGCGCACGCCCTCATCGCGCAGCCGCTCCGCCGCCGTCACCTGCGCCGCCAGGATCCCCTTCGCATCACACACGCCCCGCCCATACAAATGCGTCTCATCCTCTCTGCACGGCCCCAGAAACGGCGGCACCGTATCGAAGTGTGTCGAGAACACAACCTCCGGCACAACATCCTTCATCGCCGCATAAACATTGAACCGCGGCCCATCGCCCGCGCCCGGAGTCCGAGCCAGCTCGGGCTGCTGTACCGGCTGCCGCTCTATTTCCCATCCGCCCACCCGCAGATACTCCGCCAGAAACTCCCCGCAAACACCCTCGTGGTACGTCGTCGACTCAATATCAACTAGCTGCTTCGTCAGCGCGATTGGATTCGGTGCCATGAGCCTCCAGCATACCTGTTGCGCCTTTCACATCCCGCCGCTTTAAGCATCCAAGCTCAATGTGCAACCGGCCTGCGCGATCAGCTCCCTTGCACCCAGAGGCGCCCGTGACTCCATGCACTGAACTCGATCCGCCCGAACAAGATCTTCTGCAATCACACGAGCTCGAACTCACTCGCCGCCACTTCCTCGCCGCCTCGAGCGTCGTCTCCGCCGGCCTCGCCGTCGGCATCTCTCCCGCAGCCGCACAACGCACCTCGGCATCAGCACAGGCCAACATGGTTCCCATCACCCTCACCATCAACAAGCAGCAGCGCACCCTCACCATCGACACGCGCACCTCGCTGCTCGACCTCCTCCGCGAGCACCTCGATCTAACCGGCAGCAAAAAAGGCTGCGACCACGGCCAGTGCGGCGCCTGCACCGTCCTCCTCGACGGCCGCCGCGTCAACTCCTGCCTCACCCTCGCCGTCGCCGCGCAGGGAGCCGAAATCACCACCATCGAAGGCCTCGGCACACCCGACAACCTCAGCCCCGCACAATCCGCCTTCCTCGCGCACGACGGCTTTCAGTGTGGCTACTGCACGCCCGGCCAGATCTGCTCTGCCACCGCGCTCGCCGACGAAGTTCAACACGGCGAGCTCTCACAGGTCTCCTTCGAAACCGGACACACCCAACATCCGGGGTCCCCAGCGGGTTCGCCCGCTGGGGTGGAACACCCAGACCTCACCGACGACGAGATCCGCGAGCGCATGTCCGGCAACATCTGCCGCTGCGGCGCCTACCCCAACATCGTCGCCGCCGTCCGCCAACTCACACGCAACGGAGGCCGCGCATGAATCCCTTCACCTACACCCGCGCCTCTGCCCCTGAGGCCGCAGTCCACGCCCTCAATGCCAACACAAAATGCCTCGGCGGCGGCACCAACCTCGTCGACCTCATGAAGGACGGCGTCGAGCATCCCGATCATCTCCTCGACGTCAACCACATCGGCCTCGACAAAATCGAAGCCTCAGCCACCGGCGCTCGCATCGGCGCCTCCGCGCGCAACTCCGATCTCGCCAATCACCCCGGCATCGTCGCCAACTACCCGCTGCTCTCGCACGCTCTTCTCTCCGGAGCCAGCCCGCAGCTTCGCAACATGGCCACCACAGCCGGCAATCTCATGCAGCGCACCCGCTGCTACTACTTCATGGACACCGCCTTCCCCGCCTGCAACAAGCGCGCGCCCGGCACGGGCTGCGGCGCCCTCAGCGGCATCAATCGCTATCACGCCATCCTCGGCCAGACCGACGACGGCCCACACTCGCCGCACTCCTGCATCGCCACCAACCCCTCCGACATGAACGTCGCGCTCTACGCACTCGACGCGCAAGTCGAAGTCCTCGGCCCACACGGCAAACGCACCATCCCTGTCATCGACTTCCACCGCCTCCCCGGCAACGACCCCGCACTCGACACCGTGCTCAAGCCTGACGAGCTCATCACCGCCGTCACACTGCCGCAAGCAAAATTCGCGAAAAATTCCTGGTACCTCAAAGCCCGCGACCGCCAGAGCTACGCCTTCGCGCTCGTCTCCGTCGCTGCCGGCCTCGAGCTCGACGGCAATACCATCCGCTCCGCCGGCCTCGCGCTTGGAGGCGTTGCGCACAAACCTTGGCGCTCGCACGAAGCCGAAGCCGCCCTCGCCAACCAACCCGCCACACCAGATACCTTCCGCAAAGCTGCCGAGATCGCCCTCCGCGGCGCGCACGGCTACAAGTACAACGCCTTCAAAATCGAGCTCGCCAAACAATGCATCGTCCGCGCCCTCACGCAAGCGACTCAAGGAGTCCAGCAGGCATGATCGACCCCGAACAACAACAAGCGCCGCCCGCACTCCCCCAGCCGCCGCACCGCTACGACGGCATCGCCAAGGTCACCGGCACCGCCAAATACGCCGCCGAATTCCGCGAGCCCTTCCCGCGCAAAGACCTCGTCTACGCCTTCATCGTGCAATCCACCATCCCCAGCGGCTCCGTTAAAGCCATCGACACCCACGCCGCCGAGCGCGCTTCCGGCGTCATCGCCGTCCTCACGCCCTTCAACGCACCCAAGCTCCCCATCGGCCCACCCAAGCCTCCCGGTAAGCGCAGCCTCTCCGTCCTGCAGGACAATGAAGTCCACTACAACGGCCAGCCCATCGCCGTCGTCATTGCACGCACGCACATCGACGCCATCTCCGCCGCGCCACTGCTCAAAATTACTTACGACGCGCAGCCGCCGAAGCTCGACTTCCTCAACCGCCTCAACGAAGCGCGCCCACCCAAACAGCCCGGCAAAGAACCCCCGCATCAATCCGTCGCGCGGCCGGACGCCACCTCCGCTGGCACTCCCGCCGCCACCATCGACCAGACCTACATCACGCCCATCCAGGTCCACAACCCCATGGAGCCGCACGCCACGCTCGCCTGGTGGGAAGGAGAAAAACTCACCGTCTACGACGCCACGCAATACATCACCGGCGACCGCATGTCGCTCGCCGGCATCTTCAGCCTTCCTCTCGACAACGTGCACGTCATGGACCCCTACGTCGGCGGCGGCTTCGGCTGCAAAGGCTCCTCCTGGTCACACGTCGCTCTCTGCGCCATGGCGGCGAAAATCGTCCAGAAACCCGTACAGCTTGCACTCGAGCGCCCGCAGATGTTCGGCCCCGTCGGCCACCGGCCGTCCACCGTCAACAAGATCAAGCTCGCCGCAGACTCCGACGGCAAACTGCTCCTCGTTCAGCAGGACGTCACCATGACCACCTCCGTCATGGAGGACTTCCTCGAGCACTCCGAATCCCCCGCGCGCAAGCTCTACCACTCCGCCCAGATCCACACCTCCACCGCCATGGTCGACATGAACATCGGCGTCGCCACCTTCATGCGCGCGCCCGGCGAATCCTCCGGCACCGCCGTCTTCGAGATCGCCATGGACGAGCTCGCCGAAAATCTCTCCATCGACCCTGTCCAGCTACGCCTCATCAACTACGCCGAGCGCGACCCCACCGACGACAAGCCCTGGAGCTCCAAGCACCTTCGCGACTGCTACACCCAGGCCGCCGAGCGCTTCGGCTGGAGCAAACGCAACGCAAAGCCCGGACAGATGTCAGAAGGCAACAACCTCATCGGCTATGGCATGGCCACCGCGACCTACCCCGCCAACCGCTCCGCCGCACAGGCGATCTGCCGGTTCCTTCCCAACGGCCGCGTCTTCGTCGGCTCGGGCACGCAGGACCTCGGCACCGGAACCTACACCATCATGGCCCAGACTGCCGCCGAGGAGCTCGGTCTCGACGTCAACCAAATCGACGTCAAGCTGGGAGACTCCACCCTCCCCAAAGCGCCCGTCTCCGGCGGCTCGCAGTCGGCTGCCTCTGTCTGCCCCGCCGTGCAGGATGCCTGCAAGCAGGCCAAACTCAAAGCCGGCACCGCCGCCATCGCCGACACGCAATCTCCTCTCCATGGCGTCCTCGCAGCCGACCTCGATGTCCACGCCGGCCGCATCTTCCTCAAAAAAGATCCCTCCAAAGGTGAAGACCTCACCGAGCTCATCGCCCGCAACGGCTCAAAACCCATCGAGGCCGAAGGCTCTGCGGAACCCGGCGAAGACAAGACCTCCATGACCGAACGGTCCTTCGGCGCCGTCTTCGCCGAGGTCGCCGTCGACCGCGACACCCGCATGCCCCACGTCCGCCGCATCGTCGCCACCTACGACATCGGCACGCTTATGAACAAGCAGACCGGCATCAACCAACTGCAGGGCGGCATCGTCTGGGGCGTCGGCTTCGCCCTGCACGAAGAGGCCTACATCGACCCCGTCACCGGCCGCACCGCCAACGAAAACCTCGCCGACTACCACGTCCCCGTCAACCGCGACATCGGCACGCTCGACGTCACGGTCCTCGACATCCCTGACACCAAGTTCAACCCGCTGGGCGCCCGCGGCATCGGCGAGATCGGCATCACCGGCGCCGCCGCCGCCGTCGCCAACGCCATCTACAACGCCACCGGCGTCCGCGTGCGCTCCTACCCGATCACCCCCGACAAACTTCTCCGCGCATGACTTGCACGGAACCCGGGTGCCCCACCCTCGGCGCGAAGCGACAGGGTGGTGGTGTCGCGCGTTAAGACGCGCGAGTGCTGTTGCCTTTGCCTTTCTGGCGTGGTGCCCCACTTGACAAAACCTCACCCCAGAGACCCCCCTGAGTCCAACGTCCTTCCAATTCCCAAAACGGGAAGGTCCAAGCCTAAAGTCTCTCCTCTGAAGACTTTGCGCAAAAACAGGGGGGAGGGGGGTACCCGGTACCCACCCCGATTCCCAACCACTTTTGCACCGCCGCCAACATGCGACCATAACCCCAGGCATGCCCTCAGGCCCTAAAATCCTTCCCGAACTCCTGCACCGCATCTTCGGCCACCGCGACTTCCGCGCCCACCAGCGCGAGGTCTGCGAGGCTGCCGCGTCCGGCCGAGACGTCCTGCTCGTCATGCCCACAGGCGCCGGCAAGAGCCTCTGCTACCAGCTGCCCGCACTCGCCCGCCGCGCATCCGGCCACAACGCCACCGCCCTCGTCATCTCGCCCCTCATCGCCCTCATGGACGACCAGGCCGCGAAGCTCTCCGCCCTCGGCCTCCGCGTCGCCCGCATCCACTCCGGCCTCGACCGCGAAACCGCCCGTGCCGCCTGCCGCGACTACCTCACCGGCGAGCTCGACTTTCTCTTCATCGCCCCCGAGCGCCTGCGCGTGCCCGGCTTCCCGGAGATGCTCGCGCGCCGCAAACCCGCACTGATTGCCGTCGACGAGGCCCACTGCATCTCGCAATGGGGTCACGACTTCCGCCCCGATTACCGCACCTTAGGCCAGCACCTCGCCGCACTGAAACCCTCCCCGATCATCGCGCTCACCGCCACCGCCACCCCCGCCGTGCAGCGCGACATCGTCCGTCAGCTCGCACTCGAAGACGCAGCCATCTTCATCACCGGCTTCCGCCGTTCCAACCTCGCCGTCGAGGTCCTCGAACTCTCCAAGCCCCAGCGCCCCGAGTTCACCGAGAAGCTGCTCAGCGACGCCGCAGCGCGCCCCGCCATCGTCTACGCGCCCTCACGTAAATCCGCCGAAGACCTCGCCACTCGCCTCAACGCGAAGTTTCGCTCCGCTGCCTACCACGCCGGCCTTGACCCAGCCACGCGCGAGCGCGTGCAGCGCGACTTCCTCGCCGGCAAGCTCGATGTCATCGTCGCCACCATCGCCTTCGGCATGGGCGTCGACAAGCCCGACATCCGCACGGTCGTCCACGTCGCACTGCCCGGCTCCGTGGAGGCCTTTTACCAGGAGATTGGCCGCGCCGGCCGCGACGGCAACGCCTCGCGCTCCATCCTGCTCTACAGCTTCGCCGATCGCAAAACCCAGGAGTTCCTCCTCGAGCGCAACTACCCTCCTGCGAGTGATCTCCAGCAGGTTCTCCGCGCGCTCAACGACGAGTTCGTCTCACCGGAATATCTGCAGCGCAAGCTAAACCTCGATCAGGAAACGCTCGAGCGCTCGCTCGAAAAGCTCGTCACACACGGCGCCGCAATCTCCGGCTTCAACGGTAATGTCCGCATCGCCGATGAACCGTCTCATAATCAATCGGGCTGGCAGGACGGCTACGACGCGCAGGTCATCGCGCGCCGCCGCCAGATCGACGCCATGATGGCCTTCGCCGAAGGCGCCTCCTGCCGCATGGCCGCGCTCGTCGAGCACTTCGGCGACCGCAGCGATCCACTCCGCTCCTGCGGTCAGTGCGACATCTGCCAGCCATCCGCCGCCACCGGCTCAGCGATGCGGCAACCGACAGAAACCGAACGCGACGACCTCCGCGCCATTCTGAGTGCAGTCGCGGCACGCAGCACGTCAACCGGCAAGCTCTTCACCGAGCTCGCGATCAGCAAAGACCGCAAGCACTTCGACGCTCTGCTCGACGGCCTCGCGCGCGCCGGTCTTCTCACGCTCGCCAACGACACCTTCCGCGCCCCTGACGGCCGCGACGTCACCTACCGCAAGGTCTCGATCACCCACGAAGGCCGCACGCCAGACGACGAAACCCTCTCTACCGTCTGGCTGCGCGACACACTCACTTCCACGGGCAAAAACCGCTCAACAAAGAAGAAGACCGCAAAGACCGCAGAGGCGCCCGAGCTCACTCCTGCTGCGAAGGATCTGGAAGAAAAGCTGCGGGCTTGGCGAGCGAGTGAAGCGAAGGACGCCGGGAAACCGGCGTTCACCATCTTCCACGACTCCACGCTCCGAGCAATTGCGAAGGCGGCGCCGCGCTCCGTGCCAGAGCTCGAACGCATTCCAGGAATCGGTCCGCAGAAGCTCGACCGTTACGGCTCGAAGATTCTTGCAGTCTGTCGTGAGGAGCCCTCCAGTCAGCCCGACCTCCATTCGCCAATGCGCAGCCGCGAACTTCGAGCAGAGCAAACACGGGCGATTGCTGCAGACAAAATCGATCGCCAACCCAGCACCCGCGTTGATCCAACACCGGTACGCAAAGCCACGCCGTCTGCGCAGCCACCTCGGCCCACCGAACTCAATCCGATCCAGTCTGCACTCGATGAGAGGCTGCGCGACTGGCGCAAGCAGCAGGCCCATGCTATCGGTCTTCCGTCGTTCTTCATCTTCAGCGACTCGGTCTTGAGCGAGATTGTCCTGAACCCACCCGCGTCCTTGTCTGACCTTCGCTCCATCCGCGGCTTGAGCTCGGAGAAGATCGAGCAGTTCGGTCCCGCCGTTCTCGAGCTCTGCAGCGCAATGGGCTAATCCCTAAATCCCTGTTCCCTGCTCTCAACATGAGAGGATTAATCCCGTATGGATACAAGCAGCTTCGGCGTCGTCATCATGGCGGCCGGCAAAGGTACACGTCTCAGGTCTCGCCGTCCCAAGGTCCTTCATGAGATCGGTGGCCGCGCGCTGTTAGCTCATGTCATCGACGCAGCTAAAACCGTTGTCCCTGCAGACCACATTTATTGCGTCATCGGGCACGAGGCCGAGCGCGTCCGCTCTGCTGTTGAGCACACCGGCGTTGGCTTTGTCCTGCAGGCCGAGCAGCGCGGCACCGGCCACGCGCTCCAGATGGTCAAGGCCGAGTTCGCTCTCAACGGCACCGAGCCTCCGGCGAACCTCCTCGTGCTCTCCGGCGACGTCCCGCTGATCCGTCCCGAGACCATTCGCGCGCTTATGGAGTTTCACGGATCCGAGCGTGCGGCGATGACGATTCTCACCGCGATCCCCTCGGACCCGACCGGCTACGGCCGCGTCCTGCGCCACACCACCGACTCCTCCGCCGTTCGCGCTATCGTCGAGCAGAAAGACCTCAAGCCCGGCGAGGACTCCGAAGAGATCAACTCCGGGATCTACTGCTTCGAAACCGCTGCGCTCTTCTCCAACCTCGAGCGCCTCAATGACCAGAATGCCAGCGGCGAGTTCTACCTCACTGATGTCGCCGCACTCCTGGTCTCGGAAGGCAGGCGCGTCGTTGCCACCGTCGCTCCCCATATCGATGAGGTCCTCGGAGCCAACACGATCGCCGAGATGATGCACCTTGACGCCGCGATGCGCTCGGCTTCTGCCCGGCGCTTAATGGCTTCCGGCGTGACCATCTTCCGGCCTGAAACCTGCGTTATCGACGCGGCGGTCGAGGTCGCGGCTGACACGGTCATCGAGCCGTTCGTGCAGATCCTCGGCAACACGCGCATCGGCTCCGACTGCCGCATCCGCTCCTACTCGGTCATCCAGAACTCCAATATCGGGAATGGCGTGCTTGTCCGGAACGGCTGCATCCTGGACGAAGTCACGGTCGGCGACGGCGCGCTCCTCGGCCCCTACGCGCACCTGCGGGCCGGCAGCGACATCGGCCCTGCGGCCCACATCGGCAACTTCGTCGAGACCAAGAAGGTTCGCATGGGGCGCGGATCCAAGGCCAATCACCTGACCTATCTCGGCGACGCCATCATTGGCTCGGGAACCAACATTGGCGCCGGCAGCATCACCTGCAACTACGACGGCGTCCACAAACACACCACCACGATCGGCGACAACGTTTTCATCGGATCGGATTCCACGCTCGTTGCTCCGGTTACAGTGGGCGACGCCGCTTATGTGGCCGCGGCCTCCTGCATCACAGAAGATGTGCCGCCCGACGCACTCGCCCTCGGCCGCAGCCGCCAGGTCACCAAGGAAGGGTGGGTCGCCGCACGCAAGGCGCGCAAAGCGTCCTCCTGAACCCTCCGAAAAGGAGACCTCATGCAGAAGCTCTCGGACCAACAAGTGCAGCAAGCTTTGACGACGCTACCCAGCTGGAACCTCCAGAACGGCGAAATTGTCCAGCAACGCACGTTCAAGGACTTTGTGGCCGCCATGGCCTTCGTGAACGATGTTGCCCAGCTCGCCGAGGCCGCCGGCCATCACCCGGACATCGATATCCGGTACAACCGCGTTCGGCTGGCACTCGTCACACATGATGCCGGGGGCATCACCCAGAACGACACCCAGCTCGCACAGAAAATCAACAACTTGGCGCATTGATGTGAATTCTTCGGTGCGGCCGGAAATGATTGCTTGAGTCTGCACCCGAGCCTGTGCTACGCTGAAGCCCTGCTAAGGGGAAATCCCTACGGCAAACGTTTTCCTGAGCGCTCTACGGCTCAGAACAAGTTGCGTCACTGGCCTCCCGGCACGAAGCAAAATACCGTTTCGTGCCGCCTTTTTTTCTTAAATCCAGATCTCTGCAACTAGACATACCTTGGATTCGCACAGTTCCCCGCGCATCTATAATGGAGACAGTTCTTTGCAACGCCACAACGCAATGTTGCGGTCAGCTCCACATGGGGGCGTCACGGCTTCGACGGGATTGCTTGCGGCAGAGAGGCATGCCGGGGTGTGGACACCCGTAATCGCTCACAAAACCATAAGTGCCGAACCTCAATTCGCGCTTGCTGCTTAATTAACTAAGTAGCCGATCGCTCCCGCTTCGCCTACGGGCGGGTACCGATCGTCGCACAGTAGGCTGGTCCGCGGGGTTCCGCCTGTACGCCAAGGACGAGATCAATCAGGCTGGTGGCCGGCGCATCTTCGCCCGTTCTAAGTGCCGGCTACGAGACAAATCAGAACCTGGGAAAAGCATGAAGGCTCTCTGTTGTCAGCTTTTTCGGACGCGGGTTCGACTCCCGCCGCCTCCAC
Organism: Acidobacteriaceae bacterium; assembly: GCA_035651235.1. GTDB lineage: Bacteria > Acidobacteriota > Terriglobia > Terriglobales > Acidobacteriaceae > Granulicella. Next base: position 26,035 of record DASRGC010000004.1, read on the forward strand.
CATATCTAAGTACCATGTAATGAAGTACATAAGTGGCCTATCATGGCCACTGTACGATAAATGTACGATAGACGTGCGATCAACTTCATGTTGACCCTCTATCGACGCCACAGCTCAAACTGCGCAAAAGCGAGAGACCGCTACTGGAAAAGGTGCACCTGCCCTATGTGGGTGGAGGGCGTCGTTGAAGGTGGCAAGTATGTGCGCACCAGCTTAAAAACGAAGAGCTGGGAGCGAGCACAAATGCTAGCGCGCGAGATGGAATCCAAAGCTGAGGCCGCTCCTCCCGAACGCGATGCCCCTGTCACCATTGCTCACGCTGTCAACGAATACCTGGCGGATGCACGTGCGCGGGAGTTGAGCGAAGCCACCCTCTACAAGCTCGATATCCAGTTCAGGAAGCAGTTTTTAGCGTGGTGCAAAGCAGAAGGTTATCGAGATCTGCGCGAGATTGATCTTGCCGCCATGCGTTCTTTCCGGAATACCTGGAAGGACGGCGCGATGGCCAAGAAGAAGAAGCAAGAACGACTCACCGGATTCTTCTGGTTCTGTATACGGGCGGGCTGGATCACTACAAATCCAACTAACAACCTCGGCCGCATTTCGGCGACATAGGCGCCGATCGATTACTTTACGCGCGAAGAGTTCGCCAAGCTCCTCGACGCCACGTATCTGTATAGAGAAAGCCGAGCGGAAACAATCGGCGGGGTGCACGCAACCCGTTTGCGTACCCTGCTGCTGCTGATGCGGTGGAGTGGGCTTCGCATCCGGGATGCAATCACGCTCGAACGCACTCGCCTCATTGGTGACAATCTGCTTCTCTATCAGGCAAAGACTGGCACGCCAGTCTATGTTCCGCTTCCCCCGCAAGTCGCTGCGGCTTTGAGAGACATACCGCCTGGCAATAAGCCCAACCCGCGCTATTTCTTCTGGTCGGGGAACGGTCCGCCTAAAACCGCGGTTGCAGATTGGCAGCGGAGCTTCCGGCGGCTGTTCACCCTAGCCGTCCTCGAGAAACCAGACGGCACTGCGAAGAGGTGCTTCCCTCACATGCTCCGAGACACATTCGCAGTGGAGATGCTCCTGGCCGGGGTTCCGATCGACCAGGTCTCGATGCTCCTGGGGCATTCCAGCGTCAAGATTACCGAGAAGCACTACTCTCTTGGGTGAAAGCGGGACAAAAACAACTTGCGGCGAGTGTCAGGAATGCGTGGACAAGTTTCGAGCCGAAGGCTGCAAAGCCTGCGCGCCGCGCGAAGGCAGATGTGGTTGAAATGCGTGCGTAATCAGGCTGTCTGTCTACGATGATGCACTCTGATCAATAGGCTATATTGCGCCGCTCTGCAGAGGAAGAGATAGTGGTCCGCAACGGCCCGACGGTGCTGACGGTCGAAGATGCAGCTCTATTGGTTAAAGAGGATCTCGGCATTGCCTTTGTGAGTATGACCGCCGCCCTACGAATCGCACAGCATGGGGCTCAGGTTCGGCCGATAGACGACAAAGAGCTGCGCGTCGAGGTCTGCCTCGCATCCAAAGCCGACAATCGGTCCAAATTAGTGAGCGAATTCGCTCGTTCCTTTATGAGACGCATTTCCCAGGTGCGCAAACCGCCCCAGGGGATAACCTTGTCTGCAACAGGTAATCCGGCTAATTCGGCGGCTTGATATCACAAGAGGAAACCTTACTCGTCAGGAGCGAAATGGCTCAGCGGTTTGCCATATATCCGGGACAGCTCCCAGAGCTCTGCGACATCAATGACGCGTTCGCCAGATTCGCATTTATTCAAGAACGAGCGGGACATGCCCATACGCAGGGAGACGTCCCGTTGTGTGAGCCCAGGCTCTAGCCGGGCCGCGATCAATCTCGACAGAACCCTGCGTAGTACATACGCAGCTTCGGATTACGCCCCTTTCGAGATCGCCTCGCTTCCGGCTTGACACGTGCTGCCACACATTGCAGTGTGGTGATGGATTTGCAAATCCCCTAATAAGGGACAACGCGAGCTGGAACGTGAGGATTCGAGGGAGCAGTCGATGGAGAATGTCAGAATGGATTTTCCCGAGGTCGCAGGAAAGACCATAACGGAGCTTAGTGTCCTCGATGACCCAGAATTTGGGCGTGAGCTGCTCCTCAGATTCGCTGATGGCACACAGCTCTCGGTCGCCATCGGGGTCACGCAAACGGTCGATGCACGGTACTGTCGAGAGGAAGAGCCTGAGCGCCCTATCTTCACCCGCCGCGATCCTTGAGCTTGCCCCGTCCAACCCGTTTGTGCGTCTCGGTGAGCGCATTGGCGATTTGGCACAAATCCAGGTGCATTCCAGGTGAAATCCGCGTTCAGGGGGTTACGCCGGGCATCAGTTCACAGGAACCCTCCCTGCTTATCACGCGTATTCGTCACAGGGAGCCGTGAAAAATGTACTGGAGTGTAACGATGTACCTTCCGAGCCGCAGGACGATGATCGTTGCGGCAATTTGCTTCGTTCTCCTAAGCACTGCGTTTGCCCAGACAGCGGTGGAGGACAACCCGAATGCGCTACGTCATTTGAAAGGCAGGACAATCGTATCGGAGAAGTTCCCTAAGGTGCAGCTGACCATTGGGAGAGGATTCCTATTCGTGGGTAAGCAACAAGTGAATCTCCATGGAAACGCCGAGGCCGAACAGTACGTTTTTGCCAGGCCGGACCGCGAGAAC
>DASRGC010000005.1:0-148634 GCA_035651235.1 Acidobacteriaceae bacterium
CGAGGGCGTTCTGGAGGCGCTGCTCGGTGGGGAGGTCGTAGAGGAGGGCGGCGTTGTGGGTGCGCAGCATGTGCCCGGCGGTGTAGTAGCCGCGGAAGTCGATGGCGCCGGAGCGGATGGAGGAGCGGAAGCCGAGGCAGATGACGAGCTCGAGGACGAGCAGCGCTGCGAGGTAGAGCTTGAGGCGTTTTTGGGTGAAAAACACCGGGGTGGCTCCGCTGAGGGTGAGGTTGTGGGGAGTATAGCGCCGGTGTCAGGCGGCAGGGGTGAGATGGAGGGCGGGATCGGCGAGTGGGGCGGGTTGGGGTGCGCCGTGGAGAGTGGGCCACCAGGTGGAGGCGAGGGTGAGGGCGAGGATGGGGAGGGCGAGGAGGAAGGTGGTGTCGGCGGCGATCAGGAAACGGAGGAGTGCGGAGATGAGGAGGGTGGCGAGGGAGATCTGGGTGATGAGGAGGCGGTAGTTGTGGGTGGATGTGGGGTTGCGGAGGAGGTGGTCGGCGAGGAGGGCGAGGGGGAGGAGGAGGAGGGTGAGGTCGTAGAAGAAGAGGTGATAGCTGACGAGCATGGCGGTGCAGAGTGCGAGGGGGAGTGAGGGGCGTTGGAGGGTGGTCCAGGCGAAGAGCGCGATGGAGGCGGCGAGGATGAGGATGTGGGATAGGGCTGCGCCGCGGGTGAGGGTGAAGAGGAGGCCGTAGAGGTTGGGCATCTGGTGAGGCAGGATGGCGAAGTGGAGTTGCGTGGCGCGGTCGGCGGTGATGGTGGTGGTCATGGAGTAGAGCGAGTGGAGGTAGGCGAGGAACGCGGCGGGGCTGACGATGTAGATCGAGAGCGCTGTTAGGAAAGCGGAGCCGGCGAGGAAGCCGGCGAGCACTCGCCACTGACGCCAGAGCAGGAAGAGTAGTGCGACAGGCAGGGCGATCTGGAACTTGATGAGTGCGAGCGCGAGGATGAGGCCGGCGGTTAGGTTGCGGCCGCGGCGGAGGCAGACGAAGCAGGCGGAGTAGACCAGCAGAAGCAGGATGGAGAGCTGGCCCATGAGGAGCGCGATGGCTGCGGGAAGGAAGGATAGGACGAGTAGTGCGGGCGCGAGCTTCCAGCGGGCGGAGAGTGCGGTGAGGAAGGGTTTGAGGAGCGCGATGCAGGCGAGGAGCAGAAGGATGTTGACGGCCGCGACGATGAACCAGGCCGGCCAGAAGGAGAGCAGCGAGAGCGGCACGAAGGGTAGCGCGGCGAAGGGCGGCGGCATGAAGGGAAGCGCGCGCGGGTCGGGGCTGACGAGGGTCGATTGGAAGTGCTGCTCGGTGGGGTAGATGTAGAGGTCGTCGGCCTGGCCGGTGCGGAGCATGTGGCCGGCGGTGTAGAAGGCGCGGAGGTCGATGTAGCGGCGCGTGATGATGGGGATGCCGGTGACGAGCGTGCAGAGCTGGAGCGCGAGGAGAGCGATGAGGTAGAGCTTGAGGCGTTTTTGGGTGAAAAACACCGGGGTCCGCTCCGCTGGGATGGTGACGTTGGGCGAAGTATAGCGCGGACGTGCGCGGCTGATTGGCTACACTAGACGAAATGAGTTCAGCGAATGAGAAAAAGGCTCTGACGTTTCAGGAGCTGTTGTTTGTGCTTGAGGACTTCTGGGCGAGGCGCGGGTGTGTGCTGACGCAGCCGTATGACCTGGAGGTGGGTGCGGGGACGATGTCGCCGGATACGTTTTTGCGCGTGCTGGGGCCGCGGCCTATCTGGATTGCGTATGCGCAGCCTTCGCGCAGGCCGGCGGATGGGCGGTATGGCGAGAATCCGAATCGCTTGTTCCGGCATACCCAATTACAGGTGATTCTGAAGCCGCCGCCGGAGGATGTGCAGACGGTTTATCTGGAATCGCTGAAGGCGATTGGGATTGATCTGCGCGAGCACGACATCAAGTTTGAAGAGGACAACTGGGAGTGGCCGGTGGGCGGCGCGTGGGGCGTCGGGTGGCAGGTGATGCTGGATGGGCAGGAGATTACGCAGTTTACGTACTTTCAGCAGTGCGGCGGGATGGATTTGGATCCGATCTCAGGCGAGATTACGTATGGAATGGAGCGGATTGCGCAGTTTCTGCAGGACAAGGATTCGATTTATGACATCGTGTGGTCGCGTGATCCGGTGACGGGTGAGGAGCGCACGTATGGCGAGGTGAGGCTGCATGAAGAGCAGCAGTTCTCGGCGTACAGCTTTGACTATGCGGATGTGGATTCGCTCTGGAAGCATTTGGAGCTGTATGAGGCGGAGTGTAAGGGGCTGCTGGAGCGGGCGAAGGAGCTTTTCAGCGAGCCAGGAGGCCAGCGAGCCAGCGAGCCAGCGAGAGATCTGGTAGTGCTGCGGTTTCCGACGCTGGGGGCGTATGAGCTGGCGCTGAAGTGCTCGCATACGTTCAATCTGCTCGATGCGCGGGGTGCGATCTCCGTTACGGAGCGAGTGGGTGTGATGGCGCGGATCAGGAATTTGATTGTGGGTGTGGCGAAGGTTTATGCGGAGCAGGGACTCGCCGTCGAGGCAAATGCGCTTCGCGCGAAAGACTCAGAAGCGGTGGTGGGATAGTGGCGGATTTTCTTTTTGAGATTGGGTTGGAAGAGGTGCCGGCGCGGATGATCGCGGGCGCTGAGGCGGAGCTGTTGCGCCGGACGGTGGCGCTGTTCGGCAAAGAGGGTTTGCTGGAAGAGGGAGTGAACCTTGATAGCGACGGAGTGAAGAGCTATTCGACGCCGCGCAGGCTCGCCGTGCTGGTGCGCGGCGTGAAGGCGCAGCAGTCGGATGTGACTGAGGAACTCGTCGGGCCGGCGGTGAAGATCGCGCTCAAGGATGGAAAGCCCGGTCCGGCGGCGGAGGCATTCGCGAAGAAGTGTGGCGTGAGTGTCGACGCGCTGAAGAAGATTGAGACGCCGAAGGGTGAGTATGTTGCGGCGAGTGTGACGAAGAAGGGACGCAGCGCGGCGGAGGTGATTCGCGCGGAGCTGCCGAAGGAGATCGCAGCGATCTACTGGGCGAAGAATATGTACTGGAGGGCTGGTAAGCCGGAGCGGTTTGTAAGGCCGGTGCTGTGGATGGTTTCTTTGCTCGGCGGCGAGGTTGTGCCGGTGGAGTTTGCGGGCAGGACGGCGGGGCGCGAGACGTTTGGGCATCGTGTGTTGAGTGATGGCAAGCCGGTGGTGATTGCGTCGCCGAAGGAGTATGCCGAGAAGCTGGAGAAGGCGTTTGTTGTTGCGGATGTGGAGGCGCGGCGGCAGCGGATTCGCAAGGCGCTGGATAAGGTAACGCGGACGGTAAGTGGAGCGCGGTGGCGCGAGGATGAGGCGCTGGTCGATACGGTGACGCACCTGACGGAGTGGCCTGCGGTGCTGCTGGGTGGGTTTGAGAGCGCGTACCTGGAGCTTCCGGAGGAGGTTCTGGTGACGGTGATGCGCGATCACCAGAAGTACTTTGCGGTGGAGGATGCGAGTGGGAAATTGGCAGCGCATTTCCTGGCAGTGCTGAATGTTGAATTGACGCCGGAGAATGAGGGGATTATTCGGCAGGGGAATGAGCGCGTGCTGAGGGCGCGGTTTAATGATGCGCGGTTTTTCTGGGAGTTCGATCAGCGCGTGCCGCTGATGGACAGGTTGCCGCTGCTGGAGAAGGTGACGTTCCAGAAGGAGCTGGGCAGCTATGCGGAGAAGACGGAGCGCGTGCATGCGCTCGTCGCGCGGTTGACGCAACTGCTTGCGGTGCGTGGGACGATGCTGGATGCCGAGGGGGTGCAGGGTGCGGCGTTGCTGGCGAAGACGGACCTGACGACGGAGCTGGTGAAGGAGTTTACGGAGCTGCAGGGTGTGGTTGGCGGGCTGTATGCGCGGGCGCAGGGATTGAAGTCAGTGGTTGCGGGGGCGATCTATGACCAATACAAGCCGGCGAGTGCGACGGATGGGTTGCCGCGGTCGCTGGAGGGTGCGCTGCTGGGGCTGGCGGATCGTGTGGACACGCTGACCGGGATGTTTGGGTTGGGGATGGAGCCGACGGGGTCGAAGGACCCGTTTGCGCTGCGGCGTGCGGCGAATGCGGTGGTGAGGTTGCTGGCGGAGACGGATTTGCCGCTGGGGTTGGAGGAGGTGCTCGCGGCGGCGGGGGCGGTGCCGGATGCGGTGATGGCGAGGCTGCGGCTGTTCTTTGCGGAGCGGATGGATTTCTATCTGCGTGAAGTGCGCGGGCAGGCGTATGACGTGGCGAAGGCGGTGATGATTACGGGGCAGGATGATCTGCGCGATCTGGTTGCGCGGGCGGAGGCGGTGACCGCGGTGCGCAGTGGAGAGAATGCGGCGACGTTTCTGGCGGTGGCGGCGGCGTTCAAGCGCATGCGGAATATTCTGCAGCAGGCCGAAGAGCGGAATGAGGAGTTTGCGGACGAGGTGGATGCGGGGCTGCTGAAGGATGAGGCGGAGCGCGCGTTGCATGAGACGGGAGCGAAGGTTGCGGCGGAGGTCGAGCATCTTGCTGCGAAACGGGAGTATAGGCCGGCGCTGACCGCGATTGCGGAAATGCGGCCGGTGGTGGATGCGTTCTTCGATCGTGTGATGGTGATGGCTCCGGAGCCGGAGGTGAGGGCGAATCGGCTGACGCTGGTGGGGCGGACGGTAAAGGATTTTTCGCGGATTGCGGACTTTTCGGAGATTGTGGTGGGGAGTTAAGCAAGGCTTCTGCGGGCGCACATTGTGCGATCCCACTGATGGCGGCCAGCTTTGAGCTGCGAGCTGCCAGCATTTGGTTGCCTCGGTGGTGGAGTGGAAAGGTGTGCGCGGATGGCGTTGAATGGGTGGAGGTGTTGAGGAGGTGCGATGACCCCGAAGGATCGGCCTGCGGTGGTGCCGGATGCGGCGCGCGAGAAGAGTGGCGACGGGCGGGGTGTGCATCCGCCGATTCTGTTTGAGCGGACGCAGGAGGTGATCGGGCGGCTGGAGCAGGAGCTGGGCGAGCCGATGCTGACGTACTGGAACTCGAACAAGGGGTCGATATGCCAGAACGATGTGGCGGGGCTGTATGGGCTGCTGCAGCGGCTGGGCAAGGTGGACCGGCTGTCGATGTTTATCAAGTCGGATGGAGGGTCGGGGCAGGCGTCGCTGCGGATGGTGAATTTGCTGCGGCAGTACACGAAGCATTTGACGGTGCTGGTGCCGTTTGAGTGTCAGAGTGCGGCGACGATGCTGGCGCTGGGTGCGGACCGGATTCTGATGGGGCCGATTGCGCATTTGTCCGCGGTGGATACGTCGCTGACGCATGATCTGTCGCCGATCGATCGCGATAACGATCGCGTGAGTGTGAGCCAGGATGAGCTGCAGAGGGTGGTCGGGCTGTGGCAAAGGCAGACGACGACAGAGAAGGCGAATCCGTATGAGTCGCTGTTCCGGTATGTGCATCCGCTGGTGATTGGGGCGGTGGATCGATCGAGTGCGCTGTCGACGAAGCTGTGTCTGGAGATTCTGAGCTATCACATGGATGACCTGGAGAAGGCGACGGCGATCAGCGAGATTTTGAACTCGGGGTATCCGTCGCACAGCTATCCGATTACGCTGCGCGAGGCGCAGAGGATTGGGCTGCATACGGAGCCGATGAAGGATTCGATCAGTCATCTGCTGTTTGAGCTGAATGAGATTTATGCGGAGATGGGGCAGAACGCGTATGTGGATTTTGATGAGCGGAACTCGCACGACAACAGCATCTCGAATGTGATGGAGGCGAGCGGATTCCAGGTGTTCTTCCAGTTGAATAAGGATTGGCACTACCGGACGGAAGAGCGGCGGTGGGTTGCGCTGAATGACCGGAGTGGATGGAAGCGCGCGCAGGTGGTGGATGGAGCGGTGTCGGTGACGGCGTTTCATGTGCGGTAAGGGTTCTGTGAGGTTCCACCGGACAGAAGAGTCCTGGCGTAACTAATGCAGATGCCCTTTCGCGGCCGCCGAATCAGGGAAATCGAGCCGAAGTTGCCGCACGCGCAATAATGCAGTTTTGTAAAGGCACTCTTCCATCGCGGTACCCGATCCGGAGCCAGTCGTATAGCTGAAGCTGACCGCATCGCAGTATTGGTCACGGTAGGAACGCCACGTGACCTGTGACTCGTTCAGTTTCTGTACTGCATTTTCGAGCAGTTGAACAATTACTGGCCCGTCGATGGCCTTATCTTTGGGGCTTTCGTGCAGGCTTGCAGCGGCGCGTAGAACGAGCTCATCGGCCCTTTTGTTCATGGCGATTTGTGCTTTCGTATAGCACTCACGGATCTCGGCATTGGACACTGTAGGCCCGATCTCAGCCGGGCATGGACTATCCTTTTGCGCCAAGCACACAAGTGGCAATCCGCAGAAGCTGATCAGGATTAAGCTGGAAATCATTCGTCGCATAGCTGTTGAACTCCAGCGACCCATCATATTGTTTGATCGCGCTTCGCGCGAAGCCCACCTTAGCGCGCGATGAGACTGCGCGCGAAGATGGGGCACCCGGGTTCGTGGTAAGACGCGCGATAGCCCACCCGCCTTGTCTCGCTTCGCGAGTCGAGGATGGGGCACCCGGTTCTGAGGGACACCGGCGGGTTCCAGGAACTGCGGTTCATTGTGCGTTAGGGTGGGTGGTGAGGCGGGAGAGGAATTCCTGGGCGAGGGTGTTGGCTGCTCTTCCGCCCATGAGGACTGCCCAGTTGGCGAAGAAGAGGTGAGCGCCGCGGTCGACGGACGGATAGTAGGCATTGGCCAGGGCGGCGGAGGCCATGTCTCCGCCGAGACCTGAGTAGTTGAATTCGGTTTTGCCGTTGTCGCCGTGGGTGAGGAAGACGGCGCGGAGGGCGTGGGCGACTCGCTGTTTCCTGGTGCCTTCACCCGAGTAGAAGTAGCGCGGGTCCTGATGCAGGAGCGAGGGAAGGATGGCGCCGCCGATGAGGATGTCGGAGACGCCGCCGGCGTAGGCGGCGCCGTAGCGCTGACCGTATCCCTTGAGGCCTTGCTGGTAGTGGGGTGAGCCTCCTCCGGCCTGGTGGATTCCGGCGAGGAGCGCGGCTCCGAAGAACGTTACAGAGTCGGTCTCGGCACGGATGGCGAGATTGAATTTGAGCGAGGCACGCATCGGCACGGGGTTTTTTGCATAGACAACGAAGAAGCTTGGCACGACGCCGAGGACGCGTTGGGTCTCCTCGCCTTTGACCTGCTGGGTAGCCACCTGGTCGGCGAATACAGCGCTGACGCTGGTCTCGACGGCCGAGATCTTCATGGTGATGTCATTGAGATCGAGATGCTGGCCGGGCTGGAGGGCAATCTCTGCGGACTTCCACTCGCTGAAGCCGGGAGCGGTGATGGTGAGGCGGTAGGTGTTGGCGGCGTCGAGGTGGTCGAAGGTGAAGCGGCCGTTGGCGTCGGCGGTTGCGGAAGACTTGTACTTGTTCTTGCTTCCGACGATGGAGACGGCTGCTCCGGGAATGAGATCGCCATCCTGATCGGTGACGACGCCGTTGATCATGGCAATTTTTGGGGTGGATGCCGGCGGGGCCTGGCCGAGAGCGTAGAGCGGCGCGGAGAGAAGCGCGAGGCACAACGGGACGGTTGCGAGGAGATGCACGAGGGAGGTTCTTTCCGGATGTAGCCGCCGCCTGACACTGGCGAGGAGGGCCTGATGGAGTAGTAGACATCCGGGACCGGGGGGACGGGATTGCATCTTCGTGTTAAAGGGCCGGACGACCAGGCTGAGCGTGGTGGTTGCGGAAAGCCCAGCATTTCCAGCTTACGCCTTCAGGCGGAGGCAGTCTCGCGCTCCCTCACCCCAGCGAGCAAGCTCGCTGGGCACCCCGATTTCGCGCGATGCCCACCTTAGCGCGCGATACGACTGCGCGCGAAGATGGGGCACCCGGTGTGTCGGTTAGGCCGGCGTCGTGGTTAATTGAGGCGCTGGAGGCGGGCGATGAGTTTTTCGGCGAGGGGTTCGCCGGACTCGGTCCAGAGGAGGCGGCTGGAGATGCCGCAGTGTTTTTCGACGGAGAGGGTGAAGGCGAGGAGCTTTTCGATGTTCTGCTGAACGCGTTTGGCGGTGTCGGCATCGAGAGCGTTCGATTTTTCCTCAGGTGAGCTTTCGAAGGACTCGCCCTCGAAGGTCCATGGAGTGTCGAGGCCGAAGTCGACGCGGATGTGGCCGTTCTGTTCGTAGGAGCCGAGGTCGAAGTCGGGGCCGAAGCCGACGATGCGGACGCGGGCGGGCTCGAGGCGCCAGGTGGTGTCGAGGCCTGCGGGAGACGGTTCGGGGACCCAGAGACGCCAGCGCATTTCGAACTCGTAGGCGGTGTCGTCGTGGAGCTGCTCGGTGGCTTCGGCGACGGCGGATTCGGGGGAGCTGGCTTCGGCGTCGGAGGCTTCGGAACGATCGTCGTTGACGTATATGCGCTGATAGATGGGGGATTCGGCCCAGTCGATGGGGTAGGCGGAAGCGGCGGCGACGCGGGCGAGCTCAGGGTGGGAGCCGGCCTCGCGCGAGACGGCGATGAACTGGCGGAGGACGCAGACGAGGGCGTCAGGCAGGGACTGGAGCCGGAAGTTGGGGAACCAGAGGCTCAGGTATAGCTGGTCGGCCATGAGGTGATTGTATTGTGCGCGGCGTAAAGAAGTTGTTGGTGGGTGAGAAGATGATGTGAAGGCAAGAGAATGCGTCTGGCTGGTTTGTCAGTAGAGAGATTGAGGTGGGGACTGCTGGCGGGGGCGCTGCTGCTGATTGCTGTGCTGTTGGTGCTGCTGAGTTATGGGCGGTATCGCGCGGTGAAGGCGTGGAAGCAGATTGTGGCGCGGTCGGGCGCGACGATTACGCATGAGACCGATGGCGTGACGTGGTCGCAGGCGGTGCGCGGGAAGACCATCTTTGTGGCGCATGCGAAGCACGCGGTTCCACATGGGCAGGGACGGTACACGCTGGAGGACGGCACGCTGGTGCTGTATGGGCGGGATGGGCAGCCGGCGGATCGGATCTCGGGCGCGCAGTTTGAGTATGACGAAAAACAGGGCGTGGCGAGGGCAGTGGGTCCAGTGGATATAGAGGTGGAGCCGCCGGCGGGGCTGATACGGCAGGGAACAGGGATCAGGGATCTGGGAACAGGGAACAGGGAACAGGAAACAGAGCACAGGGATCTGGGAACAGGAGGCCAGACTGCGCAGGCGATTCATGTGCGGACGAGTGGGTTGACCTATGTGAAGAAGCTGGGTGTGGCGGCGACGAGTGAGGATGTGGAGATCGACTACGCGGGAATGCATGGGCATGCGCGTGGGGCGGAGTTTGATTCGGGGCAGGATGTGGTGCATCTGCTGGCGGATGTGCGGGTGGATGGGATGCTGCGCGGGGCGCCGGCGACGCTGACGGCGGCGAAGGCGGACCTGGATAGAGAGGCAAGTCAGATTGCGATGACGGCGCCGGTGTTGCGGTCGGGCGGGCGGATGGGGAGTGCGGGTTCGGCGGTGCTGCGTTTGCGGAAGGACGGGTCCGTGGAGGCGATGGAGGCGGGCGGCGGGGTGAAGCTGCAGCAGCAGACGCGGACGATTACGGCAGCGACGCTGCGGGCCGCGATGAATGAGCGATCACAGATGAAGAGTGCGGAGCTGGCGGGCGGCGTGGCGCTGGTGGACACGAGCGCCGAACGGCCGATGAATGGGACGGCGAAGACGGCGCGAGTGGCGTTCGATGAGGCGGGGTTTGCGACGAGCGCGGTGCTGGATGGCGGAGTGGGGATGTCGATGGAGGATCGGAGGAGTGGCTCCGGGTTACAACGGCAGATGGGTGCGGATCGGCTGACGCTGACGATGGAGCGGGTTGCGCGGCAGGGACGAAGGAAGGGCGGCACGAGAGTGTCGGCCGTGCATGCGCAGGGCGGAGCGTGGGCGCGTGGCGATGCGGTTGTGAAGGGTGCGAGCACAAAGGCGACCGGAGTGAAGACGACATCAGTGGCGGCGGATGATCTGCGCCTGTCGCTGGCGCAGGATGTGGCGGGTAAGGATCAACCGCAGAGCTTGAGCGGAACGGGGCATACGCGGATTGAGCAGCGGACTCCGGATGGGACAGTGCAGACAGGTGTAGGTGATTCGCTGATGGCGCGCTTCGCGGAGGAGGCGGGACGCGGGATTGAGATTGCGTCGGCGGAGCAGGTGGGGAATGTGCGGATCAAGAGCGTGCCGGGGAAGGCGGGAGAGCTGCCGAGTGAGGGTGTGGCGGAGCGGGCTTGGTTGGATGGAGCCACGAATGTGCTGACGTTAATGGGCAAGCCGCGGCTGACGCGCGGCGATACGAGCGTGACGGCGGATACGATCCGGATGATGCAGCAGACGGGCGACGCCGTGGCGGAAGGCGATGTTGCGGGGACGTTTGTGAGTGCGAATGCGAAGCCGGGCGAGCTCACCCCAGCGAACAAGTTCGCTGGGGGCCCCGAGGCCGCGGTGACGCATGCGATGGCGGCCGAGGCGGTGCTGCACAAGGCCGCGCAGACGATGGAGCTGAAGGGGACGGATGCGGTGCCGGCGAGGCTGTGGCAGGGCGCGTCGCAGGTCGAAGCGGCGAATATCCTCCTGGATCGTGGGAAGGATTACATGCTGGCGTTGCCGGGCGGATCGAACGGTGTGGTGCGGGCGGTGTTTGCGGAGCAGGGATCAGGGAATAGGGGTCAGGGAACAGGGAAGAAGAGGGAGGAAGCAGGTGAGCGGGTGGTGCGGGTGACGAGTGCGCGGCTGCATTACTCGGGAGTGACGCATGAGGCGGTGTTTACGGGAGGGGTGACGGCCCAGGTTGAGGATGGGGTGGCGAAGGCGGCTATGGGCGTGGCGTTTCTGACGCCGAAGCCGCCGACAGGGGCGAAGACGCCATCGACGACGGATTCATTAGGTTCAGTGGAGTCATCGCTGGATAGGGTAGTGATGGACCACGGAGTGAAGATCGAACAGCCGGGCAGAGTGGGAACGGGAGATGAGCTACTGTATACGGCGTCTACGAGCCAGTTCATTCTGATTGGAACGCCGGGCCAGCCGGCTCACGTGAGCGACGACAAGCAAGGCAGCATCACGGGGCATGCGCTGATGTTTCGCTCGCCGGATAGTACGATTGTGGTCGAGGGTGTCGCCCCGGGCCTGCCGGGATCGCAACGTGTGCACACCCAGACGACGGTAAAGAAGTGATACAGGTCAAAGAATCCCGAGCTGAGGGCCGCCGCGATGCGAGTCCGGTGTTGAGAACGCTGACGACGGAGCACATCACCAAGGCTTACGGCGGCCGTGAGGTGGTGCGCGGCGTGAACCTGGAGATTCACCAGGGCGAGGTGGTGGGGCTGCTGGGACCGAACGGCGCGGGCAAGACGACCAGCTTCTACATGATTGTGGGGCTGGTGCGGCCGGATGATGGGAAGATCCTGACGGATGGCGTGGACATCACTCGGACGCCGATGTATTTGCGGGCGAGGGAGTATGGAATCAGCTACCTGCCGCAGGAGCCTTCGGTATTCCGGAAGCTGACGGTTGAGGAGAACATCCTGGCGGTGCTGGAGACGCTGCACATTACCTGGGAGGCGCGCAGGAATCGCACGGAGAACCTGCTGAACCAGCTGAACCTGGGGCATGTGCGCAAGACGCGCGGATATGCGCTTTCGGGCGGGGAGCGGCGGAGGGTGGAGATTGCCAGGTGCCTGGCGATCGAGCCGGCATTCATTCTGCTGGATGAACCGTTTTCGGGCATTGACCCCATTGCGGTGCTGGACCTGCAACAGATCATCTTCGAGCTGAAGGCGCGGGGGATCGGGGTGCTGATCACGGACCATAACGTCCGCGAGACGTTGAATGTGACCGACCGAGCGTACATCATCAACCAAGGATTGATCTTAGCGGCTGGTACGCCGGGTGAACTGGGGAAGAATCCTGAGGTAAGGCGCATTTATTTAGGCGAAAACTTCTCGCTGGGGTAGGGGTTTTCGAGGATGGCGCGATGAGGTAAGAGTCGTGTCCGACAGTTACGCGCTGCTGCCACGTTCTGGTGAGAACGGGTTTTTAGACCGGCGCGGTAAACTGGCCCTGAACTTGCTTGCAGGCGATTTCCCTGTGGGTGGGATTCAGGTGCGCGCCGGGTGCGCAGTTGAGAGGTCCCTGTTGTTACAGCCCCGTCTGAATTTGAAGCTGTCGCAGCGCCAGGTTCTGACCCCTGGTCTGGTGCAGATGGTGAGTGTTCTTGCGCTCAATAAGCTTGAGCTGAAGAGCATGATCGACGGGGAGCTTGTTGAGAATCCGGTCTTAGAAGAGGTGGATGAGTCCGCCGAGACCCTGGATGAGCGGGCGGCCCGGGAGGGCGAGCGGGAGCGCAGCGCCGAGGAGCTGGCGGCCGAGCGGGGGGAAAAGGACCCGTTCGACGAGGTGGACTTCGGGAGCTACTTCCAGGAGTACCTGGATCCGGGATACAGGACGGGCGGGAGTCTGGATGACGGAGATCCGGACCGGCCATCGTTTGAGAACTTTTTGTCGCAGCCGAGCACCCTGACGGACCACCTTCTATGGCAGGTGGGGGCGCTGGCGCTGTCGCCAAAGCTGCGGGCGTGCGTCGAGCTGATGATTGGCAATCTGAACGAGGATGGCTACCTGACGGCGAGCGATCAGGAGCTGATGCAGGGGCTGGCGGGGCATCCGACGAAGAACGAGGACGTGCTGGCGCTGGTGGAGCAGGGCCGAAATTTGATGCGGCAGCTCGACCCGGCGGGAGTGGGAGCGCGGGATTTGCGCGAGTGCCTGTTGTGGCAGATTGAGGCGCAGCGGCGCGAGGCCGAACTGCTGGCTCAGCGCCCGGCGAATGGGCATGGGCTGAACGGCACGGGCGAAGTGCTGAAGGTGCTGGATGTCGCGGTGATTATTGTTGACGGGCATCTGCCGCTGCTGCAGCGCAAGGACCTGCGCGAGATTGCGCGAGTGACGCATCGGCCGCCAGAGCAGGTGCAGGAAGCGGTCGAGTATATCCGGCGACTGGACCCGCGGCCGGGGCAGAGATATAACCAGGCGGCGACCCGACTCATCGAGCCGGATGTGGCGTTTGTGAAGCGGGGCGATGAATACGTGGTGGTGATGAACGACGAGAATATGCCGTCGCTGCGGCTGAACAACGGCTACCGCCGGATGCTGCGCGAGAAGGGAACGGAGCGCGAGGTCCGCGAGTACGTGAAGGAGCGCTATCGCTCGGCGATTCAGCTACTAAGAAACATTGAGCAGCGGAAGAATACGATCGTGCGGACGTGCGATGCGATCGTGCGGCGGCAGCAGGAGTTTCTGGAAAAAGGTGTCGAGGGGCTGCGGCCGATGATGATCAAGGAGGTCGCCGAGGAGATTGGCGTGCATCCTTCGACGGTGAGCCGCGCGGTGGCGAACAAGTATGTGCATACGCCGCAGGGGGTGTATGAGCTGCGCTTCTTCTTCTCAGAAGGCGTGAACGGGCCGGAGGGCGGGGATCTGCCGCTGGTGCTGTTGAAGCGTCGTGTGAAGAAGCTGATTGAAGAAGAAGATCCGAAGAAGCCGTTGACAGATGAGCAGTTGGCGTTGGAGCTGCAGCGGCAGGGTATCCAGGTGACACGACGGACGGTGGCGAAGTATCGCGAGGATATGCAGATTCCATCCACACACCAACGTCGAGTACGATAAGCGACATCCAACTCCCTCAAGGAGAGGAGATGTCGATGATCGTTGAGTACACGGGCCGCAGAACCGAAATCACGCCGAAGCTGAAGCAGCTAACAGAGGAAGGTCTCGCGAGAATAGAACTCGTAGCCAACCGCTGTACAAGCGCCCACATCGTCCTCACAGAAGACAAGTACCGACATATCGCAGAGATTACGGTGCACTGCCGTAATGAAGATCTGGTCGCCAGCTGCGAGGCTGCAGAGATGGAGCAGGCCTTGCGCGAGGCTCTAACGACAATCGAGCAGCAGGCGATCAAGTCCAAGGAGCGATTCACAACGGTGCGGAGCCGATCGAAACCTCCGGCGCAGGAACTCTCCGCGTAACAGAAAATTGCAATAGACGAGCGAATCTCCTCGCTGGGTTACGGGGGCGAGGAGATTCTGGGTCTCGGAACGGCTGCATATTCAAGGCAGAGTGGATGTCTTGCGCGCAGTGCTACGATGGCGCGTATGGCGAAGCAGCGCGCGGGCAAGAAGCACGCGAAAGCGAAGAAGACAGAGCGGAAGTCTCCTACGGGTGGGGCAAGCCGTGAGCTGGTGGTGCTAACGGGAATGTCAGGGTCTGGGAAGTTGTCGGCGCTCAAAGCGTTCGAGGACCTCGGATATTACTCGGTGGACAATCTGCCTTTGGAATTGATTCCAAGGTTTGCGGACCTGGTGCAGAAGTCGGCGGAGATAACGCACGCGGCGCTGGTGGTTGATGTGCGCGAGGGCAGCAGGCTGGATCGCTTTCCGGAGATTTTGGAACAAGTCCGCAAGGTGCTGACGACGCGCGTGGTGTTTCTGGAGGCGAGCGAGGATGCGATCGTGCGCCGGTTCTCGGAGACGCGCCGGCCGCATCCGCTGGGCCGCGGCCAGACGGTGATCTCGCAGATACGCGCGGAACGCAAGCGGCTGGATCCGGTGCGGAATGTTGCGGACATTCTGATTGATACGACGAAATTCACGGTGCACGATTTGCGCGCGCACATCAATGCGCAGTTTGAGCGCGGCGGAAGCGACGAGAAGAACCTGACGATCGCGGTGACGAGCTTCGGGTTCAAGAATGGTGTGCCGACGGATGCGGATGTGGTGTTCGACGTGAGGTTCCTGCCGAACCCGCACTTTGTGCCGGAGTTCAGGAAGCTGACGGGAAAGCATCCGAAGGTGGCGAAGTATCTGCGGCAGTTTCCGCAGACGCAGGAGTTTCTGGATAAGGCGGCGGATATGTTGACGTTTCTGCTGCCGCATTACATCAAGGAAGGGAAGAGCTATCTGACAGTGGCGATTGGATGCACGGGCGGGCAGCATCGGTCGGTGATGATTGCGGAGGAGTTGAAGAAGCGGCTGAGTGAGGCGGGGTACAGGGTGAAGTCGGCGCATAGGGATATGCCGCGGTGAAGGCGGCTGCGCTTAGTCTGCTGGGACTAGGCGTGTCGTTCGCCGTGTGTGGTCTGGGCTTCTATGGATGCACAATGCATGAAACTTCGCGCTGGGGACAGTCGGAGGATCTTCTCACCTTCTTGTTAGCGGGGCTGGCTTACCTGGGTGCGGTCGGTGCGGCGACAGCGGTGACTCTGTTCGTGCGGGGCCTCCTCTTCGTCTGGAAGAAGCGGACGGGACTAAACTAGCCGTGACGATGGTGCGAGAACGCCGAAGTGTCGGAGGATGCGCATGAAGCGCATCTGGCGGCTGTTGAACTACATGCGGCCGTACTCGGTGCATGTGGTTGTGTCGGTTGTGCTGATGGCGGTGGTGGGCGCGATGGCGGCGTTCCGGGTGCTGCTGATCAAGCCGATTCTGGACAACGTGCTGAGCGCGAAGTCATCGCCGAACCAGGTGCTGGTGTTCCCGATTGCGGGCGGCAAGCATGTGATCAACCTGCAGGGATGGCTGCCGCATTACTTCCATAATGCGTGGACGGTGGTGGCTGTGGCGCTGGTGGGATCGGCGGTTGTGAAGTCGATCTGCGATTACCTGGGCACGCTGCTGACGAATAAGGCGGGGTTCGGGATGATTACGGACCTGCGCAATGATCTGTACGACACGCTGCTCAAGAGGTCGACAGCGTTCTTTCAGCGGCATTCGACGGGAATGCTGGTGTCGACGCTGATCAACGATATTGAGCGCGTGCAGTCGGCGATGTCGACGGTGCTCAGCGATTTTCTGCAGCAGGCGTTCACGCTGCTGTTCATGATTGTTGCGGTGATCATCGTGGGCGGCAGGATGGCGTGGGTGCTGCTGCTGTTTGTGCCGGTGATTATCAGCTCGGCGCGGCGGATTGGACGCAGCGTGCGGCGGACGACGCGACGCGGGCAGGACAAGCTGGCGGAGATCCAGACGATCGTGCATGAGACGGTGACGGGTAACAGCATCGTGAAGGCGTTCGGGATGGAGCTGTGGGAGATGGGGCGGTTCCGGCGCGCGGCGGAGCGGCTGCTGCACGCGAATATGCGGTCGGTGGCGGTGCAGTCGATCTCGTCGCCGCTGATGGACGCGTTGGGCGCGGTGGCGATTGCGCTGCTGCTGTTTGTGGGGCGCGACCGCATCGTGCACGGATCGTGGACGAGCGGCATGTTCATCGCGTTTCTGGCCGCGGTGATTATGCTGTATGACCCGGTGCGGAAGATGCCGCTGTACTACAACAGCTTTCAGCAGGCGGCGGGCGCGAGCGAGGAGATTTTTAAGTTTCTCGATGCGCAGGACGAGGTGCGGGAGCGGAAGGGTGCGGTGAAGCTGAAGTCGTTTACGGATGCGATTGAGTTCCGGGATGTGTATTTCAGCTACGAGCAACAGGGAGAGAAGCACGAGGCGCTGCGCGGGGTATCGCTGACGGTGAAGCGCGGTGAGGTGGTGGCGCTGGTGGGGCCGAGCGGTGCGGGGAAGTCGACGCTGATGAATCTGCTGCCGCGGTTCTATGACGTGAGCGAGGGCGCGATTCTGATTGATGGCCATGATGTGCGCGACCTGACGATTGCGTCGGTGCGGAAGCAGATTGGCAAGGTGACGCAGGAGACGGTGCTGTTCAACGACACGGTGCGGAACAACATCGCGTACGGACAGCCCGATGTTCCGATGGAGAAGATTGAGGCGGCGGCCAAGGCGGCGCGCGCGCACGAGTTCATCATGCGGTTGCCGGAGGGGTATAACACGCAGATTGGCGAGCGCGGGACGAGGCTTTCCGGCGGCGAGCGGCAGAGGCTGGCGATTGCGCGGGCGCTGGTGAAGGATGCGCCGATCCTGGTGCTGGATGAGGCGACGTCGTCTCTGGACACGGAGAGCGAGGCGCAGGTTCAGGCGGCGCTGGCGACGCTGATGCATGACAGGACGGTGCTGGTGATTGCGCACAGGCTTTCGACGGTCCGGAGCGCGGACCGCATTGCAGTGCTGGAGCGCGGGCAGATTACGGAGCTGGGCAGCCATGAGGCGCTGCTGGCGCGCGGTGGAACGTACAGCAGGCTGTATCAGCTTCAGTTTGGGGAGGATGAGGTGCTGGTGGCGGCGGGCGAGCCGGGAGCGCAGGGCGTAGAGGGCACGGCGTAGGCCGGGCATTCGGCGATTTTCCTGAGGGAAACGCGGCTGTAATTGGGATTGCGGCTCGTGTGGGGGATGGACGGCGGGATAGACTAGCGGAAATACTGTTAGAAATGGCCGGAATTCTTTTCATCATCTCGGCACCCAGCGGCTCAGGCAAATCCACCCTTGTGGCGGAGGTGAGGCGGCTGGTGGAGGGCCTGGAGTTTTCGATCTCGTATACGACGCGCAAGCCGCGCGGGTCGGAGGAGCCAGGACGCGAGTACCACTTCACCGATGTCGAACACTTTCGGGCGATGGTGGAGCGCGACGACTTTCTGGAGTGGGCCGAGGTCTTTGGGAACTACTACGGTACAGCGCGCGGAGGGTTGGAGCACGCGCGAGTCGCCGGCAAGGATCTGCTGCTGGACATCGATGTGCAGGGCGCGGTGCAGGTGATCCACAAGGTGCCGGAGGCGGTTTCGATCTTTATTGTTCCGCCGAGCCCTGAGGTGCTGGAGCGCCGGCTGCGCAATCGGAGCCAGGCAGAAGGGGTGACGGATGAGGCGGTGATTCAGCGGCGGTTGGCGCAGGCGAAGCAGGAGCTGCTGACGCTGAATAAGTACAAGTACGTGCTGATTAATGATGTGCTCGACGAAGCCGTCACGGAACTGCGGGCGATTGTTCAGTTTGAGCGCGGAGAAGGCGGCGAAGCGGCAGCCGCCGTGGCGCAGCAGTGCAGAACGACGGTGCACTCGGCGCGGCTGGAGGTGGTGCTGAACAGCTTCGAGGTGTCGGTCGCGGGAGTGTAAGGTTTGCGCGAGTGCAGTTGGTGTTGCGCGGAGTGATGGAAGGGTAGCATGATGTATCAGCTTGGGGAGGCTAGAGGTATGTCAGAGAATATTTCGCTGTCTAACAACAAATACAGCCTGGTGAAAGGCGCGGCGCGGCGCGCACGGCAACTGCAGTCCGGTGCGCCGGCGCTGGGCGTGTCGAACTCGATGAAGGCGTGCAAGGTGGCGCAGGATGAGATCAAGGGTGGGAAGGTGACGTACAGCGTTGTGGAGAAGAAACCCACGCCGCCGCCTCCTGTATCGTTGGATTGATGGGCCTTTCAGCGGAGCAGCAGCTACGCGAGTACGTGGAGTATTTCCGCGACCTGGGCGTGTATGAGCTGTACCGACATGGCACGCCTGAAGTAACGATGCCGGAGCGGTGGCGTGAACTGCTGGCGCGGCCGAAGCCGGCGACGCAGGCGGGGAGTGCTGTGAGACCGGCGGCTGCTGTCCCGGCTGCTCAGCGGCAGATTCCAGCGGCGCGATCTGTGCCGAGCCCGACGAGGCCGATGGGATCGCAGGTTGCAACTCCGAGGCCAGCGCCGCAGCCAATGCAGGCAGCCATACCGCAGGCGCGTGTTGAGCCGGAGCCGCGGCGGAGTTACTTTGAAGCGGCTCTTCCTGAGGAGCTGCAGGCACCAATGCCAAAACCAGTTTCGTTCGATGCGCTGGCACCGCTGCCGGTGGAGGTTGTGCCGGCTGGGCAGCGTCTGGCGGCGTTGGAGGCTGTGCGCGCGGAGATTGGCGACTGCACGAGGTGTCCGCTGGCGTACGCGGGACGGCACAAGATTGTGTTCGCTGATGGTGACCCGAATGCCACGCTGATGTTTGTAGGCGAGGGGCCGGGAGCGGATGAGGACGCGCAGGGGCTGCCGTTTGTCGGCAAGGCCGGGCAGTTGCTGAACAACATGATTGCGGCGATGGGCCTGAAGCGCGAAGAGGTGTACATCGCGAACGTTGTGAAGTGCAGGCCGCCGGGAAATCGCACGCCGGAATTTGCAGAGGCGAGCACGTGCTCGCAGTTTCTGCTGAAGCAGATTGATATCGTTAGGCCGAAGGTGATTGTGGCGCTCGGGGCGACGGCCGCGACGTACCTGCTCGGCGTACGCCAGTCGCTGAGCTCGCTGCGCGGGAAGTGGCACTCCACGCGCGGCGCGAAACTGGCGGTGACGTATCATCCGGCGTTTCTGCTGCGGGATCCGCGGCAGAAGGGCGAGGCGTGGAAGGATCTGCAGATGGTGATGGCGGAGCTTGGGCTGAAGGCGCCGGTGAAGAGGTAATCAGCGAATCAGCAAGCTAGCGAGTCAGCGAGTCAGGCGAGTCAGGAGACGGCAGGCTAGAAGGAGCTGTTGTCGCCGCCGCCGTCGTCGAAGTTAGAGCCGGAGTCGTCGAATCCGGAATCATCGAAGCCGCTGTTGTCGACGAACTCAGTGGAATCGTTTCCGAAGCCGCCGCCGTCATTGCCGGAGTTGTCGCTGGAGTCGGCGAAGTTCTGTGACGTGCTCTGGTCGGCAAGGTCCTGACGGCTGGCGTCGTTCTCCGGGTCGTAGAAGTTGGAGTCGTCGACGTGGTGCTCGTGCTGGGCGGCGTCGTCATAGTAGTTGTTGACGACGCTTTCGCTGGGGTGGCCGTAGCCGTAAGGGCCGCCACCGAAGCCGTGGAAGAGCGATTCCATGCTCTCGAAGGCCATCTCTCCCATGGCGACTCCGGCCGCGGTCTGGAGCGCGCCGCGCAGGAAACCTCCGCCGGCAGAGGGGTAGACGGGCTGGGTGTATGCGGGTGCGTAGGCCGGGGCATACGGTGGTGGATAGCCGGGGTTGTTCACGGGCTGATACTGCGCCTGCTGTTGTTGTGATGGGCTGCCGAAGATTTTGCTGAGGAAGCTGCTGCCGCCGCTTTGCTGCGGGTGCCGGTGGGCTTCGTCGAGCGCAGACTGCAACTGCTGCATCTGCTGCTGCGCCTGCTGAAGGCCATACTGCTGCACGAGGACTGTTTGCGCGAGGATGTAGAGCGCGTCAGGAATCGTGGCGAGGTTCTGCTGGATGTAACGCTCGGCGTCGAGGTCCTTGTCGGTGACCTGCGTGTTGCGGATGCGTTCGATGAGGCCGTCGATCATCTGCTGCTCTTGCGGTGTCATGGTGTCTCCGTTCGTGCCTGCCGATGTATACGATACGACGGCTGCTTTAGTTCTGATGTAAGCCGGGTTGGAAGAGGGCGCAACTCCTGCTAGACTGAGAGGGTTGCAGATCGCGCTGCTGGCTGGTGTTAGGGCGCGCTGGATGTGCAGGTGTGGGGCTGTAGCTCAGCTGGGAGAGCGCCTCGTTCGCAACGAGGAGGTCAGCGGTTCGATCCCGCTCAGCTCCACCAAATTCGATCCCGGAACTTGCGATTCAAAAAGTTAAGAGCGGCACTGGCGTCTGGAGATATGCCAGGCTGGCTCTCATTCCCTCGCAGCTTCAGCACAGTTATGATCCGAACTTCGCGGATGTCTCGACCATGAAGTCATGGTTCACCTGCGGGAACGGATCAATGCTACTGTTGCTGTGAGGTTTTTTCACGTTGAATCGCCGCAAATTCCTCGCCCTCATGTCAAGTTCCGTTGCGGCAGCCAAGCAAGCTGCGGCAGCACCGTTGCGCTCATTGGATGCAATCGAGGGAGCGGCGATGGCACCGCGCAGCTCCAAGCGTCCGCTCAATGTCGTGCTGATGATCTGCGATGATCTCGGCTATGGCGACCTGGGCTGCTTTGGCTCGAAGCTGCCGACGCCAAACCTTGACCGCATGGCGCGTGAAGGTATGCGCTTCACTCGTTATAACGGAGGCCATCCTCTATGTTCGGCCTCTCGCGCGTCGCTGCTGACGGGCCGCTACGGTACACGCATGGGTGTGGTCGGCGCGTTTGGCCCGCACGCCAAGACCGGCTGCGCGCTGGATGAAACGTTGATGTCGCAGCTCTTCAAAGCGAAGGGATATCGCACTGCCGCGATCGGCAAATGGCACCTCGGCGGCGAACTCCCCTACCTTCCCACCAGCCGCGGCTTTGACTCTTACTTCGGCCTTAATTGGAGCGTGGACATGTCGCCGAAGACGTTGATGCGCGACACCACGGTGATCGAAGAAAACACTGACTGCTCCATGCTCATCCCGCGCTACACCGAGGAGGCGCTGCATTTCCTGGAGCAGGACAACGCCAAGCCGTTCTTTCTCTACTATGGATTTCCTTACCCGCACGATCCGCCCGACGCTTCGCCGCGCTTTCTTAATAAGAGCGGTTTCGGCAAACAGGGAGATGCGATTGAAGAGATCGACTGGTCGGTCGGCGAGATTCTGCGGACAATTGATGCCAAAGGGCTTGCCAAGGACACGCTAGTCCTGTTCACCAGCGATCATGGCCCGTGGTACCAGGGATGTCCCGGCAACCTTCGCGGCCGTAAGGCCTCCACGTGGGAAGGCGGGTTCCGCGTTCCTCTGATTGCAAAGCTGCCCGGTGCGGTGCCTGCTGGAGCCGTTTGCGAAACGCCGGCATCACACCTGGACATGTTGCCGACATTGGCCGCTCTCTGCGATCTTTCGCTACCTGCGAAAGCGCTGGATGGTGCGGATGTTTCTGCACTTCTGCACGGCACGGGGAAACCCATCGCCGAGCGCACGCAGATTTACTTCAGTCCGATGAGCAAAGGCGGCCTGCAGCCGCACTGCATTCGTAAGGGGGATTGGAAGCTCCGCATCGCGCAGTCATACGGCGGCGAAGTCTATGTCAATATGAACGAACCCGGGCAGGCGCACCAGACCGCCATGCTGGCAGTGCCGGAACTTTATAACGTGGCGCTCGACCCAGCCGAAAGTTACTGCGTTGCCAACCTGCATCCTGACATCGTTGCGTCACTCAGCCATGAACTCGACACGCAGTTGGCCACGTTCCCCCAGAATGTTCAGGATGATTACGCACTGCTCAAAGAGACGGTGGGAAGTCCCAGAACGCCGGTCAGTGCCCCTCCGCTGATGCCTGAGCCGCCAAAAACATAGATCGATATCACTTGGCGGCGGTCTTGAGCACCGGCACGAATTGCCACTTGCCGTCGATTGCGAGATACTTTTTAGGTTCACCTTCGCTGCCCATGGATGCCCCGAGGCTGCTAAGCGCGTCAGAACGCGGATAGTAAGGTGGATTCGTAAGGTGAACCAGGCGCCCGAAGTGACTGAAGAAAGGGCGGGAGTAGTTCAGTGGCAGAACGTCAGCTTCCCAAGCTGAATGTCGCCGGTTCGATCCCGGTCTCCCGCTCCAACGCTTTCCTTCAGGCCGATTTCCCTCCATTTCTCAAGTTAACTAGCTGATTTGGTTGCGTCTGCGGCTCTGCATCTAACGCGCGCCTCATCCCCCATTCATCGTATTTGTGCTGTTTCCGGCAATCACTAGAGTGGAGCTGGGAATACGTTATGAGACTGATGAATGCGGCTGTCTTGCTGGCTGGCATTGCAACGGCGGCCGGCGCCCATGCAGATGAGATCGTTTCCGGAAGCATCAGCAATCAGAACCCGAAGGGCGTTTGTTCGTCGAGTTCATCGAGCTCAGCGTCTATCTCGCTCGCTTGCGTGTCGGCAAGTGCGGCGGATGGCTCTGCACAGTTGAATGCGTCAGTTACTCCGCTGACGGCGTCGATGCAGGTGAATCTCTCGTCCTACGAGAACCCGCCGCAGTCGGGCATGTCCACGCTGGCCGAAGCGAGCCTCTCGTTCACCATTGATGGAACTTACGTGCTGACTG
This sequence comes from Acidobacteriaceae bacterium, assembly GCA_035651235.1. Taxonomy (GTDB): domain Bacteria; phylum Acidobacteriota; class Terriglobia; order Terriglobales; family Acidobacteriaceae; genus Granulicella. Next base: position 22,799 of record DASRGC010000005.1, read on the forward strand.
GCGGCACAGGAAACGGCACCGTGATCTGGACGGCCGATTCCTTCCGCCATGGCGAAGGCGGAGGCGGAGTCTTTGGGCCGTGCAGTATCACCATCGCGGGTCTGACAGAGACGTGCGATCTGAATGCCGGTGTTCCATTGACCGGGACATTCATCGTCCCTTACAACACGCCCGTGTCTCTGCTGTTCAATGCCTCGTACTCTGCCGGATCCGTCGACTTCGATGATGTCTACAGCGGGATGAACTTCAACATCGATCCGATGACGCCGACCGATATTCCGAAGACTTCGGAACCGGCGACGTGGATGTTATTCAGTCTTGCAGCGGCGATGGTGTACTTGCTGCATCGAAGGCAGGTACGAGCTTCGCGCTAGTTCATCGTGTTGTTGATAGCAAGCGGCAGCTTCAGGATCATCGTCGAGCCTTTGCCTGGACCCTCACTCAGAGCGCGCACATCGCCACCGTGCTGGCGCACGATCGTACGAACCAGGAACAAGCCGAGCCCTGTGCCTTTAATCTTCACGCGATCGTTTGCTGCAGCTCGATAAAAGCGTTTGAAGATACGGCGCAAGTCGCGCGCCTGGATCCCGAGCCCGCGATCTGTAATCGTGAGCACCGCCCAGGTGTAGTGCTCGATCATAAGGCGGCATCTGATGTGCACGCCCTGGGGTGAGTATTTCACTGCGTTGTCGAGAAGATTCAGCACGGCGGTGCGCAAGTCCTCCGGATTGGCGAGCACGAACAGCTTCACATTGCCGGGGACATCGTCCATCTGAATCGCCTCAGGGGGAAGGTGATGGCGCGTGAGCGTGATCGAAACGCACTCCGCGACAAACGCTTTCAATTCGATTCGACTGCGCTGTTGCACGCGCCCACGATGTCCCAGCTCGCCGGCCTTCAGGACCTGCTCTACCGTGGCGAGCAGACGATCTGTATCGGAGCGCATCGTGGCATAGAACTGTTGCCGCTGCGGCTCCTCGACCGGATGACGCTGCAAGGTGTCCAGATAAAGACGGACGCTGGCGATGGGAGTTTTCAGCTCGTGGGTGACCGCATTGAGGAAGGAATCCTGGCGCTCATTGCGGCGGATCTCGCGAACCAGGAAGACGGTGTTGAGCACCACTCCCGCAATAAGGATTGCGAAGAGAAAGACGCCCAGCACATCGAGCGCAATGCGGCGGCCGTTGATGTGAACCCACGTGACGTTCAGCGCGATCGCCAGCGCAGTGAGGCAAACGCCAAGCGTGATGAAGAAGGCAATGGCTCCGCGGCGGCGTGTGAGGTTCATCCTTGCTCAGGAGTATACGGGCAAGCGCTTCGGCGTCAGGCTGAAGACACCAAAGGCCGCCCGGAGGCGGCCTTGTGGGAGCGAACTGTCTATGTGCCGGCAGGTCGCGGGTTGGCCGGATCGAACTTCGCGATCTGCACTCTCTTGGCGAGGCCAAGCTTTTCCATCACCCAGATACCGTAGTAGTTCACGTCGAACTCGTACCATGCGAGGCCGTGGCGTGCGCTGACGGGGTGGGCGTGATGATTGTTGTGCCAGCCTTCGCCGCCCGTGAGGAGCGCGACCCACCAGCTGTTGCGCGAGTCATCGCGCGTTTCAAAGCGGCGCGAGCCGAACATGTGAGTGGCGGAGTTGACCAGCCAGGTGGCATGCAGGCCGATTGTGGTGCGCAGGAACGTGCCCCACAGCAACATGCTGAAAGCGCCGATAAGCCGGTGGCCGGGGCAGATTGCGGCGCCCAGTGCAAGCTGCAGGAATCCTGCAATGGTCAGCGGGAGCCAGTGATACTTCGAGAGCCACACCTGGACGCGGTCGCGGGTGAGGTCGGGAGCATAGCGGCCGAGCAGCGCGGTCTCAGAGTGCAGCGCGCGTCCGGAGAGAATCCAGCCTGCGTGCGCCCACCATGTGCCTTCGTTCGGAGTATGAGGATCGCCTTCGTGGTCGGAGTTCTGATGATGAACGCGGTGCGTTGCAACCCAGAAGATTGGTCCACCTTCGAGCGCCATCGTGCCGCACGCTGTGAGGAAGTACTCGAGCCAGCGCGGGACCCTATATCCGCGATGCGTCAGCAGGCGATGGTAGGCCATGCCAATGCCAACGTTGATGGCGAAGAAATACATCACCGCCGCGACGATAAGGTTCTTCCAGGAGAAGAAGAACAACGCCGCGATCGCACCAGCGTGGAACGCGCCCATAAAGAGGCTGGTGATCCAGTTGATGCGGCCTTGCTGATACTCGCGGCCCATGCGGAGATCCTGCTTGAGGCGCTGGCCGGTCTCCCGTATGGTTGCGAACCGGTCGGGTTCGTTGGAAATGGAGGGGAAATCAAGGAGGGAAGCCGTGCGCGTTTGGTCGCGCTCCTGTCGTGCTGTATCGATCAATGCCGTAGCCCTTCTGAAACTTCTTTACTGACCATACATGTCGCGTGAAGAGGGTTGTGTAAGACTTTTGTAATGCCAAGCTTCCGACGTACCACACTCGTTGCAGATTTGAGTCATCTGCTCATATTGGGCAGCTTCGTATTCTTGACTGCGCCGCGCACTTGCCGGGCGCAGCAAACCTCGTCCGATCGAATCGATCTGCCGACGAGCAAGCAGCTCATTCTTCCGGTGCCCGGCGCTCCCCAGAGGATTAATAGCCTTCCGATGTCGATGGCGGTGTCGCCCGATGGCCGCTACGTCGTCACCGTCAATGCAGGCTACGGCACCTACGAGTCGAAGTACATGCAGTCGCTCACGGTGTACGACACGCGCACCGGAGCGCTGTCTGATTTTCCCGACAACCGCACACCGTTGCACGCGAAGGAGACGCTGTACTCCGGGCTTGCGTTCAGCCGCGACGGCAGCCATGTCTATGCGAGCATCGCGTCGCTCTCTGACCCGCAGGGCAACCTGTCAGGAGATGCGGGAACCGGAGTGGTCGTTTACAGCTTTCGCGACGGCAGGATCAAAGCCGAAAAATTGCTGAAGATTCCTCTACAGCAGCTTGCGCCGGGCCACACGACTCTGCTGATCGGTAATAAACCCGGCGATAAAGGTATCCCGTACCCAGCGGCCATCGCTGTGCTTGGATCGGCTGGATCAGAGAAGCTGCTCGTTGCCGACAATCTCTCCGACGACGTGCTGCTGATGGACGCGAAGTCAGGCGCCATTGAAAAGAGATTTGACCTCGCAGAGACTGACGCGGTGCCTTCGACGTATCCCATCGCACTGGCTGTGACTGCAGACCAACAGCGCGCGTTCGTCGCGCTATGGAACGCCTCTGAGGTGGTGGAACTCGACCTGAAGAACCGCACCGTCTCACGCAAGCTGCCGCTATTGAAGCCCAAGAGTCCGACAGCGGCCGGCTCGCATCCATGTGCGCTGGAGATCGCGCCTGACGGGAAGACGATGTATGTCGCGCTGGCCAATCGCGATTCTGTTGCAGCTATCAACATCGCTGCGGGGCAATTCTCCACGAAAGGATATTTCGATACGCGGCTGCCGCATCAGAGCTACTTCGGTGCGGAGCCCGAAGCTCTGACCGTCTCTCCGGACGGAACGCGTTTGTACGCCGCGGACGCGATCACGGATGCGGTCGCGGTGCTTGACACCGCCCGGCTGAAAGGCCGCGCAGCGAAGCAGGGCATGGTGGAACCAATCGGGTTTGTGCCCACCGAATGGATGCCGATGTCGATGGCATTTACCGGCGGCAAGCTGTACGTTGCGACAGCAAAAGGCAAGGGAACAGGACCGAACAACTTCCCTCAGCGTCAGGCGGACTGGCAGAAGGCTATAGGCACGCGGCCGCAGCCTTCGACCTACATCGCCTCACTCCTCTACGGCTCACTGGCTGTCGTGGATCCGAAGCAGGCCGAGGCTGAACTGCCGCGCTGGACCGAAGAGGTGATCGACGCCAATCGCATGAAGGCGGCCAGGGAAGCCGTTCAGTTCGCAGGGGGAACAAACCCCATCCGCCACATCATCTACATCATCAAAGAGAACCGCACCTACGATCAGATCTTCGGCGATCTCGAGCAGGACGGCCGCAAGGTCGGCAACGGCGACCCGAGTCTCACGATGTACGGCTCCGCGATAACGCCGAACGAGCACAAGCTCGCGCTGCAGTTCGGTGTGCTCGATAACTTCTTCGACTCAGGCGAGGTCTCGGGCGATGGGCATGTGTGGTCGAACGCTGCGATTGGAACCGACTATCTCGAGAAAACCTGGCAGCAGAACTATCGCGGATCGCAGCGTCCCTATGACTTCGAAGGCATGGTCGCAGAAGGTTATCCGCTCCTGCAGAAGATCCCCGATGTGAATGAGCCTCAGAGCGGATACATCTGGGGCAATCTCGCGCGGCACGGCAAGACCTACTATCACTTCGCGGAGTTCATCTCCACCAAATTCTGCGACACAAAAGAGAATGCGAATTCGCAGCAGGGGCCGCTGATCGAGGGCATGCATTGCAACCCTTCAGTCATTCGGCCAGGCGCTCCGATTCCTGCGGACTGGGGAGGCGGAGTCAACAAGTGGCCATGGGCGATTCCTCTGATTGCGAAGAACACGCCCACAAAACCCGAGCTCATCGGCCACTTCGCACCCGAGTCTCCGGACTTCAATCTGCGTGTGCCGGATCAGATTCGCGTCAACATCTTCCTCCGCCATCTTGAGCAGTGGAAGAAGGACCGCGCTGCCGGACACGACACGATGCCCGACTTCATTCAGCTTCGTCTGCCCAATGACCACACGGCCGGTACCGTTCCCGGCGGCCCCACTCCGCGTTCTTCTGCTGCGGACAACGATCTCGCCGTGGGACGCGCCGTCGAAGCGATCTCGCACTCCGCGTTTTGGAATGACACGGCGTTTTTCATCCTGGAAGATGACGCGCAGGCCGGCGCCGATCACGTCGACGCGCATCGCTCGATTGCGCTCGTTATCAGCAAGTACGCTCCACGCGCGAAGGGCGGCGAGGGAGCGTTTGTCGACAGCCGTTTCTATTCGACTGTCAGCGTCATCCGCACGATGGAGTCGTTGCTCGGTCTTCCGCCGATGAACAACAATGATGCCTTCGCGTCGCTCATCTCGACGCTGTTCACCGGGCCGGGCGATCAGCCGCCGTACGATGCCGACTACTCGAATCGTGATAATGGCCTCATCTACACCGCCAACAAATTCAATGCAGTCGGCGCGGCTGCATCGATGAAGATGGACTTCACTCATGCGGACCGCGCACCAACGGACAAACTCAACCTGATCCTCTGGCAGGATGCGAAAGGCGCGCAGCCGCCGCCCGCGATGCTGCTCCAGAAGCACCCGAAGCATAAGGATGACGATGATGACTGAAATCCGTGGCGGCGCTTCGCGTTAGCGCAGAAACACGCTGAGCTCGGCTGCCGCTGCGCGTAGATGCGGAAGGAAGCGCGTCTGCATCTCCAGCATCGGCATCCGCGGCGCATGTCCGCTCAGGTTCACGCATGCGACCACACGTCCATTCGGGGCCTGCACGGGAACTGCCAGGGAGCGCAGACCGATCTCGTACTCCTGATCGCACAGGCCATAGCCATTGCGGCGAACATTGCGCAGTGCCAAACGCAGCTTGTCTATAGAAGTAATCGTCTTCGGCGTGTACTGCACCATGTGCACACGCGCCAGATACTGCTCCAACTGGTCCTGCGGAAGATACGCGAGCAGCACGCGTCCCATGCTTGTGCAGAACGCCGGCAGGCGCGATCCGATGTGCAAGTCGACCGACATTACGCGCGTCACAGTGGTGCGCGCGATGTAAACGATGTCGTCGCCGTCGAGCGTTGCCACAGAGAAGCTCTCGCCCAATTGCGCAGACATCCGCTCCAGGATCGGCTGCGCTGCATTCGCCAGTGTGCTCGAGGCCGTATAGGTGTTCGCCAGCGTCAACATCTTCGGCCGCAAGGAATAGCGCTGCGCCTCGTCCGCGCCCGCGAAGCCCAGCTTGCACAGGGTGTAGAGGCAACGCCGGACTGCCGCACGCGAGAGGCCTGTGCGCAGACTCAACTGCGAGATGGTCATCTGGGGCATCTGCGGCGTGAACGCCTGAATGACGACAAGGCCACGCGCGAGCGAAGCCATGAAGTTCGGATCACCCGCATAAATTTCAAGCGCGGCTGCGGGAGTAACCTTCGTCTTTGTCGGGGCGGGTGCCGCAGCGGAAGGAGCAGGGGCGGAAAGGGTCGCGGTATTCATGGCTTTTGAAAGGCAGAGCGATAGCCGCTCTATCTCTACGATAAACGCACAGCGGCTCGACTGCAAGAGAATGAGGCAGAACGCTTGATCTGCCCCATTGGCTCGCCTGGTTTTCCAGGCTACTTGCGTGCGCGATAGCGGCTGATCAGGTTGTTCGTCGAACTGTCGTGCGTCAGCTTCGGTTCGTTTTCTGATTCGAGTTCGCCGATGATCCGTTGGGCCAGAACCTTGCCGAGTTCTACGCCCCACTGGTCAAACGAATCGATGTTCCAGATGACGCCCTGCGTAAAGACGGAATGCTCATAAAGTGCGACCAGACGGCCAAGCACCTCCGGTGTCAGCACATCGGCCAGAATCGTATTGGACGGCCGGTTGCCCTCAAAGACCTTGTGCGGTACAAGCCAATCCGGCGCGCCTTCGGCCTTCACCTGTTCGGCGGTTTTGCCAAACGCCAGCGCCTCGCCCTGCGCGAAAACATTTGCCATGAGCAGATCGTGATGCTTACCGAGGGGATTCAGCGTCCGTGCAAATCCGATGAAGTCGCACGGAATCAGCCGCGTTCCCTGATGGATCAGTTGATAGAAACTGTGTTGTCCGTTGGTGCCTGGCTCGCCCCAGTAAATCGGCCCGGTCTCGTAGGTCACCTTTTTGCCGTCGAGCGTTACGTGCTTGCCGTTTGACTCCATCGTCAACTGCTGGAGATACGCAGGGAAGCGCTTCAGGTACTGCTCATACGGCAGCACCGCCACGGTCTCAGCACCGAAGAACTCCGTGTACCAGACCGTGAGCAGGCCCAGCAGCGCAGGCAGATTCTTCTCAAACGGAGTCGTGCGGAAGTGCTCGTCCATCTGGTGAAAGCCGTTCAGCATGGCGCGGAAGTTCTCTGGCCCGATGGCGATCATCGTGCTCAAGCCAATGGCCGAATCCATCGAGTAACGTCCGCCAACCCAGTCCCAGAAGCCGAACATGTTCTGCGGGTCGATGCCAAACTTCTTCACCTCTTTCTCGTTCGTCGAAATCGCGACGAAATGTTTTGCGATCGCCGACTCGTCACCACCGAGACCCTTCAGCGCCCACTCGCGCGCACTGTGCGCGTTCGTCATCGTCTCAAGAGTCGTGAAGGTTTTCGATGCAACCAGGAAGAGCGTCTCGTCCGCGTGCAGATCGTGCACGGCTTCAACAAAATCCGTCCCGTCAACATTCGACACGAACCGGAAGTTCAGATGGCGGTCGGAGTAGTGCCTGAGCGCCTCGTAGGCCATCACCGGACCCAGGTCAGAGCCGCCGATGCCAATGTTCACGACGTTTTTCACGCGCTTGCCCGTGTGTCCACGCCACTGGCCCGACCGCACCTGGTGCGCGAAGGAGGACATCTTGTAAAGAACCTTGTGAACCTCGGGCACGACATCTTCGCCGTCGACGTTGATATGCTCCGACTTGGGCGCGCGCAGAGCCACATGAAGGACGGCGCGATTCTCCGTGATGTTGATCTTCTGCCCTGTGAACATCGCTTCGATGCGCTGACGAAGCCCACACTCCTCAGCAAGCTGTACCAGCAGCCTCATCGTCTCGTCGGTAATCCGGTTCTTCGAGTAATCAAGAAACAAGCTGCAGCCTTCCGCAGTCATGCGGGTCCCGCGACCGGCATCGTCCGCGAAGAGTTGTTTGATCGTCTGGTTGCGCATCGTGTCCGCGTGGCTCTGAAGAGCCTTCCATGCAGGACGGTCGGTCAAAAAAACGGATTCATCGCTCATCTCGGTTGTTCTCCTCTGAGATTGGTGGGAGTTGTGAGGTTACTGCTCGCGCGCAAAGTCACTGCGCCTCCTGCATTAGAACACCGCCGCGGCTTGCGACGCATAAAGCGGTTTTTATGGTGGTGGAATCCGTACCGTGCGTGCGCGGCAGGAACGCACCGGTCCGCACGCGATCGCGTGAAGCTGCTTGTCCAGGCAGACCTCGACCGCCGTCAGATAATTGTTCCCGCAACTGAGCGCGAGGCTGCTCGCCGGAATCGACGGGTTACTCTGCGTCACTAGCGAAAGTATCTGATCGGGTGGCATTGAAATCTGCGCGTTCAGCTGCGCAAGTCTCGCCGGCACAGTAAACGACTGGAACGCCCCGCGCGCTGTCCTGAAGAAATCGTCGGCCGAAAGCCCCGAGCACGTCCCATGGGTCTTCCACTCATGCTCCAGCAGCCCCGCGTCGGGATAGATATCGCTGTACTGCGCAGGATCTGCCGGCCCGGGCGCGTCGCTGCAGTTCTGCGGATAGCTGCCATCGGCATTCTGCGGCCACAGTCCGTGCAGCACGAAGGTCGCGTGGCGTCCGCACTCCGGCGCGCTCGCATGCGAGTAGCAGAACTCCGGCGACCACGAGAGGTTCAGCAGGTAATAGTCGAAGTTCTGCGGCCCTGCAGCCCGCGGCACTGCCGCGCTGCTGTGCTGTGTCGTCCGCACCGGAGTCGTGTTGGTCGGCCCCGGCGCGTTGCACGCCGTAAGACAAAGAAGAAGTGCGGGATAAACAATCTTCTTCATAGCCCGGAAAGCATAGCAGGCTGCTGCACTTCCGGCGGCGGGTTGGGCAGCGCATGGCCGCGAATTCTCATCAAAGTTGCGCATGCAGGTTTCTCGGGTGAGCAGGTGACCACGCGGGCTCGAACGACACAGTTACGGGTGGACCCTCTGGCTGAGCCGCCTGATCCGAAGGAGTCGGCCCAGGCGGCGGGCCTGCGTTACGTCACCGACGCGAAGCCTGGCATCCGTCGCATTCGCTGCGGAAAGGGGTTCCGCTACACTGCGCCGGGCGGCGCGACCATTCACGACGAGGACACGCTCCGCCGCATCCGCTCCCTCGTGATCCCGCCGGCGTGGACCGGCGTGTGGATCTGCACCATCCCCAACGGCCACCTGCAGGCCACCGGCCGCGATGCCCGGGGTCGTAAGCAGAGCCGCTACCATCCGCGCTGGCGCGAGGTCCGCGACGAGACCAAGTACGAGCGCATGGTGCAGTTCGCCCAGGCCCTTCCCGTAATTCGCGAGCGCGTGAAGAAAGACCTCGCGTTGCCCGGCCTCCCGCGCGAAAAGGTGCTTGCCACCATCGTCAGTCTCATGGAGCAAACCCATATCCGCGTGGGCAACCAGGAGTACGCGAAGGAAAACGGCAGCTACGGCCTCACCACGCTGCGCAACAAGCACGTCGAGGTCAACGGCTCGCAGGTCACCTTCAGCTTCCAGGGCAAGAGCAAGGTCCACCACACCGTCAGCCTGCAGGACCGCCGGCTCGCCCGCATCATCAAGCAGTGCGAAGACCTTCCCGGCTACGAGCTCTTCCAGTACATCGACGAGGAAGGCGAGCGCCGCGCCATCGACTCCTCCGATGTCAACGAATATCTCCGCGAGATCACCGGCCAGCACTTCACCGCGAAGGACTTCCGCACCTGGGCAGGTTCTGTGCTCGCCTGCGATCTGCTGCGTGGCATGGGCTCGTTTGAGAATCAGAGCCAGGCCAAGAAGAACGTCGTCGCCGCGATCAAATCCGTCGCCGCGAAGCTAGGCAACACGCCGTCCATCTGCAGGAAGTGTTACGTTCATCCGGCCGTGCTCGAGGCCTATCTCGGCGGCATCTCCGTCGAAGAGGCCAAGGCCGAGCTCGAAGAAGAGATCGGCGAGCAGTCCAATGCCCTCCGCAAAGAGGAGCGTGTCCTTCTGCGGCTGCTTGAGCAGCGCAGCCTCCTCGACAAAGCGGCCTGATCTATAGCGCCGCCAGCACGTCCGCCGGATCCGGCCGCACGCGATGGTCGGCATGCGCCTCTGCGAACGCAATCGTGGCCTGCCCATCTGCGGCTGGTTTCAACACAAATGTCGCCGGAACCGGCAGACGCCACGTCGCCTCCCGCTGATCGCCATGCACAAACGGAATGTTGATCATGATCGACCGCAGGTGCTGCCGCATCCGCTCAGGCACCGTATACGCGACGCCGAACATCTCCGCCACGCGGCATCCCGCATCTGACAGCACCGGAAAGGTCAGCGAATGCTGCTGCACTGTGAAGTCGTTCTGCCTCGGCAACTGTGGCGAGATCGCCACCAGTAGCGCGCCGCGCTCGCGCACCTGCGGATACGCAGCCTGCCACGCCTCCAGCTCCGTCACGCAGTAGGGGCACCATCGTCCGCGAAAGAAGTTGACGATCACCGGCCCCAGTGCAAGCAAATCCGCCGATCGCACCGGCTTGCCCGTGAGCGCATCCGGCAGCGTGAACGAGGGCGCCGCTGCGCCTACGACAAGAACGCGCGACTCAATCCCGCTCGCCAGCAAATCGTGAATCGCCTGCTCGGTTACGGCGAGCCGTTCCGGCTGCACGAGCGAGCGCGTCTGTGCGGTAATTGCGTCAAGCTGGGATTGCAGGAAATCAGCCACAGTTCAAGTTTAGGGGATAAAAAGTCTCAGCGAAGTTCGGCGATATATTGTTTGCGCTTGGGACAAATCCGGTTCCGCGATGGTACGATTTTCGCCGATGAACAATTCACTCGAACGACGCACCTTTCTGGGATTGACGGCCATGGCAACCGCAGCCGCCGCAGTGCCACGCGCATTCTCGCAAAGCACGCAGCCCAGCGCTGTAGCCAGTACACATTTACCTGTCCGGCTCGGCATGTGCAGCTACACCTTCCGCAACTTCGATCGCGCGCACCTCATCGGCTTCCTCAAGCAGCTCGAGATCTTCACGATCAACCTCAAGGACGCGAAGGACCACCTGCCGTCTACCTCTGCGGCCGACGAGCAGAAGGCGCTCGACGACTACAAGGCTGCAGGCATCACTCCTACCGCCGTCGGCACCGTCTACTTTCCGAAGGATGAAGACGACGACATCCGCGCGAAGTTCGAGTATGCCAAGCGGGCCGGCGTGAAGGTGATCGTCGCGGGTGATCCCGCAGCGCAGATTCTTCCTCGCATCGAGCGATTCGTGAAGGAGTACGACATCGCGTTTGCGATTCACAACCACGGCCCCGAAGACAAGATCTGGAAGTCGCCGCTCGACGTCCTCAAGGCCGTGCACGGCATGGACGTTCGCATGGGCTGCTGCATCGATGTGGGCCACACCATGCGCGCCGGCACCGATCCAGTTGCCGCAATCCGCGCCGCAGGCCCACGGCTGCATGATGTCCACATGAAAGATCTCGCTGAGCGCAATGTCAAAGAATCGCAGGTCGCGGTCGGCCGCGGGCTCATGCCCGTCCGCGAAATCTTCGCCGAGCTCGCCAGGATTCGTTATCCGGGTTACGTCGATCTCGAGTACGAAATTCACGGCGACGATCCGATGCCCGGCGTCATCGAGAGCATGGCCTATATGCGCGGCGTAATGGCAGGCATGGGGTGGAAGAGCTAGCGCAGTCGCGTGACTCGCCGGACGCCGGCGCTGCCCGGCGCGAGATGCTCCGCACGATATTTGAAGAGACGCTTGCAGCGATCGATGTTCGCAAGGTCCTTGCTCGCGCGGTCCGCTGTGACGACGGCGTGCTTCACATTGCTGATCTGCGCTATCGCCTCCCGGACTTTGATCGCGTGCTGGTGGTCTCCATTGGAAAGGCTGCGGTGCCGTGCGCTGAAGTGGTTCTCGGGGCACTCGGCGGATGCGGAATACTCGTGGAGGCGGTCGTTGTTGGGCCAGGTGAAATCGCCAATTCCTCCTGTCGCATCGATCGATGGCAGGGAAGTCATCCATTGCCGGACGCGAGTGCGCGTGATGCGGCGCAGCACATCCTGAAAATCCTGAAGAGCTCCACTGCACGCGATCTGATCCTCTTCCTGATCAGCGGCGGCGCGTCGGCAATGATGGAACTGCCGCTGGATGCGACTCTCGCTATTGAGGAAACTGCGGCCTTTTATTGCGCGCTGGTTAACTCGGGACTGAATATCGGCGAGATGAACACGCTTCGCAAGCATCTCTCGGCAGTGAAAGGAGGCAGGCTCGCCGAGGCCGCAGGCGACGCGACGAAATGCACGCTGCTCATCTCCGATGTTCGCGAGGGCAGGGAAGACGTGATCGGATCGGGCCCGTCGCTGCCTGATTCGTCCACGCGCGAGGAGTGCCTTGAGCTCATGCGCAGACCAGAGCTGAAGGACAAGGTGCCGGATCGTGTGCGTGCGTTTCTCGAAAGCGCGGAACTCCCGGAGACGCCCAAGGCGGGTGCGCTATGTTTCGCACGCGCCAACTCGCGTGTCCTGCTCTCGACGGAAACCATGCTTCTCGCTGCAGCAAACGCCTGCCGTAGCCGTGGGTTTCACACCGTCATCAACAACACATGCGATGAGTGGGAATACCGCGCTGCCGCCGACTACCTGCTGGCGCGACTGCGCGAACTCAGCGCCGAGTATCCGCGCGTCGCTCTGCTCTCAGGGGGTGAGGTGCTGGTCAGTGTCGGCTCGGATGCAGGCATCGGTGGACGCAATCAGCAGTTCGCGGTTTATTGCGCTACGAAGTTGAACAACATTCCCGCGCAGACGACGGTGCTCAGCGCCGGGAGTGATGGCATTGATGGAAACAGTCCGGCAGCAGGAGCTGTTGTGGATTTTCACATGATGGGTCATGCGCCACAGATCAAAGAAGCGCTCGATCGATTCGACAGTTATCCGCTGCTCGCGGAGGTGGGGGGTGCGATTGTGACGGGGCCCACCGGGAACAATGTACGCGACCTGCGGATACTGATCGCGGAGCGCTAGTGCTTTGAACCTACGGGTGCGCGGAAGATGGGAAGCGCCTGCGTCTGCCCTCGCTTGTGTGCAATGGCAGCCTTGAAGTTCTGGGCGATGCGGTGTGATTTCCCGACAACGATCTCGGCGTGCTGAGGCTCCATCACCTCGCGGGCGGTTTCTTCGAAGAGGGCCAGCCACCGGGCAAAGTGCTGGGGGTCGAGGGAGAGCTCCAGATGCTTGGCCAGCGGGTCGCCTTTGTACCGGCGTTCCGTGAGCAGGACGGTGGACCAGAAGTCCTTGAGCAGGCTGAGATGGGCGGGCCAGTCATCGATGGCGGCATTGAAGATGGGACCAATCTCAGGGTCCAGCCGCACCTTTGCGTAGAAGCGGTCCACCAGATCGTTGATCTCTTCGGGTGAGATGGAGTGCATCGCGAGACGGTCCTTTGGCCTGATTAAAGGATAGCGCCGCGGCCTTCGCTGGATGGATTTTGGGGGTACCCCCTCCCCCCGTACTTTTGGTGCAAAGTCTTCGGAACAGAGACTTTAGGTCTGGACTTCGGGGTTTTGTCCGATATTCGGGCGAGCAGGGTTTCGCGTAGGGTGGGGGGGTGGTTTTGGGGGTGGGTTTGTCAAGTGGGTGGGTTTAGTCCGGAGGGGGACGATGCTGCGGTCGAGGAGACTGCGGAGGACCTGCTGCTCGTGTTTGCGTTCGGAGAGTTCCTTCTGGATGAGGGCGGCGGATTCCGGGTCGAGGTCGCCGCCGGCGGTCTGGAGGAGCTCGGTCCGATGACGATAATGTTGCGGGCTTTCATTCGTGGGTCGAGGGGATGAAGGTAACGGCGGGTTCCGGATGCGCGAGTCTGTTTCAGGCGGGCTCAGAGCCGAGATCCTGGAGGCGGGTCTCCAGCAAAGCGAGTTTTTCGTCGAAATTCTTTTTTTCGTCGGGCTGCATCGACACCCTGGTTTGCATGCGCCTTGCTGTGTCATAGGCTTCGCGGGCGTGGCCCTGGTTCCGCTCCCGTGTTTCTGGCGAGTCGGTAGTTCCTGCTACGTCGAGGAATGTCAATGCAGCATCCAGCTCGGTCAGAAGAAACTCAACACCGATCTTGCTGGACTCCTCCCGCAGATGCGCAAAGGGCTTCATGGTGGCATGCTACGCCTGATTGCGGCCGCGGGCGTCTGACCCTATAGAGGTGTATTCTGTGGGCTCGAAAAGGGGATTCTGATGGCAGGTGAAAGCGAGCATCCGCGCGATCCCCAGGCACAGGATGAGAGCACTGATCCGGCTGCAGCCGAGAAGGACATAGAGACCGAAACGGTGCACGCCGACGGTCCGATTGGCTCAGAGTACGGACCGAACCTGTCGCAGGTTTCGGTGGAGTCGACGGAAGAGGAGAACCTGGCGCCCTCTTTGCCGTATCCGGTTGTAGGGATTGGCGCTTCGGCCGGTGGGCTGACCGCATTTCAGCAGATCCTGGAAAAGCTGAAACCTGACACGGGGATGGCCTTTGTGCTGGTGACGCATATGTCGCCGGACCATAAGAGCTATCTGACGGAGATTCTCGAGAGACATACGAAGATCCCGGTGAGGCCGGTCGTGGACGGGGAGCGGCCCGAGCCGAACCATCTGTATGTGCTGCAGCCGGAGCAGAGGCTAACGCTGCGCGGCGGGGCGTTTCATGTGGAGGAGCGGCAATTCGGCCATCGGCCGCTGATTATCGATACGTTTTTTCGTTCGCTGGCGGCGGAGCAGAAGAACCATGCGATTGGCGTCGTGCTTTCCGGAGCAGACTCGGACGGCGCTGCCGGGCTGAAGGCGATCAAGGGTGAGGGCGGCATCGCGCTGGTGCAGAGCCCCGAGAGCGCGGCGCAGCCAAGCATGCCGCAGAGCTCGATTGCGGCAGACCATGTGGATCTGGTGGTTCCACCCCGGGAGCTTGCACTGGAGCTGGGCAGATTGTCGGTGCAATTTTCACGGCCCGAGGTCCGGTCCCTGGAGCAGGGACTTGGGCCGCCTGAGGATGAGCTGTCGTTTCAACGAATTCTGCAGTTATTGAGAAGCACCTCAGGGCTGGATCTGCGGCAGTACAAACCGGAGACGCTGCGCCGGCGGATGGCAAGACGGCTGCTGCTGGTGCGCAAGAACAGCCTGGCGGAGTATTACAGGTTTCTGCACATTCGTCCGGACGAGTTGCGGCTGCTGCAGGACGACCTGCTGATCAGCGTGACGCGCTTTTTCCGCGATCCAGCCTTTTGGGAGTCGCTGCGCGAGAACGTATTGCCGCAACTGCTGCGAGACAGACCGGCGGACAAACCGGTGCGCGTGTGGTGCGCGGGCTGTTCCACCGGGGAAGAGGCTTATTCGCTGGCGATCGTTCTGCTTGACTACCTGTCCGCGAACAACCTGGAAACAACGATCCAGGTATTCGGCACGGACGCGAGCGAGCAGTCGATTGAGACCGCCCGGCTGGGGCTGTATTCGGAGACGCTGGCGGACGAGATTTCTCCAGACCGGCTGCGCCGGTTTTTTGTGAAGACGGAGCGCGGGTACCAGGTGTCGAAACGGGTACGGGATACGTGCATTTTCGCGCGACAGAATCTGTGCAACGATCCGCCGTTCTCGCACATTGACGTTCTGAGCTGCCGAAATGTGATGATCTATTTCACGCCGGTCCTGCAACGGCAGATCATGATGACGTTTCATTATGCTCTGGAGCCGGGCGGATACATGCTGCTGGGTATGTCCGAAGGACTGAGAGATTATGCGGACCTGTTCAGCTCGGTCGATCGAAAACATAAGATCTACACGAAGTCTGCCGTGAGTCTGCCGCAGACTTACGATGTGCCGCACAGCTTTCAGACCGGGCGGGGCTCCGGAGCGGGGGCGCCGCTTCTTGCGCAGTCTGAGAGTCACATCTGGCCTGAGCTGGAACTGCAGCGGGCGGCGGACCGGATTGTGCTGGCCCGGTTTGGACCACCGGGGCTGGTTGTGGACGAGCGGCTGCACGTATTGCAGGCGCGCGGGCAGACGGCACCGTATGTGGAGATCGCATCGGGCGGAGTGAGCTGGAGCCTGCTTCGTGTGTTGAAGGAAGGCATTGCGACTGAGACGCGCGATGCGGTGGAACGGGCGATCCGGGAAAACGTGCCGACCACCGCGACGGCAACCGTGATTGAGGACGAGAAGGGCGAGCAGAAGATTCAGATCGACGTGCTGCCGATCACCAGCGTTGTGGCGCGGCCGAGATGTTTTCTGGTCCTGTTCCAACAGCGCGAAAACGAACAGCCGAGATCGACGGAGCAGGAAGGTACGTCGAAGCTGACGGTGGATGAGAAGAGCCGGCTGATCGCGCAGCTTCGGCATGACCTTGGCTCCTTGCGTTTTCACCTGCAGTCGCTGATTGAAGAGCGCGATGCGCGCAACCAGGAGCTGATGTCTGCCAATGAGGAGATCCAGTCCGGCAATGAGGAGTTGCAGAGCACGAACGAAGAGCTGGAGACGACGAAGGAGGAGCTGCAATCGGCGGTTGAAGAGCTGCAGACAATGAACGAAGAGCTGCAGCAGCGGAACAACGCATTGACGCAAACCGGCAACGACCTGAACAACCTGCTGAACAGCGTGAACATTCCGGTGCTGATGCTGACGAGCGATCTGCACATCCGGCAATTTACGCCGCCGATGCAGAGGCTGCTGAATGTGCGGGAGACGGACATAGGACGGCCGGTCAGCGACATCCGGCTGCAGATGACGGTGGATGACATTTCGCCGATGCTGCACGAGGTGATGGATACGCTGGGCGCGCGCGAGGCAGAGGTGCAGGACAAGGAAGGGCGATGGTATCTGCTGCGCGTGCGGCCGTATCGTACATCGGAGAACAAGATTGAGGGGCTGGTCGTGGTGTTTGTGGATATCGATCAGCTGCGGAAGACGCAGCAGCAGGCGCTGGAGGCACATCACTTCGCGGGCGCGGTTGTCGAGGGCGTTCCGGCGCCGATTGTGGTGCTGAACGAGGACCTTGCGATACGGACCGCGAACACTGCGTTTCGAGATCTTTTCGGATTGACGGGCAAGGAACTGGACGGGCGATTACTGCCAGATCTTGTAAAGCTGCTGTGGGGCATCGATGGGTTGGGTGAGCGGCTGCAGAATGTGCTGGAGCATCCAGAGTCGAAGCTGGAGTTCGAACAGGAATCGCGGATTGGACAGAAGAGAATCCTGCTGATGAACGGGCAGGTGCTGACAGCGGGGGGACGGAGGGTGCTTCTGCTGATGATTGAAGACATCACGATGCGGCGAAAGGTGGAGCGGCTGATGTCGAAGCAGAAGGATGCGATGCAGACGGAGATAGATGGGGCGGCGTCGACGCTGAGCCGGGCGAAGGAGCAGTTGCGCGGGCTAACGAATTATCTGTTCCATGTGCAGGAAGAGGAGCGGCAACGCGTGGCGCGTGAGCTGCACGACGATGTGAGCCAGCGGCTGAGTTTTCTGGAGATGCTGCTGTCGGATGTGAGCGCTGGGCAGATTCCAGAGGAGAGCGCGAAGAAGATTGAGTCGGCGAGGAATGAGTTGCAGGGGCTGAATACGGATGTTCGGGAGATGTCTCACCGGCTGCACCCGAAGGTGCTGAAGGACCTGGGGCTGCCGGCGGCTCTGCGTGGATTGATTGAGGAGTTTGACCGGCGCGAAGGAATGCCGGCGACGTTCTCTTCACGGCATATTCCGGAGAGTGTGCCGGACGAGGCAGCGACGGCGATCTATAGGATAACGCAGGAGGCGTTGCGGAATGTGGCGAAGCATGCGGGGAGAACGCATGTGAAGGTGGCGCTGCATACGGTGGATCATGCGCTGGAGCTGAAGGTGGAGGACTTTGGTGTGGGGTTCGATACGGAGGCGGCGGATAACTCGGATGGGCTGGGGCTGATCAGCATGCAGGAACGCGCGCGAATGGCGGGCGGATCGTTTGCTGTTGATTCGGAGCTGGGCGCGGGAACAACGATCACGGTACGGGTTCCGCTGGAATAGTATGCGGCGCATCCTGATTGCGGATGACCACGTGCTGGTGCTGGAGGCGCTGTGCGCGATTCTGGGCAAAGAGTACGAGATTGCAGGGACGGCGAAGAACGGCCGCGAGGCGGTGGAGAAGGCGGTAGAGCTGAAGCCGGACATGGTGGTGCTGGATGTGTCGATGCCGGAGCTGAATGGGATTGAGGCGGTGAGGCAGATGCAGGCGGCGGGCTGTTCGGCGAAGATGATCTTTGTGACGCAACAGCTGGAGCCTGCGTATATTCGGGCGGCGTTTGATGCGGGCGCGATGGGGTATGTGGCGAAGCAGTCGGCGTCGTCGGAGCTGCTGCTGGCGGCGAGGATGGCGATGTCGGGGAAGTATTATGTGACGCCGCTGGCGACTCCGAAGCCGGAATTCGATGTGGAGTCGCGGTCGCCACGGGCGAATCCGGCGGAGATGTTTGGGGCGGGGCTGACGACGAGACAGCGGGAGGTTCTGCAGCTGGTGGCAGAAGGGAAGACGACGAAGGAAGTGGCGCTGACGCTGAAGATTTCGCCGAAGACGGTGGAGTTTCACCGCAACGCGATCATGGATGAGCTGGGGCTGCGCACGACGGCCGAGCTGACGCGCTATGCGCTGTCGCACGGGATTATTCAGTAGAGAGTAGGTAGTTGTTGGTCGTTAGTGAGAAGGCGAGATTGAAGCGTAAACGCACTATATGCTCCAGTGCGGTCGCCAAACTCAACCGCTCTCACACGCATCGGCTGTGGTCTATTTGAGTTGGTCGAGGAGGGTCTCGACGGCTTTCTTGAGTTGGGCGTCTTCTCCGGATTCGGTTTCGCCGAGGGGGCGAAGGACTTCGATGTCGACGGGGCGAGGATGCATCTCCATGTCGTTGCCTTGCATGTCGCGGATGCGGTAGCCGGGGACGCGCACGCTGGAGCCGTCGATGAGGCGTTGGGCGCCGGTGAAGATGATCCAGCCGGCAGTGGGAGTGCCGACGACTTTGCCGAGGGCGAGCGCGCGATAACCTTCGGTGAAGTCCTCGCCGTCGGAGAGAGTGGATTCATTGACGACGAGGACGGTGGGGACGCCGAGCGCGCGCTGGCCGAGCGCCTGGCGGCTGGGAACGGTGGCGCCGTCGCGTGGAGTCATGAGCAGGTAATTGCGGCGGGCGAAGACGTCGATGACACGGCCGTTGACGTAGCCGCCGTTGTTATTGCGGACGTCAATGACGACGCCTTGCTTGGTTTCGTTCTGGACGTCGAGGTCGACGTAGAGCTGCGAGAGGTCGTGGTCGCCCATGGCGGCGATGTGGACGTAGCCGAGCTTGCCGCCGGAGATGCGGTCGACGTAGGCGCGGCGTTCTTCAACCCAGGCCTTGTAAAGCAGGCCGGCTTCGACCTGCAGGGTGACAGGGCGGACGATGGCGTCGCGCTTTTTGCCTGCGGTTTCAACGCTGAGAACGACGCGTTTGTTCACCTTGTCTTCGAGCAAGGAATCGAGGTTGGTGTGCGGAGTGATGGGGGCGCCGTCGACGGCGAGCAGGCGGTCGTCGGGGTGGATGGTGCCTTCGAGCGAGGCGGGGCCGAGGGGAACGACTTCGCGGACGATGAGCTCGCCCTTATCTTCAAAGGGCTCGCGCTCAAAGCGCAGGCCGAGGCGGCCGGTGCGCACGGCGGGTGGGGAGATTTTGTTGATGCCGGAGTGCGAGCTGTTGAGCTCGCCGATGAGGAGGTTGATGTCGCGGCGGAGCTCGGGGCCGGTGCGCGCGCCGGCGATGTAGGGCTGCCATTCGTCGCGGAGTGCGCGCCAGTCGTGATGGTTGAAGTCGGCGCGAAAGAAGCGATGATCGAGTGTGTTCCAGGCTTCGTCGAAGACGACCTGCTTTTCGCGGTCGAAGTCGACTTCGATGGCTGCGGTGAGGGGGATGGTGCGCGGCGTGCGCGTGTCGACAGGAATGGCGCGAACACCGGAGGGCGCATCGCCACCGGCATTCGCCGCGTTCACGTTCGGGTTGGGACCTTCGATGTAGTAGATCGTTTTTGAATCCGGCGACCAGGCGATGTCGGACTTGAAGCCGGGTGTGGAGGTGAGCTGGCGCGGGCTGGCGGGTTCGCGCGCGAGTTCGTCGAGCGAATAGGTGTAGATGTTCACCTGGTCGGCGACGGTGGCGATGAAGGCCAGCGTCTTACCGTCGGGGCTGATGACGGGCGTACGCAGCTCGAGATTAATGGGCAACAACGTCAGGCGCTCGCGGATGCCATCGAAGACGATTCGTGTGGGCTCGATCTTTTTCGGCGGAGGTTGAGGGTGGTCATGCGGTTGCGTGGCGGCCGGCTTTGCGGGGGTTGTTTCGGGCGGCGTTTGTTGAGATTGCTCAGGAGCCGGCCGTGAGGAGGGCGTTGTCTCAGTTGGCGGCGTCTGCGTGGGTTCCGTTTCACTGGGGATTTCGGGCGCGCCCGGGATCGACTGCTTGCGGAAGAGCTCGGTGAATTGATCTTCGCGGAAGGCTGGGACATGGGGGACGAGATCCACGCGTGCGATCTGCGGCGTTTCGCTGCGCTGCGCGGTGTCGAAGAGGATGTATTTGCCGTCAGGTGACCAGGCGATGCGCGATGCGGTCTCGCCGTTTGCGAGGAAGGTCAATGGACGCGGCTCTGCGCCGCCCGCAGCAGGAACGGCGTAGAGGTTGCTGAAACCGTCAGTGCCGGAGGGCACGTAGACGACCCAGTGGGAGTCCGGCGACCAGGCGATGGTGTCGTTGTCGAGTTCGCCATGAGCGAGGATGTGATCTTTCAGGCCGTCGATGGTGAGGACGTGCAGCTCTTTGCGATTGCGGATGAAGGCGAGGCTCTTGCCGTCGGGTGACCACATTGGACCCGCATCCATGTCGAGGCCGTGTGTAAGGGCGTGTTCGGATTGCGTGGTGAAGTCGAAGAGGTAGAGGCTGGAACCGCCGTCGCGCTCGGAGCGGTAGACGAGTTTGGATGAGTCGGGCGACCACTGCGGATCGCTTTCGGCGGCGTCGGTGTAGGTGAGGCGCTGCGCTTCACCTCCGGATTTTGTGCCGGTGGCGAAGACCTCGCCTTCATCGACGACGGCGAGCTTGTTGCCGTCGGGTGAGATGGCGAGATCGCGCCAGTGCGTTAGATTCGTGTGGGTGACGCCTTCACCGCTGGGCGCACCGCGCAGAGTAATCGCGACCTCTGCGGCTTTGCCGCTGTGCGTGTCGAGTTTCCAGATGGTGAAGTGACGCTCGAAGACGATGGTGTTGCCGTCGTAGGAGATGGTGGGCCAGAGGCAGCGACCGCTGGTGAATTGCGTGACTTGATGTTCGGCGCCGGTGGCGGCGTCGGCGCTCCAGATGTTTTCCGCGCCGCTTTTGTCCGACATGTAGAAGACGGTTTTGCTGTCGGGCGACCACATGGGCCACGCGTGCTTGGCATCTGCGGCGAGCAGACGGTGATAACCCGCGTCGGTTTTGGACGGCGCCGCGAGCGGCTTGAGCCAGAGCTCGGTATCGTCGATGTGCGCGTGGCCGTTGCGCCACCATTGCGAGGAGGAGATGCCTTTCGCAACGAGCGCGATTTCTTTGCCGTCAGGCGAGGGAGCGGATTCGAACTCGTTGAGGTAGCGCTCGCGCGAGACCTCGAGCGGAGTGCCGCCGCTGGCGCGCACGCGCAGGATGTCGCCTTGGCCTGGCACGTCGGTCACGTTCGAGGTGAAGTAGATCCACTGACCGTCGCGCGACCAGCCGTCGAGATTGCTGGGAGAGTCGGAGAAGGTGAGGCGCTGGAGCGCGCCGGAAGCGAGTGTGAGGACGTAGATGTCGCCGGCGCCGGTGCGCGTGGAGATGAAGGCGAGTTTTGTGCCGTCGGGTGAATAGAGGGGGCGGGATTCGTCGGCGGGACTGGAGATGAGCAGGCGTGCTTCGCCGCCCTGCGCGGGCACGGTCCAGATGTCGCCGCCTGAGGCGAAGGCGATCTCGTGTCCGTCGGGCGAGATGTCGGGTGTGGCAAGGGAGGGTTTTGATTGCGCGAAAGCGGCGGCGCATAGGACAAAACTCAGCAGAGCAGAGAACGACGGAATCCGGGCCAACGGTCACCTCGCGCGGAGAAGTTTTGATTGTGTGCCGACGACAACTTTCTATCACGCGCTGCGAAGTGGCTTGTGCGGGGCAGTGGCTGGTTTCTCAGCGGCTCGGAGTGGTAAACCTTTGGGCTTGCTGTATTTCACTAAAAAGACGTTTGACGGAGCGGAGCAACGCTTGAGGAAGTAAGGAGCATCTCGGCAGAAAGTTCCTGTTTTCCGCGTCGATCGTTTTGCGGATGAGCCCACGCATGCGGGAGTCCGACGAATGTACAGCTCGACGGTAGAAAGTCGTTTGACGACGCTCTGGGAGACACCCAAGACGGTCTACGGCTGGTTCGCTACGGTCGACCACAAGGAACTCGGAATCCGGTACCTGGTGACGGCGTTTGCGTTCCTGCTGATTGGCGGGATCGAGGCGCTGATCATGCGGCTGCAGCTTGCGCGATCGGATCTGGCGCTGCTGTCACCGGAGGCTTACAACCAGATTTTTACGATGCACGGCGTGACCATGATCTTCTGGTATGCCTCGCCGATTTTGTCGGGGTTTGCGGTGTTCCTGGTGCCGCTGATGATCGGCGCGCGCGATATGGCGTTCCCGCGGCTGAACGCGTTTACGTACTGGACGTTTTTGTTCTCCGGGATTTTTTTGTACATCTCACCCGTGATCGGGCAGGCGCCGCACGCGGGCTGGTTTGCGTATGTGCCGTTCACGCTGCCGACGTACTCGCCGGGGCTGGGGATGGATGTGTATGCGCTGTCGCTGATTTTTTTGACGATCTCGACGACGGGCGGAGCAGTGAATTTTATTGTCACGATCTTGCGGCTGCGGGCCCCGGGGATGGCGATCAGCCGCATGCCGCTGTTTCTTTACAGCACGCTGACGGTATCGTTTGTCATTTTGTTTTCGCTGCCGGCGCTGACTGCCGCGTGCATGTTTCTGGAGCTTGATCGGCGCTGGGGGACGCACTTTTTTGGCATCGCGTCAGGTGGAAATACATTCCTGTGGCAGCAGTTGTTCTGGTTCTTCGGGCATCCGTGGGTGTATGTGATTTTTCTTCCCGCGACCGGGATGCTGTCGCTGATCATTCCGAATTTCGCGCGGCGGCCGATTGTTGGATATCCGTATGTGGCGGTGGCGACGATCCTGACGGGCGTGGTTGGGTTCGGCGTGTGGCTGCACCACATGTTTACGGTGGGGATGTCGGACATTGCGATGAGTTTTTTCTCCGCAGGGTCGATGACGGTTTCGATCTTTACGACGATCCAGGTGTTCGCGTGGCTGGCGACGATCTGGAAGGGCCGGCCGGTGAGCACGGCCGCGATGCACTATGCGGTGGGATCGATTGTGCTGCTGGTGATTGGTGGACTGAGCGGTGTGTTCACGGGACTGATTCCCGCGGACTGGCAGGTGCACAACACGTACTTCGTGGTGGCGCATCTGCACTACGTGCTGATTGGCGCGAATGTGTTTCCGGTGTTTGCGGGGTTCTATTACTGGCTGCCAAAGATGACAGGACGCATGATGGACGAGCGTCTGGGGAAGATCAGCTTCTGGGTGATGTTCATTGGCTTCAACATTGGGTTCTTCCCGATGCACAACCTTGGGCTGCTGGGCATGCCGCGGCGCATTTTCACGTATCAGCAGGGGCTGGGATTTGATGGGTTGAATACGACGGTGACGATTGGCGCATTCATTTTCGGGCTGGGCATTTTGCTGAGCATCGTTAATTTGTTGGCGAGTCTGCAGCGCGGGGAAGTGGCGGGGAAGAATCCATGGAATGCGGATGGGCTGGAGTGGGAGAGTGAATCGCCGCCGAAACCGTATGGGTCGGCGCATATTCCGCTCGTGGCTTCGCGGCATCCGTTGTGGGATGACTTTGATGAAGAAGAGGATCCGGAGAACGATCGCGTGCTGGATCGCGGCCGGCTGACGCCGAGCACAACGCCGCTGGATGCGGTGCCAATTGGGATTGCCACGATTCCGGAAGATTCACTCGCACCGTTGTTGATGAGCATTGCGCTGTTCGCGTTCTTCTGCACGATGGTAGTGCAGATGGTGTGGGTGTCGCTGGCGCTGATTTTTGTGGTGTTCCTGATCGGCTGCTTCTGGATGTGGCCGAGGACTGAGAAGGAGGTGTTGTGAGTTCAGCGGTGCAGATTCCGCCTCCGCGCGTGCAGCTTGCGACGCTTCCGGTTGATCAGCGGCGCGGCATCTGGGGCATGTGGTGCGTGATCGCGACCGAGGCGATGCTGTTCATGTGCATATTCGGTGCGTACTACTATCCCGGATCGAACAAGGACCGGTGGGCGACGGAGAATCCATCGCCGCTGCATTATCCGCTGATCCTGCTGGTGATTCTGCTGTCGTCGAGCTTTGTGCTGGCGTGGGGTGAGAAGCAGGTGAAGCTGGATCGCTTTGGCGCGGCGGCGCTGGCGCTCTGGATCACGGTCGCGCTGGGGTTCATCTTTCTGGGCGTGCAGGGATTTGAGTATCGCTCGCACTGGGCAGAGTTGGCGCCGTACAGCAACTCGTATGGGTCGATCTTTTACACGATTACGAGTCTGCATGCGGCGCATGTCATTGTCGGGCTGCTGATGTTGATCTATGTGGGCCTGCTGCCGCGATTTGCGAAGGCGTTTCGCTCCCCGCACCAGGCGTACGAGACGATCGCGCTGTACTGGCACTTTGTCGATGTTGTGTGGATTTTTATCGTTGCGCTGTTGTACGTCATGCCGCATTTTCAGGTGCATCATCATGGACGCTAATCCACGAATGCACAAGCACGAGCCCGCGAATGAAGCGGCTGTGGAGACTGCGCGCGCGAGGCGGCGGAGTCTGTGGTTCGGCATGGCGGGGTCGGCGTTCGCGTGGGTGTTGCTGGGGTGTTTCGATATCACGGTGACGTGGCGCGCGTGCATGCTGCAGGAGGATTGGGGCGTGCCGCAACACGCGACGACGGCGACGGCGCTGTATCTTATCGGCGCGCTTGTTTTGCTCGGCTTGACGGTCTACGCAGGGTTCACGTCGTACCAGAACTGGCGGCGCTTCGCGACGATGCCTGATCTCGTGGAGACGAAGGCTGTCGATCGGCATGAGTTCATGGCGGCGGCCGGTGTGCTGGTGGCGATCACGATGGGCATGGGGATTGTGTGGCTCGCGCTGCCTCCGCTGTTTCTCGATCTCTGCTGGAGGGCGCGATGAGGAGTGGGCTGCTGGCGCTCGCTGGATGCATCGCGCTGTTGACGGCCGCCGGCTGCAACGAAGGCAATGCAACGCGGCCGTATGTCGTCCAGAGCGGAGGCAATCCTGTGCACGGCAAACAACTCATCCATGACTATGGCTGCGGTGGATGTCACATTATTCCCGGAGTGCACGCGGCGCGCGGGCTTGTGGGGCCGCCGCTCTACTATCTTGGCCAGCGGACGATGATTGCCGGTGAACTGCCGAACACAGCGGACAATCTCGCGCACTGGATTGAGCACCCGAAGAGCGTGAACCCGAAGACGGCGATGCCGGACCTGGGCCTGACGGAAGACCAGGCTTACGACATCGCGGCGTATCTCTACTCATTGGAAGGACCGGAGCAGTATCAATGGAGCAATTGATCGCACTTCCGAAGCGTCTCGCCTGTGCCGCGCTGCTGCTGCTTGGTGTGGCGGCAGTGGCGCAGCAGCCGCAGCAAGCGCCACAGGGCACGACCACCAGCATTCCCGGCGCGCTGCCCGGTATCCACATCGTCTCGCCGGTTGCCGACGGCCAATGGACTATGCCGGCTGGAGACTACGGCAATACGCGGTACAGCCCGCTGAATCAGATCAACAGCACGAACGTGCAGAACCTGAAGGTGGTGAGCACCTATTCAACGGGTATCCCGCACGGGCATGAGGGCGGGCCGCTGGTGGTGGGCTCGACGATGTACATCGTCACACCATTTCCGAACAAGCTGATCGCGCTCGATCTGACGAAGCCGGGCTTTCCGCAGAAATGGGTTCTCGATCCTCATCCGAACATCCAGGCGGTTGGCGTGGCGTGTTGTGACACGGTGAATCGAGGAGCGAGTTACGCCGACGGAAAGATCGTTTACGCGACGCTGGATGCGAACGTGATCGCAGTGGATGCGAATTCGGGCAAGGTGGTGTGGAAGACGCAGGTGGGTGATATTCACTTCGGCGAAACGGTCACGATGGCGCCGGTGATTGTGCATAACACCGTGCTGGTGGGCAACAGCGGCGGCGAGCTGGGAGTGCGGGGAAAGCTCACGGGTCTCGACCTGAAGACCGGCGCGATTAAGTGGGCGGCGTATTCGACGGGACCTGACAGCGATGTGCGCATCGGTGCTGATTTTCATCCGTTCTATGCGAAGGACCAGGGCAAGGACCTCGGCCTGAAGACATGGACCCCGGGGCAGTGGAAACTCGGCGGCGGAACAATCTGGGGATGGATCTCATATGACCCGGAGCTGAACCTGATCTACTACGGGACGGGCAATCCGGGTGTTTGGAATCCCGACATGCGCCCCGGTGATAACAAGTGGTCGTGCACGATATGGGCGCGCGATCCGGATACGGGCATGGCGAAGTGGGCGTATCAGGTCGCGCCGCACGACGGTTATGACTACGACGAGATCATGGAGAACGTGCTTGTCGACATGCCCTGGCATGGCCAGATGCGCAAGCTGCTGCTGCATCCGGGACGCACGGGATTCATGTTTGTGATGGATCGCGAGAGCGGTCAGGTGCTCTCGGCGGAGAAGTTCGAGCCTATCAATTGGGCCGATTATGTTGACCTGAAGACCGGTGCACCGCATGAAGACCAGACCAAGCGGCCGCACTTCGGCAAGTTCGCAACGGACATCTGTCCGTCATCGACGGGCGCGAAAGATTTCATACCATCGTCGTTCGATCCGCAGACGGGATATCTGTACATTCCGGCGCACAACACATGTATGGACTTTGAAGCGACTGCGGTGAACTACATCGCGGGCACCCCGTATTTGGGCGCGGAGGTGCGAATGTATCCGGGTGAGGGTGGATATCAGGGAGAGCTGGTTGCGTGGGATGTTGCGAACGCGCGCAAGGTGTGGGGAATCCAAGAGAAGGATTTCCCGGTTTACTCCGGTGTGTTGAGTACGGGCGGCAATCTCGTGTTCTACGGCACGATGGATGGATGGTTTCGCGCTGTCGATGCGCACAGCGGCAAAGTTCTGTGGCAGTTCAAGACGGAGTCGGGCATCGTCGGCGATCCGATGACGTTTGTTGCCGATGGCAAGCAGTATGTGGCGATTTACTCGGGGATCGGAGGCTGGATGGGCGCGGTTGCGCTGCCGTCGATATCGACTGATGATCCCTATGCGGGGCTGGGCGTCGTGGGCGCGATGCGGAAGATCAAGGCAGCCAGTCAGCCAGGAGGCACGCTTTATGTTTTCAGCTTCTAGGCCGATTCTGCTGGCGGTCGGCGCTGCCTTCTGTGCGTCCGCGGTTGCACAGCAGGAGCTGCGTGTCTGCTCCGATCCGAATAATCTTCCGTACTCCAATCAGCAGCAGCAGGGATTTGAGAATCGCATCGCCGATCTGATTGGACATGATCTTCATCGGCCGGTCGTCTATTTCTGGTTTCCGCAGCGCGAGAAGTTTTTCAAGAGCACGCTGGATCGCGGCGTGTGCGATGTGGTGATGGGAGTGCCGGTTGGATTTGAGGACGCCGATACAACGCAGCCCTACTATCGCTCGACGTATGTTTTCATCACGCGGCGCGACAGCGGTTTGCACATCACGAGCTTTGATGATCCGCGGCTGCGCACGTTGAAGATTGGTGTGCATGTGCTGGGCGAGCAGGATGACAGTGTGCCGCCGGTGCATGCGTTTACGTCGCGGGGGATCGTGCGCAATCTCGTGGGTTACAGCATCTTCGGGAATCTGAACGAGGCGAACCCGCCGGCGGATCTGATCAAAGCTGTCGCGGATAAGACGGTGGACGTTGCGGTGGCGTGGGGACCGATCGCGGGCTACTTCGCGCAGAAGTCTTCTGTGCCGCTGGAATTGACGCCGGTGGATAGCGACAGCCGCAATCCTAGCTTGCCGTTTCATTTCGATATCGCGGTGGGTGTGCGTGAAGGTGACACGGCGCTGAAGCAGCAGATTGATGCGGAGCTGGTGCGGCGGCGCAGCGAAATTGCGCAGATCTTGCGTGCATACGGCGTTCCTCAGCTTCCGCAGGCCACGCCGGCCGCGAAGCCTGCAAAGGCGGAGAAGGGAGATTAACGATGCGAGGACGGTTTGCTCTTGCCGCTTGCACTGCTCTGCTTGTGCTGCTGTGTGGCTGCCGGCGCACGCAGACAACCAGCATCGCAGCGGGCGGCCCGGCGATCGTGGCGGATCCGGTCGGGCCGGTGCCTGGCTCAGCGACGAACGTGCAGTACCGGAACAATCCATATTCGAATGATCCGGTCGCGCTGCAGGATGGGCGACGACTGTTCAATTGGTACAACTGCTCCGGATGTCATGGCGGGCATGCGGGCGGCGGGATGGGGCCGAGCTTGCGCGATCCGGACTGGCTCTATGGTGATCGCGACGATCAGATTTATGACTCGATTGCGCATGGGCGATCGAAGGGAATGCCCGCGTGGGGAACGAAGATTCCGGACGCGCAGATATGGGAGCTGGTCGCGTACATCAAGTCGATGGGCACGCCGCAGGAGCCTGATCCTCCGGTTGAACCTGTCAATGAGCAGATTCCGAATCCTTCGAACAACACTCCACTGGGCGTCGGTAAACAGACGCGCACGGGGAGACGGTAGATGGTTCGCCGCATCGCCAAACTCGTTGCGCTCGCCGGTTGCGCGCTGCTGACTGCATGCCAGCGGTCTGTGCAATCAACGTTCGTGGCGCACGGGCCGGCGGCGCGGAGCATCGCGCACCTGATGACGTTGATGACGGTGCTGTTCATCGTGATCACGGTCATCATGTGGCTGCTGTTCTGGCACGCGTTCTATCGCCGCCGCGGCACGCTGATGGAGCATGAGCCCATCGACGCCAGCGGTGGAGAAGGATGGATTGCGATCGGCGGCATCATCGTGCCGCTGATTGTGCTGACGGTGTTGTTTGTGATGGGGCTGGGGCTGTTGCGCGATTTTCCGATCCACGGCATGCACGGCGGTGGCATGGTGCACGCGCAGATGGTGAAGAGCATGAAGCCGGAGATTCGCATCATCGGACATCAATGGTGGTGGGAGATCGAGTACCTCAACGACGATCCGACGAAGGATTTCAAGACTGCCAACGAGCTGCATATTCCTACGCGCCGGCCGGTAAACATTGAGGTTGTCACGCGTGATGTAATGCACTCGTTCTGGATACCGCAGCTTCACGGCAAGGTGGATCTCATCCCCGGCATGACGAATTACATCCGCGTCGAAGCGTCTGATGCGGGCACGTACTCCGGCGCGTGTGCAGAGTACTGCGGCGCCGAGCACG
This sequence comes from Acidobacteriaceae bacterium, assembly GCA_035651235.1. Classification (GTDB taxonomy): domain Bacteria; phylum Acidobacteriota; class Terriglobia; order Terriglobales; family Acidobacteriaceae; genus Granulicella. Next base: position 52,275 of record DASRGC010000005.1, read on the forward strand.
CGCGCATGCGGCTGTATGCGGTCGCGGAGGACGAGGACTCATATGAGGCGTGGAAGCAACATCAGCTCCAGGAGGGCGCGACGCCGAGCGATCCGATTGCGCTCGACGGCGAGCAGGTGTTTCTTAACGGGCCTTGCTCGATGTGCCACACGGTGCGCGGAACGATTGCGGCGGGCACGGTCGCGCCGGACCTCACGCACATTGGCAGCCGCGCCTATATCGCGGGCAACAGCTATATGAATAACGACGCTTATCTCGAAGCCTGGGTGACGCATGCGCAGTCGCTGAAGCCTGGCGCCCAGATGCCGAACCTCACGCAGTTCAGCGGCGAGCAATTACGCGAGCTTGTCGCTTACCTGCGTCAACTCCAGTAACGCAAAGGAGCAGAACTCTCATGCAGACTCCGCGCATCGCCATAACGCTGGCTCTTATTTCGCTCACAACCTTTGCTGCCGCGGCGCAAGCGAAGCCCAACTGCGCCGACCTGCCTGATGCCGGCCGCCTGCGTTCGGTAGTGCAGGGCATCGTGGGGCAGGGCGCATCCAAGAACGGCGGCATGGGCAACCAGGAGTGGGCCGCTGTTGTGAACCGAGATGGCATTGTGTGCGCGATCGTGTTCAGCGGGACAAGCCGCGCGGATCAGTGGCCGGGCAGCCGCGTGATTGCTGCGGAAAAGGCGAACACGGCCAACGGTCTCAGCAGCCGTGATTATGCGCTCTCGACGGCGAACATTTATGCCGCGTCGCAGCCGGGGCAGAGTCTGTACTCTCTCTCGACGGCGGCTCCGCCGAATCCGCAGGCGGTCTTTGGCCCTGACCCGGCGGCGCTGGGCACGCCGAACGATCCGATGGTCGGCAAAGCGATCGGCGGGATCATCGTTTTCGCGGGTGGACTTCCGCTTTATGCGGCTGACGGGCGCATTGTTGGCGGGCTGGGCCTCAGTGGTGACACATCCTGCACGGATCACGTGATCGCGTGGAAGGTGCGGCACGAGCTGCATCTGGATGCGGTGCCGATGGGACCTTCGGCGGATCATAACGACAACATGATTCTCGACTTCCATAACGGGGTTAGCGCCAGCGGTTTCGGGCATCCATCCTGCAAGGGCGGTACGCAGGCCGACAACATCATTCAGAGCCTCTCGCACGATTTTCCGACCGGCCCGCGACGGCGCTGATCCGTTGCCTTCACAGGTGCAATGCATCGCCCGTCGATGTGAGGTCGACGTCGAGCGTGCCTTCTGGCGGAGGGCTCGCCAGCGTCGCATAACTCAGCGCGCCGAGCAGCATAATGACACTGCAGAGTTCGAGTGACAGTGTGAAGGAGCGCGTGCGGTCGAGCAGCCATCCGGTCACGACCGGAGCTGCCGAGGCGAAGATGAAGCTCGCAAAGTTCATCAGTGCGCCGACTGGAGCCGTGTACCGGCCGGTACCCATCGCCTGCGCATATCCCCAGCCCGACGTGCCCGCGAAGTGCACGAAGAACAGTGTCGCGCTGATGCCGGCCATCGCCATGGGCGTGGTTTGGCTGCGACCGACGATCAAGGTTCCGGCCGCGGAGAGCACCATTCCGGCGACGAGATTGATGCGATGCACCTTGGTAAGTGGCGCTCCGCGGCGTACGAACCAGTCACTGATGAATCCGCTGAGCGCCATGCCGATCGTGCCGAATAGAAAGGGAATTGCGGCCAGCCAGCCGCTTTTGCCAACGCCGAGATGCCGCGCTGACTCGAGATAGCCCGGCACCCACGCGGTATAGAGCCATACGGTGTAGTTGATGCCGCACCAGCCGAGCATCATGCCCCACATGGTTCTGCGTCGCAGCAGCACGCGCCACGCGCTCGGGCGTTTGACGGCTGGCGATGCGTCGCGAACGGAACCGAGATTTGCGCGCTCCGCATACCAGGCCATCCAGGCCGCGCCGACCAGCAAGCCGGCGACCCCCAACAGCCCAAACATCCAGCGCCAGCCGAAGCGAAGCATCACGATCGTCAGCACGGGAGGCGCTGCCGCCATCGCAATCGTTGATGACATGTTGAGGAATGCCGTGGCGCGCGCTCGTGTCTCAGCTGGAAACCACTCTCGTACGACATGCACACCACAGGGATAAAACGGCGCCTCACCCGCACCGAGAAGAACGCGCAAAGCAAGGAAAGGACCGAGGCCCCGCACAAGCCCGGTCAGCATCTGAGCTGCGGACCACAATCCCAGCCCTGCGCCGAGCGCGCGCCGCGTTCCGAAGCGTTCGAGAATTGCGAGCAGCGGCAGTTGCGAGAAGCCGTAGGCGAGCGAAAAGGCCGACAGCAGCCAACCCATCTGCGTGGCGCTCCAGTGCATCTCCGCGCGCACGGTGGTGTTCGCCACGCTCAGCGATGCGCGATCGAAGAAATTCACCGCTCCAGCTGCAAACAGCAGCATGAGCGTAAGGGCTTGCCGCATCCGAAGCGAATCCTGCCGAGATGTCCAGGGGCTACTCAGAATGGGGAGAGGGATTTCTATTGCTCCCGTAACTCAGTGTTGATTAATAAGGATAAGTGCGCGTGCCCTGCGGGTGTGCATTCATGGTTGGCCGGAGTAGAACTTATAGCCTCCACCGCCGAAGCTTGTCCATCCGTTCCAGGACGCCGAGCCGTAGCCATTCGAACTCGTTTGCCAGTTCGAATAGATTCCGTACGGACTTCCTGTTGCGACGGCAAAGAGTTGGATCCTGCCATCGGATGTCATACCAGCGGTGAGGTAAGAATTCAGCACCATGCTTCCCAGTTGTGTCCAACTGGAAGTCCAGCCACTGCTGGTATGCCAGATGGTGTAAACATGTCCGTCGCCGCCGACTCCGAAGAACTGAAGGCTTCCGTTGGCATTTAATCCGACTACAAATCCGGGCTGGATGGTGACGCCTCCGCCGACATTGCCGAGATTCTGCCAGCTGCTCTGCCAGCTTCCGCCATTGGTACTTTGCCAGTTTGTCCAAACAGCGGTGTTGCTCGTGTCCACGCCCCAGACCTGAAGATTTCCATCCAGGTTTCGGGTGACGGTCAGGTACGGCTTAACGGTCTTGCCGCCTATCTTGGTCCACCCGCTCCACGCAGTCGAGCTGGTCTGAGTGTTCGTCCAGACATTGCCGCTCGTATCTGCTCCAAAGATTTCGAGCAGACCGCTTTCATTGCATCCGACGGTGTACCCGGGGTGAACAACCTGGCCGGTTACCTGCGCAAAGCTTGACCAGGAGGAAGCCGGTGTGGCTTGCGATGCGTACCAGATATTGCCTGCCGAGTCGCGCCCGAACACGGTCATCCCGTACAGGCCGTTCTGCGCTTGAAGAGAGGTCAAGCCGTGGCTGGTGCTTCCCATATCGGTCCAGCCGTTCCAGTTCCCCTGATTGCCAACGAGCTGCCAGTTCACATAGACATCGGCCGATGTTGGTACAAATATGGCCGCTCCGTATATGCCGCTGATGGTCGCCGCAGGGCCAGCCTGTGCTACAACACCGCCCATAGTGAACGATGTCCATCCATTCCAGCTGGTGAGATCGCTTGCGCCATTCGTGCCGCGTGTTTGCCAGTTGTGCCACACGGTTCCGCTGCCATCGACCGCGTACATCTCGATCTCGCTATAGCGGTTCGGGATTGCGGGCCCGACAAAGGCGCTTCCGCGAACCGCAACGGCGGCGAGGAGCGCATCAACGGCCGAAGTCTGACGAATGGCATCGGCCTGATCGCAAGCAGCGTCCCAGACGACACCAAATTCATATTGACTTGGACAGTTTGAGTTGGGCCCCTGAGCGGTAGACCAGATGCTGTTGGCATTGTTGTCGATGAAAGTCTGATAGGCGTAGCTTGGCGCAACCGCATTGAGCGCCATCAGGCCGCGCATGAAGATGCCTTTGAACTGTGGAGCTGCAGTTCCATTCGTTCCGGCTTCCGTAAGTATTCCATTGGTGTCGACCAGGTTCGTTATCGCTGCATTCGCAATCGCTGCGGCCTGCGGCAGTAAGGTGGAATCATGGTCGGCAATGTAGAGTTCCGCCAAACCGGCGAGGATTACTCCCTGGTTATACGTCCATTCCGTCTTGCCATCGTTGACACACGCGTTCGGGTTAGTACTGTCCAGCCCGTTGTTAATCAGGTTTGAGGAGTTGATCATGCCGGAAGCTTTGAACCAATTCCACTCTTTGTTGGCCCAGTTGAGGTATGTTGTCGATGTGCTTCCTGTCGTGCGGTTGGCCAGCTTGGCGGCCAGCTCGAGAAATAACTCGTTTTGAATTGCCGCCTTATATGTATTCGGGTTTGAATGCCACCAGAGTCCGCCTCCGCACGTTGTGGTATCCCATCCGTTGGTGATGTCGCTGAAGATAGTTTCGGCCATCGACAAGTACGATGAGTCATTGGTCGCGTCGTAAGCTTCTATCCAGCCCAACGCCCACCATCCCATATCGTCGTAGTAGTCGTTCTCGAAGTTGGTCCAGCCCTTGACGGCAGGCGCGTTGGAGAATGTATCGCTCAGGGCAGAGTAGTAGGAATTGTCGTTGAGGATGCGTTCGCAATTTGCCAATACGGTCGTCGAATTGGCCCAGTTCCACCAGGCGGCGGGCGCGGACCATGTGCCTGTGCTTGTCTGATACCAGGTCTGAAGCTGGGTCACGCCATCAGCCGCTTTTTGTGGATAGGTTTGTGCGTCGAGCTTGGTAATCAGAGAGGATGAAACAATCGCGAAGATGGGCAGCATGCTCCAAAGACGACGTAGCATTCATTCCTCCAAGGTGAACTTGCAGTTACAAAGCAACGGTTCGGTTAGAAGGTGAGCTTCAGCGATCCTTCCCCTTCACGCGCCTCCTTCTCGCCCGTGATGGTGCCGATCGCAGGGCTGCCGACTGTTGTGTTGGGTCCGTTGGGGTTGGAATGATTGAAGACGTTGAAGAACTCGGCGCGGAATTGCAGATGCACTCGCTCGGTGAACGGGAAGGTCTTGTAGAGAGCCATATTGAAAACCTCGACGCCCGGATTTCGGATGATTCCATTGCCGACATTGCCAAAGTAACCAGCTGCAGGTTGGGCAAACGAGGATGGGCTGAACCAATGATTGGTCGTCGATCTCCAGTCCTTTGAGTAAGTGATGGGAGCAATCTGGTTTGGACGGGTTGCCAGGCCCAGGTTAGGACCAGAGAGGCCGACGGAGCTCGTCCCGCCACTCTGCAATGTCGTCATGTCGGAGTACTGCCAACCACCAAGTGATTCCTTCATCCACCACCGGGAGTGCTCCAGCCGCGGGAGATAGTAGATAGCGCTAACGGTAAACACCTGCGGGATGTCATTGCCGGAATCACCGTAGCTCGCCGCGATATTGTGCGAGTTCTGGAAGCCGCCAAAGTTATCCAGGCTGTGCGACCAGGTGTATGCAGCAGTGAGGTAAAGGTTCCTGGTTGTGTGATGTTTGAGGCTGAGTTCAAGAGCGTCCCAGTTGCTCACACCGATATTCTGGTAGTAATCGATCGAGCCGTAGCCCTGGTACGGCGCAAAGTAACCGGCAACATAACCTGGCTTATTGAGTGTGGGATCGAAGTCATAGCTCACACCGTTGATCGTCACCGGTCCAGGCTGATTGATGTTGGTGGACGCGCTACCGGCGCGTTGATTGCTGGCAGCGCCAGCGATCGAGGCGATCCAGTTCGATCCGAACTGTTGCTGCACACTCAAGCTGTAGGTGTGGATGTGGCTGGCGCGGTAATTCTTAAGATCGATGCCTCGCACGTTGGGAATGGTCGGAGGCGGCGATGCGCCGGCGGGGCTATCGAAGTTCGATGTGGCCAGGTTTACCTGAGTTATGGTGGGATAGCCGAGACAGATACCCTCGTCGCAACCCTGGCTGGCGGTCTCGTAATAAGTGAGGCCATAGCCACCTCGCACCGACGTCTTCCCGTTGCCGAACATGTCCCAGGCGAAACCGCCCACGGGTGACCAGTAACCGGGGTGCACGCCTGTCAGATTGAGAGGTACGCCATTCCTGCCGTTGAGCATAATGCCGTTCGCAGGGTTATAGCTGCCGGCCGCTGATGTAATCGTCCCCCCGATGTTGATCTTGGGAGCCTGGTTGGGATCGTAGAGCGCGGGATTGAAATCATCGATCACACCTGCCTGCTCATTCGGCCAGGGCATGAACGAGTAGCGCAAGCCGCCGGAGATCGTGAGGTGGCGGGCTACATGCCAGGTGTCCTCTACGTACGGCGAAATAATTTTGTAATGCGCGATGGTCCGCAACCCGGCGCTGTTCTGTGCGTAGTTGGAAGCCAGGCCGAGGAGGTAATCGGGCATAGCGTTGCCGGTGGCATAACCGTTGAACGTGAAATGGCCCTCGACTTCGGTGGGTGATGCCCAGTGCCGCTCCGTTCCCAGAAGGAACGTGATTCCTGCTTGCAGGAAGTGGTTCTTGCGCAGCCAGCTCCAATCGTCGGTTACGGTATCGTGCAGTTCAGTGGCACGAGGGACGATGTAGTTGGATGATGTGCCGAACTTCGACCAGGGGGCAGAGAGTTGGATGTTCGGCAAATAATTTTGCAGATAGGATCCCGTGAATGGCAGCGTCTGCTGGAAACCGGGCACCTGGGAGATCATGCGAATGCCGCCGAAGTCGTGCGTGCCGTCGAAGATGCCGATGGACGCGCTGGTCTGATTGGTCATTGCAGGCGAGAGAATCTGCGTCAAACGAACCTGGAAGGCCTGATCGTCAGTCTCGAAGATGTCATAGTTGGTGGTCCACGGCGAACCGAAACGAGCAGCATTCGCGCCGGTAAAGGTCTGCTCTTCGACCATGTACTCGCCGGAGAGGCGAAGCTTCGAGGTGAGGTCGTGATCGACCTTGCCGAAGACATCGACCTGATTGGTGATGTTCGGGTTTGTGTTCAGATAGTCGGCGGAGGAACTCGTGGAAGTATATGTGCCTCCAGCGAGGTTATTTGGTAAAGGAACCAAGGCGTTGAGGAGTGCCAGCGCGTTCTTATCCACTCTGTTGGCGGGGATGATCCAATTGCCGGCGGTGTCCTGCGCGAAGCAGGACTTGGTATCGCCGGCTTTGCAGTGGCCGGCGGGGAGGCTGGGGTCGGCCAGGAAGGCAATTCCATACGGTCCGCCGATTCCCTTGATCGGAGACGTGCTGGTGCCGGGGAACAGCAGTTCTCCATTCGGAGTGCCCTGACCACGCATTTCAGCCAGCGGAGACGCGCCGGTAGCCTGCGATCCCGCCTTCTGGCGCACCCACTGCTGATTGAAATAGAAGAAGGTCCTCTTTCTTCCCGCCTCATAGATCTTGGGGATGAACAATGGCCCACCGAGGTCGTAGCCGAAGATGTTCCAGTTCATCGCGGTGGGTGTGTGGCTGAAGTACTGCGTTGCATTCAGGTCTGTATTGCGCAGGAACTCCCACGCTCCGCCGTGGTAGCTGCCAGTGCCGCTCTTGGTCTGCACTACGACGACACTCGCGCCCATGAGGGAATACTGCGCGCTGAAGTTGTTCTGCAGTGCTTTGACCTCGGCGATCTCGTCCGGATTGGGAGTGACGATGTTCTCGTCGTGGACCACGTTGGAGGAGATCCAGAGCCCGTCCAGGTAGTAAATTGCGCCGGTCTCACCTGAGCCCGGGCTCCCGGTCGTCGTGCCGCCGTTTACCAGAAGGCTGTTTGTGGTGCTGTAGCCGCCGGTGCCCATCGTGGCGACCGGAGAGGTATTAATGACGCCGGGCATGAGTGAGCCGAGTTGTTCGAAGTTTCGGCCGTTTAGCGGGAGTTCCTGGGCCTCTTCGCCGGAAACGGTGTTGGAAATTTCAGGCGTGGTGATTTGCACCGTCGCTTCTGTGCCGGTTACGGTGACGGTTGTCGTGTCGTTGCCCACCTTGAGCATGGCGTGAACCGTATAGATGGCCATCGGTTCCAGGTAGATGTTGGTCTCCCTGTAATTCGCGAACCCGGGCGCCGCGATTGTGACCTCGTAATGGCCCGAATTCAAACCGTTCTGCACAAAATTCCCGTCGGAGTTGGAGACCGTTTGTGTGACGGTGTGGGTAGCGGACTGAACGATCGTGACCTTGGCGCCTGCGATGAGCGCTCCCGAGGTATCAACGACAGTCCCATTGATGCTCCCTGTCGTGCTCAACTGGCCCAAAGCGGAGGGCAGAAACGCTCCGACGCACAGCGAGCAGACCAGGAATAGGGCGTTGCGCAGGACGGTCGTAAATGCTGCGTATGTCTCGTTTCTGTGTTTCACAAAGCCTCCATCAAAAATGCAATTTCGCTGCTCGACCGATCCTGGGTATTCGCACGATCTCCCGGAAGGCCTACGCCAGGCTGTCCACTCCACAATCGCGCGGCATCAACCGCGAACTGGAGAATTGGCATCAGTGGCTGGCAAGGATGTCAAAGTGTCGATCATCGTAGCGCGACGGAGCCTCGCGAGCAACAATAATCGATTGCAATCTGCTGTATGACTTTTTTTCATGAACCATGAATCTCGGAGCAAGCGTTCGAGGGCTGGGCCGTGCCAACCCACAGCAAAATCGATCCGAGTTGTGACGCAGGAAAATTTCGATACGATGCTGACGAATGAGACCCAGGACATTTTTCCTTCCACGCAAGCTCGTTTCGATCGCAGCAGCTTTTCTTGTTTTCAACTCTGCACACACGCGCGCGCAGGAGGCACAATCGCTTAACCGTGCGGAGCTCGTTCAACAGGATCAGCTCGCAATCAATACACTGCAAGCTTCATTCGACCGCGAGAGCGGGCTTTGGGGAAAAGAAGGATGGTGGCACGATGCCAACAGCCTCACGGCCCTGGTCGACTTTTCGCGCGCAACGGGCACGAAGCAATACCTGCCGGACATCGAACGGACATTCACCGCGAACATAGGCAAGCATTTCCTGATTAATAAGTTCTACGACGACGAGGGATGGTGGGCACTTGCCTGGATTGACGCGTATGACCTCACGGGAGACTCGCGCTATCTGGCAGCCGCAGCGACAATCTTCACCGACATGACGACGGGATGGGACGACACGTGCGGCGGGGGATTGTGGTGGACCAGGGACCGCACCTACAAGAACGCAATTCCCAACGAGCTATTCCTGAGCGTCGCCGCAAAGCTCGCGAACAGAAGAAAGGGCCGGCAGCGAAAGAAGTACATTGCGTGGGCGGACCGCGAGTGGAACTGGCTGCAGCATTCCGCAATGGTCGAACCGGATCACCTGTTCAGCGACGGGCTGGATTCTCAATGCCATGATAACCATCGCAGGAAGTGGAGCTATAACCAGGGCGTCGTGCTGGGAGGATTGGCTGAGCTTTCCCGGATTCCGGGCCACTCCGGTGTGCTGGAACAGGCGGAGACGATTGCCGACGCAGCCATTCTTCTGCTCTCGGACAAGAATGGAGTTGTGCACGAATCGTGTGAGCCGGCCTGCAGCAGCGATGGCACGCAGTTCAAGGGCATTTTCATGCGCAATCTGGCTGAGCTGAACCAGCTATCCAACTCGCCTCGCTACGCGGGAGTCTTGCGCGTGAACGCCACCAGCATCATCGAGAATGCGCAAGGGCCAGATCATTCCTTTGGCATCGTCTGGTCTGGTCCTCCCGGCAAGACGACTTTGATTAGCCAGACAGCTGCGATCGATGCATTGAACGCCGCGGTTTTCTCGTTCAAGAAGTAATCTGCCGCGGGAGGCGGATGGCGAGGATACAGTCTGTGTTGAACTCATCAGAAACGGGGGAAAAGGTTAGAACGTTAGCCTTGCGCGCAGTTGGATGGTGCGGGGAGTGTTTACCGGGACCCACTTGGATGTGTTAGTGGTGCCGTTGAAGGCGCCGAAGCCGGAACTGGTCGGCGATACGTTGATGCTGCCGAACTGAGGGTGGTTGAGGGCATTGAAGGCGTCAATGCCGAGCTGCAGTTTGGCTCCCTCGACGAGAGCAAAGCTCTTGCGTAGGCCGAGCGTGAAGGTGTTCACGTACGGTTCGCGGATGTCGCCCCACGTGTCCTGGTTGTAGGTGACGCGCGTGGTGAAATCGTTGTAGACGCCGTTATTGATCTTGGAGTAGCCGGAGACTGTGGGCGTGGGGGTCCAGTTGAAGCCGGGCATTTGCTGCACTCCGGTCCAGCCCGGGTAGGCAGCGAGCTGTGCCTGCGTGGTGCTGCTGGTGGGATATGGGACGAACTTGCTGGTGTTGAACCACTGCTTGCCGCTCTTGCTGGAGCCGAGATTCGGGTCGCCGCCCTGGAAGAAGGCGCTATTGGTGGGGAGGACGATGGGAGTGCCTGACTGGAACTGGTACTCGCCGGTGATCTCCCAGCCGCCGATGAGTTCATCGGTTAGATGGTTTACTGAGCTGCCGATGAGCTTTCCACGTCCGAACGGCAACTGGTAGACGGGCGTGAGGACGTAATGGAAGCGCCTGTCGTGCGGGGAAAGTTCGCGGTGGACGATGGGCTTGACGGTTTGCGGGCCAAAGAAGGTGTCCGCGTCTTCCTGCCTGGACCAGGAGAACGCCTGGAGGAGGCTTAAGCCGTTCCTGAACCTTCTTTCGACCTTGGTGTTGAGGGCGTAATAGGTGATCTGGCCGGTGCCACGCGTTTCGGTGAGGTTGCCGAGAAGCGGGTTGGGGCGGAGGAGGTTGTAGGCAGAGATGGTTTTGGAGGTGTAGGACGAGAGTGATGTTTCGATGCCGGACACCTGATAGAAGGGGTTGGTCACCGTGGTGCCGCCCGCGGAGGTGAGCACGGGAGCACCTGTGGAGGTGAACTGGGGATCGTAAGCCGCGTGCCATTGGGTGACCGTGGGGTCGTTGATCTCCCAGGCCATGCCGATGCCGTGCGTCTTATCTAGCGTGAAGCCGACCTCGAGGAGGAAGCTGCCAATCTGGTGCTGGACAGAGGCGCTGGCAGCATCGACGTAGATGCGGCCGATGTTGGGATCGGTGAAGGCGCCGACGGAGCCGACGTCGGTGAGCACGCCCTGAGAGTTACCGGGCGGCTGCAGGACGCCGTTTGGATAGGGATTTTCGAGTGAGATGGTGGGAGCGGATTCGTAGTTGTTCGTCGTGGCGGTCAGGGAGGTGGATTGGGAGAAGCCGGTCTGGCTGCCGGTGACGAAGTCCGCCTGAACGAAGCGGCCGAGACCACCGCGGATGACGGTCTTATCGTGAAGCTGATAAGCGAAGCCCAAGCGCGGCTGGAAGTATTTGTAGCGCGGGTTTTCGACGTACCGGCTGGTGCCGTTCACGCCGGCGTACAACATCGCGCCGCGGGCGACGAAGGTGGAGGGATCGGGCCGCGCGGCCTGCAGCACGCTAGGCCGGAGTCGCCGGAGGCTGAGCCGCTGAGCAGGGCGGCGTAGTTGCCCTGTGCGGGTGTGGTGACGCCGGTCTGGACGTAGTTGGGATCGAAACGGCTGCTCAGGCGGTTGAAGCGCTCGGAGACGGGCCGCTGGTAATCCCAGCGAAGACCCATGTTGAGGGTGAGTTGCCGATTTACCTTCCAGTCGTCCTGGACGTAGAAGCCGGTGTAGTGCTGTGACCAGAAGGAGGAGGCGTTGTTCGGGATACTGCCGCCGTTGGGGAGGCCGAGAAGGAAGTCGGCGAGGACGTCACCGGAGCCGGTAGCCACGGTGCCGACGGGGCTGGAGCGAGTCCAGTTGGTGCCGAAGGTGAAGGTCCCGCCGACGGCTCCGACGCCTCCCTTGGCTTCCTGCTGGATCATGTACTCGGCGCCATAGCGGAAGGTGTGGTTCTTGTGGACCTGAGTGAGGTTGACGTTGAAGTCCTGGTTGGTGTCCGCAGTGGGGCTGCCGCCGTTGTCAGTGCCCAGGCCGTTGTCCTCGGCGCCGGGCACGATGTTCTCAAAGAGCGGGACCGTGGCCATCTTCATTTCGGCAATGTAGGTGGGCGAGAAGCCGAGGAGGTTGGGGTTGCTGCCGGCAGCTCCTGAACGCGTGTTCGAAACGTAGCGGACGAAATTGTAGTTGAGGTCCAGCAGAAGGTTGTTCGTGATCGTAATCGTGTGATCGAGGGTAACGCCCTTGTTCACGCGGGTCTGCAGGTAGGTGTTGAGGAAGAACGTGGGACCGAAGGGGTCATTGGTGATCTCGTCCCAGTGGTTCTGGCGCAGGTTCACGAAGCTGTGGTTCTTGTTGTTCCACGCCTGGTCGAGCCGGAGCATGTAGGTTTCGAACTTGTCGTTCTGCTCTTCCTTCTTCAGGTAGTTGTTGGCGTTGTTGCTGATCGCGGTCTGGGCGGGCGAGTCGGGCAGCGGGATCATCGCCATGAGAGCCTTGGCAACGGGGTCGATGCGGGTCAGCTTGTTGCCGGGAAACTGGGTTCTCGTGAAGGCGGTTTTGCTGGAGTTGGTGGCGACCGTGGTATTGGGATCATAGATATTGACGGGGTACTGCACGCCGGCGCTGACGACGTAGGACTGGCTAAAGTCACCCTGGCGCTCGAGGGGCGTGGGGACGGTGGCATAGCCCTGATTGATGGGCGCAATGTTGCGAATGCCGCTATAGCTGAGGAAGAAGAAGGTGCCGCGTTTGGCTCCGTCATAGAGCTTCGGGATAGAGAGTGGGCCGCCGAAGGTGGCGCCAAAGTTATTGACGTGGATGGGAGCTTTGGGCGTTCCGCTGGCGTCGTAGGCGTACGTATTGGCGTTCAGCAGGTTGTTCTGGTTGTACTCATACACATCACCGTGATACTTGCTTGTGCCGGTGCGCGAGACAAGTGAGATGGTGGCGCCGGACTGGCGACCGATGGCGGCGTCGTACGCGTTGGTAACGACGCGGAACTCATGGACGGCGTCGGAGGGTGGCTCGTAGGCGATCTGTCCGTCGTTGTTGGTGTCGGTGCCGCCATCGAGCTTGTAGTTGGTGGCGGAGTTGGTGTACTGCGTGGCGCCCGTGGTGGCGCCGGTGCCGTTGACGGCGTTGCCGGAAAGGCCGCTATTCGACCACAGGAACACGCCTCCGCCAACGCCAGTGCTCGTACTGGCTCCGGGCGTGAGGCCGATAAGCGCGGTGGGCGCATTGGAGAGGTTGGGGAGCTCCTGCATCTCGGTTTCGGTGATGACCGTGCCTGCGACGGCGGCGGTGGTGTCGATGAGCGGCGTCGTGGTGTCAACGGTGACGGTTTCATTCTGTGCGCCGATTGGGAGCTGGGTGTTGATGGTCTTGTTGTCGTTGACCTGGAGCTCGATGTCTGCGTACTTGACGGCCTTGAAACTGGGGGCGCTGACCTGGAAGCGGTAATGGCCGGGAAGGAGGTACTGGACGGTCCATTCGCCGACGGAATTGGTGGTGGTGGTCTGGGCGACACCGGTGTCTTTGGAGGTGACGGTAACGGTGGCGTGCTGGATCACAGCTCCGTTGGGATCCGTGACCTTGCCGCCGAGGGTCGCCCTGGTTTCCTGGGCGAAGGCGGAAAGAGTTGCCGCGAATAGAAGTAGACCGGCAAGCACGCTCGCAGCCGTTGTTCCCCGTATCGTCACCGTCGCGCTCCTGAGAGGTATTGTTGGTGGTGCAAACTTTAACATCGGACCGCGATACTAGTCAAATATAAAAACGTAAGTTTTATTAGATGAACCAGATGTGTGAGTACGTTGCGGGAGGAACGCGCGCAATGAGGATGCCCGCTCGGAGGGCAGACTTCAGTGTGAGGTGTCAACCGCGAGTGCAATACGCGGGTTACTTCGTGCCAAACGGAAAATTTGAATCACATTTGGTAGTCAAAAATCGAAGATCGGACGGCAATCGCGTCGGCCTTCGAACCTCGGCAATGTTTCAGATGGAAGTCTTTGCACGCAGACGAGCGCTTGACAATCAGACCACCGAAGCGCTGCCGCCCGATATTCCTATCTTTACTGATCTGTTGCATCAGGCAGGATATGACGTTGCGATGGTGTGAAAGGCTCACGTTGGCAATGGAGTAAGAGAGCGTTACTGGGATTACTACTTTGCATTTAATTCTCCCGGGACAGATTTTTACAGTCCGCAGGTATGCGAGGGTCGCAATGGCGTGATGGGCGAAGAAAAGATCTACAGAGGTGAGTTCCGAAATGAGTTTCCCGACAATGCAGCCTTGGACTGGACCGGAACTTACGCGGACGATCTCTTCACGGATCGAGCGCTGAATTGGTTGAAGCAAAAGCGTGAACGCCCGTTCTGTCTTCTCCTATGGCTTCAGGCGCCGCACTCGCCTTACTACAGACCCCGCCGCCATCTCGATAAGTACAACGGCATTGCCATTCCTAAACCAGCAACGTTTGATGACGATCTGAAGGGCTATCCGGGCAAGCCACGATGTTTCGCCAACGCTCTTAATAAGATTGGCACGATGCAGACGAGCGAAAGTGTCCGCTCATTCGAGGAATTGGTCAAGAATTACTATGCCGGCCTGAACGCCGTTGACGACAACATAGGGAGGGTGATTGATTTCCTTGAGTCTTCTGGGCAGCTCGACGATACAGTCATTCTGCACAGTTCTGATCACGGGTATTTTCTCGGCGAGTGGCGCTGCTTTGATAAACGCTTTATGCATGAACCCTCCATCCGCACGCCGACAATGATTCGGTATCCGAGGGCTTTTCGGCCGGGAACTAAGGTTGAAGAAATGGTTCTGAACCTTGATTTCGCGCCAACACTGCTTGAGCTTGCGGGAGTCGGCATTCCCGGAAGGATACGGGTTATAACCCATCGCCCGCACTTCTGGACAGAATTCCTCCAACTGAGCAAGATGATGTCTTGCGACACACGCTGGTACACGGGGTGGTACATGACGAAAATGCATATCTGATGGGTGGAGTGAGCGGCCGCGCGGGCCTTTTTTCAACGGCGTCCGATCTCTCAAGGATCGCGCAGATGTACCTGAATGGCGGTAAGTACAACGGCAGGCGAATCGTCAGCACGCAAACCATAAGATTATTTATGAAACGGCAGATGATTCCGGCGACGAGTTCGCGCGCGCTTGGCTGGGACACCGCAGCGGAACGCGCGTTCGCCGGCGATCTGGCCTCTCCGCATGCGATCATGCATACCGGTTTTACCGGTACCTCGATCTACATTGATCCGGATCGGAAAGCGTTCATTATCCTGCTGACGAATCGCGTCAATCCGACCCGTAAGAGTTCGCTGATCAGTCAAGCCAGACCGATCCACACGGCGATACTCGCCACGCTCCATCGAAAACATCGATGAAATCGATCTAGCGAATAATCTGGCCGCCGTTCACGTCTAGAGTAACGCCCGTTAAGTGGCGTGCGGCATCGCTGGCCAGATAGGCTACCGCAGTGGCAACGTCTTCCGGTCGACCGATCCCCAAAGGGATTGTAGAGGCGATGGACTGTATCTCAGCTTTGGTGTGTGCGTTTCTCAATAGCTCCGTATCGGTCATACCCGGCGCAACCGTGTTGACAGTGATCCCAAAGGGAGCGCCGGTGCGCGCAAGCGTCTTGGCCATCGAATGAACCGCGCCTTTGCTGGCTGCATATGCTACATATCCAGTCAGCGCCCCCTGATGCACCACCCCGGATCCCACCAAGATAATCCTGCCACCCGTTTTCTGACGACGCATCATCTGCATGCCGAATTTTGCACACAGGAAAAGGCCGGTAACGTTGACGCGGAGAACCTTTTCCCAATCTCGCAAGCTGACGTCGAAGATGTCCTTCGAGTTAGTAATCGCGGCATTGCAGACGAGAATATCAAGGTGCTGTCCCCAACGCGAGATGGAACGAAACAGTTCGCGCACTGCGGACGGAGAAGACACATCTGCGGAATGTGCGATTGCCCCCCCATTTTCGGCTCGGATTTCTGCAGCCACGGAGTTGGCATCTCTGCCGCGCAGGTCGTTGACCACAACACGCGCCCCGTCTGAAGCTAGCTGTCGCGCGATGGCAGCGCCGATTCCGCGGCCTGAGCCTGTGACGAGCGCAATTTTGCCGCTTAGATCACATCGGAGTACAGACTTCATTGCAAACTCCTAGCAATAGCGTCATTTCGCATCTCGCCACGATGTTGTCCTCAGGGCGCAAAACTCCGCAGATGGCTCACGAACCGAGCTACAGGCGAATTGGTCGAGTCGGTAGAAAATCGTTGACAGTATAGACGTCTAGATATATAGCTAGAGCTCACTCAATCCGATTTGTTGAGTAAGAGTTCTCCTTTCCAGGAGAAGGCGTTTTTCTAATTGCCGCATTTCAAGAATTAGCGAAACATTTCAGGCCCTCAAGAATTAGCACCGTGAACTGGTTCGGTCTGGTCCCTGCCTAAGCAGGAGGGACCTTGGACTGAGCATGCGATCGTTTGATTTGAGGTGGCCCTCATGACAATTTCGCGCCGCATCCATCGAGCAATATCCTCCCTTGTTTGTTTTCTGACTATGTTGCTCGCCGTTGTGGCGTTCATACTGCCCGTATCGGCACGGTGTCAGCTCTCTACCGGAGACATACTCGGCAATATTAACGATCCGAGCGGAGCTGCGTTGCCGGGCGCGACCATTGTTCTGACGAACACGGAGACGCAGGAGCGCCACACGATGACCTCCGATCAGTCGGGCGAGTATGTCTTCACGCTGCTACAGCCCGGGCAATACTCGCTGGAGGTGAGCGCCAACGGCTTCAAGCCTTCGAAGCTTTCAGACATCACGCTGTCCGCCGGCGACCGGCGGCGTGTGGTCGTAGCGATGACGGTGAATGGGGTTGAACAAACGGTCGAGGTCTCTTCTACTCCCCCGTCGTTAGAGACTGATTCAACCGTTCTCAGCACAGCTGTCTCTCAGAGGGCAGTACAGGATTTGCCGCTGAACGGCCGGAATTACGTTCAACTTGCCGATCTCGCTGCCGGAGCCAACGAAGGAACGGCTGCTGCGATTACGAACGGCAACCGTCCGGATGACCGCCGGCAGTCCTCGGCCATTGTCGTCGCCGCATGGTCTGACACGCTGAACAATGAGATGGTTGAGGGAGTTGATAACAACGAAGGGACGATCGGCACGATTGGTGTTCGTCCGTCGATCGACGCAATTGCGGAATTTCGCGTACAGACAAATCTCTATCCTGCAGAAGCAGGCAAAACACCGGGTGCGGTCGTCAACCTTATTACGCGGGGAGGAACGAATCAGCTGCATGGCTCGGTCTTTGAGTATCTTCGCAATGACGCACTAGATGGCCGCAACTACTTTGCAACCGTTGGACGCCGTCCTGAACTCCGACAGAATCAGTTTGGCGGAAGCGTTGGCGGCCCGATAATCAGGGATAAGGCGTTCTTCTTCGCCGATTACGAAGGACTGCGTATCATCCAAGGACAGACGACTACAAACTCGGTGCCGACAGCTTATGAGATAGCTCATCCCGGAGACTTCTCCGATCAGAAGGACGCGAACGGGAATCCAGGTCCGGTGCTCTCTCCCTCAACTTTCAGCACGCCAGGGTTGAACTATTTCAAGCTGTACCCGACTCCGAATTCTGGGACGAACAGCTTTGTTTACAGCCCTAATGGTACGTACTACGGCACGACAGCCGACGGCCGCGTGGACTATCGATTCAACGACAACAACCTTTTCTTCGTCCGGTACTCCTATAACGGAGTAACCGTCACGACCCCCAGTGGTCTGCCAGCCGTCAATCTGCCGAACATCGGTCTGATTCAACCGGGTGGATCCGTTTCGTACCCGGGTAGCTCAGTCGATGGAGCCCATCAGGGCATCCTGAACTTCACGCACATCTTTTCGCCGAGAACAACTCTCGAGCTTAAGGCTGGGTACACCTACATCTCGAACTCTTCGCTTCCATTGAACTATGGTTCTTATTACGGCAATGCGATGGGCGTACCCAATGCGAATATTGATTTATTCACGTCTTCGCTGCCCAATGTGGGTGTTACCGGCTTCGCGGGCCTTGGCGTCTCGACATCGTTGCCGCTTTACGATCGCGACGGGATCTTTCAGTATGGCGGAAGCCTGACGCAGGTAAGAGGCAGGCATACTCTGAAGTACGGTGCTGTGTTAATTCGGCGGCAAATTTACAACGAAGAACCGAGTTCCGGTTCCGGCACCTACAGCTTCTCATCGAGTCCTAACAACACCGGCACAAAAGTATCCAGCATCGTTCCTCTCATTAATCTTCTTCAGGGTACCAACCTGAGTGTTGCCCGTGTTACGCAGCTGGCACCGCGCTACCTGCGCAGTTGGGAGCCGAGCTTCTACGCACAGGACGATTGGCGCGTTACATCGACGCTCACATTCAACATCGGCTTGCGTTATGACATCATCACGCCCGATATCGCGCTGGGAAACAATATTTCGCAATTCGATCCTGCTTCAGGGAAGATTCTTGTAGCCGGAGTCAACTCTTCAGCAACAACCGGAATTCAGACAGACTATCGCTCCTTCGGACCGCGTCTTGGAGTTGCAGCCAACGTGCGACCGGGCACGGTGATTCGCGGCGGTTTCGGTCTCGTCTTCTATCGCGACAATACCGGTCCGAGTGTGCCCTTCTCCAATCCACCCTTTGTGGCGACCTACTCGCCGAATAATCTGACCACAACATTCTCCACCCCACTGCCTACTCCCGTCCCGAGTTCCTATACGACTCCTACCGGTGCTCTGCGTGGCATGGAACTCGATTTTCGCAATTCGTTTGTAGAGCAGGCCAACCTGAACGTTCAGCAGCAGGTGGGCTCTTTCGTATTGAGCGCCGCTTACGTTGGAGAGTTCGGGCATAAGCTGCGCATCTCACCGGATAGAAATGTAGCTGCTCCTTCTACGGTCACTTCTCCAAGCTATGTCACGCGCCGTCCGTTCTACTCGTTGTACCCGGGCGTGACGTCGATTCTGCACGACGAGAGCTCCGGCTTCCAGAACTATCACGCGCTCGAACTCACGGCGGCGCGAACCATTGGCCGAGGGCTGACGCTGAACGCGAACTACACCTGGTCCAAAGCTCTCGGTGACGTTCAGGCGTTTTCCGCCGGTGGTTTGTATGCCAGCGCCGTTCCAAACGAAACGGCGACTCTTGAGTATGGCAACAGCGAGCTCTCAGTTCAGGACCGCTTTGCAATGATGCTGAACTACTCGCTCCCGTTCGGGCAATCCGCGCATGGCGCACGTGCGGCGTTCATCAAGGGATGGCAGCTCAATGCCATCGATGTATGGGAGACAGGACAGCCCTTTACCGTGACCAACGCAAGCCCGTTGAGCAACACAGGGATCAGCAGCGATCGACCTAATCAGATTAGCGATCCCAACTCGGCCGGTTCCGGCACGCCCATTCATACCCGGACACATTGGTTCAACACAGCCGCGTTCGCAGCCCAACCACTGGGCACTATCGGAACGGAGCGACGCAACATGGTGTTCGGTCCGCACTTCCGGCATTTCGATCCCTCTGTCTACAAGGACTTTGCTCTTAGCGATCGAATCAGCTTCCAGGCGCGGGTAGAGACATTCAACGTCTTCAACACGCCAAACCTCGGACAGCCGGCCGCAGTATTCCCGTCAGCGACGTTCGGCGTCATCACCAGCACACGCACCAACAGCACACCGCGTCAGATTCAGGGAGCCCTTCGGTTGTCCTTCTGAGACCGACAGGTCTGCGTAGGGTTGCAGGTGTCTTGAAGCCGGTTGCACGAAGCATCCTTGTACTGGAGTGACGCAATGTTGAGGAGTAAATGGCTCTGCGGGGAAATACTGTTGTTCGTTCTCTGCGCTCACGCGCAAGGCGCGACACCCTCGCCTGTACTGAACGGAATCGATGTTTTGGAGACTGACCACTTCGCGGCTCTGAAGACACTTGCCGCGAAACATGGAGGGCATCTTCGCGCTGCGTTGATGACCGATCAAGCGGGCATGGACAGTCATGACCGCAGAACGATCGATGTGCTCTACACCGATGCAACTTCTGCCGTACCCGGGTTCAAGCTCGTCAGTCTTTTCAGCCCGGAACACGGCATCAATGGTGTGTTGGATCAGCACATTATTGGCAACGACCGCGACGCAGCCACCGGCCTTCCGGTAGTCAGCCTCTTCGGTGCGACTGATGCACAGCGCCGCGCATCCAAGGAACAACTCGCGGGCCTCGATGCCGTGTTGGTTGATCTGCAGGATGCGGGAGTCCATTACTACACGTATGAATCCGTCGTCGGACGCTTTCTGGAATCCGTTGCAGGGAGCGATGTCGATGTAGTGGTGCTGGATCGTCCGAATCCAATCGGCGGCGTAGAGGTGCAGGGAATCGTGTCTTCACCTGGCCGTGAGAGCTACATCAACTTCATCTCGGAACCTGTGCGGCAGGGAATGACGATGGGTGAGCTCGCCACATATTTTAAAGCGGCCAGGCATCTGGACTCGCATTTGACGGTGGTGCAGATGCGCGGGTGGAAGCGGAGCGACTGGTTTGATGCGACGGGTCAACTCTGGATCAATCCTTCGCCCAACCTGCGCAGTCTCACGCAGGCCATCCTTTATCCGGGCATCGGCATTCTGGAGCGCACGAATCTGAGCGTCGGGCGCGGGACGGACACACCGTTTGAGTGGGTGGGCGCTCCGTGGATGGATGCCCGGGCTGCAGCAGCCTATTTGAACGGGCGCCACATTCCCGGCGTGCGCTTCATCCCGGTGCAATTTATTCCCCAGGGCAAGTATCTCTTCCACGGGGAAGTCTGCAAGGGCATTGAGTTCCTGGTTACGGATCGCGATGCGCTTAATTCTCCGGAGCTGGGTCTCGAAGTTGCCTGGGCCCTCTATAAGCTCTTCCCGCAAACCTTCCAGATCGACAAGATCGATCAGCTTCTGCTCAACCAGAAAGCAGTCGAATCGCTGAAAGCTGGCGAAGACCCACGCAAGGTTACCCAAAATGACCGCAGTGCTTTGGAAGAGTTCGAACGAGGTCGCGCAGCGGCGCTTCTCTATAAGTAGGCCGGTGAATCACAAAATGGTCCGAAGCACGGTTCGGCGTCAGATCTTGCGCTTAGGTCTCGTCTGCATGGGAAGCTCGGAGTCGCCGCGAGCAGAGGCCCAGCCTCAGAGCGGCTATTCTCTACTCAATTCAGGCTCGTCCTAGAGGAGTCGACTTGTTTGCGAAAGCAGATAGCGAGGCAGGAGAAAGCAAATGACACACAGATCTCAGGAGGATCGGAAGAAAGGATTGCGCTGCTCGCGAACGACTCGGATGAGTGAACCGAAAACAGAATCGACTATCACTGACTCGAATTCGCTGAATGATGCGTTACTCGGATTTCAGATCGATAAGCGGAGCGGCGTTCCAATCTATTTGCAGATTTCGACTTTTGTACTTGACCTATTGGACAGGATCCCCTTCTCACCTGGCACGCTACTGCCTGCCGAGCGAATTGTCTGCGATCGCCTCGGCATCAGCAAGATGACCCTCCGGCAGGCGTACAGTGTGCTCATTCAGAAGGGATGTCTCGAGGCGCAGCGGGGCGTTGGCACGTTTGTGCTAGGTTCGCGCATGGAGAAGAAAATCTCTGGAATGCTCAGTTTCAGCGAGGGGGTGCGCGCACGAGGAGGGAATCCTTCTTCCCGGGTCCTGAGCCTTGGCGTCCGTCCTGCGAGTCCGGAGGCCGGAGACTTCCTAAAGCTGCAACCTGGCGAATGTGCCTTTGAGATTGTACGTCTGCGTTATGACAACCAGCTTCCGCTCGCGATCGAAACCGTACAACTTTCGCAGAGACTGTTTCCAGGGCTTGAGAGATTCAACTGGGAAACGGAATCACTTTACTCCGTCATTGAAGGTAGGTACAGATTCAAGTTGGCCCGCTGTCATTCGGAAATTATGGCTGTTACTGCCGGTCGCGAACAAGCCTCCCTGCTCAATGTGAGCGTAGCCAGTCCACTGCTAGCAATTAATCGAAAGAGCTATTCGAATGACGGAGTTCCTTTGGAGTTTACGATTACGTACTATCCGGGCAATCGTTACATAGCCACCTTCGCTGGCTTACGAGACTCCTAGAGGTTGGTGATTGCCGACGGCGCCTCAAACGGTTGCGAAGTTTGGAGCTATCTGCAAAGCCGGTCCGAAGATTGTCACAATCGGCCGTTTTCCCTTACTCGGGACATGAGCCAGGAACATGCGGACCATTACGACGTGAACGCTTCTCACGGTTGAGCATGATCAGGTCCAACTGGAGCGCCGGACCAGACTTCGCGTGATGTCCATGGCTTCGACGGTGCACTCCAGAATTGATCACCAGGGGATAGGCCTAAGGGCAGCCAAGCAGCCGAACAGAGATAACAGCTACCCGTTGATATATACGACTCGCCGATGGAGGGCTGGTGACCGTAAAATCCCACGGTGAGCCAACCCTTCTGATCAAAGATGTCGGGTGGGTTCAACATTTTGCGCATCACAGCAGTGAGGGCGCAACGGACTTGTTGCGGGGCAATGTGCTCAGGTAAGGCTCGGCGCAGGGCCATCTCAGACAAAAGGTGGAATGCTCCGAAGCGATAGCTTAACGACCTGCCAATTGGAGGGAAGCTACCGTCCGGAGCGATCATTCGTTCCTGGATCGCCGCATATCTTCCCGCCCGTTCTAACATTCTCGGATGAAATTGTGTCCATGCGCCGGATGATCGAGAAACGACATCCAGAATATTCAAGAGCATTGGGTGCATCACGAAGCTGTTGTAGTAATCCCAATGAAAGGGAGGCCCGTCTCCGTATACGCCGTCACCCTTGTACCACGTGTCAAGGCTACGAATCGCATAGTCGACCCGCATCGGATCCCACCACACGCCCATTGAAGAGAGCGCCGCTTCTACCATTGCTGAAAAGAGCAGCCAGTTGTTATATCCAGGCCGAATGACGCGTGTAGATTCCAAGGCTTTGATCACGTTTTGCTGCGTCGTAGCATCGAGCTTGTGCCATAACTCGGTGGGTGCGCGAACAATGGCCAGCGCCAGAAAGGCGGCGTCAACCACAGGCTGGCTGCCAGTCTTGAAGTTCATGAAATCTCTGGACGTGGGGTCTGTTCCCGCATCGATCGCTCTGCGCGCCAGATCCGCGTAGTGGCTTCTGAGCGTCCCCTCCTTGCCTGTGGATGATCCTGATTCAAGCCACGGCGCGATCCCGGTAAGAAGACGACCCAAGGCTTCGAGATGAGTGTATTGGCTACGTTCGGAAAAATTACCATGTGGAGCTTCCACCGGCATTAGTTCCTTCAACCGTCTCTGACTGGCAGCGGTCAGAACGGGGTCCGACACTTTGGCAAGAGTTTGAAGCCAGAACTTTCGATCCTCCTCGCCGCAGTCGGTACATGTTGTTTGAGCGGAAATATCAAGACCAGCGAGAGCGCCCAGTGCGATTCCGCTTTGCAAAAATCTCCTGCGGCCCATACTGGCCAGAGTCTCTGATGACATGCGTTGTCCCCGGAACCGAAATAGAACAGGTGCGTAGAAAAAGGTGGGTGTCTTTCAATGGGATAGGTGGGGTAGGGCTCTTGAAACCGGCCGCAAATTACGCGGCCGGCCCGAGAGTTGCGGCGGCAACGGGTGGTGTCTTAGAAGTTAATTCGACCGGAGAAACGAAGTTCCCGGTTCGAGTTGCCTACCGTGGACGTGATGTATCCGAATGACCCGCCAGTTACGCTCGCATTAGGGTTGTTGAATTGTGGCGTATTCGTGAAGTTGAATGCCTCGGCGCGGAACACTGCGCTGAACCGTTCTTTAATCGGGAATGTACGTGCCACGCTAATACTCGGATTAGTGAGTCCGGGCCCGCGCAGCGAGTGGAATCCTGCAGTTCCGAAACGGCAAGCGGCGACATTCGATGTTGAGCAACTCGACCCCGACTGGACCTTTTCGGCCACGGAGGGGTCCGCGAAGTTTGCAGGATTGAAGTACGGCCGGGAAGCATTGTGGCCGCCGAGGATCATATTCGTCTTTGAGAGTACGTCGGCAAAGTTATTGCTGGTACCCGCGGTGCTGGGTCCGAGAGAACTTGCACTGCCCGTCACCGTAAAGGGCGTGCCGCTTTCACGGCTCAGCGAACCGCTCAAAGACCAGCCGCCCAGGATGTACCCTCCGGGTCCGTTCTGGAGAAAGGCCTGACCTTTTCCGAAGGGAAGCACATAATTTCCAAAGATTTCGATGTTATGCGTCCGGTCGAAACCGGCCACCCCTCGATTGAGGCGCCAATAAGCGACCATGTTGGTAAATGGCCCGCCCTCACCGTCAGACTGGTCGCCGTAATCATTAATTGAACGAGACCACGTGTAATTGATTTGGATGAAGCTGTTGGCGGAGAACCTTTTCTTTGCCTGCGCCTGTAGGGCATTATAGCTTCCAGTGCCCATCGGCGTTAGCGAGGTAATTCCGGCCGTGATGCCATAGCGCGCATTCATAGGTTCCTGGGCGGCAGTCTGGCCCGGAGCCTGGTTTGCATTGATGTTGAAGCCGTTGGGAACTTCGCGTCTGATTTGTTCGCCCACGTATGTGGCGTTCAACGTAATCGAGTCGCGGAACTCCCGCTCCAACGCCACGTTGTAGCTCTCGTAGTAACCTCGCCGGTAATTGAGAGGGAGCGTTGTTGCTCCGAGACTGCCGCGGGGTGTGCCGAGACTGCCGAGAGCAACCGAGGGGGAGCTCGGGCTTAGGGTCGGGGGAGTCAAAATCGGAATGCCGTCATAGTACGAACTGGCCGGAATCGCCGGCCCTTCGCCTATGGTGTCGGGCAATCCGTTGACTATAGGCGAGACGTTCGCGGTGTTTCCAACGATGGTCTGCGAAACCACCGACGGGTAAGTCGTCAGCACATTGCGAAAGCTATCTGGATTGGTCGATAAACCGAACCCGGCGCGAGCTACAGTCTTAGAGTCGATGCGGTAAGCCAGGCCGAGACGCGGCACGATCATGCCTTTTCCTACATGCACGGCAACGCTTGAGGGAACGCCGACTGATCCCTCCACATAGAGGTTACCGTCGGCTGGATTGAAGATGTCAAGACCCGAGTGGTCGCGGGTAGCGATCGGATAATACTCGTACCTGACGCCGTAGTTGATCGTGAGTTTGTCCGTTGCTTGCCACTGGTCCTGCGCGTAAAACGCCCACACGCTTTCGCGGCTGGTGGCGGGATTCAGGTATTGTGTGTCTTTCTGAAGTTGATGCGGCAGACCGAGCAGAAAGTCCGCCCAAGAGTTGAAGACATCCGGAGCCGCGCCGCCGGTGAGCGCAGTAAGCCCACCTGTGAATTGGAATCCGCCGCGGGGCCCATAGGTGTTTTGGGGCTGGAAGTGATTAATCGCAAAGCGGTCGAACTCCATGCCATAGCGAGTCGAGTGCTTTCCCTTGGTCCAGCTAAGGTTGGCAGCCGAGACGTAGGTGTTATCCCGGAACTGGAAAGGGTTGGAGTTCGCTGTATTTCCCATACCCGAGATGGTGGTGAAGTTAAAGCCAGGCATGCCTCCGCACAGGCTGCACGCGCCGTTGGTCCCAGGGATGCCGAAATAATCAGTTCCCCAATTTTTCCCGAGGTCCGTATTTTTGGCCGACATGCCCTGGCGCAGATACCCGATGTTGGCATCGAGGAGCAGATTGGATCGGAAGGTGTAGGTGCCGCCGATTCCAATGGACTGAATCATGCTGGGGGCATTGCCGGGCTGCGGGTTGGAGCCATTGACGGCGAAGGTGCTGCCGCCTGCCGCACCCAGGGTCTGGGGGGCAAAGATGTTGGTGTCCTGGATACCATAGCGTCCGAAAAGCGTGCTTTTAGAGGACAGGTTGAAATCGACGCGTGCATCAACATTGTTACGGGTGTACGTACTGTCTGCAGAACCGTAGAAGTCATTGCCGATACCGCTAGCGGAAAGAAGGTTCGCGGTTGGAACGTTGGGCAAATCGGCATTGTTATTCGCCTGAAGCAGCGCGATCATCTGGCTGGCGGCGTGAGAGATGCGGTTCGCCGGAATCACGTTGTTCGGGAACGGCTGGCGCCCTGTGCCGTCGGGGTTGCCAGTGGCCGGATCATAGATGACGACGGGCGTAGTGCCATTGGTAGTGACGCCAGTAAAGTTGCCGGCGAGCATGGCTGCGGATGGAACGGTCTGATTGCCGCTGGATGCTTGCGAGCGTCGAGTTGCCTCAAAGTTTCCGAAAAAGAAGGCTTTGTTTTTCAAGATGGGGCCGCCGAGGTTGGCCCCAAACTGGTTCAAGACATATTTCGGCAGCGCGCTCGTCTTTGGCGTGAAATAGGGCTTTGCCATCAGGGCGCTGATCATGTTGTATTCCCAGAGCGAGCCGTGGAAAGTGTTGGTTCCGGATTTCGTGATCACGTTGACCGCGGCACCAGAGGCGAATCCCTGCTCAGCGTTCATGCTGTTGGTGGTCACATTAATGGAGCCGATTGCCTCGGTCGAGGGAATATACGCGGTAATTTCCGGAAGCCACGCATAGATATCGCTGACGCCGTCCACCCGAGTGGTGTTATTACTGCCGGAAACGCCGTTGGCATTGAACATCATTGTGTCCGCGGGGTTGCCGGCCTCGGAATGCTGTTCTCCTGGCGGCGAGAAGCCGGGAAGGACCTGGAAGAGGCTTTGGAAGTTGCGCATATTGAAGCCTGCAGTCGTGACGAGCGTCTGCACTTCTGTGGTATCCAGCTCGGAGGTGACGCTCGCGGTGTCAGTTTGGAGCTCCTGAGCGATAGCACTGACCTCGACCGTTTGCCCGACCGAGGCTGGCGGAAGCTTGGCGTCGAAGCGCCTCTCGGTATTGGCCTCGAGGACAACTCCTCGAGAGTTCACTGCCGCGAATGACGTCGCGGCGACCGAAATGGCATATGTACCGGGCGCGAGGTTGGATAAGCGATATCCGCCTGAGCTATCCGTAGTTGCGGTTGCTTTCAGACCCGTCGCAGCGTCAGTGACGGTTACGACGGCACCGGCGACGGCAGCTCCAGTTGGATCGGTGACATTGCCGACCAGTGTGCCATACAACACCTGAGCCTGGGCGAGTGCAGGAAGCAGCAGCGCAGCCACCAACAGGAATGCAACCAGAGCCCATCCACGTCCACGGGAAGGCTTTGCCAATACCCGGTGAGTTACTGGAGAGGTTTGTCCGTGGATAATGCCACTCCGGATGATTGGGTTTTCGTGCATAAAGCCTCCTAAGGATCAATTGTTCGGAAACATCTGCCTTTTAGTTAACGACTGGGTGCAGACCGAATCGCGCTCGAGAGAAGCGTAAACAGAACCGGTTGGGATGCTGTGAGCGGTCGCTCACCTGGGCATTGGCATCCCTGGAGAAAGCTAATTGCATTGGAACTCCTCAAGACAGAGCGAAATCAAGGGAGTTGAGTCTTGGCGGCCGATTGGGTGCTCTTACTCACTCATCGTGCGGGTCCTGCTCACTCTTGTCTACGTTGCATAGGGTTGCAACTTGGGTAGCATCGCTAACGCCGTGGTTGCGTAAGACTTACGGCTGGGTAACAGGTGAGTTACAGGGCGGTTTGCCGGTCCGTTTTCAGGTGATGTATGCTGATCACCGCATTGACCTCCCTAGAAGCAAGCCGCGAACTTTGCACTCCGATCTCCGAGACGGACCGTCAGGAAGTGCAGCAGGAGCTTGAGCGGATATTAGCGAGTGCTCCGTTTCGAACCAGCCGCCGCTATCCGGCGTTTCTGCGCTATGTGGTCGAGAAGGCCCTTGCAGGAGAAGCTGACGATCTGAAGGAGAGGATCCTCGGGATCGAAGTGTTTCACCGTCCCCCTGACTACGACACCCACTCCGATCCGGTTGTGCGTTTCAGCGCTGGGGAAGTGCGGCGACGAATTGCAAACTATTACTCGGAGTCACGGGATCGAGGCTCATTCGAGATCAGCTTGCCGATCGGGAGTTATGTCCCACACTTTTCGCGAGTGACATCGGTAGATAGCCAGAACTTATTCGCAGGCGAAGCTGAGGTCGGACAGCAAGCCTCCGCGGCGGAGCTCGTCCCAGACAACCCTGCCGTGTTGCCGTCTGTGTGGGATCAGATCCCGACAACACGGGCGCCTCGATCCAGCAATCTCTCTGGTGCTCTGTTGGGTCTTTTTATTGGTGTCATCGGGTGTGTTGCATGTTTGTTCGCGGCTTCGGCTGTGAAAGCCAAACGTCAGGCGAACGCCCCCATTATGCAGCTGTGGCAACCACTGCTCAGCCATCCGAATGCCGTTCTCATCAGTGCCGGTCGTACCCATCCGCAAGACGACCTAGAGCCGGAACGGCCCGGCGCCACTATTGAGGAGCATATCTTACGGCCGGAGGCTCGAATTTCTTTTCCGACGGTGCAGGCAATATCTCAAGTGGCTGGTTTTCTGGAAGCCGAGCACAAGCAGTTTCGCATTCACGAAGCTTATTCCAACAACCTGGAAGACATGCGTCGACTTCCTATCGTATTCATTGCGGCGTACAACAACGTTTGGACCCTGCGATTGCTTGAGCCATTACGATTTCACTTCGGGCAGCAGGGCGCACTGCACTATATCGAAGACGCGCGAGAGCCCGGAAAGCATAAATGGGCTGTTGATTTCGCCAATCCCTATATGCAGCAGACGGTCGACTACGCGATCATCGGCCGTTTCTTTGATCAGACGACGAACGGTCCAGTCGTCGTGATCGCTGGCATAAGCTCCAGCGGCACAGATGCCGCTGCGGAATTCATGGTATCGCCGGATGCACTCGACAAACTCGCTCGTTTAGCCCCCGGTGGCTCGCTGCATCAGGACTTTGAGGCGGTCCTCAGAGTCGAGGTGGTTGGAGGCAGCCCAGGTGCTGCAAGCGTGGTCGCCACTCAATTCTGGTAGATGCGGCGCGGTACGCATCGAGCTTCACTTCATATGACCAATCGCGCCCTTCGGGTAAAGGCGTGACGGCCAACAACTCCATAGGCGGGATGAAGCTCGGAATGCGTACCGGACGAGCGCGCACAGCCCACCGAGCCATAGTTCCGAGCCGTCGGTTTTCCCAGACAGAAGAGCCGATCGTATCGGCGGAGAAAAGATGTACCGACTTTAGTTTCTCCCCAACCCTCTCCCGTTACCTGCGGTTCACCGTGAGTCCATGAGCTCGGCATGCTTTCGGAACGTGTCAGTGATATCGCTGAAACCGGGGCCTCCGGCCGTAACGTAGCCGTGGCTCGCAGCGCTTGCATCGGGACTTACGCCAAACGAACAACGCCGTCCGTGAGGTAAAAGCGGAACCTTACTGGACGTCATCGGATAACCAACCGATCATTCTTCCTTCCATGCGATCGGCTGCCTGGTGTTGTTCGCACGCACATGAATACAGGTTTCAGCTGAAAAGAGTTCGATAACTCTGTTGGCATGGTCCAATACTTCCACTCGAAGTTCCCACTGCGTTGCGTCCAAATTCACAAACAAATGCGTGCTCTTGAACCGGACGAGTCGACTCATCACAGAACGGCTTCGTTGCGGGGATCGAGAGAAACAAGGCCATTGCGACGCAGCACCGCTAAGCCAGCCCCGATGCAAGTTTCAGTGAGCGGATCTTTATTTCAACTTCATTCGGTGTTCACCGGTAGAGACCCAAATGGGAACGGCTCGAAATCTACAGCTCTGCTGCCCGCTCACAAGAAGTTTGTTTGTTGTAAGCAGAAGTCCTGCGGAGCCATCATGAGGATGGAATGGGGAAGAAGTTCAGGCTGGCGCTGGGCGTCGGCGGCATGGCGGTCATCACAGGTCTCGGAGCGTGTACCACCGCAACGGCGGAGCAGCCGGTGGCTCCCGCAGCGGGTGCCGGGTATGTGATGCCGGATGGAACGATCCGCGTGGTCGGAGCGGCGAGCATGCAACGAGTGATCGAGAAATTGAATGCGATGTTCGCCGAGAAGCACCCGGGCCTGCACTTTCGTTATGCGCCGGCCGATAACAACGGGGCGATAGACGCTCTGATTTTTGATGCCACGCCTTTCGCGCCTGACGGAACCGTGTACTCCGGTGGCATCGCCTATTCGGACATTGTGAAAGCCCCCCCTTTTGCGGTACGAATTGCGCACGGCTCACTTGATCCACAGGCAAAGATCAGCCCCTTGGCTGTGATTGTGAATGCCTCCAATCCGGTGCAGAAGCTCTCCGTCGCACAACTAGCTTCCATCTTCAGCAAACCGGCGCGTGCGCCGGTGTTTGCGAAATGGAGCCAGTTGGGAGTTCAAGGCGTGGGTGGAAACGGAGTCATTGAACCTGGCGGGCTCCCATGGAGCGATCACTATGCCTCGGAAGACCGCAGTTTCGGGGACGATGTTTTTTACCGCAGTTTCGGCGGCGCGGCGCCCGTGGATGACTATCGCATGTTCGAGACCTATGCGGAGGTAGTCGACTTCGTAGCGCGCGAGCGGGACGCTATCGGCATTGTGCCCATCAACAAGATTTCTGGCGGTGTGAAGAGAGTGGCGTTGGTGGAGGGTCCGTTGGGAATCGCACGGACAGGGACGACCGATGACATACGCAGCGGACATTATCCGCTGGACCGCTACTTGTATCTCTATCTCCGGGTGCAGACCAACAAGCCCCTGGATCCACTCGTGCGCGAGTATGTGCGCATGGTGCTTAGTCCGGAGGGACAAGCGGCTATTACAGCCGAAGGCGAGGGATACATTCCGCTCGATCCGATGGAGCTGGCCGAAGAGCAGAGCAAGTTCGAATAGGACGGCTCTGATCGCTCAAAGTACGCAATCTCCGGAGATAAAGCCCTTGGTTCTGCAAGCTTTTGTGGCACGACTAAAGCGGGCCATGAAAGCGGGAATTAGATCAATCCGATAGAAGCGCGCCAAGAGCAGAGCAAGTTCGAGTAGCTACGAGTGCGACATACAGGGAGAAGTTTGTTATGCAAAAGAAGATTTGTCGCGCATGCGGCAGCGCAGCATTAGCTATTATGCTTGCGGGTTCCGGGATGTGGGCGCAGACAGCAAATCCTGACAGCGACGCGGAGCCTGCTCGGCTGCCTCACTACGTTGCTCACCCGCAGAAGGCGCCTCGGTCGGCTGAGTACGTGCTGCCCGATGGCTCTATCTATATCGCCGGCAATGACCTGGTCGCCCCGTTGCTTGAGCGCATCAATGCGATCTTCACCGCGAAGCATCCGGGGTTCCGCTTCAAGATGGATCTCATCAGCTCCGGTGTCGCCGTGGCGGGTGTAAGTTCCGGCAAGAGCGCCTTTGGTCCGACGGGCCGGGACGTGACTCCGTTTGAGAAAGAGGCATTCAGCTCACGTTACGGCTATCCCGTGACCGATGTCCTCGTGGGCTGGGACAACAACCCTGATGTTGATCACTACCCACCCATGGGCAAGTTTCCGCCGGGCGTCTGGGTGAACGCCAGGAACCCTGTTCCGGCAATCTCAATGGACCAACTGACCAGTATTCTTACGACCGGCTCGCCTAAGGGAGACATCGTGCGCTGGGGAGAGATCAAGTTTCACGAGGCCCCGGTAGGCAACAACGGTGCGGACTATGCCAAACGGGAGATTCACATCTACATGCCGACGCTGCATGGCTTGCCCGTTGTGGCTACGACGCGCGACAGGCTGGGAAAGGACCTTGTGTGGAGTCACCGTGTGGAATACCTTCCGCTGCTGGAGGATGTCATCAATGCGGTGGCGAACGATCCGTTTGGCATCGGCCTGGCAGGCTGGTTCCCAACCGACGAGGGATGGGACCGCAGCAATGAGCTTATGAGAAAGGTCCGACTGCTGCCGCTGCAGACCGATCCTGAGGCCAGGGTTTCGCATGGCGGGCAAGGTGATCTGTATCCGTTGGCGGGCGGAATCCATTTCCTGATCAATCGCAAGCCAGGCACTCCCATGGAGCCCTGGATTCGCGAATATATGGAGCTAATCCTGAGCAAGGAGGGCCAGGATATTCTGGCCGATCTGACGAAGACAGATGGATTTCTGCCTCTGGATCCCGCTGATGTGGCGCGCGAGCGGGCGAAGCTGGAGTGACCCTGTCAATTGGAAATAGAGCGGAATTCGTCGAGGGACTCTCGACGTGCTGATGAAGTGGATTTCACCGATGCTTCAGACGACCCTCACCGTTGACCGTTCAAATGCAGTGTGCACCCCCCAGAGACGTTTAGGCCCGCTGGAAAAACTTAGAAGCGCACTGCACAGGCATTGGAGAAGTCTCATGTTTCTGAAAGCGAAGTTCCTAAAGTGTCTATCGCTGCTATTGATTCCGGGCTTTGCTTCCTATGCAGGGTTTGCACAGAGCGCCAGCGGCACCCTGGAAGGAAACATCGTGGATGCGACGGGCGCAGTGATCCCTGGGGCGCACGTGAAGGTGGTCGCGCAGGCAACGGGAGTGTCGCGCGATGTTGTCTCGAATCAAGCCGGCTTCTATTCGGTGACGAACCTAAGCCCTGGGAGGTATGACGTTACGGTGACTGCTCCCGGCTTTGGCTCGTACCTACAGAAGGACCTGGTGTTGAATGTAGGCGCGGTGCGTGATCTGGATACGTCCCTAACTGTTTCGGCGAGCGATGTAAGCATCAACGTCGAAAGCACCGTCAATGGAGTAAACCCCGTGGACACGTCCATCCAGGGAGTGGTGGATGGCAAGCAAACACGCGATCTGCCTCTGAACGGGCGCGATTGGACTTCACTGGCCACACTGAACACGGGAGTCTCGCAGATTCTGACGCAGTACCCGGGGGCGGCCACGGCGACCACCCGCCTTTCGCGCGGTCTGGGAGCGCAGCTGACCATAGGTGGCAACCGCCCGCAGCAGAACAGCTACCGGCTGGACGGCGTCAACATCAATGACTACGCGAATGGTGGCCCCGGCTCAGTCACGGGCTATACGCTTGGGGTGGATTCGGTCCAGGAGTTCACGGTGATCACCTCAGACGCGCCGGCGCAGTATGGGCGGATGTCAGGGGGCGTCATCAATTCGGTTTCGCGCTCGGGAACCAATGATTTCCATGGCTCGGCTTACGATTATCTCCGCAACAGCGTGTTCGATGCGCGCAATTACTTTACGTCCCCCGGCGCGCCCAACTCGCTCCGGCGTAATCAGTTTGGCGGAACGCTCGGCGGTCCCATCCTGCACGACAGGACGTTTTTCTTCTTCAACTATGAAGGTTTCCGCCAGGCGCAAGCTGTGCCGATTGTGTCCGTGGTTCTGTCCCCCAATGCGCGTAGGGGCCTGGTGACTTGCACACAGGCAGCCGCGGGTGCAACGCAGAATAAGAGCTGCCTTACTTCAGCGGGAGGCACCGTGGCGCCCGCTGGAGCCGCCGGTGTGACGCAGCTTGCCGTGGATCCGGCCGTTCCGCCGTTCCTGGCGCTCTATCCATTACCGAATGGCGCGATCACTGGCAACTCAGGGCTTTATAACTTCACAACGACGCAGAAGACCAATGAAGATTTCATGATGCTGCACCTGGACCACAACTTCAGTCAGAAGGATTCGTTGCATGGAACCCTGCTGTACGATACGGCTTCAGTCGACTCAGCCGACCAGACGAATACGTTGTATGACGAGGCGATTTCGCGGCGGACAACGGCTGCACTCGAGGAAATCCACATCTTCTCGTCTACGCTGAGCAACTCCTTCCGGCTCGGATACAACCGATCGGTGGCGATTGCGCCAAACCAGAAGGCCGTCATTAACACCGCGGCAGATGACCCAGCTCTGGCGTACTATGCGGGCCGCACCACGGGGCAGCTTATCGTGTCGGGTTTGACGACGGTGCAGGGTGGCTCTGGGGCAGTGGGTACCAACGCGTATCACTTCAATTCCTATCAGATACAGAACGACACGACCTATGTTCATGGCAAGCAATCGATCACCATGGGCCTGGCGATCGAACACGACCAGAACAATGCACTGGGCGGCATTCTCCCAAACGGCGAATGGAACTTCGGTTCGGTGAACGGCTTGCTAACTAACGCGCCCACTTTTTTCGAGGGCGGGGTCCCGGGAACGCCGGTAGTTCCGCATGACCTCCGGCAGACCATCTATGCCGGATATGTGCAGGATAGCTGGCGTGGACTAAAGAACGTCACTGTAAACGCCGGAGTGCGCTACGAGATGGCCACCAACAGTACCGAGAGCCGCGGCCGTTTGGGTGCACTACTGACGCCAACGTCGCCGGCCGCGGTGTATGTCAACAGCTTCTTTGACAGTAATCCCACGTTGAAGAACCTCGAACCGCGACTGGGGATTGCATGGGATGTCTATGGAAATGGCAAGACGATCCTGAGCGCTGCGTCCGGCATCTACGACACGCTGCCTCTAAATTACGCGCTTGCCATCCAGGCGAACTCGAGCGCACCTTCCTATGAGGAAGGGCGCGTAACGGGAGTCGCTAAAGGCTCGTTCCCGATCAGTCCGTTCTACACCATCACACCGAAGCTTCGCGTCATCTACACGCCGCGTAACCCGCCGCGCAGCTATGTCATCCAGAGCAATGCCAATCTGCAGCAGCAGATATCGAAGAACACGGTCTTCCAGATTGGATATATCGGCTCTCATGGCGTGCACCAGGTTTTCAATACGAATGACATCAATAACGTCCCTCCGCTGGGCCGAGATCCAAATGGAAATTACTACTTCCCTGATGTAACGAAGGTATCGGGGGCAGCACGCGCGGCTCTCATGCTTAACCCAAATGTGGGAACAGAATCCTATACGGCCTATGTCGGAAGCTCGCTGTATAACTCTATGCAGACATCGCTGAGCTATAATGCGCCTCGTGGTATTGTCGGCAAGATCGCCTATACCTGGTCGCATTCCATTGACGACAGCTCATCGCAGATTTCGGGCGCGAGTTTCTCGAACGCGCTCTCTGGCCTGCCATATTTCGATCTTCGGCTGGGCCGCGGAAATTCCGACTTCGATATCCGCCATGTCTTTTCGGCCAATGCCGTCGCGCCCCTTCCTGACCTGAAGCGTGGCGGCAGGTACACGGCTCCTCTGCGTGGTTGGACACTCAACAATATTTTTACGATGCGCTCCGGCATTCCATTTACGCCGATCGTGGGCGGCGATCCTCTGGGCGAGCTTGGCTCACAGACCTTTGATTTTCCGGATCGCATCGCCACGAATAGCTCCTGCACTCGTCCGCACAACCTGAACTACCTGGATACGTCGTGCTTTGCATTCCCCGCAACCTATTCCTATGCGCCGGGCTTCAACGGTCCACGCTTGGGAACCAGCCGGCGAAATACGATCCAAGGGCCCGGGCTGTTCTTGTGGACGACGGGCATTATGAAGGATCAGGTGATCACGGAGCGTGTGCGTGTGCAGTTGCAGGCGCAGGCCTTCAACGTCACGAATCATACGAACTTCGCTAATCCAGCGAGCGCCCAAACGCAGATTTTCAATGCAATGGGTGCTCTTTCCTCCACTGCCGGGCTGCTGACTACGACAGCTGCGGATAATCGGCAGCTGCAGTTCTCGGTGAAGCTGCAGTTCTGACAGACCGACGTGGAGTCGACATGAGGAGCTACATGAACCATGCGTGGACAGTCGTCGCTGGTTGTGCTCTCGGGCTAGCTCTTTCGCTGACCGGAGCACTGACAGCCCAGCAACTGCCTTCTTATAAGCCAGTTCACCAGCTTCCCGGGCCGGCGATCCTGCATAGTTGGGGCAGCGATGAGATGGCCGCGCTCATGCGTGTGTGGGAGACCAACTTCACACGGCTGCAGCCGGAGATCCGCTTCGCCGACACACTGAAAGGGACGGAGACAGCACAGGCCGGGCTATTTACTCATGTGGCTGATATGGCCGTGATGAGCAGGCCCATTCTTCCGCTGGAACGTCATGTGATGTTCCGCAGGGAACACCACCTGCCGCTAGAGATCATGGTGGCGATGGGCAGTGCGGATGCCGCAGACCGCAGCTTCGCACTGGCAATTCTGGTAAATCACAGTAATCCTTTGAGCGCTGTGACGCTTCAGCAACTGGACGGCATCTTTGGCGACCAGCGGACGGGCGCATGGGACGAGAAGTTTATCTGGCATGCCGAAGCTGGGCGGGGCGCGGACCGCAACCTGCGTACCTGGGGCCAACTAGGCCTTACAGGCGTCTGGGCCAACCGGCCGATCCATGTGTACGGCTATCCGGTCACGATCTATTCGCCGACATCCGGGCCGATGATTTCGTTTCGCAAGCAAGTGATGGAGGGCGGCGACATTTGGAATCCGGAACTGCAGGAATTTGCGGACAGCCCGTCCATCGCGGCGGCCCTAGCCAAAGATCCGGACGGCATCGGATATGGCTGCGTTTGCGATCGCGGCAAACAGCTTAAGGCGCTTGCAGTAGCTGCGAAGCCGGGTGAGAAGCCGGTGGCACTGAGCGAAGACAGCGTCGCAATGCGCGATTATCCGCTGAGCCGCCCGGTTTATATCTACATCGATCGTGAACCGGCGCAGCCGGTCGATCCGCGTGTGAAAGAGTTTCTGACCTACGTACTGAGCCGCGATGGTCAGCAAGCGGTGAGCGCGGCTACGGGTTACCTTCCGCTAACTCCACAACTTGCTCTGGAGCAGCTTCAAAAAATTCAGTAGTCGCTTGACACAATCCAGTAAGCAGGCCGGAGAATCCTCATGCGAATCCTCAAATCAATCCTTCTATTCGCCGCCGCTGTGGCTGCCTCTGTATGCGCAGCCCAGGACCTCACCGGACTTCCCGAATACCACGGCAACAACGACCAGTTCGGCGAGATTCGGATCTGGGGCAATGAGACGATGCTGAAGATGCTCACCGCCTGGGAACTCGGCATCCACGAGCAGCAGCGGGGACTTCGCTTCGCGGACGTGTTGCCCAGTGGTGCGGCGGCAATCGGAGCTCTCTACACGGGAGTGGCGGATCTCGGCCTGATGGGCCACCACAGTTGGCCTATGGAGACGCTCGCCTTCCGTGAAGTTTATGGATACGATCCGCTGGAGATCATTGTGGCTACGGGCGCCTTCGATCAGCCGGCGAAGATGCCCGCGAATGTGATCTTTGTGAACAAGCAGAATCCGCTGACCCGCCTCACGGTCCAGCAGCTCGATGGAATATTCGGCTCGCAGCGTACAGGCGGGTGGCAGGGAACTGAGTGGACGACAGGGAGTGCCCGCGGCCGTGATAAGAATATCCGCACGTGGGGGCAACTTGGCCTGACCGGTGCATGGGCCAGCCAGCGCATCCATCCATATGGGTACGACCTGAGCGCCAACAGCTTCTGCCTCTCGATGCAGCGCATGGTGTTCGGGGGAGGCGACCTGTGGAATCCGGACCTGCAGGAGGTCGCGCTGAACGAAGTAGGCATGCTGTTCAAGCCTGGACCTCGGCCGCCGCAGGGATGTGAAATGATCATCGACGCGCTGGCGAAAGATCCCGAGGGGATCGCGTATACAGCGCCGCAGTGCGCGCGCAAGAGCAGCGAGGTACGGGCGCTTGCTATTGCAGCCGGCCCCGCAGGCCCTTACGTTCAGCCCACTGAGGCCAATATGGCGAATCGCACCTACCCGCTGGTGGAATCGATTTATGTCTACATCAACCGTCCGCCTGGTCAGCCGGTCGAGCCCAAACTGAAGGCGTTTCTTACCTACATTCTGAGCCGCCAGGGCCAAGAGGGAGTCTTGGCCGATGGCGGTTACCTGCCGCTTACGCCTGAGGTTGCCAAGGAGCAGTTGAAGAAGCTCGAGTAGCCGGAGGGCAATGCCAGAACTGTAGAGTACCGCGGCTGCCGGAAACCGCAGGCCGCTCCACTTCGCGGACGGTGAAACAGTCCGCGCCGGTCGAGATGGCACTGGATGCCCATCCGAAAGCAGCTAAGTATGAGGAGAATATTGTGACATTCAGATGCCTGTTTACCATCGTGCTCGTGACCGGGCTCGGCGCCGCCGCTCTGGGCCAGGATTTCGCGCAGTACCCGCATTATGTGCCGAAGGAGCAGGTGACCGGAACCCTGATCGTATGGGGCAACGACGGGATGGTGAATCTGGAGAAGCGCTGGGAAGATGGCTTCCGCAAAGTGGAGCCGGGCATCACTTTCGATGACCATCTTTACAGTACCGCAACAGGCATCGGTGGACTCTACGCCGGGCATGGTGATCTTGCCTACATGGGGCGGGACAGTTGGCAGGTGGAGAATCTCGGCTTCACTAAGACTTTTGGCTACGCCCCAATGCGCTTTGTCGCGACGACCGGCGCCTACGATGCCGAGGGGAAGACGTTCCCAATGGTCGTGTTTGTGCACAAGGACAACCCGCTGCAGAAGCTGACTATGGCGCAGCTTGACGGCATCTTTGGGACTGAGCGCAAACTAGGAGCACCAAAGGCCATACGGACGTGGGGCGATCTGGGCCTCACGGGTGATTGGGCAGACAAGCCGATCCACCTCTACGCTTACGGAAACGACAGCGGATTCGGCATTTTCTTTTCCGCCGCGGCTCTCGGCGGCAGCACGCTGTGGAACTGCGATATCCAGCAGTTCGATAATGTCCAGGACGCTTCAGGTAAGGTGCTGATGCCGGCGGGGCAGCGCATCCTGAACGCGCTCGCGAAGGACAAGTACGGGATGGCGTACTCAGGTATTCGTTACCTGGTGCCGGAGGTTCGCCCGGTCGCCATTGCCGCGAGGGCTGGCTTGCCGTACGTTGCGCCAACTCGCGAAAACGTAATCAACCGGACATACCCGCTCCTCCGTGACATTCCGATTTACATCAACCAGGCTCCGGGCAAGCCCATGGAGCCGAAGGTTCGCGAGTTCCTCGCATACATCCTCAGCCGCGAAGGCCAGCAGGAGGTCAGCCACGAAGGAGATTACCTGCCGCTCACCTTGGACATGGTTGAGCATCAGCGCGAGATGCTGAAGTAGTCTGCGCATTATTCGATGTTCAAGCGCAGCACTCTGTTATTTCAGCTTCGTTTTCTGTTGGGCCGCAGTTTCTGTCGTGAGGGGAAGGTAGTCACCTTCCTTGCTGACCTGCTGCTGACCTTCGCGGCTGAGCACGTAGCTCAGAAACTCTTTGAGCTTGGAGTCGATCGGTTTGCGCGTGCCGTCCGGACCATCGGGCGCATAGTACAGGTAAGCGTAGCGGGCAAGCGGATAACTGTGGTCGGCGACAGTGGCGCGCGTCAGTGGCACGGCTGGTGCCGAATTGGTGGCGCTTACGGGAATGACCTTCAATTCGGCGCGCAGCTCGGGCGTAGCATTTCCTAACGCCACATAGGCGATGCCCTCAGGATCGCTGGCCACGGCCTGAAGCATCGCGCGACGGTCCTGGAACTCGCGCAGAGTTTCGCTGAAGCGGTCGCTGCCGCCCAGCACTGCTTGCTGAAAGAAGGTCTGGCCACCAGGGTAGATGCCCGGAGGACCGTAGGAATGGATCGGCCGCGCAGCCCATTCGCCACTCAGGCCCAGCTTGCTCCAAGTGCGGATGTCGCCCTGGGCTCCCCGGGCCACAGACTCGTCCCACACCAGGTCGTGCCAACCGCCGGTACGTTGCGCGCCGAAGACGCCGTCGAGCTGCTTCATGGAAATTTTCGTCAACGGGTTTGCTTTGTTCACCACGATGGCGATCGCCGTCGATTTTCCCACGGCCTCGGTAGCGCCGGTGGCGACCGTGATCTCGACCGGGTAGAGCAGTGAGCGGCGGTACACGCCATAGAACTCATAGGGGTACAGGTGGCGTGCGGAGACCGCGAGATCAGCCGAGTTCTCAAACAGCCCGAACTGGGCCAGCGCCGTACTACGCAGGTCATTGTTAAAGACAATGTTCGGCTCGTATTTGTGAAAACCTTCTTCCCACAGCTTCATCAGCGCGAGCATCGAGGGTGATCCGCAGAGGCGGATTTCACCGCTGACCTGCTCGGTCGGCTGATAGCCGGCAAACTGCGCGGACTGGCCGAAAGCGGATGGTGCAATCGATCCGAAAAAGATCGATGCGACAAACATCGGCGCGGCAAAGGCGGCAGCGGCAAGCGCCAGGCTCTTCATGAAGGCATCTCCTTGACGAGTATTGCGGCGGCTATTGAAGCTTCGCGATTTCGGCGGCTGAAAGTTCCGGATTCAGCGGAATGTACATGCCGTCCTCGATGACCGCCTGTTGTCCTTCGCGTGAAAGGACATAGGTTAGAAAGGCCTTGATGACGGGGCGAATTGGCTTGCCCGGAGGATGATTGACATAGAAGACCACCTTATTAACGAACGGATAGGTAGAGTCATAGCAGGTCTGGTCCGAGGCCTCGACGAAGGGCTCTCCTCCTTTGGCCGCGATGGGCAGCGGCCTAACGCCGGGGTTTGCCTGTACGACGCGCGCGAGATTGAAGCCGATCCCATACTTGTCCGCGGCCACATCTGCCACAATTTCGGCGTCAGCGGGCATCTCAACACCGCCACGAACAATCTCCTGCATCTGCTCGTTCCACTTGTCTCCGCCATGAAAGGCGATGTCCTGAATCATCTTCGACCAGTTGGACAGGGTGGCATCGAGTCCATACACATGGATGGGCCTGTCAGCCCACTCTCCGGCCAGCCCGGCCTGGCCCCAGGTGCGGATGTTCTTCTCGGGCCCACGCGCGAACGAGGTGTCCCACTTCGTTCCGTTCCAGCCTCCACTCCGCGCCGCGCCGAAGATGCCGTCGATCTGATCGATGGTGAGTCCATGCAGCGGATTATTGCGGTTCACAAAGAAGATGGTCGCGGGGGTATTACCTTTGCGCAGGTTGAACCCGCCGGTAGCGAATTGCACCTCCTGCGGATCGTATCCCCATTGAGCTTCGAGGGCTTTCAGATCGGAATACCAGGCGCCGTGTCCCATGACGTTTACGTCGGCAGTATCCTCGGCCAGGCCTGAGAACCCGGTAGGCCACAGCTTATCTTCGAAGCGGGCCAACGGATGCTGCTTGAGGAAGCCATCTTCCCAGAGGTGGATGAGATGCTGGGTAAGCTCGGTTCCATGGATGCGAATTAGGCCGTGAAGATGATCACCGTCGTCATGGTTGTTGTACTTCGGAAGCTCGGCAACGCGCTTTGCATTGATGCCGGCAAGTTCCGGCGGCGCCGGGATCACGGGCGCTGCAGAGGCTTTGAGACCGCGCGAGGGCTCTTGCGGAACTCCGGACTGTGCGGCCGCGGGAACAGGCAGCATGCCGCAGCCAATGTACAGCGCGATCACCGTAGCAGCTATTCTCAAGGTTCACTCTCAGGCGAGGATGATGAGCAGCGTAGACCTGGCAAGTGTAAGCCTGTTGAAGGCGGAGCAGTTGAAGCAGAGGTGAAATTCTATTCAGGTAGATGGTGGACGCGGAATCGAATCTTCAATCAGTCGATCAACCGTGGCAACTTTGGATGTTTTGCCCGATAGCGCACGTTGTTACAAACCTCGAACGAGCAGCACAAAAGGCTTCTGAAGTCTAACCGGCTGCCGCCGGTTGATGGCTCTTGCCACGTAATGGTCATAAAGGCTCGAGTTGATTCCTTGAGGATTCACTACCAAGATTTATCAGCACTTGAGTGAGTTGCCCTAAAGCTAACAGTTGACATTCCGAATTGCAGATCACGTGAGGCTAACCAGCTTATTGCTAGGATTTGTTTGCGGCAGAGATCGACTGGGTTCCGTTTACTAGAAATCAGGCAAATAGTTGTATTATCGAAAGTCCCGATCATGTCTCAGCCGGAAGAATTCGATTTGGTGATCCTCGGTGGCGGGACAGGTTCGACCCTCGCTGCCTGGACATTTGCGGGTGAAGGAAAGCCGGTCGCAGTCGTTGACCGCAAATACATCGGCGGATCGTGTCCGAACATCGCGTGCCTGCCAGGTAAAAACATTATTCATAGCGCAAAGGTCGCATCCTACTTTCGCCGAGGCGAAGAATTTGGCATCGCTCACACCGGCTTCAGGATTGACATGTCCCGCGTCCGAGAGAATGGTAACCGGCCTGAACGAGATGTATCTCGAGAACTACAGGAATACGGGAGCAGAGTTCATCCTGGGGACCGGACGACTCACAACCCCAAAGACTGTAGATGGCACTGATGTATTTATTTGACGGCTGACTTCGATTTCCCAAAATGCGACTGCGCGAAAATTGGCTGGATCGACGCCGTAAGCTATACGGAACGTATGTGAAAAGTGGCTGCGACTAGAGAAGCCCGCGCTGCGGGCGATTTGATCTACAGGCGCATTGGTGGTGGCAAGTAGTTCACGCGCGCGGCGCAGGCGCTCCGACTTGAGCAGGTTCAGCGGAGTTCTTCCGAATATGTGGGTAAAGCGCGCGGCAAAGGCGGAACGGCTCAGTCCGGCGATGGACGCCAGCGCTTCCACAGTAAACCGCTCCGAAGGACATTCGAGCATCGCCTGTAGGGCTCTTGCAAGGCCCGGCTCGGCCAAGGCGCTCATCCATGGGATTGGAGCTGCCCCGCGGTCGATCTGCCGCCGCAAGAGCAAAATCAGGCACTGCTTCAGCAGAGCTTCAGTGAACGCTCGAGTGCCTAATCCGGGCCGGGCGGATTCTGCAAGGAGAATGACAAATTGGTCGCGCAATCCCTCCCGCCCGTCGAAGTGCTCAACAATAGGCTTGTCTAAGGAAGCGAATAGATCCGGGGCCGAGGTGACTGCGACGCCGACTTCGCCGCACGCCGTCAATATGCCCGGCTCGCCCTCACCGGCGTGGATGGTGGGAACGCCTTCCTTAAACAACGGCGCCCGCAGCCGTCGACGCGGAAAGTCAAGAGACTCCTAATTTTCGTTCCCGCCGATACGCTTGTCCAACGTGAATCTGTCAGGTGGCCAGAACGCCAGTAAGAATGCTGCAGCGGCCGCCGGCTGCGGCAGCACAGCTTTGTGCGAGCTTCTGCCACCGGGCGTCATCTACAGTGACGAGCGACCTAGTGACCACCAACAGCATTTCGCGAAGATCATCGACGGGTTGATTCATATGGTTCGACTGTGTCGGTTCACGTGACCTGGCAGCGAATCCAATCCTAGCCACGCTGTGACGGATACGCAACAATAACCCGGCAGTCCTAAATAACTAGTGGAATTTAAAGATTCATGGTATTGGCCGCCGCCACATTTGGTTTCTGATACGCAGCAAACATGCCGATTCGCTAAAAAAATTGACTGCGG
Organism: Acidobacteriaceae bacterium; assembly: GCA_035651235.1. Classification (GTDB taxonomy): domain Bacteria; phylum Acidobacteriota; class Terriglobia; order Terriglobales; family Acidobacteriaceae; genus Granulicella. The sequence continues at coordinate 95,359 of DASRGC010000005.1, forward strand.
ATCCGTAATCTCCGGTCAAGCGGTACCACCCGCTCAAAAGGAGATCATCGTGATTCAGAAGTACATCCGCACCATCGCATTCGGGTTTGTCGCGACATTCGCCTTCGCCTGCATCGGCAGCGACTCGGCTTGCGCCCAGCAGCAATCACCCATCATCCTGGTTCCCCAGGCCCCACAGCCAGGCTCGGTTACGGGAACCGATCCGGTACCGCCGCCGCCACCCAGCTTTCAGTTCTCGCGCGTCACAAGTCTATAATTTGTCCATCTGCGGACGAGGACGGCCGGAAAGGAGAGTCGGAGATGCACCTCTCGCATCTCGGCTCTTTTTTTTGGCTGTCTGGCCTTGCCGGGCACGTGATGCTGCTCTTTGTCCTCCTCTATCGCGGCCGAACGCGAAGTTTCCCTTTGTTTACAGCGCTCATTGCGGCCAACATTCTCAAGACCACAATGCTGTATCTCATCTATCCACGCGCGCAAACGGGATATTCATACGCCTATTTTTATACGTATTGGGGATTCGCTGTACTGGATGTATTGCTGCAACTGGCGGTTGCGTACGAAATTGCATCCCATGTCTTCCGGCCTGTGGGTGTTTGGGCGTCAGACCTGCGCAGGCATCTAATCTGGTTGATTGTCTTCAGCCTCTGTGTGGCGGCGGCGCTGGCATGGTTGTCGGCGCCACGAACCCATGGGTCGAGAGAGGCGATCGTCATTCGAGGAAGCCTGTTTTCCGCCGCGCTCCTGGCCGAGCTGTTTGTGGGGATGATAGGGCTCTCCGTTACGGCCGGCCTGCCATGGAAGACACATGTAGCTCGTATCGCGCAAGGGCTCGGTATTTATTCAGTCTTTTGTATCGTGCTTGAAGCGGGGGATAGCTACTTTGGTATGGCGAACGGCACGACGGCTTCGATGATACTGACTGATACGCGAATGACGGTATATCTGTTATGTCTTAGTTATTGGATCGTCACTTTGTATCGGCAACAGCCACAACAGGAGCGTTTGCCGGACGAGATCGGATCATACCTGATCCTAGTCCGCAAGCAGACTGCCGCGACTCTTGCGACGTTGAGAGGTAGAAAAAGGCCATGAATGAACGGCTCTATCTTTTTCTAGCGCTTTTAATGCTAGTTGTCGTGTCCCTCATCGTGGCGTGGATCTACTACCACCTGCGGATTCGTAAGCTCTATGGCCAGAACTGGCAGACGATTCTCGCGCGGGTGATTCCGATCAATACGGGAAATCTAAAGATCGTTGCCCTTGATCTCCTGGGAGAAGCGGACAGGCTCGACCGGAGAGATGGCCCCTGTGATCTCGACCCTTCAGAAATAGTGCAGCTCCTGGGCGATCTTCCGGGGCTGCGGACTATTGAAAGAAACTGTGAGGCTCTGATCGACCTGGCATGCTACTGCCAGAGGTCATACCCGGAGGCGTTGGTAGCCGCGGAGGAGTTGAGGTTGAATGCGAGAGAAATCCGGTGGCATCTTGAACGGCTCGATACCGCGGCTCGAAATGGAGGCTCGCGAACTGCTTTCGGAGAGTACGCGCAGCGCATCGCTACCATCTATTACCTCATGACTCGCCGCCTAATCGCCTTATATGAGATTGCAAATGCGCCCGGGGTAGAGGATCTGCAGCTCTCTTTGGCGTGACTCACGCCACACGGCGGGTGAATACTGCAGCGACTGTCCCGATGACCTCAACCTCTTTCTTATAGCGCCACCGTCTGCTCGACTCATGAGAGAGCAGGTGAGGGATCAGGGTGAGCCACTCTGAGTTGCGGTCGAGTTCGCAAAAGCCGGAGACAAATCCGGTCCTGGTCAAAAGGAAGTAGATAGGCCGATCGAACTCATTGTTCCAGTCCTTTCGCCGAGCGATTGCGCGCTTCTGGGTATCAATGAGCACGATCGATCCGGGTGGAACCATGGGGTCCATGGTCCGATCACGTTGCCCGATGATGCCGCGGCGGAAGTGTTCGGGAAGGGGGTTCGAAGAAGGCGGTAGGAGGGTGGTGTCATCCGGGGGTGGGTCACTGACCAACGTATCCGGGAGCCATTCCTTCGCATGTTCCTCTAGCCGGCCGCTCGACAGCAGAAGTGTCGAATTCGGGTTGGCGACCTCATCGTACTCCGCCGGATTCGAGCTCACATCGGGATAGAAGCTGAGAAGTTGCTGCGCCGTGAGGTCGTAGATGACGGCAAGGACGATGAGCTTCATTGCAGAGAGCCCACCGTTCTCGTTCTCAACGCGAGCAAGCCAACTGGCGGAGACACGATAGGCCGAATTTCCCCATTGTTGAGCTAGACGTGCGGTGCGTTCCTCGACCTCACGCAGGGTCAGTTGCCGCGCCATACGCGCCGCCCGAAGCTTGCTTCCGATTCCGTACATCGACTCCTTTGAGGCCCACTATGCAGGACCATGTCTGACGATTAAAATTTCCACAATGTTTCGTAAACGAAACATCGCGCAATGCGGTCTAATTTACCGCGATTTTGTCCGCCATTCGAACAGGTATTGATAATACAGGAGATGGCGGACGGCAGTGCAATGCTGCAACTGTGCTACTGAAACCTTCATCCTGATCTGCAACGACAACCATAATCCCTTCAGCCACCTCCATCGTCTGGATATCATGGGCACCGATAGGAATCTGGTGTAACAGTTCCTTTCCAACGGCATAGCAGAGTACTAATGGGACGTGACGGTAGGCGACAATTTTGTCTACGGTCACGCCCCGGTGCCTGGCGACCGTTTTTCACGAATGACGATCGATTTGTGCTCTACAGAAGGAAACAATTTGGCGCGATTCAAGGTAGGTAAGTAACCGGCGGGCATAAGGGCTTCGACTCCCGCCGCAAAACGGCGCAGTTTCGGCTACGGTGTTCAGGAGAGGCCCGGCCGCCGTTTTAGCAGAACCAGATGCTTATCTTGATAGAGTACCTTCCATGATCCGGTGTGCTCAAGGAAATAGATCAAGGGTGCGTCGGGCGGGAAAATGGCGTGCGTGATTCGATAACGATCGAGGAGATCGAGCGTTCGATGAAGGTGGACAATGTCAAGGTAGTCCTTGAGTGTGCCGTTGTACTCGAATATATCTACACGCGAATCGATAAAAACCGGCACGTTGGGCTGGTGAAGAATTAACGCGCCACCCCAAGCGTATTCGTTGAGCACGCGCGAGTTCGGCGGGAGGCTCGCAAATACCGCCGGAAGACTCTCCGGAATCGAATCGCGTACTGATGAATACGCGGTCGGCGGATGATGGAGGCGTGTGAACACAAGGGCTGCAACGACGAGGATGCAAGCGGCATTCAGCAGCGGCCTCTGAGTGCGCGCCTGGCTCGGTGTACACGTTGCGAACGTCCCCGCCACGATAGGTGCGCCAAGGATAGCGAACAGAAACAGAAAACGTGAATAAGTGAACCCGGAGTAGAACCCGATCACCATCAGGGCCACGTCAGTGAGAGTCCAGCGGTGTGGCCGTACAATCTGCCACGTGGCCAGGGCGATGACACAACCAAGAGCGAACTTCCCCCGCCCTGTGTGCAGGTCCAGCGTGCGCCACTCCTCCACGTTCGCTATATTGAGCCTCTGGTGGAAGGCAAGATTAAACGGATAGGTTACCAGCCGCCACCCGTAAGGATTGAGAAACAGCGCGGCGACACTCGCCAGACCGCTGCCGATGTATGTTCGGATCTGCGCTGCTGGCATTCCCGGGGAGGTGAGCCATGGGCTCTCCCACCGAACAGCATTTGCAGCCACAAAAACCGCATATACTACCAGGCCTATCATCCATGAGCCATGTGTATTGACCCAAATGGCAAGGAGCAATGGCATCAGCCATACAGCTCGCGGCGTCGAAAGCGCCCGCTGGAGAATCGCGAGTTCCGCCAGAAACAGCAGCCATCCGAACAGCAGCGTGCGCGGCCCGAAGGACACGGTGGAAAAAATGGTGGCCACAACGCTGACAGCGAGGGATAGCCGGGCATCGCGAGATCGCGTGAAGCTGAGTCCATAGATGCCGAACATCAATGCGCCGATAACGATCAGCGTGAGCGTATGCACTCCCGCTAAGCCTCCAAGCCGCCACGCCGCATAGAACGGCAGCTCTGCCATCCACTCGTGGTTGATCCATGGAGCGCCTGCCGCTGTGAATGAGAAAACGTCCCGCCGGATCATGTGATGTGAGCTGACGAGAATCTCAGCATCGCGCAAGTGCCAGCCGATATCCGGGTCGGAAAACGTCTGCGGCACGCACATGTACACCACGGCCGCAAGCACACAGCAGAAGAGAGTCGATCGACTGAAGACTCTACTGAGTAGCGACACCGGTTCCGAGGTGATCGCCCGCTCAGTGGCAGATCCAGAAGCAGTCACAGGAATCAACGTCGCGCTCATGGGTAGCTCCACTGTATTGGTGGTTCTCCCTGAGAAGCACCGGCAGAGAAGTGGGAGATGTTATCGCAGTCTGGCGCGGACTGAACCGTTCTGCTCAACTCTGTCCGCGCGACGTGCTTCAATGTGGCGCATTCGTGGGATTACGAACGATTTGAGGAATCCGCCGCTAATCATTCGCTGCAATCTTCCGATGATTAAGGTGAAGGCTGGCGCAATTGCCGCCAACAGGGGGCAACGGACCGACGCATGATCCTCTATCACTCGCTTTTATGTCCCAGCGCGTTGTTCGGCTGCTCCGTTCTGGCCGCGATCGCCGACGTCCGCGAGCGGCGAATTCCCAACAAGCTGGTCAGCTCAGTATTTGTCTGTGGGATCATGTTGCACCTCGGCTTTGGTGGCGCAGCGCAGGCGGCCTGCTCGGCTCTCGCAGCTCTCATTGGAGGCGGCGCCTTCATGATCTTTTACCTGGCCGGGGGTATGGGGGCTGGCGATGTGAAGCTGATCGCGGCGTTGTCTGCTGTGGCCGGCATTAGTAATGTGAAAGACCTGCTGATCGCGACCGTGTTGGCGGGTGCCGCCTGCGCTCTGGTATTCGCGATCTGGCGAGGTGCATTGCGAAGCACGCTTGCCAACGTAATCGTCCTGCTCATGCATCACGGCAAGCATGGGTTTACGGCTCACCCCCGTTTGAATGTCTCGAACACGTCCACACATCGCCTGCCCTACGCCGTTCCGACCGCCGTGGCTTGTGGATGGTTGCTCAGCATGCAATGCGTTGCGAGAGCCGTGCGATGAACCTCCGCAAGCTGGCAGTGGCATTTGCGATCGCGCTGGCCGTCTCCGGCCTGTGTACATTGGCGCTCAGCCGCAGAATCTTCGCCAGTGCGACGGAACACAAGCCGGCCTGGCGCTACGTCGCACCTGCGCGGCCGCTGGAGGCGAACGAAGTTCTAAAGCCCGACAGTCTCACCTTGATTGATTGGCCGGGAAAGACCGAAGTGCCTGGCGCGTTCACACGCCCTGCGGATCTGGTGGGTCGCACGGTGCTCTATCCAATTCAGCCGGGTGAACCGCTCACTGACAAGCTCGTGAGCTCCCCCGGTGCCGGCGCCGGACTCGCAGGACGTATCCCTCAAGGCATGCGGGCGATTGCTCTCCGCACGGACGAGGTAATCGGTGTCGCAGGCTTCATGCAGCCCGGTTCACGGCTCGACGTCTTGGCGACGTATCGTTCCGACAAATCGCCGGATCCTGTCACGGTCACGGTTCTGCAGGACGCGGAGGTCCTTGCTGTCGGGCATCAGACGCAGCCCGACCCAGATGGGAAAGCGGAGCCTGCCTCGATTACGGTTGTCACTCTCCTGCTTACGCCGCAGGACGCCGAGAAGGCAGTTATGGCCAGTACTCAGGGAGCCATTCACTTCATCATGAGGAGCGGATCGGACAGCCGACTTAGCAATAGCACTCCCGTTCAACTCTCCGCCTTAAGCGGAAGTGCGTCGCCACAAATGTCCAGTCCCAGGCACATCGAAGGGCGCCCCAGACGATCGGCGACCGCGGCCACCCGGGTATTCACCGTCGACACAATTTTGGGAGACAAAGAGGTCACCAAGACCTTTCGGGTGACAGCCCAGTGAAGAGGAAGATCGCAAGAGGCTTGGTGTTTTTGGAGGTGGTGTTTGGCGGCGCGAGCCTAGCGCTCGCACAGACATCTCATTCCAGGTCGTCGGCAGCGAGCTCCACTCTGTGGGCACCTTCCTATACTCACGTGAAGCCTGCACACGTCGAAGAGAAGCTCCACATTGTGGTCGGACAATCGACCATCCTGCGGGGCAGACTCATCCGTCGGATCTACCTCGCTGATCCAGCCATATTGCGAACGTACAGCTCGGCGCCGGATGAAGTGATCGTGACTGCGGAGGCGCCCGGGACAAGCACCCTGATCGTTTGGGACCCCGCCGGCAACTCGGTGATCTATGACGTCTCCGCCGATTTTGACCCCAGCATGCTCCGCAGTGCCCTGGACTCTGAGTTCCCGGGAAACCATATCGAAATCCATGGTGGGCAGGAGCTCCTGACCCTCACGGGGACTGTGCCCACAGCGGAGATGGCCGAAGCCGCGACTACTCTCGCGGCCTCCTATGCCAGGAAGGTTGCGAATTCGCTTCGGGTGGTGCCGGTCCGACCCAAGCAAGTGGAGTTGAAGCTTCAGATCCTCGAGGTGGATCGCAGCAAGCTGGAACAGTTTGGATTCAACCTGTTCAGTGCGGCAGGGAACAACGTGGGTAGCGTTTCCACACAGCAGTTCGCTACAACCGCGACGACATCTGCCAGCGGTACGGGCTCAACGATTACGATCAGCAATCCCTTGAACTTCTATTTCTACAACGCGAAAACAAACCTCGGCGTTACCGTACAGGATCTCGAGCAGAAAAACATTGCCCAGATTCTTGCCGAGCCAACGCTGACGACGATGAGTGGAGAAGAAGCCAAGTTTCTCTCCGGCGGTGAATTTCCATTCCCCGTTGTGCAGGCAGGTGCCGGAAACGGAACTGCGATCACCATTCAATTCCGTCAGTACGGTGTGCAGATGGACTTCACGCCGTTTGTCAATGACGACGGCTCCATCCGTGTGAAAGTCAAGCCGCAGGTGAGCGCCCTCGACTACACCAATGCTGTCACGATTGCCGGCTACACCATCCCGGCCTTGTCCACCCGAAGCGCCGAAACCGAGGTCATGCTCCGCGACGGACAGAGCTTTGCCATCTCCGGTCTCCTGGACCATCGCACAACAGAGGTACTGTCCAAGGTCCCTGGTATCGGAGACATTCCCATCCTCGGCCAGCTCTTCCGTTCCAAAAACATCAGCCATTCGGTCGTGGAACTGGTAGTGATCATTCGCGCGCGAGTCGTTGATCCCACTGCGGAGCCAACTGACATTCACAAACCCGCTCTGGCTGTACCAGACATGAGCCAGGGTGGCTTCGACAAGGCCCTGCACCAGGAACGCCCGAACGACCTACCTTCGCAGCCCGTCCAGAGGCAACCATGAGCATCGCGACCCTTACTGAAAAACCAATCGCACAGGCAGTATTCAGTGTCTGCGCACCTGCCGATATCCTCGCGAACGCAATGACGGCCGTCGAGAGAGTGAATGGCGCACTCTTCGCCGGTGATTTTCAGGAATACATCACGGGCAATCGGCGGCCCCACTTTCCGGCGATGCTTAAAGACGCCTCCGTCTGCGTCGCACTCGTCGATTGCGATGTCGATCCGGGCGCCGCGCTGGAGACCATGGCCCGGCTGCAGCAACTGCTTCCGCTCAAGTTGCGGCTTGTGGGCCTATCCTCCACGATGAATGCCGACCTTCTGCTTGGTGCCATGCGAGCCGGGTGCGATGAGTTTCTTGGGAAGCCGCTCGTCGCGGACGAGCTCCTGGCCGCATTAGCGCGGTTTAAGCCGGCTTCGGACATGGATTCGCGGGGCGCGACGCCTGCTGGCAAGATCATCGGAATCCTCGGAGCAAAAGGCGGTGTTGGAGCCACCACTCTGGCAGTTCATTCGGCCGTCCACCTGGTTCGCACTCATAAAAAAAGGGTTCTCCTGATTGATCAGAAGAATCATCTTGGGCATGTTGCCCTCTACCTTGGCATCAAGCACGCGAAATATCACTTCGACGAGCTGCTCCGCAGTGCGGATCGTCTGGACGCTGCTCTACTGGAAGGCCTGGTGACCCGGCATTCTGACGGGCTGGACGTGATCGCATCGCCCGATGCATACCTGCCACAGAGCAGGATGGACGCTCCCGACTCATCGGCTGTCATGAACTATCTGCGCCAGCGGTACGACTACGTTCTGGTCGACTCTGAGACGGAGAACGCCGCCTGGCTTTCTTCGCTCGTCAGTTGTTCGGATGAGATCGCCTCAGTCTGTACGCCTGACTTAGGAGCGTTGCGCGACCTGGCACGGCAGATTGAACACCTGACGCTGATCGATGGGCTCTCCCCCAAGCTTCGCATTGTCGCGAACCGTTCCGGGTCTGAGGCCGCGGTACCGAAGCATGAAATTGAGACTGCGATCGGTTTTCCGGTAGCGATCGAAGTGCCGAACAACTATATCGAGCTGACCAAGGCAATTAACGCCGGCACGCCAATCGCGCCTCAGACACGCGGCGCGTTCACGCAGGCGATGGCCAGATGGGCACAGATGCTGGCAGCTCTGACAGAAAGCACCTTTGTGCATACACCGGCAAAACGCAAATTCAAGCTGTGGAGTTAACCAGTGGCAACGGGTCCGACTGAGGAGGTATCAATGAATCAATCGCCACTTTTCATCACGACCCAGGTGCGTCCGAGAACTTTCCAGGATGTGCGCGTCATTCCGAATCTCAATGAAGAGTCCAGACACTCGGTAAAGGCCGCAGTCCATCATGAGCTCATTAAGCGGCTCGACCTTGAGAAGCTCGCGGCCACGCAGGATGATGCCGACGGCCGTCAGAACCTGCAATCGACAATTTCGCAGCTTGTCGGTGAGCAGGATATCCCCCTAAGTGCGCTCGACAGAGACAGCCTGGCGAAAGAGGTGATGAACGAGGTCTTTGGCCTTGGGCCGTTGGAGCCGCTGCTGCACGATCCCACGGTCAGCGACATCATGGTGAATACCCATGGCACCGTTTATGTGGAGCGGCGGGGCGTGATTGAGAAGACCCAGGTGCTTTTCCGCGACAACACGCACCTGATGCACATCATTGACAAGATCGTTTCGGCTGTAGGGCGCCGCATCGATGAATCATCTCCCATGGTGGACGCACGCCTGCTCGACGGATCGCGAGTCAATATCGTGATTCCGCCGCTTGCCGTGGACGGGCCCCTGATCTCGATCCGCCGGTTTCCGGCCTCTCCCCTTACAGCAGAAGACCTCCTGCGGCATAGGGCCTTGACGCCGCAAATGCTGGAGATTCTCGAGGGTGCTGTCAAGGCGCGCTTAAACATCGTGGTTGCCGGGGGGACAGGCGCCGGTAAAACCACATTGCTTAACGTGCTCTCCGGCTTCATTTCGCCCCGGGAGAGGATTGTCACCATCGAGGACTCCGCCGAACTGCAGATCAAACAGGAACATGTAGCGCGACTCGAGTGCAGGCCTCCGAATGTGGAGGGCAAGGGCGCGATTCGCCAGCGTGAACTCGTGATCAACGCGCTCCGTATGCGCCCTGATCGCATCATTCTCGGCGAGATCCGTGGAGAAGAGGCGCTCGACATGTTGCAGGCGATGAATACCGGCCACGATGGGTCCATCACAACAGTTCACGCGAACAACCCGCGCGACGCCATTGCGCGGCTCGAGACCATGTCGCTGATGGGAAGCGTGGCGCTGCCCGAAAAAGCGATTCGCGCCCAGATCGCCTCCGCGGTTCATCTCATTGTGCAGGCTTCGCGCATGAGTGACGGCTCCCGCCGCATCACTCACATCAGTGAGATCACAGGCGCTACTGCGGAAGTGGTCAGTATGCAGGACATCTTTCTGTTTGAGAAGCAGGGACTTACCGAAAGCGGCAAGGTCAAGGGTCGCTTTTTCGCGACGGGTATTGTTCCTAAGTTCTCCGAGAGGCTCAAAGCTGCGGGCATTCCGGTGCCTCTGCATGCGCTGGATCATTCGGTTGAGGTGTAGCAATGTTACTGCTCTTCTTCATCCTGCTTGTTGTCACCCTTCCCCTCGTTCTGCTGGTGACTCGAACCAAACCCGCGGAGAAACTAATTCGCGAGCGGATTGAGGGTCTCGTCAAGCTGCAGCCAAAGGAAGTGCCTTCATGGCTAAGTCTGGACCCGGCCAAAGACCATACGCTTGGCGTCAGGCTAACCCAGCGGTTTCAAAGGCTCGACCTCGCTCGTAGTCTCGAAAAAAAACTTCTGCATTCCGGGTCGACAACTTCGCTGGCAAGATTCCTAGCCACGATCGCCGCAACAGGCCTCGGCGGCTCGTTGCTTGTCTATCTGCTCACCTCAGAGTTTGCTCTCGCGATGATCGCCCTCGGAGCTGGCGTGCTGGCTCCGTACGCCCTCTTGAACTGGAGATGCGCAAGGCGGCTAAAGAAGTTCAATGAAGCGCTTCCGGATTCGATTGAGCTGATGTCGCGTGCGCTGCGGGCGGGCCACTCGGTCGCTTCTTCAATCGAAGTAGTTGCGCAGCAGTCCCCGGAGCCGCTCAAAAGCGAGTTCACGAAATGCGCGCAGCAGCAACGGGTTGGCATACCCTTCCGCGACGCGATCCACGGCTTGGCCGACCGCGTTCCCTCCAGTGATCTCCACTTCGTTGTCACTGCGATTCTGGTGCAGAAGGAAACAGGCGGCGATCTGACCGAGATCTTGGATCGCACCACTGAGGTGATTCGCGAACGTATTCGTATCCAGGGGGAAATACGCACATACACGGCGCAGGGACGTTTGACCGGCTGGATTCTCAGTGGCCTTCCCGTGGGCTTGCTCGGTATGATCAGCGTTTCCTCTCCCTCCTACACGCACGTTTTGTTCTACGACCCACTCGGGCAGAAACTCCTCTACGCAGCTGCTGGGTTGATTGTGCTCGGGGGCTTGCTCATCCGAAGAATCGTCGACATTAAGGTGTAGGCCTCGATGCATTTCGTCTTCTATCTTTCGGCGTTGCTGACATTCCTTTGCGGCATGGGGTCGCTCGGTGCAGTCATGCTCACGCGCGCCAGTCGCGCTACCTGGGACCGGCTGATTACGGTCGTGAACAAGGATCCGGTGCTCGCGGCACGGCCTTCGTTGCTGCAGCAGTTTAGAATCGCACTTCTGGCGGGTGCCTCATGGCTGCGTCAAGCGTTGAAGCTCACGTACAAAACGCAATTATTGGAACGCTTTGAGGCCGCGGGCATCTACAGTCCGGCCGCCCAAGATAGCTACAGCGTCGTGCGCGTCACGGTTCCGCTGATCGCAGGAGGATTGGGAATGCTTTGTCCGTCCAAGCGATTCTTCTTTACGATGCTCTTTGCTGGAGTTGCATACCTCGGTCCGGACATCATCCTTCAGCGCATTGTCAAACGCAGAAGGCGGAGAATACGGCTCAGCATTCCTGATGCTGTCGACCTGCTCGTGATCTGCGTTGATGCCGGCCTGGGACTCGATCAGGCAATGATGCGCGTCAGCCATGAACTGGAGACAAGCCACCCCGATATTCACCTCGAATTCCAGATCATCAACCGCGAACAAAGGGCCGGGAAGCCGCGGCTGGAAGCGTGGCAGTCTATGGCGAAGCGTATGAGCTTGGACGAGATCCACGCCTTCGTCAATATGTTGATGCAGACCGAGAGATTCGGGACACCAATCGCGCGGGCACTCAGCAATTTCGCCGACGGCCTCAGACAGAAACGCCGTCAAAAGGCTGAAGAATTAGCTGCGAAGACGACCGTTAAGATCATCTTCCCGCTTGTGTTGTTTATTTTTCCTAGCCTGTTTGTTGTCTTGGTTGGTCCTGCCGCCATCAGCATCATCCGTGGTCTTTCCAGCAAATAGAAAGAACCGTTATTGAACGCGAACGATTCCCGCCATTAACCCCATGGCATGGACTGCAGGCCTAGGAACTGCGACCAACGGCTCTGAAGGGCTGGCGCAGCGCTCCGAAACCGCGAGGCGCGGCGCAGCCGCCTCCACTGCTTCCAGGAGCAGTTGATGGTGCAGGGTAAAGAGTGCCAGCTCGAGCCGGTCCGACGTCCCTGTCTTATCGAAGATGGACCGCAAATAGTTCTTGATCACCTGTTCCGTGTTATTGAGTTCCTCTGCTATATCCCTGTTCTTATATCCCTGCAGTAGCAGCCGCACGATCTGCAGCTCTTTCCTGGAAAGCCGGCCGCGCACCTTCTCGCCAACAACATCCGTCTCATAGGCAGCCGATGATGCGCCTATCGGCTGCTGTAGGAAGGGGCGCCCCTTCAAGACACTGCGAAAACACTTCAAAAGATCATCACGTTTTATATCGCGGTAGGTGATCCCTTGCACTCGTACATTCAAATATCGTTGCGGGCTCTCGCCGGAATCCAAAACCGCTATCAGTGGGTTGTTGCTCTTCCTCGCCAGCGTAACCAGTCGTTCCAAGTTAGACATCAACGAGCTGGAGAACACAATCACAGCTCTCGTAGTCTCCGCCGCTTTATACAGACGCGTTAGGTCATCACATTGCCCGACGATACTAATGTCGTCTTCTGCAACGAGAATGCGTGCTAAGCCGGCACGAAACACATCCCAATTGTCGGCCAGAAATACTCTACTGCTCATGCAGTTCACCTGTTGAGATGGGCAGATAGCGAACGCGCGGCTTGTACCCAACATGACTTCCCGCGACGGAACCTGCTGTCCTAGCTTGTATAAATCATCGGCTGAAGCACATTACTTCTTTATGCTACGAGAAAAGACCCGTTGCCCGGTTCATGTCTTGTTCTGAGACATCTGTTCGACGGTAACTCTAAACTCATTACTAGTTCGTGTGGGAAGGACGTCCCGGGAATCATGAATAAGATATGATCCATGACAGACTTGCATATATCCGTCCTAGCAGCTCTATTGGGCTTTCTCGCAGTTGTTGTGTGGCGAATTAGAGAGGGTCGTAGACCCGTCAGCGTGCGCGCGATAATCTTCCCCCCGCTTGGCATGTCAACGGGGCTTTCCATGTTCCTCATTCCTGCTTTTCGTGTGCCCTGGAGCTGGGCAGCGGTGGCGTTCGGACTCGGAGCGGTTCTGCTCGCGATTCTGCTAATGCAAACCTCCCATTTGACCGTCGAGGGGCCTGTCGTTATGGTTCAGCGCTCTTCGACATTCTTTTTAGTGATTATTGCATTGGCTTCTCTCAGGTTTTTCGCACGCCAGTATATTTGTGCTTATGTGACGCTACCGCAGACCGCGAGTTTGTCGTTCTTGCTTGCATTGGGGATGATCACTCGCTGGCGCACGACAATGTATATGCAATACAAGCGAATTGTGCGGAGCAATTTCCCTCTCACCGTCTCAGCTGCGCGGCAGTAGCTAAGCGATGCCGGACTATGGTGCTATTACTTATGTTCCGGCCATTGTGCGCTGCCTATTTCATTTCGAGTACGCTCTCGTTACTCTACGAACAAGCGAGGAATGGGTGGATCAGCCTTGCCACTCGTACCTCATATCTAGATTTCATGGAGCTGACAATGGCGAGATTTGGGCAAGTTTACAAGCAGTTCGTCAAGGACGAATCCGGGCAGGACCTTATCGAGTATGCGCTGGTTGCAGGTCTGATCGGCCTTGCCGCCGTGACCGCGATGGGTACCCTGGGAAACTCAGTTAGCAGTTTCTTTACCAACATCAATAGCACTCTCACGAGTGCCGCGTAGGCGTTCGACAGAATGGAAGAGAATCAAAAGAGCGCTCTGCGGAAACCCGCAGAGCGCTCTTTGTTGCGCGGTGAACTCACACTGTCATTCATTGACAGGGCGGACGTAGTGGTTGGGACTGTTCGCTATGCCCTATTGCTGGCTGAATCCCTGACTGACGTGTACCAGAACATGGCGAACACAGGAACGATTAGAATCCAGGATGCATGCAGCCAGAGGATCAAGACTGAAAAGGGAGCGACCAACATAACCGCGGCTGCATAGGAAAGGTAAAGCGCACTCTTCTCTCGGGCGCCGAACTCCTGCCTATGCACGCGTATCCAGTCACCCGCCGCAAGGCCGAGCGGAAGAGCGAGGAGCGTGAGATCGTATCCCTGCATGTGATAGCTAACTAGCATGGCTGCGGTGAGCGCGAGAGGTATGGACGGCTTCCTGCGTGCCGCCCAGCATAGAACCGCAACTGAGCCGACTGCGGTAAACACTAAGCCAGAGGAGCGGCCGCCGGTCAGCACAAAGAACAGCCCATGTAGATTCGGCATATCTGCTGCGAACATGCCGTAAAGGGCCTTCGCACCGGCCGGATCGCTCGCTGTTCGGTTCGCGACCTGCAGCATATTGTGAATGTACTCGCGCATACCTGACACGCCAGCTACGCCGACCGAGGCGCAGAAAAGGCCGGCAGCACCAGCAACTGCAAACCCAACCACTCTCCACATCTTCCAAACCGCGAGCAGGAAGAGGACCGGCAACGCTAGCTGCCACTTTGTAAGTGCCAACGCCAGCAGTAAGCCAGGAACAGCCGCACGGCCGCGACAGAGGCCTGCATGAGCCGCCGTATAGAGCATCAGGAGCAGAAGAGAGATCTGGCCCTGCAAGAGTGACATAAGAACCGGAACCATACATAGGATGGACAGCGGAACTATGGCATACGGAAATGAGCCGTGTGAAATCCTCAGATACGCGCTTGCTATCAACAAGGCTGTAAGACTTATCAACGTGAAAACTGCAAATGCTAAGTTGTAGGGCAGTCGGGCCAAAGGCACAAACAGAAGAGAAGCGAAGGGAGGATATAAGAAGGGCAGCGTCTTGTGAGTGGGACTGATGACAAGACGCTGGATCTGTTCCTGTGCGCTGTGGCTGTAAAGACTGCTTCCCCGGCCATCAAGGACCAGCCGTCCCGCTCCGTAGAATGCTCGGAAGTCGGTGCCGCCCTGGAAAGATCGCGAGGCGCCTCCAAGAAAAATAGTCAGTTGCAATCCAAGCAGGATAATTAGCAGGGCACGCCGGATCTCAACTCGGCTTTTCGCCCTCGGTGTGAGAAGTTGCGATCCATCGGGAGGTGCAGCCACCAAAACGCCCAGCTCAGATGACTCTGGATCTCTCGTCATGTGCTGGCCGCTCTTGCGCCTTCCGAACTCTTACCTGGTCGCCCACCGCTACAGCGCACAGCCTGATTTTGCCCGGCGGCAGCTCTAAAACGCTCTTCGTGTGCAGGCCAACGCCGCGAAGCTTCCATGGGCCAACATTCTCATAGCAGGCCAGCACCCGATCTTGGCCGTCAAGCGCAAGAACGTCGATAGACATTCGCATTCCCCAGGTGTGGACTCCAGCAGATGGCCGGATCAGCAGACCTCCGTCCTCCGGCAGCGATGTCGTGCCCAACAGACCAATGAAGCGGCTGATGGAGGTGTCAGCCAGGCATGCCGAACGGCAAACATAACTGCTCCGGGTTTCATTCCATACCTCAATCGTGCTGCATCGGCGCATCTTCTGAATTCCACCTTCCCTGGAAATAACGACGGCGGCGCTGTTGAACCACGCCGCCGCATATTGCTTTCACAACCTACGCAGCTCGCTTCTTACGGCGTGCCACAATAATTCCAATTACGACTAGACCCATTAGGCCGGCAACAAGTCTAATTACAGTCACGTGATCCATCTGGCTTCTCCTCTTTCTTTGGCTTATACGGCGTTTCTGCTTTGCTGAGTCAAATATCGGCTCAGACCCGGCGCTGAGTGAGCTACGAACTGCGGCTTAAGGGTAGGTACAACGCGAGCGTTGTAATGAGGGAGGCCACAATGAAGGTACCGAGGATGGTCATACTGCTAGCTCCTTATGGCAGCAATCTCGTAACGCATACTGACGTCCTATATCGGCGTGGGGCGTTCGCCTCATAGCTTCTGTCGCAATTATGGCTATAATGATGGCTTTGTTAACTTGCAGCTGCGCTTGTTTTCATCTGGAAGTAATTCCCCAGACGTGGTACGGTTGCTGTCCCCTGTTTCTAGCTATTCTCAAAGAAGAGCAGATAGCTATGCGCCGAGTTACCAGCGTGGACGGGAAGCATTTCAGCTACTGAAGGTTGTTGGGAATCAGGCGGGAAGTAGTAAAGTCGCCGCCGATCTCGGTGAATATCTGGTTCAGGCTGGTGGTAGGACGCGCGGAGGAGATGCAACTGGACCCGCCACTAGCGGCATAGTCGGAGAAAAATGTTGCTGCCGAGCTTGCGCTCTGCTGCATCGTCTGGCACGGTGTGATGGCAATCTTATCCGTGCTGCAACCTGAGGACTGGGCGCCATACGCCACGGTATAGACCGTAGTTCCAGCGGCGGTTGCGGCCTGTGCGGCCGTGACCGCTTGATGGCACTGGTTAATTGTGGATGGGTAGGTTCCTGATGTCGTCGAAGCGCCGGGCATGGCCGATGACCTCGCGCTCACATCGCCATCGCTGAGGAGAATGATCACGTTCCGCGAGCCTGGGTTGGCGGCCTGTTCCGCTAACAGCGCCGCCTGGGCCGCATACACTGCGCCGGCTACATAGGTTCCCTCACCGCCGGGGGCGCCCATTCCAGGACAGCCACTCTCCCCGCCGGAGGCCTTGGTGAGCATCGAAAGCAAATTCAGCGTTGACGCAGTATCCGAAACTCGGTAGTCGCTGGAGAAGTTCACGATGCGGTACGTTGCCGTCGAGCCTCCGGGCGAGTAGCTTGAAGCACCTGCAGCCGGGAAGGTGTAGCCCTGGGCTGTGGGGTTTCTCCCGCTGCAGTTTGAGTCGTATATGACTGTCGACTGGGTGACATTTGGGAACGCAAACAGGCTCACCACATCAACGGGGTTCGGCACGTTGCCGTTGCTGGCGGTACCGCACGTCGACTGGCTGGAGGCACAGGGCCAGAGCTCGTCCAACAGTGTCCTGACTCCCGACAAAGCGCAGCTCAGTCGTGTGTTGTTGCAATCGCTGCTGCTATCCGTGTCATTCATTGATGCTGTGGTGTCGACGATGACCACAACATTGTGAGGCGGAGTGACGCCGCCACGCATCGCGGCCGCGGCGCTGGCGACCATGTTCACCGAAGCCAATCCGAACAGCCTGGCGAAGTAGGTCGATACGACCGCCTGCTGCTTTACGAAGATTGCATTCCCGTTTGCGGGCGAAACGCAGGGAATCGACTGATTGGTCAACGCCGTCAGACACCTTACCTGCGGGTAGCCCGAGACCATGGAGACACCCGGAAGGTTTGCGTGGGCGTTCAAGTTGCCCGAGACCGCGCTGTAATTTGTCGCGACGGTAACGGCACTCGAACCAGGAAGCGCTTGCGCGCCGGCGAGAGCCGCTGCATTGCTGGAAGCCTGGAGTTCGTTGTAGCAAACATAAAGATGCCCGATATCAATCACCATGCCAGTGAACCCGAAAAGCGCGACCATGATGAGAGCGACGGTCGGCACAATCTGCCCGCTTTCATCGGGCAGAAGCCGACGAAGCTTCGCAGCAACGGCGGCGGTCATTGGACAAGCTCCGTGGTCTGGGACTGGAGGAGGCAGTTGGGAAAGTTGATGCCATAGACCGCCAGGCTGCAAGGGTAGGAGACAGTCACAGTCGCAGATGCGCCCTGCACAAGATTGCCGGCGGCGCCGGTGCCCGTGCTGCCGCTGCTGCACGATGTTCCCTGATAGGTGACGCTATTCAGCACAAACGTGTACGAAAGATTGGTGGCATTCAGCGTCGGCGAAGCTGATTGCACGGCCGATGAGGCGAGCTGACAGGGATCTGTCGTCTGTCCCCGGCTCACCGCCAATTGTTGCGCTCCGACGGTCACGGCATTCGTCAAAATGAGATAGTGAGTGAGGTAAATGCCAAAGGTGCAGATCCCTGTGAGTACCAGCAACAGAACAGGAAGGCAGAGCGCGAACTCCAGCAACGCTTGACCGCTTTCACGGGTCTGATGGGGAGCGCGACGGGAGCTCTGCGCCGGAAAAGCAACGGCGATTTCATGCGTTGCCCTGCGGGCCGCCTCCAGAGCCGGTACTCCGAGGGCGAGTGTTCCTGAAATCTTGCGACGTTTGGACGGGCGCTGAACCATGCCAGGTCTCAATCTGAAACCCGGGAACCTCTGCACTCAACACCGCCGAGGTTGTAGAGGCAGTGAACGGCATCTCAAAATGGAACAAACGCAAGCCTGAACCGTGTCCGTTTCAAGAAGTGCCGCTGCACTGGCGCGAGTGGAAGTGAAGAAGGGCAAGTACAGCTATTATCGTCGCGCTCGATATTATGCAAATTGTATATTCAACACCACAAAGAAATTGCGGGTACCTCTGAGGCGGCGGCTCAACAACTCAAATACTCCGAGATGATCGAGCAGATCATCTTCGAGGAGTTCTTGGGAGGGAAAATGGAGGACCCACGGGGGGAAGAGCAGCAGATCAACTCGGCTCGTAAGGGCCCGACGAACTTCGAAACGGGGAATCCCGCACTAGCCGAAAACGGTTCCTCCGCGTAAAGTCCAATTTACGGCGAGCATAGTCTCACCGGTACTGTGCGACGGCGATATGCTGCGATGGAGAATACAGCTTCAGCCAGCGGAGGGTTGCCGCAGCCTTCCTCATCGCCGCTGTGCCGCCGGTGCCATCCAGGCGTCCGCATATTAGCTCACTCCGCGCAGCAGCAACAAGTTGGTTCCATGCAATGCGCACACGTTGTGAGTGGTCTGGTAAGCAGGCTCCTCCTTTACCAGTTCGTGTAGTCAGGCCGGTTATCGGCCGAATCCACCGGTTTCGGCACAATTGAAAGGGTCTACTCGCTTCGCTTGAGAATGATTGGCGGTGGGCGCAGTCTGCGTCGAACCCTTCTCCGAGAGGAATTCCCTGGTATTAGGGAAATTTGCAGGGAATTGGAGGCTAAATGGCGCGCGTCATGTCGCGAAACAGGCCAAATATTCGCCCATTCATAAGAAAGCAGCAATTGCGACCAGGGAATTTTCGAGGAGCACAACAGGGAATTGCTTAGGCATTATAGCGAAGCTCAGCCCTTCGTTCAGGCTGAAGTTTGCGCTGTGCGGAAGTGCGATCTGGCCCGATTAGAGGCCCGAGTAAACGTTGGGGCCACCGTCGACGTATATGGGTCAGTTGTTCCTCTCTCCAAATCCTCAGCGGTGTTCGTATC
This sequence comes from Acidobacteriaceae bacterium, assembly GCA_035651235.1. GTDB lineage: Bacteria > Acidobacteriota > Terriglobia > Terriglobales > Acidobacteriaceae > Granulicella. The sequence goes on from DASRGC010000005.1 coordinate 114,571, forward strand.
GGTCCCTGCCAAGCGGGCGCGGCGGGGACGGAGTTCCCAAGACGTTTGGGCGCCTATCGCCCCTCATCCGGTGACCACGCCGGCCTTCATGGCGCCGGTGGAACTCTTTGCCTTCGACATCCTGATGCTCAGGCGGCGTGATCACCGCTCAGTGAGTGCATTTGCGCTGGAGTCGTCAAATTGGCAGCCAATGTCCGGTTTGCCGGTTAACCGTTCGCTACATCACTTCCTGCGGACAGAGTTAGATGTGATCCACAAAGCAATGCAGGATACGTTCCAGGAGTTGATCGTCCGCGCCCTTCCAAACATCTTCGTTGAATATCTCAACTTCGATAGGGCCATCGTAACCGGTTTTGTCCACAGCCTGCCTCAGCTTCCGCAACTCGATGACACCGTTACCCATCATGGCGCGGCCCATGAGTATGCCAGGCAGCGGAACGGGCCAGTCAGAAACATGGAAGCCCACAATCCTTCCACGCGCACGCTCAATTTCATTCATGACTTCAGGGTCCCACCAAACATGGTAAGCATCCACGACCACTCCCGCCGACACGCTTTGAAGTCGGTCTGCAATGTCATTGGCCTGCTTTAAAGTCACGACGACGGAGCGTTCAGCGGCATACATCGGATGGAGAGGTTCGATTCCCAGAACTACTCCCGCCTTTTCGGCAACGGGAAGAATCTCAAGCAAGCCATCGAGCACGGTAGCGCGAGCATCGGCGAGAGTTTGACCGTTGGCCGGACCTGAGACGATGACCAACACTGGGGCGCCCAACAAGGCGGCCTCCTCTATGGCGATCCGATTGTCTTCAACCTGCTTGCGGCGTTCTTCAATCGTGGGTGCAGAAAACCAACCCCCACGACAGAGGCTGGAGACACGTAGTCCGGCCTCGCGGATCAGCGACGATGCCTTTGCTGCGTTTCCGTCGAGCTTGTGGCGCCACACAGCGATGTAGGGAATGCCACTGCGGCAACAGCGATCTACGGTCGTTTCGAGAGACCAGGGATCAGCGGTGATCTGATTGAAGCTGAGACGTTGAAGAATACTCATGCCACACCGGCGAGCTGCAGATAAGCTCTCATGCGCTGAACTGCAAGTTCCGGGTCGCGCAGGACGCGCGCCCGGTCAGCGAGCACGAAGAGCTCGCAGAGATGCATCACAGATCGCGCGCTCTCAGTGCCGCCGATCATACGAAAGTGCGATTGGAATCCATTGAGATAGGCAAGGAAAACGACCCCTGTTTTGTAGTGTTGCGTGGGTGACGCGAAGATGAGGCGCGAGAGCGGTACGGTGGGCGCTAGCAGCTCGTGGTAGCGGGGAACATCGTTGGCATCCAGAGCGCTTAGGGCCAGTGATGCGGCTGGCGCAATCGCATCGAAGATGCCGAGCAACGCGTCACTGTAGCCCTGCTCGTCTCCCAGAATCAGTCTGTCATAGTTCAAATCGTCGCCGGTGTACATGCGTACATTCGGGGGAAGTTGACGGCGCATGGAGAGTTCGAACTCCGCGTCCAGCAGAGAGATTTTGATTCCGTCGATCTTCTCCTTGTGCGCCCGAATAACATTGAGGCAATTTCCTGCGGCTTCGGAGATCGTCGTTCCTCCCCAGTAGCCATCGAGCGCGGGATCGAACATCGGGCCGAGCCAATGAAGAATGACAGGCTGTCGGACTTGCGAAAGCACCGTCGCATAAACCAATGCGTAGTCTTCGGCGTGACGAGCAACAGCGGCGAGGGCGCGACTTGCCATAAGAATGATGCGGCCACCGACGCCTTCTATTGCGTCACATTGCTTCAAATAGGCATTCGTGACGTCCTGTAAGGTGACAGACTGCTTTGTCGACAGATGATCGGTACCCGCGCCGCAGGCGACCAAACTATCGCAAGCAGTAGCCGCCGATGTGCTGCGCTTGATCAGTTCGAGAGCTAGGGGCCAATCCAGGCCCATGCCGCGCTGAGCTGTGTCCATGGCTTCGGCAACACCAAAGCCGAGTGACCAGAGATGTTCGCGGTAGGCGATCGTCCTGTCCCAGTCGATCACGGGTTGAGTTATGGGATCGGGCGTACGAGCGGGATCAACGACGACGTGGGCAGCCGCAAACGCCACCCGCGTTTCAAACTTTCCACGTCGCGAAGATGTGAGGGGCTCGTGCGATGGCGTGTAGTTGTATTCAACGCCATCTGAGCCCACAAGCTTCAGAGAGATTGCCAAATTAGGCTCCCAGTTCCGGCACATCGACCCAGCGGCGTTCTCGCCATGACTTGAGTCCTAACTCCGCGAGTTGCACGCCGCGAGCGCCTTCAAGAAAATCATGAGAGAAGGGCAGATCATCGACGACATGGCGAAGAAAAAGTTCCCACTGGGCCTTAAATCCATTGTCGAACACTTGATTATCTGGCACGTCCAGCCAGTGCTCGCGAAATTGGAAAGGATTGGCCATGTCCGGATTCCAGACGGGACGCGGCGAATTAATACGGTGCTGGGTTCTACATTCGCGCAAACCGGCAACCGCGCTGCCTAAGGTTCCGTCCACCTGAATGCTGAAGAGTTCATCACGGTAGACACGGAACGACCACGAAGAATTGATTTGCGCAACGATGCCACCGTCGAGTTCGAAGGTCCCGTATGCTGTGTCGTCTGCCGTGCAATGGTAACGATTTCCATTTTCATCTACCCGCTCTGCGATGGAGGTACCTCCTAGACACTGCACAGCGCGAACCCGGCCAAATATATGATCGAGGACATAACGCCAGTGACAGAACATATCTACGATGATGCCGCCGCCGTCTTGCTGGCGGTAGTTCCAAGAGGGCCGCTGCGCGGGCTGCCAATCACCTTCAAACACCCAGTAGCCGAACTCACCGCGCACGGAAAGAATTTTCCCAAAGAAACCGCTGTCCACGAGCCGCTTGAGTTTGCGCATTCCAGGCAGGAAAAGCTTGTCCTGCACGACGCCGTGCTTGACGCCCGCAGCCTTGGCCTGGGCTGCGAGGCGCAACGCCGTCTCTGAATCTGTGGCAAGCGGCTTCTCGCAATAGATATGCTTGCCGGCGGCTATGGCTATCTCCACGCTCGGCGCGCGCAACTTGGTCAACTGTGCGTCGAAGTAGATCGAATCGTTTGGATCGGCTAGAGCGCGAGGCAAATCCGTGGTCCAACGCTCAACCCCATGGTTCTTGGCGATCTGCTCCAGTTTGGCCTCATTGCGTCCCACGAGGATTGGATCTGGGACCAGACGCGCCCCACCTGATAGCTCGACGCCTCCTTGCTTTCGAATCGCCAGAATGGAACGAACCAGGTGCTGATTCAGCCCCATGCGTCCGGTCACTCCGTTCATGATGATGCCGATCCGTCTCTCGTCCACGAGATTCTCCTGCCGCCTCAAAATTTGTGTTCAGATGTGCTGTATTCAATGTCCGTTTTGCGGAAACTGCGGTCCCGTGCCTCTGGGCCAAACCAGAAAATCACTATCATCAAAACAATCGTCCCAGCTTCAAACATCGTCAGAGCCCATGGATATCCAAAGCGGTCGCGCAATACGAATTCTATGACTGTGGCAGGCGAAGCCAGCAGTACTCCAAGTTGATAGACGAGCCCAGGAAAAAGACCCCTCACTGAATCGGGCGAAAGCTCATTCAGATGCACCGGGATTACGCCGAATGCACCCTGAACCCCGACCTGCATAACGAATGAGCCGACAATAAGCACCGCAAGTGTCGATCCGAAGGCCCATGCTGGAATGAATAAGAGGGCAATAGCCAACGCCAACATGCTGGAATTGCGCCGTCCTATCCGTTGCGATAGATGCCCGAAGAAGACTGCTCCGGCGATCGCTCCAACATTGTAGAGAATGGGAATTCCATAGAGAGCATTCATCCCCAGGACGGTCTTCGCGGCGATCGCTCGGACCGACTTGAGAAAGTCAGGATAAAGATCCTGCGCGCCATGAGACAGGCAGAGCAGCATGCTCATCATCAGCAGCAGATAGAGAAAGATTCCCTTGTGTTGGAGTAGAGTGCCACGAATCTGCCCGATGGAGGCCGGTCGGTTTTGTCGCCACGCCTCGGATTCCGGCGCCCACAGAGTCAGCACCGCAATCAGACCCGCCACCGGGGCGCCCACAAAAAAGACTGACCTCCAGCCGAGAGCCGGCGTAAGCGTCTGTATTGCGACCGACGCGAGCAAGTAGCCGATCGGATAACCCGCCTGGATCAAACCCGAGAGCACTCCTCTAAACCGGCGCGGAGAACTCTCCATGGCATACGACGCGCCGACGCCCCAATATCCTCCGAGGCCAATACCGTACAACGCACGGCAGACGATAAAGAAAGTGAAGTTCGGAGACAGCCCGGTCAGGACTGTGATCGATGAGAAGTACAGAACGCAGAAAATCAGTGGGCGCTTACGTCCGAATCTGTCTGCAAGGGCTCCGAAGATTAGTGCACCGAGCGGCCGCATCGCCAACGTCAGAGTCAGCGTATACACCACAGCCATTTTCGATACATGGAAGTGATTTGCCAGCGCATCGAACAGAAACACCAGAACAAAGAAGTCGAATGCGTCCAGCACCCAGCCCAGGATCCCTGAGGCAACGGCAAATTTCCAACCGTGCGTTTCCTCCCCAATGTCTGCATCTGAGCCGGTTGCGAGCGCCATGTTTCGTTCTACCGGTCCTATAAAGGTAGTTGCGGTTTGTCAACGCAAACTCAGCTGTTTATCAGTACAGAGATTGTATGCGGTTGCTCGTGCCACGCAGTTCGGTTCTGAGTGTATTGTCGGCAAATCATCCGGAAGCCTAGGCGCTGGTGGAGAGCGCCAAATGGACCTTGGCGCTTTTCTATTATGCTCTTTAGGGCCGACGGTGTTTCTAACTTGTGCATGCCACGGTGGTGGAGGCCGCCTAGGTGGGAGAAATAGGAAAGGGGTCTGCAGCAGGGTGCAGCAGAATGTCGAATTTTTGTCCCAGAGGCCGCATTGATGCACTCGCCTCCGGCGATAGAAATGCTCTCCACACTTACGCTACGCCGACGTAGTCTGCTTCTCAGGAAACGGAGACATGATGAATCGACGAGAATTTCTGTACGGTGCAGCGGCAACCACGACGGCGATCGCACAGAGCAAACAACGAACTGAAAGCATCACGATCGAGCTTGCCTCCTCATCAGCAGACTAGCCCAAAGTGCCACTAGATTTTGTCGGCCTCAGCTATGAGAACGGGCAACTTTACAACACTGAGTTTTTCGCTCCTGATAACACGGCTCTCATCCAGGCATTTCGCGAACTCACCCCTAAAGGCGTACTTCGCATGGGAGGACATCTGAGCAATATCACTCTGTGGTAGGGCGCAGGACAAGACGATCCGAAGCAGATACGTGGTGTGCGGCATGGTATCGAAGACTACTGGGAGTGGCCGCTCGTTGATCCCAGCGTACAGAAGAACAAGCACGGCATGATCACGCGATGCGCGCTGCGTAACCTGGCCAGTTTCCTTAATGCCGTAGACTGGCGGTTGCTGTATCGACTGAACTTTGCCAGTGGAAACGCCGCACGCGTTGCCGACGAGGCCGCAGCCGTGAGCGAAATCGTAGGTAATCGGCTGATCGCCTTTGTTATTGGCAAGGAACCTGATGGCTTTAGCGAAGACTCTCTTTTTCGAGACAAGAATTACGCAGTCACGCAGTATATCGCCGAATGGGAAAGATGGGTGGAGATAATCCGCGCACGGGTGCCGCAGGCTCAGTTTGCAGTCCTGATACGGACGGCAAGATCGACACGTGGGTGCTGGAGTTCGCGCGGCGCACTCGAAACCAGGCTATGCTGCTCACGAGCGACTACTACGGCATGGGACCAACCGGTGCGCCGGGCACGACCGCCGACCGTCTGCTGCCCAGCCGACTTCCAGGCTCGATGCTGAGATCGTGGCAGTACATGCCGCGCAGGCTGCGGCAGGGGGAACACCTTATCGCATGGATGAGGGAAACTCATGCTTCGGTGGTGGCGAGGCCGGAGTAAGTGACAGCTATGCCTCAGCGCTGTGGGCAGCAGATTACATGCTTCGCGCGGCTTGTGCGGGATTTGCTGGAGTGAACCTGCATGGCGGCGGAGTCGGCATCTACACACCGCTCGAAAGTTCAATGGATGCTGCTGCAAAGCCAACGTGCGGTGTACTACGGGAGGCAACTCGCGCAGCAGTTCGTAGAGAGTCGCGTCGCCCCGTGCCGTCTGAAGGTGTCAGCCAATGTGACAGCCTATCAGGGGGAAAAGCTGGGCCGCACCATGCTCGCCGTTGTGAATAAAGCCGCAAGTCCCGTCGGAGTCTCTCTCCCCACGTCGCTCCACGGCTGCGAATCGATGGGAGCTGAGAGGGCGGGCTCTGGGCGCTAAGCTGGAATTAGCTTTCAGCCCATCGGTCGAGCAGGCTCGACGATGTCGATGGCAGCATACTCTGCCGTGCTGCTTCGAACAGTCTAGAGCGGTGGTCTCAACGTCGAGCCTGCCCGACAAGTTCGACTTCTATTCTTTTGCGTCATGTCAATCCGCCACGATACGAACACTCCGCAGCTGGCCATCTTCACCATGTTCGTTTCGACGTGGCCGACCGTTAGCACCTCTTTCTGGACTTCCGATACCACTCGAAGCGATGTTGCCCGCGCAACTGATGGACTCTGCCACGCAATTAAAACAAACAGCCCTGCTCAGCGAGTGAGCAGGGCCGGAGGCACCAGGAAAGGCAGCAATCTAAAAGTTGAACTTGATGGCGCCCTGGAAGATGCGCGGGCCTTCGCCGGTGGTGGAGCCGATCTGGCCGAAGGTACTGGAGCTGGTCGTGGCCGTCGGAGTGCTGAAGTAGGGATGGTTGAGGACGTTGAAGGCCTCCAGACGCAACTGGAGCGTCATCGCTTCGTGAACCGGGAAGAAGCGGCTCAAGGAAGCGTCAGTCTGGATGTAGTTGCGAGCGCGGAAGGCATTGCGGCCCAGATTGCCGAAGGCTCCGGCGGGCGGGTTGTAGGCGCTGGCGCTTCCGTTGGTCGCGCAGTTGGGGTTGAGCGTGGAAGGACAGAAAGCCAGCGGGTTGAGATATCCGCGCAGGGCCTGGGACGTACCGGAATAGAGCTTCTGGTGGAGATAGGCCGGGACGCCTGGCACGCGGTTGGGCCGGTCATTACCAACCGAGGTGAGTGAGACATCCGTGCCGGTGGTGACGTTGACGGGAGCGCCACTGGTGACGTGAATCAAGGGCGCGATCTGCCAACCGTTTACAACAGCAGCGAGGAGGTGATTCTGCATGTGGAAGTGGGTGCCGGCGACGACCGCCGTGTTGAAGATGTGGCGGTAGTCGCTGCCGCAGGGGCCGTAGTCGGCGCGGATGTTGAAGGGCTGAGAGACGGAGGTGGCGGCGATGTCGCCCTGGGCGTCAACGATGTCGAGGCACTTGGAGTAGGTGTAGTTGGTGAGGAGGCTGAAGTTGGCAGAGAGGCGGTGCTGGACGCTGGCGATGACGCCGTTGTAGTTGGCAATGCCCTCATTGATGATCTGGGTAGAGGCGGAGCCGGTGCCGCCGACGGCGTAGTAATTGCCCTGGACGGGGTTGAGCTGAGTGAGCGTTGCGCGGGAGATCGCGTTGGCCGCGGTGGAGCACTTGTCGGTGGCGGCGCCGGGTTTTGCGGCGGCGGGGCCGGTCTGCACGACGGCGGGGCAGCCGGTGCCAGCTGGGCCCCAGGTACCTGGGATGAAGTTGACGGGGTTGAGTGGAATGCCGAGCGGCATGCGGAAGGTGTCCGAGCCGATGTAGTCAACCTGCATCTGCCAGTCGTGCGGGAAGGTGTGCTGGACGCTCATGGTGTACTGCGAACTGTACGCGGGGCGGAACTTCGAGGGCAGCACGACCCACTGCGTCTGCGGATAGAAATTGACGGTGGTTGCGGAACGGGCGGGCAGCGGGAAAGGCGAGGATGTCACGGTGCCGGTGGACCAGGGGTTGGTGAGGCTGATGGGGCCTGAGGTGGATGTCTGGGTCTGGCTGATGTTGGGGGCGAAGGGCGGGTTCTGCTGGTCGCGTTGGCCGGTGTAGAAGTTGGGTTCGTCGTAAATCAATTCGTAGCCGCCGCGGACTACGGTTTTGCCGTTGCCGATGGGATCGAAGGAGAAACCGACGTTGGGGGAGAAAAGCCAGGGAGAGCTGCCGGTGAAGTTGCGGCCCACGCCCGGATCGCCGTAGAAGAGCGAGCCTGCGGGCGCGGTGGGGAAAACGATGCTCTTCTGGCCGGAGGTGAAGGCGGACATGCTGAAGACGGAGCCGCGGTTGAAGTAGTCAACGGGGAAGAAATCCGGCGACCAGCGAATGCCGGCAACGATGGTGAGGCGCTGCGTAGTGTGCCAGGTGTCCTGCACGTAGATGCTGGGAATGTTGCCGCGCAGAGCTTCCTGCTGCTGGGGACTCTGCTGAAAGCTGCTCTGGAGGCCAAAAAGGAAGTCAAGGTCGGCGTCGCCGAGAACGACGGTGCCATTGGAGAGGGAGCCTGTGGGGCCGGAGCCGGAGTAGTTGCCGGTAGTGGCGAAGTTGCCGTTGGAGTTGAAGCCGGATTCGAAGTTGAGCTGGTTGCGGACGAATTCTGCACCGACGACGATGCTGTGATGGCCGCGCAGGAGGGTGAGTTCGTCGGTGGCGTTGAAGGCGTTGTCATTGATGACGGCAGCGATGCATGTTCCGCAGCCGGTGGTGAACTTGTTGGAGACGGTGTAATAGAGGCCGGCGGGGGAATACTGGTACAAGTTGATGCCGAAGGCGGTGGCATTCGGGACATTGCTTGCATAGCCGCGGTTATTTTTGATGCGGGTGAAGGTGATGTGCGCGGAGTTCACGGTGCGGGAGCTGATGGCCCAGTTTTCGCCGAAGGTGAGCGACTGGAAGCGCTCGAGGTTGCCGGACTGCGTGGTGACCAGGATATTGGCGGGGTTGTAGACAGCGGGCTGCTGGTAGCCGTCGATGAAGTAGCGGCCGAAGAAGTTGTGCTTGGAGCTGATGCTCCAGTCGACGCGTGTGACGAACTGGTTGTCGCGGGTGATGGTGGGAACGGTGTAGACGTAGGTGCCGCACGCCTCGTCCGTGGGTTTGGGGAGGAGTTTATAGATGGCGAGGGCGGAAGCGTTCCAGGTGGGCGTGGTGGCGTACTTGTTGCCAGGGATGGGGTTTCCGGTGAGTGGGTCTTTGAGTTGAATGGCGGAACGGCAGGCATTGGTGCCGCTGACCGGGTCCGTAACCGAGAAGTCGCCAAGGAGATTGGCAGCGGTGGGAAGATGGACGGTCGTCGGATTCGAGGATTGCTGGGCCATCAGGCGCTGATAGCCGGCGAAGGCAAAGAGCTTGTCGCGGCGGATGGGGCCGCCGAAGGTGCCGCCGAACTGGTTCTGATGCAGCGAATCGGGCACGGCGGAGTAAAAGTTGCGGGCGTTGATGTAGTTGTTGCGGATGAAATCGAACGCGTTGCCGTGGAAGTGGTTGGTGCCGGAGCGGGTGACGGCGTTGACCAGACCGCCGGAGTGGATGCCGTCCTGTGCGCCGAGCACGGTGGTCTCGACAGAGAACTGGTTGAGCGCGTCGGGGAACGGGAACGGATAGTTGACGTTGGTCATGTAGTCGTTGTTGTCACCGCCGTCGAGACGCCAGATGGTGGTGTTGCCCTGACCGCCGGCGATGGAGATAGAGATGACCTGGTAGCTGTACTTGGAGCCGGTGAAGTCACCGCCCGGCGCGGGGGTGGCACCGCCAGCGAGAGAGATGAGGCCGGTGACCTGGCGCGAGGCAGAGTTGAGCGGGAGCTCCGCGATCTGCTTCTCGTCGACGGTCTGCTTGAACTTGGGGTCCTCGGTTTGGAGAGCGAGACCTTCAGCTTCGACGGTGACGGTCTGCTGTTCCTGACCGAGGGCTAGGCGGGCGTCTATGTCGATGTTGGATCCGACCTCCAGAACATTGTGGATCTTGGAGTAGGTCTGGAAACCGGCGTCGGTGACCGTCAGGGTGTAGGTGCCGATGACGATGTTGGGGAAGACGTAAGCGCCGCCGCTGTCGGTTTTGGCGGTGCGGACGACGTGAGTGGACTCCTCGGTGAGGGTGACCGTCGCGCCGGGCACAAAAGCTCCGGAGGGGTCGGTGACGACGCCCCGGATATTTCCGGTTCCGGCGACCTGGCCGTTCATGGAGATCGAGATCGTCAGCAAAAACGTGAGCGCAAGAAGATATAGCGCCCCGGCCAAGCCCCGGGGTTCGAATCGAAGTCTGGACATCAATGCCTCCAAAGATGGATCCTTGCATCCGAACCTGCACCCTCGTGTGAACTCGGCGGAACTCTATTGATGCCGGTATGACTACCGCAGGCGTCAGGTAAGACAATTATTGAACTGCTAGAAATCCTCTCCGGTTGAGTGGATTTCTGTCAACAATGTTTGGCCTGTGTGAATCCCGCTACTAATAGCTCTGCACCCGGATGCGGACCAAAAGTGGCGTGATCTGTGAGAGAACTGTGGCAGGTGTTTATCGGGGACAGGAATGATGGTAACGTCGCGGTCCCGGAGGCGAACCGTCAACCTTGTGGAGATCAGGAACCGGGGCCGGCTTCTGCCCCCGCTGCGGTCTTGAAGGACTTCCTTCAGACTATCCAGCCGATATCAGTGGTGGGTATCTCGATAATGGATCGAGCGGCTTACCGTCGTCCAGTGACCACGCCAACCCTTCATAGCGCCGATGGACTGGCTAGCGGTCATTCGTCTTACTGAAAGCCCGATTGGTCATTTCATGAGCGCCGAATAGTCCCAACCGGCAGGATATCCTCCGAGATAGCTGAAGGGCGCAAGCCTTGTGGACTGCAGCATTTTCGTTCCATCGGCATTTGGAAACCGACGGAGATAGGGAACCATCCAGATGATGTCGTCGGAATGCTGCCCGTACGCCGCTGGTGTGTCCTGAGAGACACCGGCTTTGTCGCTGAAGTAGCTGTTGTTTTTGAGACCTGAGATAGCACGATTCGCGAGATGCTGCACGGCATGATCCCGGGTGGCGTAGAGGTTCTCGCCATTCGCTTCGCCGAACTCGGCCAGCATTACGATCGGCCCGAGCGCGAACAGGTGATAGTGCAAGGCGCGCCGGCCGCGTCCCATCTCAAGCGGAAGCGTGCCATCTGCAGCGACTCGCGATACGGCGTCATCGAACGTGGCTAAGGCCCAGTCGTAGAGCGCCCGATCGTTGCTGCTGACCGCAGCTCCCATAACCGCGAAACCTGCCCAATAGTAGTGGTTGTTGGTGCCGTCGTTCGTTCGTTTCGTATGGCGCATGGTGAAGTAATCGCGCGTCTGCCCGGCGATGAGCTTCATCCAGTCGATCGCCGCCTCACGTTGTTCCGGCGTGCCCGGTTCAGCCGCACGTACCTTCAACCAGCTCACGGCCAGCGCTCCCAACGTCCAGTTCTGTACGTAATGGGCCTGGTTGGTGGACATCGATCCCGTCATCGAAGAGGCGGCAGCATCTTTGTCCAGGATCTGAAGCACGCAGACCGCAGCGGCACGATCGCCGGTGTGTTGATACGCGTCTGCAGCCTTCTCCGCTTCTTTCATTGTTTCCATATACGGTATTTGGGCCACGCGGTATGCAGCGAACCGGGCAGGATCAATGACGGAGTGCTTTGAGTCGGTGTAGAACGAACTGGCAGTGATGTCTTCCGGCAACGGCGGCAGGGCCGGGCACTCGTAGCTGCCGGCCTTTGGGAGAACCGGATGGAGATCCCAAGGGCTACGCAGTTTAGCTGGCGTCTGTGCTGCTGCACCGAAAACGGCAGCAGCACAGAGGCTTGCTAGCAGCAGCGCCTTCCTTTTGTGGCCGATGGGCACGATTTCCTGCCGAAACGTAAAAGTGGAGTGACTACTGACTGAGCACCAGCTGAGGGCGACGATATGAGGGCCGAGCTGATCTCAACTCAGGCCCTCAAGCGTCGCGTGCTTCAGAAAGTCAGACGCGCCGTGAGTTGCAACTGCCGTGCGGTATTCGCGGAGGAACAGCCCAAGCCTCCCGGCGTTGTGCATACTGTTCCGTCCGTGCCGCTTGGGTTTGGAAGGCCCTGGTGGTTGAAGACGTTGAAGGCATCCACATTCACGCGCAGCAGCACTCTCTCGGTGATCGGAAATACCTTGAACAGTGACGCGTCAGCGTTCCAGTTGAAGGGCCCGTTGATCACCGTGTGGGCGTATGCGTTGGCCACGTCGATGGCGCCCTGGGAAGGTCCATTGTTGTTATCGCCCGGGACCACTCCGTAGCCGATGACGGTGCCGGCCTTCACGCCCGTGACGCCCGTGATGGCAACATCGTTGTCGCCGAAGTATTTGTCGCCGCATATCGTGTCGATCGGTGACTGATAGGGCGCCCAGTTGGCGGGCAAACCCTCCACCACCTTAGTATTTCCCGGCGTTACACAGGCATTGCCGGAGATCACCGTCGGGGGGAGATAGCCGTTGAACCATTCATAACTCTTCAGGCAGACGCCGCTGCGGCAATCGGTAATAGGGGCTTTGTTCCTATAGACCTTCAGCGGATTAGTGGGACCCCAGTTCGTCGTACTGATCTGAAAGTCCTTCTCGATGACGCTGCCGGCGCCTGCAATCTGCCAGCCCCCAACTATTTCATTCAGGCCCTTGCCCACGCCGCTCATCCAGTGCTTGCCGCGGCCGAAGGGCAGGTCGACGATCGCGTTGAACTGGATATGTTGCGGCGGGTTGTTAGTGTCCACCATGTAGTTTTCCCAGCGGTTCAGTGCCTTGTAGTAGCCCCACACCGGGGTGCCTGGCGGCGGGGGTGGCGGAAGATTAGGCGGAGTGAGATAGCTACCTCCCTGGGGCACATAACTCACCGAGGGCGAAGCAGAGGGAAGATACGCGCTATAAGGATCTACCTCGTCGGCGTTCTCGCCGCCGTAGTCTCCACCCGTCCGCATCGACTTAGAAAAGACATACTCGAACTGCCACGCCAGACCATTGTGGTAGAGCCTCTGGTAGTTGACCTGAAGCGCGTTGTAGTTTGACCATCCGCTCTTCTGGATCTGGTAGCTTCCTCCGCCGTAGGTGACCTGGTCGTACGGCCCCTCACCCGTGTTGGTGTTCTGCGGCCCAATCGCGCTGGAACTGGGCGTCGCCGTACCGGTTGATACCTCCCAGCTGAACGTTGAGGGATGGTCGTTGTAGAAGAAGTAATTGTTGAGATTCGTGGCGTGTGTGTAGAGGTAGCTGACCTGCAGCACAGAGTTCCACTTCAGAGGTTGCTCGACCGTGAAGTTCGCCTCGTCCACGTAGGTCGGAGGGTCGACCGGATCGATGCTGACGATGCTCAGGCCGGGTGCGATTGCATTGGCGCTGTTGGTATTGATTGCAGCCGAGGTGTTGAGCCCCATGATCGGCGTGCCGCCTCCCGCCAGCGTGGTGGCGTAGCTGTAAGTCGGGGAGCTATTCGGTGAGGACACCAGCAAGTAGTCCTTCGTTGGCGCGTATTGAATGCTTGTATAGTTTTCGGTGTAACCGGCGGTGAAGGGGTTGTTCCGGTTGACCTCGCGGTAGGCCTCGCGGATTGGGATGGGGTAGATATACCGCCCCGCACCTCCGCGCAGCACCGTTCCCCACCTATTACCCTGGAACGGCTGCCACGCCACTCCCAGACGTGGACCCCAGGTGAAGTTGTAGCTGTTCACCAGCATGGGAGGCAGATTGGCCTCTTCCGGAGTTTCGAACTTGGCGCCATCCAACTCGTCGTTGTTGATGATGGCTTGCGTGGTCAGGCCCTCCGCGATCAGCTTGGAGGTCGGCGCCGAGGTGACAATGGCGTCGTTTTTCAGATCGAAGCCCATCATGGCGCCCTGGCCTTCCCAGATGGCGGGATGGGCCTCGTAACGAAGCCCGATGTTGACCGTCAGGTTGCGGCGGGCATGGTAGTTGTCCTGCAGATAGAGGTCCGTCTCCATGTCGTGAAGGTGCTGGTATGGGGGCTCCAGGTTCACGCTGTAGCTTGAAGCCCCACCCAGGAACTCATCGGCGTTCAACTGGCCCGTATTCGTGTAGGCTGCCGGGCTTCCGGTGATAACTGAGCCAGTCGCCGGATTATAGAGTCCGGTGTCCAGGCCGTCGAAGTTGACCGAATCCTTGATCTCGTCGGGGCGTGACCCAAAATGTTCAAAACGGTAGCGGCCGCCGAAGAGCAACTGGTGGTTGCCCAGTGTCTTGGTCAGGTTTTCGTCGATCTGGGAGACGCGCGAGCTCATCCCATACTGGAATTGCGTGCCGTCCATCGGTTGAAAGATGCTTTCAACATACGGGAATCCCACCTCGCCGAAGTTGTTCGGCAAGCCCAGTTCGGACTCGAAATCGGTAAACGGGCTTCCGCCGGCATTGTTATATTCCCCCGTCCATTGCTGGCTGAGAATGGTCTCGGAGAAGAACGTTGGCGAGAAGACGTGATCGAAGCCCAACGAGGTGGCAAACAGTGAGACCTTGGTGAGGGCGATGCCGCTGGCGCCGGCCGGGATAGTGACGTCTGGTTTTATGCATCCTGCACCGCAAGAAATCCCGCTCGGTGTGGTCGCCGCGAGCGAATAGGATTCATTCACCGGGTCATTGCGTGGACTCAGGTTGGTGTCGAGATTCTGCGTGTAGCGCAGATACGCGCGGTTGTTCTGGTTGAAGACCTGGTCCAGCCGGAAAGTGATCTGCGGCTCCACATTAAGCTCGGGAACGAGGCCAATCAGGTTGGACTTGACCAGGGGATCGTTTCCGTTGGTGGGCAGGGGTGTCATCGCGTTCAAAACCGCTGTCGTGGGAGATTCGCGGCTTTTCGGAATCTGATTGGGAAGTCCGTTGACCACCGGGAAGGGGGCGCGACAGTAAGGGTTCGCGCCCGCACCATTGCAGTTGGCCGATGATGCTGTCGTCGCTGGATCGTAAAGCTGTTGCAATATGCCCGAACTGTTGACCAGACCGCTAAAGTCACCGTTCCGCATCGCCACTGTAGGTGTGGTCTCATTCTGAGACGCGATCTGCGCCAACGAGTACCGTTCGTAGGCGAAGAAGAAAAACGACCTATTCTTCTCGTCGTACAGGTGGGGAAGCATGATAGGGCCGCCAACAGAAGCGCCGAACTCGTTGCGGATATACTTGGGCGCGACGAAGTTGGACTGATCCTTCCGGCTGCGGGCGATACCGAAGGCGTTGTTGCGGGCCGTCTCAAACACTGAGCCGTGCAGTTGATTCGTGCCCGATTTCGTGTTGAGGATGACCGTCGCGGGCGCCGCATACTGCGCGCCAGAGGACTGGTCCTGCACCCGCACCTCCTCGATTGCGTCCGGATCGACCATCTGGCTCGATCCCGCGTGCACCCCGCCGAACTCGCGGTTGGCCAGGGTCACTCCGTCCGTCTCGTACTCCAGCGCCGGACCCGACTGCCCGTTAACGCAGGAGCTGGACTCCGGGCAGGGTTCCAGTCCCGGTGTCGTCTCGTTCACAAGGGAGATAATGTTGCGCCCGTTCATTGGAAGCTGATTGATCCGCTGGTTTTCCAGCGTGTATGAAATCGTGCCCTTGTCTGTAGTGACGAGTTGGACGGCATTCGCATTCACCTCGACCTTTTGCGAGGTGGCGCCCGGAGTCAACGTGGCATTAACCACCGCTGTTTGGTCCACCAGCAGGTCGATCGTCCTCTGATTCGTTGCCATGTTCGGCGAACTGATGGACACGATGTAAGTCCCCGTATTCAGACCCGGGACCTGGTAGAACCCGACGCCATTGGCCTTGGTGTCTGAGGCCACACCTGTCGCTTTGTTCACCACATGGACCGCGGCTGCCGGGATGAGCGCGCCGGTCGGATCCGTCACTGTGCCTTGAATCGAACCTGCACCGCTCTGCGCCAATGCCATTGGGCAGGGCAAGAGAGCGATTATCACCGTGAAAAAGACCTTCATGAATCGCTGCGGTGATGTATTTTGTGTTCGCGAGTTCGCTGCAACCAGCATATGACCTCCCCAAAATCCGCGTTCCGGCGATTACTAGCGATTACCCGCCAAGCCTAGATCGAAGGTAAGCCCGTAGATTCGCTATGCGACGCAAATTTAGTTCAAACTGCGAACTACTGTCAATCACTCGGAGATCGACGCTCTTGAACGGCACAGATCGGACATTGGTTGTGACCGGTGACAGTGGCCTTGTTCTATATGAGACATGCGCAAAACGGGAGATTAGCCTCCCCGGCTACATAGCGGGTGCCTACAGAACTGGTACATCTAGTTCTCCGGCCGACGTTCAATTGTTGGAGCGGGATTTCGCCACGCCACGTTACACATCGGTCGCTGACCTATCATTAGCGTTGCGCCTTAAGCCAGCCCGCCGCGCCAGGAATCGGCCCGTCGGGGTTCATGATGGCGATTGATGCTGGTTTACTAATTTTTCTCCGCGAACGTCGCGAACATACTGACTTCTTCGATTTTCCGGATTGGAGAATACTCCGGTTCCGGGCTCGAACCAGATGGCAGAAGCACTTTCAACGGAGAGAAAAAAGATCAAAACAATTCAGTTATCGGCCGAAATCCACCGTTTTCGGCACATTGAAACGGTCAACTCACTTCATTTGAGAATGAATGGCGGAGGGAGAGGGATTCGAACCCCCGTTGCCCGTTAAGGCAAAGCGGTTTTCAAGACCGCCTGTTTCAACCACTCACACATCCCTCCGCGGAGTGAGTCGAGTTTAAGGATAGCAGGGTCAGCCAGACGCGCCCTGCCGCGGCGGCGCGTCAAGAGATACGTCCGGCTACGCCGGATTGTGCGTCCGATTAAAGAGGAGACGCTATGCCGAGTCATTCTGTGAAGGGGTTCATCTGCGGTGTGCTGCTGATTCCGCTGGCATGGATCGGCTTTGTTCTTGTAGGAAAGCTGCATGGCGGGGCGGCGTTGGTGCCCGCAGTTGTGATTTGGGCCATCGTGCTCGTGGCTGATCTGACGATCTGCGTGCTGAGTGTGGCGCGCGCTCGACGTCACCGCATCGAGCGCACGCCGGAGCCGAAATTGGGCGGAAGGTAGGGCATTCGCCGATCCCCGTTGCAACATTGCGCGAACCGAGGTGTTCGCCGCTACTTCCATTCCCACATCTTTGACACGGTCTGGCCGGAGGGATCTACGTCGTACTCGAAGGCTGCGCAGCTGTTGTTCAGGGCCCCGAGCTTGGTGGAGGTGGTCTGGAAAAAGAGCATGCCGCGATAGCTGACCGAGCCACTGGGGCCGAACTTGCCCAGGCCAGTGCCGGTCCAGGTGACGGCTTCGCCGTCGTCGGTCGTGCTCATACCCTGCCCGTGGCCGAGGATGGAGCCGTCGGGCCGGACGGTCGAGGTGTAGGTTCCCATGCCAGTGGTGTTGTGGCCGAGGATTTTGCCGGCGTCCTCAAAGGACACCTCAGCGGTGGGTGGATTGACGGAGAGGACCCGGCGGACAAGTCGTTTGCCTTTCGTTTCACCTATCTGATTTCCGAGCATGGATGTGCTCTCGCTTTCAGGAGATTTGGATTGCGTAGCCCGGGGAAGCCGGAATTGTATTCCTCAAGATGCGAATGTGGCCTGTAGATCGACTGGCTCAAGCCGGCAGATGCGAACCGATATCTCACGATCCCGTAGAGGTGGCCCTTTTTGTGCCTGAATCGCGCATTTGCTGGTAAGGGCGGATACGAAGGATGCCCGACAGGAGCCAGCCATGAATCCGGATGACCAAAGAGCATTCAGCGAGGCCGATGGGAACGCGGTCGTTTCAGCGGTAGTGTTGAGGGCGGGTCGCGACGGTATACATCTGCGCATCCATACTAACGGTGCTGATGCGGATGAGCCGGTCACGAACATACCGAGCTCGGCGAGGAACCATCGGATTCTGTTTGGGGATCTTCGGAGGGTGCTGATGGCCAACGGATTTTGCGAATCTGGCGATGAAGATGCCGAAGCTCAAGCAACAAAAAGTGCGGAGGATTAGCGTCGGTGTGGGGTACCCCCTCCCCCCCCCCCGTCAAAATTGCGCAAAATCTAGATGATATGAGACTTATGGGTGGACCTAAGTGTGCTCTGGGTGTGCGGGATCTGCTGGAGTTGGAGAGATTGGCCCTGTTCTGGAGGGGTGATTTGTCAAGTCGGCTAAGCCGTCGGGGATAGGCGCGGGCCGACGAGCTTCATGCCGTAGCGGCTGAAGACGGCGGCTGCTTGCTGGGGGCCGACGGCGACCGTGTCGCGGAAGAACTGCTCCATCCGGCCGGCGGGGGTGAAGGTGATGAGCATATGCGCGGGGTTCGGGCCGAGGGCGACGAAGGCGTGGGGGATGTTTCGCGGCCCGAGGATGGAGTCGCCGGGGCCGAGGGTGACGCGCTGGTCGCCGACCTGGGCGAGGACCTTGCCCTGGAGCACGTAGAACCATTCGTCCTGGGCGAGGTGGAGGTGGAGCGGTGGGCCCCAGCCGGGCTGAATTGCGGTGTGCTCGATGGCGAAGACGCTGGGGGTATGGGCGGGTGAGGTCTTGAAGAGAATCTCGGTGTAGCCGGGCGAGTGGGTTTCGCTGAACCAGTCGTCGTGGGCATGGACGAGGTGGGTTTGGGATGGCGTCGTGGGTTGGAGCGCGGAGGCGAAGGGCTCGGCGAGGGTGAGGGGGACGGCGGACGCGACGGACTTGAGGAAGTTGCGACGCTTCATGAGTGCTCGATTCGGCGTGGATTGAGAGTGGCCAATTATAAGCCGGTATGGGTTTAGGATTGCCCTTTTCTGTTGACACCCAGGTGGACGGCTGAGAGCATCGCACGATGAACCGCCGCCCCGTTCAACCTCGTTTCAAGCTCTATTCGAATGCGGCCATTGGGATTGCCGCGTTCGTGGTTGTGATGATCGGTGTCGCGCGACCGAAGACTGGTTTTGTGGTTGCGTGGCTGGTTTTGGCGAGTGTAGGAGTGGTACTTGCGGCCTATAACTGCATGCTGGCCATACTGAATATTAGAGATTCAGACTGAGGAAGTATTAGCGGATCGGCCTGTTCAAGGGAGCTGTTGATATGAACGGTTTCTTTAGAGTGATCGGAGTGGCGGGGGCTCTGGTTTTTGGACAAGGAGCGATGTTAGCGGGGCCACCTGACCCATGTTCGTTGCTGACAGCGGCGCAGGTCTCGGCGGTGCTGGGTGCGACGGCGGGCGAGGGGAAGGCGGTGACGCCGAAGTATTGCCAGTGGACGGCTCCGGGGAAGGACGGAGGATCGCAGAAGGTTGCGTTGACGATTTCCGATGCGCAGCGGTTTGCGTATGCCAAGATGCCGGTCAATAGTCCGAGCATTACGAAGACGCCGGTGAGCGGTGTGGGGGACGAGGCGGTCTTTGGGACGACGGCGGGGCAGGCTGCGTCGATCACGGTGAAGAGGGGTGACAGCTACTTCGCGGTGAGCCTGATGGGAGTGCCGATGAGCAATGCGCAGGCGGTGGCGACACAGTTGGCGAAAGAGGTGCTCGCGAAGCTGTAAGGGCGCAACGGCGCGGCGGAAGCGGCACGGCTGAAAGCCGTGCCCTGACGATGCGTGGGTCTTCGGCATCCGGGTCAGATTGCGAATAACAAAGGAGGTCTCAAATGCTGTTTCATGTGACTTGGGAATTTGTTGACCGTTCAGAGGCTGGGCAGAAGCGGACGTTGCAGCTGTTCAGCAAATGGCAGCCCGGCCCGGGGCAGTTTCAGACCTTTCACGGTTTCGCGGATGGTGGCGGCGGCGTCGCGTTGATCGAGGCAAGCAGTGCGTCCGATCTGGCGAAGACGATGGCGCCGTGGACTCCTTTTTTGAAATTCACCGCAAGGGCGATCCTGCCGATTCGCGAAGCCTCCGAGATCAACGGTGCGGCGGCAGCGTGGCGGGACGGGCAATAGGGTTACACCGGGGCGGTCCTAGGGAGTGGTTGAGAACCATGGGGAGAGTTGTGTCTTGGTTGGGAAGCTTGGGGTGGCGGAGAGGAAGGCGATTCAGTCGCTTCGTCCTTTGGACTTCACGACGGCCTTTGGCAGAGCGGAAGGGTTTTCACGGCGCGGCGAAAGCGGCACGGCTTAAGCCGTGCCCTGACGATGGGTGGTGAGAGTGGAGGTGGTGAGGACGTCCTCGTTCCCACCCGTCGGCTGCCCGTACGGATGGGGCAGCCGAGCATTTTCGTTCTGTTGAAACGTGACGGGTGGCCACCCGTCCGTGTACGTTAGACAACCAACATTCTGTAGAACGCGTGTCCTGTGCCGATCCGTTCTAAAACTGTGAACATTTCTGTCCCGAACTCTAACGCCTCTTTATAACGCTGGCGACCGTAGTCTCGTTCCATGAATTTATCCACCAGCTCATCTTCACTCATCTCCGTATTGTCCAGAAATTTCGAATACGACGATTGAAGCTTTCGGATTCCATCCGTGGCCTGCGTTGCTGCTGGCTGTTGAAGTAGCCATTCCAGACGTTGAGTTGGAGTGAGGGAGACCATCTCCTTCGCGTCTTCAATGCTGACCGTTTGCTTCTGGATATGAGTTGTAAGGAGAAATAATAGTGCCGAGTAGCACGTGAGCAGCCGACTAAACTTCAATTTGTAATTCTTCGATTTCCGTTTAGCCTTGGCGCGATCTGGGCTGCTCTTTGTACGTGCTTCGTAATTGACACAGAAGGTGCGCCAGAGTCGGAGGATATCGTTCGCCAGGAAAGCGGGTGTGAAGTCGTTTTTGTGTTCAACGTACTCTTGCCAATATGCCCCGAGTACATCATGAAGAACAAGGTGGTACACGTCAGCGCCCAAAAGCGGTTTGCTTTCTAGTAGCAGAAGGAGACGCGCAGTGAATGTGTTCAGTGCATCGTCTTCCGGCTTACCTAGAGTACCGATCAGTCCCTGAACGGAGAAGTGAACCAAGTACTGTCCGTCACCACTGAACTCCGGTATGCCCTCGGCCTTGATCGCGTCGATGAGGTCAGCTTCTACTTGGATTTCATCCAATCGGCTCAATTCTCTATTCTGGTCGGATCCGCGACCCACGATGAACAGATCGAGATCACTCCATTGATGCGCCTCACCACGAGCGAACGAGCCTGTCGCATACACGCACGCTTTGTTTGCGCAGAGCGCCTCGGCGTCCATAAGCCGGTTCTGAACTGCTCTAAAACGTTCCGCTGCGTAAAGCCGTCTCTGTTCGATCATCCCCGCTCCAGCGAAAGATTTTGGCGAAAATCTCTGCTTGTTCAATCGCGTCGTCCAGCGCGTGGTGGGTGTGGGCCGAAGCTGCTCTCAAATGATATGGAAGATTGCCGCGGCCTGATTGTGAAATGGGTAGGTGTGCCTTCGTCGCGAATGCCGTTTTCAGATCGAAACAATGTGAGTAAGAGAACGGTGAGCCAGCCTTCGAGAATACCGCGAAGTACCAGAAGAGCCATGACCAATCGAAGCTCAGGGGGTAAGCGACTAGTACCGGTTTGAAGCTACCAGACATTTCTGCAACCCAGTTTGCAGCGGCGGTCATTGCATAGGCGGGATCGGTTCCCTCACGCGCAAGTCGATGTCGATCGAGACCATTAACTCGTAGTGCTTCCTCTTGGAAGTTCTTTGAGATTGGTTTCAACTCACAGTAGAAATGTCGCCGCTCTTTCAGAATCGTGGTGTCGAACGAATGTCCGTCAAATGTACCCACGCAAACTAATGCGAATGAGAGCATCGAGTACGGTCCCGGTACGGGGCCATCCGTTTCGACGTCCGCCGAAAAATAAATGTCTGCTAGATTTTGCCGCTTCATCTCAGTCTCGTGCCCGTAGCTGCTGGGTCTTTACCGTGACGGTCAGCATACTGCCGGCATTGTGGGTAGGTCGTCTTAAATGTGCAAAAACCATTGCTCAATGATGAACGTCAGCGTCCGAATCTTTGTTTGCCTTGCATTTGGGATAGGAGGCGTTGCTGGGCTTTGGCGCCGCCGGTCAGGCCGCTGCCCATGCCTTTGAAGAGTTTGGACATTTGGGTGTGCTGGCGGAGGAGGTTGTTGACCTCCTGGACGGTGGTGCCGGAGCCGGCGGCGATGCGCTTGCGGCGGCTGCCGTTGATGATGGCGGAGTTGTGGCGCTCCCTGGAGGTCATGGAGTTGATGATGGCCTCGATGCGGGTGAACTGGGACTCGTCGACGTTGGCGGCCGCCTGCTGCATGCCGGCGAAGGGGCCGACGGAGGGGAGCATCTTGAGGATGGATTGCATGCTGCCGAGCTTCTTGATCTGACGGAGCTGGTCGCGGAAGTCTTCGAGGGAGAAGCCGTCGCCGGTGAGGGCTTTTTTGGCGAAGGCCTCGGCTTTGGAGCGGTCGAGTTTTTCTTCGGCGCGCTCGAGGAGGGTGGCGATGTCGCCCATGCCGAGGATGCGGCCGACGATGCGGTCGGGGTGGAAGGCTTCGAAGGCGTCGGGCTTTTCGCCGGTGCCGAGGAACTTGATGGGGGCGCCGGTGATCTGGCGGATGGAGAGGGCGGCGCCGCCGCGGGAGTCGCCGTCCATTTTGGTGAGGATGGCGCCGGTGATCTGGAGGCGGTCGTTGAAGGCCTTGGCGGAGTTGACGGCGTCCTGGCCGGTCATGGCGTCGGCGACGAAGAGGATTTCGGAGGGGTTGAGGAGCTTTTTGAGCTCGGACATTTCGTCCATGAGCTGCTGGTCGATGCCGAGGCGGCCGGCGGTGTCGACGATGAGGATGTCGCAGGCGTAGTTGCGGGCTTCGCGGAGGGCTTCTTTGGCGAGGCGGAGGACATCGGGGGTGCCGTGAGACGCAGGTCCTCCTTCGGAGGATGACAAATTGCCTTCGTAGATCTGGGCGTTGATGGAGGCGGCGACGACTTTGAGCTGCTCGCGGGCGGCGGGGCGGTAGACGTCGACGGAGACGAGCATGGGGCGGTGGCCGCCCTTTTTGAGCCACTGGGCGAGCTTGCCCGAGGTGGTGGTTTTTCCGGAGCCCTGGAGGCCGGCCATGAGGATGACGGACGGGGGCTGGGGCGCGAATTTGAAGCGCGCGGTGTCGTGGCCGAGGACGGCGAGGAGCTCGTCCCGGACGATTTTGACGATTTGTTCGGAGGGGTTGAGGGCGGTGGCGACGTCGGTGCCGAGGGCTTTGGCGCGGATGTCTTCGATGATTTTGCGGGTGACGTCGAGGTTGACGTCGGACTCGAGGAGGGCGACGCGGATGGAGCGGAGGGCGTCGTTGATGTTCTCGTCGGTGAGCGTGCCCTGGCCGCGCAGGTCTTTGAAGCTGCGCTGGAGCTTTTCGGAGAGGTTCTCAAACATGGCTGCTTTGAGTTTATCGGATTGCTGGAGGGTGGGGATTGGGGCGCGTAGATCGAATGAATGCGAAAAAAAGCCCGAGGCCCCAGGGATCGGAGCCTCGGGGTGAGGGTTGCAACTTGTCCGGGGATTAGTTGCCGAAGCGGCGGGCGTTGTCGGCGTCGCGGGCGAGATCTTGGAGGACGTTGAAGAACGCGCTGGACTGGCCTTTGAAGAGACCCATGTCCGTCAGGAAGGTGACGACGCCCATGGCGATGCCGGTGGTTTCGGTGGGGCGAATGACGGAGCAGGGCGGGAGTTTGCGGCTGACGAAGGGGCAGGGCTCGGGCATGATGAGGTTGGTCTGGAAGTCTTCGCCGCCGAAGGGTGAGGAGTTGAGGTCGGGGAAGGTGACGGAGACGCCGGTGACGGGGTCGACGGCGGTGAGCGGGAGGATGTTGCCGGCTTTGTCCTGCCAGGTCTGGAAGTGCATGGTTTCGGTGGGGCCGATGCTGATGAGGATGCGGAGGACTTCGGCGCTGGTGGCGCGCTGGGCCATGGCGGGGTAGAGGCTGTTGCCGCCCTGCTCGATGGTGGCGAAGTGGAAGCCTGCGGTGTAGCCGATGGCCTGGAGGAAGTTGGGGTCGGTGGTGTCGGCGTTGGTGCGGGGGATGGCGGTGTGCTCGCCGACCGCGAGGGTGGGGATGGCCTGGGGGAAGGTGAAGTTGGGATCGAGGTCCGGGTTGTGCGTGCTGCTGCGGTAGCGGGTCCACCAACTGGTGTCGAGCGTGAGCTGGGTGAGATTGGTGAGGCGGAGCTTGCCGCTGGAGCCGGTTGCCGTGCTGCTTGTGAGGGTGCGGAAGCGTTCGAGGCTGATGGGTGCGGCGTCCTTGGATTCGAGATAGGCGTTCAGGAAGTTCTGGTGGGTGAATTCGTCGTCGGTGTTGTCGTGGATGTACTGCGCCATGTCGGCGTCGAGTGCAGCGACGGCGGCGGTGAAGAGAGGATTGCCGGAGCCGTCGGGCTCTTCGCTGTCCTGGACGCCGGCGAGCTCGTTGTACTGGACCCAGAAGTCGGTTTCGAGGATTTCGGCGGCGGCGGCGAAGCGAAGCAGGGCGGCGTCGCCGCGGGTGAGACGGCCGCTTTGGCCGAAATCAGCATAGGCGTCGGTGGTGTTGGAGAGGAGTCCGGCGCCGGTGGCGAGGGCGGCGGCGCTGATGCCGTTCTTGAGGAACCTGCGGCGGTTGGTGGCATGTTTCATATCAGTCCAGAGGTTTGTCATTGGCTTATGACCTCCTTTTTGCTCCGGGTAGTTTCAGGGTGCGTTTTTCGCGAGAGTCATGTGTCAGGCGGATGTTGAGGAGGGGTCATTCATTTGTGAGGAGAATGTCACGTGTGAGGGAATGTCGCGGCGCGTGTGGTCGCGGCGCGGTGTTCTTGGCAAGACTGCCGGCGTTGAGGAAAGTGAGTCGTACCGGTGTGGGTACCGGGGGCTGGCGGTGGAGCGCGCGAGAGGAAAGAATCTTGGGTATGCCTTCTGCGGGTCTGGTTGCTTCAGCTGGGTTGGGTGATGTGGGGTTGTTGCGGGAGTATGCGACGCACCTGCGGGTGGAAAAGGGGCTGCGGCCGCTGAGTATTGAGGCGTATCACCGGGATCTGGAGAGCTACGCGGAATTTCTGGAGGGTGTCGATAAGACGCTGGTGACCGCGGCGCAGGAGGATGTCTCGGGGTTCATGCGGCATCTGCGGGAGCATGGGGTGGAGTCGCGGAGTGTGGCGAGGAAGCTGAGCTGCCTGCGCGGGTTTTATAGATGGATGCTGAAGGATAAAAGGATTGCGCATGATCCGACGGTGAATATTGAGAGCCCGAGCAGCTGGAAGGTGCTGCCGAAGAGTTTGGCCGAGAGCGATGTGCGCGAGATGCTGGAGCGGACTGGTTCTGCCGCGAGAGGCGATGCGGCGGATGGGGTCGCGCTGCGGGATCACGCGATGATGGAGCTGTTGTACGCGGGTGGATTGCGGGTGGGCGAGATTGTGACGCTGCGTGTGGAGGATTTGCGCTTAGAGAGTGCGAGCGTGCAGGTGCGGGGCAAGGGTGATAAGGAGCGGATTGTGCCGCTGCATGCGAAGGCGGTGGAGGCGCTGGAGGTGTATGTGCGGCGCGGGAGGCCGGAGCTGCTGCGGGGCAGCAGAGGTGGCACCGGCAAAACGCAGATTCCCTCCGGGAATGACAACAAAAAAAACAGGAGCAGCCACGGAGGTGTGGGTTTGCAGCGGGCGTTGTTCTGCTCGGTGAGGGGAAAGGCGCTGACGGCGCAGAGTGTGTGGCGGCTGGTGAAGGGGTTGAACTCGCAGGCGAGTCCGCACAAGCTAAGGCATAGCTGCGCGACGCATATGGTGGAGCATGGCGCGGATTTGAGGACGGTGCAGACGCTGCTGGGGCATGCGGATATCGCGACGACGCAGGTGTATACGCATCTGGCGATTGATCGGCTGAAGACGGTGCACAGGATGTGTCATCCGCGGGCGAAGATGCGGGTGGGAGCGTGAAGACTTTGCGGCTGGTGGTTGGAGTGCTGGTCGGTGCATCGCTCGCGTTCACTTCCACGCGTGCTGCGCATGGCGGAGCCATCGATTGGGCGGTCTTTTCTCCATTCGCTTTCCCTGGAGTTCTGGTCGCGGCACCTTCAGCTGCGCTTCACGTGACCGCGTTTACAGACCAAATACGGAACGCCAACCTGCTGATTGTGGATGCAGTTGATTTCGTCGTCTACAGCGCGTTGTTTTCCTGGTTGCTTCTTCGGTGGAGTGTTACGCGTGAGTAAGAAAACGATCTCGGGATTGGCAGAGAAGTTTCTTGCGATGCTGCGCGAGGAGCGCGGGGCGAGTGAGCATACGCTGCGGGCGTATGGGCGAGAGGTGCGCGGGTTTGCGGAGTACCTGGTGGAGACGCTGGGTGAGAATGGCGATGTGCGGAAGGTGGAGCACACGCATATTCGCGCGTACCTGGCGGTGTTGTTCGATCGTGGGCTGACGAAGGCGAGTGTGGCGCGGGCGCTGGCGGCGGTGAGGAGCTGGTTCAAGTGGCTGGCGCGGAGTGGGTATGTTGAATCGAATCCGGCGCTGCTGGTGAGTACGCCGAAGCTGCCGAAGCATCTGCCGAGGGTTCCGGGGATTGAGGAGTTGAATCGGGTGCTGAATTCGTTGTCGGGTTCGACGGCCGTAGATCAAGGAAGAAAGGCACCCCACCCTGTCGCGCAAACAGCGCGCGCCGAGGGTGGGGCACCCGGGGTCGAGGCTGATGAGAGTCCTGCGTGGCCGGCGCGGGATCGAGTGATCTTCGAGTTGCTGTACGGATCGGGGATTCGGAACTCGGAGTTGTGCGGGCTGGATCTAAGCAGCATCCTGTGGGGCGATGATGCCATCCGTGTGTTTGGTAAAGGAAGGAAAGAAAGATTAGTGCCGCTGGGCGATGAGGCGGCGGCGGCGATCAGGGCATATCTTCCGGAGCGGCGCGACAGATTAGAGGCCGGGGGCAAGGGGAAGATGGTTCACGAGGGGCCGCTGCTGATGAATCTGCGGGCGCGTGGGACGTGTCGGTTGACGACGCGGAGTGTGGGACGGATCGTCAAGCAGATTGCGCTGAGCCGCGGGCTGGCGGCGGATGTGCATCCGCATACGCTGCGGCATGCGTTCGGAACGCACATGCTGGAGGAGGGTGCGGATCTGCGCGCGATCCAGGAGATGCTGGGGCATGAGCGTCTGTCGACGACGCAGCGGTACACGCAGTTGACGGTGGGACAGGTGCAGCGTGTGTATGAAGAGACGCATCCGCGGGCGCGTTGAGTCGTAGCAAGTTCCGTTTTCCTATGCAAGGGTTTGCATAAGGAAGACCCTCCGCTGCGGGTCGGGGAGCAATTGTGTCGATTGGCGTGAACCTGAGAGAGAGAACGCAACTCGATCTTTGGCATGCGAGTTGCATTAGGAGTTAACAAACAGCGGAGCAAAGTTGAGACTCGCCCCCACGGGTCGTGTGTTCTGTGCCGTTTCAGCCGTACGTTGAAAGCCACGTCGCGGCGGCGCGTGTCGGCGCTTTGGGCTGGTGCGAGTTCGTTTTGTTTGAAGGGCTAATTTCAATTTCTCAGGTTTGGAGAACGATCATGAAGGGTTATTTCTTGACACTGGGTATTCTGCTGTTCGCAGGCGTGGCTGTACAGCCTGCTTTGGCAGATTCCTTCTACCTCGTCGGGACAAACGACAGCACCGGCGCACCGTGCAGCACGACGGCGCCGTGCGCTAAAGTGACGATCAATACTTCCGGCGATACGGCTACGTTTACTGTGACCAGCCTCGACTCCGGTTATGTCTTCGATAACTTCGGATTCAACTTTAGCGGCCCCGGGACCCTGAGCTTAACAAGCGATTCCGGGGAAGTACACAACCCCAGTCTGAGCGGTCCCGGCGCTAGCGAACTAGGTGGCTTCGGCAAATTTAAATATGTGTTCGACACCGGGAAGAACGGAGGGTCGAGCGGCGGCGACTGCAGCATCAGCGGTAGTACGATCAGTGCGGGATGCACGTTCAGCTTTACCGTGACGGACTCGATCACCAGCAGTGTCCTCACTGACGCGGAGTTTGAGACCGACACCAATGGCACCCACACCACCGATTCATACTATGCCGGGCACATCGCAGCATCGGGCGGAAGTGGGTTTGTCTCAGATGCTGTGCCTGTCCCCCCTATCCCGGAGCCGTCGTCGCTGATGTTGCTGGGTTCGGGAGTGCTGGGTCTGGCGGGCGTGGTTCGCCGCCGCTGCCGCTGCTAGTTTCCGGAAAACTTGCCGGGTAGAGAACCGCTCTTGTTATGTGGCTTCGGCCACCGGCGAGAGCGGTTTTTCGTTTTTTGCGAGTTAGTAGCGGGGAATGGTGGGGTCGATGGCGCGGGACCAGAGGTCGATGCCGCCGGAGACGGACTGGGCTTTGGAGAAGCCTTGCTGACGAAGCCAGTTGGCGACGGAGAGCGAGCGCGCGCCATGGTGACAGAGGACGGCGATGGGCTGATCTTCGTCGAGCTCGTTGAAGGCGCGCGCGGGGATTTCGTTAATGGGGATGAGCGTGCTGTTGGGGATGTGCGCGGTGGCGTACTCCCAAGGCTCGCGGACGTCGAGAAGAAGCGGCGGGTGAGTGGAGGCGAGCTGTTGTTGGAGCTGGTCGACGGTGATCTCGAGGTCCATAAGTTAAGACAGTAGAGGGTAGAGAGCAGGCAGTAAAGTTGAGGGGCTGTGTCGCGCGGTGTGTCGCCGTAGGACTCTGTGAATGGATGGAATGAGTTGCATCGGCGACGACCGGCAGCCTTGACGCGACGAGAGCGGCGGCGGAGAATTGCGAACCTGACGCCTCACTTATTTGATGAGCTCTTGCAGAGACTCTGAGCGCGGCCCCCTCCAGAGGCGCAATTTTTTTGATGTCGAGGAGGAGTTATGAGCACACAGGCTCCGACGAAAGAGGCCCCTGCGCTGGATATGGACAAGCTGAACGCGTTTGTGGGTCAGTTTGTGAATGATCTTGGTGCGGCGGTGCATAGCGGGATGGTGGTGATCGGCGAAAAGCTGGGGCTGTATAAGGCGCTGGCGGAGATGCCGATGACGTCGATGGAACTGGCGGCGAAGACGAAGACGGATGAACGGTATGTGCGCGAGTGGCTGGCATCGCAGGCAGCGGGCGGTTACGTGACGTTCGAGGAGAAGACGGGCAAGTTCAGCCTATCGCCGGAGCAGAAGTTTACGCTGGCGACGGAAGACAGCCCGGCGTATCTGCCCGGAGCGTTTGAGCTGGCGCTGGCTTCGCTCGCGGCGGTGCCGAGGATCGCGGACTCGTTCAAGACGGGCGAGGGAATGGGATGGGGCGAGCATAACGAGGGCGTGTTCCATGGTTGCGAGAAGTTCTTCCGGCCGGGGTATGCGGCGAATCTGATGAGCTCGTGGATCCCGTCGCTGGAGGGCGTGCAGGAGAAGCTGGAGAAGGGCGCGACCGTGGCGGATGTGGGATGCGGGAAGGGTGCGTCGACGCTGCTGATGGCGCAGGCGTTTCCGAAGTCGACCTTCTTTGGATTTGATTATCACGACAAGTCGATTGAGGGGGCGCGGCAGACCGCAGCGAAGCAGGGGCTGAGTGATCGGATCACGTTTGGTGTGGCGACGGCGAAGGGCTTTCCGGGCAAGTATGACCTGGTGACGGTGTTCGATTGCCTTCACGATATGGGCGATCCGGTGGGCGCGGCGAAGCATGTGCGCGAGGCGCTGAAGCCGGATGGGACTTGGATGATCGTGGAACCGTTTGCGAACGACGAGCTGAAGGACAACATCAATCCAGTGGGGCGCGTGTTCTATTCGTTCTCGACTCTGCTCTGCACGCCGTGCTCGCGCTCGCAGGAGGTTGGTCTGTGCCTCGGTGCGCAGGCGGGCGAGGCGCGGATTCGCGATGTGGTGAGCCAGGCGGGGTTCACGCGGTTCCGGAGGGCGACGCAGACGCCGTTCAATATTGTGTATGAGGCGAGACCGTAAGGAAGCCGGCGATTGCCGTGAGGCGGGAATCGCCGGCTCGTTGTTAAGGCGAGGAATCTGGCGTAGCATGAGCGGATGAGGCTGGCGGATCTATTGCGGCCTCATCCCTGTGCCGCTGTCATGAAGGTCGATGGCGTCTCTAGGGGGCACGGCGGCTTTGCTCAGGAGTGTGCGCATGAGCATCAATCGCCGGCAATTCTTGCGTGGCGCTGCGGTTTCGGCGGCGTCCCTGGCTGCAATTCCCGCAACAAGTTGTGATCAGCCGGTACAGACGTCGCCGGTTGGTTCCGGGGTTGAGCACATCATCGTGCTGATGATGGAGAACCGAAGCTTCGATCACATGCTGGGCTGGCTGCCTGGAGCGAATGGGAGACAGGCAGGGCTGTCATTTACCGACAGCGCGGGCGAGTCGCACCCGACGTTCCACCTGACGACGTTTGACGGGCGCTCGCATCCGGATCCGGACCACACGTATGCGGGCGGCCGAAGCGAGTACAACGGCGGGCAGATGGATGGATGGCTGCGCACCGGAGCCAACGATGCGTTTTGTGTCGGCTATTACGAAGAGGCGGATCTGCCTACGCTGAGCGCGTTAGCGAGAAACTTTACGACACTCGATAACTACTTGTGCTCGATCATGGCGCCGACGTACCCGAACCGCATCTTTCAGCACGCGGGGCAGACCGACAGGCTTTCGAACACGCCGGAGGCTTCGACACTGCCGACGATCTGGGACAGTCTGGCGAAGGCGGGAGTGAGCCACACCTACTATTTTGGAAATGTACCGTTCCTGTCGGTGTGGGGTGACAAGTACAGCGGCATCTCGAAGTTCTATACGGAGTTTCTGGCGGATTGTGCGGCGGGGAGTTTGCCGGCGGTGTCCTTCCTGGATCCGTCGTTCACGCTGCTGGATGACGGCGACGGAAACGATGATCATCCGCATGCGGATCTTCGGGCCGGTGACGCCTTTCTGAGCGAGGTGTACAACGCGGTGACGAAGGGACCGGGGTGGAAGAACACAGTGCTGATTGTCAATCGCGATGAGTGGGGCGGGTTTTATGACACGGTGGCTCCGCCGCGTGTGATTGCGCCGAACAATGTGGATACGGACCTGGTGGATGGCAAGGCGCTGCTGGGGCATCGTGTGCCCGCGATTGTGATCTCGCCCTTCAGCATGGGCAACCCGGCGACGCCGCGGATTGACTCGAACCTATACGATCACACGTCGGTGTTGAAGCTGATTGAATGGCGTTTTGGATTGGCGCCGCTGGGGATGCGCGATGCGTCGGATGAGGTGGCGAATCTCTCCCAGGCGTTGGATCTCACGGCCGAGTACGCCGCGCCTCCGCTTATTCCTGTGATCGCGCCGCCGAAGCCGTCAGTGCGTGGGATGTTTGAACTGGGGAGCACGATCGACAACGAAAGCTACGACTTTTACAAGCTGCTGAAGTCCGACCTGACGAACAACTGGCGGCTACCGGCTCATGCGAGTGCGATCAAGGCGAGTCACTAGCGATCGCGTACGTCAGCGAGAGGATGCCGCTTGAGTAAACCTTGTGCTGTGTGAGCGTGAGTGGGACGTGTTGCGAAGGAGGCAAAAGGGGAATGCCGCTGCCCAGGAGAATAGGGATGACGGCGAGCTCGATTTCGTCGACGAGGCGCGCGGCGAGCAGGGTGCGAAAGAGCTCGCCACCACCGAAGAGCCAGATGTCTTTACCGTTGTCGGGTTGGTTGCGGAGTTCGGCGACCGTTAGCTCGGGTATTGTGGAGAGGATGGCGGATTCAGGAATGTCGGCGCGTTTGAGTGTGCGGGAAAAAATGTAGTTCTTCATGCCGGGAAAGGTGGGTTGGCCGTGGGCGCGCATGACTTCGAAGGTACGGCGGCCGATGAGTAAGGTGTCGTAGCGGGAGAAGTCCTGGGCGGAATCGATCTCGGGGTCGGGAGTGATCCAGTCGAACTCGCCGCTGGGACCTGCGATGAAGCTGTCGAGAGAGCAGGCTACGGCGTAGCGGACGCGGCGCATGGGTGGAAGTGTATCGCCAAAGTTTGAACCCCACTCATGACGACGATAAGCTGTCGTCATGAGTGGGGCACCCGGTCTTGAGTTGTGTTGTGCTCAGACGTTGGCGCCGTGGCACTTCTTATATTTCTTGCCGGAGCCGCAGTAGCAGGGGTCGTTGCGGCCGATGTTCTGGCCGGTGCGCTTGGGTGAGGAGCCGTTGCCGTTTGAGGTCGAGCCGCCGGCCTGGCGGGCGATCTCGAGCTCGCGTTCTTTCTTGCGAGCGAACTCGCGCTCAAGGGCGTCGATGGTGGTCTGCGGCGCTTTTGTCGGAACGACAGGCGGCGGGCCAGAGGCCGTAGCGCCGTTCGCACCGGGTCGCTGCCAGTTGGTTTGTGACGGGGTGGGCATCTGTGCGGGTGGCGGCGTCTGCGGCGGAGCGGCGAAGTGGCGCGCCTGCAGCGTGGCGAGCTGCTCCATTGTTTCGATAGGCGTGCCGTCAGGAGCGAGGATCTGCATGCGGAAGAGATGCCGGCAGGTGTCCTCCTGGAAGCGCATCATCATGGCCTCGAACATGGTGAAGGATTCCTTCTTGTACTCGACGAGCGGATCGACCTGGGCGTAGCCGCGCAGGCCGATGCCTTCCTTGAGGTGATCCATGTTGAGGAGGTGGTCCTTCCAGAGGCCGTCGAGAACAGAAAGCATGACGACACGCTCGTGGTAGCGCATGTTGGGCGGGCCAAGGATCTGCTCCTTGACGTTGTAGCGCTCCTGCAGCTTAGTGAAGATGGCCTCGCCGAGGTCGTGGCGAGAGAGCTCCTCGGCGTTGATCTGGTCCTGAAGCTTTGCACCGAAGATGTCGAAGATTCCGTTGAACAGACCTTCAAGGTTCCACTGCTCGACGTGGGCTTTTTCGGGGACGAACTCGTCGATGAGGTTGGACAGGATGGTGGAGACGTAGTCGTCGGTGATGAGCTCTTTCTGTTCGACGCCCTCCATGAGCTGGCGGCGAAGACCGTAGACGGCTTCGCGCTGCTTGTTCATGACGTCGTCGTACTCGAGGACGTGTTTGCGGGATTCGAAGTTCTGGGCTTCGACGGCCTTCTGGGCGCCTTCGATACGCTTGGAGATCATGCGCGACTCGATGGGCACGCCCTCTTCCATGCCGAGCTTCTGCAGGAGCGTGCCGACCCACTCGCGCGCGAAGATGCGCATCAGGTCGTCTTCGAGGGATAAGAAAAACCGAGAAGCTCCGGGATCGCCCTGACGGCCGGCGCGGCCGCGAAGCTGATTGTCGACGCGGCGTGACTCGTGGCGCTCGGTGCCGAGGATGAAGAGGCCACCGACCTCGACGACCTTGTCGTGCTCGATCTTGGTGGCGGACTCGTGGGCGGCGATAATCTCGTTCCACTGCTCCTGGGTGGTCTCGAACTCCTGACCCTGGTAGTAGAAGCGGGTGAAGCCGGGCGCGGCGTTGGGATGGATGGCGCCTTCGGCGGGCGAGAGCGCGCGTGCGAGATTGCGCTTGACGAGGTCCTGACGGGCGATGAACTCGGGGTTACCGCCGAGGAGGATGTCGGTACCGCGGCCGGCCATGTTGGTGGCGATGGTCACCGAGCCAATGCGGCCTGCCTGCGCGACGATCTCGGCCTCGCGGGCAGCGTGTTCCGGCAGTGCATTGAGGAGTTCGTGCTTGACGCCACGCCGCTTCAGCATACCGCTGAGTTTGATCGACTTGTCCACGTCGGTCGTACCGATCAACATCGGCCGGCCGCCGCGGTGGACATCGACGATCTCCTCCACCACGGCGCTCCACTTCTCCTTCTCTGTGCGAAAGATCACATCCGCATGGTTGATGCGAATGAGCGGCCGGTTCGTCGGGATGGCGATGACGTCGAGCTTATAGATTTTCCAGAACTCGTTGGCCTCGGTCATGGCGGTACCGGTCATGCCCGCCAGCTTCTTGTAAAGCTTGAAGTAGTTCTGCAGCGTGATGGTCGCCAGCGTTTGCGTCTCTTCTTTAATTTTGACGCCGTCGCGGGCGTGCTTGGCCTCCACGGCCTGGTGCAGGCCATCGCTCCATTGCCGGCCGATCATGAGACGACCGGTGAACTCGTCGATGATGATAATGCTCAGCTCCCCCGATTCGGGGTGACGCATCACCGCGTACTGCTTGTCTTTCCGGTA
>DASRGC010000006.1:0-29053 GCA_035651235.1 Acidobacteriaceae bacterium
GGCAAAGCGCTCATCAAGCTCCTCGTTGAGCACCACGTCGCCGTCACCTCCACGCTGCCTGTCTTCCAGAGTTTCGACCCCGAGCACTTGCGCCTCGACCCGCGCCTGGCAGTCGCCATGTCACCGCCTGCGCTCGAGGCCTACGAGAACGTGCGCAAGGTCGAGCTCGCCCGCGCCGCCGCCGACCCAAAAGCCGCCGCCGCCCACGCGCAATCACTGAAAAACGACATGGCGATGGAGCACGCCTTTGCCGAAGCCGGTGGCCTTCTCCTGGCCGGCCCTGATCCCACCGGCGACGGCGGCACTCTCCCGGGCTACGGTGATCAGCGCGAGCTCGAGCTCCTCGTCCAGGCTGGCTTCACGCCGCTCGAAGCCATCAGGATCGGCACGCTCAATGGCGCTACCTTCGAAGGCCGCGCCGACCACATCGGCACCATCGCCGAAGGCAAAAACGCCGACCTCGTCGTCGTCCGCGGCGACCCCGGCAAAAACATCAACGACATCGAAAACACCGAACTCGTCTTCAAAGATGGCGTCGCGTACGACTCGCAGGCACTGCTCGATTCCGTGAAGGGCCGCTACGGCCAGTATTGAGCCGGAGTTCCGCTGGCTCGCTACGTCACTCCCTCAAACAACAACTGTTCGTAGATCTCCGCCGTGCCTTCATCGAAGCAGCAGAACTCCACGCGATCCACGCCGCATCCATCGGCCATCTCGCGGCACACGCGCACGGCAATCTCTGCTGCCGGTCTGCGTGGATAGCCATAGATGCCCGTCGAGATCGCCGGAAACGCAAT
This sequence comes from Acidobacteriaceae bacterium, assembly GCA_035651235.1. GTDB lineage: Bacteria > Acidobacteriota > Terriglobia > Terriglobales > Acidobacteriaceae > Granulicella. The sequence goes on from DASRGC010000006.1 coordinate 798, forward strand.
CGATTTCGCGCCATGCTCCTTCGCAAGTTCCATCGAGCGCCGATAGCAACCCGCAAGCCTCTCCGGCTCGCCGCGCGTGCCGCCGTTCCACACTGGCCCGACGGCATGAAACACCCACCTGGCCGGCAGGCGGAATCCCGGCGTCGCCTTGGCATCGCCTGTCGCGCACCCGCCCAACTTCCTGCACGCGGCCAATAACTCCGGCCCCGCTCCACGATGAATCGCTCCATCGACCCCGCCGCCGCCCAGCAGCGATGTGTTGGCCGCATTCACAATCGCGTCCACCTGCAGCTTCGTGATATCCCCGCGCGTCACTTTGAAATCTGCCATCTGCTGACTCGCTCCCCCTCAGTACGCCAGCGCGACCGCATCGCAGCGCATCTCGCTTCCGGCGCGGTACACGCGATCAATGTGTCCGTCGAAATTCGACTCCGTCACTTCAATGCACTCGTAACGCCCAAAGCCGCCATCGCTCGGCGCCATCTTCCATCCGAGCGCGACGAGTTTCTCGCGCGTCGCCTCTGGCACGCCGGCCTCCAGCCGCAGCCAACCCGTCGGTCCAAGCCCTGGCGCATCTTCGCCCATTGACTGTGAGGAGCCCTCGTGATGCCAGCGCGGGCTGTCCGCGGCTCCCTGCACGTCAAGGCCATAGTCCACGCGGTTCACGATGATCTGCGTCTGTCCCTGCGGCTGCATGTCGCCGCCCATCACGCCAAAGCTGAGCCACGGCTTGCCGTTCCTCGCCGCGAAGCCTGGGATGATTGTCTGGAACGGCCGCTTGCCCGGCGCGTAGATGTTCGGATGTCCGGGCTGCAGGCTGAAGAGCTGTCCGCGATCCTGGAACATGAAGCCGAGCCCGTCGGCGACCAGCCCTGAACCCATGCCGCGGAAGTTGGACTGGATCTGCGAGACCATCATCCCGTCCTTGTCCGCGACGGTGAAGTAGGTGGTGTCTCCGTGGCTCGGCGCAGTTCCCGGATAGATCGGCGTCAGAATCGAATCCATCTTGATCAGCTTCGCGCGTTGCTTCGCGTACTCCTTGGACTTGAGCCACTCGATGGGAATCTTCGCGAAGTGCGGGTCCGCGTAGAAGCGCGCGCGGTCCTCGTACGCCAGCCGCTTCGCTTCCACCATCACGTGCAGCGCCTCGGGCGACTGGAATCCCATGCTGCGGATATCAAACTGCTCGATGATGTTCAGCATCTGCAGCGTCGCGAGCCCCTGCGTGTTCGCGTCCATCGCGTACACCGTCACGCCGCGATAGTCCGTATCCAGCGGCTCCGGCCACTCGGCCTGATGGGCGGCTAAATCCTCGCGCGTCATCCATCCGCCGATCCGCTTGAAGTACGCCTGAATGGTGTCGGCAATCGGCCCGTTGTAGAACGCATCGCGTCCGTCCTCGGCAATCATGCGATACGTGCGCGCAAGATCAGGATTGCGGAAGACCTCGCCCTCATTCGGCGCTCGCCCGCCGGGCATGTACGTGTGCCTGGCGTTATCCAGCTCCTCAATCTGCGAGGCCCTGCGGATGAACGCCGCCATGTTGCGCTTGATGTACCAGCCGATAATCTGCGGCACCGGCGCACCGGCTTCGCAGTAGTGAATCGCCGGCTCGAACAGCTCCGCCCACTTCAGCTTGCCGTAGCGCTGATGCAGCGCCCACCATCCGCCCAGCGCTCCCGGCACGGACACCGCAACAGCGCCGACCGGCGGCAGCACCTGTTTGCCATCCACCGTGACGGCGTGCTTCTGCACTGTCTCGAGCGACAGGCCTTTCGGCGATTTGCCAGAGCTCGCCATGCTCTCGAGCTTCTGCGTCTTCGGGTCCCACACAAACGCATAGCAGTCGCCGCCCAGGCCGGAGCTCACCGGCTCTACGAACCCGAGCACCGCATTCGCTGCAACCGCCGCATCGGCCGCGCTGCCGCCGCGCTTTAGCATTTCGATCGCTGCCTGCGTAGCCAGCGGGTGCGCCGTCCCGGCGGCTCCGTTGCATCCCAGTGCTGCTGAGCGAGAGGCGAAGCTCGCTCCTGAAGGCCGGTCGCCCGCATGCACATCCGGTCGAATGAATCTCTCCTCGCCAGGCGCCTGAAACTTCGGCAGTTCCATCTCGTGCGCGGGAGGGCCGGGCGTCTGCGCGTTCAGGTCCAGCTTCGGAACCATGGCCGCTCCGGCCGCGGCGGCAGGCAAGGTTGCAAGAAATTGACGGCGGCGCATTCGGTTCCAGTTCTCCTCAATTCAGAATGTGCTCCAAACTAACACCCCGTCCCGGTTGATACACTCAAGCCTGTCTGCAATGAGCCTCAAAGCCAAGATCGAAGCCGTCATCTACGCCTCGGAAGAGCCCGTCACGCTTGTCCAACTCGTCAGCCTGCTCAGCGAGGAAGCGCAGGCTGAACTGGATGCGCTCGCCGCGCAACAGGAGTCGCTGCCGCTGGAAGAAGGCGATGCCGAGAACGCTGCTGACCCCGAGGCGCTCAATGCCGAAACAACCGGCGAGTCCGCTGAAACTGCTCCCGTCGAAGAATCCGCCGGCGCGGCGCAGGATGCGGCCGCCCCCTGTTCGGGATTGGCTGAGCCTGAGGGAACCCTCGAAAGTGCGGCGCCCACACGCGAAGCTGCGCAGAAAACCGAGGCTGCTGCTGCCCGCGCCAGAGATCGCCGTCTCCGCGACTATTTCCGCTCGCTGCTCGACCAGCTCATGACCGACTACGCGAGCGATGAGCGCGGGTTGGAGATTCGCGAGGTCGCCGGCGGGTTCCGGTTTGCCACCAAGCCGCAGTACCACGATGCGGTTCGCGGCTTTGTAAAATCCCTCAAGCCGCCGCTGAAGCTGTCGCTGCAGGCGCTCGAGACGCTCGCCGTCATCGCCTACAAACAGCCCATCACTGCGCCCGAGATCTCGGAGATTCGCGGGGTCGACTCCGGCGGCGTGCTTGGCTCACTGATGGCGCGCAAGCTGGTTGCGACCGCCGGACGCAAGCAGGTCATCGGGCGGCCGATTCTCTACAAGACGACCAAAGACTTCCTCGTCCGCTTCGGGCTGAAGGACATCAACGAGCTTCCCAGCATCGAAGAATTCGAGAAGATGGCGGGCGAGTTCGCGGAAGCTGGCGAGTTTGCCGTCCAGGAGGAGATTCCCATGCCTTCCGCCGAAAGAGTCGCTCGCCGCTCGGAAGAAGATGCCAGCGCCAATATGCACGAGTCGCAGGCCGACGGCGTGCCGTACAGCGAAGAGAATCTGAATGACGAGACGCCCTCCGCCGTGCCTGATGGCGCCGCCGATGAGGTTCTCACCGACGGCCGCCTCTCCGGCCTTCCGCCGAACTATGACGCGGAAGACGTTTCGCTGGACGAGGCCGAAGACAGCCCCGCGCTCGACGCTGAGGTTCAGTCCCACGAGCGTGACGGCGGCGCGTGAGCGATTTGGCGGCATATACTTCCTGCGCAGCCGCAACCCGTACCCGCGGCGATGTGCATCCGAACTGCGATGAAGCCGTTCTCCGACATCCCGCCTACCGACCCGCCTGACTTCGTTCCTGACCACGAGCCGGACGTTCTCGCAACCCCGGAGGGCGACGGCGAGTCTCTGCCGGACGAGCCGCTGCAGGCTGGCGGGGTTCCGCCCATCGAACGGCCGCGAGGCAACGAACCGCACTACACGCAGCCGATCCGCAAGGCCCTGGACTGAGCGCGTCCTTTGGTCGCCATTAGCGGAAAGGTAGACACCCGGCTCGACAACACACAAAAGGCGCAGCCAGTGGGCTGCGCCTTTTGTCCTTTCCGGTCCCGCGTGTCCCGTTAATCAGGCCTGGTTACTGCTGGGGTGGGGGAGGGGGAGGGGTGGTGGGGGTGTTGGACTCGGTGTGAGTCTGGGTCTGGGTGTGAGTCTGGGTCGAGCCATCCGGACTTACCGTGTCCTGGGAGTTGGTGGTGGTGCGCTGGCCGGCGACCGGGTTGCCGTTCGCGTCATAGCGGTCGGCGTCGGTCTTGTGCTGGGTGGTTACGGTGGTTCCGTCCGGCGTGGTCGTCTGGCTGGACTTCCTGGACTTGTGGTGAACGGAGGTCTGGGTCTGGCCGTAGGCGTCCGTGTTGGTTGTGCTCTGGGTGGTCGACTGCGAGGTCGACTGATCCTGAGCAAGCACTGTGCCCGCCGTCAGAAACGCAAACGAGAGGGCGGTTGTTGCAAGGGGCTTCAGCAATCGCATACGGGTCGTCTCCTGATGCTGCTTCCCGGGGTCCGGCCTGTTTCGTGTCCACTTCCGGCAACGTGTTACCGGAACCCCGCGGTTCACTGCGGCTGACTTCAGCCACGAGTTCTTTGGATGGCTGGTTGCCGGAAGGCGAGGCCCGGTAAAAGGCCTATTTTGTTCAAGTCGCGGGGCGATGGAACGGGGATTGGTTGCCCTGTAGCCCCCTCCCCCCCGGTTTTTGCGCAAAATCTTCAGGAGAAAGGACTTAGGGGTGGACCTTAGTGCGCAAATTCTTGAAAACAAAGGATCGGGAAGTTTACAGCGGATGCGGTCAGTGAATAGGGCCGAGGAGGCCGCATAATTGAGGTCTATGAAGCAGGCGTTGAAGTCGGCAGGATTGTCACAGCCTTCGGGCGAGGCCGGGCACACTGGCGAGCGGTCGCAGAAGGGCGAGCGGTTACAGAAGATTCTGGCGCAGGCCGGTGTGGCAAGCCGGAGGGCGGCGGAGCAGATCATCCTGGAGGGCCGGGTCCAGGTGAACGGGAAGACGGTGACGGAGCTGGGGACGAAGGCTGACCCGAGCCGCGACCACATCCGGGTGGACGGGAGGCTGCTGCACGGGCCGGAGGCGCAGCGGTATTTTCTGCTGAACAAGCCGCGCGGATATGTAACGACGCTGGACGACCCGGAGGGCAGGCCGACGGTGGCCAGCCTGCTGGCGGAGTCGGCGCAGAAGAAGGTCACGGGCGAGCACCGGCGGCTGCCGAGGCTGTATCCGGTGGGAAGGCTGGATTACCTGAGCGAAGGGCTTTTGCTGATGACCAATGACGGCGCGCTGGCCAACCGGTTGTCAAAGGCCAGCAATGGGGTTCAGAAGACCTACCTGGTGAAGGTTTCGGGTAAGCCATCAGAGCAGGCGCTCGACCAGCTGCGGCGGGGGATCATGATTGATCGAGGGCGGCTGAATGAGGTTCGCGGCGGGCGAAGGGACCGGATCATGACGCAGCCGGCGAAGGTGGAGCAGGTGCGGGGCGGGGACAATCCGTGGTTTGAGGTGACCCTGACGGAGGGCCGCAACCGGCAGCTCAGGAAGATGTTTGAGGAGATTGGGCATCACGTCGAGAAGATCCGGCGGATTGGCTATGGAGCGCTGGTGCTGGATGTGCCGCCGGGAGGGTTCCGGGAGCTGACGCAGGGCGAGGTGCAGGCGCTGAACCGGGCGGCGGCGGGCAAGGCGGTGGAGCGGAAGAAGACACTGCCGGAGGCCGCGCAGTTGAAAAAGCCGGTGCCGCCGAAGCGGATGAAGGGATCAGGGAACAGGGATCAGGGATCAGGTTCGAGAAGGCGGTCGTGACGGGCTCGGACGGGAAGCCGTGTTGAACTAGCAGACGTACCTCCGCGGCTAAAGCCGGGAGTGTTGGCTTGTCTTACGGCACGGCTGAAGCCGTGTCCTTTAACAAGACATAGTGGGTGCGGGCCTTGATGTGGCCGGAAATACAGGGTCCTTCGCCTTCGGCTCAGGATGCGGCCGATTGGACGTCTGTGGCTGCTGGGTGGGGGTTTGTGTCGAGATCTGGAAAATACGGTCGCGCGCCTTAACGCGCGATACCCCACCCTGCCGCTACCTGCCCCAGCCAGCAAGCTAGCCGGGACGCCGTTCGCGTCGAGGATGGGGCACCCGGATCTTGTACCACAGGGGCGACCGGCGCCCGGGCTCCTGTGGGAGCCCGGGCCAGCGGTGAAAAGGGTTACTTAGCCCACTCGATGTGGCTGACGACCAGGGTGTTTGGGCACTTGCCGGTTTCGGCGCCGAACTGGGTGGCGCCGCCGGTCTCGCGGCCGGGCTTCAGCGGTTCCAGGATGAGGTCGCGGCCGGTGGCCTGCCCCTGCTGGATGGCGGGCGAGTAGGTGTAGGTGAATTCCAGCGAACGCAACGTGGTGCTGCCGGAGTTGCGGATCATCCAGGTGCACATGTTGTCGTTGACCTGGCTGAAGCTGACTTCAACGCCGTTGGCGTTGGGCAGGGCCATCCACGGGGACCAGGTTGCGCGGGTGGCGGCGTTGCCAAGCGATGGAACCAGGGCCGTGATAGCGAGGGCGGTGAGAGCGATTTTCAGGATTTTCAGCATTTTGAGCCTCTCTGGACAGCAGATACGGGACAGCAAAATCGGGACGTTCTGAATCTGGTGGTCCTGCCTTGGCCGAGGGAACTCCAATCCAGCCTTCAGAAGCCTTGCCTTGGGACCAGGATTTCTTCCCCTGGCAGAGCAGAGTGTGCTTCAAAAGGCCGGCGAATACGAGTAACCGCCGTGAGACCGGGACCTTAGTGGTACTTGTTAGTCCGAATTGGGGGTTGCCAAATTCGTTGATTCGTGTTTCTAGATGCTGAGTATAGAGCGACTGTACGAAGGCGCAACATCTCTGTTGGGGACACTTTGGTACCGTCAAGAAAAAGTGACTAAAGCAGGCAACCTTTTGCGTGACACCACTGCGAAATGTTGGCTGCGTCGCGCGAAGGCAAACAACCGGTGGGTCGGCTTACCCTTCCAATCGAGACGAGGTGACTTTATGCGCAAGTTGAACTTGCTTGTACCAGCGATCGCGGCGGCAGCTTTAGCCTTCGGCGCATCGTCTTCAAGCCAGGCCCAGGTTTCCTTCGGTGTTCAGGTTGGGCCGGCGCCGGTCTGCCCGTACGGCTATTACGACTATGCTCCGTACCAGTGCGCGCCGTATGGGTACTACGGACCGGAGTGGTTCACGAATGGAGTTTTTATCGGGGCAGGACCGTGGTATCACGGGCGTCGTGACTTTTACGGGCATGTAGACCGGCATTACGATCCGCATTATGGGTACCACGGATCGTATCCGGCCCGCGGCGAACATTTTGATTCCCACCGCGACTTCCACGACTTTCACGGGACGTATGAGAGGGACGGACGCGGCCATGAGCGGGGAGGCGACCACGACCACGGCCACTGAGGATCGCAGGCTGTAACGACTGAAAGAGAGTGCGGGGTGACCGAAGGGTGTCACCCCCGTTTTTTGTGGGAGGGCGGGAGCTACGACCGACAGGCAAACTCAGTGCTTCTGAGCCTCGACGTATGCCTTGAGAACGGCATTCATGCGGGTAAGGTGACCTTTTCCATGAGACTTGAACCACTCTACGACATCAGTGTCGAGGCGAAGATGAACGGAGGTCTTGCCCCTCGGAATCACGACGCGGGCACTGCTCCAGAAGTCCGCACCGAGAGACTCGGCTTCGGGCGCATCCGGGCTGGTTTTGTCCTCGCCCCGGTGGCGCATGGCTTTGATCCGGCTAAGGGAATGTCGCACGATGGTAGATTTCTCTTTCATCTCTGCTCGCTTTCTGGGCACTGACGATGCGGATGAGGTTTTCGCCGCGCCAGGTGAACACCACCCGATAGACCTCTGTATCGACTCTGCCGAGTGCAATAAAGCGAATCTCTCCGTAGTCTTCCCGGTCGTCGATCCGCTCCATGATCTCGTTGGCAAAGATTTCGGCAGCAGTCAGGAACGAGACCCGATGTTTGGCGAGGTTGGCTTTGGCTTTCTCTTCGTCCCATTCGAATTCCAGTTCCACGCCTTACCCACCCTCTTAAAGATAATACACAAATGTGTACACGAGTTGGTGCGCGGTCGATGATACGTCCGGAGCAAACCTGTGTATTGTGGTGATGCAACCATGAAGGCACTGCTCCGTGTTGCTCTGATCGCAACCCTCTCTGTCCCGGCCTGCCTTGCCCAAACAGGCGCCGTCACCTTCTACTCTCCAGGCATTTCAGTGAAGAGCGAAGGTGCAGTGTTCCTTCCCAAAAGCCGGCAGCCCTTTAGCGGCTGGCTTGTTGACGGGCAGCAGCGATTGGCCCGCCTCCGCCACGGGCGCTTTGTAACCTTCCATCTCAACGCCGGAACGCACTCCTTCACCACATCGGGCCCCACCGGCCCCGGCAAGGAACCGCTCGTAATCGACGTAAAGGACGGTGGGCAATACTGTATTCGTCTCTTTGCAAAAATGACTGATTTGCAGGTGTATGCCCGGTGGGAGAACCAGATCGAAGAGGTTCCGTGCCAGCGGGCGCAGCGCGAAGCTGCACATCTGAAGCCAGTCGAGATTAAGCGGGTTGATCCAGCCGTCCGCGTCGAACTTGACCCCGCCACAACTGTTCCAGGCGGGCAAGCGGCGCCTTAGCTCCAGTCGTCGCGGGCGATGGTGTCGTCGGCCATGACCTCGTCGAAGCGGTCGGCCTTTTTGATGAGGATGTCGCCGAGGGATTCGGCCTGGCGGAGGAGAATCGCTTGTAGCCGGACGAGCTCGAGCATGGCCAGGAAGGTGCAAATGAGGGCGCGCTCGGAGCGGGTGTTGGCGAGGAGTTTGCGCAGGCTGATGGGGTGATCTTCCATGGTGAGCCGGCGCTTGACGAAGTCGATCATCTGGCCGACGGTGACGGTGTCCTCGTCGATAGAGTGGACAGGGCGACTGCGTAGGCGCTGCAGGATTTCCTGGAAGACGCGGACGAGGTCGACGGTGTCGGCGGCGATCTCGCGGTCGTCATCGGTGGATTCGAGGCCCTGATCTTTGAGGAACTGCTTGAGGCCGGGGTTGGTCCAGGTGGCTTCTTCGATTTGCTGCTTCTGGCTGAGCATCTGAGCGGCGGCCTTGAAGCGCTCGTGCTCGAGGAGGCGCTCGACGAGCTCGCGGCGGGGGTCTTCGGCGTTGCCGAGGTCGCCGAGCTCCTTGGGGTCGCGCGGGAGCAGCATGCGGGACTTGATGTGGATGAGCAGCGAGGCGGTGTAGACGAACTCGCCGGCGGAGTCGACGTCGGTTTGCTGGAGGTGGCGCGTGTACTCGAGGAATTGCGCGGTGATGCGCGCGATGGGGATGTCGTAGATGTCGATGTTCTGCTTGCGGATGAGGTCGAGCAGGAGATCGAAGGGGCCGTCGTAGACCTGGCCGACGGTGACGGTGAAGGGCGACTGGGAGGCCTCTTCGGGGGTTTTTGGGGGGGTGGGCTTTTTGGGGTCGGCGGGTGTGGGGGTGGGTGGGGATTGGAGGCGGAAGGGTTCGGTGGAGGCGTTGTCCGCTGTCCGCTCTCCGTTCTCCGTTGGGGAGGTCGCGGGGGTTTGTGCTTCCAGTTCGGAGTTCTCAGTTTTCAGTTCTGAGTTCGGGTCAGCCGGGTTTTGGAGTTCGTCGGCCATTGCTTAGCTGAGCCCCATGGCGTGTTCGACTTCGGCGAGGGTTTCGGCGGCGCGTTTGGTGGCCCGGTCCTTGCCGTTGGCCAGCACGTCTTTGACGACGGAGGGGCGGCGCTCGAGATCGCGGCGGTGGTCCTGAATCGGGGCGATGGTGCGGATGATGGAGTCGGCGCACCAGCTCTTGCACTCGATGCAGCCGATGCCAGCTGTCGTACAGCCATCGTAGACCTTGGCGATGGTCTCCTGGCTGGAGAAGACTTTGTGGAGATCGCCGACGGGGCAGAGGTCGGGGTTGCCGGGGTCGTCGCGGCGGACGCGCGCGGGGTCGGTGACCATGGTCTTGAGCTTGGCGCGGAGGCTGTCTTCGGGCTCAGAGAGCGCGATGGTGTTGTTGTAGCTCTTGGACATTTTGCGGCCGTCGAGCCCGGGGAGCTTGGGCGAGGGCGTGAGCAGGACGTTGGGCTCGGGAAGGATCTCGCGGCGGCCGAAGGGCGAGAGCTTTTTGGTCTGCTGGGCGGCGGTGAAGAGCTGGTGCGGGGTGAAGTCGGTGCGGGTAGAGTCCTTGGGTTCGCCGGCGAGCTTGCGGGCCTTTTCGAGGATGGCGGGCAGCTCCCAGGGCGCGGCTTCGGGAGACATGTAGAAGTCGCCGGGGTACAGGCCGTTGAAGCGGCGGGCGACCTCGCGGGTGAGCTCGACGTGTGCGACCTGGTCGGCGCCGACGGGGACGAAGTCGGGCTTGTAGAGGAGGATGTCGGCGGCCTGGAGGAGCGGGTAGCCGAGGAAGCCGTAGGTCGAGAGGTCCTTGTTGGAGAGCTGTTGCTGTTGCTCTTTGTAGGAGGGGACACGCTCGAGCCAGCCTAGTGGGGTGAACATGCCGAAGAGCGTGGTGAGGCGGTCGTGCTCCTTGACGTCGGACTGGCGGAAGATGACGGAGCGGCCGGGGTCGAGGCCGGCGGCGAGGAAGTCGAGGGCGATCTCGAAGATGTTCTGCTGCACGCGGCTGGGGTCGGCGTAGTCGGTGGTGAGGGCGTGCAGGTCGGCGATGAAGAAATAGCAGTCGTAGTCGTGCTGCAGGCGCACCCAGTTGTGCAGCGCACCCATGTAGTTGCCGAGGTGAAGGCTGCCGGTGGGGCGCATGCCGGAGAGTACACGGGGGCGCGGTGCTGTGCGGGAGTGCGGAGAGCTCATGAGATCAGAGGTTTTAGGATATCAGCGCGGGGGAGCGGCCGCCGCGTTCAGAGCGTGAAGAGCACCGTGTTGAAGAACGTCATCAGGGGCGCGAAGAAGATCATGATGACGTAGAAGCCGATGAAGAAGAAGCCAATCATCATCCACATGCTGAAGCGCTGGTAAGTTTGCGCGGCGTTGTAGGGGAGATAGTGCGTCAGGATCTTGCCGCCGTCGAGGAACGGGAGCGGGATGAGGTTGAAGACGAAGAGCAGCACGTTGACCAGGATGCAGAAGTAGAGGAAGAGATAGAGCGGGAAGATGGCCGGGAGATTGTTCAGCGGGACGGAGAAGTTGCGCTGGGCGAGCTGCGCGGCGATCACGAGCGAGATCGTGGAGTCATGCTGCACGTAGCGCAGGATGACGAGGATGATGAGCGCAACGATGGCGGCGAGCAGCTGCACGCCGGGGCCGGCGAGGGTGGCCAGCATCTCATCGCGCGAGGGGTTGCGGAAGTTGCGCGGGGTCATATTGACGGGCTTGCCCCAGCCGAGCACGAGCGGTGACTGGAAGATGAAGAGGATGGGCCAGATGACCATGCCGAACCAGTCGAAGTGGCGGGCCGGATTGATGGAGATGCGGCCCATCATGCGCGCGGTGGGATCGCCGAGGCGATTGGCCATCCAGGCCTGGGCGGAGTCGTGCAGCGAGATGGACAGAACCATCACGACGAGCTCAAAGATGACCAGAGCAAAAGTAAGAGGCATCGTCTCCTAGAGTACCGGAGGGCCTTGGCGTATTCGGGTCTGGGCGGCCGAACTATTTTGTTGTGAACGAGATTGGCATGGAGTTAGCATCCGCGGATGACTCCTCAACAGGTTTTTGCGAGCTACGCGGACGCGTGGAACCGCCATGATGCGGATGGGATTGTTGCGACGTTTGCGGACGGCGGGACATACTGCGATCCCACGACGCCCGGGCCGCTGACGGGAGCGGCGATTGGCGAATATGCGAGCGGGTTGTGGAGCGCGTTTCCGGATTTGTCGTTTCAGCTGACGAGTGCGATGGGGGGGAGGACGGCCGGATCTCCGCGGAGTGGGTGATGCGGGGAGTGAATAGTGGATCGATGATGGGTCTGCCGCCGACGGGAAGGGCGGTGGAGGTGCGCGGAGTTGATATTGCGATCGTTGCGGAGGGGAAGCTGCGCTCGGTGCAGGGGTATTTCGATTCGGCGGCGGTGCCGCGGGCGCTGGGGCTGGACGTGATCGTGCAGCCGCACGCGATTGGGCCATTTGCGTTTGGCACGGGGTTGCGCATCAGCAGTGGAAGCAAGGCGGTTCCGGGAGCGTTCGGCATCACGTTTATCTCGTCGCGGGATAAGGAGGATGAGCTTGCGATTCACGAGAGCAGCCGGAAGATTTTGCAGGAGCTGCTCGCGATTCCGGGCTTCATCAGCGCAGTGACGACGACGGTTGAAGAACGGATGATGACGGTTACGGCATGGGAGACGCCGGAGTCGATGAAGCCGCTGATGACGATGGGCGAGCACCGCGCGGCAGTGGGGCGGTACTTTGGGACGTCGGATTACGGAGTTGGAGGGATGACGGGAGTGTGGGTGCCGCATCACCTTGGCGCGCGGCGCGTGCGGTGCCCGGAGTGCGACAAGATGGCGTCAGTGGAAGTGGCGGATGGAAGGTGCACGTGCGGGACGGTGCTGCCGGAGCCGCTGGCGTATTGGTAGAGACGAGATATGGCATGATGGCTGCGCCCTTCAGGCGGAGCCGGGAGCGATTGCAGATGAGACGAGCGGCGTTGTTCGTGTGTTGTGGGCTGCTGTGTGTGCCGATGCTGGCGCAGGTGGCACAAACGCCTGATGTGAAGATAGAGGACGCCAAGGCGCAGGCGCTGTTCGACAAAGAGAACTATCTCGGGGCGTTACCGCTGTATGAGGACTTGCACACGCGGGTGCCTTCGAGCACTGTGTACGACGAGCGGCTGGCGATGTGCCTGCTGGGAAAGGCTGCCACGCAGGACGAAGCGGAAGCGGCCGCGACGCGAGAGCGCTCGAAAGAATTGCTTTTGCAGGCCAAGGCTGGCGGTGACAACAGCAATCTTCTGCAGATTCTGCTCGAAAAGATGAGCGATGTTGGCCAAGGCACACAGCCGACGACGCACCCCGCGGGATACGAGTGGTTGCAGAAAGCAGAGGTGGCGTTCAGTTCCGGCGATATGCAGGGAGCGCTGGACAACTACAAGAAGGCGCTGGAGGTGAATCCGCAGTTCTATGAGGCGGCATTGTTTGCGGGAGACGCCGAGTACAAGATGGGCCATCAAGCCGACGCGGGAACGTGGTACGCGCGCGCCATTGCCATCGACCCGGACAGAGAGACCGCCTACCGGTACTGGGGAGACACGCTGGAAAAGGCCGGCGACCACTCGCGAGCCGAGGAGAAGTTTATTCAGGCCATTGTGGCGGAGCCGTATCAGCGCGCGCCGCGGATTGGCTTGGCGCAGTGGGCGGCGGTGAATCATGCGCAAGTGGTGCCACCGCCGATTACGCTGCCTGCGGGTGCTTCGGAGAGTGGAAATGGAAACATCAACATTACGCTGCCGGCGTCAGGTAAAAACGGTGATCCAGAAGACACGTTGCGGCTGACTTATGGGATGGAGTCGGCGCTGTGGCACGGCGATGAGTTCAAGAAGCATTTCCCGGACGAGAAACAGTATCGGCACTCGCTGCCGGAAGAGGCAGAGAGCATTCGCGCCATGCTGGCGGTGGTGCGGGAGCAGAAGATTCCGGCGGAGAAGCTGAGCACGTCGACGAAGCTGCTGATGGAGCTGGACCAGAACGGAATGCTGGAGTGCTGGATTCTGATCGACAATCCCGACCAGGGAATCGCGCACGACTACGTGGCCTACCGGAAGGTTCATGGCAAGCTGCTGGAGCAGTACATCGCGAGGTACGACGTGCACGCGATGTAGCGGAGGCGCTACTTGGTGAGCTTGGGCTTAGCGGGGATGCCGAGCGAGACGGTGTGGGGTGGGATGTCGCGTGTCGCGAGGCCGAGGGCTCCGAGCATGGCGTCGGGGCCGACCTTTGTGCCGGCGAGCACGGTGGCGTGGTAGGTGATGCGGGCGCGGGGGCCGATCTCGGTGCGGAGGTTGGAGACGTTGCGCTGGTCGACGAGATCGTGCGTGTGCGAGTAGATGTTGGCGTAGTCCGAGATGCTCGAGCCGTCGTGCAGGGTGATGCCGCCGCGGTCGTCGAGCAGGACGTGGCGGTGGATCCAGCAGTCGTCGCCGATCTCGAGGTTGTAGCCGTAGCTGAATGTCACGTGCTGGAAGATGCGGACGCGCTGGCCGAGGCGCGCGAAGATGTGGCGGCCGAGCATGTTGCGGAGGCGCTCGCCGAGCCACTGGTTGGGGCCGAGGGGTGAGGCGTCGAACTGCAGCCAGAGCCAGATGAGCGGCTTGCGCGGGTAATAGTGCGCGGGGTCCATGTCGCCGTAGTACTCGGGCTCGAGGGTGATGTTGCGGGGGTCGAGCGAGGCGCGGACGATGGTGCTGGCCGATTGAGGGAGGATGGTGCGCAGGGTTTCGCGAACGATTTCGCTGCGGGCCTCGTAGGTGGTGTCGCGGGTGAAGGCCGCGTCGAGCGAGGCGAGCCACTCGGTGTAGAGGTGCTCGGCGTCCGGCGTGGGGTGGAGATCGCGATAGTCGAAGACTGGCATGGGTTGGGTTACTCGATGGCGAAGACGGCGTAGACGGTGGCGGATTTGGTGATGCGCTCGGGCGTGATGGCGAGCGGGGCGAGGTTTTTGACCCTCTCAGCCAAAGAAGCGCTCTCGGTGTTGAGTGTCACGTTGCCAAAGCCCATGTTGGCGAAGATGCCGCGCGGCGGCGTTTGATTGCTGGCGTAGACGAGGGGGCCGAGCTTGGCGCCAAGGCCTGCAGCCATCTGGCTGGCGATCTCGCGGGCGTGCTGGAGCGCTTTGCGGGCGGCTTCCGCTTGCAGAGTGTCGTCATGTTTGAGCTGCCACTGGATGTCGCCGCTGTTGTTCGCGCCGTTGGCGATGGCGATATGCAGCGCGGTGGCGGCCTGTGATGCGGGAACGGTGATCTGCCAGGACTGATTGAAGGAGAAGCGGAGTCCTTCGGCGTAGCGAGTCTTGTCTTCTTCGCTGTTGAGTTCGAGCGGGCTGAGCTTCTGCTCGCTGCTGGTGATGGCCTCTTTGGGGATGCCTGCGGCAGTCAAGGCGGAGAAAACCGCGTTGGATGTCTTCGAGGCAGACGCGTAGGTGCTGTCCTGATCCTTTCCCCAGGTGGAGAAGCCGACGGTGATCACGGCAGTGTCGGCCAGGGCAGAGGCGTCGTCGCTGGTGGAGATGGCGATGGTCTTGTTCTGCTGGCTGATCTGGATCTGCTGCGCGTTGAGGATTGGGGCGGCGCAGAGCAGGATGGCGGCAAGCGTCAAGAACTTCATTGGTCCTCCTGGCGTTGGAGAAGGTCGGCGAGGGTCTGTTTGTGTCTGGGATTGGCGGCGGCCTTTTGTTTGGGGTCGGGGAGGACGCGCTCGGGTGGAGGGGATCCGAGGCGCTCGCGGGCGTTGGCCTTGACGGCCTTTGTCGCGGAGAAGACAGACTTCTTTGCTTTCGGCATGGCGCTCGTGGTGCTCCGAGCCTTCAGCGTACCGCATGGTTGACAAGCGGATGTAGCATACTTCGCGGGAGTTCCGGTATGTGGCAGAGCGCATCCAAACGGAATAAGTACAAGACGCTCGGAGGGGGAGGAATGGAAGAGCGCGATTTTTTTGATGAGCGGACGGAGCAGCGGAGCCATACGATGACGTGCCCGCACTGCGGGCAATCGGCGGAGTACCAGCTGAGTTGGCTGATCCGCAGCAAGCGGCCGCATCTGCCGCGCGGAGCCGATGACCGCGACCGCGCCCGGTTCGCCAAGGCGCAGAGCTACATGGTCCGGCGCGAGGACATGGTTGGGTGCAAGAACATCCGGTGCCGCAAGCGGTTCGACGTGACGGGAATTCAGTCAGTGGCATTTCTGTAATCGGGGTGGAAGGGACCGTCTGCGGGGCTTTGTGATGTAATAAGGAACGTCAGCGATCCCGGACCGTATTTGCGCGGGGCGCTGAAGTTTCTCGAAGGAGTTGAAGAGAATGGCGAACACCGTCCTGCCCGCAGAAGAGCGCGACCTGACCCCCGCACAGGTGGATATGTTGGACCGGCGACGCCGGCGCGGGCAGTTGCTTCTGGTGATGGGAACGATGTTCCTTCTGGTCGCGCTGCTGGTGACCTTGTGGGCCGGGCAGGATGCGACGTACTCGCCTGGGTGGGCGCGGCCGATGCTGGATTGGGACATCCTGCTGTTTGTGCTGGCGGCGATCTGCTACGTGGCGGGGATCCGGCTGCGGCGCGGTATGAATGAGTTCTTCAGCTATTGAGAAATAAGCAGAGTTATTTGTGAACTAACGGCGGGCTTCGGCTCGCCGTTATGTTTTTGGTGTAGCTGCGCGTTGTGTTGCGGGCCTGCTATCGTGACTGCGTCCGAGTGGAGGAGTACGTGGTCGTTGCGTTTGCGGGAGTGGGCGCGCTTGCGTCGGTCGAGCTGGCTGAGCCGCTCCACTTTTCGGTCGCCGAGATGGCGCTGCTGGTTGTGCTGTGTGGGGCTTCGCTGGCGATTTTTCTGTGGCGAATATGGCCGATCGCGGGGAATGTGCTGCGGGCGAAGAAGGATGTGGGGTTTTCGCTGGCGCCGGTGGGGCGGCGAGTGTGGGAATTTTTCTCCGAGGTGCTGTGTCAGAGCAAGGTGATTAAGCAGCGGCCGCTGCCCGGGCTGGCGCATGCGTTGGTGTTCTGGGGTTTTCTCGCGTTCGCGGTGGTGACGACGAATCATGTGCTGACGGGACTGCGGTTGGGTGTGCTGCAGCATACCGGGATTGTGGGCGAGGTTTACTTCGACTTCGTTGGCGTATGGGCGCTGCTGGTGGCGGTTGCGATTGCCGGGTTGTTTGTGCGGCGATTCTTTGTGAGGCCGCGGTGGCTGGGTGAGCATGTCTCGATCGAGTCAGGCGTGATTGCCGGGTTGATCTTTCTGTTGATGGTGAGTTACCTGGCGGCGTTCACGCTGCCTGCGGACAGTGCGGCGCTGAAGGCGTGGTGGTGGGTGCATACGGTAACGCTACTGGCGTTTCTGCCGATCATTCCGGGGACGAAGCATCTGCATCTGGTGCTGAGTCCGCTGACGGTGTTTGTGAAGCGCGCGGGATTTTCGGATATTCCGAAGCTGAGCGAAGCAGAGAACGAAGAGGACTTCGGGCTGCTTGCCGGCAAGGATGTCACGCAGTTGATTGCACTGCAGGCGTATAGCTGTGTGGAGTGCGGGCGATGCACGGAGCACTGTCCGGCGGCGAATACGGGGAAGGTGCTTAATCCGAAGGAGATTGCGCTGGGCGTGCGCGGGTATTTGAATGCGTTTGGGCCGGCGAGCGAGAAGCCATTATTGAACGAGCTGCGCGAGGGCCAGGAGAATGCTTCAAATCCTTCGCCTGACAATCCGCCGGCGAACTGGCTCTCGATGGAGGCGGCGTTTGAGTGCACGACGTGCGGCGCGTGTGAGTTTCAGTGTCCGGTGGGTGTGCAGCATCTGCCGATCATTGTTGGGCTGCGGCGCGGCGCGGTGAACACGGGCGCGTGGGAGGACAAGTACGGGACGAAGCTGTTTCTTGCGCTGGAGAAGCAGGGGAATGCGCTGGGCATGAGTGCGATGGAGCGCGACAAGTTTGTGGAGCGCGAGCAGTTGCCGGTGTTCGATGGAACGCAGGAGTACTGCCTGTGGCTGGGGTGCATGGGTGGATACGATCCGAAGGGGCGCGAGATTGTCGCGGACTTTGCGCGCGTGATGCGCCATCTTGGGACGAGCTTCGGCGTGTTGAAGAAAGAGAAATGCACAGGTGATCCGGCGCGCAGGCTGGGGAATGATCTGGTGTTTGGATCGCTCGCGGAGCAGGGGTTAAAAAACCTTGCGCAAAATAAGGTTCAGAAGATTGTGGCGATCTGTCCGCACTGCGTGAGGACGATCGCAACGGACTGGCGCGAGTATGGTGTGGCGCCGGAGATTGAGCATCACTCGGAGTTTATGGCGCGGCATGCGGATAGGCTGCCGCAGCAGGATGGCGGAGCGATTGTGTATCACGACCCGTGCTATCTCGGGCGCTATCGCGATGTGTATGACGAGCCGCGCGCGGTGGTGAAGAAGAGTGGTGAGTTGGTGGAAGCGGAGCGGCATCGGGAGCGGAGCTTCTGCTGCGGTGCCGGCGGCGGATTGGCGTTTCTTGGCGAAGAACCCGGAGAGCGTGTGAGCAGTGTGCGCGCGAAGGAATTGCTCGCTACGGGAGCGAAGACGATTGGAACGGCGTGCCCGTTCTGCAACACGATGTTCCGCGACGCGACGGCTGCGGTTGCGGGCGATGCGCCGCCGCTGGTGCTGGACATCGCGCAGCTTACCGCGCGGTCAATTTCGAATACGGATGTGAAGACAGAGGGCGCGCGGATACGGTAGCCTTCGATTGCGCGGTGAAACGCGTGCTGGAGCGTCGATGAAGATTGTTGTGGCGGTGAAGCAGGTGCCGGAGCGTGATGCGCCGGTGCGTGTGGCGGCGGATGGCCGCGGGGTGGATGCGGGCGATGCGTGGACGATGAATGAGCCGGATGCGTATGCGCTGGAAGAGGCGCTGCAGTTGAAGGAGCGGCTTGGTGAGGGCGAGGTTGTGGTGCTGTCGGCGGGGCCGGAGCGCGCGGAGTCGACGCTGCGCGAGGCGCTGGCGAAGGGTGCCGACCGCGCGCTGCACATCTTGACGCCGGAGGAGGGCGCGGGATCGCTGGCCGAGCGCGACACGCTGGGTGTGGCGCAGATGCTGGCGGAGGCGGTGCGTGGCGAGTCGCCGGATTTGGTGCTGACGGGATTGCAGTCGGATGACTTAGGCGCTGGGCAGACGGGTGTTGTGCTGGCTGAGTTGCTGGGGCTGCCGCATGTGACGCTGGTGCTCAGCGTAGAAGCGCAGGCGGGAGCGAAGCAGATTCGTGTGAAGCGGGAGTTGGAAGACGGATGGTTCCAGCAGATCGAACTGCCGGTGCCGGCGCTGCTGACGATTCAGTCGGGTGGCAACCGGCTGCGGTACGCGACGCTGATGGGCATCAAGCGTGCGCGCTCCAAGGAGACGAAGCAGGTTGAGGCTGGGCCTGCGGCTGCGCGGCACGACGAGATTGTGCGCGTTGCGATACCGGAGCGCACGAGGCAGACGGAAATTCTAACTGGAGCGGCGGACCAGATTGCGGCGAAGCTGGCGGAGCGGTTGAAGGCGGAGGTGGGGATCTGATGAGCGTTCTTGTGGTGATGGAGCAGGTTGCAGGTGGAGGGTGGCATCGCATTAGCCGAGAGGCGCTGGCGGCGGGCAAGCGACTGGCAGCCGAGATGAAGCTGCCGGTTTCGACGGCAGTGCTGGGCACGCCAGAGGCGATCGCGACGTTAGGGGCGCAGCTTGCAGGCGAGGGTGTGGCGACGGTGTGGAGCGTGGGGCATGCGTTGCTCGAGCGCTACACGGCGGATGGATTTGTGGCGGCCCTGCAGCAGTTGATTGCGGAGGCCAAGCCTGGCTTCGTGGTCTTTCCGCATACGTATCAAGTGCGCGACTATGCGCCGGCGCTGGCAACGCGGATCGGCGAGGTGCTGGTGAGTGACGTCGTTGCGATGAATGTGAGCGACGGTGCGGCGGCGTTTACGCGCCAGTGGATGGGCGGGAAGCTGAATGCGCAGTACCGGCACATGGGCAGCGGGCCATGCTTTGTGTCGGTGCAGGCGGGAAGCTTCCGCGCAGACGCGACGGATGCTGCGGCGGCTGCGGGCGAGGTGAAGCAATTTGCTCCGCAGATTGATGCGGCGCAGATTCGCACCAAGCCGGGTGAGCCGTTCCGCGAGGCTGCGCGCACGGTCGATCTCGGATCGGCGCAGGTGATTGTGAGTGTCGGGCGAGGCATCGGCGAGCAGGACAATCTGAAGATTGTGGAGGAGCTCGCGGGAGCGCTCGGGGCGGAGCTGGCGGCGTCGCGGCCGATTTGTGACGCTGGGTGGTTGCCGATGGAGCGGCAGGTGGGGAGCTCGGGCCAGACGGTTGCGCCGAAGGTTTATGTGGCGGTCGGAATCTCCGGCGCGATTCAGCACCTGGTCGGAATGAAGGGTGCGCGCACGGTGATTGCGATCAACAAGGATCCGGATGCGCCGATCTTCGAGGTTGCGGATGTTGCCGCGGTGGGCGATCTGTTTGAGATTGTGCCGGCGGTGACGCGCGCGCTGAAGGGATGAGTGCGCTAATGTTCGCTACGTAACGCGATGTATTGGCTGGATTTCAGGGTGGCTGCGTCCGCCGGAGCTCAAATCGCGTCATACTGGAGATAGCGTGCAACGGACGATTCAAAGCGGACGGAATGCCGGTCGGCCTCTGTGGCTGCGAGCCGCCGCATTCTTCTGTGTGCTGCTGGTGGCTGTCGCGGGGATTGCGCAGGCTGCGCATATTCACGGCGACTGGCTTCCGAGCTCGACGGCACAGATTGCGGCGCACTCGGGCTCAAGCTCGGGATTCGCCGAGGACAGCTGCCCGTTGTGCCTGGCGATGCATTCGGCGCTGCCTGTTACGGGTTTTGCCGCGCTGATCGTTGGCCTGCTGCTGGAGATCAACCTGCTTCTGGCGTCGACGCGCAAGCCGCGAAGTCTGTGGTACTTTGCGGCGTTCAGCCGACCCCCGCCTGCTGTCATTCTCTAAAGCCTTCCATGTGACGCTAATGCCCGCTCCAGTGGAGCGACGCATTGACGTTTACGGTCCACGTTTCCGGCGTCTAAAGAGAGCGCCGGGGCTTCCCGCCGGTTAGTGATGAAAAAAGCTGTCCGGCTTCTGCCTAGAGAGACAGAGGTCCTCCCCATGAAGAGACATCGAATTCGGCGCCTTTTGAGTGCATTTACCGGCATCCTGGCGATTGCTGTGGCCGGTGGAGTAAGCGCGCAGAGCAACTCCGGCACGTTGGCTGGAACGGTCGCCGACCCGACCGGCGCCGTGATTCCGGGCGCGACAGTCACGATCGCAAATTCTGTAAGTGGCTACACGCGCACACAAACAAGCGACAGCAGCGGGCATTTTCAGTTTGTGAACGTGCCGTTCAATCCGTATCAGCTGACGGTTTCAAGCAGCGGGTTCCAGAAATTCACGAAGCGGGTGGACGTGAGTTCGATTGTCGCGCAGACGGTTCCTGTGGCGTTGTCGATTGCGAGCTCGTCTACCACTGTCACGGTGGAAGCGCCGGTGGATCTCACCGAGCAGGACCCGAATGCGCACACGGATATCGACCGCTCGACGATTGCCGAGCTTCCGGTGGAGAGCCTTTCATCGCAGCTCAGCTCGATTGTTACGCAGCTCTCGCCTGGAGTGGCGGCGGATTCAGACGGGCAGATCCATGGTCTGGGCGATCACGGCGAGGTTTCCTTCTCGGTCGACGGGCAGCCAATCACAGATCAGCAGAGCAAGGTGTTTTCGAACCAGGTGCCGGCTGCGGCCGTGCAGTCGATGCAGGTGATCGAAGGTGCGCCGCCAGCGGAGTACGGCGACAAGACGAGCCTCGTGGTGGTTGCGACGACGCGCTCGGGACAAGGGATTACGACTCCGACGGGAGACATCACGCTCTCGTATGGCAACTTTGGTACGAGCAATGTGGCCGCCAACCTGGCGTACGGCGGGCAGAACTGGGGCAACTTTATTTCGGCGAGCGGCCTGGGGTCGGGGCGCTTTCTGGATGCTCCGGAGTTTGCCGTGTACCACGACAAGGGGAATGAAGAGAACCTGTTCGATCGCGTCGACGTGCAGATGAGCAAGATCAGTTCGCTGCATACGAATCTGCAGTTCACGCGCTCGTGGTTTCAGACGCCGAACAGCTTTGACACGCAATACAACTATGCTCAGCAAGGGCTCACGTCAGGGCCGACCGATCAGCGCTCGAAGATCCAGACCGTGGATTTTGCACCCACCTACACGCGCACAATCGGCGACACGACGGTGCTGAACGTCGCTCCATACCTGCGCCGCGACGCATACAACTACTATCCGAGCAATGATCTGCTGAATGATCTTGGACCGATTCAGCAGGAGAGCGTGATGCAGGCTCGCTCGCTAACCAACGCGGGCGTTCATGCGGACCTCTCGTACGTGAGTGGGGCGAACAACGTGAAGGTCGGCGCGATGTATCAGCAGACCTTCCTGCGCGAGAACGATACGCTCGGGCTGGTTGATCCGGGGTTGAATGCGCCGGGAAGCGCGAGCTACAACCCGGTGCTGAGGCCGTACGATTTGACGCGCGGTGGAGCGACGTACACGTGGCACGGACGAACAGACGTGAAGCAACTCGCGATGTATGGCGAGGACCAGATCACGCTGGGGCACTGGCTGATCAATGCAGGCATTCGCGGCGACATCTATAACGGACTTGCGATTCAGCGCGTCGCCGAGCCGCGTCTGGGCTTTGCCTACAACCTGCCGAAGGGCGGAACGGTGCTGCGCGCATCGTATGCCCGAACGCAGGAGACGCCGTTCAACGAGAATCTGGTGCTTTCGAGCAAGGGCTGCTATGACCCGGTGCTGAATGCGATTTTCAGTACGCTGGGTCCGTGCAATCCGGCGCCGTTCAATCCGGGCTTCCGCAATGAATTCCACACCGGCGTACAACAGAGCATCGGACATCACTTCGTGCTCGACGCCGAATACATCTGGAAGTACACGCATAACGGCTATGACTTCAGCGTGCTCGGCGCGACGCCGATCACATTCCCAATTGAGTGGCATAACTCCAAGATTCCGGGATGGACGTTCAGTGGAACGCTGACGCCCGTGAAGGGATTGTCCGCGCGCGTGACGATGTCTTCGGTGGCGGCGCGCTTCTTCAATCCGCAGGTCGGCGGCGTGGGCGCGACGATTGGTGCGCCGGGCGGATATCCGTTCCGTATCGATCACGACGAGAAGTTCAACCAGTCGACGCACTTTGAGTACAAGATGCCGTTCAAGAAGAGCCTGTACTACTCATTCAACTGGCGCTATGACTCGGGCATGGTTGCCGGATCGGTTCCATGCTATGGAACGAACGACCCGAACACCAATTGCGGACAGTACTCAATGATCGTCAATGGACAGCCGGCAATTGATCTCAGCAGCCTGACTGCCGACGAACAGTTCCAGTCCGGGCTGACCTGCAACGGAGTCAAGGCGACACAGACGACGGCGATTCCGGGCGGCTACTGCCTGGCCTCGGAGCTTACGTCGAATCTGGTGAAGATTCCTGCGCCGAACACGGAAAATAACGACCACAACCCGCAGCGTATCCAGCCTCGGAATCTCTTCGACATGGAGTTGGGTGACGACAACATCGTCCACTTCGGACCGAATGAACGATACAAGTTCGGCGCGAAGCTGACGGCCGTCAACATCACGAACAAGTACTCGTTGTACAACTTCCTTTCGACGTTCTCGGGGACGCACTATGTCACGCCCCGGAATGTGACGGGAGAGCTGGACTTCCGCTTCTAAGCATCAGGGAGTGGCTGTCAGTGAGATCAGGTAGGTTAAGATCACAGGAGTGACGGCCTCTCCCCGTATGCGCCTGAGAGTGGTGATCCCTGTCTTCAACGACTGGGAGTCGCTGGCTATTCTTGTGCGCGCGCTGGACCGGATTGCGGGATCGCTCGATTGCGAGCTGATCGTGTCGGTGATTGACGATGGATCGACACAACCGGACGACGTTTTTCGCGAGGCTGCAGCGGAGGTTGGATCGATTGAGCAGCTTGAGCTGGTGCAGCTTGCCGTGAATGTGGGACATCAGCGCGCGATTGCGATCGGGCTGTGCCGGGCGACGGACAGCGCCGACTGTGACGCGGTTCTGGTGATGGACTCCGATGGAGAGGATCCGCCGGAGTCGATTCAGGTGCTGCTGGAGCGGGCGCGAGGACAGAGAGATTTCTGTATCGTGGCTCGGCGGCGGCGGCGGTCAGAGAGCCTGACCTTCAAGGCGTCGTATGTTATCTATCGCTCCGTGTTCCGGCTGGTCACAGGCAAAGAGATTCGCTTCGGAAATTTTTCGCTGATCTCGGCTGGCAATGTGCGCCGCCTGACGATGATTCCGGATCTGTGGAACAACCTGGCCGCTGCGGTGCTTCGCTCGCGCATCCCACTTCAGCAGGTACCGATCGATCGCGGCAAGCGATACGCGGGACGGTCAAAGATGAATTTCACGTCGCTGATTGTGCATGGCTTCAGCGCGATCAGCGTGTATGCAGACACGATCTTTGTGCGGCTGCTGCTGGTCACAATCGTGATGATGTGTCTTACGATTCCGGCCGTCGCAACGGTGTTGTCGCTGAGGTTGTTTGTGCCGGCGCATGCGACTCCAGGCTGGGCGACGACCGTGAGCTTCGGAATGATCATCATCGTTCTGCAGGCGCTCTTTACAACGCTGACGTCGATACTGGCGCTGTTGAACAGCCGCGTGCAGCGTCTCATGCTTCCGATCGTGGACTACAAGCCGTATGTGCGAGAGGTTGAGGTGCTGATCTCATCGAGGAGCATCGCCTGATCGCCACCAAAGACAAGCTGCGCGACACGGAGCGCGAGTCGCGAGCGCCCGGGGCCTATCGCTGGGACGGTCTGTTGTGCGGCCTCGTCGCGCTCGCTGCGATTCTGGCGTCGCGGCCGTTTGTGGAGATGGGGCTGATCGATGATTTCTCTTATGTAAAGACAGCCTTCCTCTTTGCGAAGACGGGCCACTTCGTGTTCAACGGCTGGGCCACGGCGATGCTGGGCGCACAGATCGTGTGGGCTGCGCCGTTCATCAAGCTGCTCGGCTACAGTTTCTTCGCGGCGAGAGTATCGACGGTTGTTCTGGCGATATTGTGCGTGTGGGTTACGCATGCGGTATTTCGCCGCGCGGGGCTTGAACGCTGGCCCGCAGTTCTGGGTGCGCTCACGCTTGGATTATCGCCTCTATTTGTGCCGATGGCCGTGAGCTTCATGACGGATATCAGCGGGCTGATCGCGATTGTTGCGTGCATCTACTGCTGTCTGCGAGCGATGGAGTCGGCTGAGACCAGACGTGTGGTTGCATGGCTGGTTTTGGCGGAGATCGTTGGCTTGCTGGGTGGAACGACGCGGCAGATCGCATGGTTGACGGTGCTGGTGATGGTGCCCTCGGCTGCATGGATTCTGCGCCGGCGGCGCAGGGTGCTGGCGTTGGGTGTTGTGCTTTGGCTGCTGAGCGCGGCGTTTGTCGCGGCGTGCATGGAGTGGTTCAAGCACCAGCCTTTCAATGTCCCGGAGACTCTGACGGAGGGACGGCTGGATTTTCATGGCGCACGAGAGCTGATGGGAACGATGCTCGCCGCGCTGCTCTGCCTGTGTCTTCTGCTGATGCCGATGCTCGCGTCTGGCCTGGGCAGATGGAAGCGCATACGAATGCGAGATCTGGCGGCTGCGCTGGCCGGTTCGCTCGCTGGATTCTGGATGTGCCGCTTTGTGACCTACCATTTGACGGAAAAGGGGTTGATGCCGTGGACCGGAGACATCCTCGACCGGCTGGATGTCATAGGGTATCCGAACGCATGGTTCCTCGGGGTTGCACCGGCAGCGTTGAGCCGGCCGGAGAGGGCCGCAGGTTCTTTTCTCGTCCTGTTTACAACGGCGGTTTTCGTCATGGTGCTCTGCAGGTCTGGCGGAGAGGTGCGGACGCAACGAGCGCAGGGGCCGTCCTGGCAGGACTTGCTGCTGTTGCTCGGCCCCTTCAGCGCGGCGTATCTGCTGCTCCTGGTTCCGCGCGGCATCTGGGCGCAGATATTGGATCGCTATCTGCTGCCGCTCCTTGTAGTAGGGCTGATCTTTCTGTTGCGGCTTTATCAGGAGAGAATCTCGCCGAAGCTGCCGGCGATCAGTTGGGTCCTGTTGGCAATCTTCGCCGCGTTTGGGGTGTTGGGAACGCATGACTGGATCGCCGGCCACAGTGCAAGGCTGGAGGCCGTACGGAGACTGCATGCAGCGGGTATTCCGTCAGAGAAGATAGAGGCCGGATACGAGTTCGATGGCGTCACGCAAATCGAGCACGATGGCGTTGTCTACGATCCTCGCGTGAGTTATCCCGCGGAGAGGAACATTCATCCGTACCTGCCTGCCGGCATCTCGCACGACTGCGAGTATCTGTTCAATCCGCACACGCCGGCCGTGCATCCGGAGTTCTTCCTCGCGTACCAGCAGGTGCGTTGCCTCCAGCCGTCGCGGTTTGGGTCGGTTTCCTATCGCGGATGGCTGCCGCCGTTCCATCGCGAGATTCTGATTCTTGAGCGCAGCCAGTAAGCGCGCCTACTTGCGCTTCCAGCGAACTCCATCCTTTGAGTCCTCGAGAAGGATGCCTTTCTCCAGGAGTTCATTGCGGATGGCATCAGCACGGGCAAAATTGCGTTGCCGCTTTGCCTGCGTGCGCTCGTCGACGAGTGACTGAATGGCTTCGTCGGTCAGGCCCTCGTTGCCGAACTGTGCGATTACTGCAGGGTCCGCATCACTGAGCCGTCCTTCCGCTTCAGCCCATGCGAGCGCCTTCCGCGTCAGCTCAGCATCACGGTCTTGGAGCACGGCAAAGATCGAATCGAACTTCGCCAGAAGCGCCAATGTGGCGTCCGCGTCCGCGCGGCTAAGCCGGTTCTGATCTGCGGCCGCGTTCACCGTGCGAAGGACATCGAAGATCGCGGCGCGCGCCTCTGCGGTGTTCAGGTCGTTCGCGAGTGCGGCGACGAACTTCTCCTCACCGGTCCGAATTGCGTCAGCGATTTGGGAGTCGCCTGCATCGTCGGCCCAGCGGCCGTCGCGAATCCGCGCGTGAAACGTGCGCAGGCGCTCAATAGCATTGGTGGATTCGCGCAGGCCGTCGAAGGTGAAGTTGAGCTGGTGACGGTAGGGCACGCTGAGCAGCAGAAAGCGAATTGCCGATGCGCGATAACCCTTCAGCAGCAGGTCGCGAAGCGTGAAGAAATTTCCTTCCGACTTCGACATCTTGCGGCCTTCGACGAGCAGAAACCGCACGTGAAACCAGTGCCGCGCGAAGCTTTTATGCGTGGCGGACTCGCTCTGCGCGATCTCATTTTCGTGATGCGGGAACATAAGGTCCTCGCCGCCGGCGTGCAGGTCGAACGATTCGCCGAGAAACTTCATCGCCATCGCGGAGCACTCAATATGCCAGCCGGGGCGGCCGTCTCCCAGCACAGTCTGCCATGAGGTCTCGCCAGGTTTGGTGGCCTTCCAGAGTGCGAAATCGCGAGCCGCATCCTTGTCGTATTCGTCGACATCGACGCGCGCGCCGTCCTCAATGCCTTCGAAGTCTTTCTTTGAAAGCTTGCCGTACTCCGGAAAGCGCGCGATGCGGAAGTACCAGGAGCCGTCCTCTGCGCGATAGGCAATATCTTCGGCCGCGAGACGCTGGATCAGCGTGACCATGTCGTCGATGTTTTCAGTGGCGCGCGCGATTCCTTCCGGCCGCTCCACGCCAAGCGCCTCCATGTCCTCGAAGAACGCCTGCTCGAATTTCGCGGTGTACTCACCGATCGGCATGTGGGCGGCGGCAGCATTGCGAATGATCTTGTCGTCCACATCGGTGACGTTCATGATGTGGCGAAGCTTCAGCCCGAACAGGCGCGCGGCACGGCGCAGAACATCCACGTGTACGAACGTGCGGAAGTTGCCAATGTGCCCGTAATCGTAGACGGTTGGCCCGCAGCAATAGAAGCGAAATGCATCGCCGTCTGCGGCGTACAGAGGCTCGACCTGTCCAGAGAGAGTATTGAAAAGTTGAAGCGCCACGCGGAAATCGGGTGCCTCAGGGATGCACTTGCGCGTCGCACCCGAAGGCCTCTTTCGATGTAAGTTGCTGTAATGATTCTAGCTGAGGGCTCTCGATTCCAGCTGAGCGCGCCGCCCAACGCGTCTCCGCATGCGGTTCTTACCCCAGGCGCAGCTGCGGCGTGGGCTCCAGCGTGTCTTCTGCGAACTGCCCGGCGAGCAGCTTGGGCCATGCGGCGGCGGCGATCATCGCGGCGTTGTCAGTCGAGAGCGCAATCGATGGGAACGATACCGGCAGCGGGATTCGCGCGGCTGCTTCGGTCAGCCGGCGGCGCAACTCGCGGTTCGCGGCGACGCCTCCGCTGACGATCAGTCCACGTGCGCCGAAGTGCTCGGCAGCAGCGATCGTGGTGCGCGTCAGATAACCGGTCACGCTTGACTGAAAGCTTGCGATCAGATCGAGTGTCTGCTGCTCGAGATGTTGAAGAGCCGCATTGCGGGCGTGCTCGTCAGACGGCTTCGCGGTGAAGATGCCTGCCGTGCGGAGGCTCTTCTCGCGCTCGGCGATGCGAGGGCGCATGTCCTGCAGTTCCACGTAGCGCCGGACGGCGGTCTTGATCCCGCTGAAGGAGAGATCAAACCGCTGCATCTTCTCATGAGCAAGCGAGAGTTCGCGTGCGAGCTTTACCGGGGTGCGGCCGCTCGATTTTTGTTTGATCTGCGCAAAGGAGAACGGGACTGCTGCGGGATTGCCATGCGCCGAA
>DASRGC010000007.1:0-39914 GCA_035651235.1 Acidobacteriaceae bacterium
TGGCGGCGGTATCGTACGTCTGGCCGGCGCGACGGAGTTTGTGAGCGCGCCGCTGGTGTTGAAGAGCCACATCACGCTTGAGATTGCCGCTGGGACGACGCTCGAGGGAAGCACGAATCATGATGACTATCCGGAGATTGAACAGTTTCACGACAAGGGACGGCAGAGCCTGCTGAGCGCAACGAATGCGGAGGATATTACGATTCGGGGCGGCGGTGTGATTGATGGCCGTGGTGAGAGCTGGTGGATCAATCCGCATCAGACGCGCCCGCGGCTGATCGTGTTCGATCACTGCAAGCATGTGCTGATGGAGAACGTGACGGTCGAGAACTCGCCGATGTGGCAGATTGTGCCGTATTACTCGGATGATCTGACATTCAGGAACATGAAGATCCTCGCGCCGGAGCCGGCGGGACACAATACGGATGGGATTGATCCGTTCAGTTCAGGCCATGTGCTCATCGATCATGTGACGATCGACACGGGCGATGACAATGTGGCGATCAAGAGCGGGCAGCCCGGCTCTCCGGGGCCGGATGCGCCATCGCATGACATCACGGTGACAGACTGTGTGTTTCTTCATGGCCATGGGATGAGCGTGGGAAGCGAGGTCGCGGGTGGCGTGCAGCATGTGCATGTGGAGCGCGTGCAGTTCAAGGGAACGACGCAGGGGATTCGGCTAAAGAGCGGGCGCGATCGCGGCGGCGACCTGAGCGACTTCACCTACAAGGATATCACCATGGCGAATGTGGGAACCGCGATTCAGATTACGGATTATTACGGCGGCGATCGAGCGGGCGCGGTTACCGCCACAGCGGCGCCGGTCACAAGACTGACGGCGCGGTTCGATGGAATTCACATCGAGAACGTGAAGGTGACGGGTGCGAAGGTGGCGCTCGATGTGGAAGGGTTGCCGGAGGCGCCGATCAACAATCTCGTGCTGGATAATGTGCAAATCCAGGCGGCGAAGCCGGGCAAAATTTTCTACGCGCAGGTGCAGAGTCGCGGGCTGAAGATTGTCGCCCAGGATGGACAGCCGCTTACGGTTGGAACAGGTGTGATGGGCAATCTGAAATAAGCCGGACTACTGGCCGCTGCCGGTCCGGACGAAGTTGATCGTGAGGTCGACGAGGTGGGTTTGCGAATCTGCGGCGGCCTGAAAGCTGGCGGTATAGCCGGCGAGGTTGCGCAGCGCGGTGTTTTGGGTGAGGAAGCTTGCTGTGTAAAGCGGATCGTAGGCGGTGCCGGGCTTGAGCAGCCAGCCGAAGTCAAAGTCCTTCTGCGCGGGGGCGGAGAGGTTCAGCGGGGTGACCGACTTGACGTGGTAGACCTCGCCGGGCGTGATCTGCAGCGAGTAGCTGACCGTGTGGGCGGTGGCGTCCTTCTGAGGGTGCGCATCGACGAACGCGTCGAGGTAACCGAGGTGCAGATAGGCGTTGAGGATTGCCTGCTCGGTTTCTAGCAGAGACTTCTGTGAGGCGATATCGCCGGAGTGCAGCTTCGCGTCGTGCGCGAAGGCGTCCTCAGCGTAGATGGGTGTGGGCTGCCAGGCGATGGTATTTACGTGGAAGACGTCGCCCGGAACGACGGTTGCGGCATAGCGCACGGTATAACCCGAGGTCGCAGGTTCCAAGGTGGTGCTGACGTTCGTGAGTTGCGCGTCGATGTAGCCGGCGTCGTGCAGCGGAGCCAGAATCTGATCGGCGACCGCGCGATCGTTGAACGGCGAGCCGCTGAGGTGCTGTGCGATACGCTGCATCGCGGCAACGAAGGCGGCAGGCGTGCCACTGAGCGACAGAGAGCCAAGGCGCACCGCAGGGTCGTCCACGCGGAACTCCCAGGTGAGCTGCGGGTGCAGATTGGTGGGCGGCACGGAAGCATTCGAAACGGTGCCGTGAACGCCCTTTTCGGCGAGCATGGCCGTGAGAGCGGCGTTGATGCTGTCCGGGAGGTTGCCGGCGGGCGGAATGCCGCCGCGATAGAAGGGAACCCGCTGACGGAGAGCGGCGTCCAGCTCTGTGGGCGTCCGCCAGGCAAAGTTTGCAAAGGTCGCGGGAACGAAGGAGCTCGGCGGAAGAGGCTTGAGGCTGATGACGACTGTGCGCGCCATGCCCGAGCCGGTGAGTTCGATGCTCGCGTCGCCAAAGACCCCGGTGTCAAGCAGATGCTGCGCGGCATTGCCAAGGCTGTCGTGCGACATTCTCTGGCCGGGCTGGAGGCCGGAGACCGCGAGGACCTCGGTTTCGGTATACGGGGCGGCGCCGTGTATGTCGATCTTCTGGATCGAGTACTGCGCGAGCGCGGCGGTCGACAGGGTGGAGACGAAGAACGTGACGAAGCAGACGAGACGCAAATTGCTTGTGCGCATTGGGCCTGTAAGTGTGGTTCGTTTGGATTGACGGCTCAATCATACTCGCTGGAAGGCCGGTACCGGAGTGGCGGGAAGTTTGAAGTAGTGGTTACGGCCTTGGACGTCGTGATTGTGGCGGGGGCGGCGGTAGTGGGATGATTGGCGGTTCGAGTGGAGGCGCGGAAGACGGAATCGGAGTGCCTGGATCGGCCGGCTCAGTGGATACTCCTGGAAGTTTGCGAACTTTCAGAACGATTACGACGGTGTGGTTCAGGGGATCAGATCTTGCGCCGACGAAGATACCGTAATGAGTGTGCAGCTTTTCGAGCGTTTGGCGAAGGTTACTTTGGAAGTTTTTGTCGACGAGGACATCGGGCGTGCCGTGCCAAACCGCAACGAACTCCTGCTGGAGATCGGTGGGCAGGGCGGAGGTATCGATTGAGGCCAGATGGAACTGGGCGCCCGGTGAGAAGGTGAAGGTGTAGGCGACGGTCGCATTCGAGGCGTTCTTGTCGAGGTTCGCGGACGCCTGCGCCCGCAGGTAGCCGTAATCGGCATAGACAAGGGCAAGCGCGGTGAGGGCCGTGCGAACGTCCGACGCGGAAGCGGCGTCGCCGTCCTTGAAGGGAATGACAGCACGGAGCTCCGGCACGGTTGCCGGAGGCTCGGCGTGGATAGCGATGCTGCCAACGCGATATAAATTGCCGGGATGCAGCGTCACCTGGACGTCGACGACGTATCCGCCTAGGTCCTTCCGTGGCGCGGCCAGCGTCGGCGGGTCGATAGTGCTGTCAAGGTAGCCTGCGTCCGCGAAGAACTCGTGAACATTGTCGTGGATGCTCATGTTTACGTCGCGGAGATCGAAGTTCCGATCGGCAAGCTGGCGGCTAAGCGTGGTGAGTTTCTCTGCGATAGCGGGAACACCGCCATTGAACTGTGTCTGGCCGACGAGAATCTCTGGTGAGGTGATGGAGAGCGCGACGGCGGTCATAGGTCCGCCGAGCGAGTCGTACGAAGGCGTCGCTGTGACGTGCGCGTCGGGAATGCCCTTCTCCTTAAGCAGCGCGACGAGCGCGTCTTCGATGTCGCCAGTCTGATTGCCCTGCAGCGGAAGCGTGCCGTGGAAGAGCGGAACGCGTTGCTCGAGAATTTGCAGAAGGTCCTCGGGCTGCCACCAGACGAAGTTGGTGAAGCGCACGGGAAATGCCTGACCGCCGCCGGCGGGCGTGAGCCGGATCGTCAGTGCCGTTTTGTTGACCGTGTAGCTGAGATTGCTGAAGTCGCCGCTGTCGCCGAGCTTCTGGAGTGCAGCGTCGATGTCGGCCTTGGTGAGCGGTACACCCTCGTGCAGGCCCGTGATGCGCAGCAATTCGCCGGTGTCGAGATGCTGCTTCGGGTCGGTCGATTCGAAGTGGATGGCTTTGGGGTTATAAGTTTGCGCACAGAGCGTGCCTGCGAAGGAATTCGCGAGAAGCAGGACGGCGATGGAGAGACAACACGCAGCCCGACGCATGGCGACTTGCCGCGAGTATACTGCGCCGGCCCGGCGTTTGGCGTCGGGCCCACCTGGGCCAATGAGGAAAGTCGAAGGCCAGCAGGATCAGGTGGTTTTGACCCGAGGCGCGCATTGATGCGGAATCACGAGTGTGGCGCTTCGTGAGCCTTGAGGCTGACGGTGTCAGTGTGGTTCGCGGCGTTCAGAGAATGCTGCGCCGTGACGTGAATCGACGGGGGAAGCTGACGGAGTGCGTCGAACAGCGCTACTTGAAACGACCGGTCCACGAGAGCGCCTGGGGCGGGGTGCCAGAGCTTCGCGAGCTGGGCTTGGGCCGCAGGCGGAAGCGCTGTTGTATCGACCGATGCGAGGTGGAACTGTTCGCCTGGGACGATGGTGAATGTGCAGGCCACCGTGTGAACGGAGGGATCTTTATGCAGGTCGCCATGGGCTTTGGCCATGAGATAGGCGCGCTCGGTGTAAGGGCGAGCCAGGTAGCCTTCAGCGAGCCTTAGAGCGACGGCGGAGGCTACATCGCCGACCTTTACATTGAGTGCTTTTGTGAGATCGGCGGCGCTCATTGGAGCCGCAGGCTGGAGGTTGATGCTGCTGATGCGATAGAGCTCGCCGGGATGGAAGGTGACCTCCTCGTCAACAACGTAATGATCGAGCTCCTTGCGGGGCGCAGCGAAGACGGGAGAGTCATTGGAGATGTCCAGAAATCCGGCGTCCTCGAAGATCTCGGCCGAGGTTTGGCGGACGGTATCGGTGACGGTGAGGCGGTCGAAGTCCTGTCCGGCGAGTTTGTGGCTGAAGGACGTGAGTTTGGGCTGAAGAGATGGAATGGCACCGTTGAATCGGGTCTCGCCGACGAGCACCTCCGGGGAGGTGATGGAAAGCGCAACTGCATCGATGGAGCCGCCGCGGCTGAAGAGCGGGGAGGTGATCTTCGCGTCGGGAATGCCCTTTTCGCGGAGGAGATCGACGAGCGCGGTCTGAACCTGGTCGGTGAGGCGGCCGGTTAGCAGGAGGTCGCCATGGAACAGCGGTACACGGGCTTCAACGAGCTTGAGGAGTTCGTCCGGCTGCCACCACACGAAGTTGCTGAAGCGCACGGGAAGCGCCTGACTGCCGGCGGCCGAGGTGAGCTTTACGGTGAGAGCTGTGTCATTGACGACGTAGCTAAGCCCGGTGAAGGCGCCGGTGTCGGCCAGCTTCTGCATCCCGGCTTCGACTTCGGCCTTGGTGATCGGCACGCCTTGATGCCAGCCGGTCTGCTGCAGCAGTTCGGCGGAGTCGAGACCCGGCGAGCCCTCAAAGTGGATGGACTTTGGGATGTAGGTCTGGGCTATAGCGGATGCAGCGCAAAGGCATGTCGTGGCGAGAACGAGGAGAACACGCGAAACTCTGCTCATGATGGATGCAGCGAGCCTACGATGACTCGCTGCGTCCGCAAATAGCAAAAATGGGTGGGGAGATCAGGCGTTTTGGATCTTGCCCTTCCACGGGGTTGCGCCCTGCAATGCGCGGTTGACGTTGTCAATGTTCTCGACACCGGTCGTGTTCAGCCAGTCGCGGAAGGCCTGCTCACCCTGGGTGGCGTAGATCGGGATGCCGTCCTTCCATGTGGCGCGGCCGCAGAGCACGCCGTTATAGGCAACGCCGGATTCGTTGGCGAGCTCGAGCGTCTCAATGAACACGGGGTTGGAGACGCCGGCGGAAAGATAGATTAACGGCAGGTCGGTGACTGCGGCGGCGTCGCGGAAGTGCTGCATGGCTTCCGCTCGGGTGTAGGCGCTCTGGCCCTTGTTGGCTTTCGAGCCGCCGACGAACTCCATCACGATCGGGACTTCAACTTTGAGGACATCGATACCGTACTTCGGGTTGGAGAACTCCTTCATGGACCCGGCCACGATCGATGGCTTCTTACGCGCGTATTCGACGCCCTTTTCATCGCCGCCGTCCGCGTCATAGCCGACGAACTCGCAGAAGAATGGGATGTCGAAGGCGCGGCATTCGGCGCCGATCCGTTCGATGAAGGCGTGCTTCACGTCGTTGATCGCGGGCGGATCGAAGGGGGTGTAGTAGAGGAGAATCTTGATGCAATCGGCGCCGGCTTCCTTGAGACGGCCGACGCTCCAGTGATCGAGCAGATCGGGCAGACGGCCGGGAGTGGAGGCGTCATAGCCGGTCTTCTCGTAGGCGAGCAGAAGGCCCTTGCCGTGACGATGCTTGCTGGCGGGCAGACCGAACTCGGGGTCGAGAAGAATCGCGGAGGCGCGCTGGGTGAGGACGTCCGTGACGAGGGTCTTGAAGACCTCGAGGTCGTGCGCATCTGCCTGCGCGCCCCGTGCCTGGCCGAGCGACTTCTGCAGCGAGCCGCGCTGATCCATGGCGGCTGCGGCGATGACGCCGCGCGAGTCAGATACTGCATTGAGGCCGGCGAGCTTTCCTGGTGTGAGCTTCATCGAATCGTTTCTCCCTGTTCAAATGCGCTGAATGAGACGGTTTGGTGTAGGAGGCGATTGTACCGAACTCGATGAAGCACTGGCTCGAACGACGGGATGTCAGAGGACGGAGTCAGTGAGGCCGTACTCTTTGAGCTTGCGATAAAGTGTGGTTTTGCCGATGCCCAGCAGCTTCGCAGCCATCAGCTTGTCACCATTCAACTGGCGCAACGTGGTGAGGATTGCCTGCTTCTCCATGTCGGCAATCGAGCGAACCTCAACGGTAAGCGCGGGCTCCGGCACAGCGGCGATGGGCTGGCTGTGCTCGCGTTCGATTCTGGCGTTTTGGAGCTGCGTGGGCAGGTCGCCAAGGTGCAGCACGGGACCGCTGGAGAGCGCGAAGGCACGCTCGAGTGCGTGCTGGAGCTCGCGAACGTTGCCGGGCCAATCGTAGTCGACGAGAAGATGGAGAGCGTCCTGCGCGATGGTGTGGTAGTCCTCGCTCTCGAGATGCAGGCGCTCGAGAATACTTGCCGCGAGCAGCGGAATGTCTTCCTTGCGCTCGCGCAGCGGCGGCAAGCGCAGATTGACGACGTTTAGCCGGTAAAAAAGGTCGTTGCGGAAGCGGCCGGTTGCAACTAAGCGTGTGAGGTCGCGGGTAGTGGAAGCGAGGAGCCGGCCGGCGAGCGGGATGGCCTCTGCGCCGTCGCGCGTAACCTGGCGGGTTTCGAGCACTCGGACGAGGCGCGCCTGCAGATCGAGCGGCAGCTCGGAGACTTCGTCGAGAAAGATGGTGCCGGGGCGGCCGAGCAATGGCGGTTCGCCCGCGGAGCCAAAGAGCTGAGCCTCCATCACGGGGGGCGCGAGGACACTGCACTCAAGAGTGGTGAAGGGCTCTCCAGCGCGGGGACCATTCAGGTGAATCGCCTGCGCGACGACGCTCTTGCCCGTGCCTGACTCCCCAACGATGAGGACCGGATGAGTTGTGAATGCAACCTTGGAGAGGATGCGATAGAGCTTTTCCATGCCGGGGGAGCGACCGATAAGCCGGCCATCGCCCTGGCCTATGCGCAGACGCTCCCGCAGTTCGCGTGACTCTACATCGAAGATGCGGCGCTCTGTGGCGCGTTCCAGCGTTGAGACAAGATCGTCGACGGTGAAGGGCTTGGAGAGATAATCACCGGCACCGACGCGAAGAGCCTCAACCGCAGAGTCGACGGTTGGGTAAGCGGTCATGATGATGACGATCGCGGAGGGGTGCTTTCCGCGAATCTCATCCAGCAGCGAGAGGCCCTCGCCGCCCGGAAGCCGCACATCAAGCAGCACAACATCGACCGGCCGGGGCAGAATGGCGCGCGCGGACGGGATCGAATCTGCAAAAGACGCAACAAATCCCATCTGCTTGCCGATTTCGAGACAGAAGTCCCGGAGCACAGGGTCGTCTTCGATGACGAGCAGCGAGAGAGGATGGGGGCCGCGTGACGAGGCGGTGCAACTCTTGGGCACGGACGAACTATCTGGCACGACAGTACTGCTCTGCGAAGGGGCCGACATTCTGCTCCGATCTTTCAGACCGAGGCCAAAGGCTGACCCGCGGTCAGATGCACGATAGCGCAACGTCGCGCGGCGAACAATCCACTAACGGGGGAGTACAACTGCCGCTAAACGTGCTGCATGCGCAACGGCTACAATCACCGGATGGCGAACGGGGAAGAGATCTTCCGGAGCGGAGGACGAGGAGCAACACAGGCACGTGAGCTGCGGCTGACCGCCGGATTTGTGGCGACGGCAGAGGGTTCGGTGCTGATTGAGGTGGGCCACACGCGGGTTCTATGCAATGCGACGGTGCAGGAGGGCGTGCCCGGATGGATGCGGAACTCGGGCCGCGGGTGGGTGACGGCAGAGTATGCGATGTTGCCTCGGGCCACGCTGACGCGCACGCCGCGCGAGAGTGAGCGTGGCAAAATCGGCGGCCGCACGCACGAGATCCAACGGCTCATCGGGCGCAGTCTGCGCAGCGTGGTTGACACAAAATTGCTCGGTGAACGCACCGTGATTCTGGACTGCGATGTGTTGCAGGCGGACGGCGGCACTCGAACGGCAGCCATCACGGGTGCGTGCGCCGCGCTCGCGATTGCGTTGGGGAAGCTGGTCGCCGCGGGGACGCTGAAGCAGTCGCCTCTGCGGGAGATGGTTGCGGCGACCAGCGTCGGAATCGTGGATGGGCGGGTGCTTCTGGATCTGGCGTATGAAGAAGACGCGCGGGCTGAGGTGGACATGAATGTGGTCATGACAGCATCCGGTGGACTCGTGGAGACCCAGGCAACCGCCGAGCGCGGAACCTATTCACGAGCGGAAATGGAGGAGATGCTGGATGTCGCCGAACGCGGAATTCGCGAGTTGCTGGTTGCGCAAAAAGGATGCCTGGGTACGGGCTGAGTTCATTTAGCGAAATATTTGAAATGAAGGAGGCGAGCGGTATGGCGTGCCACCACTTCGATCACCTCAACCTGCGAGACGTGCCGAGCGCCTCAGCCAGCTACGCGAACGGATGCGAGGAATGCATAAAGATGGGCGACACCTGGGTGCATCTTCGTGAATGCCTCGTGTGCGGGAACGTAGGCTGTTGCGACTCCTCGAAGAACAAGCATGCGACGAAGCATTTTCATGCAGCGAAACATGCTGTGATGCGGTCGGTTGAGCCGGGCGAACGCTGGGGATGGTGCTATGTGGATGAGGCGATGGTGAGCCTGTAAGTGAGTTACACCGGTTGCGGCTGAGGCATGCGCGCGCTGCTATCCTTGCGAGATAAGGAGTAGCAAATGGCAGATGACGCAGTGCGCATTACAGTGCGGCCCAACGGGCCGCTGCGGGTGGAAGGGCACATCGTGCTTCAGGACGCAGACGGTAAGGAGTGGGACCTTACAGGAAAGCCGGCGGTGAGTCTCTGCCGCTGTGGGATGAGTGAGAAGCGGCCTTTCTGCGACGGGTCGCATGCGCGAAATAACTGGCAGTGCATGGCCAGCCCGGGAAACCTGACGGGACAGTCGTAAGACTGGTCAATCGAAGTGGTTAGTAGTTAGTGGGTTCAGCTGCTAACTACTAGCTTCTTTTTTTGGAGGCATTTTGATGTTGAAACTCTTCGGCTGTTCGATAGCCTTGTGCGCGGTTGTGGCCGTCGCACAAACGAATCCGCCGGCGGCAGCTACGTCAACGGCGCAGACGCAGCAGCAGGCACGCGCGCAGCGCCGAGCGGAACTGCTGAAGGACTATCACGGGCCGAAGTACGTGCGCTCGGAGGTCATGATAGCGATGCGCGACGGCGTGGAGTTGCACACCGTCATCCTGCGGCCTGAAGGAAGCGAAACCAACGGACCGCCGCTGCCGTTCCTGATGACGCGCACGCCGTATGGGGTGGCAGGCGATTCGCCTGACACGCCGGCAGTGTCTAAGCCGGAGCTCGCGACCAGCGGCTACATCTTCGTCTACCAGGATATTCGTGGGCGTTACGGCTCAGGCGGCCAGTTCGTGATGAACCAGCCCATCGTTGCGCATAAGACGAAGGCCGACACTGACGAGACTACTGATACGCGCGACACCATCGATTGGCTGCTGAAGAACGTGCCGAATAACTCGGGCAAAGTCGGCGTGCTGGGCGTCAGCTATCCCGGGTTCCTGGCGATGATGGCCGGCATCGACGCACACCCAGCGGTGAAGGCGATCAGTCCGCAGGCCCCGATGACGAACATCTGGAAGGGTGATGATTTCTTCCACAACGGCGCGTTTCGGGAGACGTATGGGTTCGATTATGTTCAGCAACTCGAAGCGCAGAAGACGGATGTCCCGCAAAGCTCGAAGGAGGACCAGTACAACTTCTTTCTCGATCATGTGGACTTCGCCGGCGCTGCTGCAGCCGCCGGGATGACGAATCTTCCCACCGCGAAGGTCTTTCTCTCTGAGCCGAGCTACGTAAAGTTCTGGCAGGACATGGCCGTCGAGCCGCATCTCAGCAAGCCTGAGGTACCAACGCTCGAGGTGGGCGGTTACTGGGATCAGGAGGAC
This sequence comes from Acidobacteriaceae bacterium, assembly GCA_035651235.1. GTDB lineage: Bacteria > Acidobacteriota > Terriglobia > Terriglobales > Acidobacteriaceae > Granulicella. Next base: position 10,355 of record DASRGC010000007.1, read on the forward strand.
ATGTGGGGAACGCAAGCCGAGTATGCCGCACTTCGCCCCCATGAGGATGCCACTGACCCGCTGCACCGCGTCTATCTGGTGCTCGGTCCATGGAATCACGGCGGATGGTCGTTCGGCCCCGGTACGGAGTTGATGAGCAAGTATGGCGGAATCAGCTTCGATGGCGAGAAGACAGGAGCCTATTACCGAGCGACCTTCGAGGCGCCGTTCTTCGAGTTCTATCTGAAGGGAAAGCCCGGCTTTAATCTGAAGGACACGGCGAGCTTCCGCACGGGAGAGAACAAGTGGCATCGCTACGACGTCTGGCCGCCGAAGCAGGGCTTCCATACGGCGAATGTCTATCTCGAACCGGGTGCGAGGCTGAGTCTTGCCGCGCCGCAAGGTAAGGATGAGGTCGCCGCGACCTATGTGGCGGATCCCGCGGATCCGATTCCGTATCGCCACCGCCCCATTCAGTCGACCTATGGGCAGGGCTCGCAGTGGCGAACGTGGCTGGTGGAAGACCAGCAGTTCGTCTCCGGCCGCAAGGACCTGGCCAACTTCGAAACGCCGGTGCTGCCTGCAGATGTGACGGTGACTGGCGACGTAACGGCCGACCTGTTTGCGGCGACCAGCGGCTCCGACACTGATTGGGTGGTCAAGCTCATGGACGTCTACCCGGATGGTTATGAGCTCATGGTCGCCGAGGAGATTCTCCGTGGCCGGTACCGCAAGAGCTTCACCGACCCGCAGCCGGTGAAGGCCGGCGAGGTTGCCGAGTACAAGTGGAGCCTTCACGGCGCTGACCACACCTTCCTGAAGGGTCATCGCATGATGGTCGAGGTGCAGTCGAGCTGGTTCCCGCTCTACGACCGCAATCCGCAGACCTGGGTGCCGAACATCATGACGGCACCGGAGTCGGCGTATCAGCCCGAGACCGTGACGATCTACGCGTCGCCAAAGTTCCCCTCGCATCTGGAGCTTCCGCTCGCCGATGGATCGACTTTGCCTTAGTTTGGGTTCTGTCTGTCGTTTTACGATACTACTTTCGACAGGATCAAATTCTTACTCGAAACTTTTCTTGCATAAGGTCGTATCCCTTAAGGAGTGATTCCATGGCCATCTCCCAAAAATCACTCTGCTGGCCGGGATGGCGTGCTTGGAACGTTTCAAATTACGCATAAGCGAGTCTTGACCCTTTCAACTCAATGAAGCCCTTTCAGATCAGATTCCTCCGCTCCCTCGCACGGTGGTTGTTCGTGGCTGTGCTCGCGCTCGGATGTACGGCGACTCTCTACGCCCAGGCCCCTGCTGCACAGCGCCAGAGCGGCACGGTGAAGTCCACCAGCAGCGACAGCTTCGTCCTGACGACCGCAGCCGGACAGGAGGTGACCGTGGCTGTCCCGGCTGCGGCGAAGGTGCTGATTGTCCCGCCGGGAGCGAAAGACCTCAGCTCGGCGACCTCCGGCTCGATCAGCGATGTGCAGGCGGGCGACCGCGCACTGGTGACCGGGTCCGCCGGTGACGCCGGAAGTGCGCTCAACGCCACGCGCGTCATTCTGATGAAATCAACCGCGATCGCTGAGACGCATGCCGCCCAGGAAGAGGCGTGGCAGCGCGGCGGTGGAGGAATAGTGAAGTCGGTCGATCCGGCGACCGGGACGATCGTGATCTCCAGCGGCCTCCGTACGGTCGCCATCACGACGACGCCGACAACCATCGTGCGCCGTTACTCCGGCAACTCGGTCAAGTTCGAAGATGCTGTCAAGAGTGACGTCGCGTCCATCCGGCCCGGCGATCAGCTTCGTGTCCGTGGCACGCGCTCGGCAGACGGCAGCACGATTGCCGCTGACGGGATCGTTACCGGCACGTTCAAGAACTACTCGGGCCTGCTGACCGCGGTCGATCCCGCAGCGGGTACGGTCACGCTGAAGGATCTGGCGACCAAGAAGGTCGTCACCGTCGCTGTTACGCCCAATAGCGATGTTCGGCGGCTTCCGCCAACGGCCGCGCAAATGATTGCCGCACGCATGCGCGGCGGAGCTGGACGGCCTGGTGCACCGGGCGGCGGAGCAGGGCAGAGACCCGCAGGCGCCGCGCCAGCCCAGGCAGCGGACGAGCAGCAGGGGATCGCCGCTGGCGCTCGCCGCGCGGGCATGGATCTCTCTCAGATGTTGTCGCATTTACCCACGGAAACCATTGCCGGACTGAAGCCCGGCGAAGCAGTAATGATCGTCGCCACGTCGCCTTCGGAGCAGTCCTCCAAGAGCTCCGCAGTGACGTTGCTGACTGGAGTTGAACCGATCCTTACAGCCGCACCCACCGGCGAAGGGATGACGCTTACACCCTGGAGCATGGGCGGTGACGCTGCCGCCGGTATGGGTGACGCCGGGGGACCTGGCCGATAGTGCACCAAGCATCTAAAGTGATGTGCGGCGGCTGCGGCCCTTTCATCAAAGGATGCGCCTTCCCTAATCGCAGAGCCTAATGATTTTGTTTGAACGTTGAGGAGTAATGATGTCTGTTGGAAAAAGATTGATTGCAGGATTGGTGTGCTTGCTGCTGTTTTCGCCCGCGAGTCGCGGTCAGTCGGCCGCGCCACCGCCGCAGGCTGCGCCTGCCGGCCCAGCGAATGCCGCCGCCCAGGTCTCTACTGGCGGAACAAAGGTTCATGGAACGATCACCGATCCCGACGGTGAGCTGATCCCCGGAGCCACGGTCACGTTTACGCCGGCGAAGGGGCCTGGCCGCACGGTCAAGTCAGGCTCTGACGGAACCTACAACATCACGATCACGCCGGGCACGTACACCATGCTCGTCTCGATGCCCGGATTCGCCTCCTACCTGATGACCAATCTGAAGGTGCCGGCCGTTCCCAGCACAACGCTGGACGCCAAGCTGAAGATCGGACAGGAGAACACTGTTGTCAACGTCGAGGCCAGTGCCGTACAGCTCAGCGTGGACCCTGACTCCAACGCGAGCTCGACGATCCTGCAGGGCAAGGATCTCGAAGCGCTCTCGGACGATCCTGACGAGCTGCAGAGCGAGCTCTCTGCGCTGGCCGGCCCCTCCGCGGGGCCGAACGGCGGACAGATCTACGTCGATGGCTTCACCGGCGGACAGCTCCCGCCGAAGTCCTCGATCCGCGAAATTCGCATCAACCAGAACCCGTTTTCGGCCGAGTACGACCGCCTCGGCTTCGGCCGCGTGGAAGTCTTCACGAAGCCCGGTACAGACAAGTTGCACGGAAACCTGCAGGTGAATGGCAATCCATCGCAGTTCAATACCGCCAACCCGTTGGCCCCGCCGAATCAGCCCCCGTACCACACGACTTTTCTGTTCGGAAACCTCACTGGCCCGTTGAACAGGTCGGCTTCCTACAACCTGGGTGGAAGCTTGCGGCAAATTCAGGACGATGAGCTGGTGAATGCCACAATTCTTGCAGATCCAAACACGCCTGCAGTTCTATGCAATCCCGGCGAAACTACCTGCACCACGACCCAGTACGAGTACTCCTCCTACTACCCACAGACCCGCTTTGACTTCAATCCGAGACTCGACCTCGCTCTAGGTGAAAAGAACGTCCTGACGACGCGCTATCAGATCGTTCACAACGTGTCCACGAATGCCGGCGTAGGCAATATCACGCTACCCTCATCGGCAGTGAACACGTCGTCCCTGGGCAATGAGCTGCAGCTCAGCGACACGCAGACGTGGAGCGCAAAGCTCATCAACGAAACCCGGTTTGAGTACGAGCGCGAACACACGGCAGACTCCCCGGCCAGCACAGCACCGGCCGTGAGCGTGTCGGGCGTCTTTAAGAGCGGCGGAAACAGTTCGCAGAACGTCTCTGACCACGCCGACCACTTCGAGTTCCAGAACTATACCTCTATGCAGCTGAAAAAGAACTTCATCCGATTCGGAGCACGGTTGCGCTCCGACCGCGAAGCCACGAGCCCGGTGCAGAACACGAACGGCAGCTTTGTCTACTCAGCGCTGCAGTACACGGGTACGGGGCTGGACAACAGCTATCAAACCGGAACTCCGCGGCAGTTCTCGTTGACCATCATCAACCAACCCACGCTTCGATATGACTTTACAGATGTCGGACTGTACGCGGAGACCGACTGGAAGCCGCTCCAGAACTTCACGCTGAGCTACGGTTTGCGTTACGAGACCCAGAACCACCTCAGGGACCATCACGATTTTGCGCCGCGCGTCTCGTTCGCCTACGGGCTGGGCAGCGGCAAGGGCGCTCCCAAGACAGTGCTGCGCGGCGGCTTTGGTCTCTTCTACGATCGTTTCAGCGGCAACTACATTCTGAATCTGCTGCGCTTCAACGGCACAAGCGAGCAGGAATACACGATCAGCAACCCGAAAAACTGCACGCCAACGGATCCGAACTACAAGCAGAATTGCCTGGTCGGGGCCACTGCCAGCGCGCTGAATACCTACGAGACCGCGCCGAACCTCCGCACGCCGTACATCACCGAATTTGCCGGCGGCTTCGATCAACAGGTCACGCGCGCGGGTTCTCTCTCGGTAAACTACCTGCATTCGCAGGGCGTGCACCAGCTTGCCACCCAGAACATCGGCTATACGACGGGCCCGGTGACGACGGGCTACACGGCGCCCCCAAAGTATCAATACTTCTCCGAGGGCGTCTTCCGTCAGGACCAACTCATTGTTAATGGCCGGATCGCAACCGGGAAGCATGTCTCGCTGTTCGGCTACTACTCCCTGAACTTTGCGAAGGGTGATACCTCGGGAGCAGGCTCGGAGATCTCGACGCCATATAACATCGCGGCAGACTACGGCCGCACAACGTTCGACGTGCGCAACCGCGCGTTTATTGCAGGCTCGATTACCCTCCCGAAGTACATCCAGTTCAGCCCGTTCGTGATTGCCCAGAGCGGGAATCCGTACAACATCACCATTGGCCAGGACGTGAACGGCGATACGTTCTTCAATGACCGTCCCTATAAGGTGACGGGTGTCGCACCGAACGGATCGACCGTGAAGACCATCAATGGCTGCGGTACCTTTGCGGCGGCGGACCCGTCGAACCCATCAGTTACGGCAAATGCCCCCGTGGCGCCCATCAACGATTGCACCGGGCCGGGCCTGTTCACCTTTAACTTCCGCCTCACGAAAACGTGGGGATTCGGCGAATCGCGCAACGCGCAGAACAATGGTCCCGGTGGCCAGGGTGGACCTGGCGGCGGACCGGGCGGAGGCGGACACCATGAGCACGGCGGCGGCGGTCACGGGGGCCCCGGCTTCTTCGGAGGAGGTGGCTCCAGCACCGGCAAGCACTACAACTTTGCGCTTGGTTTCCAGGTACAGAACCTCTTCAACAATAAGGATCTCGCAACGCCGAACGGAACGCTGCTGTCTCCCCAGTTCGGCCAGCAGACGCAGTTGAGCGGTGGCCCATACACAACGAATGCCGCTACCCGCCGCATCTCGCTGCAGGCCTCGTTCAACTTTTAGTGATCCGTCTTCATCAACCGAAGCGGCTGCGATCTGTCGTCGCAGCCGCTTTTGGCATCAATCAGTGGCTGACGGTGAACGTGTTGTTGCCGCGATCCACATCCGGCACAACGTGCTCGGGATCGATCGTCGCCGAAGTCGCCGGCCCAGTCAGCGGCACTACGAACGTGTGGCTCGTGTTCTGCATCCAGGTCTCTGCCGGTACGGCAACATCCACGTGGCCTCCGCTCGCAAGCTCCACGCGCAGCGTCGAGGGAAGCACAAGCTTGTCGAAATTCTCAACCGTCACGCGCAACCCCTTGGTTGCGTCATTCGGATCAACGTACGCCGCTCCGGTCACCGCCAGGTCGAGCTTCCAGTTGTTGAAGTACCATCCGCGCCAGAAGTAGCTCAGGTCCTCGCCACCTTCTGAATCCATTGCGCGGAAGAAGTCCGACGGACTCGGATGTTTGAACGCCCAATCGCGGATGAACTTTCGAAACGCGAAGTCGAAGCGTTCCGGCCCAAGAATGTCATCGCGCAGCAGCACGAGCCCGAACGCGGACTTGAAGTACGTCACAGGATGCCTGTAGGTCTCCCGAATCGCATCAGCCCGCGTCATAATCGGCGGCGCGTCGGGATCGTTCAACACCTTCACAATCTGATCCGCCGGGGGCACCTTCGGGTCGGGCGCGAACTCCGCATCGCGTTTCGGGCCATAGACGCCGCCCTCAAACTCATTGCTCTCAAAAATATCGAGGAACGTATTGAAGCCCTCATCCATCCACGCGTTGCGCCGCTCGTCCGTACCCACGATCATCGGAAACCACGTGTGCCCGATCTCGTGTGCCGTCACCCAGAACAGCGCCGCGCCCTTATCGTTGATGCCGTCGAACAGCACACCCGGATATTCCATGCCCGATGAGAATCCCGCGACATTGATGGCGTTCGGATACGGGTACGGATACCACCGAGCAGAGAAGTGCTCGACCGCATCCTTCAGGTAGTCTGTCGAGCGTCCCCAGGCCGCATCGCCAGCCGACTCGGTCGGATACACGCTTTGCGCCAGCGCCGTATGCGCGGGATGCCCAGCTCCCGCGGGCACATTGAGGCGCGCTGCGTCCCACAGAAACGCCGCCGAGGCCGAAAAGACCACATCGCGCGTCGAGTCCATCGTGTAGTGCCACGTCTTCGTCTGCGTCGTCGTGGAGCCCACCGCACGATCGACATCCTCGGCCGTGCGGATCATCACCGTCTTGTCGCTGGTCCGCGCCTGTGCGAGCCGCGCCTGCTCCGTGCTGCTCAGCACCTCATTCGCATTCACCAGCGCGCCGGAGCCGGCCACGATCATGTTCGCCGGGACCGTAACGTAGTAGTCGAAATGCCCATACTCGAGATAGAACTCATTCGCGAGATACGGCAGCGTATCCCAGCCGCGCAGATCGTCGTAAACGCACATACGCGGATACCACTGCGCGATGTCATAGATCTCGCCCTGCTGCGCCTTGCCCCATGAAGTACGCCCGCCGAAGAGCCCGGGAATGGTGTAGTGATACCGGATGCGCACGCGAATCTGCTCTCCATGATGCAGCGCGAACGCTTCTGGCAATTCAATCTGCATGCGCGTATCTGCAATGACGGCTGCTGCTTTTATCGCCTCCTGATGCGCCTTCCCGAGCGGCTGAATCTCCACGGACTCGAGCACGTAGCCCTCGGTGTTCGCAGGCCCGGTGAGTGCGGGACCGCGCCGCCGCCGAAACTCCGACGCGAACGCTGCCGAACGGGAGTCCTTGCGGTAGATATTCTGTTCGAGATGCAGCCACAGCGAGGTTAGCGTGTCGGGTGAGTTGTTGGTGTACGTAATCAGCTCAGTGCACGTCAGCGTTTTCGTCTGAGTGTCGATGGCGGCATGCAGCTCGTAATCGGCGCGATTCTGCCAGTACTGCGGACCAGGCGCGCCGTCGGATGACCGGTAGACGTTCACCGGGTCGGGCAGCGTCAGCGGAGCAAACGTCTCGAGTGGTTTGTAATTGGTACTGGACGCAGCAGGCGCTGAAGTCTGGGCATGCGACACAACTGTGAAGACAAGAACGGCAGCAAGAGTCGGAAAGATGGGCAAGCGCACGAGCCCATCCTACATGCCGCGAATGGGCTACTCGTCAGTCGGTTCTGTTAATCCCAGCGTCGCAATTCCACCGCGCGACTTCTTCTTGTTCGCCTCAGCCTTCGCCGTCACCAGCGGCTGCTCGCGCACAGGTAAAACGAACTTGGACTCGTCGCCCAGCTTCGGAGCCGGTAGCCGCGCTGCAGTCGCGGCGATTACCACCGTCTTCGCATTCAGGAACTCGCGCATCCCCGCAGCCGAGAGCTCGCGCCCATAGCCGCTATGCTTGATGCCGCCGAACGGCAGTCGTGGATCACTCGCGACCGGCGTATTGAAGAACACCGATCCGCTCTGCAGCTCCAATGCCAGCCTCTGCTGCTCCGCAGTCTCATTCGTCCAGCAACTCGCCCCCAGCCCAAACGACGTGTCATTCGCCAGAGCAATCGCTTCGTCGAGTGACGCTACCTTGAACAGAAATGCGAGCGGCCCAAAGGTCTCCTCGCGTGCCACTGGCGCGGTTCGTGGCAGCCCTACGATCACAGTCGGGGAAAAGAAGTTCCCATCCCGGCTCAGCCGCCTTCCACCGGTAAGCAATCGGCCGCCGGCGTTGATCGCAGCGTCCACTTGCCTCTGCAGATCTTCCGCGATCTGCTGCGTCGCCAGCGGCCCGATCTGCGTCCCGTCTGCCATGGGGTCGCCAACAACTTGCGCAGCCATCGCTTCGACGAAGCGCTCCTCGAACGTGCGATATACCGACTCATGAACGATGAACCGCTTGGCAGCGATGCAACTCTGACCGTTGTTGATGCACCGCGCCTGTACCGCGCTCTTAATCGCCTCCGTCAGATCTGCCGACGGCATCACGATGAACGGATCACTGCCGCCGAGCTCCAGCACACTCTTCTTGATGAAGTATCCGGCCTGTGCTCCCACCGCCCGGCCTGCAGCCTCCGAGCCCGTCACCGTCACCGCCGCCACGCGGTCATCCGCCAGCACCCTCTCCACCTGCTTCGACTCAATCAGCAGTGTCTGAAACACGCCACGCGGAAACCCCGCGCGCCGAACCAGCGCTTCAATTGCCAGCGCACACTGCGGCACATTGGAGGCATGCTTCAGCAGCCCCACGTTGCCCGCCATCAGCGCCGGCGCCAGAAACCGGAACACCTGCCACAGCGGAAAGTTCCACGGCATCACTGCCAGCACCACACCCAGCGGATCCCAGCGCACATAACTGCGCGCATGCTCGGTCGCGATAAACTCCGGCGCCAGCATGGCCTCGCTATTCTCCGCATAATGGCGGCAAGCACGCGCGCACTTTTCCACCTCCGCACGAGCGGCCGTGATGGTCTTACCCATCTCCGTCACCATCATCGTCGCGAGGTCGTTCTGCTCAGCATCCAGCAGATGGGCCAGCCGCCGCATCCAGAACGCCCGCTGCGCCAGCGGCTCAGAGGGATAGCTGCGGCTCGCCTCATAAGCAAGTGTCAGCTTTGCCTCCAGGCCTTGAGGCGTGAGTGGCTCGAAACTGCGGAGCAGCTCACCGGTCGCGGGATTGATGGTCTGAATGGGCATGGCGTCACGTCTTGCAGGACGCAAACTCAGCGCTGCAGACAGTGTAGCCGCCTCGCCGAACTATGCGATAGAGAGTTTTGCGAGCGTCCGGGCGAGCACGCGCGTGCCCAGCGCAATGGCCTCGGGTGTGGCGTACTCATCAGGGCGATGAGATACACCATTTCGGCACGGAATAAAGAGCATCGCCACAGGCGCAATCGGCGCAATGAAGTTCGTGTCATGGTACGCACGCGACACCATCCGCCTGAAACTAGCGCTCTCTTCGCGGCAGGTATCCTCGAGCGCCGCAACGATCCGCGGATCGGAATGCGCCGGCTGGTCGGCATTGATCAGCTCCTCCAGGACGCGCACACCACGGCGTTGTTCTACGTCCCGAATGTCCGCATGCAGCGCATCCATTACTGAAGTCCGGCGACTCACCTCCGTGTCGCGGATATCCAGTGTTATCTGCACACGCGACGGAACCGAATTCACCGCACCCGGATGCACCGCGACCATACCGACCGTTGCGACCGTGTCCACGCCGCTCAGGCCCTCGGCCTTTGCTCGCGCATTCGCCGCCAGCGCATGGCGCTCGACCGAAAGAATGATCTCGGCAGCCGCGCAAAGCGCATCGCGCCGGTCCGGCATCAGCAGCGCACCCGCATGCCCGCCGAAACCCTCAACCGTATACCGGTAGCTGGCGGGCGCGGCGATGTTCGTCACAATTCCAAGTTGAATCTTATCCCGCTCGAGCAGGGGCCCCTGCTCGATGTGCAACTCCACCCATGCGTCAAAGTAGTTCGCCGGCAGCTTCACACTCGCGAGCTGGCCCGTAAATCCTGCCGCGTGTCGCACCTCGCGTAGCATGAGCCCCTCCGGCGCATTTGGGTCAGTCTCATGCAGCCGGTCGCGCAGCTCATCCGCGCTCTGCGCGTCCATCACTCCACCCAGCAGCCGCGACCCCAGGCATCCAATCCCAAACCGCGTCGGCTCCTCGCTCGTGAACATCAGCAGTTCGAGCGATCGCTTCGGCTGAAACCCAGAGTCCTTCAGCGAACGCAACGCCTCCAGCCCGCCCAGCACACCCACCGTGCCGTCGTACATGCCAGCGTGCGGAATCGCATCCGTGTGCGATCCGGTTCCGACTACGCCAGCTGCAGGATCAGTGCCCTCCCATCGCATAAACGTATTGCCGACTGCATCGTCACGCACGCTGAAACCTGCGCCCTTCGCCAGCGACTTCAGCCATGCACGTGCTTCGAGATCCCGCGCGGTAAACACGATCCGCGTGACTGCCTGCGTCGGTTCCGGCAATGACCTCTCTTCCGTGGCCGGACAGTCCGTAATCCGCGCGAGTTCATGCAGCTCGGCAAGAAGACGATCGGAATTGATGCTGATGTTCATGCGAGCGTGTGTCTGTTGAAGTCCTTGTAGATTAAGTACTTCGCCGGCTGCTTGCCAATCGCGCCGAACCACTGCGGACAAAACGGCGCCATCCAGATGAAGTCACCGGCCTGCGTGGGATACCACTCCTCGCCGAGCCGATAAATCCCGCCGCCTTCCAGCATCAGCAGGCCATGCTCCATATAGTGAATCTCCACCTGCGAAAGCCCCGCGCCCGGCGCATACGTCATCGTGTTGCATGCGAAATCAAAGGCGAGTGAGTCTGGGAGCAACGAGCGCACCTGCAGCCCCTCATCGCCGTTCAGTGCAACCGAATCAACCTCGTCCTCGCGGCCAATCAGAAACCATGGCCACGCCTCTTCGGGTTCTTCGCCACGCGAATGTGGCAGCGGCAGAAACGGTTTGTCGATTACCACAACTCGCGCGCGCTTCTGTGCCTTCAGCGTGTACTCCGACTCCGTGGGCAAATAGGCGTACCCACCCGCGGTCATCGGATGCGGCCCCGCGCTTCGCTCCGTGAGAGCAAGCTCGCCTTCAAGCACATACAGGAACCGCTGCGTCGGTCCTTCCATCAACGTGCCGCCTGTTTCGAGCTCAACGGTCATCATCGTAAACGCCGCGCCGGCCCGCGGCGAAACATGCACAATCGCCATGCCATCGGCCAATCCTGGCAGCGGCGTGCGGATGAACGTATCCGGCGTGAGAAGCAGATGATCGCGGCGATTCGCGCTGCGTGTCAATCCAAGATGATGCATAAGAAGGCGATTTTACCCGTTCCGAGGCTTGAGTCCACGCAGGAATTCGAGAACTGTTGCCAGCGCCGCCTCAACGTCATCGACACGCACTGCCTCCTCCGGATGATGGCTCAGCCCGCCGGGCGAACGGACGAAGAGCATCGTCGTCGGCACGTGCGCTGCCAGGATCATCGCATCGTGTCCTGCACCCGAGAACATCTGGTGTGTCTCATAGCCAGCCTGTTCGGCAGCCTGCTGCAACGTCGCCGTGAGCTCGCGATTCATCGCCACCGCTGCCTGCGACGACATTGCCTTCGCACTCACCCGCACCCCGCGCTGCGCTGCCGCCAGCTCCGCCTTGGTCAACAGATTCGCTGCTGCCGCATGCCGCGATTCGTCCTTCGGATGCCGCACATCCAGCGTCGCTCGCACGCTGCCGGGCACCACATTCACCGCGCCCGGCGATACCTCAAGCTGCCCCACCGTCGCCACGAGCTGCTGGTAGTTCGCGGCATAGCGCTCCACCTCTGTCACCCACTGCGCCGCCGCCGCGAGAGCATCATGCCGCAGCCGCATCGGCGTTGTGCCCGCATGATTCGCCTGTCCTGCAAACGTCAGCTCGAACCGCGACTGCCCGACAATCGCCTGGACCACGCCAAGCGAACGGTCCTCAGCCTCGAGTACCGGCCCCTGCTCTATGTGCACCTCCAACGTGGCGAACGTCTCAGCCGCCAGTGCACAGCTATGCGCTATGTTCTGCGGCCGCAGTCCGAACCCATACAGCGCCTCCGCAACCGACACTCCATTCTGATCCCGCCGCTCCAGCGTCGCCGGAACAACCTGTCCTGTCGCAGCCATCGAGCCGAAGAACGGAAACCCGAACCGAATCCCTTCCTCTTCGCTGAACGCAATCACTTCCGCGCTGAACGGAAGTGGCTCTTCCGCAACCATCTCCAGCGCTTCTATCGCGAGCACCACACCCAGTGGCCCGTCAAACGCGCCCGCGTTCGGCACCGTATCGATGTGCGAAAACAGCACTACCCGTCCAGCAGATTCTCCCCCCGCGACACGAACGCCTCGCAGATTCCCCGCATCATCTACCCGCCCCTCGAGCGCCGCATTGCGCATCCACCACAGCAGCAGCGTGTGCGCATCGCGCGTCGCCGGCGAAAGAAAAAGCCTGGTCGTCTGTCCTGGAACATCCGAGATGCGCGCAAGCTCCCGGCATCGCTCAATGATCTTCTGCGCGTGTTGGTGCAGCACCAGATCGCTCATCTTACGCGCGCCGCACCGTTGCTTCGATCGTTCCATGCGGCTCATCTGTAGGAACAAAAATGTGGTTCGGATTATTCTTCCCAAACCGCCCCATATCCACCAGCAAATTATGCTTGTTCGGCATCAGCAGGTACACCTCGTCGATGATGTCCGTGTGCGCTAGCGCAGCCTCGCCCATCGCGAACAGCGTCTGCTGCACCGACAGCGAATCGTGTTTCGCGAACGTCGTCAGCATCGTCTCGCGCAGATGCCGCCGCACCTTATTGAAGTCAATGCCTTCCGCAATCGCCCGCGCCGTGTACGGCCACTCCGCCTTCACCACGGTGCCGAACAGCCGGTCCCTCGTCTCCGGCAGCGTGGTCAGCTCATCCTTGAGATAGCCGAAGAACGCAGACTGCGCAGTCTTCAAAATATTCAACCGATCGAACCCGCTGACAATCTCAAACGCCTCTCCCTGCCGGCGCGAAACCCTCGTCGTCTGCCGCTCATCCGACCCATGCATAAACGCCGTCGGATGCGGCTGCCCATCCACCGTCAGCCGCTTCCACAGATGCGACTCGATCACCACCTCGACGCCGCTCACCTGCGCATTCCGCTTCAACAAGAAGTCAATGAGCTCCTTCGCGTACTCCTCCATGCTCTCGGCCTTCGACTCGCGCGCCACGAAGTACACCGTGTTCTTCATCGTGTCCGTCGGCAGAATCTTTGAGTTGTCCCCCACCGTATGCGCCGACTCAAAGTCGCCACTCAGCAGCACCTGCACCGTCCACTCATCGAGGTCATGATGTGACTCATGCCGCGCCACGCGCATCAGCCGCACACGCGACTTACCATACCGATTTGCTGCGAGCTTACAAGTCGCTCCCCGCATCAGCTCCCTCGATAAGTCGTGTATCCATTCGCCGCAATCAGTAGTGGTATGTGATAGTGCTGCGAGGCATCTGTAATCGTGAATGCAATCTCCACGTACGGATACAGGCAGCTGATCGTAATGCTCTGCGCCGAAAAATACGGCGCCACCTCAAAGCGCAGCTTGTACGTCGCCCGCTCGAGCTGCCGCTCGCCCAGCAGCGTGCGGCATCGTCCGTCAGCGTCCGTAGAGCCACGGCCAATTTCCTTCCATCCATCGCCGCTCTCCTGCAGCAGCACCAGGTCGATGCCCGCCGCCGGCCGGCCTTGCGATGTATCAAGAATGTGCGTAGAAAGCCCCATCTCTAAGCCGCCTCCTCAGATTTCTCACGCGCCTTTTCCGCCAGCTGCGCACAAGTCAATGCCGGCATCTGGAGCCACTTTCGCAGCCGCAGCCGCGTAATCAGCCGCTGTTGTTCCGCCGCCTCTCGTAATTCTGTCGCGGCATCACTCTGCATGCGGCGCCGCAAAATCGTCAGCATCTCCTCTGCACTCCGGCCTGTTGCGCACAGCAGGAAGGTGCGTCCAAACTTCGCCTCGTACTCCGCATTCCCACGGGCCAGCGCCTCACGCGCAGCCTCATCAGGATTCGCCGCGCTCTGCTCCTGCGCGCTCCATCTCAAGCTCTTTTCCGTCGCAGCCTTTACCTTCCGCTCGCCCAATCGCGGATGCGAATCGAACGCCTCCTGCCAGTCGGCTTCCGGCAGCGACTGCCACACACGATCCGCAGCCTCGAACAACTCCGTATTCTTTATTAGCGGACGCATCCCGGCAACACTCTCCGCCCAGGCACGCGACCCGTTGCACGGCAAGATCACCTCTGCCGCACTCGCGGCATCCAGACGGTTCCATTCGGCGAGAATCGACCTTCCATCAGCCATAGCAGTCGCTCAGGTGAGGGAACAGGATAACGCGTACTCTCTTCCGCGGGGAGTATCCGCGAACGTTACCTTACCGTCGCGATTCGCATACACCTGCTCTCCGCGCAGCCACGTCCCCCGAACAACTCCACGCATCTTCTCGCCCAAATAAGGCGAGATGGCATGCCGGTAATGCAAATGTTCCGCGGAAAGGATGAAACTCGCCTCCGTATCAAACGCCACCAGGTTCGCCTGCATTCCCGGTGCAATCCCACCCACCTGCGAGCTCAACCCCGCGAGCGTCGCCGGCTTGGTGGACATCCATTGCACCAGCCTCGTCAGCGGAATGCCTCGTCTCGCGCAGTCAGTCCACAACACCGGCAACGCCGTCGAAAGCGACGGAATCCCTCCCCATGCCTCATCGAATCGCCCGGCCTCTTCGCCCGGCGCGTCCGCCGTCATCCGCTTCATCGCTGGCGGGCAGGGCGAATGATCCGTAGCCACAAAATCAACGCCGCCATCGAGCAGCGCTCTCCACAAAAGTTCACGATTCTCCGCAGAGCGAATCGGCGGCGCGCACTTAAAAAGCGTCGCTCCATCTGGAATCTCCTCCGCCGCGCAGTGCAGATAGTGCGGACAAGTTTCGACACTCAGCGGCAGCCCCTCCATGCGCGCCGCGCGAATCATCGGCAGTGCCTTCGCCGTCGACAGGTGCACGATGTGCAGCCGGAACCTGTGCGCGCGGCACAGGTCCAGCATCATCGCAATCGCGCGCAACTCCGCCTCATCCGGCCGCGACGCAAGATACGCCGCATACCTGCGCCAATCCTCACCGCTGCTGTTCAGCCGCGCCACCGCCGCGTCCACCGGCCCTGCAAGCTCCGCATGCACCAGCAGCGGAAGTCCCGTGCGCGCAATGTGCGGAATCGCAAGCTCCAGGTTCGCGCGATCGATCTCTGTGAACCCATCCGTTCCCGGATAGATCAGGAAGCACTTGAACCCAGCCACGCCTGCAACAGCCAGCGGCTCCAGCTCACACTGATTCCCATCCACGGCTCCACCCCACAGCGCGTAATCCACCATTGCCTTGCCACGCGCCGCCGCCCGCTTCAATTCCAGCGCCTCAACATCTGTCGTCTCCGGCAGACAGTTCAGAGGCATGTCGACGATCGTCGTGAATCCACCCGCCGCCGCTGCGCGCGTTCCTGTTTCAAAGCCCTCCCACTCCGTCCGGCCCGGCTCGTTCAGATGCGTGTGCACATCCACGAGTCCCGGGATCAATGCCAGCTCACCGAGATCCTCCACTGAAGTCTCAGCCGGAACTTCGCTGGCCTCCTTCACCGCGACGATGTGCTCGCCCTCAATCAGCACCACCGCATCGCGCTCACCATCCGGTGTAACAACGTGCCGGGATCGCAGACCGTGTACCATGTTGCTGATTATGCCCCTTTTCACAGGCCAGGCAGAGACCGTCCGATGAGCGAAGCTCGCCCGGAATTTATGGAGCAGGCCATCGCGCTCGCGACCGAGAACGTCGCGAGCGGTCGCGGAGGTCCGTTCGGCGCCGTGATCGTGAAGGATGGCAACGTGCTCGCCACCGGGGTCAATCACGTAACCGAATGGAACGATCCCACGGCGCACGCTGAGGTCGTCGCCATTCGAGAAGCGTGCAAACAGCTCGGCAACTTCTGGCTCGAAGGTTGCGACGTTTACACCAGTTGCGAGCCATGCCCCATGTGCCTGGCGGCTCTTTACTGGTCGCATGTTCGCGCGATCTACTACGGCAACAGCGCGGCAGACGCCGCACGCATCGGCTTTGATGATTCGTTTCTCTACGATGAGATGCGAAAGCCGCTCGATCAGCGCACAATTCCGATCCAGAACCTGCTCGCCGAAAAGGCCTGGGAGAGCTTCGCCGCCTGGGAGGCAAGCCCCTTCAAAGTGAAATACTGATCAACACAACAGGAGTAACGATTGCGCTTAGGTTTGCTTGGCTTTGGTACGGTTGGCAGTTCGTTCGCTGAGGTGCTCGCTGCTGGAGCGCACAACGAGATCAAGATCACGCGCGTCTTCAATCGTGGTGTGCAGCGCAAGCGCCAGCATGAACGCGCCAGGTTTGTGCCTGCAGACGCAATCTGGACGGATCGTGCCGAAGATGTTCTAACCGCGGCCGATGTCGATGCCGTTGTAGAGCTGATCGGCGGACTCGATCCGATCGAAGGCTGGCTGCGCGCTGCACTCACGGCAGGCAAGCACGTCATCACCGCGAACAAGCAACTGCTCGCGTTCCGCGGAACCGAGCTCCTCGATCTTGCCGCGAAGCACAACGTGCAACTACTGTTCGGTGCGGCCGTCGCTGGTGGCGTGCCGGTGATTCCGGGTATGGCACAGGGGCTTAGCGGCGATCGCATCCGCCGCATCAGCGGTATCGTGAACGGTACCTGCAACTTCATCCTCAGCTCAATGGAGAGCGGCGCCAACTACGGCGAAGTGCTCGCGAACGCGCAGCGCGCCGGCTATGCCGAAACCGATCCATCTGCTGACGTCGACGGCTTCGATGCCCGTGCGAAGCTGTGCATTCTCGCCCGCCTCGCACTCCAGGCCGAGATTCGTCCCGAAGATGTTCCCGCACAGACCATCCGCCACGTCGGCGCCGTCGACTTCCCCTACGCCAAAGAGCTTGCCTGCACGATCCGGCAAGTCTCTCGCGCGCAGCTCGATAGCGCTGTCGTGCGCGCTCGCGTCGGCCCAATGCTCGTGCCGAAGAGCTCCCCGATCGCCTGGTCCCGCGGCACGCAGAACATGATCGTCACCAGCGGTGAGTTCGGTGGAGATGTCGTGTTTAGCGGGCATGGTGCTGGCGGACATCCTACGGCAGTTGCCGTGGTGAGTGACGTGCTCGCCGTTGCGCAGGGAAGCTCTCCGGTGCGGCTTCCGGTGCAGAAGCTGCCGGTGACTGGAGACGTTGTTGCGCCGCACTACCTGCGGTTCGTCGTCGCAGACCGTCCCGGCATTGTTGCCGCAATCGCGGGAGCCCTGGCGAAGGAGCAGGTCAACATCGATTCCCTCCTGCAGCACCGCGGACATGCAAGCGATCGCTTGCCCTTTGTTATCACCACCGAGCCCTGTCTGCGCTCCACCCTCGAGAGCGCTGTTGCAGAGATGAGCACGATGGACTTCATGCTTGAACCACCGCTGGTGCTGGAGATTTTCGTCGAAGAGGATCCAGAGCGCGATTGATTCGCAGGATCCTCCCAAATCAAAGAAGCTCCGCCTCGCGGCGGAGCTTCGATTTTGCGATTGGCTCGCGTTAGTACTTCGGCAGCGACTTGTCGATCTTGTCGGCCCAGGCGGTGATACCGCCAGCAAGGTTCTTCACATTCGTAAAGCCTGCCTGCTTGAGTGCGAGTGAGGCTTTTTGACTGCGGCCGCCGGTCTTGCAGTGCACGACGATCTCTTCGCTCCTGCCGACAGGAAGTTCGTTGAGGCGCTGGTCCAGTTGGCCGACCGGAATGAGAGGAGCGCCGAGATTGACGATCTGGTACTCGTGCGGCTCGCGGACGTCGAGGATGAACGGCTTGCGTCCTTCGTCTATCTGGGCCTTGAGCTGCTCGACGGAGATCTGTGGAATCCCATCGACCACTGGCAGATCCGCGACCTTACCGTGCGAGGAGACCTCGAGAGGACCAATTTCCGCCGGCTTCTGAATGCCGCAGAACTGGTCGTAATCGATCAGCTCTTTGATCTCGTGGGTTCCGCAGGCGGGGCAACTCGGATTTTTGCGCAGCTTGAGCGTGCGGAAGTTCATGCCTAGAGCATCGACCAGCAGCAAACGGCCAATCAGCGGCTCACCGATACCGAGAATTAGCTTGATGACCTCCGTCGCCTGAATGATTCCGACCAGACCCGGCAAAATTCCAAGCACGCCGCCTTCGGCGCAGGAGGGGACCAGGCCGGGGGGTGGGGGTTCAGGGTAGAGGCAGCGGTAGCAGGGGCCATCCTCGTGGGCGAAGACGCTGGCTTGGCCCTCGAAGCGGAAGATGGAGCCGTAGGCGTTGGGTTTGCCGGTGAGGACGCAGGCGTCGTTGACTAGGTAGCGGGTCTGGAAGTTGTCGGTGCCGTCGGCGATGATGTCGTAGTCGCGGAAGATCTCCAGAGCGTTCGCCGAGGTGAGCATGGTGTTGTGCTTCACCACGTTGGTGTTCTTGTTCAGGCCCTTGATCATCTGCTCGGCGGAGTCGACCTTGAGCTGGCCGACGGTGGATTGCGAGTGAATGATCTGGCGCTGCAGATTCGACTCGTCCACGACGTCGAAGTCGATGAGGCCGAGGGTGCCGACGCCGGCGGCGGCTAGGTAGAGGGCCAGGGGGGCGCCGAGGCCTCCGGTACCGACGGAGAGGACCCGGGCGCCCTTGAGCTTCTGCTGGCCTTCCATGCCGACCTCGGGAAGGAGGAGGTGGCGCGAGTAGCGGGCGATTTCCTCGTTGGAGAGCTTCGGGAGTTCGGTGGTCAGTTCGTCGAGTGTGGCTGGCATTTTTTCCTTTTTTGGAGGGTACCCCCTCCCCCCGTCACTTTTTGCGCAAAATCTTCAGAACATTGAGCTTAGCTCTGGACCTAGAGTGACGGAAAGTGGGCAAAGTATTGAAAACAGGTAGTTTAGAGCGCAAAGTCTTCATACGAAAGAACTTAGCTACAAACGGTGATCGTGACCCTATTTTAACAGGGGGTCTGGGAGAGCAGCGTTTGTCAAGTAGGTCAAGCTCCTCCTTTATGGAGATGCGGACGGTGAGCACGTGGATTCGTGCCTATCCGGGCAAATGCAAATACGGAGGTCCTTCGGTTTCGCCTCAGGACGACGTCAACTTGAAATCTAGGGCTGGAGCTTAGCTCCGGGTTGTGTTCTCGCGTACTAGCGACAACAACAACAGGCAGCAGGGGGACAACAGCCGCCGGCGATGGAGGGGATGATCGAGAGTTCGGCGGCATCATCAACGCCGGTGTGTTCTTTTTCAGGGAGATAGCGGACGTCCTCGTCATTGACGTAGACGTTCACGAACGAGCGCAACTTGCCGTCAGGAGTGAAGAGATGCTGGCGCATGGCAGGGAACTGCTTGACCAGCTGCTCCAGACCCTCAGCGACCGTCACGCCCCCGACCGAGACGGTTTGCTGTCGCTCGGTGTAGTTGCGGAGTGGTGTTGGGATATGGACTTTCATTGTTCTCTATTATGCAGGATTTGAGGCGTTTCTTTACGGCTATTCGATGCCCGGGCGGGGGTGCCCGATGCAGGGTGGGGGCGGCAGCCTCGGAACCGCGTGTGAAGGGGGCACCCGGTTGCGAGATAACGGTCTCCTGATGGTACTCTCGGAACGCGACTTAAGGGCTATGCGATTCACTAGCCAGAAGATAACCCAGCCTGAGACTCAAACGGAGACGATGAATTGATGACAGAGCATGATTCGAAATTGCGATCGGTGAACCGTCGCGAATTTCTTAGCCTCGTCGGCAGCGGTGTGGCGTTTGCTGTAACCAGCGGTTCTCTGGCGAAGCATGCCGAGGCAGAGGTGGATCGTCCAGCTGTGGCGTCTGCAGCCTCTGCGGCCGCGAATGCCCTGGCCAATCCCGGTCCGATTGCGATGGAGCATTTCGAAGCAGCACGAAAGCGCGCGTCGGATCTTGTCGCCCGGATGACGGTTGAGGAAAAGATCTCGCAGTTCGGCCACAAGGTTCCGGGCATACCGCGATTAAATATGCCGGCGTTCAACTACTACGCGAGCGAGGCGCTCCATGGCCTGATCCATGAGGGGCCTGTGACTTCGTTTCCCTTGCCGCTCGCACTTGGCTGTTCGTGGAACCCGGATTTAATCCATCGCGTATTTACCGCTGTCTCCGATGAAATCTGGGCGTGGCACAAGAAGAATGGCCAGGGGCTGGCCATGTTTTCTCCTCCCACGGTGAACATGGGGACGCGCGATCCGCGCTGGGGGCGTATTGGAGAAAATTACAGTGAAGATCCTCTTCTGGTTTCGAAGCTGGCTGTAGAGGCCGTTCGCGGCATTCAGGGAGATAATCCGCGCTACCTGAAGAGCGTTGCCTGTGCCAAGCACTTTGCCGCGAACGATACCGAGGATGATCGCACGACGACCTCGGCTTCGGTCGACTCGCGCAGCTTTTACGAGTACTACGCGCGTGGATTCGAAGCGTGCGTGCGCCAGGGCGGCACCTTTACGGTGATGAGTTCCTACAACGAGATGAATGGAATTCCGACGACAGCGAATCCGTTCCTGCTGACGGAGTTGCTGCGCGATCGCTGGGGATTTCAAGGCTATGTTGTCTCCGATTGCGATGCGGTCGGCGACATTATGCGCACTCATCATTTTGTGCCGACGTATGCTGAGGCCTCGGCGCTGGCTGTGAATGCGGGCTGCGATATCAACTGCGGCAGTACGCTTCCGCGCTTTCTGGGTGAAGCGGTGGACAAGATGCTCATCAGCGAAGAGACCATCGATCGTTCGCTGATTCGCTCGATCACGGGACGCGTTCTGCTGGGCGATTTCGATCCGATGGAGCAAAATCCTTATTCCAATATTCCGGTTTCGTGCCTGGAAAGCCCGGAGCACCGCGAACTGTGCCGGGAAGCGGGCCGGCAGTCGGTGGTCCTGTTCAAGAACGAGAACAGCACGTTACCGCTGCACGCGAAGGGTATACAGAAAATTGCAGTCATTGGACCGATGGCTGCGACCTGCCAGCTTGGAAACTACAGTGGCAAGCCGTTGGACAGGGTTTCGCCACTGGATGGCATTCTGAGCCGCTTCGGAATTCAAGCGCCGGCTTCGTTGACCCAGACAGAGCAGACGAATAACCAGGCACCGCGAGGCGCCAAATACACGGGACCGGCGTCGCTGGAATTCACGGGAGGAACAACTCATGTCTCCTATGCAATCGGCTGCACGGTGACCGGGGAAAAAGATGACACGCTGATGCAGGCTGCCCTCGAGGCGGCCAAAGGCGCCGACGCCGTGCTGGTGTTTGCCGGCGATGACGAGCAAATTGACCGCGAAGGACATGACCGCGATTTCCTGCATCTGCCCGGTGCGCAGCATGACTTGATACAGGCGGTGTACGCAGCGAACCCGAAGACGATTCTTGTGATCTCTTCCAATTGTCCGGTCTCTGTTCTATGGGAACAGGAAAACCTGCCTGCGATCGTGGGTGGGATCTTCCTCGGCGGACAACAGGGTGACGCGCTCGCGGATGTCATCTTTGGGGATTACAACCCGGGCGGCAAGGTGAGCATGACCTGGTACCGGCATACCTCCGATCTGCCCGACTTCGATAGCTACAACATCCGCTATGGCCGCACCTATCTGTATTACCAGGGTGTGCCGCTCTATCCCTTTGGACACGGACTGAGCTACACGGCGTTCGATTATTCGGGCCTGAAGGTCTCAGCAGACGCCCTGAAGGCTGGCGGGAGTCTCTCGGTCCAGATGCAGGTGAGGAATTCCGGGAAGCGTGAAGGGGATGAGATTGTTCAGTTCTATGTGCGTGTCTCGGGAGGAACCGTGCAGAGGCCTGTGAAACAGCTGGTGGGCTTTGAGCGTGTTCATCTAGCCGCGGGAGAGAGCCGGACGGTCCACTTCGTACTCGAGCACAGCGACGTGGCGCTGTCTTATTGGAACGAAGACAAGCAGGCGTTTGTGGTGGACCCGGGCACGGTGGATCTGATGATCGGCGCGTCTTCAGCCGATATCCGGCTTGCTCATCAGGCGAAGCTGGAAGCGTAGCTGTGGGCTCGCAGTGAGTACAAAATCGCTAATGCGCTTGTCGAATGCGATTTTGTATCGAGATAGCGGAGTGGCTGCGGCACACCAAGCATTTGACCGAGAAACTCGTGCGTAAGCATGAATTCGTCTGTTCCGACACGCGATGAAGCCGCGTGTGAATTGGGGATCCCCGCGTCTGTCTCTTACATTTATCTATCCGAATCCGATATAGCGAAATTCCTTTCCGATTTAACGACGCTGTGACGGAGCGGTATCGCGTTAAATCAGTTGTCGAAGCGGCTGTTTGGGCGCAGAATAGTGGCCTTCTTCAAAACATCGCAGCTCTAAAGGAGATGCTCTTATGCCCGAACCCAATGGAGGAAACGGAGGCGGACCCACCAACGCAATTATCGAACAACAACTGCAACTCTTCGGCGACATTGTGGTGAGCAAGTTCGCGGCCAGCCCGGCAAACGTGCAGCCATTTCAAACGACGACCATTTCCTATCAGGTTCAGGCACTGCCGAATGCACTTGTGCGTCCAGTAACGTTCAGCATCAACGGCCAGAAGCTGGGCAGCGGGCTTTCGGGCAGCGCCACCTTCCCGGTGAGTATCAACACGACGTTTGAATTAAGAGCCGCTAACCACATCACCGGGATGGCGATTGCAACCACCCCGGTCACCGTGAACCAGTCGCAGTGTCGTCCGGGAAGCATCCCGGGCATCGGCATTACGGCGGCCATCAAAACCAACGTCGACCAGGGCTTTGCCGGCCGCATAAGCGGGACGGGAAGCACGGTGACGCTCAGCGACGGAGTGATTTCGATCCAGATTCCAATCAATCTGCCAGGCGGCGCCGGGACCATGAATATCGCTGTCCAAATCGGCGTGTACCAGAGCGGTCAAAGCTTCTCCGTGACCGACGAAGCGGTGACGATACAGGTGCACCTGAACACGGACCTGAATGTCGACAGCTGGTGCAGTAACGGGATGCAGGAACTCGTGCAACCTTTCATGCAGCACATCGTCGACAATGAGATTATTCCGGCCATCGTCGCGTCCATCACCAGCCAGATAAACAATGTGATCAGTGCGGCCGAGCAATCCAGCCCGCTCCATCAAGGGTATCTTCTGACTACTTTTGCGTTGACGATTGATGGAATCTCGTTCCTGGTGTGTCCGTCGACGCCAAGCATCGTCGTGAGTGGACCGCTGCGCAGCGCCTAACGTCTTTTTGGAGTGTGTGGGGAATTCGATTCGACCGGCCTTCACGCCTGGTGCAGCCTGCGCTGAAGCTGATTTTTCCAGCGGAGCGCTTGTTGAATGAGCGCCGGTCAGAGATGGCCGGCGTTTTTGCGGGCGACGAGAGACCGGTATCCGATATAATCGGCGGCTGCCATACAATCTCAGAATCTTGAGGAGCAAGGATATGCGGGCGCTCGCGCTTGGAGTGTTTGGGCTGTTGGTTTCAACGTGCGCTTCGGCACAAATTCCTGGATGGATGCCGGATCCGACGCAGCAGCAGACGTATGCGCTGCACCGTTCGAGCAGCGCGGAGTCGACGGGAGCGAACTACGATTTCCAGACGGTCAATCCGGGACAGACGCTGACGGTGCTGGATGCGGATGGGCCGGGGATGATCTCGCACATGTGGTTCACGCTGAGCGATCGGGAGCCGTATTTTCTGAAGCGCGTGGTGCTGCGGATGTACTGGGACGGCGAAGAGTCGCCGAGTGTGGAGGCGCCGATTGGGGATTTCTTTGGGGAGGGGACGGGAGATGTTGTGCCGTGGGAGTCGGCGGTGCTGATGGTGTCACACGATCACGCGATGAACTGCTATTTTCCGATGCCGTTCGGGCATCATGCGCGCATCACGATTACGAATGAGGGCAAGCTGCCGCTGAACAGCCTGTACTGGAACATCGACTACCGGACGTACACGCATCCGATTGCGAAGGACACGCTTTACTTTCATGCGGAGTACAGGCAGGCGCAGCCGAACCATGGATGGACGGGCGAGTGGTACGAGAATGGCGACCCGATTGTGAACTACAGGCGCAACCTGGATGGCAAGGACAACTATGTGTGGGTGGAGGCGCGGGGGCACGGGCAGTTTGTCGGGGTGACGATGTCGGTGCTGCAGAACCAGGATGGATGGTGGGGCGAGGGCGACGACTTTTTCTTTATTGACGACGAGACGAAGCCTACGTTCATTGGGACGGGGAGTGAGGATTATTTCTTAGGCGCGTGGGACTTTGGCGGCTCGGCGTACAGCGGGGCGCTGAATGGGGCGCCGCTGGTGGGCAAGGAGGAGGCGGGAAGCCGGTGGAGTGTGTACCGGTTCCATCTGGATTCGCCGATTCCGTTTACGAAGTATTTCAAGGCGTCGATCGAGCATGGGCACGCGAACCATCGCTCGGACACGTTTTCGTCGGTGGCGTACTGGTACCAGGCGGAGCCGCATGCGCCGTTTCCGGCGCTGCCGGATGTGGATGAGCGGATTCCGGTGCTGGAGTTTGTGGGCGGGCCGGGGAACTCGAAGGGGCAGTATGGGCCGCGGGAGAGTCTGACGCCGCGGTGAAGGGCGGGGCTGTCGGGCGGTGTCGTCGAGCCACTTGAGGATGGCGCTAGTATTCGTCGCGGAATCGGAGCATCCCTTTTAGGTTTCGCTCATGACCGGCGGGGAAGCCGCAGTGTGGAACGAAATCCTCCGCTTCCCGGAAGGTACCGAAGATGCGGTCCCACAGGGTGATGTCGCCGTAGTTGAACCCATGCACATCAAGCTGATGATGGATGGAATGATGCTCAGGTCTTTGCAGGAAATATCCGAGCCATCGCGGCGTGCGGAGATTGCTGTGGTAGAAGTATTCGCCGAAAACGGCAAAGACGTTGAACCATGCGCCGCCAGCGGCCGATGCGCCGAGCAGAGAAAACATGAGCGCGCTGGCAAGGATGGAATCCGCAGCAATTTCGACGGGGTGTTTATAGAAGGCGGTCAGGAGTTCGATGCGTGAAGGACTGTGATGCACCTGATGGAGGACGCGCCAGAGAAAGCTGGATTGATGCCGCGCACGGTGCCACCAATAGAAGAGGAAGGTGCCGAGAAACCAGCCGGAGAGTCCCTGCAGGAAAGGTGGAATCGATTGAGAGATATGGAAGAGAGATTTTGATTGCAGCCACCGATTCCAGGCGATCCCGGCGAGCAGAATAATGCCGACCTGGCAAAGATTGAGGAATGCCGCACGGCCATACCAGCCGGGAGCCTCCGGCAGCTCTCTGCCGGGTAGAATCCGTTCGAGAACGAAGAATAAGAGCGTCATCGCGATGATGAGAATGAAGGGAATCATCTTTCCTCCTGAAGTACTGCATGTATCGTTCGCAGAGTAGGCGGAGGTGGCGGCGGAGAGTATCGAGCAGGTGATGGTTTTGTGGAGTGTCACACGCGCCGATGCTTTGGCGACGGTGAGGTGCGGGGCAGTTTGAGGTGGGTGTGCTGGAGGGCAGCGGTGCGGATCGTGCTGAGTAAGGAGAGTGAGGTTCCGCTGAGGCAGCAGCTCGCCGACCAGATTGTGTTTCTGATCGCAACCGGTCAACTTCGGGCAGGTGATGCTCTTCCGAGTGTGCGTACGCTGGGCAGGCAGAGCAAGGTTCATCACAACACGGTGAGCGAGGCTTACCAGGACCTTGTGCGGCGGGGCTGGTTGACGCGCCGGCCCGGAAGCCGATTGGTGGTTGGGAAGATTGCTGCGGCTCGTCCGGCTCCTCCTCAGGATCTCGACGAGCTGATCAACGAGAGCATTCAGCGTGCGCGGAATATGGGATTCAGTCTGCAGGCGCTGAGGCTGAGAGTGCGCGAGCGCCTACTGGCTGAGCCGCCGGATCACTTCCTTGTTGTGGAGCAGGAGGCTGGACTGCGTGAGATTATTCGGCGCGAGATTTCGGAGATTCTGAGCTGGCCGGTTCAGGGCTGCTCGGTGGAAGAGTTCGCCGCACAACCTGGACTGGCTATCGGCGCGCAGGTAGTGGCCGCGAAGCATGTTTTGGAGAGCTTGCAGCCGCTTGTGCCGCAGAGCCGGCCGGCGATCGGCATCCTTTACGCTGCGGCTTCAGAGCAGATTGATCGGCTCAGTAAGCTGGAACGACCGTCTATCCTCTCGCTCGTATCTGTGAGTGAAAGTTTTTTGAAGACAGCGCGCAGTCTGCTCGCGCCGGCTGTGGGAAGCAGACACGTTCTCAACGAGTTTTTGGTGACGGAGAATGGGAAACCGCGCCTGGGCGAGGCTGATGTTGTGGTGTGCGACACCGTCACGTTCGAGAGGGTTCGTTCGCGGGTGAAGCTGCGATACCGGCTAATCGCGAGCGGGTGCCTGGAGGATCTAGGCTCATGTCTTGGCGAGCCGATGTGAACGCCTACTGGACGGCGATGGGTTGGGGTTCGAAGGGGTCCGGCCATGGTGGTCCCGGGAGTCTTGCAGGCATCGATGGCGCTGAATTCGGCAGGGAAGAAGAGTGGTGGGTTCGCGGACCGTGCTTGCTCCGCTGCATTTTCGCGCAAGCCGATTTGACGCGGGACATGCGGCGATTGGGCGTAGAGGGTATACACTCCGAGCCATGAATCCAGCCAAAGGAATCTCTTCCGAGAAAAGACGTATGTTTCTCAGGGGAATGTCATCCATTCCCGTCGCCGGGCTCCTATGCGGTATACCGCTTTTCGCGCAGGACAAGGATGGTTTTCCGGATGGCTTCGACGCGGTGCAGGTAGCGCCGGACAGTCACAAGGTTCTGTTTGAAAACGCATTCGTGCGTGTGTTGCAGGTGCAGGTGGCGCCCGGGACCAAGGAGCCGATGCATCATCACCGGTGGCCCAGCATGTTTTTGTCCTGGGACACCGGCGGGCACATCGGACATCAACGCATCTATCACATGGATGGAAGCGTGCACGATACTCCGAGCCATGAGACGCCAGTTACGCCCGGTATGTGGCGCGTGAAGTGGATGAAGCCGGAGCCGATGCATTCGGTTGAAAACCTGGAGGCGCCGGAGAGTGCCGCCACAGCTCCGAAGAAACCACCAACGATTCGGGTTGAGTTCAAATACACGGCGAGCTAGCAACAGGATCTGGAGTGTGGCTATTCGACGACGATGGATTGGGGTTGGAAGCGCTTGTCGTCTTCGGTGGTGCCGGTGAGGAGGAAGCTGTTGGTGGCTTCTGCTTTTCCTTTGGCGACGGCGGTGATGACGTAGGCGCAGCCGAACCAGTGGGCTTCGGCGAAGTCGGTGGTGGACCACTGGGCGGGGTGGTCGGGGTGGGAGTGGTAGAAGCCAACGATGTCGAGGCCCTGATTGCGGGCCTCGCGCTGGGCGGCGATGAGCTCGGCGGGCGCGATGTGGTAGCGATTGTGCGCGGAGTCGGTGCGGGTGTTGCCGGCGCGGAGGAGCGAGGTGACGCGGAGGGAGCCGGCGTCGGCGCGGCCGAGGAGGATGCCGCAGCACTCGTTGGGATAGGTGGCTTCGCCGTGAGCGCGGAGGTCGTCGTAGAGGGCGCGGGAGAGGATGAGGGAC
Source organism: Acidobacteriaceae bacterium (assembly GCA_035651235.1). Taxonomy (GTDB): domain Bacteria; phylum Acidobacteriota; class Terriglobia; order Terriglobales; family Acidobacteriaceae; genus Granulicella. The sequence continues at coordinate 37,974 of DASRGC010000007.1, forward strand.
ATTTTTAGGGGTCAGGATCAGGGAACAGGGATCAGGGTTGGAGACAGTAGACAGTAGAGAGCTAGACAGTAGAGAGACCAGAGTCGATTTCTGATCTCTGATTTCTGTTTTCTTCTTCGTGGTCTTCGGTCCAGAAGCGGTCGGAGAGGTATTTGTCGGCGGAGTCGGGGAGGATGGTGACGATGACGGCTTCGCGGTTGGTCGGGGCTTCTTCTTCGGCGATGGCTTTGGCGACGTCAAGGGCGGCGGCGACGGCGGCACCGGCGGAGATGCCGACGAGCAGGCCCTGGGTGCGGGCGAGGCGCTTGCACATGGCGTAGGCGCGCTCGGTGGGCATGTCGATGTTGCGGTCGGCGAGCGAAGGGTCGTAGATGGGCGGGACGATGGCGGTGGCCATGTGTTTGAGCCCTTCGAGACCGTTGAAGGGCGAGTCGGGCTGCATGGAGATGCAGCGGATATTCGGGTTGAGCTCGCGCAGGCGGCGGGTGGTGCCCATGAAGGTGCCGGAGGTGCCGAGGCCGGCGACGAAGTGGGTGATGGTGCCGGCGGTCTGCTCCCAGATTTCGTTGGCGGTGGAGTAGTAGTGGGCGCGCCAGTTGTTGTCGTTGCCGTACTGGTCGGCGTAGAAGAATTTTTCCGGGTGGTCGGCGATGAGTTTGCGGGCCATGCGGATGGCGCCGTCGGAGCCGTCGGCGGGGTCGGTCCAGAGGACGTTGGCGCCGTAGGCGGCGAGGATGTTTTTGCGCTCGGGCGAGACGTTGGAAGGGACGCAGAGGGTGACGGGAAACCCTAAAGCCGCGCCGAACATGGCGTAGGCGATGCCGGTGTTGCCGGAGGTGGCGTCGAGCAGGGCACGGCCATTGGGCGAGTTCGGGGTGAGCTGGCCTAGGCGGATGGCGTCGGCGACGATGGCCGAGGCGGCGCGGTCTTTGACGCTGCCGCCGGGGTTGGTCCACTCGGCTTTGCCGAGGAGCTGGATCGCGGGATTGTTCACAAGACCGTCGAGGCGGAGCAGAGGGGTGTTCCCGATGCGGTCGAGGAGGGTGAGGCCGAGCGGTTTGGCGGGTGGGTGGGGCAAGTGGTTAGTCGTTAGTGGTTAGTGGTTAGTGAGTGCGGCGGTTTGAACGGGGCGCGCCGATGTGCGAGTCTAAGTTGAGTTTACTGCGGGTGGCGCGGTGTTTCGAAATGCGCGCCTGCGAGCAGGGTTGCGATGGCGAAGGCAGTGAAGCAGAAGACGTTTGATGATGTGCTGTCGATTCTCGGCAGTGAGAGGTTTGATGTGGCGCCGGCGGCGGACGGTGCAAGCCACGCGGCGGGCGCGCGGCGCGTGTCGAAGTATGGATGCGCTGCGGAGATTGCGCCGGGGGATGGGAAGGGCTCGCCAGTGCGGATCACCGCGAAGGCTGGATGGGTGCTGGGTGGGGAGATCTCGCGGCTGGTGGACCGCGGGTATCAGAAGTTTCTGAAGACGAGCAGGCTGGAGGTTCCGGCGACGGCGGAACACCTGCGATCGATTCACAAGTTCAGCGAGGAACTGAAGGAGTCGGTGGGCGCGCTGGTGCTTTATAACGAGTCGCTGGGGACGGTGAGCGACAGGTATGTGTACGACCGGCTGAAGGGCAGAGAAGCGGTCTAGAGAGACAGTAGAGGGTAGACAGTAGAGGAAGCTGCATCGGCTTCGACTCTACTGTCTTTTGTCTACTGTCCTGACTCTTGTTCGCTGGTACTCGCGGTAGGCTTCGCTCTTGCCGAGATTGCGGGATTTGGCGACCTGCTTTAGAGCGTCCTTTTCGGAGAGGCCGTTGCGGATGAGGTGTTGCACTTCGTCGGCGAGGGATTGTTGTGCGGGTGGGGGGGAGGCGGTGGTGGTGAGGGTGCCGTCGAGGAGAAGGACGATTTCGCCGCGGATGGTGGGGCGTTGTTGGAGGGTTGCGAGGACAT
>DASRGC010000008.1:0-52270 GCA_035651235.1 Acidobacteriaceae bacterium
TGGTGCTGGGCACGCGCGACTACCTGCACAAGTGTGGGTTTCGGCGGGCGCTGCTCGGGCTGAGCGGAGGCATCGACTCGGCACTGGTTGCGGCGATTGCGGTAGAGGCCATCGGCGCGGAGAACATTCGTGGCATTGGGATGCCGAGTGAGTTCTCGTCGGAGGGGTCGGTGAAGGACGCCGAGCGGCTGGCGAAGAATCTCGGGATTGAATTTGATGTCGTTCCGGTGCGTGCGATTTATGAGCAGTTCTCGCGCGCGCTGGAGCCGTTCTTCAAGGGCACACCGTTCGGGCTCGCGGAGGAGAACCTGCAGCCGAGAATTCGCGGCAGCCTGCTGATGGCGCTCTCCAACAAGCAAGGCGGCCTGGTGCTGACGACGGGCAACAAGAGCGAGATGGCGACAGGCTACTGCACGCTGTATGGCGACATGGTCGGCGCGCTGGCGGTGATCGGCGATCTATATAAGACTGAGGTTTACGCGCTCAGCCGGTATGCGAATCGGGATCGCGAGATCATCCCGCAGGAGACGATCGATAAAGAGCCGTCGGCGGAGTTGCGGCCGGGGCAGAAGGACACCGACTCGCTGCCGCCCTATGAGGTCCTTGATCCGATTCTGCGCGCTTATGTGGAGGATTATCGTTCGGCGGACGAGATTGCAAAGATGCGGAACGTCTCGCCGGAGCTGGTACGCAGGATCATCCGGCTGGTCGAACTTGCAGAGTACAAGCGGCAACAGGCCGCGCCGGTGCTGAAGGTTTCCAAGAAGGCATTCGGTATGGGCAGGCGCTTTCCCATCGCGGCGAGGCGTGACGTTTAAACAGGCAGCGCCCCGCGTTGCAGCATTCAATGAAGGAGATTCTCTTTTGGCATACATGAAACAAGTGATCCTCGGGATGGCGTGCGTTCTGGCAATTAGCGGCGCCACAATGGCTGCACAGAACGTTCCGGCCTCGAACACACCCGTCGCTCCAGCTGCGCCGACACCGCAGCCCTCGGCTGAGCCGGCGAATCCATTTCCTCCTACAAATCCGAAGAACTTCACCGCGGATTCGCCGAGCCTGGACGAGGTGAACGGCTTCCTGAAGGCGCTGTGGGGCTATGACACAAACCGGGTCTGGCAGGTGGAAGGCATTGTGAAGACGCCCGCGCCGGGTGTGGCCAAGGTGGTTGTGCTGGTGGGCGACAAACGCGCGCCGGGCAAGACGTCGCATCTGGTCTTCTTCACCACGCCGGATGGCAAACACGCGATCGCTGAAAACGTGATCGACTTTGGCGTGAAGCCTTTTGCCGAGGCGCGCAAGACCCTGCAGGAGCGGGCCGAGGGACCTGCAAAGGGTGCGAAGAGCAACGATCTGCTGTTTGTCGAGTTCGCCGACCTGCAATGCGAGCGCTGCAAAGACGCGCAGGAAAAGATGGACAGCCTGCAGCAGGATTTCCCGCAGGCGCGCATCGTCTTCGAAGACACTCCGGCATCCAATCAGCCCTACGCGGAACGCGCTGCGCTGGATGGAGTTTGCGTGCGCAAGACGAAGGGCGATGCCGCGTTCTTCAGCTACGTCCAGGCGGTTTACGCGAAGCAGGCCGGCCTGACGCCTGCGAGTGTCGACGAAACCCTGAAGGCGTCCATCACGGCTGCGGGCGCGGACCCCGCGGCCGTCGCTGCCTGCGCTGCGCTGCCGGAGACGAAAGCGACCGTGGACGCAGCGGTGAAGCTCGCGCAGGATGTCGGTGCAGTGCAGGTTCCGGTGCTCGCCATCAACGGGCACTTCGTCGCGCTTGACTCAGTTCCTTACGAGCAGCTGAAGCAGATGATCGCCTTTCAGGCGGGTCAGGACGGAATCACCGTGCATCTGCAGCCGACGCTGACGACGCTGAAGTAGTTATCCGGAACAAAAAGAACGAGGAGGCCATTGTGCCTCCTCGTTCTGCTTCGGGTCTGAAGCGTGAGAGCTCTTACTGTTGCGGTGGTCCGGTCGGGCCGGTGCCGCCGCCGGTTCCAGTTCCCGTGCCAGTGCCGGTGCCAGTTCCAGTTCCGGTGCCAGTGCCTCCGCCGCAAAGGTATCCACCGGGCAGGAATCCGACGGTCGTCAGATCGAAGTAGGCGCCGTCAGGGATGCCTTTCTTGTTGTCGGCGGCGAATGTGAACTGCACCGTAACCAAGCCGAACATATCGTGTGTCAGTCCGGAGGAGGTCTGCTGAATGGCGCAGTTCTTGAGATTACTTCGCAGGCTCGGCGCGATATCGCAATCAATATTGAAGGCGAAGAACTGAAGCGTGGAATACGTAAACTGCAGGTTCGTGACCGTCTGTCCAGTGTCGTTGACGATCACGACCTCGCTGGGCAGGATTGGGAATACCGGAATCTGAATCGTGCCGTTTTCAATTTCGGTCAAGCTATACGCTTGCCTTGCGTTGCAAAACACAAACCCGCGGCCGCATTCGTTGAGCTTGTCCTGCGAGATCGTGAGACTGGCGGCGTGCGATGATACGGGACCAAAAAACACGGCAGAGCCAACGATCGCGAGCGACAACTTACCAATGAGATGCATCGGAAGAACCTCCTCCATTGCCCGGGGGGATGGCAATGAGCAAATGCTAAAGGCTGTCGCCGTGGGGCACGCATCACGCGAGTAACGCCCAAATCAGTACACAAGGATGTCTACCTTTGGGACAACCGGCGCATTTTTGCAACCTAGGTGTCAGTGCGAAAGCAGTGGGTTGCAGACACGATGCGCTATGGGTTGCAGACGCGCTCCATTTCTGGGGTGCAGAGACGCTCAGCTAACGGTTGCAGTGAGGCTCGGTAAGGGTGCGGGACGACGCGCGCACCAGGCAAAAAAACACTCGCATGCATAGCCGCCAAGGATGGTCAGCAGTGGATCGACGACGAACTGGTAACGTACGCTGACATGCGTAACGTAGTAAGGCAATGGAAACAGAACCAGCGGGAGCGCAAAGAGAGTGAATATCATGCGGTGCTTCCAAAGCATCGCGAGACCGATCATTCCTAATATCGTGAGCCAGACCGTAAACGGAGATGAGGAATCGGATGCTCCGGTCCAGAATAGAAAAAATCTCCTTGTGGTCAGCCGCACAAATTGTCCTGGATGGTTTTTGACAAAGGAGCGCGCGAGGGACTCCTTTGACTTCAGATAACCCAACTCGCCTTTCTGCACCAGCAAGCTGGCCTCGGCAGGCTCATATCCCGGGCCTCGGTTTTGTTGTAACTCTCCATTCGCGCCAGGACGATTCCCCATCCAGAACTCATAAGGCAAACTTGAGCGGAACGGGATAAAAGCATGCATCGTTATCGCATTGCGAATGGGCCAGGGGCTGAACGCGATGAGAAATGCGACGATTGCCGGCCAGGGAGTTCTTCGCGCTCGCCAGGCGGACCAGGTAAAGATCGCAACAAGGCTGGGCAGCAGAGCAGGATTCACCAGTATCGCAACGGCTGATCCCACACCCAATCCGATGGAATACGCTCTTTTGTGGAGGAGATTCGGGACCAGGACGAAGGCCAGCATCAAGAGCAGGGCAGACAGGCAGGTGTCCCAAACCTGCATGGGAGCAAAGAGCAGCGGCTGTCCGATCGCGTAAATGAGACCTGCGAAATTCGCCACCCGCGAGCCGAAGTACTGGCGCGCGGTCTTCACGACAACCAGCAAGGTGAGAATCGAGAAGACCAGATTGAGCGCGATCAGAATAAACTCCGCCGCCGGTCCACTCCCGAAGAAGTGCATCACAGCCGCGATCAGGAGCGGGTATCCGGGTGCGAGCAGCGCCGTCGGGCCGGAGGAGATCAGAAATGGAGAGGAGTAGCCGTGCCCGGCATGAATGGAAAGTGCGATGGCGATATTTTCAAAGCCGATGAGGCGCAGTGGACGTAACGGCTCGATCCGCAGGAAGGCGAGCACCGCAATTACACGGTACAGCACCGCGATCCCTACTATGTAACGAAGGTGATGACGCTGACTTGCGTGAGTTTCTGTCTGCGTGTCAACAGCGCCCACGATGCGTAACTCCGCGCAGCAGAGTATCACGACGGCCGTAATACGCCAGCGATTTCAGAAGGGGCTCAGAAGGAAATGGAGGCGCGGGTCGGGATCGAACCGACGCATAAAGGTTTTGCAGACCTCTCCCTTACCACTTGGGTACCGCGCCCTACTGCCCCACACACACGCTCAACTCTTGCGATGCAGGACACACAGATTGACTTGTGGAGTGTACCGCAGAGGAAGGTGTTTTGGAGCGGGAGACCGGGGTCGAACCGGCGACATCTTCCTTGGCAAGGAAGCACTCTACCACTGAGCTACTCCCGCCCTGCCAAGACCAAGTATAGCCAGAATACCAGAGGCTTGCAACGCAGTTACGCCTACTGTGGTGCGGGTGTTATGGGGGCGGTTCCTCCGGGTGGCGGCAGGTTGCGTGGAGAAATTCTATTGGGCGTTTGTGGCTGCGTCTGCTGCGGGGGCGGCGGAGGCGGCGGCGGCATCGGCATCTGCTCCTGGAAAACGGTCTGCGTGCCGGGGTTCGGGTTGTAGGGCATCAGCAGCGGCCGGGTCGCGATTTGCAGGTTGCCTTGGCGCACGATGTGCGGCGTGATAGTGATGAGCAATTCGCCGGTATCAATCTCTTTGTTTTCGTTGGTTGTGCTCTGGAAGCCCGGCAGTTCACTTAGTCCGGGAAGCCCCTGCACGGCCCGGGTCTCGGACCGGGAGACCTCGCTTGCAAGCAGCGCCGTCTGCCCGGGCGGAATCGTCGCAACCGAGGTGAGTTGGCGGCTGTTCAGCACTGGAATGGCATCGTTCGATCCGGCGCCGAGCGACTCGATCTTCATGTCCAGCTTCAACTGGATTGAACCCGAGCCGAGGATCACGGGTGTCGCCTTGAGGGTCAATCCAAGATCCTCAAACTGCACCTGCGGCAGGGTGACGGATGACGTGCCGAGATACTGCTGCAGGAGCGAGCTGACGCTGGTGCCGTTGATGTTCAGGCCCGAGACGGAAGACGCAATAGAGCTCGGCACACCGCTGGTGTACGTGGAGGTGATCACGGGATACCTCGAGCCCGCACGGAAGGTCGCGTCCTGGTTCGAGCCGGAGCGAAGCTGCACTGCATCCAGCATGCGAACATCGCTGGAGTTCAGCAACAGATTCAGGGTTGCGCCTGACCCGATGTACACCCCGGAGAGCCCCAAACCTTTTCCGACGACGCCGAGCAGGTTGCTGTACTGCGTCGAGCTTGCCAAGCCGCTTTCGATGAGAAATCCAGCCTCAGTGAGTAGATCAGTGAGCGAGTTCCCGGTGAGCTTGATTACTCCGTTAGCGATCGCCGTGTTGATGGCCGACTGGTTCGCGGACACAAGCTGCTGCGCCTCCTGTGCGACCGAGAACGCGCCGATGGAGGAGGGAAGTATGACGCCCAGATTGCGCGTGTGCGTGCGATCGACCTCGTACAGCTTCACGTCGAGCATCACATCGGAGCTTCCGTTGAGCAGCCCCTGGTAGGTCGCATTGAGCACCTTCAGATTGTCCGGATCGCCGTGCACAACGATAGTGTCGGTGGATGGGCTTGCCGTCACCACCGGAAAATCGAACACGGCCATGGCCAGTCTTGCCATCTCTTGCATCTGGGTTTCCTGCAACCCAGGCATGTAGAGCGTTTCTTCCACGACAGGCTTGAGTCGCTTGCGGTTTTCCTCCGTGTCCTGAGCAATGAGTGCACTGTGCGGCTGCACAGCGACGGCGAACGTGTGCGTCATTTCGCTCGCGATCCGCGCTGCTTCCTGGAAGGTGACGCCCTCGAGTTCGAGCTTCACAGGGAAGACGCTGGTAACCGAAGGATCAAACGAAGCCGTGATGCCGAACTGCGCATAGAGCGACCGCAGGACCTCGGCCGCGCCCCCGCGAAGATGCACATCCTGCTTCCCGGGCTTCGGCGCGAGCTCGACTGGACCGCCGAGCGAATTTGCGACGGAGTTGGCTGCTGGAAGCTCAGAGGCCGTGGGCAGGGCAGGAGATTCGAAATGCTGGGCGATGATGGCGTTGTTCGGGTCAATCTTCCGCGCCTGTTCGAGCAACTGCTCGGCCTCGTCGTGCTTGCCAAGCTGGCGGTCCTTCGCCGCAAGCTGGACCAGTTCGCTCAGCCGGTGCTCGCGTGTGACGATCAGCGCCAGCGCGTAGTCGCGGTTTTTCGGGTTAAGCTGGACCGCGCGCGCGAAGCTCTTCTCGGCAGCCTCCAGGTCCTTGTGGTCGACTGCCTTCGCACCCTGCAGGTACGCATCCTCCGCCTCGCGAACCTGCTTCGCGGAAGCGTCAGGAGTTACGGCAACATTGGGTTCGGGCTTCGGCGTCGCAGCTGCATCGGCCCCGGCGGGCACACTGGCTGGCGCATTCGCCGTCGATTGCCCGAAGACTGGCATGCCCGCCAACGGCAGCAACAGCGCGACCGCGCCACACAAAGGCAGCAGGGCAGGGCCGCAGCTTCGGCGCGAACGGTTGAGGCGCATGATCCTTGTGTTTAGACGAACCAAACAGCTCGCGGGCGTTATCGGCTGCCTACGACCTGCAGGCCAGGCCGCGCCACCGGCCGCACCGAGCGTGGCGGACGGCGGATCCCGCGACGAATCTGCGCCGAGTCGAGATCCAGCTCCGCGAGCGTGCGGCTGAGCGTGTTGCGGTGCATGCCGAGCTCCTCGGCCGCCTTACATTGATTGCCGCGATGACGAACCAGCACTTCGAGGAGAAACCGCTTTTTGAACTCACGGACCGCATCGGCATAGCTGATGCCCGCGGCATGCATCTGGAGGACGAGATTATCGAGTTCGCGCTTCACTCGCTCGGTTTCCTTTTTTTTGACTTAACTGACAGTGTGCGACGAAGTGCCGTAGTTGATCCAGTTCGGTGTTGTGTGCTTGATCCGCTCCAGACCCTCGACCAGTTGGCGCTTAAGTTGTCGCGGCATCACGAAGGATACAGCATGCGAGGCGCGAAGCAAATAGGGAGAAAATTTTGAGCCCTGCACCCAGGGCGCCGTCGGCAGAAACGCCGTCACGGCCAGCAGCAACGCCATCGCCATCACCAGCCCGCGCGCCGCTCCAAACGCTGCTCCCCCAAGCCGATCCAACGGGCTAAGCCCAACCGCCGTCGCCGCACGCCGGACCAAAGTACCCGCCAGCGTCGCCGCGATCATTACCAAGGACACAATCAAAAGGAACGCACAGAAGTCTGCCAGCGGCTCCGAGTTCACCAGCCCGCGCACGAATTGCGCGACCTCACGGTAGTACCAGCACGCCAGGAGAAAGCCCACCAGCAGCCCGCCCAGCGCGAACAGCTCGCGGACCAGGCCGCGGATCGCCGCGCGAATCGTCGAATACACCAGCAGCGCCGCAAGCAGCCAATCCAGGGGATTCATTGGGCAGCTCCTCGATCCCGGCTACGCCGCTTGCGCTGCCTTGCGCGACTCCTTGCCCTGCGAGCGGCCGCCCAGCGACACCGACACGATCTTCGACACGCCCGGCTCCTGCATCGTGACCCCGTACATCACGTCCGCCTGCTCCATCGTGCGCTTGGAGTGCGTAATCACCACGAACTGCGTGCTCTCGCTCATCTCCGCGATCAGGCGCGCGAAGCGCCCGACATTCGTCTCATCCAGCGGCGCATCCACCTCGTCCAGCACGCAGAACGGCGCCGGCTGGAACTGGAAGATGCCGACCAGCAGCGACAGCGCCGTCAACGCCTTCTCGCCGCCCGAGAGCAGCAGCACGTTCTGGAGCTTCTTGCCCGGCGGCGACGCGATGATGTCGATGCCGCTCTGGTCGCTCTTCTCCGCTTCGGGATCGGTCAGCCGCATAAACGCCTGGCCGCCGCCGAACAGCTTCGTGAACGTGGCCGCGAAGTTCTCGTTGATAACCTTGAAGGCCTCGTCGAACTTCACCCGCGAGACCTCGTCGATCTCCTTGATCGACGCCTGCGTGTTCTCGATCGACTCGACCAGGTCCCTGCGCTGCGATTCCAGGAACCCGTGCCGCTCGGCGGTCTCGGTGTACTCCTCGAGCGCCATCATGTTCACCGGGCCCATCGCCTCGAGCCGCTGCTTCAGCCCGCGCGCCGCCTCGTCTTCCGCGGCCAGCGCCTCGCCCTCGAGATGCGCAATGGTCTCATCCGCGCGCAACGTTGCTGCTTCGATCGAGAGGTCTGCGATGCACGTAGCCTCCAGATGCTCGATGTCGGAACTGAGCTTCGCGGCCCGCGCAGACAGCGTTGCCCTCTGCTCGCGCAGTGCCTCGGTCTCATGGCGTAGCGTGCGCAGCTTCGCATCCAGCTCAGCAATCGTGGCTCGCAACGCCGTCGCCTCAGCGGACAGCGTCTCCCCTTCGGCGATCGCCTGCGCGCGCATCTCGGCAAGCTCCGTCTGCTGCTGCGCGAGCGTCGCGTTCTCCTCTTCGCGGCGCAGCTTCTCGGCTGAGGCCGTTGCGAGTTGCTGTTCGAGCTGCGCAATGCGCTGGGACTGCGACTCATACAGACGATTCGTCTGCTCGAAGTTCGCGTTGGCATTGCGCCGCCGCTCTTCGAGTCCCGCCAGCGCGGCATTCGCCGCCGAAGCCTCCGCCTGCAGCTCCTCACGGCTGGCGCGCATGCTGGCGATGCGTTCGGTCAGCTCGCTCACCTGACGCTCGATGTTCGCGCGCTCGGCCTCAAATCGGTCCGCCTCCTCGCGCTTCCGCCCGATGAGCTCCTGCTTCACCTGCCGCTGATCGCCGTTGCGACCCATCGCAAGCTGCCATTCCTGCAGCCGGCGTTCGATGCGCGCGACCTCGGATTCCATCTGCCGCAACGCCGCGCCGGAGTTCGCACTTTCCCGCTCCGCATCGCGCCGCTCGTTGTTCTTTGCATCCAGCGTCGCCGTCAGCTCGGCAATCTCACGGGTGAGGGAAGCGGTGGCCAGCTCATTCTGCGAGAGCTCCGCCTCAACCGCCGACAGCTTCGACTGTACGTCGGCAAGATCGCGCTTCAGCGCCAGCGGGCCCTGTTCGCGCGGCCTTCCGCCGGTCACCGTCACGTTGTGGAACGTCTCACCCGATGGCGAAAGGAAGAAGGACTGTGGATTCGAGAGTGCGAGCGATCGTGCCGTGTCGGAGTCAGGCGCGACGAAGCCCTCGCGCAGCCTGGGCAGGATCACCTCGAGCGATTTACCGAAGCCATCCAGCACGCGAATGCAGTCCTTCAGCGGGACGATGCCGTTCGTGGTGTGGGTCGCGCTCTGCATTCCCTCCGCGAACGGGAAGGCAGCCTGCGCGTCATTCGGGTGCACCAGGAACGTCGCGCGCCCCGCAACATCGGAGTGCAGCATGCGCATGCCCTCGTCCGCCGCATCCCAGCTCTTCACTACGATGTAGTTCAGCTCGTCGCGCAGGAACTCGTCGACGACGCTCTCATACTGTCCCTCGACCTCGAGGAAGTCCGCCAGCGTTCCCACCGGAGCAATGCCACTCTCCTGATGCCGCTTCTCATTGGCGCGGAAGAGATTCCGAACCGTGTCGGTCGAGTAGCTGTGCTCGCGAATTAACGCCTCCAGCGAGCTGCGCCGCCCCATCAGCGTGGCCATCTCGGCGCGCAGTTCGTCGCCGCGGCGCCGCGACTGCGTCTCCGCCGCACGCTTCTGCTCGAGCGATTGCTGGACTTCAAGGATCTCTGTCTCGAGCCGCTTCAGCCGCTCGGTCACGCTCTCAAAGTTCATTGCTACCTGCCCGCGCTGCGCACCCAGCGACTCCAGCTCTCCACGCGCAGTCTCAGACTCCGCCGCAAGCCGCTCGTTCTCGTGCTCCAGTCCTTGCAGCGCCGCCTCGGCCTGCGCAATCTCGTTGTTCGCCTGCGCCGCGCGCTGCATCGCCTGCATCCCTGCCCGACGCTGATTCTCTGCGGTGGCTTCTGCGGCGAGCACGTTGCGCGTGGACTCATGCGCCTGCGCCTGCTTGGCCTGAGCCGCCTCGCGCGATGCATTCGACTCCGCAGTCGCATTCTCCAGGAAGCTGCGGTGCTGCTCGCGCTCAAACGCCAGCGTCTCCAACTGCCCGCGCGCATTCGCGAGATCGTCATTCGCGGTCGTCATGCGCTGCTCGAGATCTGCAATGCGATCCGTGTTGGAGCCCTGCCGAGCGGTGATGCGCTCGAGTTCCACTGCACTCGAGTTCGCGCGCGCTCCCGCTTCGCGGATCTGCCCGTCCAGCTCATAGCCGCGCGCGACGCCCGCGGAGTGCTCCGCGTCCATCGTCTCGAGCTCTGCCGCCTGCGAGTCGATTAGCCCCGCAAGCCTGCTGATCTCCGTTGCAGTCGCGGTCTGCTCCGCATCCATCTGCGTCAGGCGGCTGGCAATCACCACGCGCAGCTTGCCGCGCAACTCATCGCGCAGAGCACCGTAGCGCTCGGCCTTCGCGGCCTGGCGCTTCAGCGAGCCCATCTGCCGTGTGACCTCTTCAAAGATGTCGTTCACACGCGCGAGGTTCTGCTTTGCGGATTCAAGGCGCAGTTCGGCGAGACGCTTCTTCGTCTTGAAGCGCGTGATGCCCGCGGCCTCTTCAATGATGGAGCGGCGATCGAGCGGCTTCGATGAAAGCAATTGTCCGATGCGCTCCTGCCCGATGATCGCGTAGGTTTCGCCGCCCAGGCCGGTGCCCATGAAGATGTCCTGAATATCGCGCAGGCGGCAGATCTTTCCGTTCAGCAGGTACTCGCTTTCGCCGGAGCGGAACAGGCGGCGTGTGATCGCGATCTCACCTGCACGCACGGGGACGCGGCCGAACTTGCGCCGCCGTACCTTCAGCACAACATTGCTGCCATGTTCTCCTTCCGCGGCTGCTGGAGCATCGCTCTTCTTTGCCTTGACCTCGCTCTCATACGTCTGTCCGGGCTGTGCGTCGATCACAGCCTCTTCGGTTTCCTCAGCGGCCTGCGCGCGCAGCGCGGCCTCGTCCCAATCGCCGTCAGCACGCACGTGTGTAACCGTGTCTCCATCGATGACGACCTCCGGCTCGCCCTCCGCGAGCGTTTGCCCGTCGTACACCTCGGGGTCGACAAGCGTCAGCGACACCTCGGCCATGCCGGTCGGCTTGCGGTCGCGCGTGCCGGCAAAGATGACGTCCTCCATCTTGATGCCGCGCAGGCTCTTGGCCGATTGCTCGCCGAGCACCCATGTGATCGCGTCCGATATGTTCGATTTCCCGCAGCCGTTGGGGCCGACGATGGCTGCAATGCCTTCGCCGGCGAGCTGCACTTCGGTGCGGTCGCAGAACGACTTGAAGCCGAGGATCTGTACTTTTTTGAGCTTGAGCAAGGGAGGGTACCTCGTACAGTTTAAGGGGACGCCTGACTGCGGCCGACTGCTAGCTGAATCGTATGGGGAGGAATCTGCTGAAGCAACAGTCCCGGCGCGACATCTTGTGGATAAGGAGTCCCAATGTCTAGATGTTGCGATTTCCACATCCTCGCTGCCTTGCGCTGTGAGTGTCGCGATTCTTCGTTCGGGCATGACGCAAATGACTCTCAGAGCGTCCAACAAAGGGTAATCGCGGGCGTGGGACTCGCCAACGCTCATGGCAACTGATGGAAATACGACCCTTGGTTGCGCATCGAGCAACACGGTTCATATAATCCGCATCATCGAGCGTAGGTCGCGAGAGCTGAGGCGCGATGGAAGCATCAGGCTGGCGGTGCGCTGTCCCAGGCAGAAACTATTGATTTTCGAGGAGCTCTCTTTATGAAGAAGGTCGTACTGGCTTCGCTGCTCTCAGCGGCCGCTCTGATTCCTTTTGCAATTCAGCCAGCGTTTGGACAAGCTTCCCCTGGCCAGGCTACCGCTCCGGGCGGTGGTCAGGTTCAGATGTCGCAGGAGGAGTACGCCAAGTACAACGCCGCCGCTACGGCGACGACGCCTCAGGCCAAGGCGCAGGCCTTTGAGGATTACCTGAAGGCGTATCCGAACTCGGCCGTGAAGCAGGATGTGCTGAACCAGCTGATCTACCTCTATTCCAGTGAGAATGACGAGGCCAAGACGCTGGATGCAGCCGACCGGATGCTGGCAATAGATCCAAACAACATCCGTGCGCTGACGCTGGAGGTGTACTACCGCCGCGCTGATGCGGACAAACTCACCGATCCGGCTGCCAAGCAGGCCGCTCTCGATAAGGTGGCGACCTACGCGAACACTGGCCTGAACGCAACCAAGCCGAAGGACATGTCTGACGCGGACTTCGACGCCATGAAGAAGGCGGCGGCGCCGACGTTCGAGTCTGCGATCGCTGATGACGACATTGCCAAGAAGGACAATGCCGACGCAATCAAGGAACTCAAGACCGAGATCGACGCGAATGAGCCGCTGACGGAGAAGCCGAGCCCCGTGCTGCAGGACGTGTATATTCTCGCGCAGGCGTACTACACGTCGACCCCACCGGATTATCTGAACTGCGCGTGGTATGCGACGCGTGCGGCGAACTTCGCCCCGGAGCCGTACAAGACGCAGATCAGCCAGCTCGCCACTTACTGCTACACGAAGTACCACGGCAGCAAGGACGGCTATGACGCGATGCAGACCGCAGTGAAGACCAACGTCGATCCTCCGGCTGGGTTCACGGTCACGCCCGCGCCGAAGCCTGAAGACATCGTGTCGAACCTGATCTCAACGACTCCGGATCTCGCAACGCTGGCGCTGAGCGACAAGGAGTTCGTGCTGACGTACGGCCAGCCTGCCGATGCCGACAAGGTCTTTGACACGATCAAGGGCAAGGCGGTGGAGATTCCGGGCGCGGTTGTCGTGGCGGCGACGCCGGACCAACTGCAGGTTGCGGTCTCCGATGACGCGAAGCAGGCGCAGCCAAAGCCGGTCGCGGACTTTACGTTCAACATGAAGGAGCCGCTGAAGACCGTGCCGAATGTAGGCGACACGATCACGCTGGATGGAACGTATGCGAGCTACACCCAGAAGCCGCTGATGATCACGATGAGCGATGCCTCGGTGGTGACACCGAAGAAGGCAGCTCCGGCGCGGCCTGTGCATCGCGCGCCAGCTCATCGCGCGACTCACGGTAGATAAAAACCGGTAACCGAAATGGCCTCCTTCGGGAGGCCATTTTTTTGCGGCGGCGGGTAAACCCCCTCCCCCTTGGTTTTTGCAAAGTCTTCAGGAGATTGGACTTAGGTCTGGACTTTTTTGCAAAGTCTTCAAAACAAAGGGGTAAGCCTCTCATGGGGTGCCGGTGCGTCATGTAAGCCTTATGGATTCAATAGGTTGACGAAGAGGCGGAAGGCGCCGGGCACGGCTTCGGGGAGCTGGCGGTAGAGGGCGAAGGCGCAGTAGGTCCAGCGGCCTTTGCCGAGCTGGGTGGTGATGAGGCCGCCGCGCTGGGGGGCTTGGGGAAGGATGTGCTCGGCGGGGGCGCCGGGGTCGTGGGTTTCGGTGAGGGCGGTGTAGTGGGGGTCCCAGGTGTCGAGGAAGCCGTGGCCGCGCTCTTCGATCCAGTTGTTGAAGTCGGCTTCGGTGATTTTGTTCGGAGTGGTGAGGAGCGGCGAACCCGGGTCGAGGAGTTTGACGGGCGCGGTTTCGTCGATGACGCGCTCGTTGTGGGTGGTGAGGGGGAAGGGAGCGTCGGCGGCGGTGAACTCGGGTGTCTGGTACTGGACGACGACGTTGCCGCCGTTGCTGGCGAAGTTGAGGAGGGCCTGGGTGGGCGCGCCGTGGAGGTCGGGATGGGCGTTGTAGGTGCGGACGCCGAGGACGACGGTGTCGAAGGCTTTGAGTTTTTCGGGCGTGAGGTCGGAGACCTTGAGGATCGTGGGGGTGAGGCCGATGGAGGCGAGGGCGGCGGGGACGTCGTCGCCGGTGCCGGGGAGGTAGCCGATGCGGCGCTTGTTTTCGGGTGGGAGCTTGAGGTCTACGGGGACGACGCGGAGGGTTGCGGGTGTGTAGTAGTTGGTGCGCGGGAGGCTGCCGTAGCCGACGGGGCGGAAGCCTTCGGTGTAGGTGGTGCCGGAGATGATGGCTTCGGCTTTGAGTGTCGCGGCCTGCGGATGGGCTGGGAGCGAGGCCGGGAAGGTTTCAGTGCCGGCGCGGAGGGTGCGCTGCGGCAACCGGATGGTCCAGTTTTGCGGGGCATGAAGACGGAGTTCGCCTTGCGGGTGGTCTTCGGTTTCGGTGTGGACGTCGATGTTCAGCGAACGCGTGCCGTCAGGGACGACCTGTGCGTTGCGGTCGAGGGTGAGGCTGACGGGCGGGATGATCTGAACGGGTTGCGGGCCGGAGTGAACGACTCTTGCAAGCTGTACGATCTGGTTCTCGTATCCAACGGCGGCGTATGCCACGAACGCAGGTTGTGTCACCGGCGCGTTTCGCAAACTGGAATTGTGAAGGTCATAGAATGGCTGTTCGATGTTTGGTCGTGAGAAATAAGGACGCGTAATCTCGCGAGTCGCATCTGCAGCCAGGGAGAGATGCTTGCTCAGCGGTGAGTTTTCCCTAAGCGGTATTCCTCTTGGATGCAGCTCATGTGTTGAATTACCGATCTCCTTGCCGTTTGAGTTTTCAATGCTAACTCCGAAGAATGTAGCCGGCGTCGGCGTGCTCAATGAGGCTGTTGCATTGATAGAGGTAACTGTTTCGGTAGGAAGGTCGCTACGATTCGCGGAATCGGTTGCATCGAGCTCCAACCCAAGCGATAACCGGAGAGCCTCGTTCAACTGCACTGATTTCACTCGAAGTTCGTGCAGGGCACTTTCGAGTTGCTCTTTTTCTAATGAACGTTTTTGTGAATGAAATCCTTCGGACTCCTGAGTTTCGAGCATGGCGTGTTGAGTCTCTAGCTGGGCCAACACGGCGATGAGTTGTGTCTCTGCTTCTGCGAGGAGGGGTGCGATTCTTTCCGGATGCGTCGGGTTGAAAAGATGTTGCGCTTCAGCAATTTTTGCGGCAACTCCACGCAGTGACTCAGTGACAGTTGGAGGCGCTCCGGGCATCAGGGTTGCGATACCTTCGATCGAGGTGTCGATGCCGTCGAAGAAGGATGGTGCTGTCGAAAGTTCAGGGTTGAAAAGGGTTGAGCTGTATTCGTTTGGCGAAGATCCTCGGGGTTCTTCGGCTCCCTTCGCTTCGCTGCGGTCGCTCAGAATGACGGATTTTAATTTTGCGGGTTGAGTATGCGAGGCTGCGCTCAGGATGACCGAGTTTCGGGTGGTGAGGGCGGGGCTGTCCGATGAGGTTGTGGTGAAGGAGGTAGGTTCAAGGCGGGGTGAGGGCGTTTTCTCGCGCACAGCGCGATAACCCACCCTTTCGCTGTGCGAAAGGGTAGGCCACCCGGTTTTTGGGTTATTTCCGGCTTCGTGGTGGTTGCCGTCGTCGTGTTTGTTCGCGGCGGCGGTGGACTTCGAGTTGCAGAGGTTTGGGGTGGGGTTGGGGAGGCCGGGGGCGCAGACGCGGGAGCCGTAGAGGTGATAGCCGACGTCGACGCGGCCTGCGCGTGAGATGCGATCGCCGCCGCCGATCTGGGAGCGCTGGAGGCCGAGACCAATGCGGGCGAATTGGACGTAGCTGAGCGGGTGGCAGTTCGGGGCATTCGAAGAAGACGCAGATCCCGCTTCGCGGGATGACAACAAAGAAAGACTTCGAGGCAAGTCAGACTGATTGGCCGCGCAGGTGGTGAGCAGTGGGTCGGAGGCGCCTTCGTTGATGGTGACGTCTGCGGTGGGTTCGGTGCTGAATTTCTGGCCGGTGACGTAGTTGGTGAATTCGGCGGGGACGGTCTGGCCGGTGGCGTAGTCGTAGAGGCCCTGCGGGGTGACGCGGGAGAAGGGAACGCGGGCGTAGACCTTGAGGGGCTGCCAGGGAAGGATGCCTTCGCGGGTGAGCTCGGGGAAGACGTCGGGGTCGCCGGCGGCTTTGAAGACTTCTTGCGCGATCTGGCCGGAGACCTGGTGCTGGCCGTGGCCGTCGGTGACGGCGCCGGAGAAGACGGCGGCGATGACGAGTGGGCGGAAGATGCGGACGGCGCGGACGGCGTCGTAGAGGACGCGCTCGTGGTTCCACTTCTGGAAGGCTTCGGCTTTGGTCTTGGTGAAGCCGAAGTCGACCTCGGTGCCGAAGAACTGGTCGACGCCCATGTAGCGGTCGGCGGAGAGGAGCTCCTGGGTGCGGAGGAGGCCGAGGGCGTCCTCGAAGTCGCCGGTCATCTGGTTCTGGCCGCCTTCGCCGCGGGTGAGGGTGAGGACGGCGACGCGGGCGCCGAGGCCGCGGGAGTAGTAGGTGAGCATGCCGCCGTCTTCGTCGTCGGGGTGGGCGACGATGAGCATGAGGGAGGCGCGGGTGTTGAGCTTGCGAAGCATCTGGGCGAGGCCGAGGGCGTTGTCGGGTTTGCCGTCAGTGCCGAGGCCGCCGTCGATGGGGAGCTCGCGGCCGTTGCGCGGGCGGACGCGCTCGCCGGCGAGGTTGGCGGGGTCGGTGAATTTGCCCGTGCTTTGAGGGACTGAGAAGGGAGTGGGGGCCTGTGCGCGGCGCTGAGTTCCGTTTTGCGCCTGGGCGCGGGCCGGGGCGGTTGCGGCGAGGATGGTCGCAAGGGCGACGGGCGCGGATCGGTGCATGAGGTTTAGATTCGCACAGAGTGGGGGAGATGCGGGCATCGTGCCAGGCCACCTTAGCGACGATGAGACCGTCGCGAAGATGGGCACCCGGATTGGTGGCCGCACGGACCGCTCAGGCGCGGCGGTGGGTGAGCTCGCGGGAGGAGAAGGCGAGGTCGCAGCCGAGGAGCACGATGATGCAGACGTAGGCATCCCACCAGGCGAACTGAGTGGGGCTGAGATTGAAGTACCAGGGCCAGAGGTTGAGGACGCGGTTGAGGATGAAGGTGAAGGTGAGGGCGTAGGAGCGGATCATCCACTGGCGGTGCACGGCGATCTGGCGGTTGCGCGCGGTGAGGAAGGCGGCGAGGGTGCAGAGGATCCAGAGGGAGATTTGGACGATGACGCCGGGGAAGTCGCCGCGGCCGTGGACTTCGAGGAGGAACGCCATGGTGGCGGCGGCGAAGACGGAGAAGACGTAGACGCGGCCGAGGATGCGGTGGAATTTCAAATGGAGCGCGCGGAGGCGTGAGGAGAACTGGACAGGACCGGAGATGAAGGCGAGCGTGCCGGCGACGGCGTGCGGGATGAGGAGCGCGCGGTCATGGAAGAGCTGGAGGCGGTAGGGGTGGTAGAGCGGATAGTCGAAGGCGAGGAAGAGTTCGGTGGTGATGAAGACGAAGAGCGTGGCGAGGCCCATGATGAGCCAGAGGGTGTGCTTGGAAGATAGGCGGCGGCGCGCGGGAGATGGCGGTGCCGGAGGCAGAGTGGTGGTGGGTGCAGCCATGGTTGGCGTCTCGCTGATTTGTGTGTGGACCGGTGGTGGAAGAGTATGCGTGCCGCTCGGAATTGTCGATAAGGAAATGTCGATGGGAATGTGCGCGCGGTAAGTAGACTGGCTGGAATGGACGGTGGGGAACAGAGGCTGGAGCGGACGCTGACGCTGCGGGGAGCGGTGACGCTGAACCTGCTGGACATGATCGGCATGGGGCCGTTCATTACGCTGCCACTGCTAATCGGGGCAATGGGCGGGCCGCAGGCGATGGTGGGGTGGGTGCTGGGTGCGCTGCTCGCCGCGTGCGATGGGATGGTGTGGGCGGAGCTGGGCGCGGCGATGCCGGAGGCGGGCGGAACGTATGCGTATCTGCACGAGATGTATCCGGGGCGTGTGGGCAGGTGGTTGAGTTTTCTGTTTGCGTTTCAGGTGTTGCTCTCGGCTCCCTTGAGTATGGCGACCGGGTGCGTCGGGATGGCGGAGTATGCGGGCGCAGTGGTGCCGGTGCTCGCTGGCCATCGCGTGTGGGTTGCTCTAGCGAGTGTCGTGGTGGCGGTGGCGGTGCAGTATCGGCGGCTGAGTGGAGTGAAGCGGGTGGCGCAGCTGTTGCTGGTGATTGTGCTGGCGACGATTGCGTGGGCCGTCGTCACCGGCTTGTGGCAGGGGCATTGGGCGCAGGTGGTCAGCGTGCCGGCAGGAGCGTTTCGGCTCGACCGTGGGTTCTTCGTGGGGCTGGCCTCGGCGATGCTGTTCGCGACGTATGACTATTGGGGCTATTACAACGTAACGTTTCTTGGCGGCGAGACGAAGAATCCGGGACGAACGATCCCGCGGGCGGTGTTGCTGTCGATTGCGATTGTGGGTGTGTTGTACCTGGCGCTGAATGCGAGTGTGCTGAGCGTGATGGGCGCGCCGGGGCTGATGAAGGCGCAGACGGAGGGGATTCGGCAGGCAATGCTGTCGGAGTTCATTCGGATGGCGTATGCGCCGCTGGTGGGCGTGGGTGCAGCGGCGGTGCTGGGGAAGGTTGCGGCGCTGCTGGTGATCGTGACGGCGTTCGGGAGCGTGTTTTCGCTGCTGCTGGCGTACTCGCGCATACCGTTTGCTGCGGCGCGGGATGGGAACTTCTGGCGCGTGTTTGGCAGGCTGCATCCGACGAGAGGGTTTCCATATGTGTCGCTGCTTGTGCTGGGAGCAGTGGCGGGGGTGTGCTGCTTCTTCTCGCTCAAAGATCTGATTGCGGCGCTGGTGGTGGTGCGGATTGTGATGCAGTTTTCATTGCAGCATGTAGGCGTGATGGTGCTGCGGAAGAGGCGACCAGAGATGAAAAGGCCCTTTCGGATGTGGATGTATCCGCTGCCGCCGATCCTGGCGCTGGTGGGGTTTGCATACATCGTGTTTGTGCGGAGCGGATCGGCAAGGGAGTTGATGATTGCGGCGGCGGTGGTGGTGACCGGGACGGTGGTGTTTGTGGCGAGGTCGCGGATGGCGAAACATCGCTATCCCACTCATGCGCAATGAATCACCCCAGCGAACAAGTTCGCCGGAGACCTGGACCCGCGCATGAATGGGGCACCCAATCTGAAGTGGACCGTAAAGCGTATCGTTATAGGAGGCGCGAGGTACGCTGCGTATGTTGATCAGGACGAAGAAGGAGATCGCGTCGTCGGAGATTACGCCGAAGGAGACGTACAGGGCGTTTCAGATGAGCCGGCGGAGGTTGCTGGCCGGGGTCGGGGCGGTGGGCGCGGCGGCGATGCTGCCGGATGTCGCGTGGGGACTGGACAAGCTGAAGACGGTGGCGTCGCAGTACAACGTGACGGACCGGGAGGTGACGCCGGAGGCGAAGGCGCAGAGCTACAACAATTTTTATGAGTTCGGAACGGAGAAGAACGACCCGTCACACAATGCGGGGAAGATGAAGATCCGGCCGTGGACGGTGAAGATCGAAGGGCTGGTGAAGAAGCCGCAGACGGTGAACATCGACGACATCCTCAATTACAGGCCGATTGAAAATCGCGTGTACAGGTTCCGATGTGTTGAGGCATGGTCGATGGTGATTCCGTGGGATGGGTATCCGCTGAGCGAGTTCATCAAGTTTGCGGACCCGCTGCCGAGCGCGAAGTATGTGCAGTTCATCACGACGGACAGAGGGCAGGGGATGAGTCTGCCGGGTGGTTTTGACTGGCCGTACTCGGAAGGGCTGCGGATGGATGAGGCGATGCATCCGCTGACCCTGCTGACATTCGGGAGCTATGGCGAGGTGCTGTCGAACCAGCAGGGCGCGCCGATCCGGGTGATTGTGCCGTGGAAGTATGGGTTCAAGTCGGCGAAGTCGATTGTGAAGATACGGTTTGTGGACAAGCAGCCGCACACGTTGTGGAATGATTCGGCGCCGGATGAGTACGGGTTTTATTCGAATGTGAATCCGCATGTGGACCATCCGCGGTGGTCGCAGGCGCATGAACGGTTTCTTGGACCGGGATTCCTGCCGAAGAATATTCCAACGCAGATGTTCAATGGGTATGACGAGGTCGCGTCCCTGTATGCGGGGATGGATCTGAAGAAGAACTATTAGGCGAGTGGTTAGTGATTAGTAGCTAGTCGTTAGTGAAAAGATGCCGAGTAGAGCGATTCCATATTTGAAGGTAGTGGTGCACATTTTGTGCCTGCTGCCGTTTGCCTACCTGCTGCATATTTATCGCGATGGGCAGCTCGCGACGTTTGCCGATCCGGTGAACTACATAACGCATTTCACCGGCGACTGGGCGCTGTGGCTGCTGCTGGTGACGCTGGCGGTGACGCCGGTGCGGCGGCTGAACAGGTCACTCGGGTGGTTGATTCGGTTTCGCAGAATGCTGGGATTGTATTGCTTCTTCTATGCGTCTCTGCACCTGGCGACGTATGTGTTTCTGTTCTCCGGTTATGACACGGCCGCAGCTATTGCAGGAGTTCAGGCGGGGAATCTGGGTGAGCCGTGGCGGCAGTTGGTGTTGATCTGGCCGAGCATGCTGGATGATGCTGAGAAGCGGCGCTTCATTCAGGTGGGGCTGGCGGCGTGGCTGATACTGCTGGGACTGGCCGTGACGAGCCCGCAACGAGTGCTGCGCGCGATGGGTGGCTACTGGTGGAACAGGCTGCACCGGCTGATCTATGCCGCGGGGATTCTGGCGGTGATTCACTACTGGTGGCTGGTGAAGAGCGGCGTGCGGACGCCGTGGAAGGTGACGGCAGTGCTGGCTGTGCTGCTGCTGTGGCGGGTTGGACTGCTGATGGGGAAGAGGGTGCGCTCCGCGGCGGCCAGGCGTGCGAACGAGGCACAGAGCGAGGTGACTGCCCGCAGTTGATGGAGGGGCGGAGCTCAGGCGCGGTGCAGCGTAGACCAAAGCGTCTGAACGCTCGCGAGCGCCGCGACGGCGAGGGCGACACCGGCCATGACGAACGGCGGCCGTTCTTCGCGTGGCAGTGTGTTTGCGTGCTTCAATGCCAAAGCGCCCGCAGCAAAGAGCAGCGGAGCGAGCCACGCTATGGTCAACCGTGCACGGTTTGAGACGGAACTGACCCACGCGGAGACAACACCGGCGAGGGACAGGAAGACCGCGAAGGCTGGGAAGCGCAGCAGGCCTTCTGAGGCGGACTGAAGGATGTTCTGGACGAGGAAGCTGGCTGGATCGTCCATGCCGCTTGCCGCGAAGGGCTGTTGCAACGGCAGCTCCGCGCGAGAGGAGAGGACGAGGTGCAGGCAGACGGCGACGGAGAGAAAGAGCGGGACTGCGATCAGGATGCAACATACGCCTGCGAGAATCGCGAGGATCGTTGAACGCGTGGCGGCCCAGGCAGCAGATCCGGCGGCGGCCAGAATCGCGATGGCGAGAAAGACGGGAGCGATGATCAGCGCGAAGGGGCGATGCGGCACGAAGAGCTCGACGAGGTCATTGGCGGTCAGAACGGAGGCGAGGAGCAGGCCCAGCTTGGCGGCGATGTGGAATGGTGAGTCCCGAGTCTCGCGGGTCTGAGTTGCGATGCAGATGGCTGCGATACCGTAGGCCGTCAGGAGTGCGATGTCCGACCAGAACAGGCGAGTGCCGGAGCCACTAAGGCTGGCCGGGTGCGCAATCACTGCAGCGGTCAGCAGGATGGCGAGCAGCAGCGAGCAAGGAAGCACAAGCCGCGCGAGCGAATGATGGCCCAACGCTTGGGAGTAGAAGGCTGTGCGCACCCAAGAGATCTTAGACCTGTGCGAGACGCGGGGCGATGACGGGCGCATCAGCGTATAGTCATGACCATCAACTTTGGAGTTTTGCCATGCGGACATCGATTCAGAAGTTGCTTGTGGTGTATTCGGCGGTTGTGAGTACGGTGTTGCTTTGCGTCGTTCTGATTGGGGCGAAGAAGCCGTCCGTCAAGGAGTTCGACGAGCTGCGCGTGCATCGGATGGACGTGGTGGAACCTGACGGCACGCTGCGCATGGTGATCTCGAATAAGGACCGGCTGCCGCCTGTCATCGTCAAGGGGAAAGAGCATCCTGAGATGGGAGAGCGCAGGCCTCAGGCGGGCATGATCTTTTACAACGACGAAGGGACGGAGAACGGCGGGCTGATCTTCGGGGGCAAGAAGAACGAGAAGGGTGAGGTGGTGGACTCCGGCGGGAGCTTGTCGTTCGACAAGTATGGCGCGGGCCAGGTGTTGGAGCTTGCGGGTGTGGACGACAAGGATAATCAGTTTGCCGGGCTGGCTGTGAGCCAGGGCGGTCAGCGGATATGGATTGGCCGGGGAAGCTCGGGCGTCGCCAGCGTCTCGCTTACGGATGCGAATGGGAAGAACCGGATTGTGATGGAGGTGCGATCGGACGGAACGCCGAGCCTCGGCTTCTTCGATGCCGACGGACATTTAGTGCAGGAGCTGGCGCCAAGGCGATAGTGGCGGTGCTTGTTTGTCCGATTGGGTACGACCTGTGACCCTTCAGCTGCGAGTTCCGCAGTTCAGTTTTCCGCGACGCCTTCGAAGAGGTCGGTGCTCGGGCGGGCGGGCTGTGGGGCGACGGCGGCGGCGAGGGTGTAGCGCTCCTCGGGGTTGTGCTTCTCGAAGAGGGGAAGCGCCATTTGCATGAGCGGGGCTTGGGATTTGTGCTGCTCGAAGGCTTGCTTCTTTTTGTCGAAGACGGAACTGATGTCGAGCGTGTGGGTCCAGGGCGCGAGCAGAGGAGCCTGGCGGTCGGGGAGCATGAAGTTGCTGGTGAGGTAGTAGAGGCGCTGCGGCTGCCACAGGTCGCCGACGGTGATGTAGCGCTTGTGCGAGCCGGACCAGTGGAACGCGGCTGTGGTGGCTGCGGATACGGCGGTGTGGTCGGGATGGGTGTTGAGACCGCCTTCGCCGCCGAAGGTGATGACGACGTGCGGGCGCAGGCGGCGGATGTGAGCGACGAGAACGCCGGCGAGTGCTTCGAGGGTTTCCGATTCGAGCTTGCCGTCGTGGTAGTCGAGGACTTCGTAATTTTTGGCGCCGAGGACCTTGCAGGAGGCTTCGAACTCGGCGCGGCGGGTCTGGCCGAGCTCCTTGTTGCTGGAGGCGTCGCCGCGGTTGGTGGCGGCCTGGCCCTCGGTGAGGCAGAGGACGGAGACTTCGACGCCGCGTGAGGCATAGAGAGCGATGGCTCCGCCGAAGCCGAAGCATTCGTCGTCGGGGTGGGCGCAGATGCAGAGGAGGCGAAGGGGCATGTTGCGATTGTGCCTGATTTGGACCCGCCGCCGCTTCGGCGGACGTTGAGAAGTGCGAGAACCTCAGCAGACGTTGGATAGGAAAATCAGGATCAGGAAGACGCCGAAGACGTAGTAGATCGCAACGATCATCCAGAAGTCCCCGCCGTCTTCGGCGCGGTACACGATCGAACCGCGTCCCAGTGCTTTGCCAGTGCAGGTCGAAATCACCGCGACTGCCAGCACTGCGATGCCACCAAGCAGGGTGCCATATGGGGAAGGGATGAGAGATGAATAGCTGGCCACGTCGATGCTCAAGCTATCACACCGAAACCTGGCAGGAATGATTCCAATCTCAGATTGAGATTGGGATCTGTGAGTCGGCAGGTGATGCAGGTTCGCTGAGAGCGAGTTCGTCGGCAGCGAGTTCTTCGGGTGGGAGTTCGTCGAACATCTCGTCGAGATCGAGCTGGGCGTCGAGTGCGGCGTTCGGGTCGGCGGCGTAGACGGGAGCGAAGCTGCGGCGGTGCAGCGGGCACGGGCCGTGCTCCTTGAGGGCGCGGCGGTGCTCGGGGGTGGCGTAGCCCTTGTGGCTGGCGAGGCCGTATTGCGGGAACTGTTTGTCGAGCTCGCGGCAGAGGGCGTCGCGGTAGACCTTGGCGACGACGGAGGCGGCGGCGATGGAGAGGCAGAGCGCGTCGCCGTAGTAGAGCTTGGTCTGCGCGCAGGGGTAGTCAATGCGGAGCGCGTCGATGATGAGGTGGTCGGGCGTTACGGTGAGCTGCTCGACGGCGAGGCGCATGGCGAGGCGCGAGGCCTGGTAGATGTTGATGCGGTCGATGGTCTCGGCGTCGATGGCGACGATGCCGATGGCGAGGGCCATCTTGCGGATCTTGCGATCGAGGCGTTCGCGGGATTTGCGATCGAGCTGCTTGGAGTCCTTGAGGCCCATACGGGCGAGGATGCCGACCTTATCAGGGAGGATGACGGCGGCAGCCACGACGGGGCCGAAGAGCGCGCCGCGGCCGACTTCGTCGACGCCGGCGATGGTGCGGAAGCCGTGATAGCGGAGGGCCTGTTCGGGCGCGTTGGTGCAGATGAGCTGCTTGAGCATCTGCTGCTTGGCGGTGGCTTTGGTGACGCCTTGGACTTCGGGAATGCGGAAGAGCGTCGACATCGGGCGGGCCGCTTCAAGTTTAGCGGATGCGGCCGGGCGGCGCGCAGGAGCGCGGGGCGGTTTGGGCCGAGGTTTCCACAGGTCGTTCCACCTGCGGGTCACGGTACTGCCCCGAATGCGCCAAATCATAGGCCATCGATGTGCCGTAGGCTGGCTTCGGCGAGCTGCAGGTGATGGCAGCTCAGGATTTTTTGGAGGGCACAGGGCGATGCGGAGACTCCTTGTATTGACGGGCGCGATCCTATTGGCAGGATGGCAGGCGAACGCACAGACGCAGACGGTGGCTGAGGCGACCCCGCCACAGCAGCAGTTGGCGGCGGCGCCAGCTACGGGAGCTGCACCGGCCGTGAGTGCTGCGGTTGTCAGCGCACCGGCGGATGTTCCGCCGCTGAAGGTGCGCGATGTGCCGCAGGAGAAGTCGAAGAAGAGCAAGAAGGACAAGAAGGACACCTATACGGGGCCGAACACGATTGTGGAGCTGCCGCCAACGCCGGTGCTCGACCAGCAGGGGATGCAGCTGCTGGATCCGGATGGCAAACCGATGTGGAACGCGCCGGTGAAGCAGCAGCGTGATAAGCATGGCCATCCGCTGTTTGACGAGAACGGCAAGCCCGTATTCCAGACGAAGAATGACCTGGGATACGACGAGCACGGCAAGAAGATCAAGGTGCAGAAGGAGAAGGAGCCGAAGAAGATTCCGGTCTCCGTCGCGCGCGGGACGCTGACGGTGGACGGCATGACGGGCAAGGCGGCGCTGAACTATGACATCGCCGACCTGAAGTACATCTACCTGTACGCGCCGGGGATTGGCGTGGCGGTGGTCTCGAATGAGCCGTTTCCGGGCGCGGTCGAGCAGAAGAAGGCGTTTCTGAACAACACGCTGACGGTGACCATCGGCGAGCATACGCTGCAGCTGGCCTCGGACAAGAATCTGCTGGGCAAGAAGCCGGAGTCGGCGTACGTGATGATGGACCGGACGTTTACGCTGCCGTCGCGCTTCCCGGTGATGGGATATGGGACGGTGCGGAAGGCGCCGTACCAGTGGCCAGGCGCGAAGGCCAACACCAGGCTGGCCGACGACGATGCTCCGCCGCCGCCGGCGGACCTTCTGCCTACCCAGCTACTGAGCCCGTGCCCGGCAGGGCAGATGCGAAAAGCCGGTCCGCCGGTTCTGCCAGGACAGACGGCGCCGGTGCAGCCTTGTGTGCCGATCAAGTCCGCGATGACTACAGGCTCAGGCGCAACGACCGTGGCGAAGGATGCGTCGAAGGCCGGAGAAGCAACCAAGAACTGACAGCAGATCGAGATTGTGAAAAGCCCTTCCAGCAAAGTGGAAGGGCTTTTCATCGTCACGTTACGTTCGTAAGAGATTCAGGTAATGAGAAAACGGTCGCAATTCCAACAGGGGATCTCCGTAGTGTGCAAATAGAAGACACACAGAATGAGCGGCTTCCGCGCAAGGTGCACATTCTGCAACGGTCGTAACGCGAATGTGGTGAGCTCCTTGCTTTGTAGGTCTGCCAGGAGGCCACACCATATGAAGCTGCTGCTGGCTATTCTTGCTCTCATCTCGTTCGGCGCTTTTGTGCCGAACATGTACGCTGACCCAACTCTCACCTTAAATGCCCAGGCTGGCGTGGGTACGTTTACGGAAACTGTCGCGGCGAACGTCTACACGTGGACTTATGTGGACGACGCCACGAACGGTGGATTTCTTCCGGGTATTCTTCCGATTCCGTGGGCCACAACCGACAATAACGTTTTCACCGCTATTTTCACGTATGTGCCGCTTGGAGTCAGTGTCCTGAACGTTACGGACATCTGTGCCAATGCGGCCCTGAATGCGCCGGTCACGCCGTGCAATCTGGACTTCTCGTTCTCGGATACAGCGGTTGGAGCGGGATACATGGACGCCTCGAATACACCGGCGCTGTTGGGGACCTTGGACATCGGGCTGGGAGCGGATGTTGACCTGAAGGTGCTGGATGGAATCACCTCTGCAGGCCTGGACATCGGTGGTGGACAGGCGCAGATCGACTTTCCGCCTCCGGCTGCTGCAACTCCGGAGCCAAGCACGCTGGGCTTGATGGGAACCAGCCTGCTGGGAATCGCGGGTGTTGTTCGCCGGAAATTCCGGGGCTAGGTCATGATGCAGATGTATCTCAATCACGTAAAAGGAGCCGCCATTCGCTGGCGGCTCCTCGTGTTTTTGATCCTCTACAAAATAACGTCTTAGGCAGGGCGCTCAGCTGGATTAGGCAGTCCGTTCAACTTCGCGGAGACGGGCAGCCTTTCCACGGAGACCGCGGAGGTAGAAGAGCTTGGAGCGGCGCACCTGGTAGGAGCGGATCTTCTCGACCTTGTCGACGACCTTGGAGTTGTAGGGGAAGATGCGCTCGACGCCCTGGCCGAAGCTCATCTTGCGAACAGTGAAGGTGCCCTGGGGGCCTTTGCGGCAGGCGATGACCATGCCCTCGAACGCCTGCAAGCGCTCCTTGTCGCCTTCCTTGATGCGTACCTGGACGCGAACCTGGTCGCCGGGGCCGAAGTCTGGGAGATCGGTGCGCTGGAGCTTGTCAGCCAGCTTCTGCATAATCGGATGGATTGCCATTGATGCTTTCCTTGCTTGAAGTCGCAGGATTCAGTGTACCACGGGTTTAGCGGGGTTTGCGGCTGAACGCGCACAGGAAGTGATGCAGCGGAGTGCTACCTGGCAGGGCCGGGGAGCTCGAAATCCACGCCCGTTTCGCGGTTCGCCTTGATGGTTGCCGGGATGTCGAGATCGGTGAGGGGGACCTCGCGGCGGCGGCCGTTGTCGAGGATAGTGAGCGTGGTGCGGGTGGCGAGATAGTTCTGGATCTGCTCGGGTGCGCGGCCGTCCTTGTAAATGAGCGTGACGGTCTCGGATGAGCCGGGGACGTACTGCATCTGCGGTGCAGCGGGAGTGGGCTGCGCGTATTCGGGCGTTGGCTGCGGATAGGCGTAGCTGTACTCCGGCGGAGGTGCAGGCTGGGGGTACGGGTAGCTGGAGTCCGGCGGATAGTTGTTGCTGTAATCGGGCTGCGGCGCGGGCTGCTGCAGCGTGTCGTAGTCCTCGTAGGAGTCGTCGAACAAGCCGCCGTACGGGAGATAGATGGCGGTGGGGTAGAAGCCGAAGTTGGAGTATGGATAGCCGCGGTGGAAGGGCCCACGCGTTGTGTTCACCGCGCCGCCGTGATTGGGTTGATAGACCACGGGGCGATGAACAGGCGCCGTAACGGGATAGTGAACTGGCGGAGGAAGGATGCGCATTCCGGAGGGGTAAGCGACAGGCGCGCGGCCGAGCGGAGCGCTGTTGTAGCCGAATGCGGGGCGCGAAGCAAAGTTGCCGTGAAAGGCTGGTGCGGATCGCACAGCAGGTGCGCTACGGGCGGAGAAGCTGGCGTGGCCGCCGCCGCGTTGGGCAACAGCTGGAAGCGCGACTGCGAGTGCAAGCGCTGCGGCTGCGAGGCCCCTCATGCGAGGAATTGTACGCCTGAACTGAGTGAGTGATCAGATGGAGGGAAGTCTGCCGAAGGTCTTTGGGCGGTCAGCGATTCGGAGACGGTGGTTCGCTCGTGGGGTGCAGCTCTCGACCGGTGGCGGGGGTGCAGGTGGAGTAGGACTGCAATTGCGGCGCCTCAGCGGCTCCCTGGTTGGGGGCGAAGTGATAGCTGCGAAGCGAGAAGCACTTCTGTTCGGCAAGAAGAAGGGGGCGCTGCGGAATGCGAATCTGCGGCCGCAAAATGCGAGCGGGGAGGTGGAATTGAAATTGTGGCTCGGGCGCAGCAACGTTGCCATTGACGTGCGGAGTTGCGAACAGGGGAGCGGGAGGAAGCTGATTCGTTGACTCTTGCGTTGACTGGGCCGCCGCAGCAGTGACGAGAGCTCCGAGTGCGAAAAACAGGAGGAGCTTGGATCGCGAGCGCAGAGGCATGGTGTGGTCCTCGGCCGGGAATTCTAGGCTCATCGAAAATCGATGTCCAGCGCTGCGCAACGTGAGCGGCAGCGAGTGGCCGCCGCTCACGCGATTGAGAGCAGCGAGTTAGTGGCGTCCGCCGCTGGAGTGTCCGCCGCCTTGCGCGCGGCCTCCGCCGCCACCGGGACGTCCACCGCCGGAGAAGCCGGGCTGGTGTTCATTGGTGGGCGCGTGTTGGGCGTTGCCTACGTTGCCTCGGCCATCGCGGGCTTCGTTCGGCTGGAAATGATTGAAAGGCTGAGCGCCGCGCGCCGGCATGGGACCGTGATATCCGTGACGAGGATCGTAGCGGTTATCCACGTGGCCGTAGAAGCCGCGAGGGCCATGGAACCACGGACCGGCGCCGATGAAGACGCCGTCGAGAAACCAGTCAGGGCCGTAATAGCCGTAAGGAGCACAGTCATAGGGCGGGTAGTCAAAGTAGCCGTAAGGGCAGATAGGCGCAGGGCCGATGCCGACGACAATCTGCGCCGTGGCGGGGCTAGCGCAAAGGAGCAGTGTTGCAGCGACAGCTGAAAAGGCGAACGATTTCCGGTGGGTCATGGAATCCTCCTAGGTGGTCCGCAATGAGCATATGGGAGAGACGAGCATGGCTTCAGGTGAGATTCACATCGAGACCCGCTAAATATTCGCGATCGTCATCGGAGAGATTTGCGTCTGCGAGCAGGTCGGGGCGGTTGGCCAGAGTTTTGGCGAGCGCGGCCTGGCGGCGCCAGCGGCGGATGGCCGAGTGGTCGCCGGAAGAGAGGATGTCAGGCACGGCGATGCCGCGGAAGTCGGCCGGGCGGGTGTAGTGCGGGTAGTCGAGAAGGCCGCCGGAGCCATGCGTGGAGCGGGGAACGCCGTCGGGTGTTTTGTCTTCGTCGCCGAGGCCGAAGCTTTCGTAGACGGAGGAGTCTTCATGGCCGAGCACGCCGGGGAGCAGGCGAACCGTGGCATCGATGATCACGGCCGCGCCGAGCTCGCCGCCGGACAGGACAAAGTCGCCGATGGAGAGCTCTTCATCGCAGAGGAGTTGTGACACGCGCTCGTCGACGCCTTCGTAGCGGCCGCAGATGAGCACGATGCGCTCCTGCGTGGCGAGGTGGCGAGCGGTGGCCTGGGTGAAGCGTTTGCCCTGCGCGGAGAGCAGGATGACGGATTCGCGTATGGTATCGCGTTCGGGTTTGGGTGTGACGCCGAGCGACTCGGCGCACTCGAAGATGGGCTGCGGCTTGAGGACCATGCCCTCGCCGCCGCCGAAGGGGCGGTCGTCGACGGTGCGATGGCGGTCGTGCGTCCAGTTGCGGAGGTCGTGCGTGTGGACGGAGGCGAGGCCGGAGCGGAGCGCGCGCTCGAGGATGCCGTAGCGGAGCGTGCTGTCGAAGAAGCCGGGAAAGAGTGTGACAAGGTCGAAGCGCATGCGTGCTATTGGTTCGAGTCTAGATGAGGCTGGCCGCGCTCACGGCGATCACTGGCCGAGATCGACCAGGCCGGCTGGCAGGTGCATGACGATGCGCCGCTGTTTGAGATCCACGGACTCGAGCCAGGCCCTGATGAAGGGAATGAGCGCGGGCGCAGGGTAACTCGGGGCGTCGGCAGACGATGTTATTGCATTACCTCGGGGATCTGGAATGCGGGTTACTTCCAGTAGGGGAGCGGCATCCGAAAGTCGGGTCCTGCCGTCCGCGGCCATCGGGTATTCGACGCCGGTGATCTCGCCGACAAGGCTGTCACCATCGAAGAGCTGGCAGCCGAGGAGGTCGCGAACAAACCATGTGTCGGGTTCGAGTGCAGGGAGGTCTGAGGAGAGCACGAGGAGCTCGCGGCCAGCGAGCAGCTCGGCGGCGGAGATGCTGTCGACCCCAGCCAGTTTCAGCACGACGCGGCCGGCGTTACGCCCAGTCGGCGACCACTGCGATTCGATCGTGGTTTCGATCGCGCGGACAGCGGCGGCAGCAGCGACGGAGACGCGGCGGCCGGCCTCGAAGATCCCGGGCAGGTCGCTGAGCGGCTCGGCGAGCAGCTCTCCGCGCCGGCCCTGGGGGCGAAGCAGGCGCGCAGCCGGAGTCCAGCTTGCAGCGCTGGCCGGCGATGCGGGCGAGGGCACGTTCTCTGTCAAAGGGAACCTTCGCGCAAGATGCTGATAGGTTTGTACCGGAGCTACTCGTCCTCGTCGTCGCCGGTACGGTCGTCGGCCTCGACGATGTCCAGCGCGAAGCGGCGTCTGTGCTTCATGCTGGCGGCGCCGAGGATCGTCCTGAGGGAGCGGGCGGTGCGCCCCTGCTTTCCGATAACCTTACCCACGTCAGCGGGCGCAACCTCAAGCCGGAGCACGGCTATATCCTGATCGATGATGGCCTCAACCTTAACGGCGGCGGGGTCATCGACGAGGGCTTGGGCGATCTCACAAACGAGAGTGCGGATCTCGGAGACCGGGTCTGAAGATTCAAAATTGTCTGTCACCACTCCACCTCAAAGCTCGCACAGGCGTCTCATCGCCAGAGCCTTCTTCTTTTCCGCGGAAGAGGTCCCGGAGGGGAATGCGACTACGACGAACTGCGACCAGGCAGCCGAAATTTCTATTTAGACTGAGGGCCCAGTTGAGCAGAATCCGGTACTCCATAGACGAACGGCTTCTGAGGAAGTCTACGGCAACGAAAGGGCGTCGACCGAAGTCTTTAGGTTGTACTTCGGTAATATAACCAATTACCACCGATTTTGCTGTGGATTACTTAGACAGCGGTGCTCTCGGCGACGGGCTGATGCTTCGCCAGCAGCTTGCCGACGGTCTCCGACAGCTGCGCGCCCTTGGAGGTCCAGTAGTCGATGCGGTCGCGCTTGAGATTCACGCTGGCCGGGTTGGTGCGCGGATTGTAGGTGCCCACCACCTCGACGGAGCGGCCGTTGCGGGCGCGGTCCTTCTCGATAACAACGACGCGGTAGTGCGGCTGCTTGCGGGCGCCAACGCGCGCCAGACGAATCATCAACACTGGAAAGGTCCTCTCAAAAAAAGCCTTCAAGAAAATTGGTTCAGGAGCCGCGCTGCTGGCCGTGGAGATAGGTCGACACGGTGTACGGGCGCAAAGAGTCCGAACACCTAAGTATCGCGAATTTTTGAAGATTGCGCAAATCGCGTTCAGTCGTGCCGCGCGGGAAAAAGGAAGCGCAGCACGCGGTCGAATCGCCTGGCCCATGCGTCCTCATTGTGGATGCCGCCAGCCACACGCACGTAGTGGAGGTCCGGGTTTTGAGATTCCGGTCCGTCTCGCCAGCCACGGTCGAGGAGGCGGCGGTAGAGCAGGTCCGTGTCGCGCAGGTGGCGAAGGCCTTCGGCGGTGCCCATGTCCAGCCAGATGCGGAGGTCAGGACGGACGCGCCCGGTGGAGACCGTTCGCAGGATCGCGCGGTTGTCCCACCAGACGCTCGGAGATAGCACGGCGAGCTTCGAGAAGACATCGGGATAGGTGAAGCCGAGATAGAGCGAGATCAGGCCGCCCAGCGAAGAGCCGCCGAGGCCGGTGTGCGGCGCGCCGGGCAGCGTGCGGAAGGCGGTGTCGATGCAGGGCTTCAGCTCTTCGACGATGAGCCGGCCGTAGCGGTCGCCGTCGCCGCCGCGATGCCGCGTGTCGGGAGTGGGCGTGTACTCGGCCATGCGGCGGAGCCCGGTGTTGTTGATGCCGACGAGGATCAGCGGCTCGATCAGGCCTTCGCGGGTCAGGCGGTCGGCAGTGGTATGGGCCTTCCAGGTGCAGTCGGCCAGGTAGGATGTTCGGCCATCAAAAAGATTTTGGCCATCGTGAAGATAGAAGACGGGAAATCGGCGCGTGGGCTCGTTCGTGTACGCTTCGGGCAGGTAGACTTCGATGTCGCGGTCGTCGGGTAAGAAGCGCGAGTGAAACTGCTTGAGAACGAGGTAACGCGGATTGTTATCGAGCTCGTGTGAGGGACTGAGGTCGTTGTCGGGGCGGGGAGCGGGTTGGAGGGGCGCGAAGCCCGCAGAGGCGGCCTGCCATTCCGCGTCAGAGCGGAAGAGGTTGCGCGAGGCTGAAGGAGATTCAAGGGTCAAATCGATGCGGCGGTCCTTAGTCCGAAACTACGATCCAGATGGTGTCGTGAATGAGTCCTCAGGGTATCAAAATCGGCACCAGTTCCCGGAGTTAATGCCGGCACGATGAGGCGCGACTATCACAAGTGGTACTCCTCAGAGCTTGAGCGTGACATGGAGATGCTGGTCTTCGGCCATGACGGTCTGCCCGCGATCGTGTATCCGACCTCGCAGGGACGGTTCTATGAGTTTGAAGATCGTGGCATGGTGGCCGCGGTCGCAGGACAGCTCGATCGCGGCGAGCTGCAGCTGTTCTGCGTGGATTCGCTGGACGGGGAGAGCTGGTACAACCGCAACGTCGGGGCGCGATGGCGCATAGCGCGGCAGGTGCAGTACGACTGGTTCATCGTGCACGAGGTGGTGCCGTTTGTGCGTAGGCAGAACCGGCAGCCGCACCTGGTTGGCGTGGGATGCAGCTTCGGCGGGTTTCATGCGGTGAACACAGCGCTGCGCCACCCGGATGTGTTCACGGGCTGCCTGTCAATGAGCGGCGCTTTCGATCTGAAGAGCCTGGGATTTCTCGGCAGCTATTACGACGATGACGTGTACTTCAACCTGCCGCTGGATTATCTGCCCAATTTGAACGACTCCTGGCATCTGGACCAGATGCGGCGGCATACGTATGTGCTGGCGACTGGCGTGCACGATCAATGCTGGAATGACAATGAAAGGCTGGCCGCAGCGATGCGCGCGAAGGGCATTCCGGTGCGGCTGGATGTATGGGGAGATAATGCACGGCATGATTGGCCGTGGTGGCAGCGGATGGTTCAGGTGTATCTGTGAAAAGGCAGAGGGCAGAGAGTAAGGGGTAGAGGACGAGAGCGATGAAGAAGATTGGCGTGCTGTTTGGGATGGAGAACACGTTTCCGGGAGCGTTGGTGGAGCGCATCAATTCGATGGAGCTGGATGGGATTCGAGCGGAGTTTGTGCAGGTGGGCGGGGTGAAGGAGGCTGATCCGAGCGGATATGCGGTGATCGTCGACCGCATCTCGCATGACATGCCGTTCTATCGCGCGTACCTGAAGAACGCCGCGCTGACGGGCACGCAGATCATCAACAATCCGTTCTGGTGGTCGGCGGACGACAAGTTCTTCAACTACTCGCTGGCTAAGATGCTGGGCGTGGCCGTTCCGAGGACAGTCCTGCTGCCGCACAAGCTGTTTCCGCCGGAGATCAATCAGCAGTCGGTGCGGAACCTGGAGTTCCCGCTGAACTGGGATGCGATCTTCGACTACATAAAATTCCCCGCGTTTCTGAAGCCGCACGACGGCGGCGGCTGGCGCGATGTGCATCACGTGCACAATCCGGACGAGTTCTTCCGCGCGTACGACTCGACGCGCGATCTGTGCATGACGCTGCAGGCCGCGGTGAACTTCAAGGAGTACTTCCGCTGCTATGTGGTCGGGCAGAGGGACGTGCACATCATGCCCTACGATCCGCGCCGGCCGCACCATGAGCGCTATGTGCTCGACCCGCCGGAGTATCCGAAGGAGTTGCTGGCGCGTGTGGAGAAGGATGCGCGAACGCTGTGCCAGGCGCTGGGCTATGACTTGAACACGGTGGAGTTTGCGGTGGAGGACGGTGTGCCGTACGCGATCGACTTCATGAATCCTGCGCCCGACGCGGATGTGCATTCGGTGGGGCAGAAGAACTTCGACTGGATTGTGGAGAAGGTGGCGAACCTGGCGGTAGAGAAGGCGAAGATTGCGGGGGCGCCGCCGAAGGAGCTGAAGTGGTCGACGTTTCTCGACGGCAAAGGAACGGGCCCTGGCGGATGGGAGACGGGCGGAAAGACAGATGCGGCCAAGAAGGAAAGCTCGACGCGAGCCGCGATTGCAAAGAATGCGGCGGAGAAGCGCGAGGTGAAGGCGGCAGGGAAGAAGCGGGCGAGTAAGAAGAGCACAATGTAATTCGCATTGAGGTGGGAGGACTTGCGATGCGGCCAACGTTTTCGCTGGGCATTGAGGAGGAGTATCAGACTGTTGATCCGGAAACACGCGATCTGCGGTCGCACATCAAGACCGAGATGCTGTCGAAGGGAAAGCTGCGCCTTGAGGAGCGCGTCAAGGCCGAGATGCATCAGTCCGTGATTGAGGTGGGCACGCGCGTGTGCCGCAACATCGGGGAGGCGCGCGAGGACCTGTACGATCTGCGCCGCAACATGATTCATCTCGCCGAGGAGAACAACCTGATGCTCGTCGCCGGCGCGACCCATCCATTCGCCGACTGGCGCTCACAGGAGATCTATCCGGACCCGCGTTATGACAAGGTGGTGGAGGACCTGCAGCTCGTGGCGCGCGCGAATCTGATCTTCGGTCTGCACGTGCATGTGGGGATCGAGGATCGCGAAGAGGCGATCCGCACGATGAATTCGCTGCGCTACTTTCTGCCGCACGTGCTCGCGCTGAGCACGAACTCGCCGTTCTGGCTGGGCATGGAGACCGGCTACAAAAGCTATCGTGCAAAAGTCTTCGAGAATTTTCCGCGCACGAATTTGCCCGACAGCTTCGGTAGCTACTCCGAATTTGAGAACTACGTCAACCTGCTGATTAAGACCAACTGCATCGACAACGCGAAGAAGATCTGGTGGGACGTGCGGCCGCATCCGTTCTTCAATACTGTCGAGGTGCGCGTATGCGACATTCCGATGCGCGCCGAGGAGACCGTCGCAATTGCTGCACTGATTCAGGCCACGGCGGCGAAGCTTTGCCTGCTGCACGAACGCAATCAGGACTACCGGCAGTACTCGCGCGCGCTGCTGATGGAGAACAAGTTTCGCGCGGTGCGTTACGGGCTCGAGGGCAAGCTGATTGACTTCGGCAAAGAGGAAGAGGTTCCGGAGTGCGATCTGATTCTGGAGTACCTGGAGTTTATCGATGAGGTTGTTGACGGGCTCGAGTGCCGCGACGCCATCGAGCACATCCGTGTGATGATTCGCGAGGGATCCGGCGCGGACCGCCAGCTTCGCGTCTATAGAGAGACGGGCGATCTAAAGAAGGTCGTCGACTACATGGCGGAAGAGACAAAAGCGGGACTTTGATCGCTGCCGGACCGAAAAAGCCAGGAGCTAATAGATTTGCAGGTAATGACAGATTTACGAACAATGAGCTTCCCCGAAGAGTTTCGCGCGGGTGCGCGCAATGCGGTGACGACGTGTCTTAGGATTCAGCCGAGCGAGAAGGTCACGCTGATCACTGATGACGCCACACGCGAGATTGCAGCATCGATAGCCGTCGAGCTGGACGCGATCGGCTGCCGGTGGAATGCGTTCGTGCTGGAAGAACTCGCCGAACGGCCGCTGAAGGAGATGCCGAAGGCCGTGCTTGACGACATGGAGAGCTCCGCGGTTTCGATCTTCGCCGTGCAGGTGCAGCCCAACGAACTGCGCAGCCGTATGCAGATGACCGACGTCGTCAACCGCCGCAGGATGCGCCACGCGCACATGGTGAACATCACGCCGGAGGTGATGGTGCAGGGCATGCGCGCGGATTTCAACGCGGTCGACCGGCTGAGCCAAAAGGTACTCGACAAGGTGAGGGCAGCGAAGTACGTGCGGGCGACAAGTGGCGCGGGGACGAACATTTTCGCGGAGCTCGAACCGAACTACAAGTGGTTCAAGACGTCCGGCATTATCAGCCCGGAGAAGTGGGGCAACCTGCCCGGCGGCGAGTGCTTCACGGCGCCCGGTGAAGTCAACGGCGTTTTTGTTGTCGATGGCGTGGTCGGCGATTTTCTCTGCGCGCGGTTTGGCATTCTGCGCCAGACGCCGCTCACGATTCACGTGGGCCACAACCGCATCACAAGTGTGCAATCCGCGAACAAGGAGCTGGAGCAGGCGTTCTGGGAGTACACGCACACTGACGAGAACTCCGACCGCGTGGGTGAGTTTGCGATTGGAACGAACATCGGGGTCTCGCGCGTGATTGGCAATATCCTGCAGGACGAAAAATTTCCCGGCATTCACATCGCGTTCGGCGACCCGTACGGAGCGCACACCGGAGCGCCGTGGAAATCGACGACACACATTGATGTGGTGGGCCTCGAGTTCAACATCTGGCTCGGCGATGGAACGAACGAAGAGCAGATCATGAGCGAAGGGAAGTTTCTCATCGAAGCGTAAGGAAGCCAGTCAGCGAGTCAGCAGGTCAGCGAGGCAGGACAAAGCAGATGCTGGAGCCGTATCGGAGCGCCTTCAACGAGTGCTTCACGCTGGGCAGATACGCGGAGCTGTTGCGGCTGCTCAAGGAACGCACGCACACCGCGATTGAATTTCGTGTCGCGGAAACGCCATGCTTCTTCCCGCCGGAGCTGATGGAAAAGCTGGTACGCACGGGCGAGGAGCTCACGGCGGAGCTGCTCGGCAATCCGCAGTACGTGCGCGATTCGGATGCGGCGATTCCCGCGGAGTATCGCGTGCCCGGCGAGGACGAACATCCCCACTTTATGACCGTGGACTTCGGCCTGGTGCGCAATGCGGCTGGAGAGCTTGAACCAAAGCTCGTGGAGATGCAGGCATTTCCGTCGGTATTTGGATACCAGGCCGTGCTCTCGCAGGCGTACAAGGAGGTCTACGCGCTCGATGAAGGGCTGCACTATTTCTTCGGCGGAATGGACGAGGCGGCGTACTGGGCGGTGCTGCGCGAGGTGATTGTCGGCAGGCATGACCCGGAGAACGTCGTTCTGCTGGAGATCGAGCCGGAGAAGCAGAAGACGCTGCCGGACTTTCGCGTGCATGAGGAGCGGCTCGGCATCCAGTCGGTCGACATTGCGACGGTGGTGCGGGAGGGCAAGCGGTTGTTTTATCGGCCGCAGGGCGAGCGGCGTGAGAATCGGGCGCTGGTGCCGATCGAGCGGATCTACAACCGCGCAATCGTCGACGAGCTGGTGGGGAAGGGAATCAAGCTGCCGTTCGACTACCGGGAGGAGCTGGACGTCGAATGGGCGGGCCATCCAAACTGGTACTTCCGGATCAGCAAGTTTTCGATTCCGTATCTGAACCATCCGGCGGTCCCGGCGGCGGTGTTCCTGGATGACTGGTTCGTCGGCAACGGCCGCGAGCGGCTCCCTGACGATCGTAACCAGTGGGTTCTGAAGCCGCTGTACTCCTTCGCAGGCAAAGGGATACAGTTCGCCCCGAGCGACAAGGACTTGGCTTCCATTCCTGACGGAGAGCGACATAATTACCTGCTCCAGGAGCGGGTGCAGTTTGAGCCGGTCATTCGCACGCCGGAGGGGATGACGCAGGCGGAGATCCGAATCCTATATGCCTGGCCTGAAAGGGGTAGGATGACCCCGCTGATCGGCCTCGTGCGCATGGGCCGCGGGCTGATGATGGGGGTGGACCATAACCGGGACCGCACCTGGGTGGGGGGATCGGCGGCCCTGATTCCAAAAGAAACACCTTGGTAATGGTTCGACTGGGGTACAGCCGGGGTACAATCGTGCGACAATCGGTGCTGCCAAAAGGCTGATCTGCAAGAGGCGAGCTATGTCCGTAAGTACCCCCGCCAGTGATCCGGTTCGTGCAGCGGTGCGTTTTCCGCTGCGGCTAGACCTGACGCTAACGTCAGAGGACCG
Organism: Acidobacteriaceae bacterium; assembly: GCA_035651235.1. Classification (GTDB taxonomy): domain Bacteria; phylum Acidobacteriota; class Terriglobia; order Terriglobales; family Acidobacteriaceae; genus Granulicella. Next base: position 37,913 of record DASRGC010000008.1, read on the forward strand.
CGAGTATCATGCGGTGACGGAAGACGTCTCTTCCGCTGGGCTGTTGTTTGTCAGTGATGAGGTACCGCCAGTGGATAGCACGGTGCGTTTTCAGATCAAGATGCCGGCTGCCATTATGGGCGGGACAGAGGATGTTTTGCTGGATTGTGTCGGACGAATTGTTCGGCATGACTTTTCCGCGGGCCGCAGCCGGGCCGCGGCTGTAATTGATAAGTACTCCCTAAGGGCTGAACGCCATGACCACTGATGGATCCAAAAGCACAGTAACCAAAGCTCCGGAGAACGGAGCCGCCAATTCGGGGCCGGGAATTCGGGTAATCCTGGCCGACTCGCAGGCTATCTACCGCGTGGGAATGCGCAAGGTGTTCGCGCTGGAAGACGACATACGTGTCGTCGCCCAGGCGGAGACGCTGGAAAATCTGTACGCAGCATTGCAGCGGTTTCCGACGGACGTGGTGCTGCTCGAGGGGCAGCTTATCGCGGGCACGGTCGACGCCATCCCGCAGTTTGTGCGGCGTGCGCCGAACGCGAAGCTGATCGTGCAGGTGTCGGAGAGTGACGAAAGCAATACGGTGGAGTTGTATCGGCGTGGCGTACGCGGGGTGGTTCCACGGTCCATCTCGCCGGACCTGCTGGTGAAGTGTGTCCGCAAGATCGCTGCGGGCGAGACGTGGATCGACAATCAGTCGATCTCGTGGGTGATTGATGCCTACCGCGCGCAGGCCGCGTCGCTGACGAATCCGCGGACACAGCCGAGGCTCTCCGACAAGGAGCTCGCGATTATTGCGTGCATTACGCGCGGCATGCGCAACAAAGAGATTGCCTACCAGATTGGGACGACCGAGCAGGTGGTGAAGAACTATCTGCGCAAGGTGTACGACAAGCTGGGAGTGAGCGACCGGCTGGAACTGGCGCTCTATTGCCTGCACCACCAGATCCTGAAGCAGGAGACGGCGGCAGCGGAGATGGCGTACGTGGATCCCGGCGTTCCGCTGCGTGCGAAGCTCTAGACTGATGGTCTGAATTTCAGGCTTGTTCAGTCTCTGGGGGCTGCGAGCAGCATGTTCCTGAAGCCGTTTCGATCTCTGAATCCCGCGCAGTGGCGAACGTTTTCGGCCTGCTTTCTTGGCTGGTCGCTGGATGCGTTCGATTTTTTCCTGCTGACATTCTGTCTTGATTCCATCGCAGCCACGTATCACGTGAGCCTTGCCACGGCCGCGGACAGCATCACGTGGACGCTGTGCATGCGGCCGGTGGGCGCGCTGCTCTTCGGTCTGCTGGCGGAGAAGATTGGCCGGCGTCCTACGCTGATGCTGAATGTGCTGACCTTCTCGATCTTTGGGGTGGGTTCAGCGTTCGCGCCGACGTTTACAGGGTTTCTGGTCATGCGCGCATTGTTTGGGGTGGCGATGGGAGGCGAGTGGGGAGTGGGTGCGGCGCTCGCACTGGAGTCCATTCCGGCAGATGTGCGAGGGTTCTTTTCGGGGCTGCTGCAGGAAGGCTATATGGCGGGCAATTTGCTTGCGGCTGCGGCCTATGGGTCCATTTATCCGCACCTGCATGCCCACGGCTTCATGACGAAGTGGCGGATGCTGTTCCTGCTGGGCGGAATTCCGGCGGCGGTTGCGGCGTTCATCGCGGTGGGCGTGGAGGAGTCGCCGGCCTGGAAGAAGGGACGAACCAGGAGCCAGGGCGAAAGCTATCGTGCGCTGCTGAAGTCGTTGCCTTTGTTCTGTTTTCTGGCATTTCTGATGTTTGGGTTTAATTCCTTCAGCCACGGGACCCAGGATCTGTATCCGACGTTCCTGAAGCAGGACAAGGGATTGAGTGTGCAGGCGACGTCGGTTGTGTCCATGCTTGGAACCCTGGGCGCATTTGTCGGCGGGATTTGTGCGGGATCGCTTTCGGAGAAGTTCGGGCGGCGGCGGACGATTGCTCTTGCCGCGCTCCTGGCGTTGCCGGTGATTCCGCTGTGGATCTGGAGCCACACGGCGGCCATGCTGGCGCTGGGTGGTTTTCTGATGCAGTTGATGGTGCAGGGGGCGTGGGGGGTGATTCCGGTGCACCTGAATGAGCTGTCGCCAGGGACGGTGAGGGCGATACTTCCGGGATTGGCGTATCAGCTGGGGAATCTGCTGGCCTCCAGGAACGGGCATTTCCAGGCGGAGGTGGCGCAAAGGGTGTTCGGCGGACGACTTGCGCCTGTGCTGGGCTGGACGGTAGTGTTCTGTGCGGTGTTCATCGCGGTCGTGACCTCGCTGGGACGGGAGGCGCGTGGGGCGGAGATGTCGGGCGGCTAGACGGCAGGCGTCTAAGGAGATAGAGGAAGGGATGCAGATGGGGACCACAGCAGCACCAGAGCTTATACAAGCAAAACCGTACCTGATCGAGCAGGATTGGGCGGCGTATACGCCGGAGCAGCATGCGATCTGGTCGGAGTTAGTGGGGCGGCGGATGCCGCAGCTCGAGACGCACGCGTGCGCGGAGTATTTGGATGGTTTCAGCCGGATTGGCTTGCAGCAGCACGAGTTGCCGAACCTGACTGAGGTGACGAAGAGGCTGCGGCCGCGGACGGGGTGGAGTTCGACGCCGGTAAGCGGATTTCTCCCAGCGGGGGCATTCTTCGAGATGCTGGCGGCGCGAATGTTTCCGACGACAACGTGGATACGCAGCCGCGACTCGCTGGAATATACGCCGGAGCCAGACATCTTCCACGATGTGTTTGGGCATGTGCCGATGCATGCGCATCCGGTGTTTGCGGACTTTCTCCAGCACTATGGGAAGGTCTGCGCGGGGCTGACTGATCAGAATGATCTGGAGCGGATGGGCCGGCTGTTCTGGTTCACGGTGGAGTTTGGGGTGATTCGGCAGGCGGGGGAGATCAAGGTGTATGGGAGTGGGCTGATCTCGTCGCATGGGGAGTGCACGCACGTGATTAATGGCGGGCCGGAGATTCGGGAGTTCGAGCTGGCGAAGGTGCTCGATACCGTCGTGGATGTGGCGAAGATGCAGCCGGTGCTGTACGCGATTGAGAGCTTTGAGCAGATCTATGAGGCGACCAAGGAGGCGGAGGGGCGGTTGGGATAGGTACCCCCCTCCCCCCCATACTTTTTTGCGCAAAGTCTTCGAAAGAGGGACTTTAGGGGTGGACTTCAGTGCCCAAATGGTGTCGAATTGTGCAAAGTATTCAAAGCAAAGGAGTAGAGTTCACAGGGGGATGCGGTCGAGATTGATGGATACGCGGCGGATGTTGTTCATGGCGTTGGGGTTGGGTATAGCTACGGCGGTGGGATGCAGGGCGGGTGGGCAGGCGGCTGCGCCGGCCGGTCAAGCTGCGCCGGCGGGGGAGTATGTGCGGCCGAAGCCGCCGACGCGTGATCCGCATGCGGCTGGGTTTGTGAAGGCGACGGAGCTGCCGGATGGGGAGGTTCCTCCGCCGGATAAGGATGGGAATTTCATCATCGGACCGACGCATGACGCGGCGCCGGAGATGCAGGGGTCCGATCCGAGGGGTGAGCTGCGCGGGCAGGTGGTCGAGTTCACGATGCGGTCGGAGGACAGCAAGTACTATCCGGGGATTGCGCGGGACAAGGGGACGTTCGGGACGCCGGATCCGAAGGATCCGGCGAAGCTGATTGTGACGACGAGTCATCCGGCGCCGTGGACGCGCAAGGTGACGGTGTATGTGCCGCAGGAGTATGTGCCGGGGACAGAGGCGCCGTTGATTGTGGGGGCGGATGGGCCAGACTACGGGCTGTTCACGGCGATTGACGGGCTAATTGCGGAGAAGAAGCTGCCGGTGATGGTGGCGGTGTCAATCCAGAACGGCGGCGGGGATGCGCAGGGGAGTGAGCGCGGGCTGGAGTACGACACGATGTCCGGCAAGTATGCGGAGTGGGTGGAGAACGAGGTGCTGCCGCGCGTGGAGCAGGAGGCTCACGTGCGGTTGACGCATGATCCGGATGGAAGGGCGACGATGGGTGGGAGCTCGGGTGGGTCAGCGGCGCTGGAGATGGCTTGGTATCACCCGGAGTGGTATCACCGGGTGCTGACGTATTCAGGGACGTTTGTGAATCAGCAGTGGCCGCCGAACCCGGAGACTCCGGGAGGGGCGTGGGAGTTTCATGAGCGGCTGATTCCCGGGTCGGCGAAGAAGCCGATACGGATATGGATGGAGGTTGGGGATCGGGATTTGTGGAATCCGAATGCGATGCGCGATGGGATGCATGACTGGGTGGTGGCGAATGAAGACATGGCGAAGGCGCTGGCGGCGAAGGGATACCACTATCAGTTTGTGTTTGCGCGGAATGCGGGGCATACGGATCGGGCGGTGAAGGCGCAGACGCTGCCGGAGGCGCTGGAGTATGTGTGGCGGGGGTGGCGCTCCCGTGATTGATCGCACTGGCAAGGAGTGTTACGCAGGCTTGCTGTGTTTCGCAGTTGGGGTGTGCCTCCGCATGTACATGGTGGTCCGTGTTAAGGGCTGGTGGGGATATCTATCTCGGTGGAAGGGGTTGTCGAAGTCTTACAAACTGCTGGTGGCAGACAAACAGGCACCTGCATGGCCGGTTCCTACAAGCTCTGTTTGCCTTGTGCTAGGTGTAGCGGTGGTTTTTGGCGCCATCCTTTTTAGCAAATGAAGGTGAAAAGCGGTCGTTTGCTACCGCAAACGATACCCCACCTTTTTCAGGATGAGACCGTGAAAGGGTAGGCCACCCGGAGTCGTGCGGTGAAGGCGCAGACGCTGCCGGAGACGCTGGAGTGCGTGTGGCGGGGTTGGCGGAAGTGAGTGATAGTGTGGCGTCTTTATGAATCAGGCGGCGATTGTGGTGAAGAATTTCACTGCGGCGGTTAACCCAGCAGCGGAGACGATCAGCCACCATTTGCTCGAACGAATGCTCGCGATTACAGGACAGACTATGCTCGATACCATCGCGAACAGGAAGATGCTCGAGATTAGCTCTTAATAAACCGGATGAATTTCGTTTGGAACAGTCGCATTAGGTAGGGTCACAGAAATCCAGAACCCACAAAGACAGAGAAGTCCGAACCATCCGAACCATTTCCATTTCATGCACGCCATACTCTCACGCTTTTGAGTCTTGCTGAAGGTGACGAAAGCGGTCGTTTGCTACCGCAAACGATACCCCACCCTGTCGCTTCGCGCCGAGGGTGGGCACCCGGCGTGGCTAAAAGCCTGGTTGGTCTGAGAAGCGATACCAGTTTCCTGTGATGTGCCGCGTGTAGGGGGCGTGGGACCAGACGATTTCGTGGGAGCCGAACAGCCTGGAGCAGTTGCTGTCTTCTTCGTAATCCTTGAACAGGTAGCCTTCGTGAAGTAGAGGGACATCTGTATGGAGACGAAATAGGACAAGTGCGCCGCCGTTATCGCAGTGTGTACTCCATATTCCTTGAACATGCGCAGGGAGAGTCGGTTCGTGGATCTCCTCGACATTTCCCTGGCATGAAGTCGCGCACTGCACCTTGTCATCTCTGAAGTGAGCTACGACTGTGGAGTAGTCATCGAGGTGGTGTTCAAATACCCGGTCCGATAGATGTTGGCCCGTTGGAGAGGCGACGTAAAACCAACAGAGTAGGAATGCGAGGCAGAGCGCGGATGGTACCGGCCAGAAACGGAACTGCTTTCGCCATCTGGTAAATCCCACTATCAAAGAAATGATTAGAAGTATTGCCATGGCCGCGAGGGCGGCTATCGAAAGTAGCACGGAGAAGAATTCGGGAAAGACGTAGGACAACAGCCGAAGTAAAAACGAACTGGTGCCTAATGCGATGGTCCAGTAGATCGTCTTTTTGATAGGAGTCCTAATAGGCTTCAAGTACCCGAACACAATTTTTACTGCAAAGTGGAAGAAGTTCCTTCCGACGTGAAGTAAAGGCGGTCGTTTGCTACCGCAAACGATACCCCACCCTGCCCGGCTACGCCGGTCGAGGATGGGGCACCCGGTTGGGCTCCTGTCGCTACGCGCCGAGGGTGGGGCACCCGGTTGGGCTGTCGCGGCGAAGCTGGTAAAGGTGAGGTGCTCGATAGCTACCAAGTGGGGAGGGTTACGGTGACGGGACCGCGGTGGAGGCCGGCGTAGTCGCGGAAGCTGCTCCAGCGCCATTCTTCTGGTTTTTGGACGAGGTTGCGGCGGACTGGATTCCAGTGGATGTAGCGGAGCTTTTCGGCGCGCTTCTTTTCGGAGCGGATGTTGAAGTCGTAGTAGCGGGATTCCCAGACGTGTTTTTCGGCGCGCGTTTTAGAGAAACGCTGTTTGAGGATCTGGATGGCTACGGAGAGTGGTTTTCCCTCGGGTTCGGTGACGAGCAGGTGGACGTGATCGGGCATGATGACGTAGGCGAAGATGTCGAAGGCGTAGAGTTCGCGAGTGCGTTCGAGGAGGTCGCAGAAGGTGTCGCGGGCGGGTTCGGTGCCGAGGATGGGGCGGTGGCGGACACAGCTGAAGGTGATGAAGTGGAGCAGTCCAGTTTGGTGGTAGCGGATGAGGCCCGTTGACACAGGTGGAGTGTAGCGGGTGGGTGGGGTGGGAAGAATCCTTCGTTGGTGGAAGAAAGCGGTCGCGCGCTACCACGCGCGATACCCCACCCTGTCGCTTCGCGCCGAGGGTGGGGCACCCGGAGTGTGATGTCGCCCGAATTCGCTTCGAGGGTGGGGCTCCCGGAGTTGGGGGTGAGTACCCGGACGTGTCCGGGGATGTGTGGGCTCCCGGGGTGTGGGTCACTTATGGGGGATTAGGAGATGTTATTGGGGGCAGGGTTGATTTTGTGGGGGAGTGGACGTAGACTTATGAATGTGAAGGTGATGTGCATGTGCGCGTGTTGTCTTGGCCTCAGGGCTGAGGCGGCGGCGTGCGCGGCTAACGGATAAGCGCAAACCCCATAAGCTTCACCCCTGAGGTCCCACGACAAAGATCGTGGGCTTTTCGTTTTTGCGGGATTTTTCGGGAGATTTTACGTGAGCGAGACGAGTGTTTTGGAGCCTGTAGCGGCGGCAGCGGAAGTGAAAGAGGCTGCGCCAGTCAAAGAGGCTGTACCCGTGAAAGAAACGAAAGCCCAGAAGGCCGAGCGGCTGAAGCGCGAGAAGAATCCGTGGGATGCGTGGGATGAGGTGCGGGAGTTTGCGCGGCTGGGACACAGTAGCATTCCGGCGGAGTGGGCGACGTACTTCCGGTGGTGGGGGATTTATTCGCAGGGCGATGGCCTGGGCGTGACCGGAGGGACGGGCGGCGAGGGTAAGGCGACGGAGTTCTTCATGCAGCGGATTGCGCTGCCGAATGGGCTGCTGACGTCTCGGCAGATGCGCGGGATTGCGAATATTACGGCGAAGTATGCGCGCGGGATTGGGGATGTGACGACGCGGCAGAATATTCAGCTGCACTGGCTGACGATTGAGGCGCTGCCGGTGGTGGCGGAGGAGCTGGAGAAGATCGGGTTGTCGTCGAAGGGCGCGTGCGGCGATGTGGTGAGGAATGTGACGGGGTGCCCGCTGGCGGGATTGGATGGGCATGAGCTGATTGATGCGTCGCCGCTGGCGGTGGAGGTGGCGCAGAAGCTGACGGGGAATCCGGAGTTTTATAACCTGCCGAGGAAGTTCAAGATTTCCGTGAGCGGATGCCCGGTGTGGTGCTCGTTCCCGGAGATTAATGATGTGGCGCTGACGGCGCTGAAGCGAAAGAAAGACAACGGAGAAGAGGAAGTTGGGTACAGCCTGCGCGTGGGTGGCGGGTTGTCGAACCAGCCGCATATTGCGGTGAGGCTGCCGGCGTTTATTCCGCAGGATAAAGCGTTCGATGCGGTGAGGACGGTGCTGGAGGTGTTTCGGGATTCGGATGTGCTGCGCGAGGCCCGGACGAGCGCGAGGATCAAGTACCTGTTCATGAAGTTTGGGTGGACCGCGGAGTCGATGCTGGCTGAGGTGGAGCGGCGGCTTGGGTACAAGTTCGACTATGCCGAGGAAGGGCCCGTGGCGGAGGATATCTATCGCGATCATGTGGGCGTGCATCGGCAGAAGCAGGATGGGCTGAGCTATGTGGGCGCGACGATCATCAATGGGCGGCTGACCGCGGATCAGATGTTTGCGCTGGCCGAGTTGAGCGAGCGGTATGGCGATGGGCATCTGCGCACGACGATTGGTCAGAACATCATCATCGTGAATGTGCCGAATGCGAAGGTGCAGGAGCTGGTGAAGGAGCTTGGGGCGCTGGGGCTGGAGGTTCAGCCGACGGTGTTTTTCCGCGGGGCGATTGCGTGTACGGGGACGGAGTTCTGCAAGCTGGCGATTGCGGAGACGAAGCAGTTCAACAAGTGGCTGGTGAGCGAGCTGGAGGAGCGCGTGCCGGAGTTCGATCAGCAGATCAGGCTGCATGTGACAGGGTGCACGAACTCGTGCGGGCAGTCGTGGATTGCGGATATTGGGCTTGAGGGGAAGAAGATTAAGAAGGATGGGAAGATGGTCGACGCGTTTTATTTCTGCGTCGGCGGCGCGGTGGGTGAGTATGCTGGGATTGCGCGGCAGATTGGGTATCGCGCGGCGGCGGAGGATTGCCCGGAGGCGATTGAGCGGCTGCTGCGGGGATATTTGGCGAATCGGAAGCAGGGTGAGAGTCTGCGTGGGTACTTCCGGCGGTCGACGGATGCGGAGCTGAGAGAGGACCTGGCGGGCGGGGAGTTTCCGCCGGTGCCGCGGGATCCTGCTCCGGGACGCGTGCCGGCGAATGTTGGGTGAGGTGCCATGAGCCTGTTTCCGATGTTCCTGAAGCTGATGAGCCGACCCTGTGTGGTGGTGGGTGCGGGCGCGATTGCGGAAGGGAAGATCGGGGCGCTGCTGGAGGCTGAGGCGCGGGTGACGGTGATTGCGCCCGAGGCGCTGCCGCGAGTGCGGGAGTGGGCTGAGGGTGGAGATATCGCGTGGGTGCGGAGAGAGTATCGCGAGGGGGATCTGGCGGGGGCGTTTCTGGCGGTGGCAGCGACTGCAACCGCGGAGGTGAATCGGGCGGTGTTTGCTGAGGCGACGCGGCGCGGCGTGCTGGTGAATGCGGTGGATGATCCGCCGTTCTGCGATTTTTATTTTCCGTCGATTGTGAAGCGCGGTGAGCTGCAGATTGCGATCTCGACGGCGGGGGAGAGCCCGGCGCTGGCGCAGCGGCTGCGTAAGGAGATCAATGCGGCGCTGCCGTTGGATACGGGCGAGTGGTTGATGGAGCTGGGAAGGCTGCGGCGCGAGGTGACGGCGGTTGAGCCGATCGGCGAGCCGCGGAAGCAGTTGCTGCATGAGCTGGCGCAGCGTGAGGTGTGCGGGTTTGCGGAGTGTCCGGCAAGGGCAAGAGCGAGGCAGCATGCGCGGGAGCATGGATATGTTCACCCCACCCATGACGACGATGAGACCGTCGTCTTGAATGGAGTACCCCTGAATGAGGTGAACCGATGACGAAGGCTGAACTGGGGAAGGTTTATCTGGTGGGCGCGGGGCCCGGTGATCCGGAGCTGCTGACGATGAAGGCGGTGCGGCTGCTGGAGTCGGCGGATGTGGTGTTTCACGATGACCTGGTTCCCGATGAGGTGCTGGCGCTGGCGCATAAGCATGCGCTGGTGACGAGTGTGGGCAAGCGCTGCGGGCGACCGCGGATTACGCAGCAGGGAATTCACTCGCTGATGATTGAGGCGGCGCGCGCGGGGCAGAGTGTGGTGCGGTTGAAGTCGGGCGATCCGCTGGTGTTTGGGCGCGCGGGTGAGGAGATTGCGGCGCTGCGGGCGGCGGGTGTGGAGTTTGAAGTGGTGCCGGGCGTGACGGCGGCGTTTGCTGCGGGGGCGTCGCTGGCGCTGCCGCTGACGGACAGGAAGTATGCGTCGAAGCTGATTTTCTGCACGGGACATCATGCGACGGGGAAGGATCCGGCGCCGATTTGGTCTGGGCCGCTGCCGGAGGATGCGACGCTGGTGATCTACATGCCGGGGCGCGACACGGCGCGGCTGGCGCGGGAGCTGGCGGAGGCGGGAGTGGCGGCGGATGTGCCGTGTGCGGCGGTGTCGCAGGCGGCGACGGCGCGGCAGACGCATGTGGTGTCGCGGCTGGAAGGGCTTGGAGAATTGGAGTGTGGGCCAGCTCCGCTGCTGGTGCTGGTGGGCAGGGCGATGGAGCCGCTGCTGGATCAGCCGGGACGGCTGGTCCAGGTGTTGGATCAGGCGCGCGCTGCGGCCGAGCTGCGGTAGACACGCAGGTCCCCTTCGGAGATAACAGAAAAAAGACAAGAGCATCGCGTGCTACCGCACGCGATACCCCACCCTGTCGCTTCGTGCCGAGGGTGGGCACCGGTGTGAGCCGCCCGGAGTGTTGCTTAGCGGCGGATGTAGATGTCGATTTGGGCGGTGGGGTCGTTGGCGAGGTCGGCGTAGTGTGGGGCGGGTGGGTGTGGGAGTTGCTGGTATTCGCGGTCGATGAGGTCGAGCAGGGCGGCGGGCATGTGGGAGCGGTCGTCGTGCAGGAAGATGAGGATCTGAGGGCGGTCGGCTTCGAAGGCGGCGAGGATGCGGCGTTCGCAGGGAAGAGGGTAGGAGCTGCCGGGGTGCCACCAGAGTGGAAGGCCGCGCGGTGAGGTGAGGCGATAACGCGCGTAGAGGAACTCCATGCGCGGGCCGAAGAAGACGGACTGGGCGTTGCGTGTGTGGATGGCGGCGTCGGTTTCTGCGAGCACGGAGGCGAGATTGCGGCAGGTGGTGAACCCACCGAAGAACGGGTCCTGGATGCTGGATTCGGTGTTGCAGGTTTCCGCTTCGGCCCAGACGCCGATCTCCTGCATGCGGGCGCGCGAGATGCCGTAGAAGAGCGCGATGGCGACGAGGATGTAGGTTGCGGCGGTGATGGCTGAGGGGGCGAAGGTGTGCGCGCGCGTGCTCGCGAGGAGAGCGGCGGCGAGGATGAGAACGGGCGCGTCGAGGAGGGCGAACTCGACGTTGGTGCCGATACCGAGCCAGGCGGCGATGAGACCGGTGAGGGCGAGGGCGCGGAGCCACATGGGTGTGGCTGTGCGGCGAAGTGATTGGATGATGATCCAGAGTGTGGCAGGGACGAGGATGGCGTAGATGGTCCAGCGCTGGAAGCCGACGGAGAGGTCTTTGTTGTAGAGGATTCCGGCGAGGAAGTGACCGGGCTGGAAGCGTGAGGTGAGCTGGAAGTAGAGGCTGTAGGTGGCGAGCAGTGAGGTGTGGGCGAAGGCGAGGAGGAGCGAGGCGAGTAGAGCTGCGCTGATGATGGCGAGGAGTGCGGTGCGGATGTGGCGGGCGACGAGGAGTGTGATCGTGCAGCCGAGGAGGATGGGGAGAGCGACGTTCGGTTTGGCGAGGAGGAGCAGGGTTTCGGCGAGCGCGACGTGCGCGGGGAGTTCGAGACGGATTGAGCGGAGTGGCGGGTTCGACGTTGCGAGCGCGAAGGTGGCGAGGAGCGCGTAGAGCGAGGCGGTTTCGGTCCAGGAGGAGTGCCACGGGAAGCCGACGGCGAGGAGCGGCGTCATCTGTAGGGCGGTGTAGATGAGGGCGAGCCAACGGAGCCGGGCGTCGGGGATGTGTGGGCGGAGCAGGTAGAGAATGCGAAGGCCGGCGATGGTGAGGATCAGGGGAAAGATTGCGCCGGCGATGGTGATGGCGAGCCAGCGGACGCCGAGGATTTTGAAGGCGAGTGCGACGGCGAGATAGAGGATTGGCGGGAAGGTGCAGATAAAGTCGCGGTTGGGCGCCTGGCCGAGGTAGACGCGCCAGCCGGAGTCGATGAGGGCGCTGAGGTCGTAGCCGCCGAAGCGGTACTGCAGGAGCTTGAGGCTGAGCAGGCCGATGCAGAGGCAGGCGAGTGTGCAGAGCGCGAGGAAGCGGGAGAAGGTGGGACTCCGCATAGAGGGATGAAATGCGCGGCGGGCCGGTGAGGTTGTGTTCGCGGCAGTGTTGCGTTTCTGATTCGGTTCTGCGGGAGGGATTAGTTTGCTGTGGGCATTTCTACGTGGTCGATGACGAGAATGTTGACAGGGCCTTTGGAGGGTTCGAGCTTGAGGCCGAGCTGCTCCTGGAGGGCGGTGAAGAGATCGGGCGCGTTGTTGTCGTCCGAGGCAGGAGCGTCGTCGGGTCTCCACTTGAGATTGATGTCGTACATACCGGTGAGGCCGGTTTTGTCGATGACGTTGCGCTGGACGATGAAGGCGAGGTTTGCCGCGAGATTTGAAGTAGGGATGCCGAAGGCGGTGATCTGGTAGTTGCGGATCGTCATGCTGCCGGGCTTCTTATTGGCGGGATTGCCGTCGCCGCCGCCCGGGGACACAACGGCTGCATACTCTTTCATCCTGAGGCCGCCTTTCGCGATGACGAGGTCGTAGACGGGAAGCGTTTTGGTTTCGATGTGGGCGCGGAGGTGGAAGCGGTCGCTTAGAAAAGCGACAATCATTGCGCGGCGCTGCTCGCGGGAAAGATTCTTGAGAACGTTGGGGTCCGGATCGCTGACCTTGGCATTGACATCGAAGTGAGTCGAGTCGGCCCAGCTGGGAAGACCGGACATCAGGTCTTCGCGGATGTTATAGGCGTTTAGAAGAAGAGTACTCAGCGTCATGTTGGTTGCGGTGAATGCGTCCCCTACCCAACGCACGGTTGAAGAATAGCTGCCGGTTTTGTTTTCGCGGATGGAAACGACATCGAAGACCGGCAGAGGCGCGGTCATCGCTGCGGTTTGGGGCGGTTTTCGCGCGATGTACTGCACGTGTGCGGAGAACACTGCCGGAAGCGTACAGAGTGAGAGAGAGCAGAGAACCGGAGGCAGACGCTTCATCATGGGTTGATCCGTGCTCCTTAGACGCACGAGGTGCGCTAGGGTTTGGGCTCGGATTCGGCGAGGAGTTGGATCAGGTATTGCTTCCAGACGGCGGCGGCGGTGTGGGTTCCGTGGCCGCGGGTCTGGTCGGAGATGGGGATGAGGACGAACTGTGCGTGCGGCATGCGCTTTGTGAGTTGCTCGGCGATGCCTAGCTCGGGTGGGTTGATGAAGTCGTCGGCGGAGTTGATGTACATGACGGGGACGGTGATGCTGCTGAGGCGGGGCTCGGGGTTGTAGTTGCGCGAGGAGTCGACGTAGTAGATGAAGTTGTTGGCGTCGGTGTGGGCGTCGACGCGATTGAGGTAGTTGTCGATGTATTTCTCGGCGGCGGCGCGGGCGCGCGCGGCCTTCTGGAGGACGAGCGGGGCTGAACCCATGACGAAGAGCATCTCGTTGGCGGTGCGGATGCCTTCCATTGGTTCGGTGGTGTAGTTGCCGTTGTTCCAGGCGGGGTCGCGCTTGATGTTTTCGATGGCGAGATAGCGCATGATGCGGTTGCGGCCGGCGATTTCGGTGGGAAGGCAGGCGAGCGGCATGAGCGCGTCGGCGAAGTTGGGATAGGTTTCACCCCAGACGAAGCTTTGCATGCAGCCCATCGAGGTGCCGAGGATGAGGCGGAGGTGGTCGACGTGAAGGCCTTCGAGGAGCATCTGGTGCTGCGAGCGGACCATGTCGTCGTAGTCGTAGTGGGGGAAGTTCATCTTGAGGCCGTCGGAAGGTTTGGAGCTGTCGCCGTGGCCGATGTCGTCGGGGAGGATGAGGAAGTATTTGGTGATGTCGAGCGGCTGGCCGGCGCCGAAGAGGACATCGGAGAAGATGGGGTTGAGAAGCGTGTGGCGGTCGCCGCCGGTGCCGTGGAGGAGAAGGACGGCGTTGTCGACGTGGCCGGCGGCGTTGCGGTGAGGAGTGCCGAGCGTGAGATAGCGGAGTTTCAGCTCGGGGAGGGATTCGCCGGTGCCGAACTTGAAGTCGTGCGCGATGTAGAGCTCGTCTTTGCTGGGCCAGTTGGATTGCGGACGCTGCTGCGCGGGCGTGGTGGACATGGTTTGCGCGCAAGCGATGGTGGCGAGGGCAGAGAGTGCGAAGGTGAGGAGGGTGCGCATGCAGTGGCTCCTGGAGCGGCAGTGGCCGAAAAGCAGGTTCCTTGGCTTCGCCTCGGAATGACATAAAGAAAAGCAAGAGCAAAGGCAAGAACAAAAGCAAGGGCAAAGGCAAGAGCAAAAGCGGGTCTGAATCAGTTTCGAGATGCGAGTTTCGAGTTGCAAGTTAAAGACTGAGGGCGCGAAGAACAGTGTCTTCGCGCCCCTAAGTGTAGAACGGGTTACTCGGTTGGGGCGTGGGTGTGGGCGGGGGCTTGTTCGCGGGCCTTTTTGGCTTCGTCGGTGAGTGGGGTGGTGATCTCGTCGAGGAAGTCCTTCTTGCTGTCGTCGCGAACGAGGACAGGGTAGCGCTGGCCGTCGTGGTAGTTGATGTCGACGGGGATGATGTAG
>DASRGC010000009.1:0-58495 GCA_035651235.1 Acidobacteriaceae bacterium
CCTTTCCGATCGAATCTCGCCGTTCAGGCGAAATCACGGCGTCAGCGTAATCTTCTCGGAAGCGCTCTTCGTGTTGTCCACCTCGCAAACCGCAGAGATCGTCACCGTACTTCCCGTCACCGGCATCGTAGACGGAGCTGTATACTCCCCGCCTATCGACAATGCGCCTTCAACAATCGTGCCGGTGGCCGACGATCCCCCCGTAACGCCGTTCACCTGCCACAGAATGGTGTTGTTCGTCGCTCCCACGCAATATCCCGTGAAGAGATTCGTTGCCCCAAGCTTTACCGTCGTTGAAAACGTGGAAATACCCGCGCTCACCGGGCCAGTGATTGGGAACTGCACCGTGCCCACTGTTTGATTGAATGTATTGGCATTGCTCGGGACGCCAGCCGTAATCGTGACAACGCCTTGGGTGTTGGTCGCGTTGTAGCTCAGCCCGTCGCCACTCGTCCCGGAATAAATCGGCGGAGTTGATGGCGCTGTATAGACAACGGTGGACTGGTTCCCGGATACCTGCGGTTGCGAGAAGGTGCCCGCGGTTCCATAGCTGAACCAGCCGACGGTCGTCGGGCCGTTCTGCACCGTCGCCGTAAACATCTGCGTTGTGCCTGCAGCCATCGACGTGATCTGCGGAGTCACTGTCACGACAACAGGTTGACCGTTATAGCCACCACCCCCGCCGCCGCCTCCACAGCTGGCAAGCAGCACAACCCACGAAACAGCAATGAAAGTGAACGACCGCGCACCCATTGGAGATCCTCCGTACGGCGATTCGGACCCGCGAGATTGGTGCACATCAGCCTAAATGAAAGCGCCTCTCACGCGACTACAAATTTTTGCGTCGTTTATCTGACGTATCTACACACTAGGAACTTCGCAGCTTGGCTGTGTGAAGTACCACCGCCGCCGCACAACTGAACCACGCTGACTGCTATCTATTACGAGGGCGTACGAAGGAGAATTCACATCCGCCGTTTCTTTTGCTATCTCTGGGCCTTCTGCATCTGTTTCACCGTGCTGCTTTCGCTGCTTCGCCCATTCAATGCGTTCGCCGGGGTCCGCGGCCAGCCTGCTGGCAGCGGTGGAGATCCAGTCACCGCAACGCACAAGGAGGGCTCCTCGCACGGCTTCGTCATCCTCAAGGACGCCTCCGGAAAACTCATCGCCGTCGGCGATCAGGTCACCATCACACGCGGCAGCGAAGTCCGTTCCCGCCTGGTCATTCGTTTCCGTGACGGCTCCATCGACGACGACCGCACCGTCTTCACCCAGGGCAAGGTTCTCCAACTCATCACCGATCACCACATCCAGAAAGGTCCGTCCTTCAAGCAACCGCTCGATCAGGAGATCAACGTCCGCGCCGGAACAGTAACCTGGCACGAGTTCAAAGATGGTAAGGACCAGGTGAACACCGAGCACATGGATCTCCCGCCGGACCTCGTCAACGGAATGATCTCCGACGCGCTCAAAAATTTCCCCGCCAATGCAGCCGAAATGAAGGTCGCCTACATCGCCGGCTCCAAGCCTCGCATCGTCCATCTCTCTATCAAGCCCGACGGTGAGGACCCCTTCTACG
This sequence comes from Acidobacteriaceae bacterium, assembly GCA_035651235.1. Taxonomy (GTDB): domain Bacteria; phylum Acidobacteriota; class Terriglobia; order Terriglobales; family Acidobacteriaceae; genus Granulicella. The sequence goes on from DASRGC010000009.1 coordinate 1,580, forward strand.
TCGCTGGAATCCGTCATCGAGCCAGGCGCTACAACATCCACATCGACATCGGCGGTGTCGCCGGCGTGGTCGCTCCCGTCATCGGCAAGCAGCCCCCTGATATCAAAATGTGGCTCATGGACGGAGAGGTCCCCACGTTCCTCAAAATGGAAGGCGAGCTGGACCAGCAAGGCCCGATCTGGACCATGGAGCTGGCCAGTCCCTCGTGGCCATCCGCTAGTCAGAACCGCAGCAAATAACTCGCCTTCACAACGAACTGCCGTCCACCATTCAGATACGCAGTTTAACTGACGTAGCGATTCCCTGCTTCCCGGAACATTGACCATCTGTGCTCCGAATCGAGCATCGTTTGCAACCTTAAATCGATAACCCTACTAAACTTCTTGCATCCTCGACCTCTCCCTCAACCGTATCTAGAGAAGCGAACGTAATGGACCGTCAACCAACATCACGGTCGCTGCCGATTCATCTCGATACAGGCCAATTGACAGTACTCAATGTAGTTTGCTACATAGGTGTACGAGGCGGTTCGGAGACATGATCAGGATCCTGAAGGGACTCTGCCTATCGATTGCGCTACTGTCTTGCCTCTTCTTCGCCTCCCCCACACCGGCTCAGGAGACCGCCACCATCCGCGGCATCGTAGCCGACCCCAGCGGCGCCGTCATCCCCGGTGCCACCGTTTCCCTCGTCAGTCACAACCGCGTGCAACGCACCAAGTCCGGGCCGGAAGGACGTTTCTCCTTCAGTTCCCTCGCGCCAGGCACCTATTCCGTAACCGTCGCCGCCAAAGGATTCGCGCCGTTCACTACTCCTGACGTTGTGCTGGCCGCCGGTGCAGCCAAGGACCTCAAAGTCTCCCTCGCCATCGCCGTCGAACAGGAACACGTCACCGTGGACGATCATAGCGAGAGCGTCGGCCTGAGTCCCGATCAAAACTCCAGCGCCATGGTCATCAAGGGCAGCGATCTCGACGCGCTCTCCGACGATCCCGACGAATTGCAAAATGAGTTGCAGGCGTTAGCAGGCCCCGCAGCCGGTCCCAGCGGCGGCCAAATCTATATCGATGGCTTCGAAGGCGGCCAAATCCCGCCCAAATCCTCCATCCTTGAAATCCGCGTCAACCAGAATCCCTTTTCTGCTGAGTTCGACCGCATCGGCTATGGCCGCATCGAGATCATCACCAAGCCCGGCACGCAAAAGCTCAAGGGAAACTTCGGAGGCTTCGGAACCGCATCGCCCCTCAACACCGGCAACCCGATCGTAGGCCAGCCGCCGTTCTACGATTTCTATTCCGCCATGGGCAACGTCAGCGGTCCGCTCAGCAAGAAGGCCGCCTACTTCTTCAACGTGTTCGACATGCAGCGGCAAACCCAATCCATCGTGAACGCGCTCAATCCCAACAACCCCTCCACAAACATCGTTGAATTCTTTCCAACTCCTTCCAGCATCTTCGAGATCAGCCCGCGCATCGATTTCCAGCTTGGCATTCACAACATCACCATCCGCGATGGCTTCTTCCGTTCTGTTGCCTCGAACAACGGCGTAGGCGATCTCAACCTTCCCAGCCAGGCCGTCAGCTCCAACGACAAAGAAAATTCCGTGCAGATCGGCGACACCGTCGTCATCAACGAGCATCTGGTCAACGAGACGCACTTCCAATGGCGGCGCATCCGCAACGATCAAACCGCCGTCAAATTCACGCCCGCTGTCACCGTGCAAGGCTCCTTTACCAAAGGCGGCTCGAGCACCGGCGTGGTGCAGGACCATGAAGACAACTTTGAGCTGCAGAACTATTCAACTGCAACCGCAGGCAAACATATTCTGCGTTTCGGCACGCGTCTCCGCGCCGAGCGCGACACCAATTTCTCGGAATCAGGAACCAACGGAGCCTACAGCTTCAGCACGCTGGCGGCCTATCAGGCGCAGACGCCGACGCTCTACTCGCAAACCGTGGTCAGCAACCCAATCGCGCGCGCGATCCTGTTCGACGCAGCGCTCTTCCTGCAAGACGACTGGCATCCGCGCAAAAACCTCGTAGCCGGCCTTGGGCTCCGTTATGAAGGGCAAAACCGCATACGCGATCACGCCGACTGGGGCCCGCGCGTCGCGTTTGCCTGGAGCCCCGGATACCAGGGCAAAGGCGCTGCGAAAACCGTGGTGCGCGGCGGCTACGGATGGTTCTACAACCGCTTCACCGTGCCGAATTCCTTTCAGTCCTCCGGCACGCCTTACATCATCCAGACGATTCACGACAACGGCATCAACCAGAAGAGCTACACGGTGAAGGCCCCACCGTTCTTCAATCCGAATGCGCCCCAAACGGAGCAGACGCTGCAGTCGCTCGGCACGACCGTACCCACATACCACACCGTCGATCCGCACTTTCACGCCGCGCTCGACATGCAGGGTGGTGTCGGCGTGGACCGTCAAATCACCAAAGCTCTCACCGGCAACATCACCTATCTGTTCACCCAGGGCGTGCATCAGTATCTGATGGACAACGTGACCGCTCCGGACTTCGATCCCTCCACATACACCGTGAATGGAACAACTCCGGCCGCATACAACTATCAATTTCAATCCGGCGGCTTCTACCGCCAGCAGGAGCTGCTCGTCACCGCCAAAGCGCACTTCAAGCATCTCAGCTTCGACTCCAACTACACCCTCAACTACGCCAACAGCGACACTCAGGGAGCCAATTCCGTTCCCATGGACCCGCAGCATCCCGGCCTCGATTACGGCCGTGCAAGCTTCGGCATCCGTCATCGCATCTTTCTTCTGCTCACCTATACCGCTCCCGGCGGCGTCATCTTTGCGCCTCTGCTCGCCGCGCAATCGGGCACGCCTTACAACATCACCACCGGCACCGACCTCACGCAGAATAACCAGTTCAACGCGCGCCCGGCCTACGGGATCTGCGGCCAGCCCGGCCTCGTCTCAACACCGTTCGGCTGCCTCGACTCCAATCCCGTCGGCAAGAACGAGAAGATCGTTCCCTACAATCTCGGCACCGGCCCCGCCAATTTCGTGCTTCACTTGCGCGCCAGTAAGACCATCGGCATCGGCCCGCACATCAAGCAGGAAGGCGACCTCGCCGGGCAGAACGTGAACAACAGCGTCAACGGCCGCGGTCTCAGCGGTAACGGCGGCGGCGTCAAAATCGATGAAAAGGTTCCGCGCAAGTACAACATCACATTTGTCGCGATCGCGCTGAATGTTTTTAACGTCGTCAACTGGGCTCCTCCCAACGGCGTTATGGATTCGCGGCTGTTCGGCCAGACGCAGTCCCTTGCCAGCGGACCATATTCAGGCCCCACGCCCGGCAACCGCACCATTCTCTTCTTTACCAATTTCACGTTCTAGCATGCGTTTCGACGATATCGCTCGACCGCCGAAAACGCTTGAAATTCGCTCAATAAAACAGATAACGAATCGAACACTCCCGTGAACGCTCGACCGCATTAGGTCATCTAACCTGAGGATGTGAGGTCGCACCCTTGGGCACGAACGACCAGACCGATCTTTCGCTCAAATACGAAGCAACCGCAGCTGCGACCCCGGAGCGCCGCCAGGCACTCCTCGCTGCCATCGTCGACAGCACCGACGACGCCATCGTCAGCAAAGACCTCAACGGCGTCATTCTCACCTGGAACGATGCCGCTGCACAGATGTTCGGCTATTCCGCGCAGGAGATCATCGGCAGAAACGTGCGTTGCCTCATCCCCGAAGAGTTGCAGCATGAAGAAGAGACGATCTTATCGAAGATTCGATCCGGCAAGCGTATCTCCCACTACGAGACCCTGCGCGTCAGAAAGAACGGCGAAAAGTTCGATGTCTCCATAACCATCTCTCCATTGATCGATAGCGAAGGCAGAATCATCGGCGCCTCGAAGATCGCCCGCGAGATCACCGAACGCAAGCGGATCGAGAAACAACTGATGGACTCGGAAAAGTTGGCCGCCACCGGGCGCATGGCCGCAACCGTCGCCCACGAAATCAACAACCCGCTCGACGCTGTTCTCAATCTCATCTATCTCGCTCGCACCAGCGGATCGCTCACCGAAGCCCGCTCGCATCTCAGCACCGCCGAGACCGAGCTGGAGCGCGTCGCGCACATCGCCCGCCAAACGCTCGGCTACTATCGCGACGACGGCACACCAACGCCGGTTGTTCTTCAGGATGTCATCCAGCACGTGCTCACCGTCTATCAGGGCAAACTTACATCTGCGGACATCGCCACCGATTGCCGCTTTGACGATCATCCCGCCCTCCTTGCCAGCAGAGGCGAGATGATGCAGATCTTCTCCAACATCGTCGCCAATGCCATCGACGCCATGCCGCAAGGCGGTGTTCTCCGCGTCCAAACCAGACGAAGTTTCAGCCCGGATGGCATTGAGATCCAGCTCGCCGACAGCGGCTCCGGAATTCGGAAGGACAACCTTCCCAAAGTGTTCGAGCCTTTCTTCACCACCAAGGGAAATATGGGTACCGGAATTGGCCTCTGGGTCGTCAAACAACTTGTCGAAAAGAGAGGAGGCCACGTCGGCGTTACAAGTAATACAAATAGCAGGAGCGGAACGACCGTTTCTATTTTCTTCCCATTTAGCGGTTCAGCCACTGCTGAACACATCGCGGTGAATTAGAGGTGTCAACGAGGAGTTCGCATGTTCGGGATCAAGCCAGACCTGTACCTGTTTTCTAACGAAGACGCACTGAAGGGTATCTCCGCTGAAGAGCAGGAAAGCTCCGGCACTTCTCGCCGCCAGAGAAAACCGACCATTCTCGTCGTCGATGATCAGCAAGTCATCGCCGACACCACCATGATGGTCTTGAATCGCTCCGGCTTTCGCGCCGAACGCGCCTACAGCAGTGACTCTGCCTTGGAAATGGCGCTCAAGCTGAAGCCTGATTATCTCCTGACCGATATCGTCATGCCGGGAATGAACGGCATCGACCTCGCCATCCGCGTGCGTGACGAGTTGCCAGCCACCGTCATCGTTCTCATCTCCGGCCAGACTGGCGTTACCGACCTCCTCCGCGACGCAAAGGATCACGGCCACCATTTCAACCTTTTGGCCAAACCCATCCACCCGGAAAAACTTTTGGAATACCTCCAACGCAAAGCACCGCACCTCTGGAAGTAAATCCTTGAACTAGCGCTATCGCTGCGGTGGTCGCAAGGTCGACGGCGGCAAATCCCGCCCGGAACACCCATCGCAAGCATCCTGACCGCCAGTCTGCCGGCAACTCGAACCGGCTCGCTGCCAGCGCTGTTCCCGATGAGCCCGCTCTTACCTTACGCGACCGAGTCGCCCTTACCCCGCCCGCGATCCTATCGTGACCCTCCACAACTCCTCACGTCCTCCGCGGCGACACCGTCATCGCCATCCGACCCGACGCCGGAGGCCGCTCCCGCTAACCATCCAACCGCGCACCACAACGAGCTATATCGCCGTATAATTCCTTGACACCCGAAAATACGTCCTTTACCGTGGGCCAAAATGCTTCAAGTTCTCATCACGATAGACACCGAAGCCCATTCAATTTCGAAAGATTGGAAGGCGGATTGCCTTCGATCCGACATCGAGCGAGACGTTTACGGGAGAATCGACGGTCGAGAAGTCGGACTTGACTACCAGCTGCGGATATTCGCTCAGCACGGGTTAAAAGCAAACTTCATGGTGGAGAGCCTGTTTTCCGGCTGCCCGAATGTTGGGCTAAATCCTCTGAAGCAAATCGTGTCCAGCATTCTCGCCGGCGGACACGATGTACAGCTCCATCCCCACACCGAGTGGTTGCCGCACGTTCCTGGCCTCGACATACCGTACAGAAGCCACCATCTTCGGGAGTTTCCACTTCACGAGCAGGTCGAGATAATTCGCTTCGCGAAACAGCAGTTGGAACTCGCCGGCGCGCCGACACCGATCGCGTTCCGGGCCGGCGGCTTCGCCGCGAACGCCGATACCCTGGCTGCTCTGGCCCAATGCCATGTCCGATACGATTCAAGCTTCAATCCGTGCTATGAAAACGCGCATTTGCATCTACCCGAGATCCGCTCCTACGGACAGGCAACTGCGTTCGGAGCCGTTCAGGAGTTGCCCATAACTGTCTTTAAGGACCGCCCCTCCCATCTGCGGCCGGCACAGCTCTGTGCAGTCAGCTTCGCCGAGATGTCTCTCGCCTTGGAACGAGCCGAACGCCAGGGATGGGAATTCGCCGTCATTGTTTCGCACTCGTTCGAGATGGTCGCCAATCGCTGGAACCCCAAAAAATCTCCTGCAATTCGGCACCAGGTAGTTGATCGTTTCGAGAAGCTCTGTAATTTCCTGTCTCAAAATCGTGATCGCTTTCAGACGGTTTACTTTTCCGATCTAGTGATTCGAGATTCGCCTGAGCGCGTTCCGGATATCAGCGGAAGCGTTTTGAATACTGGCTTGCGCCTCTTCAGCCAGACAGTTGCAAGGATTCGGCCCTGATGAAATTCGCTCAAGAGACTGCAAATCTGTCTGTGAACTTTGGACCTAAACCGCTGTTCCGGATTCCATTCCTGGCGAGCGTTTGTACCGATCATTTCGCCGACCTGAAACTCCCCGTCGACATACAGGACAACGGTTCCGAAGTCTCCATCTTCCCCTCGATACCTTGCGATCCTGAGAGCCACACCGTGCTTCGGACCGAGAACGGCAAAATCTACTATTCGCCGAAGACCTTTCCACATTACGTGACGGACTTCAACGTAGATTTTGAAACCTATCTGAATAGTTTCGGAGCGAAAACCAAGAGCACCTTACGGCGCAAGGTCCGGAAATTTGTCGATTCCGCCGGACCGGATTGTTTTCGGCAGTTCAAATCACCTGAAGAATTGCTCGAGTTTCATGCCCAGGCGCGCGAAATCTCCAAGTTGACGTACCAGGAGAATCTGCTCGATCACGGTCTCCCCGACACTCCGGAATTCAAGCAAAAGATGATCGCCTTGGCCGAGAAGGACCAGGTACGCGCCTACATCCTCTATATGCAGGGCAATCCGGCAGCCTATCTTTATTGTCCTGTCAGAGACAGCATTCTCTACTATGATCTCCTGGGCTACGATCCGGAATATCGTACGCTCTCTGCTGGCACCGTGCTGCAGTATCTCGCCTTCGAGCAGCTCTTTTCAGAGAAGCAATTTCGGGCATTCGACTTCGAAGAAGGGGAAGGGCAGCACAAGCGTCAGTTCGCAACCAGAAGAGTCGATTGCTGCAGCCTTTTCGTCTTCAAACGCAGCCTGAAGGCGCGAATCTATATCTCGCTGAATTATCTGTTTGCGAGAATGACAGCCGGCACTCTATGGTTTCTCGATAAGACCGGCTTACGGCAGCGGGTTAGACAATCACTCCGCTGAGTTGACGTTCGGCTCGTCCCCAGACTCAAACTTCCCCAACGGTTGATCGGCTGGTTGTAATGAAGTCACACTCCAGGCTGCGGTCTCCAGCGAGATGTCGCCTTCCGTTCTCGTCCACAGGTCCAAAGCCCAGGGAATCTAATACCTGCGCCGCCGGCCCGTTGCGAGAAGTTGCGCGGAACTTCACTTCAATCGCCGAATACAGCATCGAAAAGTATTCACGCAGAAAATGCAGAAACGCCTGCTCGATGAACTTCGACTGCACCCGGCAGGACAACATGAAATCCTCGACCAAGATCGCGTGATTCTTCGTCCGCACCATCGCAAAACCGACGGTTCCGTAGGAACCAAATTTGTCCGCGCATTTCAAGACGAATTTCTTCAGTGAGGCGTCCGCGAGAAAAACATCCAGCTCCTGCCGCGTGTACTTTGTCCCGGAAAAATTCAACTGGTTCGTGCGCTGCACAAGCTCTGCAACCCGCTCCAAGTCCGAGTCCTGGAACTCCGCGACATCCAGAACAATCTCACACGACTTCAGGAACGCGAAGTAGTCGCCGTTGAACCCCGCCTCGGCCGTCTCTCGCGCGATGGTGGTCTGATACATCGCGCGGCGGTGCCTCGCATCGTTACTCCGTCCGCCCTGAAACCGCGGATCGCTCTTCAACGACTCCACCTCCTTGATGTTGATGCAGAGGACATCCGGATTCATACTCTGCACCTCCTCTAATTCGAACGGGTTGTCGTCAATGAACGCGAGGCTGTCGACGCCGATGTTCAGGGCCCGCGCTACATGCGCCACCGCCTGCCCCTTCGGCGTCCATCCAATCTGCGGATACAGGAAGAGTTCCTTGATCCCGAACCTTTCGAGCGCCTCAAGCGCGGCACTTGGATCGTTCTTGCTCGCAATGCTCAGTAGAATCCCGCGCTCGTCCAATTCGCGAAGCACTTCCACGATGTCGCTGCGCAACTCCAGCTGATCATTCTCCGCAAGTACGCCGCGCCAAAGTGTGTTGTCAAGGTCCCACACAACGCACTTGATCTCCTTCACCGCCGGAGCGCTTCGCGCAGCTGCACTCATAACCGGTCGCTCCTTCAACTTCACGAAGTCTGCGGTCAGAAAAATCAACGTTGGCGTCGACTCGCCATCCGGAGTAATGTCCACGTCGAATGCATGCCCGTCTGCCACGATACGGGTCAGTTCCTGATACGGTATGCGGTGGCACGAATATCCCGGCGGAAGAGTCAATCGGCTCTTGTACGCCGGCAGAATCTGCACCAGCGGATTGTTCCGTTTGCGCTCCTCCGCCGAAAACGTAAAGCCAATCTGAACTGCTTCGGGCTGGTCGGAAGGGTTGACGATCTCCAGCAGAAAATAGTCAGGCCGCATCTGCTCAGCCTTGGTGCGGGCCTGAAGATAGCGGCCCATTCGCTCCATCAGCGCCTGGTGCGCAAAGCTCCAGCGGATATCCCCCGTCAGCTTATGCACGATCCGTCCGACTGGGCTGACCATCATCGCCGCGGCCAGCGCCCCATCTTCCAGCCACCGCAACGAGCGCACCTCCATCAGTCCCACATTCCCGCGCGCCTCTAGCCTTGCCCACTTTTTAAACCGGATCTCCACGCCTGGTCCCCGGCCACCCTTTAAATCCCGCCGGAGAATCGGTCCTGAATCGAACCTGCGGCAACGCAGATCAGGCCGCGGATCATATAAATCGCACGTCTGGAAGCATGAGGGCGCGGCGCATTCGATACAGTGCTCACCCCACACCAGAAACGACGCATGAGTAATCTCGGGGCGCCCGGAACTCGTGTCAGAGGAGCGCAGGATTGTAGGGGCGACCCTCCCTCTGCTTCGCTGATTAAATTCGAACATACGCAGTCCCCAGCCTCTTCATTCAACCCGTCACACCAAAGCCTCTAATTCTCAATGTTACAGCAGCCTATTTCGCCTCGCCCGTTGGTTTCGCCGGTCGCCGTTCATCCATTCCATGGAAGAGGTATACGGTCACACCCTCAGAACTTCCGAATCCGCCGCCCGCACCGCTCTGCCGAAGATCGAACGAGCCTCCCAAGGCGCGCCTCCAATTTCTCCATAGCCGACCTTCCAAGCGAAGGGGTATAGTGCAGCGACCCTCGGCCAAGCCGTACGACTCCACTGAAAATCTCAGGAGAAAATCCATGCTTAAGCGCATCTCTCTCGCGTCCGTCGCGCTTCTCGCGTTCACGCTTGTGCCCTTCGCCTTCGCCGCGCACACCCACCTCCCCGCCCACAGCACCTGGACCCTCAACGTGGGTGAGTCCGACTTCGGTGGCGGCTTCTCCATGAAGAGCGACACTTTCGTCCTCGTCACCGACACCGACAAATGGGGCAAATGGACCGATCACATGGTCGACGGCAACGGCAAAACCTGGAACACGTCCTGGAGCGGCCCCGAGGACGGCAAGCCTCACCCCTTCACCGGCATGAAGGGCACCTACAGCACTGACCCTGCCACCGACGTCAGCGTCGAGACCTTCCCCGACGGCACCGTCCAGACCTGCGACTTCTCACTCAGCTCTGACGGAAAGAAGTTCACAAACAAGTGCGTCGCCAAGTCCCCCGACGGCAAAGAGGCCCACCAGACCATCGTCTACGACCGAACAAAATAGCCTGCCCGGCGCACAAGTTTTCCCCCTTCACGGCACCATTTAAGAGTGCCTCACCTAGTGGCGCTTACCCCTTTCTTATCAATACTTTGGCGCAAAGTATTGATAACAATCAAGTTAAAGTACAAGCCTAAATCATGCAGATTGAATACTTTGCGAAAAAACAGGGGAGGGGGTGGGGGCGAGCGCATACTGTTCAGGATGAACCTCTCCGCAATTCAATCCGCCCTTCGCGACCAACACCTGGACGGCTGGCTCTTCTACGACCACCACCACCGGGACCCCATCGCTTACCGCATCCTCGGACTCCCCGACTCCTTCGTCTCCCGCCGCTGGTACTACTTCATTCCCGCCGACGGCGAGCCCCGCAAGCTCGTCCACCGCATCGAGTCCGGTAAGCTTGACCCCCTCCCCGGCACTACCCGCCAGTACTCCTCCTGGCAGGAACTCGAACAAAATCTCGAGGACATGCTCTCCGGCGCGAAGAAGATCGCCATGCAGTACTCGCCGCGCAACGCCATCATGTATGTCGCGATGGTCGACGCTGGAACGGTCGAGCTCCTCCGCTCCCTCGGCAAGGACGTCGTCAGCTCCGCCGACCTCGTCAGCCTCTTCGAGGCCGTTCTCACTGAGGATCAGATCGCCACGCATTATGAGGCACAAGCTCGCCTCGATCGCGTCCTGCAAGCAGGCTGGAAGCACATCGCCGACTGCATCCGCCGCGATGGGCTCACCAACGAGTTCGAGGTCGTCACCTTCTTCAAGCACGCTATGGAACGCGAGGGCCTGTGGACGGATCACGGCCCCAACGTCTCCGCCGGCTCCAACTCCGCCGACTCCCATTACGAACCCACGCACCTCCGCCACGCCCCCATCATGCACGGCGAGTTCGTCCTGATCGACATCTGGGCCAAGCTGTCGGAGCCGCACGACACCAGCCGCGGCCGCCCCGACGCCATCTGGTACGACATCACCTGGACCGGTGTCGTCGGCCGCGAGCCCACCGAGCGGGAGCGCCACATTTTCTCCGTCGTCCGCGAGGCACGCGACGCAGCGATCGCCGCAGTCGAGCAGGCCTACGCCGCCGGTGAGCCCATTGCCGGGTGGCAGGCCGACGACGCTGCGCGCAACATCATCCGCCGCGCGAGCCTCGACGAATTTTTCACGCACCGGACCGGCCACAACATCGCCACGGAGCTGCACGGCAATGGCGCTCACCTCGACAACCTGGAGACGCATGACGAGCGGCTGCTGCTGCCCAACACCTGCTTCTCGGTCGAGCCCGGCATTTACTTCCCCGGTGAGTTTGGTATCCGCAGTGAGGTGAACATGATCACGCGCCCCGGCAAAGCAGCCGTCACCGGACCGCGCCAGACCGAGCTGCTGCGCATCTGAGCGAGCAATAGACGGAGCCTGCGCACTGATACAATCGAGTGCAATGGCTGCAGACGCTCAGCAGATTTCCCAGCGCATTCCCGGAGAAAAATCCAGTCTTCCCGCGATCGTTCTTGTTGCCGGCTGGCTCATTCCTGGTCTTGGTCACCTGATGCTGGGCAAGTGGGTCCGCGCTCTGCTGCTCTTCATCTCGATTGCGGGTATGTTCCTGATCGGACTTGGCTTGCAGGGGAAGATCTATCAACCCGGAACCGGCGACATCCTCGACATTCTCGGCTTTGCCGCGCAGCTTGGGCTTGGCCTGCTGTGCGGGCTGGCGCACTGGGTTGGATGGGGCGCGAGCTCGGCGGTGAACACGCTCGCTGATTTCGGGACGAAGTTCATCGTCATTGGCGGGCTGCTGAACTACATGGCAGCGGTCGACGCGCATTCGCTGGCAAACGGACGGAAGGCATCGCTATGACTTTGAGCCACTTCAGCGCTGTGCTTTTATGTTCGCTGTTCGTGTCGGTGGTCTTCGGCATCACGATGCGCGCCGAGCCGAAGATGATGATCCGCTTCGGAGCCTACTGCTTTGTCTGCTTCGTCGGCGCGGTCATTGTCGCGAGCTGGGTAATGTACGCGATCAAGCACTAATCCAATCCACTTCACTGCGGACCCGCTGGAGCGCTCGGGGTCGTGTTGTTCGATCCACCCTGCGTGTTCGTCTGCCCTGGATTCGTCGTGGTCAAGCTGGACGGAGATTGCGAGCTGACGCTGGCCGGACCGCCGAGTATGTTTGCCTGCTTGTAGAGCAGTTCGATCTTCGGGTCGTAGATGAACTCCCAGGTCTCATACGTGGTCTGCCCGTTCGGATTGAGGATGCTCTCGCCGGTCTTTGACGTTCCGACACCCATGATCTGACCCCCACCGCCCGAACTGCCCGATGATGTTGTGGAGTTCGACGTTCCGGTGGTGGAAGAACCTGCAGTCGACCCACCGATGGTCGCGCCAGAGAAGCCAGCCGACAGCGGAGAGCCTCCGCTCACGGTGCTGCTCGTCGATCCTGCGGTGCTTCCTATTCCGCTGCTGGCCATCGAAGACGCGGAACCGAGGCTGCCCGCGCCGGTCGTATTCAGACCGCCGAGCGGCTGACCGAAGAAGCCCTTCACGGTCGTCTTGTTCTCGCCAACGTGGATGATGCGCCAGTCGTCTTTACCGGTCAGCGGGTCGATGTAGCGCTTGCGCAGATAGCGGACGTTGTTCGTGCTCTCAAGCGCGTCGATCGATGGTGGATAGGTCTTGTTCTTGAGGTAGTAGAGCCGGATTGCGCGTACATACTGTTCGGCGCGGTGCTCACTCTCGAGCTCCTTGTCGCGCTGGAGGTCCTTGGCCATGATGGGCGCGGCAACAGCCAGCGCAATGAGTACGAGTGCAACCATGAGGATCGCAAACACCAGCATGAAACCGGCTTCCGAATCGGAGTCCCTCTGGTGCTGCAGATCGAGATTGGTGGGCGTGTTCATGGCTACTGCATCTGCAGCGGAAGTGTCTGCGTGTTGTTATTCTGCAGGTCTTCAACCTGAATGCTGTTCAGGTTGATCGAGACGATCTTGTACTTGTGCGCGACGATCTCACCCGCCGAAGCGAGGTAGACGTTGTCGCCCTGCAGAAGGAATGCCTGCACGAGACCATTCGAGCGCCTGGCCGTACCGAAGAACTTGAGGTTGATCGGCGGTGGAGGCGGTGGGCCGGGCGGCGGAGCAGGCGGGAGTGGCACGGGTCTCGGACGCGGCGGCGGAACATTCTTCGGCAACGTGACGGGAGGCGGCGTGTACGTCAGCGAGAAGATGTTGCGGCCGATGCCGGAGTACACAAGGCTTTCCGCGCGGTGCATCGCGGTTTCGTCGAGCGTGGGATCAAGGCTCGCGGAGGTGTGTGCGAGTTTGGCGGCATCAACGCCGGCAATGCTTGCCGAACGGCCGGCGTTTGCTGCGGTTGTCGCGGCGGTCTGCGCGGGTGCAGCGTTTGTCGCGGGAGCCGGGCGAGTGATGGGAGCCACGGTCGGCGGCGGCGCTGCCGAAGTTCCACCGAAGAGCGCGTTGTAGGCGTAGAAGATGCAGCACAGCGCAACTGCAACGAGTGCGCCTGCGGCGATAGTCTTCTTGCGGTTCTCTGCACCGGCCTTCATCGTCTGCCTCCGGCGGGAGCGGGTGCGGTCACAGCGGCAGCCTGTGCTGAGGCTTCTTTGTCGTTCGGGGCGCGCAGATAGGTGGTGATGCGGATGCGGAGGTTGACCATTCCGGTCTGCTGGCCGGAGAGGTTGATTCCGTTGATCACGAAGAACATCTTGTCGCGCTCGAGATTGTTGATGAATTCAACGACGGGACGGTAGTCTCCCGAGACGCTCGCATCGATGTGCAGTTCAGTCAGCGCATATTCCCCGTTCAGAACAGGCTGTTGCGCGTATTGCGCGTTAGCCCAGCGTACGCCGGTCTTCTGCGAAAGGCGGCCGAGCTCAGCGAGCACCTGCGAGTAGGCGTATGGGAGGCGATCGGCGTAAAAGAGATCTGCATCTTGAGTGGACGCTGCGATCTTGGCATCGAGGCCGCGCAGAGGTTGCGCCTGCAGGCGCGCGGTGGTGAGCAATGTGCGCTGCTGATTGAGCGCATCGGCGTTGTGGTCCTTGAGCGACTGCGACAGGAAGAGCAGATGCGCGACCATGTACAGCACAATGACGACGAGCGCGGCAACGCCAGCGTAGTGCAGGTTGACGGCGGTGAGCAGAGCGCGGGCACGCGAGGTGAGGCGCGGAACGCGGCGCAGCATCGAGGAGCTGCTCGGAGGCGGAACGGTGGCGGTTGCGCTCATCGTGCGTCTCCTTGGGAAGGCTGCCCGGCGCTTCCCTGCTTCGTCGATGTTTGCTTCGCGTAAGACTCACCCTCAGGCAGCGGGTTATAGTTGGCGAGGATGTCGAACTCGACAGCAGGCGCGGCCGCCGGCTGGTTCATCTGCGGCTGGAAGCTTCCGGGGCGCTGCGCCGTCGTCGTCTTCGCCTGTGACGCTTCGCCGTTGAGACGCGGCTGGAGGAAGCGGCGCGAGTGCTCGAGATTGCGCACGAGCTGTACGGCGCGGTCGCGCTGACCGGAGACGCGCAGGTGGATGATGACGTCGCCCGTTTGCGTAACCTGCGGCTCGATAGAGGTGACCTGCACGCCGGTGGGAAGCACGTTTTCAAGGTCCATCATGACGGCGGTCCAGGAGAAGCTCTTCGCGAGGAAGAGGCTGTTCAGGAAATGCGCGCGGTCGAGCACGGCGGCGTTGGCGGGCTGGCGCATGCGAGCTTCGTTGTTCAGGCGCTCATGCTGCGCAGAGTCGGTCTGATTGCGGAGCGCGTTCATCTGGCCCGTGGCACGGTCGAGGCGCTTCTGCAGAGCGTGTGCCCAGAAGCCCAGTGCGATGGCGATGGCCGCGAGGAGCGCCATGAGCACGCGTAGCCGCAGAAAGAGCGGCCGGAGCTCGACGAAGGGACGCGAAGCGAGATTGATCGAGATGCGCATGGTCAGCCTCGCAGTGCTCCCCGGACGCCGGCGAGCGAGCCGCGCGGAATGTTGCCGGTGACCACGCCGGCGGAGAAGGCGGACGCGTCGATGAGCTCGCGGATGCGGAAGGCTTCGGCTTCGTTGTAGCCGTTTCCGTTGACCCCCCGATGCAATGCATCGGCGCTGAGCGCGCCCGCGCTCAGGATGGTTTGCGGGGGACGTGAGAGCGTGTCCTCGAAGTAAGCCACGGCTACGGTGACGGCCTGTGCGATCTCGTGAGCGAGTTCCTCGGCGGAGAGTTGCTGGAGCTGCGCGGGGAACGTTGGGTCGATGCCGGCGGCTTGTGGCTGGAGGTCGACGCTGCGGTGGAGGAGGAGCACGCCGTCGCGCGTGATGGCGGTGGTGATTCCTGCGTGAGTGGCGTTGACGACGAGTGAAGGCTCGGCGGCGGTGAGGCCCGCGAGTGCGGCGAGGGTGCTGGGGAGCACGGCGCCGGGTTCAAAGCCGGCCTCGCGCACGGCGGTCTCGTACTCGCGGAGGATGTCGCGCGGAATGGCGACGGCGAGCACGTGGACGTTATTGCGCGTGGAGCTCATGATTTGGAAGCTGACGACGGCGTCGTCGACCTCGAACGGGACGAGTTTCTTGAGACGGAAGCGAACGATGGGCAGGGCTTCGGTGAGTTTCGTGGGCAGCGCGTCGAAGTCGAGCAGGAGGACGCGGACGGCGGAGTCGGGAAGGATGATGGTGAGGTCGGCGCCGCGGCTGTTGGGGCGCACGTCGATGGATTCGAGTGCGCGGCGAATGGCGGCGATTACGGCGACGCGGTCAGCGAGGTTGCCGGGCTTGAGGCCGGGAAGGACGGCTCCGGAAGGCAGCGGGACGCTTGCGACGGAATCGAGCGCGCCTTCGGCCGTGGCGGCGCGCGCGGCTGTCACGCCCTCGGGGGCGATCTCGCAGGCGAGGCGCGGACGGCTTCCAGAAGCTTTGGGGAGCAGGTTCATCGAGAGACGATTACTAGACTACCGCGCGGCGGCGGCTCGGGAGCTTTGCTGCGGTGCTTCAATTCATTGGACGAACGGGCGCGAGAGCCGTTTGCGGAGCTAACGTCCTGTTTCAATGAAGGTTACCTTGTTGATCTCGCGGAGGGTGGTGATGCCGGCGCGGACGCGCTCGAGGGCGGAGTCGCGCAGGAAGTGCATGCCCTTTTCGCGGGCCTTTTTGCGGATTTCAGAGCCGGGGCGCTTTTCGAGCAGCATCTCGCGGATCTCGTCGTCGAGCTCGAGGAGTTCGTGAATGGCGGAACGGCCGCGGTAGCCGGTGCCGGCACACTCTATGCACCCGGAGCCCTCGCGGAAGCGGAAGCCGCGCCACTCGGCGGGGTCGAGGCCGTTGAGCTCGAGCTCGGCGTCGGTGTAGGTGACCTCGCGGTGGCAGAAGTCGCAGATGGTGCGCACCAGGCGCTGGGCGAGAATGCAGTTGAGCGCGGAGACGAAGTTGTAGGGCTCGACGCCCATGTTGAGGAAGCGGCCGAGGACGTCCACCACGTTGTTCGCGTGGACAGTGGTGAAGACAAGGTGGCCGGTGAGCGCGGAGTTGATGGCGATCTGCGCGGTCTCCGCGTCTCGGATTTCGCCGACGAGGATCTTGTCGGGGTCGTGGCGAAGGATGCTGCGCAGGCCGCGCGCGAAGGTAAGGCCCTTCTTCTCATTGACGGGAATCTGCGTGACGCCGCGGATCTGGTACTCGACGGGATCCTCGATGGTGATGATCTTGTCCTCTTCGGACTTGATCTCGTTGAGCGCGGCGTAGAGGGTGGTGGTTTTGCCCGAGCCGGTAGGGCCGGTGACGAGCACCATGCCGTAGGGCTCCTTGATGTAGCGGCGGAAGCGGCGAAGGTCTTCTTCGGCGAAGCCGACGACGTCGAGCGAGAGGTTGTGGAACTTCTCGGACATCGACTCCTTGTCGAGCACGCGAAGCACGGCGTTTTCGCCGTGAACGGTCGGCATGATGCTGACGCGGAAGTCGATGAGCCGGCCCTTGTAGCGCACGCGGAAGCGGCCGTCCTGCGGGACGCGGCGCTCGGCGATGTCGAGTTCACTCATGACCTTGATGCGCGAAAGGATGGTCTGGTGGTGCTCGCGCGCGATGGGCGCCATGGCCTGCTGGAGCACGCCGTCGATGCGGTACTTGACGAGCAGCGAGTCGTCGTAGGTTTCGAGGTGGATGTCGGAGGCGCGGCGTTCAAGCGCGGTGAAGATGGTGGTGTCTACGAGGCGGATGATCGGCGAGATGTCGTCGTCGGCCGCGAGCTTTTCGATGGAGATGTTCTCGTCGGCAGACTCTTCGCCGGAGAGCACGTCGAAGGCGAGACCTTCGGTAGCCTCGTCGAGCACGCGCTGCGATTGCTCGGTCTTTTTGAGCAGGTCGGTGATCTGCGAGAGTGTGGCGACGCGGGTGACAATGCGGGTGCCGAGCAAGCCGGCGATCTCGTCGAGGACCATGAGGCGCGAGGGGTCGGCGACGGCGATGGCAAGGCGGCCGTCGGTGGACTGTTCGAGCGGAACGAAGTTGTAACGGAACATCATGTCGACCGGGACGGTCTTGAACAGCTCGTGCTGGATCTTAAAGTGCTTCAGGTCGACGAACTCGGCGTGGTAGCGGCGCGCGAGGCGTTCGGCGCGCTCGGCTTCGGTGAGTGAGTCGTTGGGGAGCGGGGTTGCTACGGGGGTGGCCATATCGATGAGACTCCTGGGTTGCGCGGCCGTTTCAGGGCGAAGGCTACCACAGACAGGGGACTTCGTCCGAGTTCAGAATGAGTTGGTCCGCGGTAACCAGCGTAAGCCCATGAATGATCGCCGTTGCACCGATTTGGCGATCAGCCGGATCCTTCGGATAGTTGGGCGAGAACTGGGTACCTCGGACTGCAATCCGGCGGTCAACGGGAAGAACTTGATATGAGTTCTCAACCTTTTCGAGAAAAACATCGACGGGAGGGTCAAATCGCAGCCGGCCTTTTGCGGAGAGCAGGGCGATCTCCCATATCGTTGCGGTGGAGATGGCGAGTCCCTGAGCGGTCAGAGCTTGCGCCAATGCCGACGATGCGCGGGGTGAGATCCGTTCCGTTTCACGCGCCAGCCAGATAACAATCTGGGTATCTAAAAGCAGCAATCAGTCATACTCCCAATCCTCCGGATCATTGGCGGGAGAGATGATGTCGCCGACAATTTCCACTCCACCAAAACGATAAGCCGCCAAGGGATCGTCCTCGGGCTCCAGCGGAATGACCTTCGCAACTGGCCTTCCCTTCTTCGTGACGAGCACAGACTCGCGCTTCTTCTCGACCTCGTCCAGGAGGGCAAGAAAATGTGCCTTTGCTTTCGCTGCACCCATTGTCTTCATCGGCTAGTCACGTGACCACTATACCATGGTCACGTGACTAGCCGCCGATATTTCCCAGACTGAAGATTGGCATGTAGAGCGCGATCAAAATAATGACGACGACAGCGCCCATTACGATGAGGATCAGGGGCTCGATGAGACTCATGATGGCGGAGAGCTGGGTCTGCACGTCCTCTTCGAAGAACTCGGCGACGGAGTTGAGCATCGCGGGCAGCGCGCCTGTGGATTCGCCCACTTCGATCATCTCGACGGAGAGCTCAGGGAAGACGCCGGTCTCTTCGAGGCTGGTTGCGAGGCCCTGCCCCTCGCGAACGCTTTCAACCGAGGTGTAGACGGCCTTCGATATCTGGCGCGATTCGATCGAGCGCGCGGCCGTTTCCAGGCTGGGAACAAGCGGAAGGCCACCGGTGAGCAGCGTCGAGAGCGTGCGCGAGAAGAGTCCGACCTGGTACTTGAGCCAGACGTTGCCCAGGCCAGGCGTGCCGATACGGACGCGATCGGTGAAGTTCGCGCCGGCGTCGGTGCGGGTCCAGCGGACGATGAGATAGATGATAATCGCGAGCAGAAGGCCGATGTAGATGCCGTAGTGCTGCGCGTTTTGGCCGAGGCTCAGCAGGAACAGCGTGAGGCTGGGGAGTTTTGTTCCGAGCTGGTCGTACAGCTGCGCGAAGCGCGGGACAACGAAGGTGATCAGGAAGACGAAGAGGCTGATCACCATGACGATGAGGAAACTTGGATAGATGAGCGAGGACTTCAGCTTTTTCCGGAAGGAAAGCGAGACGCGCTGAAAGTCGAGATAGCGCTGCAGCACCTCCTCGAGATTGCCGGACCGCTCGCCGGCGAGCAGCGTGACCGTGTAGACGAGCGGAAAGCCGCCCTGCGCTTCGAAGGCAGAGGAGATGGATTCGCCGGTCTTCACGCGGGCAGCGACGTCCTCGAGCTGCGCGCGGAAGACGGGGTTCTTCTGCCGCCTGGCTAACAGCTCCAGGGAGCTAAGGATGGGCAGACCGGCGCGGATGAGCGTGAGGAACTGCTGGTTATAGACGAGGAAGGGTTCGAGCTTGACCTTGCGCTGGCTGCCACCGGCAAAACCGGTGCGCGGCTTAACGGAGTAGACGAGATACCCGGCCTGGGTGAAGCGCGAGCGCAGCTCTTCAGCGGTCGCGGCGGCGTGGGTCTGCTCCTGGATGCGGCCGCGCTCGTCGGCAAGGCGGATTGTGAACTCTGTCATGACGCTGGAAAGGCTGCTTGGCTTACTTATCTTATAGACGGATGAGGAGCGCGTTTGCTCAAAAGCGAAGGCCCCACCGGAAGGGTGAGGCCTTGCTGCAACTTCTTCGGGCTGGCTTACAACAGGCGGCTTACACGCTAAAGCTGGAGCCGCAGCCGCAGGTGGACTTCACCTGGGGGTTCTCGAATTTGAAGCCGGCTGCCTCGAGCGTCTCAACGTAGTCCACTGTGCAGCCATTGAGGTACATGGCGCTGGTGGCGTCGATGAACACCTTGAGGTCGTCGAACTTGACGATCTTGTCCATCATGCCCGCCTGATTTTCGAAGCTCATGGAGTACTGGAAGCCGGAACATCCGCCGCCGACGACGCCGATGCGCAGACCGGCCGGAATCGGATCCTGGGTCGCCATGATCTCCTTGACCTTGGTGATGGCGGCAGGGGTCAGCTCGACGGGATTTTTGCGGGGCGCCTCGGAAGCGCCGGTAACGACCTCGGCAACAGGGTTGGTGGCGGTGGACATGGGAACCTCTCCTCGGTTCGCGGACCAATGCAGTCCGGGAGCACAACTCTTAGTGTAGCCAGAGCTTGTCCGCTGGGCAAGGCTTCACGGCGCCAGCGGTAGCACGGGCATCCTCCCGATTGGATGCCTTGGGGCAGACGAGGTTTCGGTAAAGGCGACTCTCTGACCTGAGCATCACGGCAGATGCGTGGGCAACCAAGTCTTCCAAAGTTACATCGCCAGGCGTATGATTTTGGCGGCCCAGCTTACCCTCCGAGCCCGAGGCTCACAGAATCGGACCCGCCCGGTATCCCGGACCAGACTCTTATTGACTCTGGGGGAATTACCGCCATGCACGTGCTCCCGATCCTTATCGCTCTATGGGGCGCCTCCGTCATTGGCTTTATCGCAGTGATGATTTACCGCGCCACGCTCACCCAACATGAAACCGACCAGTTGTTCCTTGGAGACGACAGCGCCCACGTATCGATGGGGCACAAGGAACATGACGAGATCGTCGCGCGCGTCGACAGGCTGCGGCCCTATTACCAGGGTCTCGGCGGTGTGGCCGTGCTGATGACGGTTCTGGTCGTCGGCGTTTATATCTTCCAAATGCTGCCGAGCATGCATTAAGCGGCAGCGCTAACCAGTGGAATTACGCCAGGATCCGCTCGCGGATCCCTGCGCGTTTTAAGGGAAGTGTTCAGGCCCCCGAAGCGGCTGCCTTGTACCGGCCGAGCTCGCGAACCATTCGCGTCTCGGGACGCAGCGCGTTGAGGGCGGCCTGTGCCATTTGAGCGCCGGTGAAGCGAAACTCGACGAAGAAGACGTACTCCCACGGCTGGCCTGGGACAGGGCGGGATTCGATGCGAGTGAGATTGACTCCGGCGCCTGCGAGAGCCTGGAGGGCGTGAACCAGTGTTCCGGGACGATGCTCCAGCGCGAACGCGACACTGAGCTTGTCGGCTTCGGCAGCAGACGGGGCAGCATCCTGTAACCGCCGAATGACGTGAAACCGGGTGAAGTTCTGGGCGTGGTCCTCCACGCCGCGCATCAACACATTTCCGCCGTATTCCTGCGCGGCCAGTTCGGGGGCGAGGCCGGCTGTGTCGCTGAGTGAGTTCTCCGTGATGTGCTTCACGCTTCCGGCAGTGTCATAGAACGGAAGCGCGCGGGCCTGCGTGAAACTCGCAAGAAAACTGCGGCACTGATTCAGAGCGACAGGATGCGACAGAACAGTGCGAATCGCGGAGAGCTCCACGCCGGGCGCGGCGATGAGGTTGTGCCGGATGTGGAGCAGACCTTCGGCATCGATGCGGACCGGATTGGTGAGCAGCAAATCGTAGTGCTCGGCGACGGAGCCGTGCAAGGTGTTTTCAATCGGAAGCACGATGCATTGCGCCCGACCATCGAGCAATGCGGCAAACGTATCGGCCGAGGCGGCGCACGGCAGTACCTCGTAATCAGGGGCGAGTTCCACCGCGGCCATATGGCTGTTCGATCCGCGCTCTCCCTGAATGGCTGCGCGGCGAACTCTGCGCGCTCGCTGAGGAGTTGTCTCGATGCGATGTGTCATCTGGTTGCTCAGAGGTTGGTTCCTTAATTGCAGATATATCTGTCTTTTGGGACAACCTCAGCATAATCTGCCGCAACTTACCAAAGCGAACGCCGCCGAGACGGCGCCGATCATAGTGACCGCACCCCCGGGTCACCCATCATAAGGAGCCGATCTATGCTTTGGACGATCACCATCATTCTTGTCATCCTTTGGATTGTGGGTCTCGTGAGCAGCTATACGCTGGGCGGATGGATTCATCTGCTGCTGGTTCTCGCGATCATCATTCTCATCTTCAATCTTCTCTCCGGTCGCCGAGGCATCTAACTGTGGACGAGGAAGTAGTGCCGCGAGGATTGTGCGCACGATAGGAGAGTGGCATGAAGAGCGGAATGGAAAACAAGGCGAAGGGCAAGCTCGATGAGGTTGCCGGAAAAATGAAGCAGTCAGTTGGTGAAGCAACGAACAACCAGTCCATGGCGAACCGCGGCGCCGCCCAGCAGGTGAAGGGACATGGCGAGCAGGCGCTTGGATCGGTGCAGAACGCTGCAGCCGACACGCATGCTCGCAGATCCCGCGAAGCTCAGGCTGAGGCCCACGATGTCCGGGAAAGAGTGACGTCAACAGCCAGGAATGTGAAAGAGCGTATCGAGGACAGCGTAGATCGCCACAATAACAGAACGAAGTACTAGGAAGCAGTTGGAAGGACAACGCGGGCTCGCCCATTGTGGCGAGCCCCTTTTGTGCTAATATGCTTCCGTCAGCGCCGATGAAGGACATCCGCGGCAATGAAGATGAAGAAGACAACGGAGATGATACCGTTGAGCGTGAAGAACGCCGCGTTCATTCGCCGCAGATCGCCGGGTGAGACGATTGCGTGCTCGTAGGCAAGAAGAGCAACGCACAGCACCACGCCCAACAACGCGACAATCCCCAGCCCGAACGCATGGAGCATAAGGAACAGCAACACCGCCATGCCCGCGTGCATGATGCGTGCAATCCAGAATGCCCCACGCAAACCGAACGCCTGCGGAACGCTGTGGAGGCCGACGCGACGGTCGTGCTCGAAATCCTGGCAGGCATAAAGCACGTCGAAGCCGCCGACCCACAGCAACACGATCGCGGTTAGCAACGCAGCGCGAGGGGAGAGGGACCCGCGAACGGCGATCCATGCCGCGGCCGGCGCTATGCCGAGCGCAAGGCCCAGCACCAGGTGTGACCAACGCGTCATCCGCTTCATGTAGCTGTACGCGAAGATGACCGCGAGTGCCAGCGGAGCGAGCTCCAGTGTGAGCCGGTTGAGCATCGCCGCGCCAAAGACAAAGACGGCGGATGAGATGAGCGTGAACGTAATAACAAAACCGCGTGAAACATGGCCGGCTGGAAGCGCGCGAGCGGCAGTGCGTGGGTTGACGGCGTCGATCTCTGCGTCGGCGAGGCGATTGAACGCCATGGCTGCCGAACGCGCACCAACCATGCAGACAACGATCCATCCGAGCACGCGCAATGGGGGCCAACCGCCTGCGGCGAGCACGGCGCCAGTGAGGGCAAACGGGAGCGCAAAGATCGAGTGCTCCCACTTGATCATCTCGAGCGTGACGCGCGTGCTGTGTAAGGCAGATCTCATCGGTAGTAACAATGCTACGCGAAGCAGATGAGAGCTGCTGTGATGCGCCGGCGGAACAATTTAGTGTTCAACCTGCCCCGCAACCTGGAGATCGTTCTGCACCGAGAAGACACCCGGTACCTGGTTGGCGCGCATGCCGGCCATCTCCTTGTCACCCTGGCTGTCCACCACGCCCGTCAGCACGGCGTGGCCGTTCACCACCACGATGCGGATCGGCTTCTCCGGATTGATGGCGTACTTGGTGAACTGCGAATAGCCGTAGATGGCGTGATACAGGTCCCGGCGGATGCGCCAGTCGTTCGGCGACACCGGTGCGACCTGAATCTTGTCGATAACGTCGCGAACACCGGGCGTGTTCTTGATCACGCCAAGGGCATCGTCTTTGTCGACTGGTTCGACTGCGAGTCCACTGACGGTGACCACGCCGTTATGTACCTGCAGGATGAAGCTGTCGAACGGATACGACTCGTATCCCTGCCGCACATTGATCAGGGCCTTGGCGAGTTTCTGAAACAGCTCCTCGTCCGAGACATTGCCGCCGCCTGTGACGTTGATGTCGTTGCGGATGGAAGTGGCCTCGTGCATCTTGTCGATGCGCTTTTCAGCATCAGCCTTGTCGGCATAGCGATCCACCTGACCGGTCAGGTGAACGACGCCTCCCTGCACCTGGACCTGAATGCCGCTGAACCTCTTGCCGCTGAGCTGTTTTTGAGCGTCAGCCTGTATCTGTGCATCACTCCCCTTCTGGGCTGTGGCAGCGGGCACGCTTGCAGCCAGGCAGAGAGTGCAAGCGAGTGCAATCAGAACACGACGATAACTTCTCATGGAGCTTCCTCCAATCCAGACGGAACACCTTTCATAAAATTGGATGCCTCCCGCACAACCCGCGCAGCCTCAATCGTTTTGCCTCAGCGATAACGCTTTCGAATCTTGTAAACGATCGAGAACACGCCAGACTCATCGCGCGTCATGACAATCGACGCGCTTTCGTTCAACTGATACTGGATCTGAATGAGCTGCTGCGCCGACTGATTCACGTTCGTCGCGTACGTGAAGGTAACCTGCTTGGACAGCGGTTCGACAATAGTGATGCGCGCGGTAGAGTTGCCCAGCGTGCCCACAAACGCCGGGTCGATCTTAATGGCGCCTGCACCAAACAGCTTGCTGACGCGGCTCGAGACCGTCGCATTGAGTGCTCCGCCGAGTATGGCACTCGTGGTCGGGTCCTCTCCTGCCTGCTGCTGCTGCTGGGTGTTAAGCTGCGCCTCCTCCTGGGTTCGGCCAAGAGCAAGCAGATTGAAGATATCGGCTTCAGTGAGTGGCGGCGACGAGCGATAGGTCGGCTTCAGGTTCGTCATGTCTCCGTGAATGCCAATCGTAATGTCGTAGTTCTCGACCCGCGTGGACACGTCGAGGTCGATGGTTGGATCGATGCGAACAGGATTGCTGAAGTAGATGATGCCGCGTTCGAGCTCGTACTTGGTGCCCGCAAAGGTCGCGCTGCCGTCGGTGATCCGGATAGAACCGAGCAGCGACGGTTGAGCGATGGTGCCGCGCACAGTCAAATCAACAGTGCCGGCGAGTTTCGCATACGAGTTCTGAAAGTCCAGCTGCGGAGAGCTCGTGATATGCACATCCATGCGGATCTTGTTACTGAACGCGGTCGGATCGGGCGGCGTGGGAATACCGCCAGCTCCCGCGAATGCGGCGAAGTCTACGTCAGGTCCAACGCCGAACCGTGTGACCAGCACGTTTCCGGACAGCAATAAGCTTTGCGGTCCCCCCTGCAGACGGAGCGTCGCATTGGCTGTGGAGCTGAGCCCGGCATAGCGGACCCGAACCGTGTCGACGTTCGCCGTGAGATCTGCAAACAGTCCGCGCTGATAGGCAATGAATCCGCCCAGAGTTACCTTGCCGCCGCCCGATGTTCCGCTGACGTCGCGCACCTCGAGACGGTTCTGGTTGAACACCATCGTTCCGGAGAGGTCGCTGAGGCCGTTCGGGACGCCGTCCATCGCGAAGTTCGCGTTGTTCAACTTGACCGTGCCGCTGAGCGACGGATCCTTCACTCGGCCCTGCACACCGAGGTCAAGCGTGACGTTGCCGGAGGTGATGTAGTCCGGATCGAGCGTGTGGATGAGGTGCAGGTTGATGCTGCCGTTCGCTTTGACGTTCAGCGGACCGCCTTGCGGATTCGAGTCGCCGAAGAGTTTCGCCGTTCCGCTTGCCTGCAGATCAGTACCAAGGCCGCTGATGTGGAACTGATCCAGCGACGCGACACCGTCCCGCAGGCTGGCGCGGATCGGTCCCTGCGATGCGAGCTGCAGGTTCTGGAGTGTGATGGCGAGGTTCGTGAGCTCCGCGGTAGCCGTGAGTTGCTGCGGATTCGCCGCAGGACCATTGACATTGATCGTGGCGTTGATTTGCGAGCTCGCGTTGATAGTACCCGGAGAAATGATGTCGAGAACGTTGGCCACGTTGACGCCGGTGAGTGTCAGCTGGGCATGCGTCTCATATTGGCCCTGCAGCGAGGTCTGTCCGGTCGCCGCGATCTGCGCGCCGATGAGCGTGGACTGGATCTGATAGTTGACGAGCGAGCCGGCGCTGTTCGCGTTCAACGTCACAGCGCCAACCTTGTTGCCCTGGTAGCTGATATCCGCAAGCTGTACCTGTGCGCGAAGATTCGGCTCTTGAACCGTGCCGTTCGCATCCACATTCAGCGAGACCACAGCATCAGCATCCGGATTAGCATTGTGCACGAGCTGAAACTTCGACAGCCGCAGATTGTTGCCGGTGATGTGTGCGGTGATGTGCTTGTTGGCCACGTCATAGCTGCCATTGCCGTGGATGGCCATGTTGTGCGCCTGGACGAGAAGACGGGTGGCATTGATCTGCGTTCCATGCGCGCTGACGTCGAGAGCAATGGTCTGATACGGCTCGCCGTACGCCTGACCGTTTGTGAGAGTAATGTTGCCTGAACCGGCAAGACTGCGAAGCGTGCCTGCCGCATGCGCATTGATGTTCGCTGTTCCCGTCAGCTTAACTTTGTCCTGCTGGCCTGCGATCTGCAGCAGATCGGCGACCTGCGCATTCGCGAGCTTCGCCGTGACATTGAGAGTGAGGTCGTTGTCCCATGCATACGAGACAACGCCGCGGCGCGAAACGACGCGGTGTGGACGGAAGCTGCCGGCGACGTTGAGCACGGCGGTGTTGCGCGTGATCGTCGACGACGCGATTGCGAGTCCGGTGTTGGGAGCGTACTCCGCGTCGGCGACAACAGAGTCGATCTGGATATCCGCTTCGCTGCCGAGATGCACGAGGAGGTTATCGGCTTCGAGATGCCCTTTGACGTCAAGCGTCCGAACCGCACCCTTCGCGGTTCCGACGAAACTCATTGTGCCGTGCAGGTCAACCGGAATAGCTGCGCTGCCGCGTTTGCCGTTCGCCTGGAAGCCAAGCGTCTGCAGCGTCTGATCGAACTCGGCAAGGTTGCGGGCCTGCAGATTGACCTGCAGATTCGTGAGCGGATCGCCATTGTTCACGCCAAGCACGCCGCTGACGAGAAGCGTCGTTCCCGGCGTCTTAACGTTCACTGTCTTAATGTTCACAACCTGAGAGCGGCCGTCGTAATGTGCGTTCACCACGCCGGAGACCGGAATGTTCGCTGCCGCTCCCCTGCGCGGAACACCGGTCGGCGCCAGCTTAAGGTCGGCATCCACCTGCACGGAGCTGGGAATGTCCTTTGCAGGGCCTCCCCACTCCACCTTCACGGGACCATTAATCGCGGTGTCCAGACCAAGGTCGCTATAGTGTTCGGGCGCAGTGACACCCATGATGGTCCGCAGCGTGATGCCCTTCACTGTCACGGTCAAATAGGCATGCGCGCGCTGCACGGGAGTGAGTGTTACCGACTGCACCGGCGGTTTGGCGTTTACACCTTTGGCTGTGGTGTTCGCGGCCTTCGCGGCGGCAACGGTCGTGGCAGAGGTGGCGGGCGCGCTCGGCGGAACTTCACCCAACCAGTTCTCGATCTTCAGTTCGCCTTCAACGCGGCCGCCGCCAGGAAGCGTTCCCGTCAGAGCGCTGAAGAGCAACTCGGTAGGAGTGACGTGCAGCTGTGCGTTCGCGTCCACGCCGGCAACGCGGACGGAAGGGTCGCGGTACGCGGCGTTGCGCAATTTGATGTCGCCGACCAGCAGATATCCAGCGCTGCAGTCCGGGCTGGGTGGAAGCATCTTGGCTGCAGGGGGAACATGCGGCTGCGTATGGCGCTGCCAGAAGTGCGGGTTCTTCTGCGCGACCTGTGGAGTCACCGTGCAGTTGCGCCCCTGCACGTTAAGCCCGAGTGTTCCGTTCTCCAGCCCGTCCACTCCGGCAAGGTAGCCGATTTGTTTCAGCGCAAGTTCGCCATTGACGCTGGCCTGCCACTCCGGATGCGCAAAATGTTCGATCAGCGCCGTTGCTGTGAGGTGTGAGTTCATGCCGGTTTCAAAGTCGAAGCTGGAGAGCTGCGCCATATCGCGGCCGAGCTGAAGATCCATGTGCAGCTTCGACTGCATCTCCGGCTCTTTCGCCATCCGCGTGCGCAGATCGGCGAGATCGATGGAGATGCCGTAGCGGTCCGATGAGCTGATGTAGTGAACGTTGGCGTTGAGATCCTTCGCTGCGGCGTCGAAAGGAATGGCGCGGTCGTTAATCACCGCCAGCCCGTTCGCGAGTTCAACCTGCTTGGCCTGCAGATCAAGCAACGTATCCTGCACCGGCTCTGTGCTCGTGCTCGGGTGCTTGGGAACAGGCTGGTTGGTATTGCCGTTCTTGTCGATGATCAGATGCAGGTGCGGCTGTTCGACCCGCAGGTAGTTGAGGCCGATGTGCGACTGCGCTCCCTTCCCGACCGTGTGCGAGATGAAGGTGTTGATGCGCAGGCGAAGAAAGATCTTCGCCGCGGAAAGATAAGGCATCTCGCTTGGGCCTTCCGTGCCATGAATGACCAGGTTGTCGGCTTCGATTGCGAGGTGCCAGAGGTTGAACGAGATGTGGCCGAGCTCCACACGGCCGCCGGTTGAGTCCTCGAGCACGCCGACAACCTCACCACCCACACGGCGCTGAAAATCCGCAGTCGTGGTGTACCACGAAACCCCAACGATCAGCACCGTCAGCAGGATCAGGATCGACGTACCAATCCAGCCTAGGATTCGCCACATACGGTGGGGGCGCCCCGGTTTCTGCCGAGCTGTAGCCGAGTCTTTGGAGACGAAACTCATGGCGCCTCCTCTCCCGGATGCAGCACGACAACGCTACCCTGCGCGCGCAGACTTTTCAGCCAGTCCTGCAAAAGATTGCTGATCTGCTGCTGCAGCAGCACCTCGCGGATCTGATTGGTGATCGTATTCAGCTTTGGCGCAGGCGCATGCTGGCGCGCGTACTCCGCCAGCAGAGTCTTGTCATAGTAAGTCTGAATCTGCTCTGGCGTGATATTGACGCCCATTTGGAATCGGTCCTCAATGAACGAGAGCACGGCCATGCGCTCCTTCCAGCGCGCGAAGAAGGAAGCCTCTGTGAAGCCGTTCTCCGCGAGGAAGCGATCCCATCCCTCTTTCGTCTCGCAGTGATACTGCGCGCACGCCGGGATGTCCCTGCGCAACTGATCGATCTGCTTGTTCACATCAGCGTCGCTGGGCTCGTCTTCAGGCTGCAGTTTGAGCTGTTGAACAATGAGCGCACGATTGATGAGCCGCTCGAGTGCGCGCTCGTTGGACAGCTTCTCCGAAGATGTTCGGTACGGATCAAACGCCTGCAGGCGGAGTTCCTCGTTTACATCACTGTCGAGGATGAGGTCGTCGTTGACGATCGCAACCACGCGATCAAGTTCCGTCCCCGGCACGCTCGGCATCATCGACGGCGTCGGCGGCGGAGCTGGAACCGGCGCTGTGGTCGGGGGCGGCATCTGTGGTTGAGTATTCAACTCTGGCGACTTGGCGCCTGATGAAGTCGGCGCCTGCGCAAACCCTGATGGCACAAAGATAAAGATGCAGAGAGCCGCCGCGAGGATGAGCCAACCCTCCATTCGAGAGCTTCCGAGTTTGACCGCTCTGTTCATCGCAGCTTAGAACGCCTGTCCGATGCTGAAGAAGAAGTTGAAGTGTGGCGCCTGCCCGACGTACGGCAGTTTGTTCGTGTAGTCGTAAAACACCGGATAGACCGGCGGATTCAGGTTCCAGCTGAAGTCAAGACGGATGGGCCCGACGGGAGTCTTGTATCGCGCACCAATGCCGACGGCGTGCGAGTAGTAGTTGAAGTTGCAGGTACCGCTTACCTTGGAGATGGCGTTTGGGTCTGTAGGGTCAATACCAGGTGGGACGGTGACATCGCGACACTTGGACTCGTCGGGCTGGTGGAAGTTCTTGATGCTTGTGAACATATCGCCGGGATAGCGAAAGACGTTCCCCATGTCGTGAAAGATGACGAATGAAACACTGTTGCCAACGAGCGGAAGCGTGGGCGGTGGGAGGCGCAGTTCCAGACTGTTGACGACCACTCCCGAGCCGCCCACGGGATATCCAGTGGTCAGATCGCGCGGCCCGGCGTCATTGATGCCGAAGCCGCGATGCGACGTCGCGCCCCCGGCATACATGCGCTCCGGCAGCGGAATAGGATTGCACGTGGCATTCGTCATCAACAGCGCACCGGCGCAGTTCGTAACGCCGAGCGAGCTGGAATTCGCGGTGGTCTGCCCGAAGTTGTTCTCGAATCCAATGCGCGTGTTGCGCGCGAACACATACTTCTTGGTTCCGAACGTGTAGTAAGAGGAAAACGAGGTGTCCAGCCGGTTGAAGGATGTCTCCGCCCCGAAATGAGAGGAGGAGACAAACTCCTGGATCGAGTAGTACACGCCACGCTGCGCATCCACGGGACTGGGATCGCGCGTGTCATGGAAGTAGGTCACACCGGGACCCCCTACCGTAACCGGCTGCGATAACTGGCTGACCAGGTTCGGCGTGATCTCCAGGCTGGCAGGGTTCACCGACACCCGGCGATAGAGAAAGTCGTAGAGAAACGTGTCGGCCTTTTTGTACTTCTGCGTCACGCGAAAATCTCCCTGCAGCGTAGAGGCCTGGAACGTTGTGATGTTCTGCACGTTGGAGTAGCCGCCTGAAACGGCCGCTGTGAGGTAGGGCTTGCCCAGAAACTGCGGATTGTTGAACGTGAGTGTAGCCACGCGCTCAAGCAGACCGAAGGTTGTGTGCAGCGTCAGCGACTGCTGCGTCCCGCGGAAGTTGATCCGGGAGACATCGAGCGCTACGCGTGGGCTCACGCCTGCCTTCCCGTTCTGTGCTGCAGTGTGTCCCTGCTTCAATCCGGGCCCCAGACTCGGTGTTCCGGTCTGCGCCTCGAAGCCGAAGCCATACGTTACGTCCCAACGCTTTGCTTCGGTGAGCTGCACAAGCACGTTCTTCTCCGGAGCGTCACCCCTGGGGTTCTGAACCGCGGTATTGACCTCATTGAACAGCGCCAGGTTGTACAGGTTGCGCTGGGTCTGCAACAGCGCGGCCTGGTCCAGCGGATCTTCCGGGTGCACCAGAATCTGCTGCTGCACCACAGCCGGCTTGGTGTGCACGAGCCCCGAGAGCAGCACGTGATCAATCGTGACCTGGTGCCCTTCTGATACGCCGAGCGTGACGTTGATCAAATCTTTGTTTTCCGGGTCAGGCTGCTGCTGAATCTCAACCTCCGCAAGATCAAATCCATGCGCAAGGTACCAGCTCAACACCGCGTCGCGATCGTTGGAGAGCGTGATCAGCGAGAACGGCTGACCCGTCTCCGCGCTGAGCAGACCCTTGATCGCGTCCTGTCTCGATGCTCCAACACCGGAGAGATTTACCTCGCCGAACTTCTGCTGAGTTCCCTCATCGATGGTGTACGTGACGTCGATGTAGGCCACCTTCAACGCCTGCCCGACGGCCGTCTTATCGGTATCCTTCACGGTGGATTTCACTTTGACGTGAGTGAATCCGCTCGCCCGATACAGCGCCTCGATGGCGCTGCGGTCGTCTTCGACAAGCTCCGTACTATAGGTGCCGCTGCGCACATACAAATCCGCGGGCTTGACGCGCAACTGCTGTTTGATGAGCGCGTCGCTAAAGTATTTGTTGCCTTCGAGCTTGACGGAGCGGACCTTGTGCCGCTTGCCCGGAACTACGGTGTACTGCACGGTTACAGTGTTCGTTCCGCGGCCAAGCAGCTTTACCGAGTCTTCCGCGTCGAAGTAACCCTTGCGCTGCATGAAGTCGCGAATATGGAAGGCGCCTTCGTTCACCAGGTCGCGATCCACCGCCGACTCTTCGTAGATGGGGACGAGCAGCTTCTTGCGCGATTTCGAGATCTTCGTGCCTTGGATCGTGATGTGAACGATGGGCCCTTGATTGGCGAGAAACTCAT
This sequence comes from Acidobacteriaceae bacterium, assembly GCA_035651235.1. Taxonomy (GTDB): domain Bacteria; phylum Acidobacteriota; class Terriglobia; order Terriglobales; family Acidobacteriaceae; genus Granulicella. The sequence goes on from DASRGC010000009.1 coordinate 33,279, forward strand.
AGTCAAGCTGCTTGCGCGGCGGTGCGTAGGTGTCGCTCTGCTGGCTGATCGTACCTTCCAGCCGCTCGTTTTTCTGGTAGTACTTGCGCACGCCGCTCAGTGCAGTAGTGGTGGTGTCGCGAGTCACCTTCACCGCGCAGTTGCGCAGAATCATCTTGTCGAGCGCGGTCGCAAACCATCCGCAGTCGAGCTTGCCCTTCTTGCGAAAGTCGTCAACATCGATGCCGGGGTCCTTGCCTTGGAGCCCCACATTGCCGACGTGCGCCTGCGGCCCTTGTTTGATGGTGAAGGTGACGTTCACCTGATGATTCACATCGTCATGCGTCGTCGCGATCTGAATGTTCGCTTCGAAATAGCCATTCTGTTCCAGCGACTGCCGCACGCCCGCGAGAGCGGCAGGAATCTCCGGTTCGCTGAACGGCGTCCCCGGATCGAGCTTCGTCGCAAACTCCAGCAACGATGCGAGCCTCTCCTGCACGATGCCATTAATCTCAACTCGCCCGACGTAATAGCGAGGTACGCCCGCATAGATGAGCGTCAGGCCATTCGCGCTGGCCTCGCCTGAGACACTGATGTCGCGATAGAGCCCACTCGCATACAACCGGCGAATGTCAGCTCGCACCTTCTGCGGATCGAGCCTCTCGCCCGCCGTCTGCTCGAGTTCCGTCACGATCGCGTCATGCGAACCGAATGTCACTCCCTCAAAACGAATGGCAATCACCGGGACTCCGGCTTTCGCCCATATGCTGGTGGGCAGCGGCGGGAGTGGATTGGCCACGGTGGCTGACGCCGCCTCAGAACCAGCAGGAGTTTGCGCGGAGGGCATCTTGCTGGCCTGCGGCGTTGCTTCGGGAGCATTCGGATTTGTCGTCTGCGGCTGCGGCGCCTGTCCTGCGGCCTGAGAGTTGATGGTCGTTGGACTTTGCGCGGACGCTGCCGCCCATCCGGAGACCAGGAGCGTGCCGGCCAGCAATAGCCTTCCCGTGAAACCTTGTGCGTATCGCAAGTGGTGCGCTCGCGTTCCTGGGGCAGGTTTCGCAAGCCGGCTCTCGACTGAGTTCGATAGCCTGCTCCGGCCAGACACCTCAGGACCCTCCACGCTCTATTCTCGCCCAGAATGCGAGCTATAACCGCCGTGCTCTCAGATCCTTAGCGCCGGACTAGCAGGCTCAATTCTCCGAACGCGTTCCAGAACACCGTTATTTCTCGTAAAGATGCATATTTCCAACGCCGGGTTCACCGTCCTTTCGTCACGCACGTGCCTCGTATACTGACCCTGAATGTCCTTCGCGGCCAATAGCGATCGTGAGCAGTCCCGCGAGAGCTCCATTCAGGCCGGCCCTGGGAACCCGATCGACCAACATGAGCGCTACTCCCGCCAGGTTCTGTTCGCTCCCATCGGCGAGCAGGGACAGCGGCGTCTCAGCCGCGCGCACGCCGTAATCGTGGGCGTGGGAGCTACGGGAGCCGCAACCGCCAGCCTGCTCGCGCGTGCAGGTGTAGGTCGCCTCATGCTCGTCGATCGCGACTATGTCGAGCCCTCCAATCTGCAGCGCCAGGTGCTCTTCGATGAGGACGATGCGCGCGACTGCCTGCCCAAAGCCGAGGCTGCGCGGCGACACCTCGCCCGGGTCAACTCCACGGTCAAGATCACGGCGCAGGTCGCCGATTTCACCCCGAGCAACGCCGAAATGCTCGCCGGCGACGCGGACGTCATTCTCGATTGCACCGATAACTTCGAGACCCGCTATCTCATCAACGACCTCTGCGTGCGCGATGGCCGGCCATGGATCTACGCCGCCGCCGTCGGGGCCTATGCCGCGACCATGAACATCCTGCCCCGCCGGGCCGGCGGTTCCGCGTTCAAACCGACCGCGTGCCTCGCCTGCATCTTCCCATCCACCCCCACCGGCAACGTCGAGACCTGCGACACGGCTGGAATCCTTTCCACGGCCGTCAACTTCGCAGCCTCGCTCCAGGTCACAGAAGCCCTGAAGCTGCTCACCGGACAGCCCGGCCAGATGCGCCGTACTCTTCTTGCCTACGATCTCTGGACCGGCGAGCGCTCCGAAGTCTCCGCCGCCAGGCCACGCTCCGGCTGCGAGGTTTGCGGCGAGCGCAAATTCCTGGCTCTGGCTGGCCAGGGACGCGCGCCGATCACCCTCTGCGGCAGGAACGCCGTCCAGATCCACGAACACGCCCGCCCCGTCGATCTCGCCGCACTCGCCTCCAGGCTGGAACCCCTCGGTGAGGTCCGCGCAAACGGCATGCTGCTCCGGTTCCGTACCCCTCCACACACAATCACGGTCTTTGCGGACGGCCGCGCCCTCATCCAGGGGACGACGGACGTCGGCCGGGCCCGGTCCTTATACGCCAGATACATCGGAGCTTAGACCGGACATCTCCCGCGCCGGTACAACCCCCGTCCCACAGTTTCTATCCAAGCGATTGATACCTTTCCGAGAACAGGTGCGTTAGGCTGAAAGCAGGCGAAGAGCCGGCATGAACGAACGTACTGACCGGAGACCTCGCTTATGGGACTTCAAGGCTTGCCAACGATGCAGACAAAACCAAACGCCGGCTTATTTAAGCGGAACCCTCCGATCGCCGGCGAAGCCGAAGCGATCGAGCGGGCCAAAAACGGCGATCCTGATGCTTTCTCCAAGCTGTACTCGCTGCATAAGCGGCGTGTTTATACCCTCTGCCTCCGCATGCTCGGCAACGTCTCTGAAGCCGAGGACATGACCCAGGAGGCCTTCCTCCACCTCTTTCGCAAACTGGGCAGCTTCCGCGGAGAGAGCGCCTTCTCGACCTGGCTGCATCGGCTGACCGTCAATCTCGTCCTGATGCACCTGCGCAAAAAGGGCCTGCAGCTCGTCTCTCTCGAAGAGACCATCAACCCTTCGGAAGAGGACGCGCCGAAGCGCGACTTCGGCTCGCGGGACACACAGCTCGCCGGCTCGGTCGATCGCGTCACCCTCGAGCGCGCGGTCGCCTCCCTTCCCCCGGGGTACCGAATGGTATTCGTCCTGCACGATGTTGAGGGCTTTGAACACAATGAGATTGCTACCATGCTGGAGTGCTCTACCGGCAACAGCAAATCCCAACTCCACAAAGCGCGCTTGAAGCTCCGCGAACTTCTTCGTCACCCAGATCAGCTGCCCGAAATGGAGAGTTCGCGGGAGGTCGTGCAGTGAGTGATCTCTCCAACCTCGACTTCAATTCCATGACCCCGGCCGAGTTCGAACAGTATCTGCCGGAGCTCTTCGCCAGCGGAGAAGGCGGCAAACTGAGCGAGGATCCTCGTCTCGCCAGGTTTCTCGCAGCCAACCCCGACTGCGCCGCCCTCGTGAGCGATCTCGAGACCATCGCCGACACCGCAAAAAACCTTCTCATATCCGAGCAGGAGCCCAGCGATTCTGTATGGTCGAACATCGCCAGCAAGCTCCAGCAGCAATCCGACGACGAGCCCGTGGATCTTTCCGAGTAGCCCTTTCCGAGTAGCCGTCTCGGAGTAACCGCTACCATAGGGTCTGAGACACCTCAGACCCGCATGCCTTCCATCGCTCCCAAGAGTCCGGACTCTGACGACGCACACGCGCGCGCTCGATCCATCGAGCGCATCGTGCTCACCGGGTTCATGGGTTCCGGCAAAAGCACGATCGGCCGCACCCTGGCCGAGCGCCTCGGCTGGCGTTTCGTCGATCTCGATAACCTCATCGAAGAGCGCGATGGCCGCACGGTCGCGCGCATCTTCGCCGAGAGTGGTGAGCCGGCCTTTCGTGCCATGGAGACCGAAGCGCTTCTCTCCTCGCTCCAGGAATCCAGCATCATCGTAGCGCTCGGTGGAGGCGCGCTGGAAACGCCCGCCAACCGCCACGCCCTCTCGACTGCATCGAAGGCCTGCGTGGTCCTTCTCAGTGCCCAGTTCGACACTTTGTACGAGCGCTGCCAGCAGCAGATCGCCAGGGCTGCGGCCTCTTCCCTGCCCGTTCGACCACTGCTTGGCGACCGCGAGGCGGCCGCGGCCCGCCTTGCCCGGCGCGAGCCCATCTATCGCGAGGCAGCTCACGTCATCCTCAACACCACAGGCCAGCAGCCCCAGCAGACCGTAGACGCCTTGATCGCAATCCTCGCGAATAACCTGTAGAGTTCACGCAACATCGACGTCACTATCTCTAGGCGCATCACACGGTCTAGAGCCTCGTTTGCTGTTATCTTGAGGAACCGTGCCACTCATCCTGCATCCGTCCACCCCGCCCGTTCCGCTTACGCCAGACCAGCAGCAGCAGCGCGCCATTCGGGGTTATATCCTCTTCTTTTTTGCCATGGCCGTGCTCCTGGCCGTGCTCTGGACACTCCGCAGTGTGCTCGAGATCGTCTACGTGAGCGCGCTGTTCGCCGTAGTGCTTTCGCCTATCGTGCAACAGGTCATGAAGGTGCGCATCTTCGGCAGGCAACCCTCCCGAACCGTAGCCGTACTGGGTCTGGTCATCTTTGTCTTCACGCTGCTCGCACTCTTTTTCATCTTTGCTTTGCCTCCTGCCCTTCACGATGTCGAGCGCTTTGCGGCCGATCTTCCCGGACGACTGCCAATGATGGCCGACAAATTGCGACACCTTCCCTTCGCAGATCATCTTGGCCTCAACAGTCTCGGTGAAAAGGTTCAGCATCTCGCCGCAACCGCCGCGTCGTACGTGGTCGCCTCCGCTCCCAAGTGGATCGTCCGCGTCCTGGACGTCATCACGACCGGAATCCTCTGCGTCTACTTCATGCTGGAAGGCGAGTTCGCCTATTTCTACTTTCTCGCGTTCATCCCGCTCGAGTCGCGCGAGCGTCTTGCGAGGACGCTGACCGCAGCCGAAGGACGCATGAGCAAGTGGCTCATCGGACAGTTTGCGCTGATGCTCATTCTCGGCGCCACCAGCACGGCCGTGTTTCACGGCCTACACGTTCGCTACTCCGTCCTGCTCGGAGTGCTGATGGGCCTGTTTAACATCGTTCCGGTCATCGGCGGGGTGATCACCATCCTGCTCGCAGCCTGCGTCGCGGCTATGGACTCATGGTCCAAAATGGCAGGCGTCTTCATCTTCTACATCATCTACTTGCAGATTGAGAACGCGTTCCTCACGCCGCGCATCATGCGCACCAGCGTGAATCTGATGGGCTTGTCCGTGCTTATCGCGCTGCTCGCCGGGACCGAGCTGGCCGGCGTAGTGGGAGCACTCGTCGCCGTGCCATCTGCAGCGCTCGTCGCGGTCATCATGGACGAGTACCTCGTCCAGAAGGACGCCGACGCCAGCGCCAAGGTCGCCGCTGCCGATGCAACCTCCACCTAGGTCTTAGCTCTTCGTCGTGAACGTCCAGGTTGTTTCGCTGTGGAACGTCTGGCCCGGCTTCAGCTCCGTGCTCGGGAAATTCGGGTGGTTCGGCGAGTCCGGAAAGTGCTGCGTCTCAAGGCAAAAGCCGCTCCGCTGCGTGTATTTCGCGCCCGTCCTGCTGGTCATGGTGCCATCCAGCATATTTCCGGAGTAGAACTGCACACCCGGCTGCGTCGTATCCACCGTCAGAACGCGGCCGCTCGCCGGATCATAGACCTGCGCGGCCGGATGCAGCTCGCCCATCTTTCCACGCAACACAAAGTTGTGATCGTATCCGTGCCCGAGCTTCAACTGCTCATTATTGGCGTTGATGCGCTCGCCAATCGCATGTGGAGTCGTAAAGTCGAATGGAGTCCCGGCCACAGGCGCGAGCTGCCCGGTCGGAATCAGCGTGGAATTGATCGGCGTGAACTTGTCTGCGTCGATCTTGATGACCTCGTTCAAAATCGATCCGCTGCCATCGCCGCTGAGGTTGAAGTATGTGTGATTCGTCAGGTTGAGGACCGTCGGTTTGTCCGTCGTCGCGCTGTAGTCGATCGCCACCTTGTTATCGTGCAGCGTGTAGCGCACGTGCGCCGTCAGCGTGCCAGGGAAGCCCTGATCGCCATCCGGACTCACCAGCGTGAACTCGACACCGGAAGGAATCTCCTTCGACGTCCAGTTCCGGGAATCGAACCCCTCTTTGCCGCCGTGCAGCGCGGTCGTACCCTCGTTGGTTGTGATCTGATACGTCTTGCCCTCGAGTGTGAACCGGCCGTTCGCCAAGCGGTTTGCATAACGTCCGGGCACCGAGCCGATATAGCCGTTCTTTCCCTTCAGATATTTGTCGAAGACTCCATAACCGAGCACGATGTCGCCCATCTTGCCGTTGCGGTCCTTGGTCTCCAGGTTCACCACGCGGGCGCCATACGAGATCACCTGCAATTCCACGGCAGGGCTCTTCAACGTGTAAATCTCCACGGGTTGGCCATCAGGCATGTGGCCGAAAACGCTGTGCTGAACTGTGGTAGCGGCTGAGGCGGCAGTAAACGAGGTCATGGACAGCAGAATAACGGAAAGTAGCTTATTCAAGGCGCGAAGCTCCAGAGGTTGTGAGGATGCGGCAAACAGTCACCGTCAATATACTTGACCCGATATGACTCTGACGACTCGCCGCTCGGCTCCGCAATTCCTCGCTTCCCTATTGCTAATTGCCTTAATGACCATCACCGCCGGCGCCAGCGCCCAGGATCGTTGGGTCGGCACCTGGTCCACCGCTCCAGTTTCCTCAAGTAACAGCAACAGCCGGTTCTCGGATGACACAACCCTGCGAGAGATCGTGCACGTCTCTCTGGGCGGCTCCAGCCTTCGTATCGTCCTCAGCAACGCCTTCGGGGCCGCCACGCTCAAGATCGGCGGCGCCGCCGTCGCACTCACCGATACGGGCAGCACCATTAAAGGCACTTCGGTCCCCGCGCTCTTCCACGGGCAGCCCGCCGTCGACATCCCCGCCGGCGCGGAAGTTGTCAGCGATCCCATCGCGCTCAACCTGCCGCCGCTCAGCGACCTCGCCGTCACCATCTTCGTCCCCGGCCAGACCATCAGCACCATCACCCAGCACAGCTTCGCCGACGATACCAACTACGAAATCTCCGGCAACCAGCTCACCTCGACCGACTTCTCCACCGCAACAACGCTGCGCTCCTGGCCCTTCCTCAAAGCCGTCGAGGTCCTCGCACCCGCCAAAGCCGGCGCGGTCGTCTGCTTCGGCGACAGCATCACCGACGGCGCGCACAGCACGCCTGACAAAAACATGCGTTGGCCCGACGTGCTCGCACGCCGCCTGCAGGCTGACAAGAAAACCGCACACTTCGGCGTGCTCAACGAAGGCATCGGCGGCAACCGCCTCCTGCACGACGTCACCGGACCCAACGCGCTCGAGCGCTTCGACCGCGATGTCCTCGACCAGAGCGGCGTGAAGTACCTCATCATCCTCGAAGGCATTAACGACATCGGCCACGCCTACGACCCCGAAAAGCCCTACGACGTCATCACCGCAGAACAGCTCGAGATGGCGCTCTCGCAACTCATCGACCGTGCCCACGCTCACGGCATCAAGGTCATCGGCGCCACGCTGACACCCTACGTCGGCGCAAAGTACGAATCCCCTCAGGGCGAGAAGGTCCGCGAAGCGGAGAACGACTTCATCCTGCACAGCGGCAAATTCGATGGCACGATCGACTTCGCCAAAGCCACCGCCGACCCAACCGATCCGACGCATTTCGCCACAACCGCAGGAAGCGTCGACAACCTGCACCCCGGCGACGCCGGCTATCAAGCCATGGGCGTCTCAATCGACCTCAAACTCTTCAAGTAATCACCACACCCAAAAATCAAACGCCCTGCTCGCACAGAGCAGGGCGTTCGCATTCTCGTCTCCGAAAACTACTTCAGCTCATACCCCGCAAAGAAATAGCCGATCTCAAACGCCGCCGTATCCTCCGCGTCCGATCCATGAATCGCGTTTTCGCCGATCGACGACGCGTACTTCTTGCGAATCGTCCCCGCCTCCGCTTTCGACGGATCCGTCGCTCCCATCAGCGTGCGCAGATCCGCAATCGCGTTCTCCTTCTCCAACACCATCGGGAAAATCGTTCCCGAGCTCATAAACTCCGTCAGCTCGCCAAAGAACGGACGCTGCGCATGCACGTAGTAGAAGCCCTCGGCCTGCTCCCTGGTAAGTCCAATCTTCTTGATCGCGACAATCTTGAAACCCGCCTTCTCGATCTCCGCGAGAATGGCCGCCGTGTAGCCCTTGCGGACCGCGTCCGGCTTGATGATGCTGAAGGTGCGCTGTGACACAAAACTCTCCTGTACCTGCTCTATTTGCCTCGTAAATGTTGGCTCTTCCAGTGTACCTGCTCGCTGCGCTGCCAACGATTTAGTACCGCCAGCTCGTCAGGTCCGCTCCTGCCGGCGCCGTCTTCTTGATCCGCTCTAGAATTTGCGGAACATACATCTGGTTGTAATGCAATCGGCTGTACCAGTTCGGATGATCGAAGTCGCCGTTCCAGCAGTGCTCCGCCTTCGGACCATACTTCACCTCGCCCTCGTACGGCACACCGTGCCCCGGCGTTCCCGTCTGCTTCAAAAAATCTTCCATCAGATACACGGCATCGTTCAGAAAATACGAATCGTCATACCCGACATAGATGTGCAGCTTGCCCTGCAGCTTCGGCCCCAGCGTCCCCCAATCGCGCTGCAGAATCGCATCCAGATCGTAGTGATCGTGCCAGTACGCCGCGGTTTTGTGGTCAATCACGCCAGTCTCCTTATCGAAAATCGGCTGCGGATACCCATCGGCTCCCACGGGCGAAAACACCGCCTGCCAGATATCGAACTGCTCCCCTGACCGCCCGCGATCTCCCAGCGCCGCCTCATACGCAATATTCTTCGGCATCGAGATCAGCGTCTGCCCCAGGTAGTTCCTCATCGCCGGCTGCACGATATTCCGCTGCGCGCCATCGATCCAGAAAATGTTCTTCTGGTCATACAAATCCGCCGTCATGTATGTATGAAAATCGACCGGATCCGGACACGCTACAAAGGCGCCGTTGTAATGCTCCGGATAAAACATCTGCACAGCCAACGACTCCCATCCACCCGTCGACCCGCCATACACAAACCTCGCCCACCCCTGCCCAATCCCGCGAAACTGCTTCTCAATCGCCGGAATCAGCTCCGTCTCAATCGCGTCCCCATACGGCCCCAGATTCGCCGAATTCACCGCATAACTGTCGTCGTAGTACGGATTCGCGTGATCGATCTTCACAATCACAAACCGCGGCTGATTCGGCTTAATCCAATCCAGATAATTCTTGTAACCCTCCTCCTGCACGATGCGGTTATAGCCCTTCAGGTGGAACCGCTCCGAATAATCCGGCTTCAGATTCGGGTCCGGAGGTGTCTCGCGAAAATCAAAAAACTCCGTCTCGAAGTGGTCCTCAAACACAATCAGCGGATAGTGCGCATTCGGATGCTCATCAAACCCCTGCGGCACCATCACCACCGCACTCAGGTACATCGACGTTCCCCAGAAATCGCTCAGCAGCTTCGACTGAATCCGCAGATGCCGGATATATTTCGTATCCGGCTCCGGCTTGATCGGCGGAATCACCTGCGAGAGTTCCAAATGCACATTCACACTCGATCCCGGCGCAATATGCACCTTCATGGGCTTCGAGTACAAATTCCCCGGCTTGATATTCCAGTGCTGTCCCTCGCCCATGTCCGGCGGCAGTTTCACCGTCTTTCCATCGCTGCGATGAAACGTCTCGTACACGTTCAGCACGGCCTGCACCGTGTAGTCGCCCGCCGGCATCTCGTCCAGCGACCGGTGCGGATAGCCCTCAATCTTCGAAACGACTCTCGGACCATTCTGCGTCTGCGTGCCAAACGCCACAGCCTCGCCCGGCCTGAGCCCATCCACCGTCAAACCAAAGACCTGCTGTGAGTTCGGCGAGATGCTGATCTGCATCCGCGGCTCTTCGCTCGGATCATTCGACAGCAGCAGCAGCACGCGCCCATCCAGCTGCTTCGACGACCGTTCCGCCGGAAAACTTACCGTGAACACCTGCCCATACGCCCCCGCGCACACAACGCCCAGCAGGACGGCTGCCAATCCCCTCACTTTTCGCATGCCAGAAAGTGTAATCCACACGCGGCTCGCACCCTGCGTATGATCTGGCCCGTCCAATGCTCATGCGCAAAACTGCGTGGATCTGGCTTGCCGGCTGCATTGCTTGGACCTTCGATGCTGCAGTCAGCATTGTGCTCCACTCCGCCACGCACGCCGCGCTCGCCATCGTGCTGGCGCTACTCTTCGGCGTCGCATGGCTCTTCTACCGCAGCCAGCCTCGCTAAACACGAAAGCCCGGCAACTAGCCGGGCCGTTCGCGCTACCGCGCGGTGATCACCCTTACGCTTTGCCCAGCACCTTCGCCATCATCCCGCCAATCTCCGCGGGCGACTTCACGACGTGAATGCCCGCGTCAGCCATCGCCTTCATCTTGCTTTCGGCTGTTCCTTCGCCGCCCGAGATGATCGCGCCCGCGTGGCCCATCCGGCGGCCCGGAGGCGCCGTCTGCCCGGCGATAAAGCCCACCACAGGCTTCTTCACATTCGCCTTGATGAACTCGGCAGCCTTCTCCTCGTTCGTTCCGCCGATCTCGCCAATCATGATGATCGCTTCCGTGCCAGGATCATCGTTCAGCAGCTTCAGCGCATCGATGTGCGTCGTCCCGATGATCGGATCACCGCCAATCCCGATCGCCGTCGACTGCCCAATACCGCGCGTCGTCAGCTGATACACCGCCTCATAAGTGAGAGTTCCAGACCGCGACACAATGCCGACCGTTCCCTCTTTATGAATGCGCCCAGGCATGATGCCGATCTTCGCTTTGCCCGGCGAGATCACACCCGGGCAGTTCGGCCCGATGAGCCGCGACTTCGAGTGCTTCACCACCTCCCAGACCTTCACCATATCCAGCACCGGAATACCCTCGGTGATGCACACTACCAGCGGCAGCCCCGCATCCGTGGCTTCAAGGATGCCATCAGCCGCAGCCGGTGGCGGAACGAAGATCATCGTCGCATTCGCTCCCGTCGCCTTCACCGCCTCCTCGACCGTGTTGAAGACAGGCCAGCCCTCATGCGTTGTTCCGCCCTTGCCCGGCGTCACTCCGCCCACAACGATGTCCACGCCAAACTGCTTGGAATATTCCGAACATCCCTTCGCGTGGAACGTGCCTTCGCGCCCGGTAATTCCCTGCACAATCAGCCGCGTGTTCTTGTCTACGAGAACGCTCATTACTTCACTCCCTTCGCAGCTGCGACTACGAGGTCCGCGGCGTCTTTCATCGTTGTTCCCACTTGGAACTTCAGGCCGCTCTCCTCAATAATCTTGCGGCCTTCTTCAACATTCGTGCCTTCCAACCTCAACACAATTGGAAGCTTCACATTCAACTTCTTCGCCGCGGCAACTACCGCCGTCGCAAGCACATCGACCCGCAAAATTCCACCGAAAATGTTGATGAAAATTGCCTTCACATTTTTGTCCGAGAGCAGAATCCCAAACGCATTCTCAATCTGCTCCTGGTTCGCTCCGCCGCCTACATCCAGGAAGTTCGCAGGTGACCCGCCGGCGTACTGGATGATGTCCATTGTCGCCATCGCCAGCCCCGCGCCGTTCACCATGCAGGCAATGTTCCCGTCGAGCTTGATGTAGTTCAGCGCAAACTTCGAAGCCTCAACCTCCAGCGGATCCTCTTCGCTCAGATCGCGCAGCTCCTTCAGGTCCTTGTGGCGGAACAGCGCGTTGTCGTCGAAATTGATCTTGCAGTCGAGCGCGGCGAGCTTGCCGTCCTTCGTCGTGATAAACGGATTGATCTCCATCAGCGAGCTGTCCGTCTCGATGAATGCGCGGTACAGGCCCATCATGAACCGCACCGCCTCGCCGATCTGCGCAGGCTCAAGGCCGAGCTTGAACGCCAGCCTCCGTGCCTGGTACGGCTGAAATCCGATCGCCGGATCGATGTACTCCTTGTAGATCGCCTCGGGCGTCTTGTGAGCGACCTCCTCGATCTCCATGCCGCCGGCCTGCGATGCCATGAAAACCACCTGCGAGCTTGCACGGTCGAGCACGATGCCCAGATAAAGCTCGCGCGCAATCGCAGAGCCGGACTCGATCAGCAAGCGTTGCACCTTCTGCCCTTGCGGCCCGGTCTGATGCGTCACAAGCTGCATGCCAAGAATTGCCTTCGAGTACTCGTCCGCCTGCTCGATGGACTTTGCAAGCTTGACGCCGCCGCCCTTGCCGCGGCCACCCGCATGAATCTGCGCCTTGATGACGACCACTGCATTGCCGGCTGAGAACAGTTCCTTGGCCGCGTGATCGGCCTCCTCCAGCGTGGTGGCCATCTCACCTGCAGGCACGGCAACGCCGTACTTCCGCAGAATCTCCTTGGCCTGATACTCGTGAATCTTCATGCGCGCTCCAGGATGTCACTGAAGAAGAGGTGCTTGACGTGACGAAGCCATGGTAGCGACCAGCAGAAACGCGGAGCAAGAGGGCTGGGCGATTATCGAGGAAGATGTTCGATATTTAACCTTACCGCTGTAGGCGCACGATCAAACGAACCACTGACCCGGAGTCAATCGTCTCGGCTGCGCGCGCAATGCCGTCCGGCAGATTCTTCGCGAGCCCAGCGACCACCAGAACTGCAGCGGCGTTCAGCAGAACGACGTCGCGCCGCGGTCCACGCTCTCCGGTAAAGATCGCGCGCAGAATCGCTGCATTGGCCTGCGCATCTCCGCCAGCCAACGCAGCGACCGGAGCCTTTGCGAGTTGAAGAGCGTCCGGCGCCACCGTATCCAATCGCACCGATTCGTCGTGAACGACAGCCACATCACTCGGCCCGCTCAACGAGAGCTCATCGAGGCCCTGATGGCCATGCACCACAATCCCATGCGTGGTGCCGAGCAGGACCATCGCCTGGGCCACCGGGGCCACCAGGCGGCCGGCGTAGACGCCCATCACCTGCCGCTTTACGCCGGCGGGGTTCAGCAGGGGGCCGAGGACATGCAGGACGGTGCGCACGCCCAGGGCGCGGCGGATGGGCATGAGGGTCTTCATGGCCGGGTGGTGTGCGGGGGCGAGGAGGAAGCAGAAGCCGGTCTTGCGGAGGGCGTCTGCCGCCGCGTCCGGAGGGAGTTCGGTCGGGATGCCGAGGGCATCCAGGACGTCGGCGGAGCCGCAGCGGGAGGTGATGGCGCGGTTGCCGTGCTTGGCTACCTGGGCGCCGGCAGCAGCCGCGACCAAGGCTGCGGCGGTGGAGATGTTGAAGGTGCCGCTGCCATCGCCGCCGGTTCCGCAGGTGTCGACGATGGTGGCGCGCTCCTCGTCGGAGAGAGGCAAGGGAGTGGCGAGGGCGCGAAGGGTCTGGGCGAAGCCGGCGATCTCGGCGGCGGTTTCCCCGCGTCCGGCCATGGCGCCGAGCAGCGCCGCGAGTTCCATTTCGGGAACCTCGCTGGCGAGAATACGCTGCATGAGCGTTGTCGCCTCGCCTCGACTCAACGTCGCGCGATCCTCGACTATGCGGCGCAACTCCGTACGGATTGACATCAAAGGTCAAGGCTATCAGGACTTAGCCGATGGGCAAGAAGGAAAAGTTTGGGGACGGTCGTGGAAGGGTATACCCCCTCCCCCTCTTTTTGCGCAAAATCTTCAAAGCACAGGAGTTAGGCTTGGACCTTAATGCGCAAAGTATTGATTCTAAAGGATGGCGTTCCTGACTATGGTACTGGCTGCAGGAAGGAGTGCGCGCAGGGTGGCGACGCGGGAATTTGGCTCAATGTTAACAGGGACTTGAGAGCTGGATGCGATGCATTCAGCGGGGCAGGCGCTCAGCGGCTTACGGGGGCCGCTGAGCGGGACGACGCTGCTACTGCCCTCCCGGCAAAGCCGGGGAAATCTCGCTTGCGCTAGGCGACGGCGGCTGCGGCCGGAGAGGCCGCAACGCGGGCGACGGCGGCTGGAGCAGGTGTGGCGTACTCGGAGGCCTTCCAGTCGCCGAGGCAGCGGCTGAGCAGAGCGGCGGCGCAGCGCTCGCCACAGAGCACGATGACATTGTCCTCAAGGGCGAGGTTCGCGTCCCAGGGCATGAATTTGACGTCGTGGGCCGAGGTTATGGCGAGAATCCAATGGTTACTGGTCTTCTTCTGGACTCCGCAGGTGCAGGTGAACAAAGGGGTGGCTGCCATGTGTGTCAGTCTCCTCACTGCTGATCGCAGTTGTCATTCGCTATCCCTAGAAGCAACTGCCATGCCAATCGCTGGAGAAGCTAAGTCGGCGATACAAAGGGCTTGCATTTCAGGGGTCCCTCTGAGATTTGCCCCATCTAAGGGTGGAAGGGAAAACTCTTTCCACTGTGTGCATTGAATTGCAACCTTGGTGGTACGATAGCACGCCGGTCGGGTGAGGTTGCGCGGCGGAGGTGTTACGAAAGACTATCGCGTGGCGATGGTGTTTGGGTGATCTGTTCATGAGAAATACAGAGGTCCTTCGGCTACGCCTCAGGATGACGGCGGTTGGGGTTTGTGACTCTGGTTGGCTGCCGGATATAGATAAAGCTTCTCGCGCGTCCTAACGCGCGGTACCCACCTCAGCGACGATGAAACCGTTGCGAAGATGGGGCACCCGGCGCAGGACAGGGCGCGGTAATCAATTCCAGAGCACGAAAAAGCGACGTTTCGTGTTACGAGAGAGTTCTTGCAGCAATACGGCGCGAATGGTCAAATTTCGTTTTCGATCTCATTCATGTGTGGGATGGCGCGTGGGTCCGTTTTGTTCCGGCTGTTCGGATGCCGGGTCAGCAGCGTAACAGACAACTCTATTCGTGGAGGAGCACCTTGAGAACTCAGCTAGCCTTCGCCCTGCTTATCCTCGCTTCCACCGCCGCCAAAGCCGACACCTACCAACTCTTCGACCTGAACGCCACATTAGCCAATGGCGGCACCATCACTGGCACTGTGAATCTGAACCTGGATAGTACGCTGTACTACTCTCCAGATGATCAGTACGCAAACCTTGTCTATACGCTCAATGGAACATCCACAGACATTGTTGGCTTCAACGGTAGTTCGGGCTCCAATCACCTCGGCCCCGAGACAACTTATGACTTCTACTTCGGCCCGTTGGGGACTGGCTTTGTACTGACTCTACCGACCACCACTCCGTTTACGCTTGCGGGCTTCGCTGGCGGTCTCTGTACAGGAAGTTGCGCTGCATTCAATTCGTCCATCGTCTACAACGTCACCAACACAACCCAAGCGTTTATCTGGGTCACCAGCGGAACCTTCACACCAGATGGTGCGCCTGTATCAGATATCCCTGAACCCTCAAGTCTCGCTCTGCTAGGCACTGGGTTGCTGGGGATTATTGCAAGATTGCGCCGCGCAAGACATGGCCACTGAGGATCACGGTGAGAGTTTTGCGAGCCGTATGCGCGCGCGAGGTGCAAATTGGCTGGTCTTTTATCGCTTCAACGGAGTTTGAAATTCGATAGCAGGAGGGGACCGAGATGTGGAAAGCTCTATTGTTCGCAGTGTTGCCGTGTGCATGTCTGCTTTCATCAACCTGCCGTGCTGATGAGGTCTTGCTCAGCAATACCGACAATCACCTCTATGGCTATGCCAGCCTTTACTCAAACCAGGAGACGTGGATTCCTTCACTCTCGACCTGCCGACCGAAATCCTCTCGATCACAGCCGAGATTGGCAATATTGAGGAGGGTTTCGGGAACAACTGGCAGGTGGAGATCGGGGGGCCGGTCAGTTTTGCCTTGCCCCCCGGGGAGGCAACCTGGCACGGCACCGATGATGAGCTGATTCTGCCGGCTGGAAGTTACGGGGTTGCCTTCATTGGCGGAAATTGCCCGATACCAGGTGCGCCTGAGTGTCTGGTGGCCGGTGTCAATGTCTACATACCTATCGGGACAAAGACGGACCTAACCTACACGGAGATCGGCGGGACAATGTCGGGCCACTTCGGGTTCACACTTCAGGGCGAGAGCATCACACCCGAACCAAGCTCCTGGATCCTGCTTGGAACAGCGCTTTTGTTGTCCATTCCCCTGTTAGCCACGAAATACGCGCGCGCGAGTCGGTTGCCAATTTTCTAATTTTGGGGCTAGGCCGACAGGCGCTTTCTTGTAGCTGTCCTCGTTTGCTGCTTTTCTCGCGCGTCTTAACGCGCGATACCCCACCCTTTCGCGATGCGAAAGGGTAGGCCACCCGGAGTTGTGGTGATGCGTAGGAAACGCAGATCCCTGCGGGATGACAACAAGAAAGGAAGGCAGCGACAAAGGCATCGCGCGTCTTAACGCGCGATACCCCACCCTGCCGCTGCGCGTCGAGGGTGGGCACCCGGTCTTTGTGCTCCAGGCGACAGATGCGGTGGAGTAAGTGGATTGTGTGTGAGGCGAAAACCTATCAGAGCAGCGGATGGCTGGCTGGCATCTTATGCCCTGGAGTAAGTGGTAAGCAGACGAACGCCTGCTCTGTATTGTCTGCAACAAAAATTCTTTGAAAGCTGAAGGCGGAATGCGTCTCATGTTTCGCCGGGGTTAGATATGCTCGCAAAACTAAAAGGTTTGCGCAGATCGGCTGTGGTCTGCTGCATTTTCACGTGTGTCGGTGCTGCTCCGGTTGTGGCGCAGGCGCAGGATCAGACACCTTCTGCAACGGCACCGGATAACTCGGCCCGGAACCGGGAACACAATACGACTGCCGATCAGCAGAAGGACAACCGGTCGGACCGCGAGATTACGCAGCAGATCCGGCGGTCGATTGTTTCGGACAAGTCGCTGTCGAGTTACGGACACAACGTCAAGGTGATCACGCAGAACGGTGCAGTGACCTTGAAGGGACCTGTCCACTCCGAAGAGGAGAAGCAAGCTATCGGTTCCAAGGCAGCCGAGGTTGCGGGGCAGGACAAGGTAACGAATGACCTTACGGTGAAGCAGTAAGTCGCCCCGGGTTCGAGGAAGTTTTTTAGTTGCACGGCAAGTTATCCGCAGACAGCAATTTATTCAGCAAGAGGCAATGTATCCGCAAGGATTAAGGGAGAACGAGTATGGCAGGTAAAAACACAGCAGCATTCGCAATTTTTCCGAACCGGGCAGCGGCAGAGACGGCTGTTGACCGGCTGATAGCGGCAGGATTTTCCAACCAGGATGTCTCGGTGCTGATGTCGGATCGCCAGGGCGCGAAGGATTTCGCGGCAGAGAAGAACACGAAGGCGCCGGAAGGGACAACGACGGGCGGGATTCTGGGCGGCGCCGCGGGCGGCACGCTGGGCCTGCTGGCGGGGCTGGGCGCGCTGGCGATTCCGGGCGTGGGACCGTTGATCGCAGCCGGCCCGATCATGGGCGCGCTGGCGGGACTGGGCGTAGGCGGAGCGGTGGGTGGGCTGGTCGGAGCGCTCATCGGCCTGGGCATTCCGGAGTATGAGGCCAAGCGCTATGAAGGCCGCGTGAAGGATGGCGGCATTCTGGTGTCAGTGCACTGCGACAGCTCGGAGGAGGTTTCGCGCGCGAAGGATGTGCTGAAGCAGGCGGGCGGCGAAGACATCGCGTCGTCGGGGGAGAAGTCGGTGAGCACGCACAACGTGGACAACGATCGCGCGCGCGATTACGACGCGAACGCGAGTGGCTACGACCGGGTTGGCCCGGGGCGCGACGTGGAGGGAAGGCCTGTCGTTGTCGATGAGACGACGCGGACAGGGACTAAATACTGAGTACCGCTGAAGCGATCAACACGGAATGCCTGCACGGTTTCGTGCAGGCATTCTTTCTTGCTGGAGGATGTGCGAGGGCGCGCGTCAGCTAGTGGCGGGGAGTTCGAGCTGGGCTGGAAGCTCGAGTTGTTCCGACCCGGCGGCGTCGAGGTGGGGGGTGAAGTGGGCGCGGCAGCGGGCTTCGTAGAGGCCGGCGGCGCCGACGACGACGAGCTCCTGGGACTGGCCGAGGCGCTGGGTGTGGATGGCGGGCTGGCCGCAGACCATGCAGACGGCGGAGAGCTTGGTGACGCGGTCGGCGAGGGCCATGAGGTTGGGGACGGGGCCGAAGGGCTCGTTGGCGAAGGTGGTGTCGAGGCCGGCGAGGATGAGGCGCTTGCCGGAGGCGATGAGGTCGAGGGCGAAGGGGATGATGTCGGGGGAGAGGAACTGGACCTCGTCGATGCCGATGACGTCGGTGGAGTCGAGCTGGGGGTGGAGGAGGTCGCGGAGCTCGTCGACGGAGGCGATGGGGACGGCGTCGTGGGTTTGGGAGGAGTGGGAGGCTATGGAGGTGCGGTGGTAGCGGAGGTCGATGTCGGGCTTGTAGCAGGCGACGCGCTGGCGGGCGATGCGGGCGCGCTTGAGGCGGCGGATGAGCTCTTCGGATTTGCCGGAGAACATGGGGCCGGTGATGACTTCGAGCACGCCGGGAGTGGGGGGCTGCATGGGGATGAGGGTAGCGGGCGGGGCGGTGGATATGTGGGGCGGGCGAGTGGTGAGTCGTTAGTAGTTAGTGGTTAGTGAAAGCAATGGCGAGTATGCTGGCGGTGTTCCGCTCTGGGGAGAATGCGAGGGGAGACCATGCGAGGAGTGCTGGTTTTGGCGTGCGGAGTGGGGTTGGCGATCGGCGTCGGTGTGGCCCGGGGGCAGACCGACCAGACGGCGAAGAAGACGAACAATGAGGTGAAGGTGAAGCTGATCGGCTCCGAGGGGCAGCCGGCGGGGACGGTGACGTTCAGGAAGGTGAAGCAGGGCGTGAAGATGACCGTGAAGCTGGAGAATGTGCCGTTTGGCGAGCATGCGGTGCATATCCATCAGAACGCGGTGTGCGATGCGCCGGACTTTCATGCGGCGGGCGGGCACTTCAACCCGATGGGGAAACACCACGGGTTTCAGAACCCGGAGGGGCACCATGCGGGGGATGTGCCGGGGAATGTGTCGGTGGGCGAGAATCACCGGGGTGAGGCCAGCTGGGTGCTGAAGGATGTGTCGATGGACCCGAACCTGCCGGACTCGATCTTTGCGAATGGCGGGACGAGCGTGGTGGTGCATGAGCATGGGGACGATCAGAAGACGGACCCGAGTGGGAACTCGGGCAACAGGATTGCGTGCGGGGTGGTGAAGGAGTGAGAGGAGTTAGGGTGAGGGGTTAGGAAGACAGTAGAGGGTAGACAGTAGAGAGTAGAAAAGGCGGAGGACGACAGAAGGCCGAGGATCGGTTATCTCTACTGTCTACTGTCTGTTGTCTACTATCTGGGAGCCGTTTGGCGGCGAAGGATAAGGGAACTTTTCAGGCCGGGGTTGCGTAAGGAAGACCATGACGGTGGCGACCATCCCGGCAATGATTGACCGCAGTGCAAGGGCGGGATGGGGATGCAGGCTGACAGGTTCCGAAAAGGCTAGGCGCGAGCCAATCGGAAGGCCGGTCCGGCGGGAGGCCCCGATGGGAGGCCCGCGGGGACGGTCCAGCGAGGAGAGAGCTGTGAGAGAGACGCGGCTCGCGCCAGAAGAGCCGGATTCTCAGGCTGGTATGGAACGGGCGGCGGCGACCGCCGAACAGGCTGCGCTGGCGGAGCTGGCGGCGCGGTGCCTGGCGGGCGACCCGGCCGCGTGGGAGCAGTTGGCGCGTACACAGCATCGGAAGGTGTATGGGCTCTGCTACCGGTTTACGGGATCGGCGACCGAGGCCGAGGACCTGACGCAGGAAGTGTTTTTGAAGATGTATCGGAATCTTGGGAGCTTCGATCCGGCGCGTGGGAGCTTTGGGACGTGGCTGACGACGCTGACTCGTAATCTGCTGGTGGACAACTACCGTCGCAGCAGAATGGAGCGGGCGAGCGACTCGCTGGATGAGTCGGTGGACGGCGAGGAGGATGGCCCGAGCAGGCTGGAACGGCTGGCGGACTCGAGGCCCGGCCAGGATCATCATGTGGCCGGGCTCGAGCTGAAGGCGCAGATTCAGCATGCGCTGGCGAAGGTCTCGCCAGAGCTGCGGGAGGCTGTTATCCTTCGCGATCTGGAAGACATGGATTACAAGGAAATAGCAGAGGTTTTGCATATTCCGCAGGGAACGGTGAAGAGCAGGATCAGCCGCGGCCGCAGTGAGCTGGCGCGACTGCTGAAGGGCATGGAAGGGAAGGTGATGTAAGCGTGGCAGACCGGAGCAAATTCGACGATAAGGAATTCGGTAGATCCGAAGGAATGGATGCCAACCAGGCGATCGCGTGCGTGGTTTGCGAGGCGATGTGCCCGGATGCGGTGGATGGCACGCTTCCAGAGGCCGACCGCCGGGTGTTTGAGCGGCATGTGGCGCACTGCGCGAGCTGCGCGAAGGAGTATGAAGAGGCACAGCGCGGAGCGGCGTGGCTGGGCATGCTGAAGGGCCATACGCCGGAGCCTCCGGCGGCTCTGCTGGCGAAGATTCTGGCGGAGACGACGGGAGCGCAGGAGACAGTGGAGGACCGTACGTTCGCTACTCCACCCACGCGCGACGCGCGTGAATGGGGCACCCCTGGGGTTGCTGTGCCGGTGCGCGAGGCTGCGCCGGCGTGGGCGTTGAGCTCGGTGCTGCGGAAGGTGGTGGATGTCTTCCGGATCGAGACCAGGCGGCCGACGTTCCAGCCGCGGATGGCGATGACGGCGGCGATGGCGTTTGTTTCGATTGCGCTGACGCTGAACCTGACCGGCGTGCGGCTGAAGAACCTGCGCGCGTCGGACTTTACGCCTTCGGGGATTCGACGGAATGTGGTCGAGGCGAGCGCGACGGCGGCGAGGAATTTTCAGAACATGCGCGTGGTGTACCAGGTGGAGTCGCGGGTGAGCGAGCTGCGCGGCGAAGGTCCGCTGGCCGACCGCGAGGATACGGACTTTAGCGTGCAGCCGAATACGGGGCAGCAGCCGGGCAGCACGCAGCCGGGCAGCACTCAACAGCAGCCGGACCAGCAGGCGGCGCCGGCTCCGTATAAGAAGGGGTTGTAAGAGAAGGGTTGTGGAGGTTGAAGGGATCCAGCAGTGCAAGTTACCGGTCCCTGGAAGACTGGGAACCGAGAAAGGAGGGTGAGCGAAATGAGCGACGGGATTTTTGAAACACCAGGACCAGGCGAGCGGAACGCCGCGCCTGAAGGACAGACGACAGAGGCGGGCGAGCGCGTAGCGTTCTGCCAGCAGTGCGGCAAGGGATTGACGAACGAGACGATTCGGCGGGCCGGATCAGCGGTCTATTGCGAACCCTGCCTGGTGGCGCGGCTGGAAGGCGCGGGTACTGGAGCGCCGGCGGGTGGAGCGGGCTCGACTGGACCAGCGGGAGTCCCGGGCAGTGGCCCGGGCGCGACTGGGTGGGGACCGGTGAATGGGCCAGCCACGGTGCCGCCGGGAGCGCCGACGGGCAATGAGCCGAGCCCGTGGCTGGCGGCGCTGCTGGGACTTATCCCAGGCGTGGGCGCAGCGTATAACGGCCAGTATGCGAAGGGCGTCGCGCATCTGGTGATCTTCGTTGTGCTGCAGGCGTTTTCGAACAATGTGAATAATGTCTTCGGGCTGCTGGTGTTGGCCTGGATTGTGTACCAGTCGGTCGACGCATACCACACGGCCAAGGCGCGGAAGTACGGCACGCCGCTGCCGAATGCGTTCGGGCTAAACGATATTGGGGACCGGTTGGGATACGGACGGAACTGGCCCGGAAGTGCAGCGCGGCCGGTGACGAGCTCGACGACGGCAGGCTGGGCGAGTGCATCGGCAGCGCCGGCTGGAACCACGAGCGCGACGCCGGGGCCCGCGGGCGGACCGAACTGGGCGGGCTATGTGCCCCCAACGAATTTTGCAACGACAACGACACCGCCGCCCCAGCCGCCTCCGGTGCAGCCGAATCCGTACGCAGGGCCGGCGAGTGGGAGCTCAGGTGGGTGGACGCAGAATCCTTATACGAGCCCGTACACTGCTGAGCCGTGGCGTGGTGCCGCGGGTGGGCCGATGCCGCCGATCGCGCCAATCCCCCCGGTGCCGCCAGCGCATCGCTTCCCTATCGGCGCGGCCTGGCTGATTGCGTTGGGGCTGATCTTCCTGCTGGTGAATCTGAATGCGTCGTGGCGGCTGGGGGGATCGTGGATTGTGGCGATCTGTCTTGCGGCCCTGGGGACGTATCTGCTGTTTCGGCGTATCGAGATGGTGCACGGATGGACGAAGATGGTCAGCGAGACCGATCCGGCTGCGGCAGCGATGGGGCCGAGACTGATGTGCCAGATTCGCGGGCCGGTGATGCTGCTGGTGCTTGCTCTGCTGTTTGCCTTGCAGGCGGCCGGGATCCGGACGTTGGGCCAGACGTGGGGTGTGCTGCTGATTGCGTTTGGGGCGCTGCTGATTCTGGAGCGCACGATGGGGTGGAACCCGTCGTATGGTTTCGGTGGGCCCTTGCCTCCGCACACGCCTGCCGCTGACACGCGAAAGGCCGGGCAGTAGCGATGGGCAGCTATCCTCCTCCACCGCCTCCGCCGCCGCCTGGCTATGGCTCGGGACCGGGCTATGGGTCCGGAGGGAACTATGCGCCGGGATCTGCGTACGACCGGCGGGCGTGGAAGGCGCAGCGCCGCGCGGCCAAGATCCAGGCGCGCTGGATGCGCGACCAGTACAGAATGCAGCGGCGGTACCTGAGGCGGAGATCGATCGTCGGCCCGCTGGTGCTGGTAACGCTGGGCGTGATCTTTCTGATGGAGCAGACCGGGCGGCTGTCATGGGCGCACAGTTTCGACTGGTACGCGCGCTGGTGGCCGGCGGTGCTGATTGTCGCGGGGCTGATTCTGCTGATCGAGTGGTTTTTCGATCTGCAGCGCGTGGAGGACAGTGGGCAACAGGTGCCGAGCCATGTGCTGAGCGGGGGCGCGGTCTTTCTGCTGATCGTGCTGGCGTGCTGTGGAATATGGGCGCGGTGGGCCGAAAACTATGCTGGCTGGCACGACCACTATTGGATGGGACATGATTTTGGCGGGCTTGACCGGGTGTTTGGCGAGGCGCATGAATCCGATGATTCACTGAGCCAGGCGATGCCGCAGGGCGGGATGCTGGTGGTGCACAACCCGTGGGGCGATGTCGCGGTGACCGGCTCGAGCGAGGACGGCCAGGTGCACGTGAGTGTGCACAAGCAGGTGTACGCTTGGCGGGACAGCGATGCGGATCAACGCGCGCGGCAGATGCAGCCGACGTTTTCGACGCAGGGCAACAACCTGGTGCTGGATGTGCCGCACGTTGATCAGGGCCAGGCAGACCTTACGATCGAGATGCCGCATGGCGCGGGGGTCTCGGTCAGCTCGGACCATGGCGATGTGCGGGTGAGCCAGTTGCGCGGCGGTGTGACGATTACGGCTCGCAAGGGCGATGTGGACCTGACCGGGATTGACGGCGCCGTGCTGGCACAGGTGAATGATGACGATTCCAGCGTCAGCGCAAAGAGTGTGACGGGGTCGTTTACGGTGGAGGGCCGCGCGGGGGATATCTCGCTGACGAATATTGACGGTCCGGTGATGATGCAGGGCGACTTTTTTGGGACGACCGACGCCGAGCAGATCAATGGGCCGCTGCGGTTTGAGACCAGCAGGACGAAGTTTGCGACGGCGCGGGTGGATGGCGAGCTGGAGATTGAGAGCGGCAACCTGCAGGGGAATAAGCTGCTGGGGCCGGTAACGCTGACGACGCGGAACCGGACGGTCGAGCTGGATGATGTTTCGGGACCGGTGACGGTGACCAACCGGAACGGCTCGGTGGCGGTGACGAACGCGGCCCCGGTGGCGCCGGTGACGATTACGAATGAGCACGGGTCCGTGGACCTGGGGCTGCCGGAGCATGGGGGCTTCGTGCTGAACGTGCAGGCTCGGAATGGTGACCTGGAGAATGACTTTTCGCTGACGCCCCAGGATGAGGGAGAGGTGCATCGGCTGAGCGGAAAGATTGGCAGCGGCGGACCGCAGATCCGGGTTCAGACGACGGATGGAGATGTCACGATTCGCAAAGCTGTGGCGCCGCCGCTGCCGGCCACACCGCCGGCTCCGCCGAAGCTGAGCAGTGAGCCGCAGGTGCCCGCGGCTCCGGGGACGCCCGCAGTGCCGAAGGTGCCGGAGGTTCCGAGGCGAAGGCATGCCAGGCCGGCTCCGCAGACGGAGCAAGGGCCGGTTGCTCCTGCGGTACCGGTTGCGCCGCGGATCACGTCAGCGGAACGGCCTTCGCATAACCGGGCTAAGGATCTGCTTTAGGTAGCGGAGCGGAGCGGTGCGTACTTTCGCAACCTGCTTGAGGCCGCGCAAGCTCGACTGTGTGTAGCCGTGGTGGTGGCTATGTAGTGCGGCGGCCGCGCAACTCTCAGGCTTGGGAAATAGAAATTGAAAGCAGAAAAGCCCACCGCGAGGGTGGGCTTTTCTTTGTAATTATGCCGGCGATCACCTAATCTCCCACACACTTGCGCGTGCAGTACCATCGGCCCAACGAGGCTTAACTTCCGTGTTCGGGATGGGAACGGGTGGGACCCTCGCGGTAAACTCACCGGCAAATTGTCGAAGATCGCGGCGCGATCGTTCACAACTGAATAGATTGGGAGGTCAGCTATATCTTTGGAAAACCAAAGACATTCTGCTTGTTTTTTTATAACTACGAGGCTTGTGTTGAATGTGCTCTGGACAATGACTAAACATTGCGCAGAGTAAATTCTATGGACAAGCCGAACGGGCGATTAGTACTGGTAAGCTACGCGCATTACTACGCTTCAACATCCAGCCTATCAACCAGGTGGTCTTCCTGGGCCCTTCATTACCCTTACGGGTTGGGAGATCTCATCTCAGAGCGTGCTTCCCGCTTATATGCATTCAGCGGTTATCACAACCGAACTTCGCTACCCAGCCGTGCCCTTGGCAGGACAACTGGAACACAAGAGGTTCGTCCATCCCGGTCCTCTCGTACTAAGGACAGCCCTCTTCAAATCTCCTACGCCCACAGCAGATAGAGACCGAACTGTCTCGCGACGTTCTGAACCCAGCTCACGTACCGCTTTAATAGGCGAACAGCCTAACCCTTGGAACCTTCTACAGCTCCAGGATGCGATGAGCCGACATCGAGGTGCCAAACCATTGCGTCGATATGAACTCTTGGCAATGATCAGCCTGTTATCCCCGGCGTACCTTTTATCCGTTGAGCGATGGCCCTTCCATACAGAACCACCGGATCACTAAGGCCTGCTTTCGCATCTGCTCGACTTGTAGGTCT
>DASRGC010000010.1:0-21469 GCA_035651235.1 Acidobacteriaceae bacterium
GCCGTCGGTGGTTTTGTAGAGGCGGGAGAGTGCGCCTTTGCCGGAGGACATGACGATGGCGGTGTTGTTGTCGAAGGCCTGGATGGCGCGGAAGTCGAGGTGTTCGCCGCCGGGAGGCTTGGAGCAGAGCTGCCAGACGAAGCCGGCATCCTCGGTGCGGAGGATGGTGCCGTCGGAGCCGGACGCCCAGGCGACGCCACCGCCGACGTTGTCGATGCCGCGGAGGTCGGCCGTGGTGTGGGCGTCCTGCAGTTGCCACTGCGCGTGTGAAGTTGCGGCGACGATCGCGACCAGAGCGAAAAGGACGATAGCTCTCAGCATTCGAGAGAGAAGGATACCTCAGGGGCTAAAGCCCGTTTTCGATTCAGCGATTTATGGCACGGCTGAAGCCGTGCCCTTTCAGGATTGGTGGAGCAGTGATTCGAGATGCGCGATGGCCGCGGCGTCGGAGGCGGGGAGGGTGAGGTGGCCGACCTTGCGGCCGGGGCGCGCGGACTTGCCGTAGTCGTGGCGTGCGACTGACGGGAACCGCGCGGTTTCTGTGCGCGGGAGCATAGACCCGATGCAGTTGAACATCACGGTTGGCCGCGAGTCCGTGCTGCCGAGTGGGAGGCCAAGGATGGCGCGGAGATGGTTTTCAAACTGCGAGGTGTCGGAGCCTTCGATGGTCCAGTGGCCCGAGTTGTGGACGCGCGGCGCCATCTCGTTGGCGAGGAGGTGCTCGCCGCGGACAAAAAATTCAACAGCCAGCACGCCGATGTAGTCCAGGCGGTCGAGCAGGTGAGTGAGGTGCTGTTCGGCGAGTGATTGCAACTCCGGATGCGAATCACCCCGTCCAGCAAGCTGGCCGGGGACCCCGAATGGCGCGCGCGAGATGCGAAGGATGCCTTCGCGATGAAAGTTTTCCGTGAGCGGATAGAAGGCGAGCTGGCCGGAGCGGTTGCGCGCCGCGATGAGTGAGACCTCGGTTTCGAAGTCGACCATGCCTTCGAGAATGCAGGGCACCCCGCGAACTGCCGCCCATGCTTCGGCGGCCTGGTCGGCGTGTGTGAGGCGCACCTGCCCCTTGCCGTCGTAGCCGAGGCGGCGCGTTTTGAGGATGGCGGGAAGGCCGATTTCGTGGATGGCTCCGTGCAGCGAGACGAGGTCGTTGACCGGAGCGAAGGGGGCGACCTCCAGGCCGCAGTCGACGAAGAAATGCTTTTCGAGGAGGCGGTCCTGGGCGGTGGCGATGGCGCGTGCGTTGGGGAAGAGCGGGAGGCCGTGGAGCACGTGCGCGTCGATGTTCTCGCTCTCGATGGTGAGGAGGTCGACGTTGCGGGCGAACTCGGCGACGGAGTGCGGATTGTTGAGGTCGACGGGTAGGACCGGCGCAACCTGCTCGGCGCAGTCGCCGGGGCGGCCGGCGCAGAGTACGTCGGCGTTGACAGCGGGTGCCGCCTCGGCGAGCATCAGCGCGAGCTGGCCGGCGCCAAGGATGCCGACGCGTGGACGGTGATTCATGCGCGCGGGTCGGGGTTGGAGAGCACGGACTCGGTTTGGCTGCGACGGAAAGCTTCGAGCGCGCGCGCAATCTTCGCATCGTTCAGCGCGAGTATCGATGCGGCGAAAAGCGCGGCATTCTTCGCGCCGGAGTTGCCGATGGCGAAGGTCGCGACGGGAACACCGCCCGGCATCTGCACGATCGAGAGCAGCGAGTCGACGCCGTGCAGCGCGTGCGATTGCACAGGCACGCCGAGCACAGGCAGGCGCGTCTTTGCCGCGACCATGCCGGGCAGATGCGCGGCGCCGCCGGCTCCCGCGATGATGACGCGGATGCCGCGCGACTCGGCAGCAGCAGCGTACTCGAACATACGATCCGGCGTGCGGTGCGCGGAAACGACCTCAGCTTCATATGGCACGCCGAGCTCGTCGAGAACTTTGGCCGCGTGCTCGAGCGTGGGCCAGTCCGAGCGCGATCCCATGATGATGCCAATTTGCGGCGATGCGGTCTTGGTCACTGAGCGCTCCTGTGATTCCAGTTTCGCAGGACGTCGATGAAGGCGCTTTGTTCGAGCGCTTGCACGCGGTCCTTCAGCGACTCCACGGTATCACCGGGCAGCACAGGGCAGCGCTTCTGCAGGACGATCGGACCGGCGTCGACGTCTTCGGTGACCTGGTGAATCGTGCATCCCGTTTCCTTCACGCCAGCGGCGAGCACGGCCTCATGCACCTTGCGATTCATCAGCCCGGCGAACGCCGGCAGCAGCGAGGGATGCACGTTGAGCAGACGCCCATGCCAGTCGCTGACGAAGTGCGGCGAGAGAATGCGCATGTAGCCGATGAGCAGCACGAGTTCGACTCGCGCTTTGCGCAGCTCGGCGCTGACGCGCTCGTCATACTGCTCGCGCGTGAGGCCGGTGGGATCGAGAAAGAGTGAGGGGACTTTGTAAAGCTTCGCGCGATCGAGGATGGGCGCAGTGGGCTTGTCGGAGATGACGATGGCGATCTGCGCGTCGAGCGTGCCGGCCGCAATCGCGTCCAGCACTCCCTTCAACGCCGTGCCGCGTGTAGAGCCGAGAACACCGACGCGGAGGCTCATGTGTGCCTCCGTGGCGTGGCCGAGCGGAGTTCGCTCATGTGCTCGACGCGGCGCGATATGAGAGCGGGTGTGCCGATATCGGAGCGATGGAAGAACGGGCCGCGGAGATCGGCGAGGACGGACTCGCAACGCGATTCAGCTTCGGCGAGATTCCTGCCATGCGACACGACAGCGAGCGTGCGCGAGCCGGCGGAGACGAGAGTTTCGTTTTGCATATCCACGGAGCCAAGATAGACGGTCGTTGCGGACGGGAGGGTTGCGGACACGGGCATCGGGACCGCATCGCCTTTGCGCGCGTGGTCGGGATAGCCTTCGGGCACGAGGTACTTGCAGACCGTCGCGGCGGGCGTGAAGTTAACGTCGAGGTTGTACAGGGTGCTAGCAACGATGGCGCGACAGATGGCGACCAAGTCGGTCTCGAGCAGCGTGAGCAGGTTGAGGCACTCGGGGTCGCCGAAGCGCGCGTTGTATTCGATGAGGCGCACGCCGTCGCGTGTGGCGATGAAGCCGCCGTAGAGGATGCCGCGATAAGGCGCGTTGAGGTCATGGTGGAGCGCGGCGATAACCTGCTCGTTGGTGCGGCGCGCGGTGGTGATGTCGTGCGATGTGAGGAAGGGAAGGCCGCCGTTCGCGTCCGTGTAGGAGCCCATTCCGCCGGTGTTGGGACCGCGATCGCCGTTGAACGCGCGCTTGTGGTCCTGCACGGCGGGCATGTGACGGAGCGTTGTGCCGTCGCTGAAGCTGAGCAGCGAGAACTCTTCGCCTTCGAGCTTCTCTTCGATGACGAAAGGATGGCCGGCGGCGAGAAGTTCATTGCAGAAAGCGAGCGAGTCCTCGCGCGATTGCAGATGGTCGCCGTAGACCTTCACGCCTTTGCCGCCGGCGAGGCCGTCGTCCTTAATGACGTGATTGTCGCCGAGGCGATCGAGAAAGAGTTCAACGCCGTCGATGGAGGTGAAGCGCCGGAACGTCGGATTGCCTGGGATGTGGTGGCGATCGAGCAGCGACCGCGTGAAGGATTTCGAGGACTCGATACGTGCAAGCGATTGCGTTGGGCCTACGGTGGGAATGTTCGCGACGCAAAGCGCATCGGCCACGCCCGCGGCGAGCGGCGCCTCGGGGCCAATAACGGCGAGCGTGGGCTGGTGCTCCAGCGCGAAGGCAACGACGGCTGACGAATCGTTGATGTTCCCGGCGGCGTAGTGCTGTGTAAGAGCAGCAATGCCTGGGTTGCGCGCACTTCCGAAGCAGAGCAGTTCAGGCTGCTGCGGACTCCGCGCGAGAGCGGCTGCGATGGCGTGCTCGCGTGCGCCGGAACCGATGATGAGGATGCGTTCGCGCTGTGTGGTCATCGTGCGATCGCCTCCATGATGGTGGATTCGAGCGGGCGCAGATCGGGCTCGAACAGATTGCCGGTGATCGCCTCATAAAGTTGGATGTAACGCGAGGCGAGCTCGGCGATGAGGTCGGGCGGCGGTGTGGGCAGCGTCTTGTCCTTGTACGGATCGCAACGCTCGCGGAACCAGAGGCGGAAAAACTCTTTGTCGATCATGTCGGGTTCGCGGCCTTCCGCGAGCCGCTGCTCGTAGGTGGGCGCAAGCCAGTAGCGGCTGGAGTCCGGCGTGTGGATCTCGTCGATGAGAATGATCTCGCCTTCGGGCGTGACGCCGAACTCGTATTTGGTGTCGACGAGGATGAGGCCGTGCTGCGCGGCGCGCTGCTGTCCGAAGGCGAAGAGCTCGAGAGCTTTCGATGAGGCGAACTCCCACTCGGCGGCGGTGAGCCAGCCTTCGCGCATGATCTCGGCGGGCGAGATGGGGCGATCGTGCGTGGCTTCTTTGGTTGTCGGCGTGATGAGATTGCGCGGGAGTTGCTGGTTCTTGCGCATGTTGTCCGCGAGAGTTATCCCCGCGAAGTCGCGTTCGCCCGCAGAGTACTTCGTCCAGATGGCGGTGTCGGTGGAGCCGGTGAGATAGCCGCGCACAACGAACTCGATGGGCAGCACGCGGCACTTGCGCGCGAGCAGCGCGTTGGCATGCGGCGAGCGGATGACGTGGTTGGGCACGATGTGGCGTGTGGCTTCAAACCAGTGCAGCGACGTGCGGTTGAGCACCTGGCCCTTGTAAGGGATCGCGCCGAGCATGCGGTCGAAGCCGGACTGGCGATCGGTGGTGATGAGGAGCAGGCGGTCGCCGAGGTCGTAGGTGTCACGCACCTTGCCGGGATATTTGTCAGGCAAGGGCAGGTTGGTTTGCGTGAGGCAGTTCGGGATCGCGTCGAGGAGTTCCTGGCGTTCCATCAGCGGCCTCCTTTTTCGAGGAAGACGCCCTTGATGGCACTGTCAACCGAACCGAGCTCCCACAACCTGAACGGAGCGAAGGCCTCGGAGAGTGGGGCCTGATGGCCGGGCGGCGCGATGACGACGAGGCCGACGCCCATGTTGAAGACGCGATGCATCTCGTCGTCGGGAATGCGGCCCAGCTGTTGCAGCCATTGAAAGATGCGCTGCGGCATCCATGTGCTGCGATCAATCCCTGCACCGAGGCCTTCGGGGAGGATCCGCGGAACGTTTTCGATCAGGCCGCCGCCCGTGATATGCGCCATGCCTTTGATGGGAATGCCCGCGTCAAGTGCGCGGCGGATAGGCGCGACGTAGTTGGCGTGCGGCTCGAGGAGAACGTCGGCGAGGTTCGCGCCGTTGAGTTCGCTCTGCGGCTTGTGAATATCAAATTTATTGATCTCGAAGAGGAGCTTGCGCGCGAGCGACCATCCGTTGGTGTGCAGGCCTGAGGAACTGACTCCGTAGAGAACGTCGCCCGCGATGATGTTTGCGCCGGTCAGGAGTTTCGCGCGATCCACGACGCCCGTCACGAAGCCGACGACGTCGAGGTCGCCCGGAGCGTAGACGGAGGGCATCTCTGCAGTCTCACCACCGACCAGCGCAATGCCGGACTCTTCGCAGGCTGCGGACATGCCGCGCACAAGCTCTTCGACGATCGCAGGCTCGACCTTGTGGAGGCCGAGATAGTCGAGAAAGGTCAGTGGACGCGCGCCCATCACGGCAATGTCACCGGCGACGGCGGCGACGAGATCGCGGCCGAGATTCTCGTACCGCTGCGCCATCACGGCGACGAGTGTTTTCGTGCCGACGCCGTCCGTGCTCTGGACCATCACGGGATCATCCATGCCTCTGATGGCGTCGGTGAGAGAGAAAAGTGTGCCGAATGAGCCCAGTCCGGTGAGCACGGCGGGCGAGTGCGTGCGGGCGACGTGCGCCTTCATGCGGCGGACGGCTTCGTTGCCGGCTTCGATATCCACACCGGCGGACTTGTAGTCGATGGGCTGCTGGGGGTCAGGCATCTGTCTCTTCAATTTTATTGTGATTGGAAGGCTACTTTATCCACGCGCGCGCATTGTCGAAGAGGCGCTGCCACGGACTGTGCTCGAGCGTGCGGGTCCAGGTGTGCTGCACGCCGAGCGAGATGCGCTCGGGGTGCGGCATGATGATGAGCGCGCGGCCGTCGGCGGAGGTGAGTGCGGCGGTGCCGCCGGGCGAGCCGGAGGGGTTGAGCGGGTAGTGCTGCGTGGGGCGGCCGTAGGTGTCGATGTAGCGAACGGCGATGAAGTCCGAAGGCGCGAGTGTCGTGGCGTGGCCTTCACCGTGCGCGACGATGATGGGCGTACGCGCACCTTCCATGCCGGCCAGGAAGATGGAGGAGGTCGGTTGAATTTCAACCATGCAGAGGCGGGCTTCATAGCGGGATGAAACGTTGCGGACAAAACGTGGCCAGTGTTCAGCGCCGGGGACGAGTTCGCGGAGCTGGGCCATCATCTGGCAGCCGTTGCAGACGCCGAGCGAGAAGGTGTCGGAGCGCGCGAAGAAGGCGGCGAAGGCATCGCGCAGCTGGTTGTTGAAGAGAATGGTCTTCGCCCATCCGCTGCCGGCGCCCAGGACGTCGCCGTAGGAGAACCCGCCGCAGGCCGCGAGACCGATAAAGCTCGCGAGGTCGGCGCGCCCGGCGAGCAGGTCACTCATGGTGACGTCGACGCATTCAAAGCCAGCGCGGTCGAAGGCGGAGGCCATCTCGTACTGGCTGTTGACGCCTTGCTCGCGCAGGATGGCGACGCGGGGTTTAGCGAGGTTCAGATACGGAGCGCAGACCCGTTCGCTGAGATCGAAGGGGACGTCGACGAAGAGGCCGGGGCGCTCGGCGTCATCGAGGAGAGCGAACTCCTGCTGTGCGGACTCTGGGTTGTCGCGGAGGGTGGCGATGTTGAATGAGGTTTCAGACCACATCTTGTGGAGTGCGGTGCGCCTGTTGGAGTAGAGGAGTTTCTCGCTTTGATGGAACTCGAGCTTATGTCCAAGTGTTGCAATACCAAGGAGATACGCGGTCAAGCCGAGGGATTCGAGCTGCTTCAGAATCTCGCTGGCGTTTTCAGTTCGTACCTGCACGACTGCGCCAAGCTCTTCAGAGAAAAGGGCTTGGAGCGGTGAAGAGTTCGCGGGAACGTTGATTTCGAGGCCGCAGTGGCCGGCGAAGGCCATCTCGGCGAGCGTGACAAAGAGGCCGCCGTCGCTACGATCGTGGTAAGCGAGGAGCTTGCCGTCGCCGTTGAGCCGTTGGATTATCTCGAAGAAAGCAAGGAGTTTAGCGGGTGCTGGCGCGTCGGGCGCGTCGCCGCCGGTGAGGTTATATGACTGGGCGAGAACGGAGCCGCCCAGGCGATTGGGGCCTTCGCCGAGGTCGATGAGGAGCAGGGTGCCTTCGGGCTGGAGCTGGGGAGTAAGTGTTTTTCTTACATCAGTTACCGGGGCAAAGCCGGACAGGATCACGGACAGCGGAGAGATGACGGAGCGGGGCTCGCCGTTCTCGCGCCAGCTCATCTTCATGGACATGGAATCTTTACCGACGGGGATCGTAAGTCCAAGCGCTGGACAGAGTTCCATGCCGAGTGCGTGCACGGCATCGAAGAGCTTTTCGTCTTCGCTAGGTTCTGCTGCGGACGCACGGGCGCCTGCCGCGGCCATCCAGTTGGCGGAGAGTTTGATGTCGGAAAGCTTCTCGATTGAGGCGCTTGCGAGGTTGGTAATCACCTCACCGAGGGCCATGCGGGCGGAGGCTGCGGCGTCGGTGACGGCGAGCGGTGTACGTTCACCTATCGCCATAGCTTCTCCAGCTATGCTGCTGAAATCACGAAGAGTTACGGCGCAGTCCGCAACGGGGACCTGCCATGGACCGACCATCTGATCCTGCACGGTAAGGCCGCCAACGGAGCGGTCGCCTATGGTGATGAGGAAGTTTTTGGAGGCGACGGCGGGCATACGGAGGACGCGTTCCACAGCGTCTTCCACGCAAATTTCCACCATTTCTGGAGGGATTTCCTGCGGTGAATACGACTTATCCACAGAAAAGTGGTCTGTTTTGGAGCTGTTTTGAGCGGTTTTAAGCGGTTTTGGAGTGGTTTTGGAACGGTTAAAATCTCGCTCCATGCGGGGTGGTTTGCCGAACAGGAGGCTCTGCGGGAGGTCGATGGGGCGAGTTGCGCCGTCCGGATCACTTGAATTGATGAGGACGATTTCGAGTTCTCTGGTGGCGCGTCCGGCGACGGCGAAGGGGCAGCGCTCACGTTCACACATCTCCTGGAAGAGTGCGAGGTGCTCGGGTGGGAGCGCGAGGACGTAGCGCTCCTGCGCTTCGTTGCACCAGACCTCGAGGGGCGAGAGTCCGGCTTCGGCCTGCGGGATGGCGGCGAGGTCGAAGACACCGCCGACCCCCCCGTCCTTGACGAGCTCTGGGAAGGCATTGGAGAGGCCGCCGGCGCCGACGTCGTGGATGGAGAGGATGGGGTTCTCCTCTCCGAGCTGCCAGCAGCGGTCGATGACCTCCTGGCAGCGGCGCTCCATCTCGGCGTTGTCGCGCTGGACGGAGGCGAAGTCGAGGTCGGTATTTTTCTCTGCAGAGGATTGGCTGGACGCAGCGCCGCCGCCGAGGCCGATGAGCATGGCGGGGCCGCCGAGGACGATGAGGAGATCGCCGGGGCGGATGGCGCGCTTCTCGATGTGGCCGGCGCGGATGTTGCCGAGGCCGCCGGCGAGCATGATGGGCTTGTGATAACCGAAGGTGGTGGCGTCGCGGCTGTCACTGGAGCTTGTTACGGTCTGCTCAAACGTGCGGAAGTAGCCGCAGAGGTTGGGGCGGCCGAACTCGTTGTTGTAGGCGGCGGCGCCGAGGGGGCCGTCGATCATGATGTCGAGCGGAGAGGCGATGTGCGCGGGGCGCGAAGGGGCGCGTTCCCAGGGCTGGGGCGATTGCGGGAGGTTGAGGTTGGAGACGGTGAAGCCGCAGAGGCCGGCCTTGGGTTTGGCGCCGCGGCCGGTCGCGCCTTCGTCGCGGATCTCGCCACCGGCGCCGGTGGCGGCGCCCGGCCATGGCGAGATGGCGGTGGGGTGGTTGTGGGTTTCGACCTTGCAGAGGATGTCGATCTCTTCTTCTTGTGCGGTGAAGACTCCGGTCTGCGGGTCGGGAAAGAAGCGTGAGCCATTGCCGCCGCGGATGACCGCGGCGTTGTCGCGGTAGGCGGAGAGGACGTTTTCATGCGAGACCGCGTAGGTGTTGCGGATCATCGCGAAGAGCGATTTGTCCTGCGGCTGGCCGTCGATGGTCCATGAGGCATTGAAGATTTTGTGGCGGCAGTGTTCGCTGTTGGCCTGGGCGAACATATAGAGCTCGACGTCGGTGGGGTTGCGGCCGAGGGCGGTGAATTCGCGCACGAGGTAGTCGATCTCGTCGGGGGCGAGCGAGAGGCCGAGGGTGCGGTCTGCTTCTTTGATCGCGTCAGCGCCGCGGTGGAGGACGTCGATGGTAGCGAGTGGTTTAGGTGTGTGCTCGGCGAGGAGCTTGTGGAGTTCGTCGAGGCCGCCGAAGAGGACGGTCTCGGTCATGCGGTCGTGCAGGGCGGGGAAGAGCGGCTCCGAGTTACGGATGCCGTGGATCTGGACGACGCGGATTCGCTCGATGCGCTGGGCGTTGGTGAAGCCGGTGTTGAGGAGGATGTCGGTGGCTTTGCTGGACCACGGGGATTGGGTGCCGATGCGTGGAGCGACGAAGATGGCTGGGTCGGGGAGTGGTGTGTCAGTGAGGTCGAGCAGATCGGTGAGGCGCTGGTGGTCGAGCGTGCCCGTGGCGGTGATGAGGTAGAGGAAGAACGCGTCCACGCCGGTGACGGCGGGGTCGACGGCGCGGAGGCGGGCCGTGAGACGGTCGGCTTCGAAGCTGGTGAGCGCGGGTGGCCCGGCGAGCGCTAGGAGGATGGGAGATGTGATCTCGGGCGGGGATTGGGCGGCGGCGCACATCAATAGTTCCAGTGTACGTAGGTGCGCTGGGGTCAGGTAGAGGAGGACGTCTTTGTGGGAAATTGTTCAACCATTCTCATTTGCTTTGTTGCAGAATGTGCTGGCTACCAGAACCAGAGAATGGGGGAGATTTGAACGTCGGCAGAAGCTTTCGATGGTTGTTTGCAGTTGCGCTGGTGGCAGCGCCAGCCTTCTGCGACACAGCACGGGATATCCGTTCTGTAGGCGCGAACACGCTGGAGGCGCCGAAGGATTTGAGCAATGAGAGACCCACTGCCGAAGCGGCGCGTGCCGATTACGGCGACGCACTGGAGCGGTACCGCAAGGCTGCGGCGATGGGCGACACGGTTGCGCAAAGCGCGCTGGGCGCGATGTACGCGAGCGGCAAGGGCGTACAGCGGAGCGATGCGCAGGCGGCGAAATGGTTCCGGAAGGCGGCCGAGCAGGGCCTGGCGACCGCGCAAGTACAGCTTGGATGGATGTATGCCGCGGGAAAAGGCGTGGAGCATGATGACGCCGAAGCGGTGCGCTGGTACAGCAAAGCAGCGGACCAGGGGAACACGCTGGCGGAATGCCTGCTGGCGTCGATGTATGAACGCGGTCGTGGAGTGCCCCGCGATATTGGCAAGTCGACGGAGTGGTACAGCAAGGCAGCCGAGCAGGGCTTTGTTCTCGGACAGTTGATTATGGGCTTGAAATTCGCCAGCGGAGACGGCGTGGCGCAGGACGATTCTGCAGCGGTAGGGTGGTTTCGCAAAGCGGCAGATGGCGGAGTTGCAGTCGCCCAGATGCGGCTGGGACTGATGTACTTCAACGGCAAGGGCGTTGCGAAAGATCAGGCTGAAGCGGCGCGATGGCTCACGATGGCAGCGCAGCAGGGCGTGTCGCAGGCGCAGATCGATCTTGCGTGGATGTACCTGCACGGATTCGGTGTGACGCAGGACGAAGCGGCGGCTGCGCGATGGTTTCGGGAAGCTGCATTCCAAGGCGTTGCGGAGGCAGAAACCAGTCTTGGGGTGATGTACGGGAATGGATGGGGCGTTGCCAAAGATGAGACGGAGGCAGTGAACTGGTACGGCAAAGCGGCGCAACAGGGCGACAGCATGGCGGAGTTCAACCTTGGTGTCTGTTATGGGAATGGCCGGGGCGTCGCGAAGGATGCAGCGGAAGCAGCGGTGTGGTATCGGAAGGCCGCGGAGCAAGGAAATGCGCTCGCGCAGATTAATCTCGCAGCGATGTACTTCAACGGCGACGGCATGGCCAGAGATAAAAGCGAAGGAGTTGCATGGGCTCGCAAGGCTGCGGAGCAAGGCAATCCCATGGCAGAGAATTCTCTGGGTTCTTGTTATGAGCACGGTTCAGGTGTGACGCAGGATAATGCCGAAGCTCTGCGGTGGTATCGCGAGGCGGCCGAGGCGGGGTACATGGAGGCGCAGCGTAATGTGGGCCGCGCGTATCGGGACGGGCGAGGAGTGACGCAGGATTACGCGGAGGCTTTGCGCTGGTATAGCGAAGCAGCGGCGCAGGGGGATTCGTGGTCGGAGGACTACCTGGGCGACGCCTACCGGATGGGGCTGGGCGTCCAGCAGGACTTCGCCAAAGGTGTGGCGTTGTATTGCTCCGCTGCGGAGCACAGGCTGCCGGAGGGAATGAATAAATGTGGATACGGTCTTTTGATTGGCGGACCAGGGTTGGCTCCGGACCGGATCGAAGCGCTGAAATGGCTGATACTCGCAGTGAACCTGTCAGAGCCGGGAGAGACGCATGATCGTGCGACGGTGAATGCGCGTCGGGCGCTTGCGGAGGCGACACCGCAGGAGATCGAAGAGGCCAAACGACGCGCGGCCGAGATACGGGCTCAATGGACAAAGAGCGCCGCAGCCACAAGCAAAACGGGAGATTAGAAATTTCGCTTTACACTCTGCGGGGCAAAGTGTAGGCTTTGTGTTGCAAAGTGAGCGGCGCCTATGACTGATCTGAATCGTGCACTGGTTGACATACGGAGTATCCGGCGGCAGGTGGCCCGGACGACGGAGTTTCGGGGATATGGGCCGCTGACGCTTTCGGCGACGGCGTTGCTGGCGGTGATGGCCGGTGTGGTGCAGCAATGGTGGATTCCTGAAGCTGCAACGCATCCGGTGAGCTATGTTGCGCTGTGGCTAACGACGGCAATCGTGTGTGCGGCGTTGATTGCGACGCAGATGCTGACGCGGGCCAACCGATTTCATTCCGGGATGGCGGACGAGATGATCCATATGGCGGTGACGCAGTTTCTTCCGGCTGGTTTGGCCGGGGCGGTGCTGCCGCTGCTGCTGTTGCGCGCGCCACGGGATGTTTTCTGGATGCTGCCCGGGATGTGGCAGATCATCTTCAGCCTGGGAGTGTTTGGGTCGTGCCGCTGCCTGCCGCGGCGAATGGTGTTTGTGGGCGTGTGGTTTCTCGTGACCGGAATGGGATGGATTGCGCTGGGGGACGGCCGGGCGCTGAGTGCGGCTACGATGTCCGGCGCGTATGGCGTGGGCATGGCGATGGTTGCGGCGATTCATTATTT
The DNA here is from genome assembly GCA_035651235.1 of Acidobacteriaceae bacterium. Lineage (GTDB taxonomy): Bacteria > Acidobacteriota > Terriglobia > Terriglobales > Acidobacteriaceae > Granulicella. Next base: position 12,490 of record DASRGC010000010.1, read on the forward strand.
TTCCTGGAAGGCTTCGACCGATGAAGAAAAAGAGTTCTAGTTCGGCGGCTCCGTTTGCGTATGAGGGGCTGGACCGCGTGATCCACGAACGCGCGCGGCTGAGTGTGCTGACCTCGCTGATGACGCACCCGGAGGGACTGAGCTTTGTCGAGCTGAAGCAGCTTTGTGGATTGACCGATGGCAATCTCGCGCGACATCTGCAGGTGCTGGAGGAAGAGAAGATGGTTCGGCTGACGAAGGAGGCGGGTGAGCCGGGCGAGGGGCGCGGACAGACGACGGCGCGCGTGACGGCGTCCGGGCGGAAGCGGTACCTGGAGTACCTGACGACGCTGGAACAGGTCGTGCGCGATGCTGCGGCGGCGGAGGTTATGGAAGCAGAGGAACCGGTGGCGCGAAAGCTTGCGCCGGCCAACGCTTAGGAAAATCCCAGATGCCGTTTCGAATTGAGGCAAGCTTCGCCTTCGAACTTTGTAATGCAAAGTAAATATTGTTCCAACTGTAAAGGAGAACGCCGTTATGAGTACTTTTGCTTCGCCGATTCAGCCGTCCTCGTTGTTTCCCCGCTCTCTGGGCGCGAAGTTCTTCATCGTTATGCTGCTTGCGCTGTTCATGAGCATTTCCGGATTGCTGGTGTACGGATTGACGGTGGAGCGAGCGAATAATCATGGCGTTTTATCGGCCTCGGCAGAGAATTCTACAGAGCAGCCGAAAACTGTGATGAACATCCGGCTGGTGGACTCGTATCGTTCGACGCGGAGGTCGTTGCACTATATCCCGCTGTTCCTGGGGCTGGTTTTCCTGACGTATTTTCTGTTTGAGGTGAAGACGGGCAAGCGCGTGCATCCGGCGCAGTATGCGATGGTGGGGGTGGCGCAGACGATCTTTTATCTGTTGCTGCTGTCGTTAGCGGAGCACCTGGGGTTCGATTGGAGTTTCTTGATCGCAGGCGGATCGACGGTGCTGCTGTTCGCAAGCAACACGGAGTGGGTGTTCCGGAGCCGGCAGCTTGCATTGCGGGCGCTGTCAGTCTTCAGCGCGGTCTATGCGTTTATCTACGTGCTGCTGCGTGTGGAGGCGTACGCGTTGCTGGTTGGCGCGATCACCAGTTTTGCGGCGATTGCAGCGGCGATGTATATGACGCGCGATGTCGATTGGTACGGGGTGGGCACGGCGTCGCGGAACCTGGGAGGCGCGGCGCCGGCCGGGCAGCCGCCAGTGCGGGAGTCATGGCTGGACTAGCGGCGAAGGTGACAGGGGTCCGGCGCTGATCGAGGGCTCCGGGCCAGGTTGCTAGAGGTGGGCGGAGAGGTTGCGGGTGATGTGGGTGTCGACGTCCAGGTTGCGCTTGGTGGTGTCGTTGCGTTGTTTCTCGAGGGTTTCGAGGTAGTCGGCGGTGACGTCGCCAGTGACGTAGGTGCCATCGAAGACGGAGGTGTCGAAGTGGGTGAGGCCTGGGCAGACTTCGGTGATGGACTCTTTGAGGTCGCGGAGGTCCTGGAAGATGATGCCGTCGGCGCCGATGTTTTTGGCGAGCTGATCGATGGTTTTGCCGCTGGCGATGAGCTCGGAACGCGCGGGCATGTCGATGCCGTAGACGTTGGGGTAGATGACGGGCGGAGCGGCGGAGCAGACGTAGACGTTTTTGGCGCCGAGCTCGCGGCACATAGCGACGATCTCTTTAATGGTGGTGCCGCGGACGATGGAGTCGTCGACGAGCAGGACGTTTTTGCCGGCGAACTCCTGCGGGATGGGATTGAGCTTGCGGCGGATGGAGGACTGGCGCTGCGCCTGGCCGGGCATGATGAAGGTGCGGCCGACGTAGCGGTTGCGCACGAAGCCTTCGCGATAGGGAAGGTTGAGGCGGGTGGCGATCTCGAGTGCGGCGGTGCGGCTGGTGGAGGGGATGGGGACGACGACATCGAGAGGGATGTCGGCCCACTCGCGGCGGATCTTTTCCGCGAGCTTGATGCCCATGTTGATGCGGCACTGGTAGACCGAAGCCCCGTCGAGCACGGAGTCTGGCCGCGCGAGGTAGACGTACTCGAAGAGGCAGGGTGATTTTTCGTGTGCGAGGGTGCTCTGGAAGGTGTGGAGCTGCCCGTTCATGTCGATGAAGACGGCTTCGCCGGGCTGGACATCACGCTCGAGGTTGAAGCCGGCGACCTGAAGGGCGACGCTCTCGGACGCGATCATGTACTCCCTGGATTGGCCGGGGAACAGGCCTTCTTTACCGCGGGAGCCGAAGACCAGCGGGCGGATGCCGTAGAGATCGCGGAAGCCGAGCAGGCCGACGCCGGAGATCATGGCGACGACACTGTAGCCGCCTTTGCAGCGGCGATGAACTTCTTCAACGGCAGCGAAGATGTCTTCGGGTGACGGTTTCGCAGCGCGGCGCTGCGTGAGGGCGTGCGCGAAGACGTTGAGCATGACCTCGGAGTCGGAGGTGGTGTTGAGGTGGCGGAGATCGCGCTCGAAGATACTGGCGACGATTTCGCCGACGTTGGTCAGGTTGCCGTTATGGGCGAAGACGATGCCATAGGGGGAGTTGACGTAGAACGGCTGGGCCTCAGCGACCGAGCCGCAGCCGGCTGTAGGGTAGCGGACGTGGCCGATGCCGGCGTTTCCGAGCAGCTTGGCCATATTGCCGGCGTCGAAGACGTCGGTGATGAGGCCGTTGCCTTTGTGGAGATAGAAGCGATCTTCAAAGGATGTGGCGATCCCGGCTGCATCCTGACCACGGTGCTGCAGCATGGATAAAGCGTCGTAGATGATTTGACCGACCGGTTGGTGTCCGAAGACACCGACGATGCCACACATTTTTCCTCGCCGCCCGAGCCCGTTAAAACGTAGCGCGTATCTCTATTTTACGTCGTTTCACGCGTACCTGCAGGCGTGAGGGTTTGCGGCGCGGGATTGCGAAGATCCGGCCGGCCTAACGGTGCGCGGCGTTTTCTCTGCAACTGAAGTTGTATGCGGGATGCCAAACACAGATATTTAGATGGCCATCGACAAATCCACAGGCTAACGAAAACGGATTCGCAGCTGTCTCAACGAAAACGCAGCGAACGACTGAGCCTCAGGTGGAGTTTTTCTGGGTCGTCCAGCAGCAACAGCAACCTGACCCTGGCTGGATCCAAGCGGGAATCGGCTTAACACAGGTGCGACCCAACTTTGTGCGCTCTGCACGAAGCGGGATAGCTGTTGTCCGAAAACGGCGCTGCGGAATTGCAGGGAAGGACCGGATCAAGGGATGCAATTTGCGGGTGATTTCTTCGTATTGATGCCCCGCTGCGCGGCAAATCGAAGCACAAAACCAAAGTTGATACCCCGAGTCGCCGACGGTAATTCCACGCGCGCACAGGACCTGCGACTTCTCTGGTATGGGAGCTCACTTTTGCCGTTGTTGTACTGTGCGTGCCCTTTCGTGCAACGCGCCTCCTTGTGTCTCGTGCGTCGGGAGAAGTCTTCAGCAATTTGAGGAGTCGGCATGCGGATTAAATTTCTAGCCAAGGTTGCAGCGTTCGGGATCGTTGTCAGCCTGTTGTGCTCCGGATGTGGGACCGGAGTGACAGTCATTGCGATGGTGAGCCCGACAATCAGCACAGTGTCGCCCCAGGTGGTGACGGCGGGAACCGCGAGCGTGACAGTGACCGTGCAGGGGGCGAACTTTCAATCGCAGTCGTCGCTGACGGTCAATGGAACGGCGGTGCCGACCACCGTGGTGAACTCGACGACATTGGCCGCGCAGATCAGCGGCAGCCCTCTGGCGAAGCCTGCCGTGGCGCAGCTGCAGGTGAACACGAATGGAGCGAAATCAAACCAGGTTCCGTTGACGGTAACGGATGCGACGCAGAGCGGCCAGTCTTTGTCGATTACGACGACAGATCTCCCGAGCGTGCAGGAGGGAACTGCCTACAACGTGACGGTCGCGGCGACAGGTGGCACCGCGCCTTATACGTGGGCATTGTCTTCTGGCAGCCTGCCGGCCGGGCTGACGCTTTCCAGCGCGGGTGTGATCACGGGAACGCCGACGGCGAGCGGAACGTCGAGCTTTGCGATTACGGCTACAGATTCAAGCTCACCGAAGTTGACGAAGACGATCACGTTCTCGATTGTGGTCACAGCCGCGACAAATCTGCCGCCGGCTTTGACGATCGGTTCGGCGACGTTGAGCGCGGGCCAGGTGGGCAGCACGTATGCCGTTTCGCTGAGTGCGAGCGGTGGAACGCCGGGTTATACGTGGTCATTAGCGTCGGGCAGCTTGCCGGCGGGTCTGGCGTTGTCGAGTGCGGGCGTGATTTCCGGTACCCCAACGGCGACGGGCACATCGACATTCACGGTTGCTGTGAAGGACAACGGGTCGCCCGCGCAGATGGCTTCAGCGCAGGAGTCGATCGGGGTTTCTCCGGCTGGTTTGGCGATTACCACGACGAGTCTGGCGGCGGGAGCCAATGAAAGCTCGTATAACGCGGCGCTGAGTGCGACGGGCGGGACGCCGAGCTACACGTGGTCGATCGGTTCGGGGAGTCTGCCGCCGGGTTTGATCCTTTCGAGCGTAGGTGTGATCTCCGGTACGCCGACGACGACGGGATCGTTCGCGTTCACGGTGGCGGTGAAAGACAGCGGGTCACCGGTACAGACGACTTCGGTGCAAGAGTCGCTTGTTATCGGCGCGGCGGGGCTGTCGGTTACAACGACGAGCCTTGCGGCGGGAGCAAATGGAAGCTCGTATATTGCGGCGCTGAGTGCGACCGGCGGCACGCCGGGTTATACGTGGTCGATCGGATCGGGCAGTCTGCCGGCGGGTCTGACGATGTCGAGCGGTGGTGTAATTTCGGGCACGCCGACTGCGACGGGAACCTCCACGTTCACAATTGTCGTGAAGGATAGTGGATCGCAGACGGCATCTGCGCAGGAGTCGATCACCGTTTCGCCGGCTGTGTTGGCGATTACGACGACAACACTTAGCGCGGGACAGATCAATGCTTCGTACAGTGGATCGGTGAGCGCGACGGGTGGAACGCCAGGCTACACGTGGTCGATTGCATCGGGCAGTCTGCCGGCGGGTCTGACGATGTCGAACGCGGGTGTGATTTCTGGCACCCCGACAGCTACTGGGACCTCGACGTTCACAGTTGCGGTGAAGGACAGTGGATCGCCGGCGCAGACGTCATCGTTGCAGGAGACGATCAAGGTTGTGCCGACGGGGCTGAATATCACGAGCACGCTTGTTGCGGCCAGGGTTGGCAGTTTGTACAGTGCGACGCAGAGCGCAATTGGCGGAACGCCGAGCTATACATGGTCGATTTCTTCGGGAAGCTTGCCGGCCGGATTGACGATGTCCAGCGGCGGTGTGATCTCGGGCACGCCGACAGCGACGGGCAGCTCGACGTTCACGATTGCCGTGCAGGACAGCGGATCGCCGATACAGACGGCATCCGCGCAGGAGTCAATCACGGTTTCGCCGGCTGTGCTGGCGATCACGACGACGAGCCTTGGTGCGGCGCAGGATGGAAGCTTGTACAGTGCGACCGTGAGCGCGACGGGCGGAACGCCGAGCTACACGTGGTCCATTGCGTCGGGCAGCTTGCCGGCAGGGTTGACGATGTCGAGCGGCGGTGTGATCTCAGGTACGCCGACGGCCACGGGAAGTTCGGCGTTCACGGTTGCGGTGAAGGACAGTGGATCGCCGGCACAGACGGCGTCGTTCCAGGAATCGATCACGGTTTCGCCGGCTGCGCTGGCGATCACGACGACCAGCCTTGCGGCAGGAAAGAATGGAAGTACATACAGCGCGCCGCTGAGCGCGACGGGTGGAACGCCGAGTTACACGTGGTCGATTGCTTCGGGCAGTCTGCCGGCGGGCTTGACGCTGTCGAGCGGCGGAGTGATCTCGGGTACGCCGACGGCGGCGGGAAGTTCGACGTTCACGGTGGCGGTGAAAGATAGCGGATCCCAGACGACGACGGCGCAGGAGTCGATTTCAGTTTCGCCGGCTGGGTTGGCGATCACGACGACGAGCCTGGCGGCGGCGAAGGATGGAAGCTCATACAACTCAACGCTGAGTGCGACCGGTGGAACGCCGAGCTATACGTGGTCGATCTCGTCGGGCAGCTTGCCAGCGGGTCTGACGCTATCGAGTGGCGGTGTGATCTCCGGTACGCCGACGGCTGCCGGAACATCGACGTTCACGGTGGCAGTGAAGGACAGCGGGTCGCAAACGGCTTCCGCGCAGGAATCGATTACTGTGGCTGCGGCGCCGAGCACGCTGACGATTACGTCCACGAGTCTTGGCTCCGCGCAGATCACCAACTCGTACAGCACAGCGCTGAGCGCGACAGGCGGCACACCGAACTACACGTGGACGGTTTCGTCGGGTAGTTTGCCGGCGGGATTGTCGATGTCGAGTGCAGGTGTTATCTCGGGTACGCCGACGGCGACGGGAAGCTCGAATTTCACAGTTACTGTTACGGACAGCGGGTCACCGGCCGAGACCGCGTCTGCGCAGGAATCGATCTCGGTGACGCTGCCGCCGCTGGTGGTTACGACAACGTACTTTAGCAATGGCACGACAGGAAGCGCCTACTCGGCCACGGCTGCCGCGAGCGGCGGAGCGCCGGCATACAGCTGGTCGGTGACGTCGGGTAGTTTGCCGGCGGGGCTATCTATGTCGAGCGCAGGTGTGATTTCCGGTACACCGACCGCGACAGGGACCTCCACGTTCACGGTTTCGGTGTCGGACGGCGAGTCTCCGACGGAGACTGCGACGGCCCAGGAGTCGATCACGATCAAGGCGCCGTATACAGCAGGAAGTGCACAGCTCTATTTGTACCCGCAGGCACCTGTGGCGCCGCTAGGCTCATACCAGAGTGTCACGGCGATTGTGACAGGTGTGAACGATAAGACAGTCACATGGAGTTCGGACGGCGGCACAATCGTCGGAACGAATCCGTGTGTTGTCAACGAGCCCTGCACGGTCGCGCTCTACGCTACCTCAGCGGGCACGTATCACCTCACGGCGACGAGTAACGCAACGAAATCGGTGACCGCGACGTCGACGATTACGATCACGCCATCGCCGGTGGTGAGAACGGATCATCCGCGGTTTTTGATGACGTCCGATATGATTCCGGCGCTTCAGGCGAGAGCGACTTCATCCAATCTTGCGTATAAGGGACTTAGTCAGCTTGGCGGGATTTACTACGCAGATGATGCAGCGATCTGGACGTTCTCGACGTGGAACGGCAACGCATGTACGGGAGGTTCAGGTCCTTCCTCCGACCAGAGTGCGAACTACCGCGAAATCGATGCGATGTGGCTCACGCTTGTTTCGTTGCTGGACTCATCTCCTTCCACGCGCAATCAGTATGGCTGTGCGGCACGCGACGTGTTCATGACGAATATTGGTTACGTGCTCAATGGTGAGCTCGACCTGCACTGGGGTAACCGGTGGGCGGACGACGCGGAGGCGCTTTCGTTCACCGCCGATTGGCTGCTGGGTGCGGGATATCTCAGCGCTTCGGACCAGGTCACGGTGCGGGCGTACATGGCGAAGTTGGCGTATGAACAGATTAACGATATTTACAACGGTTCCTTGTCCCCCATCGGCGGTTACGACTCTCCAGCGCAGTTGCTTGAGACGGATGAGAACTCAAGCACGGCAATGCGTGCGATGGGAAACAACTACACGCATGCTCGGATTCTGATCCTGACGGCGGCAGCGCTGACCTTCAACGACAACACGACGGACGATCCGCCGCTTACGAATACCTGTAATGCGACGCGCTATCAGGTATGCCCGGATGGGACGGCTGGGTCGCTGCATGCGTACTGGACGTACGTGTCGGGCGGCATGCTGTACAAGGATTGGGCAGACATGGAGGATGCGAGCATCGTGCAACCGGCTTATAACGCGGCGTTCAATGATATGCTGTCACAGCCGACTTGCAATACCCTGTGGCACACGCCCATTCCATGCTTCGGTCAAGGGCGCGGAGGTGAGCCGAGCGAGGGAACTAGCTATGGATCCTCGACTGAGAAGCTGCGCTGGGCGTTGGACGCGATTCACACGGCCGGCTACAACGATCCCCTGCTGTACGGGCCGCAGATGAGTATGGACACGATGAGCTTCTGGGATTTGCGCTACGTGGCAGATATAAGTGAGCTATTGGGCCTAAGCGGTCTTCCGACAGAGCCGTCGCGCTGGACCTTCACGACCGACGGCGACTCACTAGCTTACTATGCCTGGCCATCCTGGTACGGCTTGGAGTCGGGGGAATTGAGCGCAGACTCGTATGTGGGAAGGACAGATCGCAGCGCGCCGCTGCAATGGCTGGTGATGAATACAGCCTTTGGAGGGGCGAACGGCAACCTGCCCGGGTGCATCTTCTACTGCGGTCTGAGTAACGAACTGGGCAATGATTACGCGTCAGGCGTGGCGCTTGATCTATTCATTTCAGTTCCAGCAGATGATCCAACAGCGAACCTGACCTCCGATCCGCGGACGTCGTTGCCGACGGATTGGTTCGATGCTGGCAACCAGCACATCGTCGTGCGTGATGGTGGCTGGACCACGGGGAGGAATACGATCTTTTCGTACTACTGTACGAACACGCAGATTGACCATGAGCACCAATATTGCGGACGGTTCGACATTTACAGCCAGGGGGAGTACATCACCAAAGGCCGAATGGAGTTCATGGACTACAACAACGAGTACTCTACCGCTCGTAACCAGAATGTGCCCGCGCTTATCAACAACCCCACCCAGACGGGCTGCAGCTACAAAAGCGGATGTTATTTCGCCGATTCCACTATGCTGGGTGGACAGCTATGGCATGGATATCAGGCGGGACTAAACACGCTGTACCATTCGGAGCTTCCCGGTTATGTTGCAACGGTGGCAGATTCTACGAACTCCTACAACGGAGGCTGGGGAGGTTTCGGGCAGCTGAATGAGATTACAGGGGCTTCACGATCT
>DASRGC010000011.1:0-36548 GCA_035651235.1 Acidobacteriaceae bacterium
AATCCAGCCCGTTCAACATCGCACAAATCCGGCGAGAAGCCTTCACCCAGTCTACCCGTCCGCGCATCGGCCTGTCTGCGCGCTATTCGCGCAGCGTCCCGGTGCTAGCCTCAATAAGTGAACTCCTCCCGCTTCATCCGCGCCTGCCTTCGCCAGCCTGTCGACCGCACGCCCGTCTGGTTCCTCCGCCAGGCCGGCCGCTACATGCCCGAGTACATGGCCGTCCGCCGCCACCATTCCCTCCTCGACATCTGCCGCACCCCCGCCCTCGCCGCCGAAGTCACCATCACCGCCGCCGAGCGCCTCGGCGTCGACGCCGCCATCATCTTCGCCGACCTCCTGCTCCCACTCACCCCCATGGGCCTCGACTTCGAGTTCGTCTCGGGCGATGGCCCCGTCATCCACCATCCCCTCCGCACCCTCGACCAGATCCGCGCCCTCCGCACCGACCGCACCGGCGAGCTCAGCTACGTTGCCGAAGCCATCACCCGCGTCGCCACCCACTTCAACAACAAGCGCCCCACATCACCGGAATCGATGGACACCCTCGGCATCATCGGCTTCTGCGGCGCGCCCTTCACCCTCGCCAGCTACATGATCGAAGGCGGCTCCTCCCGCAACTACATCGAAACCAAAAAGCTCATGTACTCCAGTCCCGGCTGGCCGCTCCTCATGGACAAGCTCGTCACCGTCCTCGCCGACTTCGCCGCGCAACAAGTCGCCGCCGGTGCCGACGTCATCCAGGTCTTCGACTCCTGGGCCGGCGCCCTCTCCGTCGCCGACTACCGCGCCTACGCCCTCGCCCCCACCACCGAGCTCATCCGCCGCATCCAGGCCCTCGGCGTCCCCGTCATCTACTTCGGCGTCGACACCGCCTCGCTCCTCCCCACCTTCCGCGAAACCGGCGCGGACGTCATCGGCCTCGACTGGCGCATCCCGCTCGACGCCGGCTGGCGCGCCCTCGGCCTCCGCCCCGACGGCACCGCCCCCGTCGCCGTCCAGGGCAACCTCGACCCCATCACGCTCTTCGCCCCCGAAGCCATCCTCGAAGCCCGCGTCCTTGAAATCCTGCGACAAGCCGCCAACCGCCCCGGCCACATCTTCAACCTCGGCCACGGCATCGTCCCCAACACCCCCGTCGACTCCGTCCTCCGCGTCGTCGACCTCATCAAGCGCCACGCCCACACCACCCCACACGCCCCCCAACGAAGCCCCAGCGACTGGGCCATCCGCGCCTAAGCCAAAGTCATCGCAAGTGCCTTCACACCAGCTGCGGATGTGTTGAAATAGCTGCGATGAAGAAGAACATCTGGGAATTTCTAAGGAAAACAGACGGCACGTACTCCATCACCCATAACGGAGAGCTGCAATCCGATTCAATTCCCGAGAAGTGGTTCGCGGAACAGATTTGCGTACGCTACGGATTCTGCGGCAGGGAATATCACGAAATACGCGACCACTTGAATCAGTTCGATAAGTGCACGGTCGATTTAAGTTCGAGCAGCCCCTCTCACTTGTCCATATCGTGAATTCGACCGACGGGTGCGCATTCATGACGAGCCGCTTCCTTGCTTTATTCACTATTCACTAGATCCAAACATCATTCCTCGCCGTCATCTCCCCACCCGCATCCCCCGTATTCACCACACCCCTCGGCTCCACGAGCATCAGCTTCACCTCACCCGCCGCGAACGGCTTATGCTCCACGCCCTTCGGCACGACGAACATCTCGCCCGGCCCAATCGTCACCGCGCCATCACGAAAATCAATCCTTAGCTCGCCCTCGACGACAAAAAACGTCTCATCCGTCTCCGCATGGCTATGCCACACAAAATCCCCCTCCAGCTTCACCAGCTTGAACTGGTAGTCATTCATCTCCGCCACCACCCGCGGCTTCCACCGCTCCTCAAACAACCCAAACTTCTCCCGCAGATTGATCGCCCGCCGCATCGCCATATCGATCTCCCCGCCACATCATAGTGTGGAAGGGGCACGGCTTCAGCCGTGCCGTAATCGCCTCATCAAAGAGCGGGCTTTAGCCCCTGAGGGTATGCTGTCCTGCCTCGCCCCGCTCACCCAAAGAAATTCTCCCGAGCGCATTCCCCACTCATCCGTCTGTCACTGTAGAACCAGCAGAGCCGGAGCCCCGCCCCACGTGTTCGAGGAACTAAGTTTGCCGCTGCAGCTCACCCACACCTCTGTCTCCGAGACCGAGGTCGCGGCACTCGTCGAGACCTACTCCACACTCCTCTTCCGCGTCGCCCACTCCATCCTCCGCAACCCCACCGAAGCCGAGGACGCCGTGCAGGACGCCTTCGTCCGCGTCATGGAACACAAACGCGCGCTCCCCGACATTCGCGACCTCCGCGTATGGCTCGTGCGCATCACCTGGAACCTCGCGCTCGACCGTCGCCGCCGCATCCGTCCCGACCAGCTCGACGACACCTTCGCTCATGCACTCGTAGCTCGCAACACACCCGCCGACCGTGCCCTCGACGAGTCCCGCGAGGTCGCCCGCGTCTTCCACGAGATCGACCGCCTCCCCCGCGCCGAGCGCCAGGTCCTCCTGCTCTCGGCCATCGACGAGCTCGACACCCGCGAGCTCGCCCAGGTCCTCAACAAATCCGAATCAGCCATCCGCGCCCTCATCTTCCGCGCCCGCACCCGCCTGCGCCAACGCCTTGAGAAGAAACAGGCCCGCCTCGAAAAGAACCAAGCCCGACTCACGAAAGGAGGCCACGCATGAACTTGCACGACTCCCATGCCGCCTCTGAAACAATCGACAACCGCATCGACCGCGCCCTCTGCGCTCTCCGCGACGCCCAGCCCCGCTCCGGCCCCAACGGCGAAATGCTCGCGAGCCGCATCCTCGCCTCGCTCCAGCACCGCACCGCACCCGAGGCAACGAACCCGGGTGGCCTACCCTTTCACGCAGTGAAAGGGTGGGTTATCGCGCGGGATACCGCGCGAGGAAGTGCCCGTCGCACCACAACCCTCGCCCTCTGGGCAGCCACCTCCGCCGCCATCGTCACCATCGCCTCGCTTACCATCTTGCACCACACGGGTGCCCCACCCTCGGCGCGCATAGCGCGGCAGGGTGGGATCGCGATGTCCTGGTCCGCAACAAATACTGCGCCGGCTACCCGGGCACAACCGAGCGTGGAATCACGACCAGCGTCCACAGAGCGAACACTCCCCATCAGCCGTCATCCTGAGCGAACCGGGGTCCCCGGCGAACGTTCTTCGTTCGTTGGGGTGGCAAGCGTAGCGCAGCGAAGGACCTCTGTATTTGAGAATGCCAGGATCACCGAGTCGCCGAACGGAGCGTCGACCACCCGCACTGACGCCCAGGCTCTCGCCGACCTCCACGCGCCCAGCCACCCTGCCCCGCCTTTGCCGCTCACTCCGCAGGAGAAGCTCCTCCTCCACATGCTGCGCTACGGCAACGCCACGCAGCTCGCCGAGCTCAACCCGATGGTTCGCGCGCAACAAGACGCCGACGAGACCACCGCCTTCAAAGCCTTCTTCCCCGACCCGCCACCGCTCCAACAACCCAACGGAGACACCGAATGAATTTGATGCCTCGCACGCTCAACCTGCTCGCCGCCGGCCTGCTCACCCTTACCTTCACCGGCTCGGCGTTCGCGCAAACCGCCGAATCCAAACCCGCCGAATCAAAGTCAGCCGAATCCAACCCCGGCGAGCGGCGATCGGACTTCGTCGTAAAGACCTACTATCTCAAAAACATCTCACAGCAGAATGACGCCAACGAGGTCCTGATCGCCGCCCGTAACATCCTCGATCGCAACGACAAGCTCTATCTCGTCGCCGCCGAAAATGCAATCGTCCTCGAGGCTCCTCCCGACCAGCAGGCACTTGCGCAGAAGCTCATCGCCGACCTTGACCGCCCCCATAGGTCCTATCGCCTGACCTTCACCCTCGCCGACTCCGACGCCGGAAAGCGCGTCGGGGTCCAGCACTTCTCCATCATCGTCGTCGGGGGCCAGCGCACCATCCTCAAGCAGGGATCCAAGGTTCCCGTCATGACCGGCAGTTACGACACCAAAACCAGCTCCCAGCAAACCCAGTTCACATACCTCGACATCGGCATGAACTTCGACGTCACCCTCTCAGATTCGCCGGGCGGCCTGCTGCTCAAGGCCAAGGTCGAGGACTCCTCCGTGGGCACCCCCAACGAATACGGCAATACCTCCGGCCCACTCGCCCAGGAGCCCATCGTCCACCAGACCTCTCTTGAAGGCACGTCCATCCTGACGCTGGGAAAACCCGTCACCCTTGGCTCCGTCGACGTTGCCGGCAGCACCCGCCACATCGACATCGAGGTGGTCGCCGATCCCATCTCCTGAAACCCGCAGCACTTGACAAATGTGGCCCCCAGAGAGCCCCCTTCGCCCGGGGGCTTTGCATTCCCAAAATGGGAAGGTCCGGACCTAAATTCCCTGCTTTGAAGATTTTGCGCAAAAAAACAGGGGGAGGGGTACCCCCACCATCTACGATAGAAATACGCATGAGCAGCACCGCCATCCTCCTTCTCGCCCACGGCACACCCAACCGTCTCAGCGAGATGTCCGACTATCTCCAGCACGTCACCGGCGGCCGCCCCCTGCCCCCCCACGTCATCACCGAACTCCAGCACCGCTATGCCGAAATCGGTCTGCGTGAAGACCCCCTGCCGGACGGCCCTCCCCTCACCCGCTGGACCCTCCGCCAGGCCGAACTCCTCGAAAAACTGATCGGCTTGAAGGTCTACGTCGGCATGCGCAACTGGCACCCCTTCATCGCCGATACGGTCGCGCAGATGAAGGCCGACGGCGTGACGCACGCAAAAGTGCTGTGCCTGGCCCCGCAGAACTCACGCACTTCGACCGGACTGTATAGGCGTGCACTCGAAGCCGCAGTTGCAGGCGCGTTCACCTACGACTTCATCGCCGGCTGGGCAGATGAGCCTCTGCTCGCCGAAGCCTTCGCGGAGCGGCTTCGCCCTGTCCTCGTGCAAGCCCACGGCGCACCGGTTCTCTTCACCGCCCACTCCGTGCCCTGCAGAACCATCCGGGCGACGAGTGCAGACGAGGCAGCGAAGTCTGCGGAGCCTGTACCCGCAGAAGGCATTCAGGACTACGGCACGGCGAGCGAGGGAGATCCCTATCCAGTGGAGTGCAAGCAGACCGCGGCAGCGGTTGCGAAGCTGGCGGGCCTGAATGACGGCCAGTGGTACTTCGCCTTTCAATCGCAGGGCATCGCCGGAGCACCGTGGATCGGGCCGACGGTCGAAGACACGCTGAAAGCGTTGGCGGAAGAGGGGCACAAGGCCGTGGTGATTCAGCCGATCGGATTTTTGTGCGATCACGTGGAGATCCTCTATGACATCGACATCAACTTCCGCGAGGTTGCGCGTGAGCTCAACATGACGGTCTACCGGCCTGAGAGCCTGAACGACTCGCCGGCGCTGATCCGCGCACTCGCGCACGTGCTCGCATGAAGCGCATCGCCATCATTGGCGGGGGCATCAGCGGACTCACCGCAGCCTATGAGCTCGAGCTTGCGCGCAAGCGCGGCGCGCCGATTGACTGGCATCTGTACGAAGCAAGCGATCGTCTCGGCGGGATCATCGAGACGACCCGTTATGCAACACCCGAGGGCGAGTTCATTCTGGAAGGGGGACCCGACGGGTGGGTCAGCGAAAAGCCCTGGGCCCGCGAGCTGGCGATCGAGCTCGGGCTGGAGGCGGAGCTGATCTATTCCAACGATGCGACGCGCAAGACGTACATCCTGGTCCACGGAAAACTTCAGCCCATCCCCGACCGCATGCGCATGATGGTTCCCGAAGACCTCAGCGCGCTCGGCGGCTCGCCGCTGTTTTCGGAGTCTGCGAAGAAGGCGTATGCGGATGAGCTCGCGCGTGCTGAAGAGCTGAAAGTGTCTGCTCCTGATCACGATGAATCTGTTGCTGATTTCGTCCGACGCCATTTTGGTGATGAGGTTCTGAATACGCTGGCCGCTCCGCTGCTCAGCGGTGTTTTCGGCGGGGATGTGTACAAGCTCTCCGTGCGCGCTGTCATGCCACAGCTCGTCGCGATGGAGCGCGAACATGGTTCTCTTATTGCTGGGTTACAAGTGCGAGTGGAACACAACAAGCGTGCAGCTCAGCCTATCTTCACCAGCTTGCGGGACGGAATGGCGGCGCTCGTTGATGCCATCGTCGCGCGGCTTCCGAGCGAACGGATCACCAAAGAGATCGAGCCTTGGCCGCTTGAAGATGGTGGTTGGCGCGTCCTCGCGGGTAAGCCAGACCGCACTTTCTTGTTCATAACCACCTATCGCACGCGCTCTGAAAAGGACATCTCCGAGGGCGTTGATCACATCATCCTAGCAACGCCGCTCGATGTAACTCGTTCTTTTACGGGGCCAACAGGAATCGAACTCAAGACATATCTTCCCGCCAAGGCGAGTTCTGCGATTCTTGTCGCGTTCGCGTGGCGAGAGGACGTTGCGCGCAGCTTTACGATTCCGTCCGGCTTCGGGTTCCTGGTGCCGGATGAATCACCGAGCGAGGAGCAGCTGCTTGCGTGCACCTTCGTCGATCAGAAGTTTCCGCATCGTACGCCACAGGGTGCTCGCGTGATGAGAGCGTTCTTTGGTGGCCAGAGTGCGCAGAATCTTGAATCGCAGCCCGATGAGGTGATTGCGATTTGTGCGCTCCAGCAGTTGCGCGAGATTCTCGGGCCGATTCCAGAGCCAGCCTTTCACGTGGTTCGGCGCTGGCCGAGGAGTCTGCCGCAGTATGAGGTCGGACACCTGGAACGGATTGCGCAGCTCGAGAAGCTAGTCGCCCAGGTTCCGGGGCTGCACCTGCTCGGGAACAGCTATCGCGGCGTCGGAATCCCCGACCTCATCCGGGACGCTCGTGCCGCCGCACGGGCAATCGTCGCAGGCGTCTGAGTCCGGGTCTTCGTCCTTGCCGGCCATAAATCTCAAAAATCGCTCACAAAGAACTTGCATCTTCTACCCTTCAGAGTTATCTAAGATATATCTTACGATGTATCGTAAGAGAAGGAGATTCAAGTATGTTTCGAAGATTCATTGTTATTCCCGAAGGAAGAGGCGAGTCAGAAGGGTGCTGCGGCGGACGGGACGAGCGTCATCACTCCAGGTTCGGCCGGCATGGTGGGCCGTGGGGACGCGGATTCGCCGGCGGCCGCGAGCGGTTCCTCGATCCCGGCGACCTTGCGCTGCTGATCCTGCAATTGCTGTCCGAAAAGCCGAGCTACGGATATGAGCTGATTAAGTCGATCGAGGAGCGGCTCTCAGGCGGATATGCGCCCAGTCCGGGCGTGGTGTATCCGACCCTGACTCTGCTGGAAGAGCGCGGCTTCGCGCAGGTGGTCGAGCCCAGCGAAGGCGGCCGCAAGACCTATGCGATCACGGACGCCGGACGCAAGGAGCTCGCCGACAATGCTGCGCGGCTGCGCGAGATCACGGAGCGGATGGAGCACACCGGACACGCCTTCCGCCGCGGACGTTCGCCGCAGATCATGCGCGCGTTTCGCAATCTCGGTGAAGCGGTGCGGCTGCGGATGTTTCGCGGCGACCTGACGCCGGAGCAGATCGCGAAGATCGCGGAGGCGATTGACACTGCGGCGCAGTCGATCGACAAGGTCTGACGATGGCGCCGGCTAAGCGGCGAGGGCGAGGCGTTCGCGATCTTCGCGTTGCGCCTCGCGCCTGCGCTTCCACCAGTTGCCGATCGCAATCTGGAAGGGATGCTCGACCCATTTGCGCGCGGCCATCGCGACCAGAACGATAACCGCGTAGCTGATCCACGGATCGATCCACTGCACATGCAGGCGCTCGGGGAGATGGTAGTCGTGGATCAGCTGGTAGGCGTTGAAGTGGAGCAGATATAGGCAGTAGGTCGACGTGCCGATGGCGACGAGTGGGCGCCAGGAGAAGATCGTCGCCAGCGGACTCGGACCGGCGAGTCCGAGGATGATCATGCCGAAGACCGGCGTGAGCAGGCCGCCGTGCACCAGGATGTAGGGCATGTCGTCGGCGAGGTGATAGCAGCAGAACCACGCGATCGCGAAGCCCGCGAGGCCAACCATCATGCGGCCGCGAACGCCGAGCCTTGCCTGCTGATGAATTCTGCCGATGGTGATGCCGCAAAGGAAGGTGCAGAGATAGGGCAGCGGCGTGTACTTCAGGAAATCGATATACACGCCTCCGGAGTAGCGATCCGGCGCGTGCGCGAGGTGGTCGGGATTGGTCGCGAGATACCACGCATGCGGCGCCATGCCGAGCAGCCACAGCACAGCGCCCATTGCGACCAGCTTCGGCACGCCCTTCGGCAGTTTCAGCTTCACGAGCCACGGAAAGAGCAGGTAGAGCGCGACCTCGCAGGAGAGCGTCCAGCTCACGGTGTTCCAGAAGGTGGCGAGGCGCGGGAAAAATCCTTGGATGAGCAGTGGGGTTGTGATGACGCCGGCGACGAACTGCGTGTGCGAGCGCGCGTGCCACTCGGCCGCGAGCATCGGGATGGAGACGAGCATCGTCAGCAGATAGATCGGATAAAGGCGGCTGGCGCGCGCTACCCAGAAATCGATGGCGTTCACGCCTCCGGGTCGCTCCGCGTAGTTGTAATAGAGGATGAAGCCGGAGATGACGAAGAAGAAGCTGACGAAGACGTAGCCGATGTTGATGATGGGATAGAGCGTGAAGCGCGGATGCGCCGCCCAGGTGAGGCCGCTGGGAGTGAAGTGGAACAGCATGATGGTGAGCGCCAGCAGCGAACGGATGCCGGTGAGCGCGGGAAGCGCGGGCTTGCGCATATAGGCCGGTGCGCCGGAAGCTGACTTCAATCCCGCATGCTGCGCGTGCTTCGGCGCAGGCATCGGCTGCAGTTTGCCCGCGGGCTCACCGGTGGAGGTCGGCGCTTTCTCTTCCAACACATGCATCAAACGTGCTTTCCAATCCTTCAGGGTAGGACGCTCCATGAAGCGTCCGGGTCGCAGCGCCGCAGCCTTTTTCAGGCCGATTTCGTGCCGCATGTTGCATTAAGACGGGCCCACCAGATGATGAGACTACCGGACGTCAACGTGCGCAAATCCAAGGCCCTGCAGCAGCGCGGTCACGGCGACGCGGGCGTTCTTTGAGGCGGCGTCGAGAATTCCATCGCTCAGCGCAGCCTGCTGGAGCTCGGCCTGCGCCTTGGCGCGCGTGGCTGATTCGAGGTTTGGGTCGGCGCTGACGAAGATGCCGGTGTTTCGCGAATAGACGCGGCTCTTCGCTTCGTCGACGGTCGTCTGGAAAACCTGGCTGGGCGGCAGCGTGAGCTGAATGTTGCGGCCGTTCGATGTCTCGGTGATCTGGACGCTTTCGGGCTTTAGCTGACTCAGGTCAACGCCCGCAACGGTGCTGCCGTGCACGATCATCAGCAGCTTGTCTCCGGCGAGTGCGTCGGGCAGGACGGGGCTCGATTCATTTCCCTCGACGATGGTGTCAAGCGAATACTTGACCGTTTCGAGGCGGTTCAACTGCTGGATCTTCTCAATGACGTCGGGCGCGGAGACGACGGTGAGCGAACGGCCGGCGATGGCGGACGCGAGACGGCCAGGCCATCCGCTGCGCGCGCGATGCACGAAGACGGCCAGCAGTGTCGCGCCGATGAGCAGACTCAGAACGACGACGAAGAGGAGACCGGATCCGGGCCGGCGGCCGTAGCCGTATTCGTATTGTGAGGTCACGCCTCAACCTCGGCGCGCACGATGCGCTCGGCGCCGCGGAGGCCGCGGTTCGCGTAGCTGGCCTTCACGAACTCGTGGAACAGCGGATGCGGCTCGAGCGGCTTGGATTTGAACTCGGGGTGGAACTGGCAGCCGAGGAAGAATGGGTGGTCGGGGATCTCGACGATCTCGACGTAGGTCGCGTCGGGCGTTGTGCCGGTGAGGCGAAGGCCGGCGCCCGTGAGGATCGGCTCATACTCGCGGTTGAACTCGTAGCGATGACGATGGCGCTCGCTGATTTCGGTCGTGCCGTAGGATTTTGCGGCGATCGAGCCGGGCTCCATAATGCAGGTCCACGCGCCGAGGCGCATGGTGCCGCCCATCTCTTCGACGCCGATCAGTTCGCGGAGCTTGTAGATGATGCGGTGCGGTGTGGCGGGGTCGAACTCGCCGGAGTTGGCCTTGGAGAGGCCGCAGACATTGCGCGCGTACTCGATGCACGCCGTCTGCATGCCGAGGCAGATGCCGAAGTAGGGCACCTTGTTCTCGCGTGCGTAGCGGATGGCGTTGAGCATGCCTTCGATGCCGCGCTTGCCGAAGCCACCCGGGACGAGGATGCCGTCAAAGCCTTCGAGTTGTGACTCGTAGTTTTCCGCCTCGAGGCCTTCGGCTTCGATCCACGTGACGCGCAGCTTGAGGTTCTCGGCGAGCGCGCCGTGCACAAGCGCTTCCTTGAGGGATTTGTAGCTGTCCTCGTACTCGACGTACTTGCCGACGATGCCGATCGAGACCTCGTCGGCTGGATTGTAGGCGCGGTGGACGAGGTCCTTCCACCTGGTGATGTCGGCGTCCTTGGCATTGATGCGGAGGTATTTGAGCGCGAGCGCGTCGACGCCTTCCGCAGCGAAGTTCAGCGGGACTTCGTAGATGCTTGGCACGTCGCGCGCCACGATAACGGCAGCCTCTTCGACGTTGCAGAAGGAGGCGATCTTGGAGCGCATGTCTCGCGGGACGGCGCGGTCCGCGCGGCAGAGCAGGATGTCGGGCTGGATGCCGATCGAAAGCATCTCCTTGACGGAGTGCTGCGTGGGCTTGGTCTTCAGCTCCTGGGCGGCGGCGATCCAGGGGATCAGCGTGACGTGCACGAAGCAGGTGTTGTCGCGGCCGAGCTCCTGGCGCATCTGGCGGATGGCTTCGAGGAACGGCAGCGATTCGATATCGCCGACCGTGCCGCCGATCTCGACGATGGCGACATCGCAGTCGGCGCCGATCTTGCGCGCGGCAGCCTTGATTTCATTCGTCACGTGCGGGATGACCTGCACGGTCTTGCCGAGATAATCGCCGCGGCGCTCCTTGGTGATGATCTGCTCGTAGATGCGGCCGGTGGTGAGATTGTTGTCGCGCGTGAGCTTGGCGTGGGTGAAGCGCTCGTAGTGGCCGAGGTCGAGGTCGGTCTCAGCGCCATCGTCGGTAACGAAGACTTCGCCGTGCTGGAAGGGCGACATCGTGCCCGGGTCGACGTTGAGGTAGGGGTCGAACTTCATCAGGTTGACGCGCAGGCCGCGCGCCTCGAGAAGGCAGCCGATGGAAGCAGCGGCCAGGCCCTTGCCCAGCGAAGACACAACACCGCCCGTCACAAAGATGTACTTTGCTGACACGATAGCGACCTCTTCAGTTGTGAGATTTGCCTGTGCGTGGTGTGCACGATCAAGTATACCGCAGCCGGGGGATGCGACTTACGGCGAGCTTTTGAGAAGATCTGAGCCAGGACCCTGTGAACCTGGTGCGTGCGCTGAGCAATCGGTTGCTGGCTGTTGAACGGCAGAGCTATCTGGCGCTGCGAAGCCTCGCGGACAGGCGCGCGGCTGCGCGGGCGCAGAGACTCGGCGAGAGCCCGAAGCCGGAGCATCTGCGGACCGGCGAGCGCGGCGAGGACCTGGCCTTCTTTCACCTGCGAGGCTTGGGGTACACGATCGTCGCTCGCCGCTGGGTTTCGGCGCGGGTGAAGGGCGATCTGGATCTTGTGGGCTGGGATGGCGACACGCTGGTGGTCTTCGAAGTGAAAACCCGCACGGCGCGGGATCTGTTTCCGGCCGAGGTCGCGGTGAATGAGGCGAAGCAGAAGCAGCTCCGTCGAATGGCGGCGGCCTGGGTGGGGCAGCTTCCGAAACGGCTGCGCGGGCGCGTGCCCGTGCGATTCGACGTGGTCTCTGTCTACCTGGTGACCGACGAGCCGGAGTTTGAGCACATCAGGGACGCCTTTCCGTACCGCGAGCCACGCTAAGGCTATCCGGCGCAACGATTTCGGTGTCTATAGTAGAAAGTGAGTGAACCTGACGAAGGAGCCGTCCGCACGATGAGCCTGATGGATGCACCCGAGTACGACGCGCGCCGCGAACGCCGCAAAGTCGACATTCTCATTGGCACCGGCGTGACCATTCTGGTGCTGGTGATCCTGACCTTTGCCGGCTACATCCTGGGCCACGGCTGGCTGTTCACGAACCTCGGCGCCGAGCACAAGGTGAACAACTTCTTCAACGCGCTCGAGGCACAGGACTACCAGAAGGCGTACGACATCTACGAGAACGGCCACCCGGATCCCGGCTATCCGCTCGCCCGCTTCACCCAGGACTGGACAACGTACTCGCCGGTGCACGCGCCGATCACGTCCCATCACGTCGATATCTCGAAGACGGATGGTTCCGGCGCGTTCGGGACCGGCATCATTGTTGCCGTGCGCGTGAATCTGCAGGACGGAATCGTGCCTGCGATTCCGGGTGAGCCGCCGAACACCAAGCCCGGCCACAAGGTCTTCATGTACGTGAACCGCGCAGACGGCACCCTCACCTGGCCCGCGCCGCACATCCTCGAGTACTAAAGTCTTTGCGTGCTAAGACCGCGAACGCTCCGGCGCAGCAACGGCCGTTGCATCGCTCTGCACGGTGAGTCCGAGGATCGTCATCATTGAAGCCGCAGCCAGTGGAACGCACAGGCCGGCTGAGAGCGAGTGCACCCAGCCGGACACAGCCCCGGTGAGGAGCGGCAGAGCCGATGCTCCACATCCGGCGAGCACAAACACCCCGCGCGTCTCGCTGTGACGCAGAACGATTGCCAGCAGAAGCGGATAGATTGGACCGGCTCCGAAGCCGACCATAAACGCGGCGAACACACTGATGGCTGGTCCGGGCCACGCGACCAGAATCGTGAGGCCGGCGGCGGCGAGCCCCGCGCTGAGCGCCAGCACCGTGCGCTCGCTGGCACGAGACACGATGCGCAGCGAGTGCACCAGGCGGCTGCTGAGCAGCCCGGCCCAGAATGCTGTCGCTGCGCCAATCGTAATTCCCGCAGTTTCGCCGAGCCGTTGCGCATACGCAGCGAGCCAACCTCCAGTCGAGCTCTCCACGCCGGTCGCGCAGAAGACCAGGATAAGCAGCGCGAGCGGAACCTGCGCGAGCGGCCATCGGCTCGATGCGTCTATGGCAGCTGGATCAGTGAGTGCGTCAGTTGCGCCGAGATTGCGAGGCTCATGCGCGAGCCAGACCCAAAGCGCGAAAGCCACGAAGAATGCAGCCAGGCCGAGGAGAACATGCAGCGGTCGCCCCGCGAAATGGCCGGTACGCAGCGACCGGCCGGCCAGCGCGAGCCACGGACCCGCGCAAGCGCCAGCGGCCCAGAGCAGATTCAACCGCATCATCTCAATGCGCCGCTCGTCCGGAAACTCGCGCGAGATAAGCAGGCTCATCGAGGTCATCGCGATACCCAGCCCAAGACCAAAGACGACGATCGCCGCAAAGCCCCAGCCGAGGTTCGCGAATCCCAGCCACGCAGCTCCGATTGCCGTTAGCAGCGCGCCCCGCGCGATAGAGCGGTTCATGCGCCCGCGCGAGACGAGCGCTCCGGTCGTGGTTGCGAGGAAGAAACAGAACAGCAGCAGACCGCCGCGAGCGTCGCCCAGGCTCCAGCGGCGCAGCAGCAGCGGGAGCAGAGCGCCCGGCAACGCCAGGCTCACTCCCGTTGCCGCAAACCCAAGATAGAGACCGATCCTCAAACGCATCCTCGCAGTGCGCGGCAGCTAAGTATTCCTGCCATGCTACGTGTTCGCGAAGACGGCCACGTGAAACTCGCACTGCACCCGTCAAAAAATTACAGGAGCCTGCCTGCGGCGGTTACAGGAGCCTGCCTGCGCCGGTTACGGGAGCTTCCCTGTGGTGTCGCTGCCGAGCTTCCTGCACAACGACTCCAGAAACGGCCGCTGCGCCCCGAGAATCGCGCGGTGCGCATCATCGATCGAGAACCATCGCCCGCGGTCAACCTCAGGAACCTCGATCATGCGCTTGGAACGCGGTGGCCATTCGACCTCGCACGTAATGCTGCGCAGCTCGTCCGGATTGCAGTCACCCTCAAACGCCCACGCTTCAACCAGCTTTCCACTCAACTGGCGAATCTTCCCCAGCGGAAGGAACTCACCTTTGGGGATGAAGCTTGTCTCCTCCTGAAACTCGCGCTTGGCGGCGTCCAGCGGCTCTTCATCTTCAAAGAACTGCCCTTTGGGAATCGTCCACGCGCCATCGTCTTTGTTCTCCCAGAAAGGTCCGCCAGGATGCGCAAGGAAGACCTCAATGCTCCGGTTCCGAATCCTGTACATCACTAAACCCGCGCTGCGCTTTGGCATCTGCCGTGAAAACTCCCAAAATCTATAGCCGGGGAACGAGTTCCGTGGCCGTTCCTAACAGAATCTCATCGAAAGCGTCTGCGTTCTGCGGCTCTTCCGGGCCGATGTACATCGTCTTGATACCGCGCTGGTTCGCGACATGCACGAAACCAGCCGCCGGATAGACCGAGCCGGACGTCCCGATCACCAGAAGAACAGTCGCGCGATCCAGTTCGCGATAGATCTGGTTCATAGCGAGCGGCATCTCTCCGAACCACACGATGTGCGGACGGACCGGCGCACCGCAGGTGTCGCACTCGGGAAGCTCGTCGGCGGACTCATAGAACTTCGTGTCAGAGAACGGCTCCTCGCAACGCACGCAGCGCGATTGAAACAACGTGCCGTGCATGTGATGAATCCGGCGCGATCCGCCCCGCTCATGCAGGTCGTCCACATTCTGCGTGCAGAGGTAAAAACGATCGCCCATCTGTTGTTCGAGCGCGGCAAGCGCGCGGTGTGCCGCATTCGGCTCTGCCGCCATCGCATCGCGGCGGCGCATTGAGTAGAACCGCCACACGAGCTCCGGATTCGCCTGCCATGCCTCGGGCGTGGCGACCTCCTCAACCCGATAGCCGTTCCACAGTCCGCCTGATCCGCGAAACGTGGCGAGACCGCTCTCGGCGGAAATACCTGCTCCAGTCAGAACAAACAACCGGTCCTGCGGGCCGAAGGGCATAAGCGATTATGACCGCTCAATGCAGCAAACGTCATCGAGCGGCTGCATTTCGTGAGAATTGAAACAGCGGCTACTGCTGGTCTTCCAGGCGGCTGATCTGGTCCTGGTCGAGCTCGCCGCGGAGCTGGACCAGATAATGCGTGTTCGCCTTCGCGAGGTCCGCGCGCGCCTGCTCGATGCGATCGATCTGCGCGAACAGTGCAGATTCGTCCAGCGTCTTGGCGTGCGTAAGGACTTCCATCCGCTGCTCTTCCTTCTCCAGGCTCTCCAGCCGATTGAGCAGGACAGGGCGGCTCTGCTCAAAGATCGCATCCATGTGCCGCTGCTGATCCTGCGAGAGCTTCAACTGCTTGACGTAGTGCTTGTCATCCCACCAGCGGAACGGCGGCCCAACCTGCAGGCCGGCATGCATTCTCAGATTGTTATTCCGTCCCATGTCAACGGGAGCGTTACCGGGTCGGGGAAAATCGCGGCCGCCCATACGCTCATCATGTATGCCAACGCCGCCGTGCATTCCTCCACCGGGCATTCCGCCCCCGGGAAAACCGCCGCCGCCTGGCGCGCCGCCGTGATGCTGCGCAACCGCCGTCCGCGGCATGCAGAAGATAACCAGAACAGCGAGCGCCAGCGTCGCCTGCATCAGCAGACGCTTTGGACTCACCGAACTCTGGTTGCACTGCGGCATTTTAGTTCGACACCTCGCGGATCGACCGATGACGTGCCTCATGAGAAGAAGCATCCACATCGCTGGCGACAACCTGCGGTCCCTGCTCACTCAACTCATTGTTGATGGAGCGCATCAGCTGATTGTCCTCGGCGAGCTCATCGGCCGACGGAGCCGAGACAGTGTGAGCAGGCTGCAGGGCCGGCTCGACTGAATTGCGCACCTGCATGTGCGCCCCGAGTGCGACGCCGAAGATGAGAACCGCAGCCATCGTCGCACCCCAGCCGGGGAGCGCGTGCCAGTTCAGCGCCCACTGCGACGGCACTTTGATGTCGAGCGCGCGCCTCTCCGCCCAGCGCAGGCTTGCAAAGTTGAGATCGCCGACGGCCGCGCTCATCGCAGCAAGCTCCTGGCTGCATGCAGCGCAGCACTCCACGTGACGCCGGGCGTGTTCGTCGTTCTTGTTTCCCGCTAAGAGCTCTGCGAACTGTTCATCGGTCAGATGGTTCAAATTCATCGCCGTCCTCCCATCCGTGCGCGCACAGTGCGCACAGCGCGATGCAGGTGCGTCTTTACGGTGTTGATCGGCATGCCCATGGTCTCCGCGATATCGCTGAGGTCCAGCTCCTCCTGGAAGCGGAGCACGAACGCGGTGCGCTGATTCAGCGAGAGCGTCTGCAGAATCTCCGCAACCTCGCGGGCCCGCTCGCGCGCCAGCAGCTGGTCCTCGGGCGAGCTGGCCGCGCTCGGCAGCATCCCGGCAACCTCGGTGACGTCGGTCGCCGTCTTGCGCACCTGTTTCCAGAAGCGAAATTTCTGCGTGCGCTGATAATCGCGAACCAGGTTCAGCGCAATCGAGTGCAGCCACGTCTGCACGCTGCAGTCGCCGCGGAAGTTGTGGCGGTTTGCCCACGCCTTCACGAAGCAGTCCTGCACAATCGACGCAGCAAGGTCCTCGTCCCCAAGCGAGAACGTGACGAACCGCAGCAGCCGCGCGCGGTGTGTCTGGACCAGGTCTTCGATATCGTCCAGCTCAGTGAGCGCCCGCTCACGGCTGGGTAGGCGGAGAACATCCGTCGCCATAGCCATTTGCATGCAAGGGTAGACGGAAATTCGGCGAATTGCGAGTACAGGACCGGCGCTCCATCGCGCAACGACACATCAACGAGTTACAACATCTGCCATCGCACCGTCCAGGGCCCCAGCCGCCCCGAATCGTGCTCCGTTCCCTCCAGCCACACCACGTCTCCGTCGGCTTCGGAAGGCGCCGTTTTCGACGTCTCTGCACACAGATTCGCGGCCAGAATCAGGCGCCCGCCATCGCTGACAGCCCATTCGCACTCGAACTGCCCCACTCCGGAAACTTCATACGTTCCGCAACGTTCGCTGAAGCTGTTCAGCAACGGCAGAATCTGCTCGCGGCGGACGGCGAGAACCCGCCGATACCAATCCAACCGAGAGACGCGCAACGGGTCCTCGAGATCGTTCCAATGCAGCTTCGCCGACAGAAACGTGGATTCGGCCTGCGGGTCGGGTGCGCGGCTCAGCGTTTCGGCGTCCACATGGCTTGTCCGCACCATCTGTTCGGCACGGCCCTGCCGGACTGCCTTCGCCAGCTCGCCGCCATAATCCGAAAAGTACGGGAACGGCGTCGCCGCCGCCCACTCCTCGCCCATGAAAAGCATGGGAATCTGCGGCAGCAGAAGAAACACCGCCGCGATCGCGCGCACCGCCTCCGGCGATGCAAGCTGATCGATGCGCTCGCCGAACACACGATTTCCCACCAGGTCATGCGTCTGGATGAAGCTCACAAACGCCGTCGGTGGAACCGACACGCTGTCCTCCGCCGAACAGGAAAGATCGCCCGCAAAGAAGCCTTCCGCCAGAGCGCGCGCCAGCTCTTTCGTGGAGTGCAGCCGCGCTTCATCGTCGGGATTGCATTCGCCGTTCATCGCCAGGCCCAGGATGTGGTCCACAGCATGGTTCCACTGCGCGGTGTACGGCGCGCGTCCGTTCGCGTCCCGCTTCAACAGCCGCGCAATCGTCTGCTCGTTCTCCAGAATCAGGTGCGTGCGCCGCTGGCCCGTGCCTGCACGCACGCGCTCCGAAATTTCATTCAGGATATGGTGAGGGCTGTTGTCGATCAGCGCGTGCGAGGCATCCAGCCGCAGCCCATCCGCATGAAATTCCTGCGTCCAGTAAAGCGCGTTCTGCACGATGAACTCGCGAACCTCGCGACATCCGGGCCCATCGAAGTTCAACCCAGGTCCCCACGCCGTCTTGTGCTCGCTGCTGAAGATCCCGGGAAAATACCGCGGGATGTAATTCCCCTCCGGGCCAAAGTGGTTATAAACGACGTCGAGAATCACCATGATTCCGCGCGCATGCGCTGCATTGATGAACGCCTTGAGATCGTCAGGCCGGCCATAGGTCGCGTCCGGAGCGAAGAACTGCACGCCGTCGTATCCCCAGCTGCGCTGCCCCGCGAAGGCGCACACACACATCAGCTCAATCGCGGTCACGCCAAGATCGCGCAGAAAATCGAGCCTCTCGGCCGCCGCCCGGAACGTGCCTTCAGACGTGAACGTGCCGACATGCAACTCATAGAGGACGGCTTCGTTCCACCGCCTGCCTTTCCAGTTGTCGTCGTGCCACGCATACGCATCAGGATCGACAAGCTCGCTCGGTCCATGCACTCCAAACGGCGCGTACCTCGACGCCGGATCAGGCACCCGGAAGCCATCCGGCAGCACGAAGCGGTACTGCGTGCCGGGCCGCGCATCCTCTACAGCAAGCTCGTGCCATCCGTTACCGCAACTCTGCATCGCTACAGGAGTTCGCGGATTCGGTGCGTGCTCATCGAGCGCCAATCGAACAGACGAGGCAGCGGGAGCGAACAGCCGAAAGATCGCCCCGCCTTCCGCCCGCAGCTCCGGACCGAACTGCGGCACTGCCGAGATCCCCTCCGCACAGCGCTCGCGGCTCGGATCGAATCCCGGCAGCTTCGCGGCACTGTCTTCGGTAGAGAAATCGTGCATCTCTTCGCTCACTGTTGCGGCCGAGGCGTGCTGCGAGCGACCAACCTTTGCCGACAGAGCAGATCGAACCCGAGGCCTGAAATTCTTCCGCTAATTCGGATCACGACGCCGCGTTGACGACACAGCTCCCATCACGCCCGCACCCAGCAGCACAATCGCAATCGCAATAATCCAGTGCTCAGGCACGTGTGCAAGGTGCGCAACGTAGGCCACACCGGCAACCAAAATAATCGTTCCAATCAGATACAAGGTGAAGGACATCCGTTCGCCTCCAGGCGCAATCGCGTAATTGTAGTAGCCCATCCTTACGATGCAATTTCAGCGGTTTGCGTCACGATTGAGCAGCGGATTCGTGCAGACGAAACAGCGCATCATAGGCCGCCGCCCGTACCACGTGGAAGTAATCCGAGGCAACCACGTACAGCACGCCGACGCCGATCCACCAGCACGTCAGAAAGGTCTGCGACTCAACGCTCTCAAACGGCAGCGGACACGATGAGAAGACCATCGCCAGCACGATCAGCGCGACCTTCACGATTCCCATCACCAGGTTGATCTCGATGAGCTTCGACCGCAATGCACCGATGCGAAACGCTGCGCGAAGACTTGCCGCCGTCCCCAGTCCGCGCGCCATCGCGAGGATCGGCGCGATGCGCAGGATCCAGCTCGTTGTCGCCCACAGCAAAAAAACCAGCAGCGTCACCGCCACGGCCATCGCAAACCCCGGAACATAGGACGGCTCGAGATTGTGCTCCATCGGAGTCCAGACGAAACTGCGCGCGATGTGAATCAGCAGCGTGATCCATAGAAGCAGCAGCGCCGCAAAAGAATACGCGCGCAGACCCATCAGCAGGATCATGCTTCCAGTCCGCCTCACAAGCGCGCGATCCCAGCGGCGCAAGACCGCCCCGCGACCCACGCCGCGAAAAACCGCCCAGCCCGCGATGGCGACGAGCAGCGGCCACAGGTACGTCTTCACATCGATCGTTCCCCTCGCGACGAGGTGACCGTGCAGTAAGATCGGCTCGATGTCCTGAACCTTCAGCGCCCACATCAGAAGGATGTCGTGCGCGAACACCCACACACACGCGAACGCCAGCAGACCAAAGCTCCACCGCCAGGCGATCTCGAGGCCTGTCAGCGACGGCCGCTTCCATACCGCGGACATCACCCCGACGAACGACTGCGTTCCGCGCACCGGCGCCGCCCTGCGGCTCACCTCCGCCGCGGGATGAACTGCCTGGCTCACTTCACCACCAGGTTCACGAGCTTGCCCTTTACCACAATCGTCTTCAACAGAGTCTTTCCAGCAATGCGCCCGGCAACCTTTTCGTCCGCCAGCGCCGCAGCCTTAATCGCCTCTTCATCCGCACCCGCCGGCAGCTTGATCACAGTCACAAGCTTGCCGTTCACCTGCACCGGGATCTCAATCTCGCTCTCCCGCGCGAGCTCTGCATCGGCCTTCGGCCATGGCTGACGCAACAGCGGCTCGCGCTCGCCAATCTCCTCCCACAGCTCCGACGCAACAAACGGAGCGAACGGCGCGAGCAGCAGCACAAGCGTGCGCACGACCTCAGCAACCGTGGCCTGCGAGATCTCACCCGAGTCCATCTTCGACTCGGCCGCAGTCATCTCGTTCACGAGAATCATGATCGCGGAAATGCAGGTGTTAAAGTGCCAGCGCCCGCTGAAGTCCTCAGTGATCTTCGCGATGGTCTGATGCAGCGTGCGCAACAGCGCCGCTCCTGCAGGCGTCTGCCTCGCGAAGGCGATCCCAGCAATCTCCCCGCTGACTTGCTGACTTGCTGGCTCGCTGACTCGCTTCACGGCAGGCGCGAACTTCGTCACCAGCCGATACACGCGCGCCAGAAACCGGCTGACACCCGCAACACCCTCCTCCTGCCACTCCAGATCCCGATCCGGCGGCGCCGCAAACAGCGCGTACATCCGTGTCGCGTCCGCGCCATAACGCGCAATCATGTCATCGGGCGAGATGACATTGCCCTTCGACTTCGACATCTTCGCGCCGTCTTTGATCACCATCCCCTGCGTGAACAGACGCGTCGCAGGCTCATCGTTCTTAATCATCCCCAGATCGCGCATCACCTTCGTCCAGAAGCGCGAATAAATCAAATGCAGAATCGCGTGTTCCACGCCGCCGATGTACTGATCGATCGGAAACCAGTAGTTCGCCTTCGCAGAATCGAACGGCGCACGCGCGTTCTTCGCATCGGTGTAGCGGTAGAAGTACCAGCTCGAATCAACGAACGTGTCCATCGTGTCGGTCTCGCGCCGTGCAGGTCCGCCGCAGTTCGGGCACGTCGTGTTCACAAACTCCGGCACCTTCGCCAGCGGACTTCCACCCTCCTGCGTGATCGCCACGTTCTCCGGCAGCAGCACGGGCAACGAGCTCTCCGGCACCGCAACAACGCCGTCTTTATCGCAATACACCATCGGAATCGGCGTGCCCCAATACCGCTGACGGCTGACGCCCCAGTCCTTCAGGCGATATGTCGTCGTGCGCTTGCCGAAGCCGTGCTCCTCGGCATAGCGCGCCATCTTGTCCTGCGCTTCGAGACACGCCTCGCCGGTCCACTCACCGGAGTTCACGACAACAGCGTCATCCTCCGCAACATACGGCAGCGCGAGATCACCCGAATCGGCCGGATTCGTTTCTGCCGCGACGCTCGCCCCGCCCGAGGTCGCCGGAGCCACAACGCGCTTGATCGGCAGGCCATGCTTCGTCGCGAACTCGTAGTCACGCTCGTCATGCCCGGGCACGCTCATAATCGCGCCCGTACCGTAATCCGCAAGAATGTAATTCGCGACCCAGATCGGCAGCGCCTCGTCGTTGAAGGGATTCACCGCCTGCCTGCCGGTCGCCACGCCATGCTTCTCGATGTTGCCGATGTCGCCAGTCTCTTTCGCCGCCTTCTGCTCGGCGATCATCGTCTCAACCGCCTTCGCCAGCTCCGCATCCTGCGCAGCCCACGCCTTCACCAGAGCGTGCTCCGGCGCAAGCTGAATCGACGTAGCACCGAAGATCGTGTCGATGCGCGTCGTGAACACCGCAATCTTCGCTGACTCGCTAACACCCTGGCCCGCTGACTCGCTGACCGCGAACTCAACCTCCGCCCCCTCACTCCGCCCAATCCAGTTGCGCTGCATCGTGCGCACCCTCTCCGGCCAGCCGGGCAGCTTGTCGAGTCCATCCAGCAGCTCATCCGCATACTTCGTAATCCGGAAGAACCACTGCTCCAGCTCGCGCTGCTCCACCAGCGTGTCCTCGTGCCGCCAACAGTAGCCGCCCACCACCTGCTCATTCGCCAGCACCGTCGCGCACTTCGGACACCAGTTCACCTTACTGGATTTGCGGTACGCCAGCCCGCGCTCATACATCTTCAGGAAGAACCACTGGTTCCAGCGGTAGTAGTCCGGCAGGCACGTCGTCACCTCGGTCGCCCAGTCGTAGCTGAAACCCACGCGGCGCATCTGCTGGCGCATCGCGGCAATGTTGCTCAGCGTCCATTCGCGCGGCGGCGTCCTGTTGCTGATCGCGGCGTTCTCCGCCGGCAGACCAAACGCGTCCCAGCCCATCGGGTGCAGCACGTTGTAGCCGCGCATCCACATGTAACGCGCCAGCGCGTCGCCGATGGAATAGTTCCGCACATGGCCCATGTGCAGCTTGCCGCTCGGATACGGCAGCATCTCCAGGCAGTAGAATTTCGGCTTCCCACCCGCATGATCTTCGGCACGATAGAGCTCGGCATCGGCGTCCCACCGCGCCTGCCACTTCGTCTCTATCTCCGCCGGGTTATACCTGTCCGATACAGCCCCACCCGGCTGCACTTCGCTCGCAATCTCTGACATCTTTCCATTGTAAAGAAACGCCGCCACTAGACGCCTCCTCAGGACGAAACCGCACACACGCAAAACGGCCCGGAGCTCGGGGTCCCCCAGCGAGCGTTTTTTTGCTCGATGGGGTGAACCTCTTCACTCCGGGCCGCTAAGCCGTTGCGCGGTTTACTGAATCGTGAGGCTCACGGTCGTGGTAGCAGAGGTCCCGCCACCACTCGCCTTCACGGTAACCGTGCGTGTGGTTCTGGTCGCCCTTCTTGAAACCGTGATCTTCATCGTTGTGCTTCCGGCCCCTGACAACGAGCTCGGTGAGAAGCTCACCGTCTGTCCGCTGCCCTCGCCCGTCGCCGAGAAGGTCACCGCTCCCGTCGTTGTGCCGGTCAGCGTAATCGTCACGTTGCCCGAGGAGCCGCGCGAAATCGAGATCGAGCTCGGATTCGCCGAAATCGTGTAACTCGACTGCGTGCTGCTGCTCACCGTCAGCGCCACGGTCGTCGAGTGCGACAGGCTTCCGCTCGTTCCCGTAATCGTGATCGAGTACGTTCCCGCCGCCGTGCCGGACGCCACCGTGAACGTTGCCGTCGAGCTGCCCGAGCCATTCACCGGGTTCGTGCCGAAGCCGACCGTCACACCGCTCGGCAGGTTCGACGCCGACAGCGTTACCGCCGACGAGAACCCATTGACCGCACCGATCGAAATAGACGATGCTCCGTTGCTTCCCGGCGCGACCGTCAGCGAGCCGGGATTCGCCGCGATCGTGAAGTCCGGATTCTGCTGCTGCTGCGATCCGCTAAGAGCGCTCACCAGCGCCGGCGTCGGGCTGCCCCATCCGGTCACCAGGTCATAGCCGGTCACCGCCGAGTAGCTGCCGGAAGTCCCGCTCGTCACATCGTGGAAGTTCGCCGCATAGTAGGAAGGCGAACCGGAGTTGTTCTGATAGATCGTCGGATTCAGGAAACCAACCGGCGACTGCGAGTTTGCCGCAAGTTGCTGGTTGACGAGAGCGATGTAACCCGCCCACATCGGAGCCGCAAAGCTCGTTCCGCCATAGCTATTCGCGAGGCAGCTTGTCTGGTCCGCGCAGGTGTAGAACGTGAAGTTCGCGTTCGCCGAAACGTCCGGCCCGTTACGCAACGTCGTCGAGCCGCGATTACTCGAGTTGATGACACCCGAGTACTGCTGCCACGACGGAATCGCGATGTTGTCCGGCGAGATGCCGCCGCCCGAATCAACCCACGCCGTCTCCGACGCCCACGGTCCGCCCGCGCTGGACGTCGTCAGGTCCGTTCCGCCCACCGAGATGACATACGCATTGTCCGCCGGCCACGCCGCGCTCCTGCCCGTCTTCGTCCAGGTCGAGCTGTCGCCCGAAGCGGTGAAGAAGCTCTGCCCCTGCGCCGCCATCTTTTCAAAGTAAGGATTCAGCGTGCTCGGATCCGCCGGCGTCCATCCCCACGAGCAGCCGATGGTCGTCGGCAGCGGGCTGTGCGTCGTCATCGAGCTCAGAATCGCCGTATCGCTCGAGCCCACGTACATCGTCATGCTCGCCAGGCCCGGCGCCATGCCCAGCGCCTGCGTCATGTCCAGCGTCTGCTCCGTATCGTCGCAACTGGGATACGTGCAGCTTGTGCTCGTGCCGTCCGTCGACAGCACCGTGACATTGTTCGGGTACGTCTGTCCTACGTTCTTGTAGTAGGTCTGCAGATCGGCGAGGTCCGTTCCGTAGTACTCAAGCAGGCCAAGATTCTGCCCTGCCCCCGTCAGGCTTCCGCTGCCGTAATAGGCCGCGCGCATATCGCTGCCGAGGAACGAAGCCGAGGGTCCGCTGCCGGTCGTCGCATTCGCAACCACCTTGCTCGCATCGATCCCATGCGCCGCCGCATAAGCGGCCTTCGTTTCCAGCATAGGATGCGGAATCGAGTAGTTGTCCAGGCCTGTAACGTGCCACAGGTTGATCGGAAGATCCGTTGTCGGCTCCTGGTCCGGCGAGAAGAAGTTGCGGTTCTCCGTCGGGTGCTTGTACGTCTGCATGTGAACGTGGAAGGCAGCCTCAACCGCCGATACCGGTCCACGCACCTGCACATCCAGTCCGTCGCGGCTTCCGCCGGTCACTGTGAAACCGTGCATCTGTGCGAACTGCACGACCGCGTCATAGTCGGCCTGCGTCGGGCCAAACTGCGCCGTAAACTGCTGCGGCGTCAGGAAGTGATGATAGTTTGCGCTGGCCGGGTCATAGACGTCGGCAACAAACTGGTCCAGCGCTGCCTGGTTGCGCACCGGAAGAACGAGATCCAGATTCATCATCTGGTTTTGAGGCAGGTTTCCGTTCGACTGAGCCTGCCCGTTGCGAACAACGTCACGCACATGGTGCGTTATAAACGATTGCGCCTGAGCGATGAACGTCATCGTCCCCAGCGCCGCCGCGGCGAAGAAACTGCGACCGATTTTGTGCACAGAGATACTCCTTTGGTGAAAGCCCGTATATGCTGCTCTAAAGCGGAATCTGGGGCCCATTCTCCGTGCGGGTCATAGCACTGTCAAACCGCAAAGAGCCAGGGGAATCAACTCTTGCAGAAGCGCTTTCCTTGTACCACTTCAGGCTCTGTCAGCCACATGACGAAAGGCTCTATCGGGCTACGAACTGCCGCGATCTAACGCCCCGCAGCCGCCTCCTGAATCCCTCCAGGCGACGTCTGCCCTGTGCTGAACTCCGTCCACGGCCCCGCCTTCATGTCGTGCAGAATCGGCCTCTGCCACGCGAACTCCGGATGCGCCGCAAGGAACGGCACCGCGATGAAGTCCGCACCGCACGGATGTCCCGCGCGCACAATCATGCTCATCTTCGCCGCCATGCCAGAGTCGGTCACCTCGCCGGTCACCGCGCCGCTTGGAGAAAACGGAGGATTCCCCCACACCGGCTCACCCTCCGCGCTCGTCTCCTCATGACCGCACAGACTGCGTTTGCCCGGGTCTTCTTTCTTTTCGAAGCTGTCCCAGTGGTCGCTCAGATACGCCTCTCCCAGCGCTGTATCCAGTTCGCCGCCGTGGTTCTTCATAAACGCTTCGCCCGTCACGCGCCGCGCATTCATGCTGCTCGACATATTCTTCGGATCGAACCCCGGCGTGTCGTCGCGAATCACCAGCGGATCCACCGTAAAGTTCGCCGAAACAAAATACCCATCCTTCTTCTTCGTCAGCGGCGTGTGATGCAGCCCGAGCTCCAGGTACGCGATCTCACCCGTCTTGCGATCCCCAATCATCCACGAGTTCGCATATCCGCCGTTATTCCCCTTGCGCATAATCGCCGCATACTCGTCGATTGACGTCGCGTACTGCATCGCCTTCCGCGAGCGCACAAACTCCGGTATCCCCTGCTCGTCGAACCCCGCCGCCATCGGCAGTGTCGTCTCCGTAATCATCAGCCCCGCGGAGTTCACGCCGAAGTCATCCTGGCTCGTGATCACACCCGGCGTCCCATCCATCAGCATGCGCAGCCCATGCTCCGGCTGGATGTCGAACACCATCACCCAGCGCTCACCCTCCGCATAGCTCGACCAGTTGCTGTGCGCCATCACAATCCTGCCGTCCTTGGTCGCGCTCCCCGTCGCCATAAACGCCGAGCACCGTCCCTGCGCCTTCGCCTTCTCCGGATTCGTCTTCTTCTCCCGCGCATTCACCATCGGCAGGTAGTACTGCGTCAGCTCCAAATCACCATTCAGCGCGACTACATCCCACAGGTCCGCAGAGCCCTCAGCCCCCTTAGCCTTCAACCCATCCGCAATCCCCTGCAGCTCCGCCTGGTATTCGGGCTCAATGTGCGGCCAGAGCACATTCTTCGCCGCCTCGCGAAAGAAGCTCCAGTCGCGGTGATAGACATTCGTCGCCTCCAGCTTGTACACGCTCAGGTTGTCGTCGATCTCATCCTTCAGCAGATACCCGTGCTGAAACCCAATCTCATGCGGCGTCCCCTCCAAATGCACATACGTCCACCCACCCTCCTTGAACGTGTAGCCGCCTTTCAATTCGCCCGGATTCTTCCCACTCTGCGCCCGCGCTGTCTGCACTCCGGCCCTCACCCCGCAAACCGCCAGCACCACCACACCCCATAGACCAACGCGCATCACTCACCCCACCAGAATGAAATCCGAAACACAGTCGGCCCGAAGAGTAGCCGCAGTCTATACCTTCATCGCACCCTCCCCCTCAAACTCCCGCCTCCAAAAAACACAACTCCCGGAGCATCGCCCCGGGAGTCGCCTTGTCGTCCTTTGCAGCTTCTATGGAACCGTCGCCACGACGATCTGCCCTGCCCCTGCAGGCGCCGCGCCAAAGTTCGAGATATACAGCTTCCCGTTCGGGCCAAACGTCATCGCCGTCGGCACTGACAACCCGGTCACCACATCCTTCAGCGAGCCGTCAGGATTGATCTTCGTCACCTTGCCAAAGCCCGGCTGCGGATACTCTGACGGCGTGTCCGGTGCCATCTGCAGCACATACAGGGCTCCATTCGGCCCGATCGCCAACCCCGTAACCGTCGCAAACCTGGCCTTCGATGCTGTCACGTAATACGGCCCTGGAACGTTCAACCCCGGCACTCCAGTCCCCATCCCCGCCGGGAAATTCGAAACCGTCATCACCCGCGACGTGTGCGGCTCAATCGGAAACACATTTAGGTTGCCGACGAGAAAATCATCGTTGTGGTGCACAACCGATGTCGGCACGGAGTGGCCCTGCGAAGCCGAAAAATCGATCTCCCGCGTGATATTCCCGCTCCACGGATCCACCCGCAGCAGCTCACCCGAATTCGGCTCAATCAGGTGCAGCGCATTATTCACGCTCGTCATCGAATACGGCGTTCCATCCGGCTCGAAGTCCGACGCATTCGGATACTGCACCGGATGCGCGTGCATGAACGCGCTTAGGTCCGCGATGTAGTGCCAGTTGCCATTCGACGTGTTCACCGACACAACGCCGCTCGGGTAAACGTCGTTCCCGTGGGAGCAGCCGCCACCCGCCTCCAGCGCATACAGCGTCCCATTCATAAACTGGAGGTCCGACACGCCCTGCAGATCACCCATCGCATCCACCGTTGATGGCAATCCGCTCGCCACTGTGGTCCGGTTCCAGTTCCTGTCGAACTTCAAAATGTCCGCCGTCATGCCGCCTTTGTACGGTCCCACCGGCGGGATCACCTGCGGACAGTCCGACGTCAGGTTCGACCCTCCCGTTCCCGCCTCCGCCACATATAGGTCGCCCTCCGGCCCAAAGCGCAGCCCCCGCGGCGCGTTAAGCCCGGTTGCAACTACGCTTGCATTAGCGGATAGTTGTGCTGGAAGCGCCTGCGGCGCTATGCTCACTGCCATTCCGAAGATAGGCAGCAGGACACATTTCATCGGGCTGAGCATAAGAGACTCCCTCAGTGAATGAAGCAGCGTTCATAGACGCTGAACCGCAATACATTGCTCTCGGCAGCCGCACATGGCAACCTCGGGCTCGTAAGTTACATCGGCCACTCTGCAAATTCAGAAGCTTGGAAGCCATCGAGTTCCGTGCCCACACTCGCCCCCAGCACGCTATCTCGCCGCCGCTCGCCCTCTCCGAGCCTTCCATCTCCACCGCTTCGCGACGATAGCCCCGTAACCGCTCAGCTCGACCGCATCCTTCGCTCCCGCACCTTCAGCCGGGCGCATCGCAGTCAGCTCTTTCTCCGCTACATCGTCCATCACACCCAAAGCCACCCCGGCGAGCAACTCAAGGAGTACAGCATCGCCATCGACGTCTTCGACCGCGACATCTCCTACGATCCAGCCGTCAACAACACCGTCCGCGTAGAAGCCGGCCGCCTGCGCTCCCGTCTGCTCGAGTACTACGCCCAGGAAGGCCACCGCGACCCTCTCGTCTTCGAAGTCCCGAAAGGCTCCTACCGCGTCCGCTTCCACCAGCGCGAACCCATTCCATCTGCAGCTATCTCAGGACCTGAGCTCCTGCGATCTGCGCCCGTAGTCTCGCCCCTGTCGCCGCCTGCAAAGCCGCTCGGATCTTCAGCACGCCGGCCGCTCACTCGCCTCTGGGCCGTCCCGCTCGCCTTCCTCATCGGCGCCTTCGTCGGCTACCGCGCCTCGCACTGAGCCGTACCCGCCCAGCTTCCTCACCCATCTTTGTCATTCTTTTGCGTCCAATCTCCGTGGTCTACTCCACATCGAAGGAACAATAGGCCAACCCTCCCTTATGCACCCCTCTTCGAAGAATCTCCTCTCCCTTGCCGCCGGTTTCGCGCTGTCCGCCTCCTGCCTCGCCGCACTCGCGCAGAACACCACCAACTCCGGCGCCATCCGCGTGGTCAACAGCACAACCCACCAGGCCGTCCTCGATCCCACCGTCACCGTCAACGGCCACGTCCTCACCGCGACCAACGGCAGCTATACCCTTCCCGCCGGCGCTCAAAGCGTCATGGCCCGCGCTCCCGGCTACCGCGCCGTCACCGTCTCCGCGGCCGACATCCAGAATCACCAGGGCGCCATCGAGCTGCATCCCTTCGCTGTCCACGCGCTCTATCTCTCCGAGTACGGCATCGCCTCATCCGTCCTCCGCAACTCCGCGTTCGACATCATCAAGCGCGGCGGCGCCGACGCCATCGTCGTCAACATCAAGAGCGACCACGGCCAG
This sequence comes from Acidobacteriaceae bacterium, assembly GCA_035651235.1. Taxonomy (GTDB): domain Bacteria; phylum Acidobacteriota; class Terriglobia; order Terriglobales; family Acidobacteriaceae; genus Granulicella. The sequence continues at coordinate 29,354 of DASRGC010000011.1, forward strand.
CTCGTCTACCCCAGCGCTATCCCGCTCGCGAAACAGATCGGGGCGCGCAACGTCACCACCATCCACTCGCTTCCAGACCTCGTCAAAACCGCGCACGCGCAAAACATCTACATCATCGCGCGCATCGTCACCTTCAAAGACGATCCACTCGCCACCAAGCGCCCTGACCTCGCCATCCACCTGCCAGACGGTTCACTCTTCCACGACCGCGAAGGCCTCCACTGGACCGACGCCACTCAGCCTGAAGTCCGCGCTTACAACATCGCCATCGGCGTCGAAGCCGCCAAGGCAGGCTTCGACGAAGTCCAGTACGACTACGTTCGCTTCCCCGACTCCAACTCCAAGCTCATCGTGCACGGTCCGACCGACGAGGCCAGCCGCATCCAGACCATCTCCAGCTTCCTCGGTGACGCCCACGCCGCACTCGTTCCCTACAACGTCTTCCTCTCCGCCGACATCTTCGGCTACACCTTCTGGAACACCAACGACACCGGCATCGGCCAGCAGCTCAATCACCTCGTCGACAAGGTCGACTACCTCTGCCCGATGCTCTACCCCTCCGGCTTCGCGCACGGCATCCCCGGCCACGCCAAGCCCGTCGACAACATCGACGACATCCACTCGACCATCAAGCTCACCCTCGACCGCGGCATCAAGCGAACAGACATCAATCCGCTCAAGCTCCGCCCCTGGCTCCAGGCCTTCCGCGACTACGCCTTTGGCCACGTTGTCTTCGGTCCCGAGCAGGTCGCCACCCAGATCTCCGCCGCCGACGCCGACCACACCGACGGATGGTCCCTCTGGAACCCGCGCAACGTCTACAGCGGCATCGGCCTGGTTCACGAGACCGCCTCCGCCGCACACGCCGAATCTCTGTCAGACGGCGCGCCGACATCCAAATAGCCGAACACGCAGCCCGCAAATCCCTCAAAATGCGCTTCTGCGGCCCGGCCTCGGACCCGGATCTCGGAGACGCTGTCGCGTAAACTAAGGGCAGCCGACCTCTCCCCGGGAGCCGTAACCCTGACCCACCCCATCCACGCCCTTGCGCTCTTCCTCGCCGATCAGCACGGCCTCGCGCACTATTGGAGGACGCACTACGCCGACCGGACGTTCAAGGGCGACTATCGCTGGAACACCTTCGACGTCTGCCTGCTCGTCCCCTACTTCGTCGTGATGGTGATCCTCGCCTTCTACGGCATCCACCGCTACCAGCTCGTCTGGCTCTACTACCGCAACAAGCGCAAAGCCGCCCACTCGCACGAGCCGCCCGCACAATTCCCGGAGAGCAAGCTCCCCTTCGTCACCATCCAGCTCCCCATCTACAACGAGCAGTTCGTCATCGACCGCCTCATCGACGCCTGCTGCCGCATCGACTACCCACGCGATCGCTTTGAGATCCAGCTCCTCGACGACTCCACAGACGAGACCGTCACCGTCGCCGAATCCATCGTCCAGCGCTACGCCACCGGAGCCGAAGGCCTCCCGCCGCAGCCCATCGTCTACCTCCACCGCACCAACCGTCATGGCTACAAGGCCGGAGCCCTCGAGGAAGGTCTCAAGTCAGCCAAAGGCGAACTCATCGCCATCTTCGACGCCGACTTCGTCCCTCCGCCCGACTGGCTTCACCGCGTCGTCCACCAGTTCACCGACCCCAAGATCGGCATGGTCCAGACCCGCTGGACCCACCTGAACCGCAACTACAGCTTCCTCACCCAGGTCGAAGCCATCCTCCTCGACGGGCATTTTGTTTTGGAACACGGCGGCCGGAGCCGCGCCGGCGTCTACTTCAACTTCAACGGCACCGCTGGCATGTGGCGGCGGCAGGCCATCGACGAAGCCGGCGGCTGGCAGCACGATACCCTCACCGAAGACACCGACCTCAGCTATAGAGCTCAGCTGAAAGGCTGGAAGTTCAAATACCTCCAGGACGTCGAGTGCCCCGCCGAGCTGCCCATCGAGATGACCGCCTTCAAAACCCAGCAGGCCCGCTGGGCCAAGGGCCTCATCCAGACCAGCAAAAAGATCCTGCCCTCCGTCTTCCGCTCCCGCGCGCCCTTCCACACCAAGATCGAAGCCTGGTACCACCTCACTGCCAACATCAGCTACCCGCTGATGATCATCCTCTCCACACTGCTCATGCCCGCCATGATCATCCGCTCCTACCAGGGCTGGCTGCAGATGATGCTCATCGACTTCCCCCTCTTCATGGCCTCCACCATGTCCATCTCCAGCTTCTATCTCGTCAGCCAGAAGGAGCTCTTCCCGCGCACCTGGTACAAGACCTTCCTCTACCTGCCCTTCCTCATGTCGCTCGGCATCGGCCTCACCATCACCAACACCAAGGCCGTCCTCGAAGCCCTCTTCGGCATCAAGTCCGCGTTCGCCCGCACCCCCAAGTACCGCGTCCTGAAAAAGGGCGAGAAGCATCAGGCCAAGAAGTACCGCAAGCGCCTCGGCATCATCCCCTGGATCGAGATTCTCATCGGCTGTTACTTCACCGCGACCGTCTGGTACGCCGTCTCCACCGAGAACTACTTCACCGTCCCCTTCCTTCTGCTCTTTGTCCTTGGCTACTGGTACACCGGCCTGCTCAGCCTCTTCCAGGGCCTCTTCGAGCGCCGCAGCCCGCGCGGCGACGCCATGCACGAAAAGCCCTACCCGGTCGGCGTCTGAGCTGCACTCGCCGCAAAGCAAAAGGCCCGCCGAAGCGGGCCTTTCCTCTACTCACATCCAGCCACTTAGAACCGCAATCCGAACTTCACCGGGATATACGACGTCCGCTGGCTGTTCTGCGGAAACAGGTTGTTGCCCGTGTAGGTCGGCGCGTTCGCCACCGTCAGGCCCGGCTTGTACGTGTTCAGCATGTACGTGTAACGAACCTCGGCGAAGAACCTCTCATTCGCAAATCGCGAAATCTTGTACGTGAAACCGAAGCCCCCATCGAACCCGGGAGCATTCGACGTGTAGTGATCAATATTCGCGTTCGCTATATACCCTTCGCAGAACCCATAGTACGGATCGCAATACTCCTGCTGCTGCGGCAGCGTGAAGTTCGATACCTTGTGGTAGAACCCGACGCCGCCCGTAACGTACGCTCCCCAACCTTCGCCTGCCTTCAGATTGATAACCGGCTGCAGCGAAAGCGACCACACGTGAACGTTGCCGCCGAAGCCGTTCGTGTTCGACGGATCGCCGTACAGTCCCGAGTAATAATCCACTGCCGCTCCAGTCATCCCGAAATGGTCATAGTTAAACTCCAGATTCACGCCCGCAAGCTTGTTGAACATCCGCCCGCCGCCGCCGGCAAATCCCCACCCGGTCGTCGCATAGTTGAACTGCGTTCCCACCGGCATCTGGAATCCGGCGCCCACATAAAAGTCCCACTTCGGCGACCCATCCGCGTTCGTATTGCCGCCCCGGTACTTCGGCCGTCCATACCGCTGCCGCCCGCCGCCATACTGCATCGCGTCCAGGAAGTGAAACGCCGGCACCGTGTTCGACGCCACCTGCGTCGTCCCGTCCGCCACCCCGCTCATCTCGGCGTTGCTCGTCGAATACAGCTCACCGCCGTTCGCCTGCGCCGTCTGCTCAAAGATCGGCTCCTGCGCCGAAACACTCTGCACTGAAGACGTTCCGCTCGGCGACGCCGTCTGCGCATGCAGCAGAAAGCCGCCGGTCGTCATCAGTGCCACCGTGGCCAAGGCTCGGCCGCTAAATGAAATCCATCGAATCTGGGACATCAACATACCTCTGTACTCCTTCAACGTGGGGGAAACCATCCTCTTTCAACACGGTATCAGGACACATGTTGTGGGTCGTCGCCCCGACAACCGCTATTTACATCGTAGGACGGGAAAAGTCCCCCGCCGGATGCAGTCTTTCGATTCTTCGCTTTAGCGCGCCTTCGAAGCTCCGTCCGCCAGCCGACACTCCGATAGCCCTCTACCTCTACCATCTATCCTCTACCCTCTAAGCATGTCCATCGCCTCCAACCTCGAGCAGGTCCGCAACCAGATCGCCGACGCCTGCGCCCGCGCTCACCGCGACCCGGCCACCGTCGCCCTCATGGCCGTCAGCAAGATGCACCCCGCAGAGGCCATCCTCGAAGCCCACACCGCCGGCCAGCGCCTCTTCGGAGAAAACCGCGTCCAGGAGTTCGCCGCCAAGCTATCGCAGCTCCCTGATCCCTCTTCCCTGATCCCTGTTCCCTTGTTTCACCTCATCGGCCCCCTCCAGAACAACAAAACCAACAAAGCCGCCGAACTCTTCCACGCCGTCGACACCATCGACTCCTTCAAAACCGCCGAGCGCCTCAACCGCGCCGCCGCCGCCCTCCACAAAACCCTCCCCATCCTCATCGAGGTCAAGCTCTCCCCCGAAGACACCAAGCACGGCCTCGCACCCGAAGAACTCCCGCAACTCCTCAACCAGCTCGCGCCGCTCACCAACCTCACCGTCCGCGGACTCATGACCGTTCCCCCCTGGTGCACGCCCGAAGATGCCGAAACCGCCCGCCCTTACTTCACCCACCTCCGCCGCCTGCGCGACGAGCTCCAGCCCACCCACCCCACCCTCACCGAGCTCTCCATGGGCATGACCAACGACTTTCCCGTCGCCATCGAAGAGGGCTCCACCACCGTCCGCATCGGCACCGCCATCTTCGGCAAGCGCATCTATCCGGCCTGAATCGAAATGCGATAATGCGGCAGTCCCACCAGCACCCCGGGCCCACGTAGCGCAGAAGCTGAAGAGCCCCATCTCTGCATCGGCCCTATGACTGATCCCCCAACCCGCTGGGTCCATCGCGTCGCCAGGCGCATCTTCGACCTCGACCGCCGCACCGCAGAATCCGACCTGCGCCGCCTCCGCCGCGAGATCATGCATCAGTACAGCTTCCTCTTCAAGGAACTGGGCGGCCGCATCATGCCGCAACTCTCCCAGGGCGTGCCCAACCTCGACTGGGCCACCCTCGTCGTCGAGGTCAACCGCCTCTACCTCCGTGCCTCCGACGACAACGGACGCACCGAGTGGCACGTCTCCCTCAACCACATCCTCGGCCCCTGGTATCGCCTGGACCAGGTCCTCAAAAAAATCCCGCCCTCCACCATCCACCCCTGCAACTCCGACCACGACGCTCTCCGCTACCACCTGCCCGAAATCGAGCAAGTCCTCCGCTCCGGCGCCTAACTCCCGACAATCCGGGCGCCCCGTCAACGAACCGGGTGGCATACCCTTTCGCATCGCGAAAGGCCGCGCCCCCGGCGAGCTTGCTCGCCGGGGTGGAGCGTGGGGTATCGCGCGTTAAGACGCGCGAGAAAACCCCTGTACGACGTCTATCCTTACAAGCAAAATGATGATCCGCCCCACACCTGACGGCTGCACTCTTTCAGTCCGCGTCCACCCCGGCGCCAAGCGCAACGCCATCACAGGCACGCACGACGCCGCCCTCAAAATCTCACTGACAACCCCACCCACCGACGGCCGCGCGAATCAAGCCCTCATCGCCTTTCTCGCCGAGCGCCTCAACATCCCGCGCGCCAGCATCCAGCTCATCTCCGGCGCAACCAGCCGCTCCAAAACTCTCCACCTCACCGGCATACCAGCCGCCGAAGCCGAATCCCGCCTCCTGATCGACCTCGCCTGAGCCCCAGAGCCAGGTGCCCCACCCTCGACGCGTGGCGGCAGGGTGGGGTATCGCGCGTGGTAGCGCGCGAGTGCCTTGCCGTTGCCTTTGTTCTTGCACTTGCCATTGCTTTTCTTGTTGTCATCCCGGAAGGTAACCTGCGTTCCCACGGATCACCACGAAACCGTCTCTACCTCACCGCTTCCACACCACCGCAATCCCCACCAGCACCGCCGCCAATCCCCCGGCAAACAACCCCGCCATCCACGACACCAGCCGCACCTCGGCAAACGGCGCATTCTGGTTCGCCAGCTCATGCACCATCACCACATGCGACGCGGCATAGCCAACAATCACAAAAACCGCCAGCACCAGCGCCGCTCGCCACACCACACCCATACTGCCAGCTTACTTCCCCGTCACCTTCGCGCTCGGAGCCACCTCAATCGCCTGCCCCTCCGCCGCCTTCACCGTCACGTGATCGAACGTCACATTCGCATACGCAATCTGCATCCCGGTCTGCGCCTGCAAATCGACATTCTTCAGCACAATGTCCTTCACCGGAGCCTCCGGCAGTCCCACAATCACGCCCGCCATCTTCGATCCCGTCGCCTTCACGTTCTCAATCACGATGTTGTGAAACTCGGGCGTCAGCCTCGTCACCGGAGCCGCCGCGACATCGCCCTCCGGAAACACCTTCGGGTAGTACTCGCTGATCAGAATCGCCGTCTTCACATCCACCATGTCGATGTCCTTGAAGCTGATGTTCGACACATCCGCCCCGCGATCGCGATTCGCCTTGATGCGAATCCCCTGATCCGTTCCCTTGAAGTGAATCCGCTCGGCGTGAATATTCTGCGCGCCTCCGGCAATCTCGCTCCCAATCGACAGCCCATGGCCGTTCTCAAACGTGCAGTCCGTAATCGTTATGTTCTTCGACGGCGCATCCGGCCCCGGCGAGTTGATCGCTCCCGACTTGATCGCAATATTGTCATCACCCACGCTCGAAAACACATGATCGATCACAATGTTCGAGCTCGAGAACGGATCAATCGCATCTGTATTCGGCGAGTGCGGCGCCAGGATCCGGATGTTCCGGAACGTCAGATCGTCCGCATAGTACGGCACAATCTGCCAGAACCCCGAGTTCTGCACCGTGATGTCTTCCATGTGCACGTGCCTGGTGTGGTCGAACACAACGCCCATCGGCCGCGGGTGATCCGTCCCCAGCACGCCCGAATCCTTCACCCCGCGCACATACTCCCACCAGATGTGCCCATTGCCGTCGATCGTGCCGCCGCCCGAGATCGTAATGTTCTCCGCGTTCGACGAACTCACCAGCGGCTGCACTGTCTCATGCCGCGCGAAGGTGTACTTCGGGAAGTCCGCCCGGTCCGGCGAGCCCAGCAGCGTCGCGCCCTTCTCCACATCAAGCGTGATGTTCGACTTCAGCACGATCGGACCACTCACAAACGTGCCTCCGCTCAACTTCACCGCTCCCCCACCATCCGAGCATGCCTCGATGGCTTTCTGAATCGCGGCCGTATCCTTCGTCGTGCCGTCACCCTT
>DASRGC010000012.1:0-2715 GCA_035651235.1 Acidobacteriaceae bacterium
CCGACGAACGAATGAGGGCGCAGCGAGCGGTTTCCATCGTGGCCCGGCGTTGCGCCTGAGGCCGGATATAGAAGTGCAGCCTGTTCCTTGTTATCTGCCGCGCGCGTCTGCCGCTTGCTGGTGCGGGGAAGTCCATATAGCGTGGTTAGGCGACGGCCTGGTGCAGTCCGGGGACATGGGTAACAGAATTGTCCGGGCACATAGGTAACACTCCGGGCACCAGGAGGTGCCCCATGCCTTGGAGAGAAACATCACCCATAGACCCAGAAGACGAAATTCATCGCTGACTACCTGCGCCGCAGCATCCCAATCAGCGAACTGTGCACCGATTACGGCATCAGCCGCAAGACTGGGTACAAATGGATCGATCGCTACTTGCACGATGGGCCGCAAGGCCTCGAGGATCGCTCCACGAAGCCCTACACGGCACCCAATCGCACGCCGGAGCACATTGTGCAGGCGCTCATCGAATTGCGCAGCCATCATCCGACCTGGGGTGGTGGCAAGTTGCTCAGCGTCATTCAACGCCGGCACCGCGGCTGGGAGCTTCCAGCGCGATCGACGGCCTGTGAAATCCTGAAACGGCATGGCCTGGTCAGGGCGAAGCGCCGGCGCCGGCAAATCGGCCATCCTGGCGCACCTACGAGGCCCATTGCCGCGCCGAACGACTGCTGGTGCGCTGACTTCAAAGGCCAGTTCAAGACCGCCGATGGCATCTACTGCTACCCACTGACGGTGACCGATGGGCACAGCCGCTTTCTGCTGGCCTGCCAAGCACTGCGCGGCACGACGGTAGAAGAAAGCAAACCCGTTTTCACTCGTATCTTCAAAGAATACGGGCTGCCGAATCGCATCCGCACCGACAACGGCGTGCCATTTGCGACCAATACGCTCGCTCGCCTGTCGCAGCTGTCAGCATGGTGGGTGCGCTTGGGTGTGTTACCTGAGCTGATCGAGCCCGGTAAGCCGCAACAGAACGGGCGACACGAGCGCATGCATCGCACGCTCAAAGCGGAGACCGCGCGCCCACCGTCTAACTCACGTCTGGCACAGCAACGGCGGTTCGACCACTTTCGGCATGAATTCAATTTCGAGCGGCCGCACGAGGCGCTGGATATGCAAACGCCCGGATCCCTATACACCGCATCACTCCGGACCATGCCCGACCGCCTGCCATCACTCGAATACCCGCACCGATTTGAGGTACGTTATGTGAGCGCGAACGGTGGAATTCGCTGGAACCGGCAATGGGTCAACGTCTCAACCACGTGCGTTGGCGAATACGTCGGCCTGGAAGAGGTCGATGATGGAATCTGGAACGTTTACTTTGGACCGCTGAAGCTTGGTCGGTTGATCGAACGACACATGCGAATCGAAGACGCATTCGGGAGACTCAAGCGCCATCACCTGTAACCTATGTCTCCGGACAAAAGTGTTATCTATCTCCCCGACCGGTCATTTCAGCGGGCAGCTCCCAGCCGAGGAAGAGCAGGACCGGCGGATCACGACGAAGAGGTCGCGCGAGCCAATTGAGAAAGTAACCCGATTGCGTCCTCTGGCGTGCAGATACGCGTCGCAAGCATCCGTTCCAGCAGCTCTCGGCGCCCTTCGTTGACGAAGGCCTTCTTGTCGCGCGACACAAATATGTCGCGTCCATGCTGAGCATGCAGCGAAAGGAGCATCGCATCCCTGAATTGCCGGCGCTGTCCCTTGCTTAGATGCTTTCGCGCTTCAGGCGGAGGAAATGAGTGATTGGAGATCACACCTAATACGTTCTCGAAGGGATCTCCCAGGCTGGTGCTTCCGTCTTCGCGGGCGTAGACGATATTCGGACCGGAGTTCCAGGAGCGATCGCCCCAGACTCCGTCCGCCCATCTGCCGTCCTTCCAGACGGATTGGTCAGGGATGATTGAAATATATTTCAGGTAAACCTCATAGCCAGACCCTTTCGTTTCATTCCGTGAGACCGAGAACGCCGCCAACTCGGCCCCGACCTCAACGGCCATTTGATGAAGGCCCTCGTTCTCGATGCAGTTTGTATCGAGAGTCAGCTTTAGCATGATCGGCGGCCTAACGCCGGCGTTGAGCGACGCCGTGCGAGCGCCGACAAACCGACGCTACGCCGATCGGTGTCCGCTCCAACGCATGGTTAGGCAGGTTCATTCCCTGAGGCATGTCGAGTCGCGTTGTCTCTTCATAACCCTAATATCAACGCAAGTAGTTGATTTTACGAGAGAGTATAGCGAGGGGCAGGGAAGCTTGCATTCGGGGAAAAAGGGGCCTATATTTACCACACCCGGAGGAATATCCCATGCCTAAGATTGTCGATTATCCCCGCGCCTCATTGAGAAGCAGCTTGGAACTGGCCGCAGCTGTTGACGCTCTCGGTGGTTCCTGCACCGACGAGATGTGCGCGCAACGAATGTCCCGGAAGCACGGCAGCGGAGCATTCAACTCGCTTATTAACGCTGCAGTGAAGCATGGCCTCGTCGACAGTAAGCGCGGCAATTTGTCGACCACGCCGCTGTACAGTCGTGACTATAAGCACGCGTACAGCGACACACAACGCATGGAAGCACTCCGGCGTGCGTTCTTGAATGTTCCACTATTCAAGCGGATCCACGAACGCTTCGTCGGCAAGGCGCTGCCCGAAGATATTCTGGACAAGCTCTTAATTCGTGAATTTGAGGTTCCCGAGGATCTCGCCCGCCGCGT
>DASRGC010000013.1:0-26280 GCA_035651235.1 Acidobacteriaceae bacterium
CCCGCAGCCATCAACTCCACCTTCGCTTTTGGCGCGAGTTTCTCGAACTGCGGCTTGCAGAAGCGCACATACGCGTCAGCGATCGTTCTCGCGGTCAACGCGGTCGCAGTCGCAATCACGTCCTCCTTGCGGTCGCTCCTGGATTCACATGCAGCGATGAATTCCGTGACGAAAGCATCGCCGTACTCTTCGCGTCCGCAAGACTTTGGCGGCGGGGCAGAGAAGTACGGCATCCGCAGCAGCTTCGCGAGGCCGCTTTCGATCACGCGGCCCCGTGCTGCGGTCGCGCCGTTGCGATCAAAGCCACGCCCGAACAGCCGTTCCATGCACGCGTCGATCACCATGTTGGCCGGCCCCGTGTCGAAGGCCAGCACATCTTCCGCGCGGCACGCGGCCGGCAGCAGCGTGAGATTTGCGATTCCACCCAGGTTCAGCAGCACGCGACTGCGTTTTGAATCGCGGAACACGCAAAAATCAAACATTGGAACCAGCGGCGCTGCTTGTCCGCCTGCGGCCATATCGGCGGCCCGGAAATCGCTGACCACGGGCACGCGGAAGCGCTCTGCAATCACTGCCGCTTCGCCCGTCTGCCATGTACACCGCACGGGCGCGCCAAGGTATCTCGTCGCTGCCCCCTGATGATAGATCGTCTGTCCATGGCAAGCGATCAACTGCGCCCGCACAGATGCTTCGCGACCAGCAGCTTCGACAGCTTCCGCATACACCTCGCCCAACCGCCAGTTCAAGCGCGACAGCTCTGCTGTGCTCGTGTTCTTCGCATCCATCGCGGTGAGCACGGCTTTCCGCAGTTCCGCGGGATACCTCATCGTGTGATGCGCCACCACCTTCACGCGCGGCACACCCGTCGCTTCCGGCGATACGCGACAGATTGCGACATCGATACCGTCGGCCGACGTCCCGCTCATCACGCCCGCAACGATCATCGCCTTCGGTTTGCCGGCGATCATGCAGCGCCGCCTTTCAGCTCGCGCTGCAACTCGGCAAGAATCTGCAACGCTTCCCGCGGCGTCAGCCCGTCAACATCGAGAGCTTCCACACGGTCGACAATCCTCTGCGACAGCGGCGTGAACATCGTCATCTGCAGGGTCGGCAGCCGCTCCTTCAGCGGCGCAGCTTCCCGAACCTGCTGCGACTCAGCGCGTTCATGCAGCCGCAAAACCTCGCGCGCCCGCTCGACGACAGCTTGCGGCAACCCTGCGAGCCGCGCAACCTCGATGCCATAACTCTTGTTCGCCGCGCCCGCTTCGACCGCGTGCAGGAATACGATTCCTCCGGCGCCTTCACGCACCGTCACACGCGCATTCTGCATTGCCGTCAGCCGCTCGCTCAGTAATGTCAGCTCGTGATAGTGCGTCGCGAAAAGCGTGCGCGCGCCGATGCGATCGTGAAGATGCTCGACCGTCGCCCACGCGAGCGAAAGACCGTCATAAGTCGCCGTGCCACGCCCCATCTCATCCAGCAACACCAGGGAGCGATTCGTAGCTGTGTTCAGAATCGCGGCCGTCTCCGTCATCTCCACCATAAAGGTGGAACGCCCGCGCGCTACGTTATCGCTGGCGCCAATGCGCGTGTAGATGCGATCCACGAGCCCCAGTCGCATGCGCTCCGCCGGCACAAACGATCCGCACTGCGCGAGAATCGTGAGCAGCGCCGCCTGGCGCAGATACGTGCTCTTGCCTCCCATATTCGGCCCTGTGATCAGCAACAAGGAAGGGCCCTCGCATCCCTCGCCCGCGCACAGGTATACCGAGTTCGGCACAAATCGCCCGCTGCCGGAGTCCTCCAACCTGCGCTCGACAACAGGATGACGTCCACCGATCACCTCGAGCACGCCGCTTGCATCCACCTGCGGCCGCGTCCATCCGCGCATTGCGGCAACATGCGCAAAGCACGCCAGCAGATCGATCTCTGCGACATGCCGGGCTGTCTCGCGCACACGCGCTGCGTTTGCGAGCAGCTGCCGCCGAAGCTCTACAAAAATTCTGCGCTCGATCTCAGCGGAACGCTCCTGCGCGGTCAGGATCTTCGTCTCGAGTTCCTTCAACTCAGGCGTCGTAAATCGCTCGGCGTTCACCAGCGTCTGCTTGCGCTCATAATCCCCCGGCACAGCCCTCGAGTTCGCCTTCGTCACCTCGATGTAATAACCGAACACCGAGTTGAACCGGACCTTCAGCGAGCCAATTCCCGTGCGCTCACGCTCACGTTCCTCAATTGCCGCGATCATGCGCCGGCCGTTCTGCGACAAACCCCGCAACTCATCCAGCTCGGCATCGACGCCCTCGCGAATCGCACCCCCATCGTTCAACGTTACCGGCGGCTCCTCCACGAGGGTGCGCGCAATCATCTCCTGCAAATCAATCAGCGGATCGAGCCCGCGCGCGAGCTCTCCCCAGCGCAGCGCATCCGGCGCACACTCCTTCACTGCGGCGAGCACACCGGGCAACCTGCCGATCGTCACGCTCAGCGACACCATCTCACGCGGTCCTGCTGAATCGAGCGCCACGCGCCCCAGCAGCCGTTCGAGGTCGAGCACACCATCCAGCGCTCGCCGAACTCCCTCGCGTCTCCGCAAATCAACAGCTGCGATCGCCACGGCATCTAGCCGCGCATTAATAGCCTCCAGCGACTGCATCGGCCGCAGTAGTTGCGCGCGGAGCAGCCGCTTGCCCATTGGCGTCGAGCACGCATCCACCGTCCACAACAACGTCGTCTGAGGTCCTTCGCTGGAGAACAGCGGCTCCACGAGTTCCAGATTCCGCACACTGACAGCATCCAACTCAAGGCTCTCGCGCTTCTCGTAAAAACGCAGGCCGTCTAGGTGTTCCAGCGCACCCTGCTTCGTCGCGCGCAGGTAGTGCACAATCGCGCCCGCCGCCACTGCAGCAGCAGCATGCCTGCTCAGACCCATTCCATCCAGTGAGTGCACCTTCAACTGTTGCCGCAGCAGAGGAACGGCATAGTCTTCCGTGAACACCCACTCGTCAAGTTCGGTTCGGGCACCACGGACGTCCTGGGTGGTACTTTCCTCATCCGCAAGAACCATCTTTTCGTCGCCGTCTCGCGGCAACGTTGGCTGCTTGCTACTCGCGACTGCCCCAAAGCTCGCACCACGCGCCAGCAGCATCTCTGCCGGACTCATACGTGCGAGTTCATCACACGCCAGCGCCCACGAATGAACCCCACCGAACTCCGTCGCGCGAAACTCGCCCGTGGACAAATCAATAGAGGCCACACCCACAGATGCGTTCGCACCCGAACCCACGCTTCCGACACTCGCCAGCCACTGGCTCTCGCCCGCATCCAGGGCTGCGTCAAGCGCCGTGCCCGGCGTCAGCACGCGCGTCACTTCGCGGCGCACAACAGTCTTTGCTAACTTCGGGTCTTCCATCTGGTCGCACATCGCGACCTTGAATCCCTTGCGCAACAACCGTTGCAGATACCCGCCCGCTGCGTGATAAGGCACGCCGCACATCGGCACAGATCGCGCTTTGTCCCGAGCCGTCAACGTGAGTTCCAGCTCACGCGAAGCGATGACAGCATCCTCATAGAACAACTCGTAGAAATCGCCCATGCGGAATAAGAGCAGGGCATCGGGATGGGCCTCCTTGGCCGCGCGATACTGCCGCATCGCTGGCGTCAGCCCCGCCTCGCCCGTCATGTCCTTCGCCGTCGCCATCGCTATGCAGGAAGGCTCAGGATATCGTCTTCACCCCTCTGCATAACTGGGCTGAAAATCACCGGCCGCGGAAACAGCCGTACACTCGAAGAATGATCGAAGTGCCCCTCACCGAGGACCAGTTCGCCGCAGCCGCCCAGCGCCTGCAGGCCTACGGAGTCAATCTCACCGGCCCCTCTGGAACGCTCTCGCGCAGCGGCGTTACCGCACGCTACAACTACGCTAACAACCTGCTCACCATCGAAATCATCGACAAGCCCTTCTTTATGCCGCTCAGCACCATCGAATCGCAGATGCGCGGCTATATCCAGAAGGGCCTTACGGAACTCAACCGGCCAGCCTGACCGGTGGACCCAGTTTGGATCGTCAATCTCGAAGTGCTGGCCTTGATTGACGCGGCGCCAGATAAGGGCAAGTTAGGCTTCATCAACATCGTCGCGTCTGGGCCAGACGAGCTCTGTCATCGAGCGGGTTCGGGAATGTTTGAAGTCCTTACGGGTGGGAGATCCTGGGAATTGAGAGTGTTTTCATAGCGGACCCGAGCCTCGAATATCAGGACGATCTCTCCGAACTGATCGAACAGGTGACATCAACCCCCAATCACATCCTGTTATCAACGCTTTATAGCTATAAGCCCAATTAGCGGCGATATACTGAAGTTTCGCGCAGAATCTCGCACGCGCACGTCTGCATGACCCTTCTCTGGCTCCGAGTCGCGGTTCTTCTCTACGGCATCGCCGCGCTCGCGGTGCTGCCGGCTGCGCTCTATAACCGTCCGCGCTGGCGGCACCTGGCGATGCCGGCGGCCCTCGGCGCCGTCTTCTTCCACTTCGTCGCGCTCGCGGAGATGCTCAACGCCGCGCATCACGCGCTGCCGGTCGACACCCATGAAACCTTGTCAATGCTCGGCCTGCTTCTGGGCGCTGCCTTCCTCGTGCTCGCCGTCCGCTATCGCACGGTCTCCTTCGGCATCTTTCTCTTACCGGTTGCGGCCCTACTCACCGTCGTGCCCGCCTTCCGCCCGGGCGCCGAGCTCCTCGATTACCCTCTGCTTCACACCGGCTGGCTCTTCCTGCACGTGGCCTTGCTGCTCGCCGCCTACGCCGCGCTGCTCATCTCACTCATCGCCAGCGTCCTCTACCTCGTCCAGGAGCGCCGCCTCAAGCAGAAGCGTGCCACTCCCGCACGCACATGGCTCCCGCCGCTCGAAACCACCGACCAGATCGCCCTCAAGTCTCTGCTCTTTGGCCTGCCGTGCATGACCGCTGGCCTGCTTATAGGCTCCGTGGTCGCGCTCGAAACCATCGGCCCCAGGTTCTTCGCCGACCCCAAAGTCCTGCTCTCGCTCGCCATGTGGCTCGTCTACATCGCGATGATCTTCATTCGCCGCCACTCCGGCCTGCGCGGACGCCGCGCGATCTATCTCTCCGGCTTCGTCTTTCTCATCGTCCTCGCCGTCTGGGCAGCAAACCAGCTCTCCGTCGTGCACAGGTTCCGAGCCCCATGAGCGAGCAGACCAAGTCCGGTTCCTTGCTTCTCGTCGGCGTGAACCACACGACCGCGCCGCTGGAGGTCCGCGAGCGCCTCGCCATTCCTGTTGCGCGCCTCGCCGACGCGACGCGCTCACTCGCCGGCCAGCCCGGCATTCGCGAAGCCCTTATTCTTTCCACTTGCAATCGCGTCGAGCTCCTCACCGTCACCGAGTCCCCCGACTCCACCGACGGCGCCGAGGCCGCCACCGCCCTCAGCTTTCTCGAAAACTTCCTCAACATCCCAACCGCAGCCGTCACGCCGCACCTGTACACGCTGCGTGAGCACGAAGCGATCCGCCATCTCTTTCGCGTCGCAAGCTCGCTCGACTCCATGGTCGTTGGCGAGCCCCAGATTCTCGGCCAGGTCAAAGAATCCTGGAACATCGCCCGCGAGGTCGGCGCCATCAGCTCGACTCTCGACCCGCTTCTGCAACGCGCCTTCGCCGTCGCCAAGCGCGTTCGCACCGAAACGCAGATCGGCAGCTCCTCGGTCTCTATCGCGTCAGTCGCCGCCGAGCTCGCGCGCAAGATCTTCGGCTCGCTCGCCAGCAAGACCATTCTGCTCGTCGGTGCAGGGAAGATGAGCGATCTCGCGGCCAGGCACCTCATCCAGCAGGGCGCGACCACGCTCCTCGTCTCCAACCGCACCGAAGCCCGCGCGGAAAAAATCGCCGACGCGCTGCGCACGCCCACGATCACTACGGGCGTGATTCCCTTCGCCCAACTGCACGAGCAGACCCATCGCGCCGACATCATCATCACCTCAACGGGCGCCGGCCAGATATTCTCCCTGGACAACAGCCGCGCCCTTGTTCACCGCCGCAAGAATCGTCCCGTCTTCTTCATCGACATTGCCGTTCCTCGCGATGTGAACCCCGCCGTCAACAAGCTCGAAGGCTGTTTCGTCTACGACATCGACGACCTCCAGCAGGTCGCACAGGATAACCGCACGCTCCGCAGCCGCGAGGCCGAGACCGCCGAATCGATAGTGCAGATCGAGGCCGACCGCTATGGCGAGCGCCTCGCCCAGGCTCCTGCGACCGAGGCCATCAAGCAGCTCCAGTCCTCTGCCGAAGCCACGCGCGAAGCCGAACTCGCCCGCACAGCACAGCGTCTCGCGAACCTGAATGCTCCGCTCACCCCGGAGCAGCAGACCGCGATCGAGCACCTCACCCGCTCTCTCACCAACAAGCTGCTCCACCCGCAGATCATGGCCCTTCGCGGCACGGATCCCAAACGCCGTGGCGAAGACGACTAGCTCTGTACCGTCTTCGGCTTCTTCGTCAGCAGCACCACCAGCGCAATCAGCCCCGCCATGGACGCCATCCCCGCAAGGCCCAGCACTCGAATCACCGACACCGTGTATCTTCCCGACGACGGGCTGTAGTTGCAGCAGTAAAGAATGAGCAGATCCACCGGGTTGCTGATCTTCCTGTGGCTCGCTTCCAGCAGCGCCATCCGCAGATCGCGAGACTGATAATCAATCCCCGCAAGGTACTTTGACATCTTCCCGTCCGGCGTTGCGAACATGATCACACTCGAATGCGCGAACTGGTCCATCTTGCCATCCGGTCCCGGCACGCGCACAAAATGAAATCCCGTCGCTCCGCTGATCGCATCAATCGATGCTTGGCTGCCGGTCAGAAAGTGCACTGATCCTGCGGCATCAGGCTTCCCCATCTCCGCGACAAACGTCCGCTTTTCCGCCGCCGCATCCGCTGGCGTGTCTGTGGGATCGATTGAAAACGTGAGCACCTCATAATCCTTGCCGGGCGTCAGCGTCGTCTGCTTCAACCCGTTCGCGAGCCCATGCAGCACCTGCGGGCACAGCATCGAGCACTTGTAGTACACCTCTGCCATCACCACCGGTTTGCCATCGAACCAGCTCGCCAGCGGCGCCGTCTTTCCTGTCTCATCCGTGAACCGCGCCTGCATCGGCAGCGGCTGGCCCAGCCTCTGCTCCAGCCCCGCATGCGCCAGGTAGTCCGGCCGCTGCTGCGCCGTCATCCCCAGCGGCTTCTCCGCCGAGTACCCCTGCGCCGCCGCGTTCATCGCCATCATCAACGTCGCTGCGGCGACCCATCGCAGCATCTTTCCCGGCCCATGCATCATTCAAAACTCCTTCACTATTCATGCTATCGCTTCATTTCCGCGCGTGCCGGGGACATTGCGTCGGCACAGCACGCATCGAACTTTGTCAGCATTACGCCACAGGAGGCGACAAAGATGGCATTGTCGAAGACAACACGCGACCACGACGAGATTCGCCGCTGGGCTGAGGAGCGAGGTGGCCGGCCCGCCGTCGTCGCCAGCACCGAAAGCGATGACCAGACCGGGATTATTCATCTGGAGTTCCCTGGAGCGCCCAACGCGAACGACAGCGCTCTCGAAGAGATCTCCTGGGACGAATGGTTCGAGAAGTTCGATGCAAGCGGTCTCGAGTTCACCTACCAGGACCGGACAGCCGAAGGCGAAGGCAGCAACTTCAATAAACTCACCTATCCTGAAAACGCCCGCGCACGCGGCAAGAGCTCCTCCCGCTCCACGCGCACCGGCAGCTCATCGTCCTCTCGCGGCGGCAGCGGCTCCAACCGCTCCGGTTCCAGACCGAATTCGAAGTCGCACTCCAGATCTGCGTCGAACAAGTCAGCTTCCTCGAAAAAGTCCCGCTCAAGCTCCTCCGGCAGATCCACCTCCGGTGGCAGCTCAACCTCCCGCGGTTCATCCTCGCGCAGCTCCTCGGTAAAGTCCACCGGCCGCACCGCTGGCCCATCCTCCGGCCGTGGCACCTCCAACCGGACCACCGGCCGCGCCCCATCGACCGGCCGCTCCTCCGCGAAGAAATCCTCCACTCGTTCCGGAGCCAAGTCCTCCGGCTCCAGCCGCTCCGGAGCGAAGTCTTCATCGAAGAGCTCCAGCAGCCGCGGCCGTGGCGGAGCCTCCACCGGCGGGCGCAAATCCGCATCCAGAAAATCCTCCCGCCGCTGAGCTCACCCGTTCACCAACACTCGAAGGGCTTGCGGCTATATACTGCAGGCCCTCTCCTCTTCTGCGCACTTCAGCATCCCATCCCTCATGACCGGCCCGCTCGTGCAGTTCACCGGCCCCAACCGCACGCTTACGCTTGGCGGCGTCAAGCTCCTCGGCTTGAACGCCCACGCCGGCCACAAGCTTCTCTTCACGCTGGTTCTCTTCGCCTTCCTCTACGCGCTCTCCAGGATCCTTCGCTTTCTCGCGCGCAAGCTCGGCGGAGACCGCCAGAAGACCGCCTTCTGGACCCGCCAGGGCATCAGCCTCACGACCTTCCTTCTGGCCATCATCGGCTTCTGCTCCATCTGGTTCGACAACCCGGCACGCCTCACCACCGGCGTCGGTCTGGTGTCCGCCGGCGTCGCCTTCGCGCTCCAAAAGGTCATCACCAGCTTCGCCGGCTACTTCGTCATCCTTCGCGGCAAAACCTTCAACGTCGGCGACCGCATCAAGATGGGCTCAGTTCGCGGTGACGTCATCAGCCTCAACTTCATCCAGACCGTCATCATGGAGATGGGTGAGCCGCCGCCGTGCAGGAAGAAGATCCGGGCATGTGGGTTCACTCCCGCCAGTACTCCGGCCGCATCGTCACCGTCGCCAACTCCTCCATCTTTGACGAGCCCGTCTATAACTACACCCGCGACTTCCCCTACATCTGGGAGGAGATGCACTTTCCCATCGTCTACGGCGACCGCCACCGCGCCGAGCCCATCATCCTCGACGCCATCAATCGCCATACCCAGGACATCGCCAACCTCGCCGCTCCAGAGCTCGACCGAATCAAGCAGCGCTTCTTCATAGAAGCCGCCGACATTAAGCCCCGCAGCTTCATGCGCATCACTGACAACTGGATCGAGATCTCCGTGCGCTTCCTGGTCCGCACCCACCACGTCCGCGCCCTGAAAGACTCCATCAGCCGCGAGATTATGGACGGACTCGACGCCGCCGGAATCGGCATTGCTTCGGGCACTTATCAGATCGTAGGTTTTCCACCCATCAGGATTGAACAGATGCCGGCGCAGACGCCCACTGCTCCGCCGCCGCATTGATCGCCTCGCTGTCCAGCACCTGCTGGGGCCATCCATCCTGCGCCACCTTCAGCATCGCGCACCCCACCCTCTCGGTCGTCGTCACGTACTTCGGCGCGAATCGCATCATCAGCGGCTCCGCCCATCCAAGAGCGGTATAGAACGCGTTATACCACCCTACCTTCGACCGCACTCCATGCAGCGGCTGAATGTACGCGGGCCGGAAGCAGTACACGCCTCGAAACCCCATCGCCAGCAGCGCATTCTCCGTCGCGCCCTTCACCCGGGCCCACATCTGCTTGCCGCTCGCATTCGTCCCCGCACCCGACACGTAGCAGAACACCGCCTGCGGTGACTGCTTCAGCAGCGCCTCCGCCACCCGCATCGTCAGGTCATACGTCACGCGCCTGTACGCCGCCTCGCGTTTGCCCAGCGACGATACCCCTAGGCAGAAGAAGCACGCATCGAAGCCGCTGAGATCCACGCCGCTCCAGTCGAAGAAGTTCTCGTGCCGCACCTCCGTCAACCCAAATGCCGGAATCCGGTCCAGCGGCGACCGCACAATCGCGACAACCTCGTTCACCACTCCGGCTTCAAGGCACTCTCGCAGCACGCCTTGTCCCACCATCCCGGTCGCGCCAAACAGCAGCACTCTCATGCATTTTCCTCGCGCGCAAGTATCTCATCTATGGGAACCGCAGCGCGTCACGCGCGTATCCTTAATCACGATGAGCACCCCGACCCTCCGCATCGGCACCCGCGGCTCCGAGCTCGCGCTCTGGCAGGCCAACCACGTCGCCGATCAGCTCCGCGCCCGCGGTCACCAGGTCTCCGTCGAGATTATCCGCACCACCGGCGACCGCATGCAGGACCCCGCCTTCCGCGCGCCCGCAACATTCCCCGATGGCTCCCCGCTCGATGCCAAAGGCATCTTCATCAAGGAAATCGAAGACTCCCTCGCCGCCGGCCGCATCGACCTGGCCGTCCACTCGCTCAAAGATCTCCCCACCCAGCTCGACCCGCGCTTCACTCTCGCGGCCATCCCCGCGCGCGCCGACGCCCGCGACGCCTTCGTCTGCGAGAGCTTCTGGGGCCTTCACATGCTGCCCATGGGCGCGCGGATCGGTACCACCTCACCGCGCCGTAAGGCGATGCTCCTCGCCCTTCGCCCCGACCTCCGCTTTGTCGAGCTCCGCGGTAACGTCGACACCCGCTTGCGCAAGTGGCAGGAGGGACAGGCCGACGCCCTCGTCCTCGCCTCCGCCGGTCTCGATCGCCTCAACCGCGCCGCGCACGTACACCAGCGCTTCGCCGTCGACGAGCTCTGTCCCGCACCTGGCCAGGGCGCGCTCGCGCTCGAAACCCGCTGTCCTCACACTGCCGAAGAAACCCCGATCTACACCGCCGTCGCGGCGCTGAACGATGCCGCCGCAGCCTTTGCCGTGCACGCCGAGCGCGCCGTCCTCAACTCGCTCGGCGGCGGCTGCAACCTCCCACTCGGCGCCTTCTGTCATCTCGTCGACGAGACTTGGCATCTGCACGCCATGGCCGTCAGCCCGGACGGCGAGCAGGTTGCGCAGGTCCTCGACCACGCCCCCCAGGGCATCACCCCGGAGGAGCTCGGCGAGCGTGTCGCCGAAGCCCTCAAGCAGCGCGGCGCTCTCGATCTCCTCACGCAGCTCAGTCCAGAGGCGGCGTAAAGTTTACCGGGGTCAACATTTCTCTTGGTGTCATCAACACCTCTTCGCCATCATCAAAGCGCGTAAAACACCCTCGGGATGTCCCTAGTAGGACGGCCCTGCGTAAGCCGATAGGTTCGAAGCAGGAGGTTGAAACGCGATGTCTCAGTTTCGTGGGGTAGTTCGCTGGTTCAACAACGCCAAAGGTTACGGGTTTCTCGGTCGCGACGGCGGGCCCGACGTGTTCGTTCACTATTCTGCCATAGAAAAGGACGGTTACAAGACCCTCAAGGAAGGCGATCAGGTCGAGTACAACGTGATCGCCGGAGCGCAGGGACGTCCGCAGGCCGATCATGTAGAGTGCGTTTCGAAAGCGTCCATGGGATCGCCATCCAACTGACAACCGGCTGAAATATGCGGGGACACGAAGGCCCTGCCCCGGGGGCCTTTTGTGTGCCCCGGACGCCGCAAGGCATTCACTCGATATCCGGATGCTTGGTCCAGTCGAATCGCCGGCCGAGAATTCCTTTCACGATCAGGTGGTCCGTCGCGGCCGTCGGCCCTAAACCCACGCCAATATTGATCTCCCACTTCGGCGACACATTCAGGTCCGTCACCACGAAAATTTGCTGCTGCTGCTCATGCAGGGAATCGAAGTGCCACAGCCTTCCGAAGTCGGCGTAATACTCCGGCCCTACACTCACCACGCGGTTGATGTCATAGCTCACCTTCACCCCCGGAGCGAATCCCAGCCCCTGGTTGACATCGGGCCCGTGCCACGTGCGCTCCAGCGCCGGGTTGAACGCGAAATACCATCGCCCAATCGACTTGTCGACAATCGGCCGTATCTCCCACGTCCACGTATCCGGCGAATACACCGCGCGCTGATACCCAACCTCCGTCGACAAACTCACGCCCACTGGCCAGTGCCAGCTGTCCGGTACGCGCACGCGCGGACGGATGTGGTCGCCGACCCACTGCACACCGTGTCCGTTCTGCTCGCTCGTGAAGATGTAAAACCCCACCTCCGACCAGTCATTGATCCCCTGCGTAATCTCAATGGTCTCGTGTTCCTGGTGATACGTCGGATACACGCCATCGATCACATATCGCTGCCCCTGCACCGTGTAGTTCGAATGCAGCTCGACCATCGTGCTCTTGGGCGCAACCGTGTCCGCTCCATACACCTGGATCTCGTAGTTGCCCTGTGCGCGCGCTGATGCAACAAACGCAAGCAGCCACACCGCGTTCGCCAGTGGTCTCCACCGCCAATGGACTAGCCCTCTACGCATATCGAAACAACATCATGAACCCCAAATCCATGTGGTTCTGCTGGTGGCAATGGAACAGCGTCTTTCCCGGATTATCCGCGACCACCTCCACCACCGTCTCCGCTCCCGCGCGCACCAGCACCGTGTCCTTCATGATCCCACGCGTCGGGATCGCCGCCGACCCGCTCTTCGCTCCCGGAAGCTCTCGCAGCTGAAACGTATGCCGGTGCATATGCATCGGATGATCGTCCATGCTCTTGTTCTGCATGCGAAGCCGATATCGTCGTCCCTCCGTTAGCATCGGTTCCGGCACATCCGGATACGACCTCCCATTGATCATCCATCGCTCCATCGCCCCATGGCCCATAAACTTCGACTCGATCACCAGCGGAATCTCCTCCACATCACCGCGCTCCCCCGCCTCACCCGCAGCCGCGCCAAACCGTTCATAATCCCAGACCAACTCCATCGGCTGCTCCCACCTCGGCGCTCCCGTCGCTCCCGCGTACTCCACCACCACACCCATCCCTGCCGCCTGCACGTGCTTGCGAACCTCACCCAGCACCCACACGCCCGGATTCTTCATCTCCACAATCGCGCACACCCGCTCCGCCGGCGCCAGCCGCAGCATCGGCACCGTCGCCGGCTTCGGCACCGGATTCCCATCCAGCGCAATCACCTGAAGCTCGTGTCCCGCCAGCGCAATCCAGTGAACCTCCGTCGCGCTCGAGTTCAGCACATGCAGCAGCAACCGCTCGCCCTCTTTCACACGGATCGGCTCGCCGTGCCCCAGCATCTTTCCGTTGATGGTCGACACGTCATACGCCGGATTCATCGCTCCATCGGCGTTCGCAACCAGCTCCCCGCGCCAGTCATGCAACGCCAGAAACTCCTCGCGGTCGTACGCTCCGGCATCACTCGCCGACTCAACGAATAGAAACCCATGCTGTCCCGTGTACTGCGCCTTGCGAAGATCGCCGCCCGCACTCGTATGCGTGTGATACCACCGGAAGCCCGCCGGCCGCGGGGTGTACTCATACACCAGCCGCTGCCCCGGCTGAATCATCGGCGAGCCCTCCTCCATCGCGCCGTCCATCGCCGAAGGGATCTTTAGGCCGTGCCAGTGCACAATCTCGGGATCGCGCGAGTTATTCAGCACCTCGATCCGCACCGGCCGCCCCTCGCGCAACCGCAGCAGCGGCCCCGGAATCGTCCCGTTATATCCCAGCGTCTTGATCACATGCTTCGGCGAAGCCTCCAGCGTGCACGGCCCAATCGTCAGGCTATAATCCGGCCTCTGCTGCGCCCACCCCATCTGCGGCACGGCAGCACACGCAGCCACACCCGCAGCCCGGCCGAGAAACTCACGCCGGGTCATCTGTGCACAGGACTGATCTTCAATACTCAAAGAATGGATCTCGTCGTGGGGCTTCGCTCAGAAGATCTTCGTGAGCCGTCAGCAGCCATAGTCTAAAGCCACTCGATGAAGAGGTTGTCATGCGATACCATCATCGCACCACGCCCATGCTGCCGCATGCTGCGCTGCACCCGGTCTTCGAGACCCTCGGTTACGCCGGCGGCTATGCCCTCTATCGTGCCCAACGCTCTCGCCGCGGCGATGTCCTCTCTCCGACGACCACCGGTGGTGGATCATCGCCGCCACCGTTGGCGCTCTCCACACCCAGACCTTCGACCTTCGCTCCGTCAAGAAGACCTGCGTCCACATCGCCCACCCCGACGCGCAGCGTCTCATCCCCTTCGACACCTACAACCTCTTCTACCGCGACCACCTCGAACAAACGCTCCTCGCTCCCTTGCGCGCTGCACAGGCCATCGTCCCAGCCACGTCACTAAGAACTGACAACTGAAACCACAAAATAGAGCCCGTGACACACCCCAGATGAACTCTTCGTCATGCCAGCCGCACATTACTTGGACGGAAGCCATCCCTGGCCGTCTAATCCATGTAGGACCCGGCCCATCGCATGCCTTCATTCCCTCGACTCGTCTTCCTCCCACTCAGCCTGTTCGCCGCCCTCGGCTCTGCCCAGAGCCTCCCCGCGCCCGACGCGCTTGCCGCCGGCGTTCCTCTCCGCATCCAGATCACTCGCACTGCCCGCCTGCACATCGGCGCCCCCGTCACCGGCGTCCTCACCGAGCCGGTCTATCTTCATGACCACCTCGTCCTTCCGCAGGACACCATCGTCCGCGGCACGGTCACCGCCTACGCTCCCGTCGATCGCAAGCTCCGCGCCCAGGCCCTCCTCAACGGCGACGTCACACCGCTCCATGACCCGGTGGTGGACTTCAATCGCCTTCAGCTCCCCGGCTCATCCCAGCAGATCGCCTTCTCCAGCCGCGGCCTCATGCGCGACACGCAGCTCGTCCGCTTCGTCGCACGTAAGAAGCGGCCGACCTATGTCCAGCAGGGCGAAGATATGGTCCGCGCGCAGATCAAATCCGTTCACGACACCTTCTTGACGCCCGGGCGCAAGGACCGCGCCCTGCGCCTGCTCTACTCCCAGCTTCCGTATCACCCGCAGCGCATCTGGGCGGGAACCGGCTTCATCGCCGAACTCAGCGCTCCCCTGGCCGTCCCCAAATCGCAACCCGCGCCGATCCCGCTGGCCTCCTCCGCGCCACTCGATTCCATCACCGTCTCAGCACGCCTGGACACCTCGCTCAACTCCGCAACCTCCAAACCCGGCGACCCCGTAACCGCCACCGTTACACGCCCGGTCTTCGACAGCAGCCACAATCTCCTCATCCCCGAGGGCGCAACGCTCGAGGGCACCGTCACTCGCGCCAAGCCCGCGCGCCGCCTCGGCCGCAACGGGGAGCTGCGCTTCGGCTTCCGCGGTCTGGCCGACGAAGCCGGAACCACGCACCTCGACGGCAACGTCACCGGTGCAGCCGGCGCCAAGGGCGAGAACCTCACCGTTGACGATGAGGGCAACGTCAAAGCCAACCCGGACAAAGGCAAAGTTCTCGCTCCGCTGGTCCTCCTCTGGGCGGCCAGCCGTGGCGGCGACGAGGACTCCAGCATGGGTTACACCGTCGTCGGCTCGAATGGCTTCGGTCTCGTTGCCCGCTTCGTCGCTTTCTCCAACAACAAGAATGTAGCCATGGGCTTCGGCATGTACGCGCTGGCCAAGTCCGTTTACTTCCGTTACGTTGATCGCGGTCACCAGGTCACTTTCCCCCGCGACACTGAGGTCGAAATCCAACTCGTATCCCGCACCGAAACCGAGCACGCCTCCGCGAAGCCCGCCAACCACCTGTGAGCCTCCAACACCCCTGAGATATCTTGGAATCAAGACATCCTCAGCCATCACGGCAATGCAGCTCCAGGACCTCGCGGAAGGAGGCTCGTGACGTCGCAGCCTGCACCTGAAAAGCTCGCTCGCTTCACTGACCTCCTGAAACTCCTTGCGGGCTATGCCGTCGCGCTCGTGCTTCCGGCCCTCGGCGCCGTTGTCAGCCTGCACACTCACGCTTTTCGGGCAACACCCCTCGGGCTCAGCTTCGCCTGCATCGCCATCGTCTCGTTAATCAGCGGCTTTGGCCCGGGCCTGGTAGCCTCCATCAGCACCGCAGTCTCCTACGCCTATGAGATCGCTCCCGACAACCTGCCGTTCACCCACGGTCCGCGCGAGATCATCCACACCGTCATCATCGTTCTGCTCGGAATAGCAGTGACCTACCTGTGTGAGCGGCAGCGCATCATCGGCGAGCGGCTGCGCATCGCACTCGCCGCTCTGCAACTCAAGAACGACGGCCTGATCGAAGCCCAGCAGGCCTCCAGCTCAGTCGCCTGGACATACGACACTCAGGCCCGGCTCATCCAGTGGGCCGAAGGCGGCCCTCCCATCTTCGGCCGCCCCTTTGCGAGCCTTTCGAGATCCGATCTGCCGATGGAACTCGTGCTCGAAGAGGACCGCCCGGCAGTGGCGCAAATTTTTGACGAATCCTTCGCCAGCGGCACGCCGTTTCAGCTTCAGTTTCGCAGCCGCATGCCGGCTGGCGAGGTGCGTTGGTTTGAAAGCCGCGGCAGGCCATCTCCGCGTCAGAAAAATCTCTGGCGTGGCGTCACGCTCGACATCACCGAACGCAAAAACGCGGAGACGGCGCTGGTGCGGTCCGAGAAACTTGCAGCCATCGGACGTCTCTCGGCCACGATCGCGCACGAGATGAACAACCCGCTCGAGGCCGTAACGAACCTGCTGTTTCTCTGTTCGGCTGACCCGAGCCTCTCACCCGAGACGCGCGCCTATCTCTCGTCTGCAGACCAGGAGCTTCGCCGCCTCGCCAGCATCGCGCGCCATACGCTCAGCTTTGCCCGGCCGCGCTCTTCCGGCGGTCCCGCGCACACCCCAGGCCTGGTTGAAGCTGTGGTGGAGATGTTCCAGCCGCGTTGCGCATCGCGAGGCGGAGCGATCCAGCTGCTTCGTAATCCGGATCTAATGGTGGCCGCGCCCGCCGATGAAGTTCGCCAGATGCTCACCAACCTCGTCTCCAATGCGTGCGACGCGATCGAAAGCTCGTCGGGTCTCATCGCCATCGATGTCTCAGCCGGTGACGAGTTCGCCACGATTGAGGTGCGTGACAACGGCGCCGGAATTGCTCCGGAGAATCTCGACCACATCTTCGATCCGTTCTTCACCACAAAGCCCGACGTCGGCACCGGTATCGGCCTCTGGGTCACGCGAGAGCTCGCCGCGAAACGGGGCGGAGATGTCCTGGTGGCTACGAATGGTCTGCCTGACGGGTTCCACACTGCGTTCCGCATCCAGCTACCGCTGGCAGATCAGTCGACGTAAGCTTTTCCCAACGATCCGATCTGCAGATTCACTCTGAGTCCGTTCTTTCGGCCGCACGTTCCAGTAGCAGACGCACCTCCTCATCGCTGGTCTGTTCAAAACGCTTGTACCATTGGCCGACAGCGACGAAGTCAAATGGCGTGAAGAGACACACGATCGCATCGGCATGCCGCTTCAATTCTTCGCAGGTCTCCCTCGCAGCGACAGGCACGGTGACGACAATCTCCTTCGGCTGCGAGTGCCGCAGAGCCTCAACTGCTGCGCGCATCGTGTATCCGGTCGCCACGCCATCATCGACCAGCAGAACGCACCTGCCGGTTACGTCGAGGGGAGCGCGGTTGCCGCGATACGCGTGTTCGCGTCGCTCAAGCTCCTGGCCTTCACGTTTGGCGGTGTCTTCCATCTGCTGCGGAGTTACGTGCAGCGCACGCACGACCTCCTCATTGATGACGCGAACGCCTCCCGAGGCGATCGCCCCCATGGCGAGTTCCGGCTGCGTTGGCGCGCCCAGCTTACGGACGACGAAGACGTCGAGCGGAGCGTCGAGCGCCTTCGCGACCTGGTATCCGACCGGAACGCCGCCGCGCGGCAGCGCGAGCACGACCGTCTCTTCGCCGGCGCATTCCTGTTCGATGAACTCGCGGAGCGTTGCTCCGAGCCGCTGCCCGGCATCGATGCGATCGGCAAACAAGCCGGCTCTCCTGTGGATCCGGAGCGGCTACGCCACGGCGGCGATGGCGGTCTGTCGTTGGACCCGACGGCTCAACTGGAGGCCAAAGGTGGGCGTCCGCTCCATGTGCCAGATTTGCTTATACGCCTGTTCGCCACGAAGCATATCGATGGCGCGCACACCTTCGTCAACCGCGCGCTCCATCGCCAGCGCAATCAACAAGGTACCGGGCCGCAGCTCGGCGTGCGCGGTTGAGTAGGCAGTGAGATAGAAGTACTGCCTGCGCTCGGCGCGCTCCGGCAGATCAACCACCGAGTAAAGCACCGCAATGATCTCGCCGTTGAGCCGAAGGCAGCAGAGACGAAGCAGCCCGGGAGAAGCCTCCGTTCGCGGGCTCCTGGCCCCAGATAGACGTAGAAGGGAAGCAGCCCCACAGGGTCGGCGCCATGCGAGAGCACGACCGCGCGTACATCTGGCTGACCGAAGCTGTGCCACCAGGGCAACAGCCACTCGGGCGAGTGGAACGGCGTGGTCTGCGGATCCCGACGCCAGAGCTTGCGCCACGCTGGTGCGAACTGTTCCAGGTCTTCCGCGGCCCGCAGAACTTTACAGGAAACCCGGTCAGGCATACATCGCAACCTGCTCCCGGCGCACCATCGCCTCGTAGAGGTTGAAGTAGTCGTGCACCATGCGCTCGCGGGAGAAGCGCTTCTCGGCGGCGGCGCGGCAGTCTTCAGGCCGAATCTGATCGGCACGTTTGATGGCGTCCGCCATCTGCTCGACGTTATCGACGAGGAAGCCTGTGACGCCGTCCTCGATGATGTCGGGCAGCGCGCCGGAGCGGTACGCAATCACCGGCGTGCCGACCGCAAGGGCCTCCATCGCGACGAGCGAGCTTGTCTCCGGCGCGATCGTCGAGTGCAACAGGCACTTCGCGCGGGCGAGCAGGCGCTGGCGACGCTCCGTCTCAACCGGTCCGAGGAAGCGATGCCCGACCTCACCGTTCAGCAGAGGCTGGACCCTGTCATGGAAGTACTCGCCGTGCTCGCGGTACGGGAAGACATGACCGCCGACAAGCACGCGCGTGCCGGCTAGCGTCCCGGCCTCGAGCGCCTCATGCACATTCTTCTCCGGGCAGATGCGACCCAGCGCCAAGGCAAAATCTTCGCGCTCGCGCTCCAGGCGGATGTTCGGCAGAGGAACGCCGTTTTCAACCACTGGAACCTCGCCGAGAAGCTTGGGGCAGGTTCGCCGCTGGGAGTCGGAGACACACTGGAACTGCACACGACCGGCGTAGGTCGCCCACACCTCCGGGCTGTACCACTGGATGGGTACATGCAGCGTGACGAGCACCGGAATATCCGGCGGAAGCACGTGCTGGTCGAAGTCCATACCGTGCATGTGGACGAGGTCGACGTTGTGTTTCGCCAAGGCGCGGTCAATGGCAGCCTGAAAGCGCCAGCGGTGCCAGCGGCGGTCGGAGTCGCTGATGAGCGCACGCTCCGGCATCGGCGCCGCGAACAGCTCACCCGCGACGAGCGAACCCGCGCAGGCGACCACCACCGAGCGATGGCCCTCGGCAACCAGCGCGGCGTCCAACTCGCCGAGAATCTTCTCAGCGCCGCCAACACCGCAGGGGCCGACGGGGGCAAATGGAAACGCAATACTCAAGACCGTCAGGGACACGGGCTCACCTCTTTACTTTGTCGCGATTGCGGTCGCGCATTTCTTGTTCCGCCTCCCGGGCGAGTTCACAGAATCGTGTCGAGTTCATGCCCCAGGGAAAGCCGTCGTACAGGACCGGCGGCTCGTGTGGGGGAGTCGAGAAGTCATATTCGGGTGCGACGCGGTAGCGCTCCTCCGTCGCGGTAAAGCCGCGCAGCGTCTCACGCTGCGTCTTGAAGCAGGCAATCAGGGCGTGCTTGCGCGCAAGCTCTTCCGGCGTGAGCTCGTACACCACCTGGCCCGTCTGCTCCGCGCTGCTGAGGAACACGCCCGTGCCGCGGTTCCGCGCGTTATAAAACGGGGACTCGATGATGGCGGTAGCGCCC
The DNA here is from genome assembly GCA_035651235.1 of Acidobacteriaceae bacterium. Lineage (GTDB taxonomy): Bacteria > Acidobacteriota > Terriglobia > Terriglobales > Acidobacteriaceae > Granulicella. The sequence goes on from DASRGC010000013.1 coordinate 19,779, forward strand.
TCGGCGTGGTGCACGGCGAACGCACAGGCGTCATGGTCGGGGTGGCCGCCCTCGTAGGGGTGCGTAAAGATCACCTCCGGCCGATGCTGCTCAATCAGGCTTCTGATGCGCCGGGTCAATTCCGCGAGACGCAAACTCGCCTCCTGATCCGGAATATCGAGGCACTCGTGGCTGGCGCCGCCGATCCCGGCGCACTCCAGCGCGGCCTGAAACTCATCTGCCCGGCTTTGGCGATAATCGTCAAGGCGGTCGAATCCGTGGGCGCGGCTGTCGTGTTCGTTGCGAGGGGCGCCATCCGTGACGTGAACAAAATGTGAATTGGCGAAACGTCCCATCCTGCCACCGATAGCAATCACTTCATCGTCAGGGTGGGCGAATACAAGCAATGCCCTTGGCGTGGCCGTTCGGCTGCCCTCGGGAGCTGTCACCTCACTGAGCCGATCGAATGCCAACGGACAGGCCCGTCCCTTTCACGAGTCTCCCTGTACAGATGCAAATTTTCCCCACAGAAGCTGCACAGAAATGCACAGGCGCGCCTCAGAGTGGTTACCTTCGTGCGCGGCAGGATGACTTATTCCTCAGGGTTTGCAGGCTATTCCGTTTGCATTGTGTGACTTGAGTCACACAGTCGCTCATTTCCTCAGGAGGTGAGCTCCGCCACCGACACTTCTTCGCCAGCCGCCCTCACGGGGTGGACGAATTGGCCGGAGTAGGTCGAGATAAGCTGCTCCAGCGGCATCGGACGCCCATAGAAGTAGCCCTGCGCCTGGTCGCAGCGCCGCCAGGCAAGGAAGCGCTGTTGCTCCTCCGTCTCGACACCCTCAGCCACAACGTCCATGTGCAGTCCGTGCGCCATCGCAATCACCGTCCGCACGATCGATGCCGCGTTCGCGTCTTCGGGCAGCCGGGACACGAAGCTGCGATCGATCTTCAGCCGATCGACCTTGTACTCCAGGATGTACTTGAAGCTGGAGAAGCCGGTGCCGAAATCGTCCAGCGCAAACTTCACTCCCATGGCGCGCAACCGGCTAAGCGCGGCGATCGTCTCGGCGGAGCTGATCATCAGGGTGTACTCCGTGATCTCCACCTCCAGGTCCGCCGGAGCCAGCCCGGAGCTGCGCAACGCCTGTTCAACAATCTCGCTAAGATTCTGCTGTAAGAACTGGCGGGGAGACAGGTTAACTGCCATCGTGATCCGTCGGCCCAGCCGCTCCTGCAGGATGCGCGCTTCGTCACATGCCTTTTCCAGCACCCATTGCCCCAGCGGCAGAATGAAGCCGCTCTCCTCCGCCGCCGAGATGAACTCCTCCGGCGACAACAGCCCGCGGTGCGGATGCCGCCACCGCAGCAGCGCCTCCACGCCGACCAGCTCGCCCGTACGGCAGGCAATCTGCGGTTGGTAGAAGAGCGTCATCTGATCGTTGATCAGCGATCGCCGCAGGTCGGATTCGAGCTCCAGCTCGTCCGCGCCGAACTCTCCAAGCGCCGCCGAGAAGAGTTGCAGGCAGTTCCGGCCGCTCCGCTTTGCGGCGTACATGGCAGCGTCCGCATTGCGCAGCAGGGTGGCGGCGTCGGTGCCCCACTCCGGGAACAGGCACAGCCCGAAGCTTGCAGTGACACTCAGCTCTTTGCCTGCAAGACGCAGAGCGCTTTGAAGTTTTCCGGAGAGGCGGCCGGCGGCGCGCATCGCGTCGTCTTGGCTGCCGCTGTTCGGCATCACCACTACAAAGGTGTCGCCGCCAATGCGGGCGACAGTATCGTTGGCACGTGTGGAGTTGCGCAGCCGGTCGGCGAAGACCGTGAGGAGTTCGTCGCCAGCCGCATGGCCGAGCGAGTCGTTCACGCGCTTGAAGTTGTCCAGCCCGATGGATAGGACGGCTACAGGCTGATTGAGACGGCTGGCGCGCTCGAGCGCCTGCTCAAGCCGCTGGCGCAGCTTCATCCGGTTTGGAAGTCCTGTCAGTGCATCGTGTTGCGCAAGGAACGTAATCGAGTCCGTGAGCTTCTTGCGCTCCGAGATGTCATAGGCCGTCGCGAGATAACCGGAGATTTCATTGTTATCGCCGCGCAAAGCAGTAAGGGACACGTGAACGGGAACCCGCGCTCCGTCGGGGCAGACATAGTGCCAGTCGGCCTCGGCGCTGGAACGGTCGCCAAGCAGCAGAAGCAGCGATTCGAAGCTCACCGCGGCGACGGTGGTGTCGCGGCCCGTCTGGCCCATGACGCGATCACGCAGCTCCTCAGGGTCATGCAGGTCGACCAGCGAAGCGTGCCCGACCACCGCCTCACTGCTGAACCCGGTGAGGCGCTCCGCAGCAGGATTCATTGCCGTGATCTTGCCGGCAGTGTCGGTGGTCAGGATGGCAAAAGGGGCGTCATGGATCAGCGATTGCGAGAAGCGGTGCATCTGCTCAACCTGCCGCTGGCCGGAGCGTTCGGCCGAGAGGTCGTGCAGGGTCACGGCGACACCGTGCTGCATTTTGACAGCCTGGATCTCAAACCACAGGTCATCGCCTGAGTCGCTGCGGTAGCGGATTTCGCCGGAGTAGGGCAGACCGGTGCGCTCGACCTGCCGCAAACGCTCGCCGAGACTGCCGTCCGGCAGAGTGGGCAGTGCCTGGCTGAGAGGCATGCCGATCAGATCGCGGCTGCGATGCAGCAGCAGCTTTTCAGCGTTGGCGTTGACGAAACTGAAGCGGAAGTCGTCGGTTTTATTGAACGGGGTGCGATCGCTTTCAAGGATGAAGAACGCCTGGCGCCCCGTCTCGGCAGCGGAGACGAATCGCTCGTGCGCCAGTTCGGCCGCCTCGCCAAAGGCCTTCACCTGGTACAGCATTGGGAGCAGCAGCACAACTCCGCCCGCCAGCACCAGGGAGCTGAGCCCCAGCATCGTGCGTGATTCACCTGTGCCGCCAACGTCGTAGCCCATCAGGTCCAGCACGCGCTTCGCGGCCGCCAGGCCGAGCACAAGCATCAGACCCACGGCCGCCGTCCGGAAGGCCGCGTGGCGGCGCATAAGCCAGACCAGTCGGCCGAGAACGATGCACGCGCAGGCGCAGGCCAGCATCGTCAGGCCGTCGGCAACCACACGCACCCAATACAGCACGGTGACTGAGGAGTCACCTAAGGCCTGGATGAGCCAGTCGTTTCGCCAGGTCCCGAGCTGGGCCAGGAACGCGACGATGAAGCACGCAAGCAGCGCGGTCTGTACCAGCGGGCCGCGGATGCGTCGACGGTGAACGGACTTCCCCATACGAGGTCCCAATGGTTCTTTAGGATGGCCTACTAGGGAACCTAACACCGTCAGTCGTGTTTCCTGTCAAATTTTCGGTGCTACCGATCCCGCGACCGTTGTATCCCTTTGGTATGAGAGTTGCTGGCTACTCGCCGTACGGCACCCAGATGTTCTTTACCTGGGTGGCGTGATGGAGATACCAGAAGCCTTCGGATTGCCGGGAATCAAACCAGTCGATGGCGCGGCCCTCATTGGTCCACACTTGTTTCAGGTTACCAACGGAACCCAGCTTCACCAAGCCCGCTGCAGCGTCGTCGCGGAAGCTCCAGACCGCATCCACATCATCGTGCTCCGACAGAGTCTTGCCCAGCTCCATGGGCCGGCCGGCAACCAGGTTCACGACGCCACCCGGGAGATCGCTGGTGTCGAAGACCTGGTAGAGGTCGCCGATGATGGTGGCGCAGCGCTCGCTGGGAACCGCCACAACAGCGTCGCCCATCGCAATCGCCGGCAGCACGAGCGAAAGCAGGCCGAGCAGCGGAGCGTCGTCCGGCGCAAGGATCCCGATGGTGCCGATAGCCTCCTTCATGGCCAGCGTGACCATGCGGAAGGGCGGGTTATGAACCGAGCCCTCGAACTTGTCAGCCCAGGCAGCGTAGGTGAACGCGCGCTGGACGGAGGAGTCGAACTCCACCTGCGCCTGCGCTTCGCCGACAAACTCAGCCAGCTTCCGGACGATTTCGTCGCGGCGCTGAATGAGGTTTTCGGCGATGTAATAAAGCACCTGCGCCCGGCCGTGAGCGGGGGCCTTGGCCCACTTGTTGCCGGCGGGACGCGCGGCCTCGACGGCGTTGCGGATGTCCTTGCGGTTGCCGAGCGGAGCCTCGCCGACGAGCTTGCCCTCGCGGTTGTAGACCGGGAAGCTGTAGCCGGAGTCCGGCCGCGCCTGCTTGCCGCCGATGTACTGCTTCACCGTGCGGTCAATGCCCACGCCTGCGGTTGCGCCGTTGCCGCTGGACTTGGCGTTCTCTGTCCTGGGTTCGGCGATCACCTCGGCCTTGCTCTTCGCAGAGTGAGTCCAGGCGGGAACGAGGTACTCGTACATGCCCTCCTTGCCGCCTTCGCGACCGTACCCGGATTCGCGGTAGCCGCCGAAGCCGCAGGCGGCGTCGAACAGGTTCGTCGAGTTGATCCAGACGACGCCCGCCTTGACCTGCGCGGCGACATCCAGCGCGACGTTGATGTTCTCGCTCCAGACGCAGGCGGCCAGGCCGTACGGGGTGTTGTTGGCCAGCTCGACGGCTTCGGCGGGGGTGCGGAAGGTCATGGACGCGAGGACGGGGCCGAAGATCTCCTGCTGGGCGACGGTCGAGGTGGGGTGAACGTCGGTGAGGAGAGTGGGCTTGAGGAAGAGACCGTTCTTCGGCATCGGGATCTCGGGCTGCCAGCAGGTGGCGCCCTCGACGATGCCCATGGCGACGAGCTTGGTGATGCGGTCGTACTGGACCTGATCGACGATGGCGCCGATGTCGATGGCCTTGTCGAGCGGCGAGCCGACGCGCAGGGTCTCCATCCGCGCACGGATCTTGTCGTAGAGGCGCTCGGCGACGCGCTCCTGGACGAGGAGACGCGAACCGGCGCAGCAGACCTGGCCCTGGTTGAACCAGATACCGTCGACGAGGCCTTCAACGGCGGAGTCAAGGTCGGCGTCGTCGAAGACGATGAAGGGCGATTTGCCGCCGAGCTCGAGGGAGAGCTTCTTCGGCGTCTTCGCGGTGGCCTTGCGGATGATCCGGCCGACCTCGGTGGAGCCGGTGAAGGCGATCTTGTCGACGTCGGGGTGCTCGACGATGACCGCGCCTGTAGCTCCGTCGCCGTTGACGACGTTGAGGACGCCTTTCGGGAGGCCGACTTCGGCGGCGATCTCGGCGAGGGCGATGGCGGTGAGAGGGGTGAACTCGGCGGGCTTGATGATGACGGTGTTGCCGGCGGCCAGCGCGGGCGCGACCTTCCAGGCGAACATCAGCAGGGGGAAGTTCCAGGGGATGATCTGGCCGACGACGCCCACGGGCTGGAAGCCGCGGAACTCCTCGCCCGCAAATCCATCACTGGTGAGGTTGCCGAGGAGTTGGGCCCAGCCGGCGTGGTGGTAGAAGTGGCGGGCGACGAGCGGGATGTCGATGTCGCGGGACTCGCGGATGGACTTGCCGTTGTCCATGGACTCGAGCACGGCGAGACGGCGGGACCACTTCTGCACCTGGCGCGCGAAGGCGTAGAGATAGCGTGCGCGCTGGTGACCGGTGAGCGCTTGCCAGCCGGGAAGGGCAGCGCGAGCGGCTTTGACGGCGAGGTCGACGTCTGCGGCGTCACCTTGCGCGACCTTGGCGAGGACTTCGCCGGTCGCGGGATTCTTCGTCTCGAAGCTGGTCGAGACCTTGGTCCACTCGCCATTGATGAAGTGGCCAAAGCTGCGCTGGTGGGCGTCGAGCCACTTGTTTACTTCGCTGGGGTCTTCGGGAGCTGGACCGTATTCCATCGACTGAAACTTCTCAAGGATGCTGGTTGCCATTTTGTTGCCTCTTTGCTGTTCGATTATCGTCTGCCCTTGGGCACCCCTCCCCCCCTGTTTTTGTGCAAAGTCTTCAGAACAGGTGGGTTAGGGGTGGACTTTTTGGTGAGTTCTCGGTAAAGTCTCTCGATTCAACAGGTTACAGGTAAAGTCTTGGATCCAGGGTAGTTAGCGGGTGGGGGCCACTTTTGTTCAGTCTTATTGAGGGTGAGGTGTGTTGCTTGTTCGCCTTCAGTTCGGGATGAGATGGCGTAGCCGAGTGAGGGCAGGTCGATGCCGCCGCCGCCGATGCGGATGTCCTTGCCCGCTGCGGCTTGGCGGGCTTGTGCCAGCGCGCTATCGATTCCGTCGGTGACGAAGTGAAAGGTGGTGCCGCCGTTCATGGTGAGTGGAGCGCGCGGGTAGTGGGTCAGGACGAAGACGGGAACATGGTAGGGCGGCGTGTCGCCCCACCAACCTTTCCACGAGTCGTCCGGCCAAGGGCCGCGAACCGGGCCGAACATGTTGCGCCCAAGGATCCACGCGCCGAGATTGTCGAACGATTTCGCGGCGAAACTATTGTCGACGCCTTCACTTCCAGGAGACGAATTATTGGTCATTTGGTGGAAGGTGCGCGTTGGCATGAACCACTTGTGTAAATCCATGCCGCGATTCCCCATGGGGTTGGACAGGCTTTGCTCTGAGCCTGCACCGAAGCC
>DASRGC010000014.1:0-31422 GCA_035651235.1 Acidobacteriaceae bacterium
CGCGGCGTCCACACGTTCAGATACAGACAATCCTCGCTGGTCTGCATCTCCTTCCGCCCCAGCATCTCCGGCAGCCACGCACTCGGAAGCTGCGGACACGCCGCCCCGTACGAACTCGCGTCGCGCACACCCGCCCACTTCGCCGGCTCCTGCGGCGCCACCCACCGCAGCCGCCCCACCGGCGCCGCCGCATACGGAATCCCCAGAAACTCCGCCCCACCCGAACCAAACCGCGTCCCCGCCAGCACACCCTGCTCCACCCGCGCCTGTTTCCCACGCGCCGAAGCCTCAGCGCGGACACCGATCAACACCAACCCAATCAAACACGCAGTGATGCCTGCAACCCGGCTCAACATGGGTCCGATCCTACCGTTTTTCCGGTAAGCGTCAGACCGGGTCCCCTACCCTGTAACAGCTTCATCGCCGAGCAACGGAACCGGGTGCCCCACCCTCGGCGCGCAGCTTCACCGCGCGACAGGGTGGGGTATCGTTTGCGGTAGCAAACGACCGCCTTTCCCAAATCTGCCGCGCGGAATCCGTGCTGCCCGCAGTCAATCGCGATTAACCGGCGTCATCCCAGCGCCGCCGCGCTCCGCAACCGCCGCTGCAGATTCCTCTCCAGCACCGCCACCGCAAACACCCCCAGCTCCTGATACAACTCCCGCCCCTGCTCCACCTCACCCATAAACTGCTCCAGCGACATCTTCCCCATCCTGTAGCTCTCCTCAACCGCCGCCGCCCCCAGCCTCCGGCTCTGCGGCCGGCGATCATCCGCGCACGTCACCCCATCGGCCACCGGAGACCACCACACCTCCTGCCCTCTCAAGTCCAGACCACACACAACACAATGCCCCAGCTCCGGCCACCACCCCATCAATCTGGCCATCCACACACAGAAGTACGTCACCCCCACCCAAACCCCTGACCCACTGGCACGCTGGCCCTCTGGCAAGCTGGAATCCTGACTCGCTGACTCGCCGACTCGCTGACTTGCTGCCTCCCGCATCCCCCGCAACACCGCCACCGCCAGCCGAAACACGTTATCCTCCGCCGCCAGCTCTGGCATCGCCTCTTCGAGCACCTCCACCACCAGCTGCAACCCCGCCGCCCGCAGCGCGTCCACCGGCGCCGTCAGCGGCGACCAGACAATCTCGAAGCTGTCCATCCGGACCAGCTCCTCTTTCGGCCGCTCCGTATAGTGCGCCATCACCTGGGTGCCAGGCTCCAGCGCCCCTCCAAACCGCCGCCGCGACCGCATCGCATGCCGCGCCACGCCCTTCACCTTGCCCCGCTCACGGGTAAACAAACTCACCAGTAGGTCCGCCTCATGGAACGGCCAGGTCCGCAGCACAATCGCCTCGTCATGATGCGGAATCAGCCTTCCCTCACCCACTCGCCTCTCCTAAACCACTCATTCCACAACCCAAACCCGACCGCCGTAAATCCGGGTTCGCCTAATAAAATTAACCAGGTCCCCAGAGCGCGACAACTCCTTTGTTTTGAAGACTTTGCAAACAAAGTCCAGACCTAAGTCGTTTCTTTTGAAGACTTTGACACAACCCCAGGGGGAGGGGGGTACCAAGCAAACGCGCGGCCCGAAGGCCGCGCGTTCCAGTCTCTGCAAGGAAGAATCTTTACCGGCCGTAGTGAGCCGCGTTCTTGTCCCTGAAGCTCTCCCACTTCTCCGGCAGATCATCGCCCGCGTAGATCGCCGACACCGGACACACCGGAACGCAGGCGCCGCAGTCGATACACTCCACCGGATCGATGAAGAGCTGATCGACCTCTTCCGACTTCGCCTCGTCCGCCTTCGGATGAATGCAGTCCACCGGGCAGGCATCCACACACGCCCGGTCCTTAGTTCCAATGCACGGTTCCGCAATCACATACGCCATAACTGAAATCTCCTCATCTAATCGAGCGGCTGCCTAATCCCTGTTAGGTGGTCACTCAAATTCTATCAACAAAATTCATTCGGTTTCGCGGGCCGCTCTCCGCGCCGCAAACTCCGCCGGTGTGGGAATCGGATCCAGGTTCCTCCCCGCAAACATGTCCACGAACAGCTGCTGCATCTCTCCATGGATCAGACCGTTCGTGGCCAGCACCTCACGCGAGTCCAGCGTGAACTTCGATCCATCAAAGTGCGTCACCTTGCCGCCTGCTTCCTCGACGATCAGATATCCCGCACTCGTGTCCCACGGATTCAGGTTGAACTCCCAGAACGCCTCCAACCTTCCCGCCGCCACGTACGCCAAATCCAGTGCCGCCGACCCAGCCCGCCGCACCCCATGCGACCGCAGCGTGAACTCCTGGTAGAAGTGCACATTCGGACTGCTGTGACGCTTCTGGCTGGGAAACCCCGTCGCCACCAGCGACTCCTGCAGCATCGCCGTCCGCGAAACATGAATCCGCTTGCCATTCAGACGCGCCCCAGAACCGCGTTCGGCCGTGAACATCTCGTCACGCAGGGGATCGTAGATCACGCCGGCAATCATCTGGCCGTCTTCATTCGGCTTCAGTCCCGCCGCGCGCCTCTCGCAACCCAGCACCACGCCAAAGACCGGAAACCCATGCGCGAAGTTCGTCGTTCCATCCAGCGGATCGACGTACCAGCGATACTCCGAGTCCAGATCCCGCCGGGTTCCCTCTTCGCCGTAGACTCCGTGCGCAGGAAACGCCGCGCGCAGCCGCTCTGTAATCAGCTTCTCGCTGGCGCGGTCGGCCTCGGTTACTACATCGACCTCTCCCTTGTATTCCGCTTGCACCCCGCGATGGAAGTAGTCGCGCAGCAGCGCTCCCGCCTCGCGCGCAATTGCCTCAGCCTTGGTTACAAACTCTGCCACTCTATGTCCTTTTGAACAGCAATCAGCTGTTTTTTCTATCAGCAATCAGCTGTTTTTTCTATCAGCAATTAGCTGTTTTTTCTATCAGCGATTCCGCTGTCTTTCTATCGATCTTCTACGCCTTCGCGTGACTGTCGCCGCGCGCCGGACACGTTCTCCGTGATCGTCCGGATCTGCGATTTGTAGATAAACAGATTCGGGCGGCCGTCGCGGGTCAGCCGCAACATCATGTCGTCGAAGTACTCGATCCACCCACTCACAATCTCGCCATCGCGCAGCTTGATCGCCACGTTCACCTGCCGGTCGCTCAGTGACTTCAGGTAGAGCGCTTCCTGACCTGTGTCATTTGAGGGCGGTCCCTTGCGTCGCTTCATTCCACGATTGTACGGCGGTCACGACGAGTGCCGGCTAACGATTTCCGTAATACGCCGTGCGATAGCGAAGCTTGTATTTTGCTTCGAGCGCAGGATCTTTCATCCGAATCTCGATGTGCCGCAGCCCCGATGCATCGCCGCCCTTCTGCGGAGCGTAGTAGCTGAGCGTGTACTGCGTGCGGAGGTCATCGGACACATGCGCGAACGCCGGTGCGAGATCGCGCTTGTCCTCGACGTAGTAGTATTTGCCGCCGGTGTCGCGCGCCATCTGGATCAGCACGTGCTCGCCGCCGGTATTGCGCCCCGCGTCCGCCTCGATGGGAACGATGATCAGTGAGTAGACCATCGCGCCTGCGCGCTCAGCCTCCTCGAGTGCGGAGTCGTAGCCGCCGTGACGTGTCGTGTTTTCACCGTCCGTTATCAGCACAATGACGCGCCGCTGGCCCGCACTGACCGGTGTGTCACTCAGTCGCTGGCTGGCGAGATACACCGCATCATAGAGCGCCGTCGCGTCTCCGAGCCCGATGTGTCCGAGTCCGCTCTCGATGCGGTGCAGATCGTTTGTGAAGGGCACCAGCTCCGTCACGTTCTCGGAGAACTCCATCACATCCAGCGCGTCCTGCGGGCGAAGGATGGAACGCACAAAGCTCTTGGCAGCCATGATCTCCAGGCGCTCGTCAATGATCACACTTCCGCTGGTATCGATCGCGAGCACAATCTCCAGCGGCGTCGTGGACTCCTTATCGAAGACGGCAATCTTCTGCGGCTTGCCATCCTCGAGGATCTCGAAGTCATCCTGCGTCAGGCCACCCACCGGAGCGCCGGTCTCATCGGTCACATTCAGCGCCACGTTGACCAGACGGCTCTCGACGTGGATCGTCGGCGTCTGGCCCTCCTTGCGTTCAATGGGCGCAGGCGGCTGCTGCTGGTTCTGCACCGCAACGGCCGCAGGTGTCGCCAGCAGAACTCCCAACGTCATGACCCACCAGACGGAACGCAACCACCATCGCCTCATCGAGCGACTCCGGACCGAGTAAGGTCCTCAGGGAACGGCTCGCCGTCGGCCCACACGGCACCGTCCACAAACTGCTCGCGCTTCCAGATGGGCACCGTCTTTTTGAGCGTGTCGATGAGATGCCGGCAGGCTTCGAAGGCCGCAGCGCGATGCGCGGACGCGACGGCGATCAGCACGCTGGTTTCGCCGACCCTCAACCGGCCGAGACGGTGAACGATGGCCACCTCGCGCACGCCGAAGTTTGCGATCGCCTCGTCGCGAAGCATGCGCATCTGGCGCAGCGCCATCTCCTCATACGCCTCATAGTCGAGGTGCAGGGTCGCGCGGCCACGCGTGTTGTCGCGCACGATGCCGTCGAAGACGCACACCGCGCCATCGCCGCCGCTCTTCACCGCGTTCAGGATATTTTCCGTATCGATCGGCTCCCTGACGATTTGGACGAGATCGTCTGGCTTACCGCTTACACCCGCCCCGGTGCGATCGCTTACAGGCTGAGCGCCGCCGCTGACCGGAGGAAGGATAGCAACCTCATCGCCGTCGCTGAGAATCTGGTCCGGCGCGGCGTACTCCTGATTGACCGCGACGGCCGCGGATCGCATGGCCGCATCGGTGAACGTCCCCTTGTCGATCAGCGCATGGATGAGCTCGCCCACCCTCCGCTCTCCGGTCAGCTCAACCCACACGCCATCAGGCGGGAGAGCAGCCTTAAGAGGACCGAACGAGAGCAGCCGGACGCGCATGGTGAAAGCATACGATAGAGCAGTTTTCCTGATGCTGGGCGCTGCTGAACTTCTGAGCAGGGCGTTTTCCTTGAGAAAAACGGCAGTATCGGTCTCCGCCTTTTGAACACTTCAGGAAAACTGCTCAAGCAACTGAGCCGCATCAGAAACCCTGACCTTGTATGCGATATACTCGCGTGCGAATCAGAGGTCGGGACAGAGATTGGGCCAACGGCCTTTTCTCCTGGACACAAAGAGGCTGCACACGGAGGTTAGAGTGTTCAAAGGATTTCGCGACTTCGTCCTACGCGGCAATGTGATGGATCTGGCTGTCGCCGTGATCATCGGCGCGGCGTTCACTGCGATCGTCACCGCCCTGACCGAAAGCATCATCAAGCCGCTGCTCGGCGCAATAATCGGCAAGCCGGATTTCGGATATCTGGTGGCATATGTGCACGGCGGCAAGATCATGTACGGAAACTTCATTACGGCAGTGATCAACTTCCTGATCCTGGCGCTGGTGGTTTACTTCATCCTGGTTCTGCCGACGCAGTATCTGCTGGCCAAGTTCAAGCCGCAGGAAGCTGCACCGCCGCCAACCAAAGTCTGCCCCCAGTGCCTGAGCGATATTCCGGACGCTGCGAAGCGCTGCAAATTCTGCGCGCAGCCTGTCTAGTAAGATCGCCTCATCTCGACTGACCGACTGCATCGCCGAGGAGACCCGCCCTGGTGACACATCTTCGCTCCTGCTGCTTGGCCGGCCTCTGCCTGGCCTGCCTGTCTCTGCCCACCTTCGCTCAGAGCGCCTCTACAGCCAACGTCTTCGGTTACGCCGACTTCTCGCAGCAGGCGAAGTGGGATGCGGCGTTCATGGCCGTGCCGGACGCGAAGCTCGCCGGCGAAGAACTGAAGATTCTGACAGCGGAGCCGCACTGGGCCAGCTCACCACAGGACAAGAAGACGGCGGAGTATGTTGCGGAGAAGTTCAAGGCTGCTGGACTCGAGACGCAGATTGCCGAGTTCCGCGTCTGGATGAACAAGCCGAAGAAGATCGAGATCACGGCCTTTGACGCGAGCGGAAAGCAGCTGATGAGCGGACCTTCGCCGGAGCATGTCGATCCGAAGGCGTACGGCGGCGATCCCTTCCAGGACAACCCGGATATTCTGCCGGCGTTCAACGGGTCGTCTCCGTCGGGCGATGTGACCGCGGATGTGGTGTACGCGAACTACGGAACGCTGGCGGACTTTGACCGGCTGAAGGAGTTAGGCGTCGATGTCAAAGGCAAGATCGTCATCGTGCGTTACGGGCAGAACTTCCGCGGTGTGAAGGTGTACATCGCGCAGCAGCGCGGCGCGGCGGGGGTGATCATCTACTCGGACCCGGCGGATGACGGCTACGATCGCGGAGACAAGTATCCGCGTGGGCCGATGCGGCCGGATTCTGGTGTGCAGCGTGGGTCCGTGCAGTTTCTGCCGATCTATCCGGGTGATCCGTCCACGCCGGGCATTGCCGCGACGCCGGACCTGCCGGAGTCGAAGCGCGTGATGGATCCGGCGAAGATGAACCAGCCGTCAATTCCCGCGAACCCACTTAGCTATAAAGACGCGGCGCCGATCCTCGAGGCGCTGGATGGGCCGGCGACACCGCACGAATGGCAGGGTGGGCTGCCGTTCACGTATCACCTGGGCGGAACGGGCGCGGTGAAGGTGCACATGCATCTCGAGCAGGATTATGCGCTGCGCACGATCTGGGACGTGATTGGCACGATCGACGGGACGGACCCAAGCGAGAAGGACGACTGGGTCATCGCGGGCAATCATCGCGATGCGTGGGTGTATGGCGCGGTTGACCCGAACAGCGGAACGGCGGCGATGCTGGAGACGGTGCACGGGCTGGGCGAGCTGCTGAAGCAGGGATGGAAGCCGAAGCGGCGGATTGTGGTCTGCTCGTGGGACGCGGAGGAGGAAGGGCTGATCGGCTCGACCGAGTGGGCTGAGGGCCACGCAGAGCATCTCGCCCATGCGGTGGCCTACTTCAACACGGATGTGGGTGTGTCCGGGCCGAACTTCAACGCGTCGGCCGTGCCCTCGCTGAAGGAGTTTGTGCGCGATGTGACGCGGCAGGTGCAGAGCCCGAAGGGCGGCACGGTGTATGAACAGTGGCAGAAGTCGCAGGCGGAGAACCCGCGGCGAGGGGGCACGGCAGCCAATCCGTTCAATGCGCCGTCGAACTCGACCGTGAACGCTGAGGGCGTGCGCGTGGGTGATCTCGGCTCGGGGTCGGACTACACGCCGTTTATCCAGCACCTGGGCGTCCCGTCGACCGACATCGGATCGGACGGGCCGTATGGCGTCTATCACTCGACCTTCGACGACTACAACTGGTTCATCAGGAATGCCGACCCGACCTTCGTCTACGAGCAGCAGCAGGCGCGCGTCTTTGGGCTGGAAATCCTGCACATGGCCGACGCCGATGTGCTGCCGTACGACTACAAGACCTATGGGACTGAGGTCGTGGGTTATCTGAAGGATGCGCAGAAGCGCGCGAGTGACGAGCACCTGCAGGTGGACTTCACGCAGGCGAATGCGGCGGGGGCGCGGTTTGCAGCGGCGGGCGCGCGGGTGATGACGGTGCAGTCAACTCCGGGATCGCTGGATGCAGAGGCGAAGGCGAAGCTGAACGAGGCCCTGCGTGCGGCTGAGGGCGCGCTGCTGAACGATGCGGGGCTTCCGCACCGGCCGTGGTACCGGCACACCATCTACGCGCCGGGTGAATATACCGGCTACGCTGCGGTGGTTATCCCGGGAGTGAATGAGGGGATCGACGCTAAGGACGCGACGCGAACATCGGCTCAGCTGGCTGCACTTACTGAAGCGCTGAACCGGTCGGCGGCTGTATTGGAAGCCACGCGCTGATTACCTCCGATTGCGTGTGTGGTTACTAGTGATTACCCGGCTATCACACATTTTTGTTGCCAAGAAGTAACTCGTCGAATACTCTTTCGCCATCCCGAAAGTGAGCTTGTCTGTTGCGTTCTGCAACAGACCTGGCAAAAACAAGCGTTTCCGTACCCGCGCTGTTGAATGGCGGGGCAAGAGAGTCGCTGCCAGCATGTCCTTAGACGTGAGTTTGCCGGAGGGCCTCAGGTGTACGACATGCTACTTGCTGTGCTGTTCTTCTTCGTCGTTCTGTCACCCTTCGCGATCAACGCGGGGCTCAATTGGGCTGAGCGCGCTTCCCTGCGCCGCGCGATCCAGAACGCAGCCAAAAAGAAAGACCCACGCACCGCGTGGGCCCCGGATACATCGGCAGCGGCGGTCAGTTCCGCAACGCCATCTGCTCGGTAACGATCTGGGTCAGGTCCGGCTTCTTGAGGCCGTGGACCTCCTCATTAAACTTGTCCACTTTGCTCGACCAGTTCATCGAGCAGAACTTCGGTCCGCACATGGAGCAGAACGCAGCTTCCTTGTAGTAGTCGTCCGGCAGCGTCTCGTCATGCATGCCGCGCGCGGTATCGGGATCGAGCGAGAGCGCGAACTGCTTCTCCCAATCGAAGGTGTAGCGTGCGTGTGAGATCGCGTCGTCACGGTCGCGCGCGCCGGGACGATGGCGTGCGATGTCGGCCGCGTGTGCCGCGATCTTGTAGGCGATGATGCCGTCCTTCACGTCCTTCTCGTTGGGCAGCCCGAGGTGCTCCTTAGGCGTGACGTAGCAGAGCATCGCCGCGCCGTGCCAGCCAATCATCGCCGCGCCGATCGCTGACGTGATGTGGTCGTAGCCGGGCGCGATGTCCGTGACCAGCGGGCCGAGCACGTAGAACGGCGCGCCGTCGCACATCTTCACTTCCTTATCGACCTGCTCCTTGATCTTGTCCATCGGCACGTGGCCGGGGCCTTCGATCATGACCTGCACGTCGTGCTTCCAGGCCTGGCGGGTGAGTTCGCCCAGCGTCTTCAGCTCCGAGAACTGTGCCTCGTCGCTGGCGTCGGCCACGCAGCCGGGGCGGAGACCGTCACCGAGCGAGTAGCTGACGTCGTACTTGGCGAGAATCTTCGTGATGCGGTCGAAGTTTTCGTAGAGGAAGTTCTGCTTGTGGTGCGCGGTCATCCACTGCGCCAGGATGGCGCCGCCGCGGCTCACGATTCCGGTGATGCGCTTCGCGACCATCGGGACGTACTGGATGAGCACGCCCGCGTGAATCGTGAAGTAATCGACGCCCTGCTGCGCCTGCTCCTCGATAACTTCGAGATAGAGATCAATGTTGAGGTCCTCAACGCGCTTCACACGCGACAGCGCCTCATAGATCGGCACGGTGCCGATGGGCACGGGCGAGTGCCGCAGGATCTGCTCGCGAATCGCGGGAATGTCTCCGCCGGTCGACAGGTCCATCACGGTGTCGGCGCCGAAGTGGACGGCAGTGTGCAGCTTGCGCAGCTCTTCATCGACATTCGACACCAGGGCGGAGTTGCCGATGTTCGCGTTGATTTTACAGAGCGAGTTGACGCCGATACACATCGGCTCGAGCTCAGGGTGATTGATGTTGGCGGGGATGATCATGGTGCCGCGTGCAATCTCATCCCGGATAAACTCCGGCGCCACCTTCTCGCGGTGCGCGACGAAGGCCATCTCCTCGGTGATGAGGCCCTTGCGCGCGAAGTGCATCTGGCTCATGTTGGTGTCGCCGGTGCGCGCGGCCTCTTCTTTGCGTTTCACGATCCACTCGGCGCGCGGCTTGGGGACGACGTAACCGTTGCCGTTCGATTGACCATTTCCATTTGTGCTCATTGGCCTGAACTCCTGAAGGGGCGGCCCACCGCCGCTGTTATCGAATGAGTATACGCCGCGGAGCTGACGCTTTTTCGTACGCTTCAATTGCAAGGGCGACGGCAAGCTTTCCGATCGGCTGCATCGGTACAATCTGTTCGTGAGCGACACTTCACCCGCACATTCTCTTCCTCTCGGCTTCCGCTGGTCTGCGGTAACTGCCGGCATAAAGGCTTCCGGCAAGCCTGACGTTGCTCTTGCCCTTTGCGACGGTGGCGCGAACGCTGCGGCGATGTTTACCAGCAACCAGGTGGTTGCTGCACCGGTGATCGTCGGGCGACGTCACCTGATTGCTTCGGCCAATCGCGTAACCGCCGTGCTGGTGAACGCGGGCAATGCGAACTGCGCGACGGGACAGCCGGGCATCGATGTGTGCAAGCAGAGCTGCATTGCTGTGGCGGAGCAGTTTCATTGTGTGTTTGATGAGGTGTTCCCTTCCTCGACCGGCATCATCGGCGTGCCGCTGCCGGTAGACAAGCTGATCGCGGCCGTGCCCCGGGCGAGCGCTGCGCTCGGCAACACGGAGCAGCATGCTGAGGCGTTCGCGAACGCGATCCTGACGACGGACACGAAGGTAAAGATCGCGCGTGCGAGCTTTGAGATCGACGGCCGCACGGTTTCGCTCTTCGGCTGCTGCAAGGGCGCAGGGATGATCGGGCCACAGCTTGTGCCTCACGCGACGCTGCTCGTCTATGTCTTTACTGACCTGGCGGCCTCGTCCGAGCAGTTGCGGCCGATGCTGTGCACGGCTGTCGATGCAAGCTTCAACTGCATCTCGGTGGATGGCGATATGTCCACCAACGACACGGTGCTGCTGCTGGCGAGCGGCAGGAGCGAGGTCGCGGCGGTGGGCGAAGCTGCGCGGGCGTTTGAGGCGGCGCTGCAGCGCGTGTGCGATTCGCTCGCGCACCAGGTCGTCGACGACGGCGAGGGTGTGACACACGTTGTAACGCTGGAGATCTCGGGCGCGGAGGGCGATACGGACGCGCGGCAGATTGCGCGGTCGATTGCGAACTCGCCGCTGTGCAAGACAGCGTGGTCCTCGGCCGACCCGAACTGGGGCCGGCTGCTGGCCGCGGCCGGCAAGGCGGGCGCGCGGTTCGACCCGACGGACGTGACGATCCACATCGGCGGGCTGCCGGTGTTTGCCGAAGGCGTGCGCGACCCGCGCTATGACGAGGCTGCGACCCATGCGGCCATGCAGGCCCGGGAGTACACGATTGCGATGGACTTCGGGCGGGGGCACGGAAGCGCGCGGTTCGTAACCTGCGACCTGACGCACGAATATGTGTCGATAAACGCCGACTATTCCACCTAGGCAGCCATCCAACTGCAGGTACCGTGCACAAATTCGCCCGGCGAATTATCGTAGAGAGTGGTGGCTATACAGCTATAAGGTTCAGTAATGGAGGGTGGGATGGCGACAAATCTTGAGGAAGCCGTCAAGCAGGACATGACCGCGGAGGTCGCCGAGTGGATCGAGGCGTTTGACGAGGTCGTCGCGAAGGACTGGGAGCAAGGCGCGAAGCTGCTGTCTGCTTTGCGCACCCGTGCGCGCGAGGCCGGCGTCCCCGCAACCGGCGATACGGTCACCCCGTTCCAGAACACCATCCCCAAGCACGACGAAGTTCCTTACCCCGGCGACCGGACGCTGGAGAATCGCATCGAGGCGCTGATTCGCTGGAACGCGATGGCGATGGTGCACAAGCAGAACAAGTATGACGCGGGCATCGGCGGCCACATCTCCACCTATGCCTCGCAGGCAACGCTGCTTGAGGTGGGGTTCAACCACTTCTTCCGCGCCTCATATCCCAGCGACAAGGGTGAGCAGCCGGGCGACTTCGTCTATTTCCAGGGACATGCATCGCCGGGCGTTTATGCGCGCGCCTTCCTTGAAGGCCGCTTGACCGCCGAGCAGTTGAAGAACTTCCGCCACGAGCTCCGCGGGACGCCGGGCCTCAGCTCCTATCCGCACCCGTGGCTCATGAAGGACTTCTGGCAGTTCCCCACGGTTTCGATGGGCATCGGACCGCTGAATGCGATCTACCAGGCGCGCTTCATGAAGTACCTCGAGAATCGCGGCCTGATTCCGCACACGGAGCGCAAGATCTGGGCCTTCGTCGGTGACGGCGAGACGGACGAAGTCGACACGCTGGGAGCCATCTCGCTCGGCACGCGCGAGAAGCTGGACAACCTGATCTTCGTGATCAACTGCAATCTGCAGAGGCTGGACGGGCCGGTGCGCGGCAATTCGCGCATCATCGACGAGCTGGAGTCCGTCTTCCGCGGCGTTCGATGGAACGTCGTCAAGGTGATCTGGGGCTCGGACTGGGATGAGCTCTTTGCGCGCGATCACCAGGGCCTGCTGTTGAAGCGTATGGAAGAGTGCGTGGACGGCGATCTGCAGCGCTTCAAGGCGAAGGATGGCGCGTATATCCGCAAGGAGTTCTTTGGCAAATATCCGGAGTTGCTGAAGATCGTCGAAGACAAGACTGACGAGCAGATTGGAAACCTGCATCGGGGCGGCCACGATCCGGCGAAGATCTACAACGCCTACAAGCGAGCGCTGGAGCACAAGGGCGGCCCGACCGTGATCCTCGCGATGACAGTGAAGGGCTACGGAATCGCGAGCGCGCAGTCGCGCAACCCGACGCACTCGGAGAAGAAGCTGACCGACGAGGGCCTCGCTGCGTTTGCGAAGCGCTTCGACTGCGGCCTTCCGGCAGACGTTGCGCAGAACGCCGACTTCTACAGGCCCGAAAACTCTGATCCCGCGATGGCCTACATGTTCGCGCGGCGTGAGACCCTGGGCGGCTTCCTGCCGCAGCGGACCGTGCCGAAGCTGGACATCAAGGCGCCGCCGATTGAGTTCTTCAAGACGTGGCTGGCGGGCTCGAACAACCGCGCAATCTCCACGACGATGGGTTTCGTGAACATGCTGAACGGCATGCTGAAGAGTCCCGACATCGGCAAGCTGATTGTGCCGATTATTCCTGATGAAGGCCGCACGTTCGGGTTTGAGTCCGTGATGAAGCAGGTGGGCATTTACGCGCCGGAGGGGCAGAAGTACGTCCCGCACGACGCGGACATGCTGCTCGCGTACAACGAGAAGAAGAACGGACAGATTCTCGAGGAAGGCATCACCGAAGCGGGCTCGATGGCAAGCTTCACCGCCGCGGGCACAGCCTACAGCAACTACCGCGTGCCCATCGTTCCGTTCTACATGTACTACTCGATGTTCGGGTTCCAGCGCATCGGCGATATGGCGTGGGCCTTCGCGGACTCGCGCGGCAAGGGCTTCCTGATGGGCGGGACCGCCGGCCGCACGACGATGCTCGGTGAAGGCCTGCAGCACCAGGACGGCCACTCGCACATCCTGGCGTCGACGATCCCGACGTGCAAAACCTACGACCCTGCCTACGTCTACGAGCTCGCCGTGATTATCCAGGACGGCATTCACCGCATGTACGAGGCAGGCGAGAACATCTTCTACTACCTCACCATGTACAACGAGGACTACGCGCAGCCGGCGGCGCCAGAGAATCTGGAAGCCGTGCGCGAGGGCATTCTGCGCGGGCTCTACAAGTTCAAGGCTGCCGAAAAAGATGAAGCGAAGCTGCAGCTGTTCGGCGCCGGACCAATCCTCAATGAGGTGGTGCGCGCGCAGCAGATTCTCGCCGAGAAGTACAACGTTGCAGCCGACGTGTGGTCGGTGACCAGCTACACGGAGCTGCGCCGCGACGCCATCGCAGTCGAGCGCTGGAACCGTCTGCATCCCGCCGAGAAGGAGCGTGTGCCGTTTATGGTCACGGCGCTCGGCAATGCGAAGGGACCGATCGTTGCGGCGAGTGACTACATGAAGTCGCTGCCGGATGCACTCTCGCCCTGGCTCGGACCACGCCTCGTTTCACTGGGCACCGACGGTTTCGGCCGCTCGGACAACCGCGAACATCTGCGCCGGCACTTCGAGATCGATGCGGAGTCCATTGTCGCGGCGGCGCTCTCGAAGCTCGCACGCGAGGGTACCATCAAACCGAAGGTGGCCACGCAGGCGTTTGCGGAACTCGGTCTCAACCCCGAGGCCGCCGACGCAGCCACAGCCTGATCTGCAACTCGACCGATCACGAAACTCTCGAAGAAGAGGACTTGCCGTTTTGGCCGACAATCCCCTGCTGCCTCAGGATCGCCTCCGCGAGCTTCACGCGCTGATCGAGCGCATCCGCACAATCGATCGCCGCCGCTCCAACGTTGCGCGCGAGGCGCTGCTCGCCGCCACATTGATTCATCTCTCTGCGGGCGATCTCGTCTCCGGCGCCGCTGACGACCGCACGCTTGGCGAGCTCGCACCGAAATCGACTGCCGGTGATGACGCGCACGATGTCCCGCAGAGTCTTCGCATTCCACTCTGCGCTGGCGCCGCGCGAGGCATGCAGACAGCAGGCACGGATCGGCTCGCAATTGCGTTCGTCGAGGCGGGCGCGCCGGAGAATGGATGGCAGGACGCGTTGCGCTGGGCGCATCGCGACCGGCTGCCATTCCTGCTCATCGTCGCCGACAATGGCATGAACGCTCGCCGCCGGCGGCCGACAAATTCATCGCCTGCAGCGGCGCCGCTCCTGTGGCCTGAGCTCACGAAGCTCGGCCACAGCCTTCACCTCCCACACTTTCCTGTTGACGGTGAAGATGCAGTCGCGGTCTATCGCGTGATGCAGGAGACCTCGGCTCGCGCCCGCTCCGGCGGAGGGCCGTCGGTCATCTGGGCGATGCTCACGGCTGAGCGGCTCGCGCCGCGTCAACAGCCACTCAAGCGCCTTGAGGCCTACATGGCTGCACGCAAAATCCGTTTGTAAGCACAAAGCAATCTGAATGTCTCGCCATCTTTTGACTCGCACGAACCTTTACACTGACAACATGTTTCTTCTGCGGTCCCCCCGCCCCTGGCCACCTGCGGCAGTGCTGTTTGCGCTGCTGATTGCTGCGACCTTCATCAGCGGAGAGACCGCGCGAGCGCAGACTCCGACCTCTGTGCAGCCGGCGACCCCGGCGCCTGCAAGCAGCATTCCTTCCGTCGCCGCGCCCACGCCTGCAAACAGCCAGAGCACACCCGCACAGCCGCAGACACAGTACTCCGCGCCGCAGACCACGCAGCAGACAACCGAACCCCAGAGCACTCAGCCGCAGACTGCGCAACCCGCTGCGCCCCCCGCCACGACTCCGCCTGATCAGCTCGAGCAGCCCATCCAGGTGCAGAACCAGCAGAAGCCGCCCGCTCCGGCGCCCGTTGCAATACCGCCGGCCGTTCCTGTCGCCTCCGTGCCCAGCATGCCGGCGTACGGTCCTGTCCCCGGCGAAACCACGGGCGATGCGCTCGGCTCGACGTACATCCCGGTCGACAGCATTGTGTATCCGCTCGCGATGCGGCTGTATTCCATGGGCTATCTCGACACTGCATTCATCGCGATGCGGCCGTGGACCCGCCGCAGCCTGCTGCACATCCTTCAGGCGAGCGCGGATGACATCACCTCCGACGGCGATCCCGAGGCGACGGCCATCCTCGCCAAGCTGCAGGACTATCTCGCTGAGGAGACGCCCGGAAACAACCTGACCCGCGGCGCAGTCTACGGGTTGCAGTCCGTGTACACGCGAGTGATGGGAATCGGCGGCCCGGTGCTGCGTGACAGCTTTCACCTTGGGCAGTCGGTCTACAACGATTACGGTCGCCCCTACTCCACAGGCTTCAATAACGTGACGGGCTTCTCCAGCGTGAACGAGTACGGCCGGTTCTCGCTCTACATTCGTGGCGAATTCCAGCACGCTCCCGCATATCAAGGCTACAGTGCCGCTGTGGCAAACCAGCTTTCCTGCATCGACGAGATCGGTTGCGCCAATAATGTCGGCCCGTTCCCGTCCGCCACGTCGAACAACCCGCAGTCCACGATTCCATATGGAAGCACGAACAACGCAGTGAACACCTTCCGCCTGCAGGAGGCAAACCTCGCGGTCCACTGGTGGGGACACGAGATCTCGTTCGGCAAATCTGACTCGTGGCTTGGGCCCGGGATGGGTGGCGCGATGGCCTGGAGCAATAACGCGGAGAACATGTATTCGTTCCGCATCAATCGCGTCGATCCGCTGTACATTCCTCTGCTGAGCAAGGTGCTCGGCCCATTGCGCTATGACTTCATGGTCGGTTCGCTGAAGGGTCACTCGGCGCCCGAAGATCCATGGGCGCACTCCGAAGTATTTTCCTTCAAGCCCACCAAGAACTTCGACTTCAGCTTCCAGCGTACGGTGATCTGGGGTGGCAAGGGACACGGTTGCTTCGCTCCTGATGGCACCGTATACCCCTGCACCGAGCCGATCACCATTCATACCTTCCTGAAGAGCTTCTTCTCACTGAGCGATACAACCGCGGGAGAAAAGTACTCGCGGGATGATCCCGGAGCACGCTTCAGCGTCTTCACCTTCTCGTACCGGCTGCCGTTCCTGCGCAAATACGTCACGCTTTACACCGACTCCATCGCTCACGACGACGTAACGCCGATCAGCGCGCCGCGCCGTGCTGCCTATCGCCCGGGCGTTTACATCTCGCATTTCCCCGGGATGGAAAAGTTGGACTTCCGCATCGAAGCTGCGAGCACCGACACCTCAACACTGCGCAGCCTCGGCGGCCAGTTCAACTACTGGGAGGTGGTGCAGCGCCAGGGCTATACCAATAAGGGTTTCATCATGGGTGACTGGATTGGACGCGAGGCAAAAGGCGGCAACGCCTGGCTCACCTATCACCTCTCCGGCGACGAGTGGGTACAGCTCCAATACATGAACAAGAAGGGGCCGAAAGACTTCATTCCTGACGGCACAACCCAGAACCAGTTCACGGTCGATGTCGTGAAGAACCTGCGCCGCGATATTCAGCTCAATGCCTGGATGCAGTACGAGCACTGGAAGGCGCCGATCTACAAGACCGGTCCGCAGAGTGACGTCGTCGTCGCAGGGGAGATCAAGTTCTACCCCAAGCTGCACACGGAGCTGCAGACCACAGCGAAGTAAGCGGTGCCGCTTCTGGCTCAGCGGCCCGAGGCGAGGCGGAAGTACTCCTCGTCCTGCTGGGCCGCTGCGGCGCGGGACGCCGGCTGCGCCTTTTCAGCTTCAACCGCAGCCCGGAAGTAGTCGAGTGAGCGCGTCAGTCCCTCGCGCAGTTGCACCTTCGGCTCCCACCCGAGCAGCGTCTTCGCGCGCGTGATGTCCGGCCGGCGTTGCTTCGGATCGTCCTTCGGCAAGGGCCTGAAAACGATCTCGCACTGTGAGCCGACCAGCGCCTGAATCTCGCGCGCGCACTCCAGGATCGTCCACTCATTCGGATTTCCGATGTTCACCGGATCGTGCTCGTCGGACTTCGACAGCCTTACGATGCCATCCACCAGATCCGACACATAGCAGAAGCTGCGTGTCTGTGACCCATCGCCATAGACCGTCAGCGGATCTCCCCGCAGCGCCTGCATCATCAGGTTCGAGATCACGCGTCCGTCATTCGCCTGCAGCCGCGGTCCATAGGTGTTGAAGATGCGCACCATGTGCGTGTTCACGTTGTAATAGCGCCGATAGGCCGACACTGCCGCCTCGGAGAAGCGCTTCGATTCGTCATACACCGAGCGCGGCCCGATCGGGTTCACATTGCCCCAGTAGCTCTCCACCTGCGGATGCACCTCCGGATCGCCGTAGCACTCCGAGGTCGATGCATGCAGGTAGCCTGCCTTATATCGCTTCGCAACCTCCAGCGTGTTGAGCGTGCCGGCCGAGCCGACGCGCAGCGTCTCGATCCCCAGCCGCATGTAATCCACCGGACTCGCCGGCGAGGCAAAGTTGAAGACATACTCCACCTGACCGACGTCGAACGGCTCCGAGATATCAATCTGCTCAAACCGGAAACGCGGCTCACCCTGTAGATGCCGCAGATTGGCGAGGTTTCCGGTGCAGAGATTGTCGACGCCGACAACCTCGTTGCCGTCCGCCAGCAGAGCATCGCACAGATGCGATCCAAGGAAACCCGCAGCACCTGTTACCAGAACTCTCTTCGAAGCCATTCCTGCTCCCTTGCGCATTGAATGCGCAGCGTGCAAATCCTGCGGCCGCTCGCTCTACTTGCTCGTGATTACATCCGAGACCGTCTCGCGCACTGGGGTCGCGGTCGGCCTTCCGATGCTCATATAAGTGAAGCCCTGCTCCTGCATTACGCCAGGATCGAACAGGTTGCGGCCATCCACCACGATGGGATAGCGCAGCGCCGCATGAATCTTTCGCAGGTCTAGATCTGCGAATTCCTTCCAGTCGGTCAGGATCAGAAGAGCGTCGGCGTCCCTGGCAGCTTCGTAAGCATCGGCTGCGTAGCTCATGTACTGCGAAGGCGGCAGCTCCTGCCGCGCCCGATCTGTTGCCGCAGGATCGTACGCCACAATGCAGCATCCCTCGCACAACAGCATCTCCACCAGGTCAATCGCAGGCGACTCGCGGATATCGTCTGTCTCGCCCTTGAACGACAGCCCAAGCACTGCCAGGCGCTTTCCGCGCAGCGTCCACAGCGCCGAACGCACCTTGCTCAGGAAGCGGCGCTTCTGCTGCGCGTTAATCTTCTCCACCTCGCTCAGCAGGCTGAAGTCCACACCCATTTGCTGTGCGACCGAACGGAATGCCGCGACGTCCTTCGGGAAGCACGAGCCGCCATAGCCGATGCCGGGTCGCAGAAAGCGCGGACCGATTCGCGAGTCCAGACCGATGCCCCGCGCCACCTGCTCCACATTGGCGTCCGCAGCCTCGCACAGATTTGATACCGCATTGATGAAGGAGATCTTCAGCGCCAGGAACGCATTCGAAGCATGCTTGATGATCTCGGCGCTCTTGGTCGAGGTCATCAGCAGCGGCGGCGGCGACTGCATGGAGCATCCGCCCTCGATCGCTCCGTCCTTCTCGTAATACGCGCCGGTCACCAGCGGAGAATAAATCTGCTTCAACAGCGCCGCGGCGCGCTGGCTGTCCGCGCCCACCACAATGCGGTCCGGGTGCAGAAAGTCTTCGACGGCCGTCCCTTCGCGCAGGAACTCCGGGTTGGAGACCACATCGAACGCGTCCCGGCTGACGCCGTTACGCTCGATCACGCGCCGGATCCACTCATTCGTGTAAACCGGTACCGTGCTCTTCTCCACGATGACCTTGTATCCGCTGATGTGCCGCGCAATCTCGCTTGCAACCGCCTCGACATAGGAGAGATCGGCGTCGCCGTTCTCGGCCTGCGGTGTGCCGACCGCGATAAAAATCGCATCGCACTCGCGGGTTGCTTCGGCGAGGTCGGTCGTGAACCGCACGCGCGTGTTTCTGTACCGCCCCAGCAACTCGGGGAGATGCTTTTCGTGAATGAGGCTGTCGCCTCCCTGCAGCGCCGCCACCTTGCGCTCATCGTTGTCGACGCAGATCACCCGGTGGCCGATCTCCGCAAAACAGATCGCGGCCACGAGCCCCACGTATCCCGAGCCGACAACTGCTATCTGGCAACCATGCTCCATCGCTGCTCCTTGACTCCCGCTCACCAAAATTCCAGTTTGTCTCTGATTGTAGAGCCTTAGCGGGTGCGCCCGGTTGCCAGTCAGGTATCCGAAGGTTTTTCAAGTAGACTAAGGAGCAATGATCTCCGGAAGGGCCGAAGTGTCTCCACTGCCAGCAGATGCAAACCCGCCTGCTGTGGCCACGCAGAATCCAGCCGATACGACCTTGTCGGAGGCGCTCCTCACCGTCAGGAAGCGCAAATACCTCATCGCCGCCATCACTGCGTTGGGTCTTGCCTATGGCTTCTATAAGGGCACCACGCAGCCGCGGATGTATCAGGCGATGGGCACCATCGAGATCCGCACAGGCTCCTCCCAGCAGTTTCGCGTCGGCGGCGGTCCGGGCTACGGCTCGGCCAGTTCATCGCTGTCCACACAGGTCGCCATCATCAAGAGCGACACTGTCCTGCTGACCGTTGCGCGCGATCTTGACCTGCCCAACAATGCAGCGTTCACCGGCTACCACGGACCCAACCTGCACCTCAGCCTCGACGACCTCAATGTTCGCCAGGGCACATTGAATGGCATGAACGGCGACATCAGCGTGGATGTCGTCCCCAAGACCGACCTGGTCCAGATCAGTTGCCGGACGCTTGATCCCAAGCTTTCGGCCGATATCGTCAACCGTCTCATTCGCGAATTCATTCAGCGCGATCTGCAATCGAGCTTCGAAGCGACGCAGCGCGTCTCGGACTTCCTTTCGCTGCAGCTCCGTGATCTGAAGCAGCAGGTCGAGACGCAGCAGGAGCAATTGATCGACCTGCAGAAGCGAATCGGTGTCATCGGCTTCGATCCGCAGCACAACGAGATTCAGTCCGCCCTCGACGACCTGACGCGTGCCGTCAGCGCCGCGCAGATTGCCCGGATTCAACAGCAGGCCCGCTACAAGACTCTCTCCGGCATGAACCCCGACGCGCTCGACGGAACCATCGGCGCAGGTGTGGCGGGTAGCCTGTCCACCAGCCTCAGCGGCTTGCGATCCACCAAGCAGCAGTTGCTGGTTCGCTACGCTGAGATGAACGCCTCGCTGGGCCCGAATCACCCCCAGGCCAAGGCGCTCCAGGACCAGATCTCCCAGATTGACAAACAGATCGGTGAGGAAGAGAAGCGGCTGGTCGACCAGGCTCACGAAGCGTATGTTGCGGCAAACGTAAATGAGGAGCAGACTCGCGCCGCGCTGGAAGCCGAGAAGGAAGAGGCTTACAAGCTGCGCGATGATCTCGTCGAGTACACGCTGCGCCAGCGCGACTTCGAATCGAACCGCACACTCTACGAAGGCCTCTCCCAACGGTTGCGCACAGCAGGGATTGAAGCCGGCCTGGAATCCACCGAGATCGACATCATCGATAACGCTGTTCCCCCGATCGGGCCTACGCTGCAGTCGCGGTCCAGCATGATGATCGTCGACGGCATTCTGATGCTTGCGCTCGGCATCGTCATCGCCTTCGTCCTCGACAGCCTGGACACCGGGATCCGCACCGTCGCGCAGATCGAATCCATCTCCGGGCTGCCCTCACTCGCTCTCATTCCGCGCATTCGCCGTAGTACGGCGGAGCTGGCCGGCCAGAGTCCTGTACAGCGAAATCTCGCGGTGATCGGGGCGCCTATGTCCCAGTTCTCGGAGGCCTTCCGCGCTCTCCGGACTTCACTGCTGCTTTCCGTCGCCGGCCGCGAGCCGCAGGTCATCCTGCTGACCAGCGCGACACCCAGCGAAGGCAAAACCACGGTCGCGATGAATCTCGCCTGCGTGCTTGCACAACGCGACGTCCGCGTCCTTCTGATCGATGCCGACCTGCGCCGGCCTACCGTTCACCATCGCTTCAATATCAACGGAAAGGTCGGCCTCAGCTCCGTTCTCACCGGAAGCACCACGTTGCGTGAAGCTGTCCAGCACGTCGCTGAGGTGCCGAAGCTCGACGTCCTGGTCAGTGGGCCTGTGCCTCCCTTCCCCACCGAGATGCTTGCATCCGATGCCATGGACCGGCTCCTGGCCGAGTGCCGCGGTATCTACACCCACATCGTCCTCGACTCCCCGCCGCTGCTTTCGATCACCGACAGCGTCGTCCTGGCGAACGATGCCGACGCCGTCGTTCTGGTCGTCCGCCAGGGCAAATCCAACAAGCACGCCGTCCGCCGCTCCCGCGATCTCCTGCTGCGCGCCGGAACACGCATTACCGGTACCGTGCTCAACGCCGTCGATCTCAACTCGCCTGAGTACTACGCCTACTATGGATACTCCGGGTACTCCGGCTACGCTTCGGGCGGTGTCGACAGTAAAGGCTGGGAGTCGCGCGGCAATCAGAAATCACGCAATGGAGGTCCCAAGTGAGTGCGCGTATTTCACCCCCTTCTCGCAGAAGCTCACGCCTGCTCGTCATCTCCTTGCTCTGGGCGGTCGCACTCCTCTGCAGCCCGGCATGCTTCGCCCAGTTCAACGGCCCGGGGCCAGCCGTCGAGACACCTACAACCGCTACGGTCACTACCGACCGCGCTTTGCTGTTTCCTCCAGCCCGTGAGGCACTACTCGCCGCGGGTGATCTCATCTCCATTCATGTCTTCGAGCAGGCCGATTACGCCCCGGAGGTAAGGCTGTCCGCCCAGGGCACCGTTGTTCTGCCGCTGATCGGGAGAGTTCAGTTAGCTGGGCTCACCCTCACTCAGGCTGAGCAATTCATCGAGCAGCGGCTCAAGGACGCAGGCATCTACCGCAACCCCCAAGTCACGATCCAACTCGTTCAAGGCGTCAACCAGGAGGCGACCGTCGCCGGTGAGCTGCATGCAGCCGTCCCCATCGTTGGTTCGCGGCGTCTGCTCGATGTGCTCGCGGCCGCCGGCGGCCTCCCCGCCACAGCCAGCCATGTCATCACCATCAGCCGTCCCGGCGTGGCAGAACCCCTCGTCGTCGATCTCGGCACAGACCCGCTCCGCAGCAGTCTCGCCAACATTCCCATCTTTCCCGGCGACACAATCATCGTCAGCCGCATCGGCGTGGTCTACATGGTTGGCGACTTTAAGACCTCCGGAACAATTCCGCTCAACCAATACGCTCCGCTCACTCTGATGGAAGCGACCGCACTCAGCGGCGGTCTCGCTTACCCGGGCAAGTACAACGACGTGCGCGTGATCCGCACCGTCGGCGACCACCGCACCGTCGTAAAGGTTGATATTCAGCGAATCCTCCACGGCAAAGATCCAGACCCGATCCTGCAAGCCAATGACATCGTCTTCCTGCCCGACGACTTCCTGAAGTCGTTCATTGCCAACGGTAACCTGGGCACGCTGTTCGGCGTCGTATCGCTGCTCATCACGGTCAAGAATTTGTGAGGAGCCCGGCGCCATGGCCGTCCCAGAAAGCTCCTCAGACCGCACACCGGTGCGCCTCGCCTATGTTGTCTCGCACCCCATCCAGTACCAGGCGCCGCTACTCCGCCGCATCGCTCGCGAACCCGGCATTGACCTGACCGTCTTTTTCGGGTCAGACTTCTCCGTCCGCGGCTACAAGGACGAAGGCTTCGGCGTCGAAGTCGCCTGGGACGTTCCACTCCTCGACGGCTACCGCAGCGAGTTCCTTCCCCGCCTGCGCGACACCGGCACTGTCTCGCCGCTGAGTCCCATCAGCCGCGGCATCCTCCGCCGCCTCCGCAACCTCGACGGCTCGCCCGCCTTCGACGCCCTCTGGGTGCACGGCTACGCCAGCGCCAATTCACTGCACGCCATCCTCGCGGCCAACGCCCTCGGCATTCCCGTTCTGCTGCGCGCAGAATCCTGGCTCGCCGACCGCCCGCGCAGCCTCGCCACCCTCGTCGCCAAGCACCTCTTCCTCCGGCTGCTGCGCCCGGCCATTGCCGCCACGCTTCCCATCGGCTCGCGCAACCGCGACTACTGGGCCCACTACTTCGGCGACGACATGCCGCAGTTCCCGATGCCCTATGCCGTCGACAACGCCTGGTTCGCTCAGCGCGCCGGCGCCAGCGATCCCGAACAGCTCCGCCGCGACGTGCATCTCACTCCCGGACGGCCGATCATCCTCTTCGCCTCCAAGCTCCAGCCACGCAAGCACGCGGACCACCTGCTCGCGGCCTACGCTCGCCTCTGTTCCGTCTCGCCCGCGCCGCTCCCGTACCTGCTCATCGTCGGCGACGGCGAAGAGCGCGCCAGCCTCGAAGCCCGCGCACGCGACCTCGCGCTCGAAGGCGTCCGCTTCCTCGGGTTCCGCAACCAATCCGAGCTCCCCGGCTTCTTCGCCCTGGCCGACGTCTTCGTTCTCCCCTCGCGCCACGAGCCTTGGGGGCTGATCGTCAACGAAGCCATGGCCGCCGGCTGTGCTGTCGTTGTCTCTGACGAAGTCGGCTCCCACGCCGACCTCATCACTGACGGCGTCGAAGGCTTTGTCTTTCGCGTCGGCGACATCGACGCCCTCGCATCAGCTCTCAGCCAAGTCCTCTCCACCCCCGACCAGCCGCAGCGCATGGCCGAGGCCGCAAAGGCCCGCATCGCTTCCTGGGATTTCGAGGCGGACGTCCGCGGGCTCCGGCAGGCATTGGCCGCCGTCACCGGAAAGCTGCACGCCTGAAACCCGAAACGTTCGCCGGGCAGCCACCCTTGTCCGCAGCCTCGCTTGGTATCCTTACCCTCAAGAGCCCACCCTTCGAGCGAATGAGAATCCTCCACATCGTCGGAACCGTCAGCCCCGCGGCGGGCGGCCCGACCGAGGTCATCCGGATGCTCGTTCGCTACGCTCCCCCCGGGTACACCAGCGAGCTCGCCACCCTCGACGACCCATCCGCTCCCTTCCTCCGCGACCTTCCATTTCCCGTCCACGCGCTTGGCGGTCCGCAGAAGTGCTGGTTCCGTCCAGCGCTGCTCCGCTGGCTGAGGAAAAACCGTGGCCGTTTCGATGGAGTCATTGTGCATGGCCTGTGGGAATTCACCGGTCTGGCAGCTCTGCTAACGACCGCAAAGCTCCCTGGTTATGTTGTATTTACGCATGGAATGCTCGACCCATACTTTAAGCGGGCCTTCCCCGCCAAGCACGCCAAGAAGTGGCTGTACTGGCTTCCGGCCGAATATTGGGTCCTCCGCGGCGCCCGCCAGGTGCTCTTCACGACCGCCGCCGAGCGCGATCTTGCCGCCCAAAGCTTCTGGCTGCACTGCTGGAAATCGATGGTCGTGCCCCTTGGCGCCGAGGCCCCGCCGCCCGACACCGCCGCCCTTCTCGCCGCGTTCCAGGCCGCCTGCCCCAAGCTCGCCAGCCGCCGCTTTGTCCTCTTCCTCGGCCGCATCAACGAGAAAAAAGGCTGCGACCTCCTCGTCCGCGCCTTCGCCGAGCTTGGGGCCGCCCACCCGGACCTGCACCTCGTCATGGCCGGCCCGGACCCCAATCGCTGGCGCGAGCGCCTGGAGGCCCTTGCCGGAGACTGCAACTGCACGCACCGCATCCACTGGCCCGGTCTGCTCCTCGGCGATGCGAAATGGGGTGCCTTCGCGGCCTGCGAGGCCTTCGTCCTCCCTTCTCACCAGGAGAACTTCGGCGTCGCCGTCGTCGAAGCCCTCGCCTCCGGCCGCCCCGTGCTCCTGACCCACCCGGTCAACATCGCGCAGGACCTCGAAGCCGACGGCTGCGCTCTGGTCGAGCATGACACGCAGGAAGGCATCACCCGCCTGCTCTCACGCTGGCTCGCCCTCACGCCCGAACAACAGGCGCATATGTCCCTCCTTGCCCGCGAGAGCTTCGTCCGCCGCTACGACATGCGCCGCAACGCCGAGGCTATCCTCCGCGTCTTCGAAACTCCGCAAAATCCTCAACCGCGCACCGCGCCGCTGACGGAGGCCCGCTGATGCCCCGCCAGCCGGACTACCGCGCCGGCGACCACATCGCTACCGGCGACGATCCCTACACCCGCCCGGCGTTCACCTTCTCGAACCGCGCCGCTCGCCTGCTCTGGAACATCACCTGGCTGCTGCTCTATCGCCCCTCGCCGCGCCCGCTCCACGCCTGGCGCGCCATGCTGCTTCGCCTCTTCGGCGCCACGCTTGGGCCGGACTGCCACTTCTATCCCGCGTCGCGCGTCTGGGCCCCATGGAATCTACGCTGCGCTGACCATGTTGCTGCGGGCGATGGCGTCGAGATCTACAATCCCTCACTCATGCACCTCGGCTCTCACGTCATCCTGTCGCAGGACTCTTATCTCTGCGGCGCGACGCACGACTACAACGACCCCGGCTTCCCACTGCTCGCCTACAGCATGACCATCGAGCCGTACGCCTGGATCTGCGCCCGCGCCTCGGTCGCTCCGGGCGTTCGCGTCGGCGAGGGTGCCGTGCTCGGCCTCGGCTCCGTCGCCACGCGCGACCTCGACCCATGGACCGTCTACTCCGGCAACCCCGCGCAGCCCATCCGCCAGCGCATCCGACCATCTAACCTCCGCCACGAATCACTATCGACTAACTACTAACCACTAACTACTCGCCCTCATGGTCTCCGTCCTCATCCTCACACTCAACGAAGAGCAGGACCTGCCGGGCTGCCTCGACTCGGTCGCCTGGTCCGACGACATCCACATCTTCGACTCCAACTCCACCGATCGCACGGCAGAGATCGCCCGCGGCCATGGCGCCACCGTCACTACCCGCACCTTTGACACCTATGCCGCGCAGCGCAACGCCGCAATGCAACTCCCCTTCCGTCATCCCTGGGTTCTCGTTCTCGACGCTGACGAGCGCGCCACTCCGGAGCTCTCCCTCGAAATCCCGCGCGCCGCCGCGGCCGCGCCGCCAAACGTCGCCGCCTTCCGCATCCGCCGCCGCGACTTCCTCTGGGGCACGTGGCTCAAGCACGCGCAGCTTACGCCCTACTACGTGCGCCTGCTCCGCGTTGGCCGCGTTCACTACACGCGCGACATCAATGAATTCGTCGAAGTGGACGGTGCCACCGGTCAGCTCTCCGCGCCGCTAGACCACATGGCCTTTTCCAAAGGCCTCGCTCACTGGGTCGCGAAGCACAACCAGTACTCCACCGCCGAAGCCGAGCTCCTTGCCAGCGGCGACGCCGTCCGAGACGCGTCCTTCAAAGACGCCCTCTTCGCGCGCAACTTCCACGACCGCCGCGCCGCACAGAAGGCTATCTTCTACCGCATGCCCGCGCGTCCGCTGCTCAAGTGGATGTACATGATGTTCGTGCGCGGGGCCGTGCTCGATGGCGCCCCCGGCGTGATGTACGCCACGCTGCAGAGCTTTTACGAGTACCTGATCGAAGTGAAATACCGCGAGATTCTGCGCCGCCGCGCGAAACTTCCCATCTAGAAGGTGCTGTGAGTGGAATAGTGATTTGCAGTTACCTTATTCACTATTCACTACTCACTGTCTTAAAAAGAGAAGGACGAGAGCGAGATACCAGGTGTCAATGCCGAGGTGCGCTCAGAAAGCGTTCGGGGCCACCCGCTCGTATCTCGCTCTCGCCTCTCTACCCGCGCAATTTGGCGAGCAGATCTGTCGGGTGAACGGGCTTGGCCAGGATCTCGAACTCGTGTCCCTGCGCCCTTGCCCGCTCCAGCAGGTCGGCGGTCGCCGCCTGTCCGGAGAACAATAGTACCTTGCAATTTGGAAGTTTGGCGCGCGTCTGAATCGCCGCCTCGATGCCCGTCATCCCGGTCATGATGACGTCGGAGATCAGCATGTCGGGCCTGAAGGTGTCCAGCGCCTCAATCGCCTTCTCGCCGCTATACACTGCACGCGCTTCAAAGCCTGCCTGGTTCAAAATAATCGCGAGCGTGTTCGCAATCACCTGCTCATCATCGGCGACGAGAACGCGGGGCTTCGAGCTGTTCGGGTTGGTTTCTGCCATGTGGGTCCCTGAGAAAGATTTCCTTCCGTGCTTGCCTGCCAGATAGCCGCTCACGTAACCGCAGCACAACGCACTCTCGTCATCATACGGGAGGCCGGGCCTCGAAACGCAGCTTATCCTTTCCCTCTCTGATGCAGTCTTCCACAGCAACGCTGCTCGAGATCTGCTGTTTAACATCCACCCGCACTGATAGTTAGCAATGCTACCCTCAAATCGTGGTTGACCTCCACCACCATCTTCTGCCCGCCATCGACGACGGCCCTCCCGACCTCGCCACGTCGGTCAAGATGGCGCGCATGGCCGCCGATGACGGCATCACTCACGTCGTTTGCACCCCCCACGCCAGCAGCCGCTACAAGTTCGACCCGCCCCGCGTCCAGTTGCTTCTCAGTCATTTGCGTGCAGTTCTGGCCGATGCCGGCATCCGCCTCATTCTCGGCGCCGGCTGCGACTTCCACCTCAGCTATGACAATGTGCGCGACGCCGTTGAAAATCCGCGCCGTTACACCATCAACGGCGGCGAATACCTCCTCATCGAGCTCCCCGATTACGCCCTTCCGCCCACCCTTGAAGAGACCTTCTACTCGCTCCGGCTCGGCGGCATGACCCCCATCCTCACCCATCCCGAGCGCAATCCCTCGCTCCAGCAGGACACCTCACGCCTGGCCACATGGGTTCGCGACGGCATGCTCACCCAGGTCACAGCCGCCTCCGTGATCGGCCTCATGGGACGGAAGGCTCAGAAGCTTACCGAGCGCCTGCTCGCCGACCGCTGGGTCCACTTCGTCTCGACCGACGCCCACAACATCAGCAACCGCCCGCCGCACCTGCGTGCCGCCTGCGACCATATCGCCTCCCGCCACGGCGACGCCTACGCCCAGAGGCTTTGCACCGAAAATCCACAGGCCGTCTTCGACAACCGCCCGCTTCCGCCCCAGGAAGCCCCACTCCACATCGAAGGCCACTCCGAATACGACACCGAGCCCGACGACGAAAAGCCCCGCGGCCTGCTCCGCCGGATCCTTCGCCGCTAGCAGCCGCCTGTTTTGCCATAGGAGCGACGTCAATGCTGTTGGCCGGAGTGGGCCGCGGTCTCTGGGCTGTTCGAGGCTTTGCGACCGATGCGGCGGGGCTCCAGGATGACAAACGAGCCTCGATTGGCGATGTAGAGCTGGCTGAAGCTACCGGTCGGCAGCAGCCCGTCGATCACGATCTGCTTCAGCCCCGCATCTCCGGTCCAGACCTCCGCGCTAAAGACCTCTGATCCCACCGACAAGCGGGTGTGAAACGTCGTGGCGGAAGAGAGCCTGCCATTTTGATCGGCGATCCACTTGGTGCCCCTCGGCACAGTCGCCTGAGAGGCGAGCGAGGGCTGGAGAACGACCATATCCGCGGCGCTGTCCAGCAGCAGGTGAAGTGGCTTCGCATCTCTGTTCGTCTGCACGGGAACTGAGATCAGCCGGGGCTCCAGGTCTCCCGCGCGAGTGCGTACGGGTGTGATCGCGATCCGATCGCCGGTGAGTTCCGTAAGCAGGGTGCCGTCGTCATCGAATTGAATCCGGTGCCTATGGTTGTCGATCAGGAAGTTGGAGCAAAGGAGCACGTCCTGGCCCAGGACCCCGCGCAAATCTGGATCGATGGTCTTGAACTCGGACAGGGGTTGAACCAGCACCGTCAAGGGACCGGAGCTGATAGGACCAAACGAGAGGCCCTCAACGAGGGCCCGGGGCGCGTCAGTCGTGGCTTCCCAGCTGGCAACCTCGACGCCACGCGCTGCCGGCAGATGAAGCGACGCAGAAAGCTTCGGGTCGACAACGGACGAGGTCGCGCCCGTGTCGAACAGGAATGGATAGGGTCCCTTGCCGTTCACTCGTACCTCGACGACGATCATGGAGCGATGCGGCGACTTGAAGGAAACGATGTTGTCCGGGCTTTCCGCAACGCTCACCAGCCGCAGCAAGAGAGCGATCAATAGCATCGCGATTCTGAGGCCAGGAGAGTCTGTAACCGATGCCCGAGGATCTTCTGTCTGCGAACTGTGCGACATTAAGTTGCTCCTGTCGGCGGGAAGAACGCCTTCCGCTCTCCGGCCATGACCCAAGTTAGGACTGCCCTGATGACTGCGAAAGCATCCGCACGGACGATGTGCGGACAAAAAAGGCCATGAGTGACAACATGTAGTTGAGCCGTGACGAACGGCGCTCTGCTGAGACGATTCGCCGCTCGGCCGCCGTGCTTCGGTCTGAGGCGCGTGGCTGCAGAATCAGGAATAGGTCAGCCGAGTTGCTTACTTGTCAGTAAAGTGTCTGCGCTTTGTAATGAGCAGCGAACGAACGGAATCCTGCAGTAAGCGGGAAGATTTGAAACTCATCGCCATGCTGCAATCTTCAACAGGAATCGCAGCTGCGACACTCCGGGTTGTGCACTCAAAGCAAATTTGCGCGCGCCGCACGATTGCAACATGGAATTGAGCTGCTGACGAACACTGAACGGAGAACAGCTGCCGCAGACGACGTGTGCGTTGCAGCGGCGCTCAGGCGGCTGAAGCGGAGGAAAGCCGCGCGGCCGTTGCTCGCGCCTCGCTTGGGCTGCCGCGGTAAACACGTTGCCACGCCCTGCGCAGTTGGCGAGTGGAAGAGAATCCTGCCCGCTCGGCGATATTCTCCATATCGAGTTCGCTCTGCAACAGGAACTCACGCGCGAGAGCCACGCGCAGCCCGTTCCGGTAGTCCACGATCGACATGCCAACCTGCTGCTGGAAAAGGCGCGACAGATGACGTCCACTGGCGCCCGCGATCTCCGCCAGCTGCACGCGGTTCCAGTCCCGCGCAGGATCTTCGGCAATCGCATCCTGCACGCGATGCACGGCCGGATGAATGTGATTGCGTCCCTCCAGCCACGGAGAAAACTGCGGGTCTGAGCCGGTGCGGCGCAGATAGACCACCAGATGACGCGCGATCGCTGCTGTGCGTGCGGGGCCTATATGCTGGCTCACGAAATACAGCATGAGATCGACGCCCGCCGTAGCACCGGCCGAGGTGTAGATGTTCTCATCCTGCACAAAGAGTCGATCTTCGAGGACCTTCGCCTTCGGCGCAAGGCGCGCCAGCAGCGAGCAATCCGCGTGGTGCGTGGTGCAGCGGCGTTCGTCGAGCAGCCCGGCTCGACCGAAGAGCAGCGCACCGGAGCAAATTGCAACCAGAGTATGGCTGGGGCGAATCGCGGTTCGAAGCCAGCGAACGATGGCTTCCTCATCCTGCGCGTCGGCCTCGCAATCCGCCGGGCGGCCCCACTCCGACGGAATCGTGACACTCCCCATCGCGACCACGACCGCATCCTTGGGAAGAGACGAGGGCAGCGGCTCGACGCGATGAACATCGATACCGATCGCAGAACTGACAGATCGTGTGACGCCGACATAGCGGACCTGGAAGAAGATCGCCTTCTGTTCGAAGTTCGCGCGCCGAAGAGTCTCGAGCGCTCCTCCAAGGTCGAGAAGCGAAATACGCGGCGGCAGAATGACGATGACTGGAACTTCGCGTTTCGCCAAAGCAAGTGGTGAGCTTCTGGCAGCCGCGGAGCCGTTCCTCCCGCGTTCATGCGAGCGATTCATCTGCACCTCCGTCCATCACTCTACGCGCGAACGAGGACGCGCAAAAGCAGCGAGTGGGCCATAGAAGGGACAAAAAGGGACATCGGTGTGAGTCGCCCGCCGACAGAGGAGGCGATGACGCTGCTACAGTCCCAGCCCGCCATCCACCGCCAGCAACTGCCCCGTAATGAAATTCGGGCATGTCGCAAAGAACAGCACCGCCGCCGCAACATCCTCGACCGTCCCGTTGCGCTTCATCGGCGTCTTCTGCGCGAACTGCTCATATCCGGAGCTG
The DNA here is from genome assembly GCA_035651235.1 of Acidobacteriaceae bacterium. Classification (GTDB taxonomy): domain Bacteria; phylum Acidobacteriota; class Terriglobia; order Terriglobales; family Acidobacteriaceae; genus Granulicella. Next base: position 31,103 of record DASRGC010000014.1, read on the forward strand.
ATCTCGCCGGTCGTCACAATCATCCCCGGCGCCACGCAGTTCACGCTGATCTCCGGCGCCCACGCCTTCGCCATCGTCTGCGACAACATATGCACCGCCGCCTTCGAGGTGCAGTAGTGCGCATGCGTCGACCACGGATGCAGCCCGCCCAGCGAGCCGATATTGACGATCCGCCCCCGCGCGCGCTTCAGCTGCGCATACGCATGTTTCGCCACCAGGAAGGGCCCGCGCGTGTTCGTCGCGAACATCTCATCCCACTGCGCAACCTTGATCTTCTCGAGCGCCTCCGTCTCAAACCGCCCCGCATTGTTCACCAGAAT
>DASRGC010000015.1:0-18027 GCA_035651235.1 Acidobacteriaceae bacterium
CGACTGGAGCGCGCAGACTCCGGAGGATTTTGTGTTTGCGGTGAAAGGGTCGCGATACCTGACGCACATGCTGAAGCTGCGCAATGCGGAGCAGCCGCTGGCGAATTTTTTCGCGAGTGGATTGCTGGAGCTGGGCAAGAAGCTGGGGCCGATTCTGTGGCAGTTTCCGCCACAGCTAAGGTTTGAGGCGGGGCGGTTCAGGGAGTTTTTTGAGTTGCTGCCAAGGACGCAGGGAGCGGCGGCGCGCCTGGCTTGTGGACACGATGAGCGATTGCATAACCGTGCTTGTGTGGAGGTCGTGAAGGGCGTGCCGAAGAAGACGCCTATCCGGCATGCGGTGGAGATTCGCGATGAGAGCTTTGCGTGCGAGGAGTTTGTGGAGTTGCTAAGGGAGCACGACGTAGCGCTGGTGGTGGCGGATACGGTGGAGTGGCCGCTGCTGTTCGATGTGACGGCGGATTTTGTTTATGTCCGGCTGCATGGGTCGGAGGAGCTGTACGCGAGCGGGTATGAGGATGTGGCGCTGGATGAGTGGGCGGAGCGGGTGGTCGCATGGGCGACGGGGGCGCGGGCGGAGGGGCGCAGGGCGTGTGAGACGGAGGCGGAGGGGTGTGCGCGGGATGTCTATGTGTACTTCGACAATGATGCGAAGGTCAGGGCGCCGTTTGATGCGATGGGATTGGAGAAGAAGGTGCGGGAGGCATTGCATGCAGCAGAGACGCGCTCCCACGCGTGAAGGCCGTGAGCTTGCATTGCACAGCTCATGTAGGTGATCGCTACTCGGCGCCCCAGCGCTTGAAGACGAGGGAGCCGTTAGTGCCGCCGAAGCCGAAGCTGTTGGAGAGGGCGTAGTCGATTTTGCAGGGCTGCGGCTTGTTGGGCACGTAGTTGAGGCGGCACTCGGGGTCGACGTTCTCGAGGTTCATGGTGGGCGGGACCATCTGGTGCTGCATGGCCTGGATGGTGATGGCTGCTTCGAGGCCGCCGGCGCCGCCGAGCAGGTGGCCGGTCATGGACTTGGTCGAGCTGACGAGCAGGGTATGGTTGAGGGCGCGCTCGCCGAAGACGTTTTCGATGGCTTTGGATTCGAGCGCGTCGCCGAGTGGGGTGGAGGTGGCGTGCGCGTTGACGTAGTCGATCTGGTCGGGCGAGATGCCGGCCACTTTGAGCGCGTGTTTCATGGAGCGATAGCAGCCTTCGCCCTCGGGGGCCATGCCGGTCATGTGGAAGGCGTCGGCGGACATGCCGTAGCCGATGATTTCGGCGAGGATGTTGGCGCCGCGGCGTTTGGCGAACTCGAGCTCCTCGAGGATGAGGATGCCGGCGCCTTCGCCGACGACGAAGCCGTCGCGGTCCTTGTCGAAGGGGCGAGAGGCGTGGGTGGGGTCATCGTTGCGGGTGGAGAGAGCTTTCATGGCCGCAAATCCGCCGACGCCCATGGGGGTGATGGCGCCTTCGGCACCGCCGGCGATCATGGCGTCGGCGTCGCCGCGCTGGATAATGCGGAAGGCGTCGCCGATGGAGTGCGCGGAGGTGGTGCAGGCGGTGGCGGTGGCCTCGTTGGGACCGCGGGCGCCGTAGCGGATGGAGACGTGGCCGGCGGCGAGGTTGACGATGGAGGCGGGGATGAAGAAGGGCGAGATGCGGCGCGGGCCGCCGTTCATCAGGTTGGTGTGCTCGCGCTCGATGACGTCGAACCCGCCGATGCCGGAACCGATGTGCACGCCGACGCAGTCGGCGTTCTCCGGCGTGACCTGGAGGCCGGAGTGCTTCATGGCCTCGTCCGAGGCGGCCATGGCGAAGTGGATGAAGCGGCCCATCTTGCGGGCCTCTTTTTTGTCCACGAACTGGTGCGGGTCGAAGTTTTTAACTTCGGCCGCAAACCGGACAGAGTGCCCGGTGAGGTCGAAGGCAGTGATTTCGGCCATGCCGCTGCGGCCGGCCATCAGGCCTTCCCACACCTCAGCCGCAGTGTTCCCGACCCCGCACAAGGCGCCGAGGCCAGTCACGACAACACGTCGCTGCTCCATTGTTACGTTCCTTGGGATGTAGCGGGTTGATGGGCCATATAAAATGGGCCCTTCTCGCAATTTCTTGCGGGCCATCCAAAGATGGCCGCTTCCCGCTATTTCTCTTTCTGATGCTTCTCGATGTAATCGGTCGCGTCTTTGACGGTCTTGATCTTTTCCGCGTCCTCATCCGGAATCTGGATGTCGAAGGCCTCTTCGAACTGCATGACCAGTTCGACCACGTCGAGCGAATCGGCGCCGAGGTCTTCCTGAAAGCTGGCGCCGGGGGTCACTTCAGCCTCGTCCACCTGAAGCTGCTCGACAATAATTTGTTTCACCTTCTCATCGACTGCTGCCATTGTTCCAATCTCCTATCAGATTCCTTCTGAGCCACGGGGACGGGTGTGTCCTGAAAACGACGTCCGCTGCAATTGCCTCAGTGTGCAAGGATACTTAGGCTCTCCCTACGTGTAAAGAATTGCATGGTTTTGGGTGTTCTGTGAGGTCTTTACGTTCTTTGGGGGCCTGCGGCTGCCGAAGACCCATGCGAGCTCGGATGCAGGTTCGTGACCCTTTCCGGTGATCCAGCCCTGCAACGTTGTGTTACGGCACGCCCCGCCCGCGAGTGTTACGCCTACCACCAACTAAGGTCACGTGCCCCGTGCAGGTCACATTACCTGACACGTTCCGTTTGCTGCGGCGGCTCGCAGTGGGATAGCGGGCTGGTGGCGGCGAACGCAGAATGCTCTTTATCAGCAAGAAGGCAGGGCATCAAACCGGGTTCCCTGCCGCGCAATCTTCTATCTCTTTCGACCGTACGCGCCTAGCATTGGGGCCACAAAAAGTCGGGCCCCGTGCTCGGTCGCCAACCACTGAGGAGGTCAATCTCTTGAGCAAGAGACTCTGCAAACACTGCGGCTCGGGTCATCTTCGCCGCTTGAACCGCCGGGGATGGACCCAGATGCGTCTGCTGCCTGCGTTCGGTGTCTTTCCGTGGGAGTGCACGATCTGCCGCTGCCGGACGTTCCAACGGGATGATGGCCACGCCCACCGGCTGGAGCGCGCTACGGCGATGAACCAGCCGTTCTAAGAACATTTCTCCTGATGCTTTGCCCTTGGACACTTCGGCCGACGCCGTTTTCGTCTTAAGGAAAACGGCCCGAACGGTGTTCGCTTCGCTGTACAGCTTCAGGAGAAGTGTTCAAGCCCCCGTGGCCGGGCCGCGGATCGCTTCCCCCGGGCGACCGTCAGCCCTTTATTCCCCAGAATTCGTTCCCCAGAATTCGGAAAATTCAACGAAGCCTGTTTCTTCCAAAATTCAGCTAAGTCTTTTTATTCGTCTTCCTCAGCCGCCAGCAGCGGCAACATGCCGCTGAGCGCCGCCCCGCGACTCAGCGCATTGCCGTTCGGCTCGAGGCTGACATCTTTCAGCGTGCGGTTGATGACCCGCGTGCGTGTGGCTACCTCGCCCAGGGTGTTCTGCACCTTTTCAACGTCTTTGCTCATCTTGCCCATCAGGTCCTCAAACTTGCCGAACTGCGTGCGTGCCGCGGCGAGCACCTTCCAGACCTCGTCACCCTTCTCCTGCATCTGGAGCATGTGGAAGCCCATCTGGAAGCTGTTGAGGATTGCGGAGAGGGTGCTGGGGCCGGCGATGGTGACTCGGCAGTTCTGCTGAAGGTCCGACTGCAGGCCATCGCGGCGCATGACTTCGGCGTAGAGGCCCTCGGTGGGCAGAAACATGATGGCGAAGGACGTGGTGGCCGGGGGCGCAATGTACTTGTCGCAGATGCGCTTGCCTTCAATGCGAATCGCTGATTCGAAGGCCTTGCCCGCGGAGGCAATCTCTGCCGCCGAGCCGGTTTCGTAGGCGGTTTCGAGTCGCTCCCATGCCTCGCGCGGGAATTTTGCGTCGATGGGAAGCAGAGTTTCGCCCTGCGGTGTGGGGAATTTGACTGCGTACTCGACGACCTCCTGGGTGTTGGGCTTGACGCGCACGTTCTGCTGGAACTGGCTGGGCGCGAGCATCTGCTGCAGCAGCATTCCGAGCTGCACTTCGGCGAAGCCGCCGCGCGACTTGACGTTGGTGAAGATGCGCGAGAGGTCATCGACGCCGGCGGAGAGTTTGGTCATTTCGCCTAGACCGGCGTGCACTTTGGTGAGTTGGTCGGTGACCTGGCCGAAGCTTTCGGTGAGACGTGTCTGCAAGGTTGCGTGCAGTTTTTCGTCGACAGTCTGGCGCATCTCTTCGAGCTTTGCGGCGTTGGCCTGATTGAGTTTTTCGAGGCGCTCCTCGACGGAGCCGCGGAGACGTTCCTGGTGGGCGGCGTACTGATTGCCGAGATCGGTGAGGCGGGCGTGCAGCGTCTCGCGGTTCTCGGCGTGCTCGCGGGCCATGTCGGTGGCGAAGCCCATGAAGCGCTGGGTGAGCCCGGCGAGCTGCGCGTCGACCACCTGGCGAAGAGTTTCCGATGCGCCGGTGTTGTCCTTGCGGAAGCTGTCGAGGCCGGAGCGCAGAGTTTCGCCAAGGGCGTTCACGTTGCCGAGGACTTCGGTGCGAAGGGCAGCGGCGGAGCGCTCGGCGGCCTCGCGGCCGGCCTGGGCTTCGGCGGAGGTGTCGGCGCGGATTTGTGTGACGCTGCTGCGGAGATGTTCGTCGAGTGTGGCGAGTCGTGTCTCGAGGCGGGCGAACTGGGTAGGCAGCTCGGCGGCGAGCGCTGCCACGCGCGGATCCGCGTCTGCATGCTCGCTTGTCTGCCCGTAACGGCGGAGCAGGACGAAGAGGATGACGATCAGGAGCAGCAGATCGAGTGCGGCGAGGGCGAGCATCATTTCGATTTTCCTTCGCTTCCGAGGATAGCACCGGAGGGGAGGAAACGCTGCCTGGATTGGCGCGGGGGCGAGGCTTGATGGTTCAATGGAGACAGAGCAACACTTTGCTCCAAAGGTCCTTCAGAGTGCGTTCTTCCGGTCTTCGCCGCCTCCTCGCCATTGCCCTGTTTGGTTCATTCGGCTTGATTGTTTCCGCAGGTTTTGCTGCGGCACAGATTTCGATGCCGCCCAACCAGGTGAGTCACTTCACCGATACGTCGATGCTGAAGCCGCCGGCGGGCGTGAAGCTCGCGGTGATCGAATGGGAAGACCTGGAGTGCCCGGCGTGCGCGCATGCGTTTCCGTTTGTGCACGCGGCGGTCGCGCAGTACCACATTCCGCTGGTGGAGTATGACTTCCTGATCCCAAACCACATTTGGAGCCACCAGGCGGCGCTGTACGCGCGCTACATGAAGGACAAGATTTCGCCGCGGCTGGCCGAGGACTATCGCCGGCAGGTGTTTGCCGCGCAGTACCGCATCGCGTCTCAGGACGATCTCCTCAACTTTACGAAGCAGTTCATGAGCCAGCACGGCAAGGAGATGCCATTCGTGGTTGACCCGACAGGGCAGCTGGAGCGCGAGGTTGAGACGGATGTGAATCTGGGCAAGAAGTTGGGGTTAGTGGAGACGCCGACGATCATCATCGTGACGCCGCATCGCTGGATCCAGGTGAAGGACGTGTCGCAACTGGATGCGGCGATTGACCTGGCGAAGACGTGGGTATCGGAGCCAGCGCCGGCTGTGCATCATACGGCGGGGCATGCGGCGGCGCACACGCGCTAGGGTGTGACAGAGGAAGACGAAGGCCGCCTGAGAGGCGGCCGTTTTCTTTGGTGTGGGGACTACTGGATCTGGACGAGGTCGGAGGCGCCGGCGCCGGGCGTGGTGGTCGAGGTCTGCGGGGCGCGCCAGTGGTCGATGTAGCTGACCTGGTGCACGCAGGAGATGGTGCAGTTGGGGGCGCAGCCTTTTTCGGTGAGGAACTCGCGCTTGACGAGCTCGGTGGTGTACTCGGCGAGGGGGATGGCTGGGTAGCCGCGCTGCTGGCTGCAGTAGTGCACGAGGCCGTTTTCGCAGACGTAGAGGTAGCGCGAGCCGGCGCGGCAACGCCAGTCGTTGGGCTGGCCGTTGGCGATGGCTTCCTGAAAGTGGTTGAAGCGCGAGTAGCTGCGGCGGGTGAGGCGGCGGACTTCGTCCCAGACGGCGCGCTCGCGAGCGCCGAGGGGCTTTAGCTGGCCGGTGCCGTCGTGGATGATGCCGATGGTGGAGCTGAAGCCGAGCTCCAGCGCGCGCTTGGAAACTGTGAGGGCGTCTTCCGGGTGCTCGATGCCGCCGCCGACGACGGAGTTGATGTTGACGTGGAAGTCGGCGTGTTCGGCGAGCATGCGCAGTTTGGCGTCGAGGACCTTGAGGGATTTTTTGCTGACCTCGTCGGGCATGACGTTGTCGATGGAGATCTGCATGTGATCGAGGCCTGCTTTGTTGAGGCGGTGGATGCGATCGGGCATCAGCAGATAGCCGTTGGTGATCATGCCGGCGATGGCGCCCGTCTTGCGGATGGCGCGGATGACGTCGTCGAGCTCTGGATGGAGCAATGGCTCGCCGCCGGAGATGGTGATGACAGTGGTGCCGAGGCGGCCGAGCTCGCCGATGCGGCGGCGCATCTCGTCGAGGTCAACGGGCTTGGAGAAGTCGTCGAACTCGTTGCAGTAGGTGCAGGCGAGATTGCAGCGGCGCATGGGCACGATGTGCGCCATGTAGGGGTGTGCGGTGTCGGCGAGCGCGGAGCCGATGGACTTGAGCTCGCGCAGGCGGCGTGAGGCGGCGATGAGGCGGCGGCGCGCGGTCATGCGTCCGCGAGAGCTCATGGAGCTTCGCTGGGGCTTTATCCCGGGGCCGCTCTTCTGTGAGGTTTGTGCGCTCATGCCTGCTTCTATTCTACCGTGGATGGCTGAGTTGAGCCTTCGCGGAGGCGGTTGCTCGAATAGACTGGAGCTCACACAAAGGAGCCATGCGATGGCGCGCGAGATTGACTGGAGCGACACGCTCGAGATTGCGATTCAACTGCAGGAGAAGTTTCCGGAGCTCGATCCGTTTACGGTGCGGTTCACCGACATGCACAAATGGATTACGGAGTTGCCTGGGTTTGTTGGAGATCCTCAAAAATCGAATGAAGGTCTGCTGGAAGCTATTCAGATGAAGTGGCATGAGGAGTATGAGGACGCGAAAGAGGGCTGATTCGTACTCTCGTGAGACCACGCGAGTCCTTTCGTTGCCGTCTAAGGCACGAGGAGGAATCCTATGAAGTTCGAACGTGCAGCAGTTCTCGCAGCAGCGCTCGCAATCTGTGCGGCCCCCGGGCTCGCGCAGCAGGAGACGACGCAGCAGCAGACGACGCAGACGACGACCACTACCAGTGCCACGGCCTCGGGCCCCGTTGTAGAACACCCGATGACACATCACCAGCTGAAGAAGGAAGAGAAGGCTGATGAGCAGCAGGCGAAGGCCGACCATGCTGAGGCGAAGGCGGCGAACAGCAAGAAGGTTCGCAAGGCTAACGAAAAGCAGTACGAGGCTGACAAGGCGGCTGATAAGGCCAACAGCCCGTACTAATCGGATGGCGCTGAACAACTCGTGAACGAGACGCCGCGTGGAGCTATGCTCTGGCGCGGCGTTTCCGTTCAGCGGGAAGAGTTGCGGCGCAGCCTTCAGGCCTGCATCTCAGGCCTGCATCTCAGGCATTGCGGCGAAGAAGCTGATTCGGCAGACGGGAACCGGTGAGGCGAAGCACGCCGAAGCAGAGCAGCGCCCAGACTGCAGTACCGGCGGCGATGATGAGGAGATCGCCGGAGTGGCTGGAGACGTGGGGCAGCGCGCGGACCACAGCGCCGGCGGCAAGCAGCGCGGCGATGGCAGCGGCGAAGGAGCGGCCCAGTTCGCCGAATTCCAGATGTGAAAAATTCACCAGGCGCTTGCGGTGCAGGAGCACGGCGAGTGTGCCGGTCTGAACCAGGATGCCGAGGTCGGAGGCGAGCGCCAGGCCTTCCAGGCCGAGCGTGTAGAAGAGGCTCCAGTACATGGGTATGGAGAGCACGGTGATGAGAGTGCCGGTAATGGCGGGTGTGCGCGTGTCGCTGGCCGCGTAAAACGAGCGCGCGTAGATTCCCTGCACGGCCCAGATCGCGAGTGTCACGGAGAGGATGCTGAATAGCCGTGTGGTTTCGACGGTAGCGGCCTGATTGAATTTTCCGCCGCGAAAGAGATCGAGCAGCCAGGGCGCGAGCGCGATCATCCACGCAGAGACGAGCATGCCGACGGCAAACAATCGTGAGACGGAGCGGCTGACAGAGGCTGAGAAATCGCGCGTGCGGCCTTGTTGATAGAGAGAGGCGAAGAACGGAAGCGAGGCAGCGCCTGCGGCAGGGCCAATTACGTTGAACGGCGCGTTGAAGAGATCCTTGGCGTTGCCGATGACCGTGATGCCGCCCTCGCGCAGGGAGCCGAAGTAGTTGAGGAAGTAGCCGTCGAACATGACGAGCGAAACGCCAATCATTAGAGGAAGGGTCAGCTTGAACCACTCGACGAAGGCTGGATCTCTGAAGCCGATGACTGGACGGTAGCGCAGGCCGGTGCGCATGGCGCCGAGAGTGTTGAGCAACAGAGCGCCGGCGATGACGCCGGCGAGTACACCGACGGCGAGGGAGTAGATGCCCATCTGGCGATGCAGGAAGAGAGCGCCGAGAATGATGCCGGTGTTGTAGACCACGGGAACGCCGGCCTGGTAGATGAAGATCTTTCGCACCTGCAGACGTGCGCTCATGCAACTGCCAAGGAAGAAGAAGAGCTGTGCCGGCAGAATGATGCGGGTCATCGAGGTGCAGAGATCGAAGCGCAGGGGATCGTGGCGAAAGCCTTTGTTGGCGAACCAGACGTAGTAGGGTGCGACGAACTCCGCCAGCACCACGCCGGCGCAGAGCACGAGCAGCATGGTGGTCATGATGACGGAGAGAGCACGGTCCGCGCCCTCTTCGTCATCGTTGACGAGATAGCGATTGAGGACGGTGATGAGGGAGATCGCGACGGCTCCGCCGGTGAGGAAGTAGGAGAGCAGGTCGGGAAGCTTGAATGCGGCGCGATAGGCGTCCTGCGCGGGGCCGGCGCCGAACAGGAAGTTGACGTACTTGATGCGGACAAGCGCGAGCACGCCGGAGAGCAGGGAGCTGATCATCAGCAGCATGGCTGCCGAGCCGACGGTGTGACCGTGCGAGCTGCGAAAGAGATTCAGCCGCGAGGAGCCGCGACGGGACGCCTGGGAAGCAGGCTGGGCTGCGAGGTCCGGTGGAGGTGAAATTTCAGCCGGCGGAGTAGGCGGATCGGGGACGGGTGAGTGCAGCGGGCTCATTCAATGGGGAACAGGTCACCCTGCCGGCGCTCCACGATTTTCGGTTCGGGCTTCAGGGCCGGCTTGGATTCTGGCCTGGAGGCGGTGACGAGCCGCGGGCGCAGGGGCTTGGGCCGCAGCGCGGGAGGTTCGGTGCTCGCGGCGGGGGAACCGAGCAAGGCAAGAAGCTGCTGCATCTCTTTGCGGAGCGCACGGAGCCGGGCCTCGATGGGAGCCTTGTCGATGTTTGGACCGAGGGACGGGGGTTCGACGGGAACGAGCGCTGGCGCGGGCGTTGCAACGGCGACGGGTTCAAACGGCGTGACCGCTTCGCGCGGCTTGGCCTCATTCTTGAAGACCTGGCGCGCGCCGGGGATCGTGTAGCCCTGGTCGTAGAGCAGGCTCTTGATGCGCAGCGCCATCTCGACGTCGCGCTTCCGGTAGAGGCGTTGGCCGGTGCCGCCTTTGTTGGGCTTGAGCTGCGGGAACTCGGTCTCCCAGAAGCGCAGTACGTAGGCGGGGACCTCGCAGAGCCGCGCGACATCGCCGATCCGGAAGTAGAGCTTGTCCGGAATCTCAGGAGTGACGGTCTTGCGAATTGGCTGATGGGTTCCCATGCAATCGCGGTGACACGGCCGGGCAGCCCTGGTGGGGCGTGCTGGCTTGCCCAAAGTATAGGTCGGCGAAGGCCAGGGGGCCAGTAGTTTTCGCGGTTCCCCTGAGTCATCTTCTATTTACGGGTGAGGGCGGGCGGAGCTGGCAGGTGGAGCTGCCAGAGGAACCAGGGGAGTTAACACCGGGTTAAAGCTGTCCTTTAGGTTTTGGGGCGGTTGCTATCGTCTTTCCGGGTCAGGGGTGTCCATGGTTCAGTCCATTCGGCTGAGCCGCGGGCGGCGGAGATGAATTGCCGCAACCTCAGAGGATCCTTGCGGCCCGGTGAAACTTCGACACCGCTGGCGACATCGACGCCCCAGGGCTTCAGGACATCGATGGCGGCGGCGACGTTGCGGGAGTGCAGCCCGCCGGCGACGATCAGCGGCGGCAGCTCGGCTGTGGAAGTGGCCGCGGCGGTGTTGCAGGCGAGGCGGATCTCCTGCGCGGCGAGCTGCCAGTCGAAGGCCATGCCGAGGCCGCCGGATTGTCCGCGACGCGCGGCGTCGACCAGCACGGCGCGGAGGCCAGGGGTGGTGAGGGTGCGGGCCAGCGTTGCCGAGAAGCCGGCATTGTTGCCGGAATGGACGTTGAAGGGAACGGTCTGGATGAGCTGGATGTGGCCCTCGAAGGCGTCGTTCAGCCTGGCGATGAGGTCGGGGTCCAGTTCATTGTGGAGCTGCGCAGCCTGCAGGCCGGCTTCGCGAACGGCGCGAATGATCTCGTCGGCGTCAGAGGTGGCGAAGACGCCGACGGTGAGCACGCTGCCAGGGAGATGCGGTGTGATTTCGGCGACCTGCGAGGCGATCATGCGGCGGCGGCTGGGCGCGAAGACGAAGCCGACGGCATCGGCGCCTAGCTCGGCGGCGAGCTGGGCGTCCTGAAGGTTCGTGTTGGCGCAGATCTTGATGAACATGGAGAGGCGAGTTAGGGGTCAGGGATGCGGAGTTAGGGGGAATTTGTACATTTAGCGACCACTGCTGAGCAGGCTCTTCAGTGCTTCGCCGGGGTGGGGCTGGCGCATGAGGGATTCGCCGATGAGGAAGGCTTCGTAGCCGGCGGAGCGGAGGCGCTGCATATCGTTGCGGGTGTGGATGCCGCTTTCGGCGACGCGGACGGCGGAGCGTGGGAGCTGTGCAGCGAGGTCGCAGGCGCGATCGAGGGAGACCTCGAAGGTGCGGAGATCGCGGCTGTTCACGCCGACGCATTCGCAGTCGAGTTCGAGGGCGCGGTCGAGCTCGTCGGCATCGTGAACCTCGCAGAGAACGTCGAGGTTCCAGTGTCGGGCTTCATCGCGGAGCGTGCGGAGCTCGGAGTCGGTGAGCGCGGCGACGATGAGGAGAATTGCGTCGGCATTATTTGCGCGCGCCTCGACGATCTGGAAGGGATCGATGATGAAATCTTTGCGGAGGCAGGGGATTGTCGTTGCGGCTGAGGCAAGCCGGAGATTTTCGAGCGAGCCCTGGAAGAATTTCTCGTCGGTCAGCACGGAGAGAACGGCGGCTCCGGCTTGTTCCATCTCTTGTGCCAATGCAGTGGGATCGAAATCGGCGCGGATGAGGCCTTTGGACGGTGAAGCCTTTTTGAGTTCGGCAATGATGGCGGGACCGGTCTGTGCCTTTGTCCGCAACGCATGCGCGAATCCGCGTGGCTGATGCTTCTCGGCTTCGCGTTCGAGCGCGCGCATGTCTGCCGCAGCCTTGCGCTCAGCGACAACCGTCCGTGTGTGCGCGAGGATTTCCGGCAGATACATCGTGCGTGCGGCTGCGACGCTCATCTCTTCCATGCTACGGCAAGTGGGAAGAGGCTACGATGGAAGCAATGGCTGAAGTGAAGACATCGACCGAGCGTCTGCCGATCCCTGATCGTGCGTTTGGCGCTTATTTGTTTGATCTGGATGGAACGATCGCGGACTCGATGCCGGTGCACCTGATCACGTGGCAACAGGCCGTGCGCGAGGCGGGCGGCGAGTTTCCCGAGGAGCTGTTCTGGGCGTGGGGAGGGATGCCGTTGCCGCGGACGGTGGAGATGCTGAACGAGCGGTTTGGGTATCGCATGTCTCCGCCGGAGGTGGTGCATCGCAAGGAGCAGCTGTACCTGGAGCTGATCGACAGGGTGCGGCCGATTGCGTCGGTGGCGGCGCACATCACGGAGCAGCATGGGAAGATTCCGATGGCGGTGGTTTCGGGATCGCCGTGCCTGACGATCACGCGGACGCTGGCGGCGCTGCATCTGGATACGTGCTTCGACGCGGTGGTGGGCGCGGAGGACTACACGCACGGCAAGCCGGATCCGGAGCCGTTCCTCACGGCGGCGCGGAAGTTGAAGGTTGCGCCGGCGGATTGCCTGGTGTTTGAGGATGCGGATCTGGGGATCAAGGCGGCAGAGGCCGCGGGCATGACCTGGGTGCGCGTGCCGGTGCATCCGTTGGCCGTGACTGCGTGACAGCAATCAGAAGACACTCGCGCGCTACGACGCGCGATACCCCACCCTTTCACTGCGTGAAAGGGTAGGCCACCCGAGTTCTACGCGAGAGCAGAGCGTGGTTGCGCGAGTACGAGGCCGCGGGGTGTGGGCAGCAGAAGCACGGAGATGAGACCTTCGCGCTCCAGCTTCTTCGCGGCGTCGCGCACGGTCTTCAGGTGCGAGCTTGCGTCGTGAATGAGGATGAGGCCGTTGGGGTTCATCTGCGGGAGAAAGCGCTTCACCTCGGCCTCGCGCAGGTCGGGGTCAGAGTCGGAGAAGAGCAGATCGATGGTGCCGTCGACGTGCATCTCGAGCGAGCTTTCGTTGCGGAGATTGATGTACTTCGCGAGGGGGTTGTTGGCGAAGCGCTCCTTGGCACGCGCGAAGACGACGGGATCGTACTCGCAGGAGATGATTTTGCCTGCGGGGCTGCCGGTTTGTGAGTTGCGGTCGAGACCGCGGGCGATCCATTCGGTGGAGACGCCGAGGAAGCTGCCGGTCTCCACGATGAGCTGCGGCTTCAGCGTCGTGACCAGTGTCGCCAGCAGCTCCAGGACCTCGAGCTCCGCGGTCATGGAGTCAAACATCGACCACTGCTCGGGGTGCGGGCACTCGGGTGTGGCGCGGTGATATTCGGGCTGCAGCACGCCGCCGGCGCGGTCGTGCTGCAGCATTACCTTGTGCTCCTGCTTGAGTTTTTTGCGGAACAGCCCCACGGCTACGCCTTACCCGCAAGCTGCCGCAGCACGTACTGCAGGATGCCGCCGTGCTGGTAGTAGAGGATCTCCTGCGGCGTGTCGATGCGGACGGCGACCTGGAACTCGGTCGTGCGGCCCTGGTCGGACTCGGCGATGACGGTGAGCAGCTTGCCGTTGGCGAACTTCGCGTCGAGCATGGCGCGCAACTCACCGGGCTGGCCGACGCGATAGACCTCTTCACCGGTCAGGCCGAGCGAATCGGCGTTTTGCCCGGCGAGGAACTGCAGCGGGAGAATGCCCATGCCGACGAGGTTGGATCGATGGATGCGCTCGTAGCTTTCAGCGATGACGAACCGGATGCCGAGCAGGCGCGGGCCTTTCGCTGCCCAGTCGCGCGAGGAGCCTGAGCCGTACTCCTTGCCCGCGAGGATGCAGAGCGGCGTGTTGCGCTTGGCATACTCGACGCTGGCGTCATAGATGCTCATGCCCGTGCCTTCGGGTAGCAGGCGTGTGACGCCGCCCTCGGTTCCGGGCGCGAGCCTGTTGCGCAATCTGACATTGGCAAAAGTCCCGCGCACCATGACCTCGTGATTGCCGCGGCGCGAGCCGTAGGAGTTGAACTCGAACGGCTTTACACCGTGGTCCGTGAGGTATTTGCCGGCAGGCCCGTTCTGCTTGATGGAGCCGGCCGGGGAGATGTGATCGGTCGTGACGGAGTCGCCGAGTACGGCGAGCACGCGCGCATCCTTGATGTCTTCGACGGCGGCGGGCCTTGCTGGCATGCCGTCGAAGTACGGCGCCTTGCGGATGTAGGTGGAGTCGTGCTCCCATCCGTAGGTGTCGCCGCTGGGGAACTTCAGGTGCTGCCAGTTGGCATCGCCGTCACTCACGGTGCTGTATTGCTGGCGGAACATCTCGGAGTCGATGGAGGCAGCGACGGCGTCGGCGACCTCCTTCTGGCTCGGCCAGATGTCGCGCAGGAAGATATCCTGGCCGTTCTTGCCCTTGCCCAGCGGCTCGGTGTCGAAGTTGTGTTTGATGTGCCCGGCGAGCGCGTACGCGACGACCAGCGGCGGCGACATCAGGTAGTTGGCGCGCACCTCCGGCGAGATGCGGCCTTCGAAGTTGCGGTTTCCGGAGAGAACGGAAACCGCCACGAGGCCATGCTCTTCAATCGACTTCGAAACATCTTCGGGCAGGGGGCCGGAGTTGCCGATGCAGGTTGTGCAGCCGTAGCCGACGACCTGGAAGCGCAGCTTGTCGAGATACGGCAGCAGACCGGCGCGCGTGTAGTAGTCCGTCACCACGCGCGAGCCCGGCGCGAGCGAGGTTTTGACCCACGGCGGCGTGGTCAGGCCAGCTTCGACGGCCTTCTTCGCGAGCAGGCCGGCGGCCACCATCACGTAGGGATTCGATGTGTTGGTGCAGCTTGTGATTGCGGCGATCACGATGGAGCCATTGCTCAGGTAGCGGTCCGGGTCGACGCCGAAACGCGCATGGACGCTGTGCTCGAATCGCGCAGTCTGGTGCTGAGCTTCGCCCGGCTTCTCGTGCGAGGTTGCCTTGATGGTGACGCTCACCGGGACGTCCGGCGCGGGTGCGCCGACGGAGCTCGCGAGATTGCCGTCAGCAGATGCGTGTCCGCCTTCGCCTTCCCAGCGCACCATCTGGCGTACGACAGTCCTGTTTGCGTTTGGCCCAAGCAGGCTCGGCAGCACCTTGGCGAAGCTTTCTGGGGTTTCGCGCAGCAGCACGCGATCCTGCGGCCGCTTCGGCCCTGCGACGCTCGGCTCTACCGTGGAGAGATCGAGCGACAGTGTGCCGGAGTACTCGGCTTCCGGTGCCTCGGGAGTGTGGAAGAGTCCCTGCGCCTTGTAGTAGGCCTCGGTGAGCGCGATGTGCTCTTCGCTGCGGCCGGTGAGGCGCAGATACTTCAGCGTCTCGGAGTCGACGGGGAAGATGCCGCAGGTGGCGCCGTACTCCGGAGCCATGTTGGCGATCGTCGCGCGGTCGGCGAGCGGAAGCTGGCTGATGCCGGAGCCGAAGAACTCGACGAACTTGCCGACGACGCCGAACTTGCGCAGCATCTCTGTGACGGTGAGGACGAGGTCGGTTGCGGTTGCGCCTTCGCGCAATTTGCCGGTGAGTTTGAATCCCACAACCTGCGGAACGAGCATGCTCACCGGCTGGCCGAGCATGGCAGCTTCGGCTTCGATTCCGCCGACGCCCCATCCGAGCACGCCGAGCCCGTTGATCATCGTGGTGTGCGAGTCGGTGCCGACGAGAGTGTCTGGATACGCGATTGTCTGGCCGTTCTCGTCCCTGGTGAAGACGACGCGGGCGAGGTACTCGAGGTTGACCTGGTGGCAGATGCCCATGCCGGGCGGCACGGCGGAGAAGTTGCGGAAGGCGGTCTGTCCCCACTTGAGGAAGGCGTAGCGTTCGCGGTTGCGCTGGAACTCGAGCGCGGCGTTCAGGTCGTAGGCCTTGGCGCTTCCGTACTCGTCGACCTGAACGGAATGATCGATAACGAGCTCAGCAGGCACGAGCGGGTTGATCTTCTGGGCATCGCCGCCGAGCGCCTTCATGGCATCGCGCATCGCGGCGAGGTCGACGATCGCGGGCACACCGGTAAAGTCCTGCATGAGCACGCGCGCCGGCATGAAGGCGATCTCGCGCGAGGGCTCGGCCTTGGCGTTCCAGTTGGCAAGAAAGCGGATGTCATCGGCAGTGACGGTCACGCCGTCTTCGCGGCGCAGCAGGTTCTCGAGCAGGATGCGCAGCGAGTAGGGCAGCCGTTCCAGCTTTGCGCCGGTGGACGCCAGCGCGTTGAGGCGGAAGTAGCGCACGGTCTTGCTGCCGGACTGGAGCTCGCCGGCGGAGTGAAAGCTGTCAGGATGGGCGTTTGCAGTAGTCATGTCTTAATCTCCTTGAAGCTCCCCGCGGAGCTTTGATCCTGGGGAGCGCTGCCTCCCGTCTCGCGACGAGGGCAGAGGATGAGGCCCGCATCAGACGCGCGAACACGCAGCGAGGATGACGGGCGAACAATTCTGGATGATAGCGAGTCTGGATGGGGAAAGGCGCGCGCGCCGTTAGCGGATGGAACGCCCGCGATCATGACGGCCACGGCGGAAGCGCTTGAGGGGAGAGCGCGACATGCCGACAGTGTAGCGCTTTTGCCACACCGGATGCACGGCCCAACTCGTTCCCTTCGTGCAGATAGAGAGATAGATCACCAGCCGGCTCACTCCGCCCGGCGGCACCGCATCTTATACAAAGTTGACGGGTTTATACCTGTCGTCTGTACGTAGTGCAGGGGGCGTGCTCCAGCAATGAAGAGAGCCGCCTGGGAGCCAACGGATGCAAGTTGCTAGGACCAAAACGAGCACCACAATTCGCCGCGCAATGGGCGCGATTGCTATTTCGGGGGCGCTGGCGCTCGCCGCCGGATGTCACAGCAAAAATAATCCGGCAAACGCCGGTCCGGATCCGGCGGCGGCCAACATGGCGCCGGCCAATGGGCAGACCCAGGTTCTGGGACAGAACGCCGCTTATACGCCGCAGCAGCAGGGTGAGTACTATCAGCAGGCCCAATACCCGCAGCAGGCGCCCGCACCCGTGGAGCAGGAATATCCCCAACAGCAGGGTTACTACGACCAGCAGCCCGGCTACTCCGACCAGGAGCTGGCGGGGGAAGAGGCGCTGGTGGACACCACTGAGCCGCCTCCGCCGCTGCCTGAGTACGATCAGCCGCCTGCTCCCGGACCGGACTATATCTGGACTCCGGGCTACTGGGCGTGGGGACCTGATGGCTACTACTGGGTGCCCGGCGCGTGGGTTGAGCCACCTTACTACGGCGCGCTTTGGACTCCGCCGTACTGGGGCTGGTATGACGGCCGTTATCGCTTCCACCACGGCTACTGGGGACGTCACGTGGGCTACTACGGTGGCATCGATTACGGCTTCGGCTATATCGGTATTGGGTACTTCGGCGGCTACTGGAATCACGATCACTTCTACTACAACACTGCTGTAACCCGCGTCAGGCCGGAGATTCGCACGATCTACGAGCGGCCGGTTATCTATGACAACGTCCGGTACAGCGGCCGGCCAGAGAACCGCGTGAGTTATAACGGCGGGCGCGGTGGGATTAATGTTCAGCCTCGGCCGACGGAGGTCGCCGCGATGCGTGAGCGTCACGACGCTCCGCTGCCGGTACAGCAACAGGTCCGTGTGGAGGCGGCGCACAACCGCGCGCAATTCTATAACCAGAACCACGGCCGTCCGCAGATGGCCTCTGCGGAACACGGCTTCGCGAACAGTCGGGGCATCGCTCCGGCGCCGCGCGTTGCGGAGCCCGCGGCTCCGGCTGGGCGCCCGCAGCCGAACGAAGCGCCGCGGTATGACAATCGTGGGCAGCCTCAGCCGCAACCCAACGGCAGCAATCCGCGGTATGACAATCGTGGACAGCCGCAGCCCTATGGCGGCAATCCGCGGTTTGAGAATCGTGGGCAGCCTCAGCCGCAACCGAATGGCGGCAATCCGCGGATCGAGAATCGTGGGCAGCCGCAACCCAATGGCGGCAATCCACGGTTTGACAATCGTGGGCAGCCTCAGCCGCAACCGAATGGCGGCAATCCGCGATTCGAGAATCGTGCCCAGCCGCAGCCGCAACCGAATGCCGCTACGCCGAGGATCGACAATCATGCACAACCTCAGCCACAGCCGCGCGTAGAGAATCGCCCGCAGCCACAGCCGCAGCCGAATGCGGGTCCGCGGTTCGAGCATCAGCCGTCCCCGCAGCCGCAGCCGAGAATGGAGAATCGTCCGCAGCCGCAACCGCAGCCCAGGATGGAGAATCGTCCGCAGCCGCAGCCTCGAATGGAGAATCGTCCTCAACCGCAGCCGCAACCGCAACCTCGAATGGAGAATCGTCCTCAACCGCAGCC
>DASRGC010000016.1:0-107018 GCA_035651235.1 Acidobacteriaceae bacterium
AAGGCCAGGAGTTGCTCCGGATGGACTCAGCCGATGCGGCCAATCGAGTCGCCGCTGCGCGCGCCGGCCTGGAGGGCGCCGAGACTGCCCTCATGAACATGCAGCACGGCGGAACGCAGGATGAGCGGCTCTCTGAACAGGCGGACCTGACCAGCGCGCAAAATCAGGTCCAGCAGGCACAGGCTACGCTCGCCACCGATCAGAAGCTTCTCGCAGAGGGCGCTGCTTCACCCAACGAGGTCGCGCTTGCGCAACAGCAGCTCACCAACGCACAGAACCGCGTGGCGCAGATCCAGAAACGGATCCACGACCGCTTCGGCACAATCGATCTCTCCAACCAGCGCGCCCAGGTTGCGCAGGCTCGGGCAAATCTGTCCGCCGCGCAGAGCGGGTATGCCAACGTGGATGTACACGCTCCCTTCGCCGGAAACGTCTACTCTCTGCCGGTTGCGCAGTATGACTTCGTGCAATCCGGCCAGCCGCTCATCAACATTGCCGACCTCACCAAGCTGCAGATTCGTGCCTACTTCGACGAGCCGGAGATCGGCAAGCTTGCCGCCGGCCAGCCCGTCACCATTACCTGGGAGGCCAAGCCGAACCTCGTCTGGCACGGTCACGTCCAGCAGGCGCCCACGACCGTCATCACCTACGGCACGCGCAACGTCGGTGAATGCCTCATCACCGTCGACGATGCGCGCGGCGACCTGCTGCCGAATACCAATGTCACAGTCAGGGTCACGACTGCCCAGCGTAACAACGTGCTCAGCGTACCGCGCGAAGCGCTCCACACCGAAGGTTCCGTCAACTTCGTCTACAAGATCGTCAATAACAAGCTGGTGCGCACGCCCGTGGAGATTGCACCGAATGCGGTCGTCAACCTTACGCGCGCTGAGATTACCAGCGGGCTGAACGAGGGCGATCTCATCGCACTCGGCGCGACCAGCGAGGCCGACCTCTCTGACGGAATGAAGGTCCAGGTTGTTCAATAACCGATCCATGCATCCTTTGAAAGCTCATCGATTGAAGTTCCCCGCAAGCATCCTCAACCTGCGCGGCGCCGTTCTCACAGCTGGCGCTATCGCGCTCCTCGCAGCTCCCTGCGTTTCGCGGGCAGCCGATCTCGCCTCCGCCACCGATGCGCTCTTAAATGGCAACTCCAACGCTGCCGTCGCCCAACTGAAGCAGGTCCTCTCCACGGATCCTTCCAACGGTCAGGCGCACCTGCTGCTCTGCCGCGCATACTACGCGCAATCGCTGGCCACGCCCGCAGCCTCCGAGTGCACCGCCGCGCTTCGCACGCTCACCAACGACAGCACGGCACAGGACTGGGCCGGCCGTGCATACGGCATGCAAGCCAACAGCGCCGGACCGATAGCCGGTCTCCGCCTCGCCTTCAAGGTCCGCAACGCATTCGAAGCAGCCGTTCGGCTCAACCCACTGAATGGCGATGCAGTCAACGATCTCAGCGAGTACTACATCGATGCCCCCTCGATCGTGGGCGGCGGCTTTGAGAAGGCCGCTCTTCTCGCCGACCGCTCTGCCGCTGAACTTCCCCAGAACGCGCACCGCACTCGCGCGATGTCTGCCGAAAAGCAAAAGGACTATACGACGGCGGAACGTGAGTTCCGCGCGGCGACTGCCGTAGCGAATAAGCCAAACGCCTGGGCTGACCTGGGCGCCTTCTACTCACGCCGTTCGCAAAGCGATCAGGCTGTCGAGGCTCTTCGCCGCGCCATCGCTCTCGACCCTACCCACGACGCCACACTCGTCGACGCCGCAACCACGCTCACCGAACTGAATCGCGAGCCACGGCTCGCCGAGCGTGCCCTGCGCGATTACCTCGCCTCTCGCTCCAAGTCCGACGCTGCTCCAGCCTTCCGTGTGCACGTAACGCTCGCTAAACTTCTCCGGATCCAGGGCAACACGGCGGACGCTAAGATCGAACTCGGACGCTCGCTCGATCTGGCCACGGACTATGCTCCGGCGCGCAAGGAGCTCGCCGCGCTTGAGCACCAGACGACCATCGCAGCACGCTGAACGCCGCATGGAGGCGGACGAAAGATCACGATGCAGAGGCACTCCACAGTCGTTCGGATTAACGCGGCGGCACTGCTGATTCTCTCCGTCATCGCGTTCGGCCCTGCGTCGAAGTCTGCCCATGCCCAGATCTCGCTGGTTTCCGCAGTCGATCTCGCGCTCAAGAACAATCCTCGCGTTCGCCTCGCGCAGGCAGACGTGGACAAGTCCACCGCGATCCTTAAAGAAAGTAAGGACGTCTACATTCCTGCGATAACCGTCGGGTCGGGCCTCGGCTGGTCCTACGGTTACCCGCTCGGGCAGCCGTCGGTCGTCAATGCCACGCTGCAGGGCGTTCTGCTTAGCTGGTCCCAGCGAGACTACATTCGCGCCGCGCGCTTCGGTCTGAAAGCTGCAGTACTCAACGTCAACGACGCTCGTGCCCAGGTTGAAGAGGACACCGTTGTCACCTATCTCGCGCTTGACCGCGATCTCTCTCGCGAGCAGGCGCTCGATCAGCAACTGGCACGCGCCGAGCAGCTCGTCACCATCGTCACCGACCGTCTCAATGCAGGCGTCGACACTGGCATCGATCTGACGCAAGCCAAACTCACGGCCGCCCAGATTCACCTTAACTACCTTAATGCGCAGGACGAACGGGCGCTCGATCAGCAGCACCTTGCAAACCTCATCGGCCTGCCATCCACGAGTCTCACAACCACCCACGACAGCATTCCGCAGCTCGGCACTCCCACCGAGGATCAGGCGACCATCACCTTGCCCGACAGTCCCACTGTGCAGGCTGCGCTCCAGAACGCTGAAGCGAAGCAGCGTATCGCCTGGGGCGACCAAAAGAAGCTTTACCGCCCGCAGATCTTCCTCGCAAGCCAGTACAGCCTTTTTGCCAAGTTCAATAACTACCAGGTCTACTTCCCGACAAATCCAGTAACCGGCAAGTCGGTCTTCCAGTACAACAACGCAGGCATCGGCGTCCAGGTCAGCTGGCCCATCTTCGACCGCGCCCTCAAGGACAAAGCCCAGGAGTCTGCCGCCGACGCGGTCCACGCATATGCGGATTACCGCAACGCCCGAATCAAGGACCAGGAGGGCCACGCACAGCTCGCCCGCAGCACACGCACGCTGGCTGCCAAGGCTGAAGTCGCCGACCTCCAGCAGCAGCTCGCCTCCCAGCAGCTCGCGGCGATCCGGACACAGCTTCAGGCCAGCGCCGCCAATCCCAACGCCCCCCAGCGCACCCCGAAGGACCAGGCCAACGCCGAAATTGATGAGCGGGGAAAGTACATCACGATGCTCAACTCGCGTTTCGATCTCGAGCAAGCCCAGGTGCAGCTCATGCGCGCGCAGGGCAATCTCGACATGTGGCTTCGCAACGCCGCCATCGCACCCTCAAAACCGCCCGCGCCCAACCCGTAACCTGCTCTCACAATTGCACTTCTTCCGGTGCGTTTTCAGAGGGAATCTTCCTTTCTACCTCCGCACCAAAACGCGCGCTTATCCGCAGTAACGAAATGGTAAAATGAGGGTTATCGTATGCCGCTCAAAACCCTGCTCTTGAACCCGCCCTCCTTTGAGAATTTTGACGGGGGCGCTAGCTCCCGGTGGCCTGCAACCCGTGAGATCGAGTCGTACTGGTACCCCGTCTGGCTCACCTACCCGGCTGGCATGCTGGAGGGTTCGCGGCTGCTCGATGCCCCGCCCCACCACATCTCCGCCGATGAGGTCATCCAAACCTCGAAGGACTACGAGTTCCTGGTGCTCTTCACCTCGACCGTAGGCTGGGCTGGCGACCACGGCCTCGCCCGCGCGATCAAGGCCGCCAACCCCTCCATCCGCATCGCCTTTGTCGGCCCTCCGGTGACAACCGACCCGGATCGCGCGCTCAACGAGTGCGAAGCCATCGACTTCGTCTGCCGCCGTGAGTTCGACTTCTCCATCGTCGAGTACGCCAACGGCAAGCCGCTGAACGAGATCCTCGGCATCTCTTACAAGGACCCGAGCGGCAAGATCCAGCACAACCCCGACCGCCCACAGGTCACGCCCGAGCAGCTCGACGAGATGCCCTGGGCTACCCAGATCTACAAGCGCGACCTCGACGTCACCAAGTACAACGTGCCATTCCTTCTTCACCCGTACATCGCGCTCTATTCCACCCGCGGCTGCCCTGCGCAGTGCACCTTCTGCCTCTGGCCCCAGACCCTCTCCGGTCACGCCTGGCGCAAGCGCTCCACAGATGATGTAGCGGCCGAGATGAAGTGGGCCAAGGAAAACTTCCCCCACGTCAAAGAGTTCTTCTTCGATGACGACACCTTCAACATCCAGAAGGCCCGCACCATCGAGCTCTGCGAAAAGCTGAAGCCGCTCGGCATCACGTGGTCCTGCACCTCGCGCGTTACCACGGACCGCGACACCCTCAAAGCCATGAAGGAAGCTGGTTGCCGCCTCCTCATTGTTGGCTTCGAGTCGGGCGACCCGCAGATCCTCAAGAACATCAAGAAGGGCGCCACCGTCGAGCGCGCCCGCGATTTCGTCAAGGACTGCCACGACCTCGGCCTCGTCATCCACGCCGACTTCATCCTCGGCCTTCCCGGCGAAACCAGGGAGTCCATCCGCAACACCATCAACTTCGCGAAGTCGCTCGACTGCGAGACCATCCAAGTCTCAGTCGCCCACGCCTACCCCGGCACCGAGTTCTACGACTTCGCCCAGCGAAACAACTTCATCACCAACGAAGTCATGCAGGACGGCGGCGGCCACCAGATGGCCCACATCGAGTACCCTGGCCTTCCCACCGAGTACGTCATGGAGCAGGTCCACCGCTTCTACGACGAGTACTACTTCCGCCCCAAGGCCGCCGCGCGCGTCGTCTGGAAGGCAATCGTCAACCGCGACGTCCCGCGCCTCTACCAGGAAGCCAAATCCTTCATGAAGCTCCGCTCGCAGCGCAACAAGGCCGCCCGTGCCAAGGCCGAAGAGCGTGAAATCAAGCAGCAGGAATCTGTCAGCATGAACGCGTAGTCGCTCTGCATCCTCACCCGGCAAACGGTCAGCCCACGCTGGCCGTTTCGCTCTTTGCTGTTGCTTTTCTTTCTGTCATTCCGAGGCGAAGCGGAGGAACCTGCTTTTTCGGTTCAGCAACGACTCGACCCGAAGACCGCGCCGTCATTTTGCGCGTAGCCGGTGCAGTCGAAAGGACCTCGTATTTGTCCTGCCCACAAACCGGGTGGCCCATCCTTTCACAGCACCATCGTGAAAGGTTTAGGGTATCGCGCGTTGACACGCGAGAGCCTTTGCTTTTGTATCTGTCATTCCAGAGGGAATCTGTTTTTCATATACGCTGTTGCCGATGCGCGCACTGCTTCTCTCCACGTTCCTGCTCACCGCCTCCATCGCAAACGCGCAGGCCGCGCCGAACTGCGATTTCGGCGGCGATACCAACTTCGAACACACCGTAAAGCTCCTCGAATCCGCTCCAAGCTGCAAGCAAGCCAACACCATCCTCCACGCCTGCATGTGGGGCTCCAGCGCCGACACCGCCTTCGCTCCCATCGCCGTCGCAAAGTGCGAGAAGGTCTTCCTCAAAAAACTTCCTCAACCCGCAGAAGAGCGCTACATCGAAGAAATGCAGCTCTGCCCATACGGGGAATCTCGCCAAGACGGCACGATGCCCATGTCCGCAGCGGCAATCTGTCAGGCGAACGTCGCAGAAGACTTCGCCGACCATCCAGACAAATGGAAATCCAAGCCGCTACGCGCCAGCTTCGATTGCTCCCTCGCCAAAACGCCACTCGAAACCACCATCTGCTCCAACATCTCGCTCGGCCACGCGGACATCGTCCTCTCCCGGAACTACAACGGCTTCCTCAAAAACGCCGACCCATCCCAACGCCCCGCCCTTATCGCAAGCGAGCGCGCGTGGCTCAACTCGCTTCCCGCCAAATGCAACCTCTCCACAGCCCCGGCCTCACCGAAAACCATCAACTGCCTGCGCAACGAATTCGAACTGCGCTTCACGTTACTCGACGCCTGCGGTGGTCCTATGGAAGACTGCGTCAACGGCGTGCTCCATCCTGACCCTCGCGATGCAAACACCTCGGAAGCCTCCGACGCTCCTCGCGCCAGCTTCGACTGCGAAAAACCCACGAGCCCGCTCGAGCTGACCGTCTGCGCTTACGCCAATCTTGGCGAAGCCGACAATAAACTCGCTGCCCTCATCGAGGACGCCAAAAGAATCATCCCTCCGCGCCAGCAAAAAGCTCTCGATGGCAGCCAGAACAACTGGCTGAAATTCGTAAACTCCACCTGCCCCTGGGGCGCTATCGGCGGCGTGCCCTCGATCTACGCGAGGGGCTGCGTCGAGATGCTCTACGAAAAGCGCATCGCACAAGTCCAACGCTGCGCTCGCCAACCAGTGGTCGACCAGGCCGCCTGCTTCTCCAGGCTGGAAGGAATTTCAAAGACAACCCACTGACGCAATCGCGCTATAGTCATCCCTACTGCTGCTTCCGGCCGCCCCATGCGCCCTTTCGTAAACGCCCTGCGCGTCTCCGCCGTCTTCACTCTGTACCTCTTCCTCACAACCTGCGGCGGCAACTCCACTCCCAGATCCACTCCTGACTTCTCGCTCACTGCCTCACCGGCAAGCTTGTCCGTGAACGCTGGCACCACCAGCAGCGCTGTCACCATCACCGCCTCCGCGCTCAACTCGTTCAGTGGCACAATCTCCGTCGCTATCTCCGGCCTTCCCTCTGGTGTTACCGCAAATCCATCCACGCTCACGCTTACTCCGGCGCAATCCTCCGCTAGCCTGACCTTCACCGCACCAATCACCACCGCCTCAGCCGCGCCCACCATCACCTTCACCGGCACCTCAGGCTCTCTCACCCACACCGCCATGCTCGCGCTTACCATTCAAGGCGCGGTCATGACCAACGCACCCGACGTAACCACCTGGCACTACGATCTCGCGCGCGACGGCCTCAACTCGCAGGAGACGATCCTCACTCCCGCCAACGTCAACTCCACACAATTCGGCAAAATCGGCTTCTTCTCCGTAGACGGCAAAGTCGACGCACAGCCGCTCTTCCTCGCCAACGTCGTCATCAACAACACGCTGCACAACATCCTTTACGTCGCCACCGAACACGCCAGCGTCTACGCCTTCGACGCCGACACTGGAGCGCAGCTCTGGCACATCTCGGTGCTCGGCTCCGGTGAAACCACCAGCGACGACCACGGCTGCGGCCAGATCACCCCGGAGATCGGCATCACCTCCACGCCCATCATCGACCGCAAGAGCGGCCCCAACGGCACACTGTTCACCGTCGGCATGAGCAAAGACTCCTCTGGCGCTTACCATCAACGCCTGCACGCTCTCGACCTCACCACAGGAGCCGAGCTGGCCTCCAGCCCCAGCGAAATCTCAGCGACCTATCCGGGCACCGGCGACAACTCACAAAGCGGCAATGTTGTCTTCAACCCGTCGCAGTACGCCGAGCGCGCCGCACTCCTGCTGCTCAACGGCACGATCTACCTCACATGGACCTCGCACTGCGACATCGGGCCTTACACCGGCTGGATCATGGCCTACAGCGAGTCATCGCTCCAGCAGACAGCCGTGCTCAACCTCACGCCCAATGGTCATGAAGGCTCCGTATGGATGGCCGGGGCGGGTATGGCCGCCGACTCCGGCGGATTTATCTACCTGCTCGACGCCAACGGCACCTTCGACACCGCGCTCGATAGCAACGGTTTTCCTTCACATCAAAACTTCGGCAATGCCATGCTGAAGCTCTCTTCCTCAGCCGGGAAACTCGCCGTCGCCGACTATTTCGAATCCTCCAACGGCATCTCGGACTCGAATGCAGACCTCGATCTTGGCTCCGGCGGCGCTCTGCTCCTCCCCGATCAGATGGACGCAAACGGCACGGTGCATCACCTCATCGTCGGCGCCGGCAAGGATCAGACCATCTATCTCGCCGATCGCGACAATCTCGGCAAATACAATCCTTCATCCACGAGCAACATCTATCAGCAACTCTCCGGCGCGCTCACCGGCATGGTTTACTCCAGCCCCGCATACTTTAACAGCGTGCTCTACTACGCCGCCGACGGCGACTCGCTCAAGGCCTTCCCGATCACAAACGCCCGCCTTGCCACCTCCGCCTCCAGTGCGACTGCGGTCAAATTTCCCCACCCCGGTCCGACACCCACCATCTCCGCCAACGGCACGCAGAACGGCATCGTCTGGGCACTGGAATCGAGCCTGAACTCCCGCGGCGTGCTCCACGCCTACGACCCCACCAACCTCGCCCACGAGCTCTACAACAGCAACCAGGCTGCCTCAGGCCGAGACAGCTTCGGCAATGGCAACAAATTCATCGTCCCGCTGGTCGTCAATGGCAAGGTCTACATCGGCACCCAGAACGGCGTCGCCGTTTTCGGTCTTCTCTCACATTGAGACCAGTTAGCGGTTGATGGGCAGAAACGTCCTGCTTCCCGCGTCACTACAATCTTCGCCCTCGAGATCTCGGTCGATTCACCCACACAAACCAGATCAAGGCGGTGCCCAACAGTGCCAGCGACGCTGGCTCAGGCGTTGGAGGGCGTGCGTCAGAACTTGCGATCGGAGCGGTATCCAAACTGCCGCTGTCGAGATCTACCAGCTTGTACCCGAACGTCGACTGGCCATAGATCTGCATGTACGACGCCTGGTAGCTATTGCAGTCCTTCGCGCTCAGAATGCAGAGATCCACATCGCCCGAACCGTCCAGCAACGGCAGATAATACAGCGCCAACTGTCCCACACCCGGATCGCTGATGTACGCATAGCCTGCCACCGGGTTATAGCCCGAGGCTCCGCCCGCTGAATTGACATCCGTAAACACCGGATTGCTCAGCGCCGAATCCTTCAACGTGATGTTCGCCGCGTCCACGATCCCGCTGGCATTCAGCGTCACCGTTCCCGTGAGCTGAAATCCGTCCACCGTTACATCTGCCAGGCCGTAATCACCGACATGAATCGTGTCCGCCTGCCCCACCGCCGCCATTCCGAGGCCCGCCAGCGCAACTGCAATCTGTATCAACACTGATCCACGCATATGGTCCCTCAAGAGCGAGTCACTGGACCATATCGGCAACCATGTCAGAACCTTTAGCCGCCGCCCTGTAACGCGCCTATTCTCTCGCCGGTCTCACCAAGGCACTGGCCAGAACGCCGCACGAAAGCGCTCTCGATCCGTTCTTTGTTATCGTGGATAGTCACAGATCATTCACGCTAATCGCTTCACTGAAACAACGAAAGGGACATCTGCAATGCGGATTGGAATGCTTACCGGGGGGGGCGACTGCCCCGGCCTCAACGCCGTCATTCGCGCCGCCGTGCGCAAAGGCATCAACCACTATGGAGACGAGTTCGTAGGCTTCCTTGAAGGCTGGCGCGGCGTCATCGAAGACAAGACCATGCCGCTCAATCTCGAAACCACCAGCGGCATTCTCCACCGCGGCGGCACCATCCTTCGCTCGTCGCGCACCAATGTGAAGAAGGTCGAAGGCGGCTTCGAAAAGTGCCTCGCCAATATCAAGAAGCACAACCTCGATGCCCTCATCGCGCTCGGCGGCGACGACACACAATCCATCTCCGTCGCGCTCATCGAGCGCGGCGTGCCGTGTGTCGGCGTGCCGAAGACCATCGACAACGACCTCTCCGGCACCGACGTCTGCTTCGGCTTCGACACCGCCGTTACCATCGCCACCGAAGCTGTCGACCGCCTTCACTCCACCACCGAGGCTCACTCACGCTGCCAGGTCGTCGAGGTCATGGGCCGCGACGCCGGTTGGATCGCCATCACCGTCGGCATCGCCGGCGGCGCAGATGTCATCCTCACCCCCGAGCGCCCCATCGACATGGACCGCGTCGTCGCGCTCCTTAAAAAGCGCTGGGAGTCCGGCAAGCGTTTCGCCATCGTCGTCGTCGCCGAAGGCGCACAACTCCCAACCATCGAAGGTCAGATCTCTGCCGGCTCCAAGGTTGATTCCTTCGGCCACGTTCGTCTCTCCGGCATCGGTCAGGCACTGGCTGAAGAGATCGAGAAGCGTACCGGCTACGAGACGCGTTCCGTCAACCTCGGCCACACCCAGCGCGGCGGCACGCCATCTGCCTACGATCGCATGCTCGCCACGCGCTACGGCATCGCAGCCATCGACCTCGTGCACGCCGGCAAGTTCGGCCGCCTCGTCGTCCTCAAAGGTACCCAGATCTCCGACATCCCCATCAAGGACGCCATCGCAAAAACACGCACTGTCGGCGAGGATCTCTTCGCCGTGCAGGAGTCCCTCGAACCAAAGCTCTAACCTCGACTAAATCTCTGCCTTAAATGCGAACGGGACCCCTGGGGAGGTCCCGTTTCGCTGGAGGTTACAGATGATCTCTCATCTGTTCGGAGTCTCGAGGAATGAAACTCCTGCAGCAAGCAACAGCGGGGATATCGACTGCGTCACCTAGCCGGTTTAACGCAGACGGTAAACATGGACTGACGCTTCTGGTACCGTTCACCCTAGCAGAGCTTCGCGGCTCGCGCCCTAGCCTTTTGGTAACCTTCCTGCCGTGAATTGCAGCATTTTCATCTCGCCGAGCGATATCCATAACCCTTTTGGTCTCGCAAAAAAACGGGACCCCGTGTGGAGTCCCGCTCACCAGGCACGGCTGATTACTCAGCCGCGGAGGAAACCTCTTGTAGCATCCGCCGACCTGTTGGCCAGTCTGGACGCAGCAGCGTAGCCGACGGCGTTCTCGCATTCGCTTTGCGGGTCAGGACCCCGCGCGCTCGAACCGGAATTGTCGCTCGCTTCCATGTCAAAACCTATCAGAGGTCAACGGTACTGCTCGTCGGGCATTGGTAACCCGGAATGGATTCTTTGGAGCGCCGCAAGCAGCCGCTTTATAGCACTCCCGTAACCCTCCAGAATTTTCCCGCGTCTCCGTGAATCTCCGGACCGTATATTGACTGGCGCTGTTTACCGGTGTGGCATCAACCGCTTAGCAGCCGCGGCCCAGCTCCCAGGCGCCATCGGAACCCAGGCAGCGGGCCAGCACGGAGGGCCTTATGTCTTTCACTCGCTCTCATCTTCTTGCACTCCTCATCGTCTCTAGCGTCAGCTTCTCAACCCGGCTTTCCGCTCAACAAGCCGTCGAAGCTCCCGCCGTCTCACATGCCAGGCTGCCCCAGATCGTCCGTCTCAGCTTTGTCGAAGGCGACGTCCGCATCGCCCGCGGCAAGCACGACGAAAAACTCACCGGCAACACATGGGAGCACGCCGTCGCCGGCATCCCGCTCCAGTCCGGCTTCTCAGTCGCAACCGGACCCGACGGCCGCGCGGAGATCGAGTTCGAAGACACCTCGACCCTTTACCTCGCGCCTAATTCCGCGCTCGCATTTTCTGACCTCACCACCAAAGACGGCGTCCCGCACACCGCGCTCGCGCTCCTCTCCGGCACCATCACCACCCATCTCGAACCCACCGTCCCCGGCGAAACCTACCTCATTGAAACCGCAACCCACAGCCTCGACGTGAACTTCGGCGAAAAAAGCTATATGCGCCTGACGAGCTTTCTCGACGGCCTGCAGATCACCCCGATGGCCAACCAGAAGCTCGTCACAAATCAAATCAGCATCCCCGGCACGAAAGGGGAAAGCTACAACCTCATCGGTCTGCACATCGTCCCAACCACCATTCCCTCCACACCCGCCATCACCGCATGGGATTCATGGGTGGCCGATCGCATCCGCACCCGCACCGCTGCTATGGACTCCATAATGCAGGAGGCCGGCCTCAAAACTCCGTTACCCGGTCTCGCCGACCTCGCCGGCAAAGGCACCTTCACCTCCTGCGCCCCCTACGGCACGTGCTGGGAACCAACCGACGGCTGGACCCGCCAGAGTTCCGACACCACCACGCCCATCCCTCCTTTGCCCGAAGCGCAGTCTTCCACTACCGGCCTCGCTGCCGCCGCGCAAACCACACCGCGCCCGCGCCTTGCACCCGCGCTCCTCTACGACGATCTCGAAGACTTCCCCTGCAACCCCGAGCTCTATTGGTATCAGCGCCGCTACGGCATTTACGACATCAGTGACCTCTATCCCTACGACTGGGCCGTCTGCCACACGGGCTTTTGGATCTACCGCAACAATCGCTATCACTGGGTGGTCGGCACGCACAAACACCACCACTGCCCCGTTCATTGGGTGAAGTACCACGGCAAGCTCGCTTATGTCCCCATCCATCCCCGCGATCAACGCGGCAAGCCGCCGGTCAACCTCCGCCACGGCGTCTACAGATTGACCGACAAACCAGACCACCCGATCGAACGTGTCGCGCTCGATGGCCGATCACAACCGAAACTCCTCAATTCCACGCCGAGGGAATTCCGCACCCCCGCCGCTCCTCTGCTCGGGCGCGCCGACTCTCCACAAGTCGCCGTGCACATGATGCATGAGCCCGTGCCTGGCATCAGTGCCGCTTCCACACGCACCGTCGCCTCAACCCTCCAGTTCAATCACCGCTCTGATCGTTTCATGCTCGCGACTCGAGTCACCGACGGTGCCCACACCCAGACCTTCACGCAGTCCATGACCAACCGCGCCGGCCACATCTCATCTCCATCCGGCGGCGGATATCACGGTGCAGCCTCCAGCGGCTTCCGCGGTAGCAACTCCGGTGGCGCTGGCGGGCGCTACTCGGGTGGCGGCGGTCACTCCGACGGAGGTCATTCGAGCGGTGGCTTCAGTGGTGGCGGCCATTCCGGCGCCGGTTCCAGCGGCGGGGGCGGTGGTCACAGTGGCGGCGGCTCCAACGGCAGCGGTTCCAGCGGAGGAGGCCGATCATCCACCGGCGGCAGCCACCGCTAAACTCCAGCCCGTCGGGAATCTTCCGATTTACATCGGCGCCGGGCCAACCACTACCGGCTCACGATCAACTCTGTTGTTATCCTTGAACCTGCCCCGCATGACCCACCGCCTCAAAGCCTCTCAGTACGCCATCCTGATCTGCGTCATGCTCACCGCCTCTGTCGGCGACACCCTCCTCTCCCGGGGCATGGCCCAGGTCGGCCCCGTCGACCTCCATCACCTCGGCCTCCTCTGGCACGCGCTCTTCAACCCTTTCGTCGATTTCGGAATCATCCTGCTCATCTTCTTCTTCGCCAGCTACATGACCGCGCTCTCCTGGGCCGACCTCACCTTCGTCATGCCGGCCACCGCCTTCGGCTACGTCGTCGTCGCGCTCCTCAGCCGCTTCTGGCTGCACGAACACCTCTCCGTCTACCGCTGGATCGGCATCCTCCTCATCACTTCGGCCGTCGGCTTCGTCGCCAACTCCCCCTCCCGCACCGAACACCCCGGCCTCGACGTCATGGACTCCAACACTGGCCTGTAATGTTTCTCAAACTGACATCTGGAAACTGCCAACTGGATATTGAAAGCACAAACCGCACCGCTTTCCACACAGGCGCACACAGTTGGAGCTCCCACGCATGATGCACAGCTCCACAATCGTCCGAACATGGTCCTGCATCGTCTTCGTCGCCGCTCTCGCTATCTCCGGCGAGTGCCTCATTGCCGCAGCCATGCGCCGCCTCGGCGATCTCGACCGACTCCGCACCGGCACCGGCCTGCGCAGCTATCTCGGCCCCATCGGCGCCGTGCTCTCTTCTCCCATCTTCCTGATCGGTGCGCTCTGCATGGCGCTGAACTTCTTCGCCATGCTCTTCACCCTGTCCCTCATCGACCTCTCGCTCGCCGCCCCCGCCATCGGCTCGCTCACCTACGTCGGCAACGCCATCGCCGCCAAGCTGTTCCTGCATGAAAACGTCGACCGCCGCCGCTGGCTCGCCACCAGCTTCCTCGCCGTCGGGGTCGTCCTCGTCTCGAGATAAAAAGCAGTGAGCCAACCTGCTCCTCACTAACGGCTAACCGCTAACTACTAACCACTCGCCCTACCGCACATCCACGCTCCGGTCATCCTCATGATGCAGGATGTGGTAGTACGCCTCCCATTCCCAATCCATCGCCGGAGGCACCGGAGTCATCGGGTCATCGATCCACTTCGCGAAAATCTGCGCCGTCTCCTGCGTCCTCGCCACGCCGCTCAGCCAATCCCCGCGATACCAGTTCTTCCACTTGCCATACTCCGCCGACTTCCGCGTCGTCAGCAGATGATCCATCGCCGCAACCGCCTGCTGCGCTTCATTCTCCGCCTTCGCCTTATCCCCGACCTTCAGATCCTCCACCGCATGCGACACCTCCAGCAGCATCCGGTTGCTATCGCGATTCGTCGCCGCCATGGTCAGCACCGCCATGTTATAGAAGTTCCTGCGAGCCGCCGGCACCAGGCCCTCATCCGCAACCGCCTTCTGCCACACCGCATCCCACCGCGGCTGCGCCTCTCCGCACGCCATAATCTCGCGCTTCGCCGTCGCATCCACCCACTCCGGCCCGCCAGACCTAGTGTTGTACCGCGGCGGCTCCCACTTCGGAGCCTGGCTAGGCACACTTACAATCGGCGTCTGCAGAATCGTGTTCAGCATCAGCTCGCGTCCTTCCGTGTGATACAGCTGATCGCCATACTCGCGTGTGAAGTGCATCGTCCCTTCCGGCTCCGGACGAAACGGCTGTGTCAGCGCCGGCGCCCCAAAGTACGCCTTATAAAACTCCGTCACCGCCGGCACCGCCTTCGCACCAAACTCCTCCGTGATCCACTCCTTGTAAAACTCATCCGGCGTCTTCTTGTCCGCGCCTTCCCACACCGCATCCATCACCGCGCGCGTCGTCATCACCACCGGCCGCACATCACTCGTGTTCACCAGGAAATACGCCGTCGCTCCCACCTTCTGATACCGCCCCAGCTGCTCATAAATCCGCTCGACCGGAACCATCTCCGTCAGCTGATTCGCGCGCCCATTCATCATCGCCACATGGAAATAAATTCCCTGGCCCGCAGCCACCAACCCGTTGTCCTGCGGATCGCCATATCCCGTATCCGCCCACACCAGCGTCACCTCCGGCGGAATCTTCAGCAACCCCGCCTGCTCCAGCCGCGCACCCTCCTGCCACAAGTCCGTCACAAATTTCGCATCCGGAAACCGCTCGCGCACAATCTTTATCTGCTCATCAATCGCCTTGCTGATCAGCATCCCGAGCCGCTTGTCATTCCCAACCACGCTCGGGTCCATCGACGCATAACTCACATCCGACAACCCCCGCAGCCCCACCGACCACAGCACCTCCTGGTCCTGCGGAATCGCCGCCACGGCGTTCTTCCACGCGCGCTCCAGAATCTCCGGATGCGTCGAGAAGTTGTACGGAACATCCTTCGGCCACCGCGCCACATTCACACCCAGCGGCATCGCATGATGCTGCGTCAGGATCAACCCACGCTCACCCGCAATTCGCATCTCCTGCTCATCCGGAAAGTTCCACGTCCCCGGCACAACAATATTTCCCTTCAGCCGCAAAATCGTTTCGTCGATCTTCTCCCACACCGCCGGCGCAATCCCAGTCTTATCGTCCGGAGCCCACCCCGTAAGCAGATCCTCATCATTCGGAAACCACCCGCGGTACTTGAACACCGGCGCCGGATACTCTTTATGCAGATCCGCGGCCAACACAACCGAACTTCTTCGTGCCGGCTCATTGTCCGTCCAGTAATACATCGGATCGACGCCCAGGAACTCCTGCGAGAACTCGTAGATCGCGTAGATCGTCCCGCGCATGTCCGCGCCCTCGAGCCGCACGACCTTCTTCCCTCCGCCGTCCGCCACACCAATCGAGAACGACTCCGCTGGCCGCGTTGCGTCCGTCCCCTCATGAATCACAATTGCGGTCCCACCCGCATCCGCCGCACTCGAAACTATCTTCGGCTTCGCACCAAATACCTTGCTCATGTCCGAAGCCAAATCCTCCGTCGCCAGCCGCACCGGTCCCTTCGCATCCGGCGTCAACACGATCACCGTCCGCGCGTTCACCACCGCCCCGCCGGCTCGCGATGAACTCGCCTTTTCCATAGTCTGTGCCATTACTACGGCAGTCAAAGAAAACAATCCCACCAGAGCCACAACCCTCTGTCGATTTCCCATGCCTTCCTCCCAAGCGCCATTCGCGCACGAATCCAAGCGCCGACGGCGCGTCCTAATACCAAGCCCCAGGAATCTCTTCACAAAGACCACAGAGGACTGAAGGCCTGACCTATAGATTTCGAACTGCCTCGGCGAACCATTGCGCCAATCGCAGGAATAATAACGCGCCGAGCCCGCACGCGTCACACGGCCCCTATCTCGCGATCAGTCCCATCACGCCTCTCGCCGGCAACTCCGCCTTCAAAAATCTCGCGCTCTGCCCAGCTGCCCGCGCCAAGGCCTCGGCGGCCAACCGTCCGCTCCGTACTCCGCTCTCCATCGTGCTCGGCCAATCGGTACGCGTCCAATCCCCAGCCAGAAAAAGTCCATCGCCCAAAATATCTGGTTCCGGGCGAAACCGCTCCAGTCCCGGAGTCACCGAAAACGTCGCCCGCGCCTCCTTCAATACACCCGCGCGCACAACCTTCGCGGCCCGCATCGCCGGAAAGAATCTCCCAAACTCCTCAATCGCGGACGACAAAATCTCCTCGCGCGTCTTCTTCAGCTCCGCATGCGACGCACTGATCACCAGCTCGTAATAGTGCTCGCCCACCCCACTCCGCCGAATCCGCGACTTGTTGAACATCCACTGAATCCGCGTATCCAGCAACGCCGCCTGTTCAATCTCCGTCACCTCACGATCCAGCCACAGATGAATCGTCGTAATCGGCGCATGTACAAAATGCGCAAAGCCTTCGATCACTTCGCGCACCTTCTCACTCGGCTCCGCAATCGTGCTCAACAACGTCCGCACCTGCTCAAACGGCAGCGCAAGCACCATCGCCTTCGCCGAAACAACTCCGCCATCACTCAGCACAGCGCGCCAGACACCACCCACGCGCTCAATCCGCTCCACACTCGCGCGCAGCCGAACCTCCGCGCCCTGCCGCTCCGCCAGCCGCGCCATGCCCGCATAAAACTCCGACAGCGGCTCCGTCGGCACACCCAACCGTCCGCCCTCGGCCGATTTCAGCAGCGACTCATACACCACCTTCGCGGCATACCGCGTCGACGTCCGCTCGAACGTGTCGTTCAACGTGCTCACAATGATCGGCTCCCAGAAGTGGCGCACCGCGCGCTCCGTCTGCCCCGTCCTCCGCACCCACTCCGAGAACGCCTCATCATCGCTCGCCGGAATCCCGCGCATAAACTCCATCAGCCCGCGCGCAATCCCAGCCTTGTCCCGCACACCCAACATCGGCGCGCCTAGAAAGCTCATCGCCGCATGTGCGGGCGGCGGCAGTTCTCCCGGAACAATCTCGCTCCGCCGCGCCTCACCACCATCGCGTCCCGGCTCCAGAAACGGAATCGTGTCATACCACCGGATCTTCCGCTCCACACCCGCCAGCCTGCACAGATCAATCAAATTCGTGCAGCAACCCAGCAGCACATGCTGCGAATCAATCACCTCATTCAGTGCCGGATGCAGATACGAGTACGCGCGCCCGCCCACATATGGTTTCCGCTCCAGCAGGACCACACGAGCACCCACTCCGCTCACCGCCACCGCCGCTGCGAGCCCGGCAACGCCCGCGCCCACCACCACGACATCAGCCTGACTCACGCCTGCCGTCTCCGCAGCCGCCACGCCTCAAATAATCCGCGCCCCAGGATCGCAAGCTTCGTCACCATCGGCACCGACACACGCTTGCGAAATACCGCTTCGGGCTTCGCCGAAATCTTATCCAGCAATCCCTCATAGATCGACACCAGCACACGCATCGCCGGTTGCGATTCCGCATCCAGCAGCGGAATCAGCTCATTTGCATCCCGATAGAACACGCCCGCGCGCTTCACCTCGCGTTTCACCAGCTCCACCATCTCCTGCGTGATCACAACACCGCGCGTCGCCAGTAACAGGTCTTCCAGATGCACGCCTTCGAGCTTCAACTCCGCCATCGGCAGATACACCCGTCCGCGCTCCGCATCCTCCTTGATGTCGCGCAGAATATTCGTCAACTGAAACGCAATCCCCACATGCTCCGCATACTGCTCCGCGCGCGCATCCGTATATCCAAAAATCCGGATGCAAACCAAGCCCACCACCGACGCAACCAAATAGCAGTACCGGTAAAGCTCCTCAAACGTCGTGTACACCTGGAAGCTGCTCGTCGTGTGGCTGCCTTCCGTGATCCGAATCGAGCGCACCACCTCCACGCCCGGCTGCGTCTCCTGCAAATCGAGCGTCGTCCCCTGCACCAACTTCTCCAGCAGTTCATCGCTGATTCCGAACCGCTGCTGCGTGTCATTCAGCGCGCGAAACACCGGATCCTCCGCCGCAACACCGTGCGGCTTCGCACGCGAAGCCCGCCAATCCGCAGTCCACTCCTTCATCGCCTCGCGGCGCTCATCCATCGTCAGCCGCTCATCGTCGGCAAGATCATCCGCCTTGCGCATGAACGCATACACCGCGCACATCGCGTCAGACTTATGCTGCGGCAGGACGCGAAACGCCCAGTAAAAATTCTTCGCTTCCCGCTTGGCAATCTCGCGACACGCCGCGTACGCCTGCTCCAGTTCGGACAGCGGAAGCCCCTTCTCTCCGCTCTTCATGCAGCCTGTCCCTGATCTGAAGCCGGCCCCGACCCTCTTCTCGGCAGAACCGCCGCACCCACTCGCCCCACCAACGCTCCACCGAGCAGCCTCAGCTTCACCGCCTTCGTCACCACTGGCCGCGACTTCAGCGTGTTGTAATTCTGCGCCGCAATCGCATCCAGAATCGATAGACCACCCTTCACAAATAGCGACAGCGTCGCCGCCAGATCGCGCTCCACCATCGTCGCAATCTTCGCACCGCGCTCCAATCGCGCTCGCGCATCCGCCACCAGAAACTCCATCAACGCGCGAAAGTTCGCATCAAACCTGCGCGTCGCGATCTGCTCATCCGTCACACCAAATCGCCCCATCGCATCCGCCGGCAGATACCGTCTGTTGCGATCCACCCAGTCCGTCACGACATCCTGGTAAAAATTCGCCAGCTGCAATCCGGTGCATATCTCATCCGACAATCGCATCAGCTTCTCATCGCGATATCCACTCAGCAACAACACCAGCCTGCCCACCGGATTGGCGGAATACTTCGAGTACTCCTCGAGCGTCTTGATCGACTCATGCTTCGTATAGACCTGATCGTGTTCAAACGCGGTAATCAAATCCTCGAACGGCTCCATCGGCAGCGCACAGCCCTCGATCGTCGGCTGCAGCGCCACATACACAGGATGCCGCGACCGCTCCGGACGTTCGAAGCACTCATGCAGCATCGCGCGCCACTGCCCCAGCAGCCGCGTCGCGGTCGTCGTATCACCGACCTCATCCCCTAGGTCATCCGACGTCCTGCAAAACGCATACACGCTGTAGAAATGCGGCCGCAGCTTCTTCGGCAAAAAGATCGTCGTCACATGAAAGTTCTCGTAGTGCGCGCTCGCCAGTTGCTTACACCACAGCAGAGCCTGCTCGTCACTCGGCCGCTGCACCGGAGTCAGATAAATCTCCGGCGCCCCGTCCAGCTCTCCGAACGCATGCGCCACACTCTGCGACTGCGCACTCATCGGCGCTCTCCCACAAGCTCCGCCGCACCCGCCCTCTTCATCTCTTCCGCACGCCGGTGCGGATAGATCACCGTCTTGATCTCCGGCGCCGTTCCTTCCGCTGGCCGCGTCAGCATCCGCTCAAACACCTGCGGCACATCTTCCAGGGACGCCGTACCCGTCAAAAACGCATCCGCATTGAACCGGCCGGACGCAATCATCTCGAACGCCTGCCGCACCGTGCCAGGCGTGTGGTGAAAGCTCGCCTTCAGAGTCAGGTCGCTGTAATGAATCACGTTCGTATCCAGCGTCACCTCGGTTCCCGCAGGAGGCCCGGCAAACCAGTTCACCACCCCACCCTTACGAACCATGTGGACGGCCCACTGCCACGCCTCAGGAGTCGCTACTGCCTCAAACACCAGGTCCGCTCCACGGCCTCCAGGCGTCAACGCCTTCGCCGCAGCAACCGGATCCTCCACATCCGCAATCCGGACCACCTGCTCCGCGCCGAACAGCCTCGCGGTCTGTACCTGATCCGTCCGCTTTACCACCGCAATCACATGCAGCCCTTCGATCGCCGCCGCGTGAATAAACAGCAGTCCAATCGGCCCCGCACCCAGCACAATGGCCGTCTGCCCCCGGGGTCCCCGGCCAGCTTGCTGACTGGGGTGGTGCCCCCGCGGTCCCCGGCCAGCACCGGGGTCCCCAACGAACTTGTTCGTTGGGGAGGGAGCTTGCTGACTGGAGTGCCCCACCTTCGCGCCCGACTCCTCCAGCCCCCGCAGCACGCACGCCAGCGGCTCCGTCAACGCGGCATGCTCCGCACGCATGCCCTCCGGAATCCGCAGCGTATTCTTCCGCACAATCCGTTCCGGCACGCGCATGTACTCCGCATACGCTCCGTTGTTGAACAGCAGATCGTCACACAGATTCTGTTGCCCCTGCTCGCAATAAAAGCACTCATCGCACGGCGCAGAGTTCATCGGCACCACCCGCTCACCCACCTTGAACTCCGCAACACCCTCGCCCACCTCGACAACCGTGCCCGCAACCTCGTGCCCGAACAGCCGGTCCTTCGTCAGCATCTTCGCGTGATATCCCCGCCGAAACACCTTCAGGTCCGTGCCGCAGGTCAGCGCCGCATCGACGCGCACCACCAGCTCTCCCGGCCCTGCCTTCGGCAGCCGCACCTGCTCCACCCGCAGGTCCTCTTTCCCGCGCAGAACTGCCGCTTTCATCGTGGCGTACATGCCTCTATTCTCGCACCTTCCATGCGTTGAAGCCCCTGCACGCTCTGTTACTCTTAGCCTCAGCGGACTCAATGAGATTTCCCTCCCCAGAGGCCTACGCCAAGCGCATCGTCGCTTCCGTGCAGGAGTATTCGCTCCTCACCTGGCACGCCATCGCTGCCCTCTTCTCTCCGCCCCGTTACGTCGCCGACACCTTCACCCAGATGGACTACATCGGCTTCGGCTCGCTGCCCATCGTCATCCTCACCGGCTTCTTCACCGGCTGCGTGCTCACTCTGCAATCCGCCACCTCGCTCCAGCAGTTCGGCGCAGTCAACATGACCGGCCGCCTGGTCGCTCTCTCCATGGTCAAAGAGCTCGGCCCCGTGCTCACCGGCCTCATGGTCTCCGGCCGCAACGCCTCCGGAATGGCCTCCGAGCTCGGCTCCATGAAGGTCACCGAGCAGATCGACGCCATGCGCGCCCTCGGCACCGACCCGGTCCGCAAGCTCGTCTCACCACGAGTGGTGGCGACCGTCGTGATGCTCTTCTTTCTCACCATCATCTCCGACGCATGCGGCATCGCCGGTGGCGGCCTCGTTGCCGTCGGCCTCCTCGGACTCAAGGGCAGCTCCTTCTTTCACACTGCCTTCCGCTCACTCATCTTTGGCGACGTCTTTGAAGGCCTCACCAAGCCGCTCTTCTCCGGTTTCATCATCGCCACCATCGGCTGCTTCTGCGGCCTGCGCACGACCGGCGGCACACAAGGCGTCGGCCGCTCCACCACCCAGGCCGTCGTCGTCAGCTCCGTGCTCATCATCCTCTTCGACTTCCTGGTCACCAAGATGATGATCGGCATCTTCGGACGATAGATAATCTCCAGTAGCCGTCATCCTGAGCCGTAGGCGAAGGACCTCTGTATTTCGATCGGATAACAACGAAGCTTCATAAACAACGCAGCCACACATGGCCACCACCGCCACAGCTCCTCTCCGCCCCGCCCTCGACCCCAACACTCCTGTCGTCGAGTTCTCGCGCGTCTCCATCGCCTTCGATCGCGGGCCCGTCCTTCGCGACGTCTCCTTCACCGTCTGCCACGGCGAGATGCGCATCCTCCTCGGCCCGGCCGGCGTTGGCAAGAGCGTCATCATGAAGCTCGCCAACGGCCTCCTCACGCCCGATTCCGGCGAGATCCGCGTCTTCGGCCGCCCGCTCTCCTCGCTCTCTCCGCGTGAAATGTACGAACTCCGTGCCCATATCGGCATGGTCTTTCAGGAAAGCGCGCTCTTCGACTCCCTGAACGTCGAAGACAACGTCGCGTATCGACTCATCGAAGAGCACGTCCCCGAACCCGAAGTCCACG
Source organism: Acidobacteriaceae bacterium (assembly GCA_035651235.1). Classification (GTDB taxonomy): domain Bacteria; phylum Acidobacteriota; class Terriglobia; order Terriglobales; family Acidobacteriaceae; genus Granulicella. The sequence goes on from DASRGC010000016.1 coordinate 22,324, forward strand.
AGCGCGTCGTCGAAGCCCTCCGCTTCGTCGAGCTCGAGCAGGCCATCGCCAAATTCCCGTCCGAGCTCTCCGGCGGCATGCGCCGTCGCGTTTCCATCGCCCGCGCCATCATCTCCCGCCCCGACCTCATCCTCTACGACTCACCCACCGGCGGCCTCGACCCTATCACCTCAACCACCATCATCGAGCTCATCGTCAAGCAGCGCGACGTCTCCCAAACCACATCCCTCCTCATCACCCACCGCATTCAGGACGCCTTCACCCTCGCGACGCATCGCTTCAACTCCGCCAATAACGAAATGCAGCTCATCCCCAACGGCGGCATCGACCCCGGCACAAAATTCCTCGTCCTCAACGACGGTCGGATCGTCTTCGACGGCACCACCCAGGAGCTCACCCGCACCACCGACCCCTGGCTCGAAGCCTTCATCTCGTGACCACGAACTTTCATCGACCTCTAAACCGGGTGACCTATCCTTTCACGGTTTCATCGTGAAAGGGTGGGTTGTCGCGCGTTAAGGCGAGCGAGCGTCTTTGGTTTTGTCTTTGCTTTTCTTTCTGTCATCCTGAGCGAAGCGACGAACCTGCTTTTATTACCCCAGCGTCCGATGAAACAAATCCAACGCCAGCCCGAGCATCGCCCTCGCATGTTCCGGGTCATACCGCACTCCCTCATCGCGCAGAAACGCGTGCGCCCCATTCACCTCATGCCAGTTCAGCTTCACGCCCGCCCTGTTCAGCGTGTCCAGGATCAGCATCCGCCCTTCCGTCGGAATATGCGGATCCTGCCGTCCCCACACCATCAGCAGCTCACCCTTGATCTCACCCGCCCGCGCCAGCGAATCATCCTGCCGCCCCTGGCCCAGGCTTCCCTTGTGAATATCCGTCGCGTAGAAGCAAACCGCACCGCGCACCTCCGGATTCATCGCCGCCCGAAACGCCAGGTGCCCGCCAATGCAGATTCCCATCACACCCAGCCTTCCCGTGCAATCACCGCGCTTCACCAGATGACCCAAAACAACCCGCGCATCATCGTCAAATCCGCGCACCGGCTTCGTGGTCTTCAGCGCATTCCCGCGGTCTGACCCCGCCTGGTCGTACGCAAACACAGTCCCCAACGCCTCGTACTCGTGATAGATCTCCGGCACCGCGACTATGTATCCATGCCCCGCAAGCTGCGCCGCCTGCCGCCGGATTGGCTCCGTCACCTGAAAGATCTCCGAGTAGAACAGCACTCCCGGATACTTCCCGTCAGCCGCCGGACGCAGAATATGCGTGCGCATCGTTCCACTCGGCGTCTCCAGATCCACAAACTCCTGCACAATCACCATCGCGACGATCCCCGGCCTTTTAGTCTTTACCACCGCGCACACGGCTGCTTTCATCCCGCCGCAACCTGATCGCGCATCTATGCTCTTATCGACGCAGAACCCAACAAAAGGTCAGGATCACCCATGCCCGATACCGCCGACTTCCCCACCTATACCGCCGACCAGGTCGCCCGCGCCGCCCGCGAGCTCCGCGAAGCCGCCGGCGCCCCGCAGGAACGCTTTACCTCTGATCAGGTCGTCAACATGCTCGCCGACGAAGTCCGTCTCCTCCGCGAGCGCGGCTTCTCCGACCAACGCATCGCCGACCTATTCACCGGCTTCGACATCGCCGTCACGCCCGACGAAATCTCCCGCGTCTAGCCACAAATCCGGGTGCCCCCATTCATGCGTAGCCTCCATCGCGCATAAGTGGGCTCGCACCACTCACGACCCTCACCCCTGACCCACCCCAAACCGCATTACCACGCACGTCACATTATCCGATCCACCACGCGCATTCACCACCGCAACGAGCCGCTCGCACACCTCCGCCGGCGTCAACGTCGCATCCGCCACAATCCTCCCAATCTCCTCATCGCGCATGTGTCGCATCAGTCCATCCGAGCACAGCAGCACCGCATCCCCCGCCTCGACAGTCTCCGTATAAAAATCCGGCTGCACATCCTCATCAATCCCTACTGCCCGCGTAATCGCCGCTCGATACAGCGACTGCTCCGCCTCACTCTCTGTCATCAAGCCGTTGCGCATCTGCTCCGCCACATACGAGTGATCGCGCGTCACCTGCCAAGCCACACCCCCACGCACCAGGTACGCTCTGCTGTCACCCACATTCGCTACAAAAAGCTGTGACCCATCCAGCCGCGCCGCCACCAGAGTCGTCCCCATCCCGCGAAACCGGATGTCGTAGCTCGCCCGCACCCTCACTGCACGATTCGCGGCCGCCGCCGCCCTGCACAGCGCCCGCTTCGTCCGGTCACCGTCCGCGCTCTTGCTCGCCTCAATCTCCTGCCGGGCCACCTCGACAAAGCTCTCAAGCGCCACCCGGCTCGCCACCTCGCCGCCGGCCGCCCCGCCCATGCCATCGCAGATCACCGCCAGCCCCAGCGACTCCACCACGCCGAACGTGTCCTGGTTTGTGCGCCGAACCATCCCGATATCGGTTCTTCCGGCGACCTCGAACTCCAGCGAAATCCTCCGCTCGTCCACACCCGATCGCAACTCCGGCTCTCCCAACAGCTTTCACCTCTGCCTTTAAAGCCCCACCAAGTATAGTCACCCCGTCAACTCCCGGGATGGCGACGGCGCGAACCCGGGTGTCCCATCTCGCGACTGCGTCGCAGACGCTAAGGTGGGCATCGCGCGTGGGAGCGCGCGAGTGTTTGCCTTTTTTGCCTTTGCTCTTCACTAACCACTAACTACTAACCACTCGCCTAACCTCCCACTTCCCATTCCCTCCAAACCATGGTTAACTCTTACCGATGCCCACCGACGAGATCACCGTCTCGAAAGAGGACTACCTCAAGGCCATCATCGAGGCCGAGAGCGAAGGCCACACCGTCATCCCTGCCTTCCTCGCCCAGTGGCTCGGCGTCTCCGCGCCTGCCGTCACCAAGGCCCTCCGCCGTCTCCGCGAAGACGGCTACGTCTCTTCCACCGACGGCCCGCTCAAGCTCACCACCAAAGGCCGCGAAGCCGCGCACCGCACCGCTCTCCGCCACCACCTCGTCGAGCGCATGCTCTCCGAGATCTTCGGCATGGAATGGCACCAGATCCATGCCGAAGCCGAGCGCCTCGAGCACGTCATCTCCCCCGCCTTCGAAGCCAAGCTCATCGAACGCCTCGGCGAAGCCGGTGACTGCCCGCACGGCAACCGAGTGCTCCCCGAAACTCCCGCGCAACTCAAGCGCCGCGGCCTGCAGCGCCTCTCCGAAGCCCCCACAGGCTCGCACGTCCTGGTCTCCAGCCTCTACGAACGCGACGCCCGCCTCCTCGAGTTCCTCCACACCCTGGGCATCGGCCCCGGCGTCACCCTCACGCCTGTCTCCCGCAACTACGACGACACCCTCCGCGTCCGCATCGGCTCGCGCGAGCTCACCCTCGGCCTCTTCGCCGCCGACCGCATCTGGGTCCGACCTCCCTCCTCAAAACCCCGGCAGAGCAAATAACCGTAACCACGGTTAACACTTTATGGCATACTGCATCTAAGCCTTTACAGGTGGGTGCGCCACAAACATGATCCCTGTACGAGAGATCGAGCCTCCAGCGGAGCCGCGTCACCACGCGGCCGCCCCCTCGCTTCCCGGCTCCTTCCGCTCCGTACACCTCACCCACACAGGAACCTTCTGGCGGCGCGTTCTCGGCTTCGCCGGCCCCGGCTTCCTCATCGCCGTCGGCTACATGGACCCCGGCAACTGGGCCACTGACCTCGCCGGCGGCTCGCGCTACGGCTACACCCTGCTCTTCGTCATCATGCTCTCCAACCTGATGGCGATCCTCCTCCAGTCCCTCTCGCTCAAACTCGGCATCGCCTCCGAGCGCGACCTCGCGCAAGCCTGCCGCGACACCTACTCCCGCCGCACCACCATCGTCCTCTGGCTCTTCGCCGAGATCGCCATCGCCGCCTGCGACCTCGCCGAAGTCATCGGTTCCGCCATCGCCCTTCAGCTCCTCTTCGGCATCCCACTCATCTTCGGCGTCCTCATCACCGGCGCGGACGTCCTCATCATCCTGCTCCTTCAAAACCGCGGCTTCCGCTACCTCGAAGCACTGGTCATCACTCTCATCGGCACCATCAGCGCGCTCTTCGCCGTGGAAGTCATCCGCTCTCACCCCGACTGGCTCCCCATCGCCCGCAACCTCTTCATCCCCTCACGCGCCATCATCGCCAATCACGACATGCTCTACATCGCCATCGGCATCCTCGGCGCCACCGTCATGCCGCACAACCTCTACCTGCACTCTTCCATCGTGCAGACGCGCGACTACCCCCGCACCCCCGCCGGCAAGCGTGAAGCCATCCGCTTCTCCAACATCGACTCCGCCACCGCGCTCATGCTGGCGCTCTTCGTCAACGCCGCCATCCTCGTCCTCGCCGCCGCCGTCTTCCACCGCAACGGCCACCTCGAGGTCGCCGAGATCAACGACGCCTACAAGCTCCTCACTCCCATGCTCGGCTTTACCGGAGCCAGCACCATGTTCGCGCTCGCCCTGCTCGCCTCCGGGCAGAACTCCACCATCACCGGCACGCTCGCCGGCCAGATCGTCATGGAAGGCTTTCTCAGCCTCCGCCTCAGGCCCTGGCTCCGCCGCCTCATCACGCGCAGTGTCGCTATTATCCCCACCATCTTCGTCACGCTCTTCTACGGCGAGCGCGGCACCGCTGACCTGCTCATCTTGAGTCAAGTGATCCTCAGCATGCAACTCAGCTTCGCCGTCTTCCCGCTCGTGCAGTTCACCAGCGACCGCACCAAAATGGGCGAGTTCACCAACGGCCGCACGCTCAAAATCACCGGCTACACCGTCGCCTTCATCATCGCCGCTCTGAACGTCTGGCTCCTCGTCCAGACCTTCCACCACGGCTAACGATTGCCGCAAAGAAAAAGCGGTGCTCTGTGGGAGGACTTCAAACCAGAGCACCGCAAATACTCCAACTCGCACCGTCTATCGCGACGTCAACACCCACTCCTGGTTTGTCCCTCCATTGCACCCCCAGGTATCTAGTTGCGTTCCATTGCTCTTCGAGAACCCCGGCACCTCCACGCACAATCCGCTGTTGGAATTCACCAGCCGGTAATTCCCATCCGCCGTGTGCGTCACGATGTACTCCTGGTTACTCCCGCTCAGGTTCGACCACTGCTGCAGCTTCGTCCCATTCGCCGTCCCATGATTCACCGCATCCAGAACCTTGCTGCTGTTCACGTTCGTCAACTGGTACAGCCCGTTGTTCAGGTACGACAGCACCCACTTCTGGTTCGCCTGGCTTCCGCCCCACGTCCACTGGTCCACAATGCCGCCGTTCGCCGTCGACCACCCATTCACCTCCATCGCCAGCGCGCTGTTCACATTGCTCAGCTCATAGGTTCCCGTCGCCGGTCCGCCGCCGCTCGAAATCAAACTCTGCAGGTTTGAGGTCAGCGCTGGCAGCGCATCCCCGCTCCAGGTCGTGTTCATGATCCCGTAGCTCTCCGCCGCGCCAAACCCTCCTCCGTGACCGGTCTCCGTCGTGCCGTTGAACGCCCAGTACGACCAGTCGACGCTGTACTCCCACAGGAACTGGTGAATGAACCCAAACCAATACCCCAGGTCAGCATTGTTCGAGCTGCTCACACACGTGCTCGCCGTATCGCACGTGCCAAACTCCCCAATCCACAGCGGCTTCGGGCTGCTCCCCGTCACCAGGTAGCCCCACTTCGGATTGATCTTTCCGTACCACTGGCTGTAGCCCGTCAGCCCCGAGTACCAATAGCCATAATCGTGCGCCTCATACACCAGCCGGTTCGCCGTATTCAGCGTCACCGGCGTACTCGCCACACCCGACAAATCCCCCGCATAGCTGATCCCCTCCACAAAAATCAGCAGGTTTGGATTGACGCTCAGCACAGCATTGCCACCCGTCTGCGCCGCCGCGTGCCAGTCGTCCGCTCCCCCGCCGCCCCACACCGCCGAGATCCGCGGCTCATTCCGCAGGTCCACGCCAATCACCATCGGATTGCTCGCGTACCTCTGCGCCATGCCTTCCCAGTCGCTGATCCAGCTCGTCTGCGGATACGTGCTGTTGTACCAGAGCTGATTCACATCATTGCCGCAGCACCACATCGCCGTGCTGGTGTGATTGTCCAGGATCACCATGATGCCCGCGCTCGTCAGCGCATTCACCACCGCGTCAAAGATCGTCATCGCACTCTCGCCTTCAAGGCTCGGGTTCGCCGTCAGCGCATAATCCCCCACCACCGGATTGCTCTCATACATCTCGTTCGACCACGGCAGCCGCACCGCATTGAACCCGCGGCTCTTGATCTCGCTCACAATCTCCGAAATCGTCTGCGCCTGCAACCCCATCACAACGTAGTCCGATCCCTCTGCTCCATACCAGTTCACCGCGTTCAGCCGCACGCGATACCCATTGCTGTCCACGATGTACGGCCCCGCCGTATGCAGCGGCACTGCCGGCGTCGCTTTCGCAACCGCCGCGACCAGCAGCATCGCAATCGCCGCGCTCAAAACCATCACAGCTCGCAACGCCCTGCGAGCCACAGCCTGTTTGTCCGACCGGAAAAACTGGCCCTGTAAGACTCCATCTGGATGCACCATGCGATCACCTGTCTCCTTGTGCTGAGTTCCCGCTTCAACGGCAAGTACAGACAAGTGGCACAGAGCTCTGCTGTCTTAGCAGTCGGTTAGAGACCGGTCTCCCAAATCGACGAAATCCTAGTGCCGCTCCCAGCACTCTGTCAATCCTTTGCGCCGCCCATTCCGCTCTACTCCCATGCCCTTGGTAACCCGCAAAAAGTAAGGGGATCGACTTGCGCACTTGTCAAATGTGTTTCTACCTTACAAATAACTCGTTCATATGAGACTGCAACTCGCGGATCTGCTTGCCTCAAACGTGCGCCTCTCAGCTGATTCACGCTTGTCCGACTTGACAAAACCCTCCCCGGCCGGCCCGGGTCGGTTTCACGCCAGCCCTAAATTGAGGCAGCTAACTATCCTGTTTTGAATACTTTGCAGCTTATCCCCTATAGAATCAAGACTTTGCACATAAGAAGACACTGAAGTCCACCCCTAAGTCTTCTCTCCTGAAGACTTTGCACAAATTGCCGGGGGAGGGGTTACCTACGCTTTCAGCACAACCTTCATCGAGTTCGGCTGAGGATTGGAAGCCAACTTAATTGCTTCGGCGGCATCGTCGAGGCTGAAGCGATGGGAGATGAGCCTGGTAAGGTCCAGCTTCCCGGATCGATAGCCATCGAACACGAGGTCGATTCCCTCCTGCTGAAACGTCACTGAGGCCGAATAAGACCCCATCAGCGTCTTCTCGTCCATGCACACCGCCGCCGGATCGAACGCCGCCGTCCCACGCTGCGTCGAGGCGAACAGCACCACCCGCCCGCCCGGCCGGATCGCCTCCATCGCCGTATCTATAAGCCGGTCGGAGGCTACGGCGACCAAGGCTACATCCGCCCCGCGGCCGGCGGTCGCCGCCTTCGCTGCGGCAACCACATCGCCACGGGCGTCGAGCGGATGCTTCAGTCCATACTGTGCCGCGACGGCGTGACGCTCAGGGTACAGGTCGCTCGTCAGCACGGTGGCGCCCGTCTGCGTAGCCAGCGCTGCCAGCAGGATGCCGATGCTTCCCTGCCCTATGACGAGAACGGTTTCGTCGGGCTGCAGGTTAAGGAGCTTGATGGCTTTGAAACAGGTGCTCACCGGTTCAATCCAAGCGGCTTGCTCGAACGGAATGTCATCCGGGATTTTGACCAGGCCTGCAGTCCTGGTTCCGTCTCCGACGATCCAGTCCATTACGCGGATGTATTCGGCGAAGCCGCCGCCTGCGGGTTCGCCCAGGCCTGCAGTTGTTCCAACTTTTTTGTAGCGGTCACACTGGGCGAAGGTCTGCTTCCGGCAGTAGAAGCATTCGCGACAGGGAATGTGGTGGAAGGCAATCACACGATCGCCAACAGCAAAGCCACGAACACCTTCACCTACGGCAGCGATCGTGCCGGCCATCTCGTGACCGAAGACGCGCGGCGCGGAGTGGGAGCCGGTGTGAATCTTCTTGAGGTCTGTGCCGCAGATTCCGCAGGTGTCTATGCGGAGCAACACCTCGCCGCGGCCGATCTCGGGTACGGGGATCGTCTCTGTTCGTACGTCATCGGGCGCGCGATAAACAGCAGCCCGCATCGACTTCGGTAAGGCTTCACTCATCGATTCAAGGATATCCGAAGCTGCCCTTAGTCCGTCTCGGCGATGACAGAACGCAACTCGGTCCAGAGCTGCGTCAGTGCACGAGTGCTTTCGCGACCCAGACGCATTGCCGATTGCCAACTGCCTGGACGAAGTGCCGTATGAAGCGCGAAGGCTCCGGTGCGGAAGTGCCCACGAGCGTCGGCAAAGCGACTCATCGATTCCATCTCGAAGTCATGCGCATCGGAGATGCCCTTGATGGCACGAAAACGCAATCCTTTGGCGGCAGCGAGACGGGCTACTGTCGCCGCTTCCATATCCACGAGTGCAGCGTTGTAGGTTGCAAGCAGGCGCGCCTTTTCGCGCAAACCTGCGATGGTTTCGCTAGTGACGAGCACGCGCTGCGGACCTGACGTGTCACAGTGGAACCGTTCGCCGGTCTTCGCGTCGATGACGGTGCTTGCCTCGACCGCTTCGCCGGCAACAGTTTCGGGCGAGCACGCGCCGGCGAGTCCCGTGGAAACAAGGAGTTCTACTCCGGAGTCCCGAAGCGCAGCTTCGAGAGCGAGCGTGACTCGAGCCGATCCCATTCCTGCGGCGACGACAACTGCGCTGGCGCTGCGGTGTAGATGGATCCCACGCCGTCGCAGATCCGGCTCAGCAGTTGTGCCCTGCGTGAGCCCTGCGATTTCTCGCGGAAGCGCCGCAATGATGGCGACCTTCGCAGGCACTATGGCCTCGTCCGCCTTGGCGGAGGACAGGTCGAATCACGAACGACGAGCTCCGGATCGACGACAATCTGCTTGGCGGCAGGGTGTTCTTCAGGCGCGGTAATGCGCCGGACGACAGCTTCGGCGGCGAGCATGCCCATGGTGCGAAGCGGCTGGCGAACAGTGGTGAGGCCGGGATTTTGGAAGGCAGCGGACTGAACGTCATCGAAGCCGACGACGGAGACGTCCTGCGGGACGCGAAGACCGGCTTCGCGCAGTGCGCGAATGGCTCCGATGGCAGAGACGTCGTTGAAGGTGAACAGTGCGGTGAAGCCGGCATTGGAGGCGAGCAGTCGTTGCGTGGCAAAGTAACCAGGCTCATGTCCCGGCTGATCGCCTTCCAGTTGGGCCACAAGTTTGGGGTCCACTGTGAGCTTTGCGCGTGCGGCGGCATGACGGATGGCCTGCCAGCGCGGCTCGGTGTCGGAACTGAAGCTCTGGCCCTTAATGAATGCAATGTCACGGTGTCCCAGACCGGCGAGGTGGTCGATGGCGAGCTCGGCGGCGCGGCGGTGATTGAGCACGATGTTCGTAATGCCCTCGTGCTCGTCCGGACAGGAGACGGTGATCATCGGGAGATGGGGATGCTTTGTCAGCGGGCTATCGATGGCAATGATGCCATCGACGGCGCGGTCGACCATCATGATCTGCGAGCGCTCGATCAGTTCGGAGCGGTGATGGTGACTGATGAGGAAATAGAAGTACTCGGCCTGGAGGAGTGCCTGCTCGATGCCGGCGAGGACGGCAGTGGCGTAGCCTTCGGAGACCTCGGGAACGAGGACGCCGACGATCATTGATCGGCCGCGACGAAGGCTGCGCGCGAGCACATTGGGGCGGTAGTTCAGTTCTTCGGCCGCGGCGAAGATACGATCTTGTGTCGCCTTGGGAATGGATTTGGCCGCGGGCGCGCCGTTGAGCACGCGAGAGATTGCGGCGACGGAGAGGCCAAGGTGCTCGGCGATGATTTTCAGGCTCGCGGGACGGTTTGTATCGCGGCCTTTACTGGGCAGAGGCACAGTTCGCAGTTTGCCACAAAACGGATGCAAAGCTGACATCCCTGACGAACTGCTTGACATCCAAGCAGCGCAGCGCGTACAACACTATCCGTTTAGGCAAAGGTTTGCCTAAAGAACCCCCAACGATCCGGACTAGTCGCCGGACGATGCTGTACCCCTTTTGGAGGCAATATGCGAATCTCGGTGCGGACTGCCTGCGGTCTCCTCCTCGCTGGTATGGTCTCTCTGGCTGGTGTGACGGCCCGGGCACAATTCAGGGCATCAATTCAAGGAACTGTGACGGACACGACGGGAGCGGCGATTCCGAACGCCCAGGTCGTTCTGAAAGACAACGCGACGAACGCGACCCAGACAGCGACCACGAACGGCGAAGGGATCTATAACTTCGGCCAGCTACCCCCTGACAAATTCACGATTACCGCGTCGGCCTCGGGATTCACGCAGAAGGTTCTGCAGAACGTGACGATCATTCCCGAGCAGGCGAACTCGATCAACATCCAACTGGAGTTGGGCGCTGTGTCGACGTCGGTCACGGTCTCGGCAGACACAGTGTCGGCGATTGATACGGAAACGTCGAACATTGGCGCCACCATCAGCTCAAACGACATTCAGCACACACCATCGTTTAACCGCGATGTCTTCACTCTGAGCCAGCTGGCGCCTGGAACTGTGAGTGACGGAGCGCAATCGGCCCAGGGTGGCGTCCACTCGAATCCTGGCACGCAGGGACCGGGCGGCTCTGGAAACGGTGGCAGCTTCCCCACCGAAAACGGCCCGCAGATGAACGCCAACGGCGGTCAGTACGAGACGAATGGGATCTCGATCGACGGCATCAGCACGGTGAGCGCCGTGTGGGGCGGAACGACGGTCATTACACCGAACGAGGACTCGATTGACAACGTTCGCATCGTAACCAACGACTATGACGCCGAGGATGGCCGCTTCTCTGGCGCGCAGACGATGGTGACGTCAAAGAGTGGAACGAACCAGCTCCACGGCAGCCTCTACATTGCCATTCATCGCCCCGGATTGAATGCGTTTCAGCCCGCGATCCGCACCTCCAGCGGCGTTCGCGTGAACAATCCGCAAAAGGACACGCAACGCTATAACCAGTGGGGCGGCAGCCTCGGCGGCCCCATCCTCAAGGACCGGCTGTTTGCCTTCTTCGCTTACGAGACTAGCCCGAACAGCTCGACGTCGACGAGCAACGGCTGGTATGAGACCTCGAGCTTCCGTTCTGCTGCTATATCAAACAGCATTGCGGCGAAGTATCTAAGTTTTCCCGGCAGTGCTCCGAGCGGAACCATCGCCGCCTCGGGCGACACCTGCGCCGCCGCGGGCCTGCAGGAAGGCGTGAATTGCAACACCATCTCTGGCCAGGGTATCGACATCGGCTCGCCGATCAAGGCAGCGCTCGGAACCCAGGACACGACCGCAACAGGCACCGCGGCGACCCCCGGCGTAGGTGGCGGTCTCGACGGCAAGCCCGACGTGGCGTACTACACGGTCAGCACGCCGACCACTTCCAAGTACCAGCAATACAACGGCCGCTTGGATTATCAGGCCGGCCAGAAGGACCATCTCTCGTTTGCGATCTACTGGGTGCCCATCAGCAGCACGTTCTACAACGGTGGCGCACGCGCTTATAACCTCTTCCATCACACCCAGATCAACGATGCGACCTCTTTGATTTGGAACCACACCTTCGGTCCCACATGGCTCAACGAAGCGCGCGTAAACGCCGCCGGCTGGCGTTGGAACGAGCTGTCCTCTAACCCACAGTCGCCGATTGGTCTGCCCGTGGACAACATCAGCTTCTTCGGCCCAGCCTCCGGAGCCACCATCAATCAGTTCGGCCCCAACATTGGCAGCCACCTGAACCAATGGACGTACGGATACCGTGACGTCGCGACGAAGGTGATCGGGCCACACACCATCAAGTTCGGCGGCGAGTACACGAAGCTGGAATATCTTAACGCGCCCACAGGAGCCCCGAACTTCCACTTCTATAACATTTGGGATTTTCTCAACGATGCGCCCTTCCAGGAGAACGGCGGGTTCAACAGCGTTACCGGAACTCCCGGAGCGGCGCGGAACGATGAGCGCGAGAATATGTTCGGCGCCTTCATCCAGGATGCATGGAAGGTAAAGCCCACCCTGACATTGAACGTTGGCCTGCGGTACTCCTTCTTCGGCGCTCTTTATGCCAAGCAGGACAACATTCCGCGTGTGATGTTGGGTGCGGGAACGTCAGCGTTTACAGGACTGAGTGTTCTCAGCGGTCACAATCTCTGGGAGTCTCCGAAGGGCAACCTCGGACCGCAGTTCGGTTTCAACTGGGCACCGGGCAGCTTCAACAACAAGTTGGTACTGCGCGGCGGATACGGTCTCAACTTCAATCAAGAGGAGATCGCAATTACCGCGAACATCGGCAACAATCCTCCCACACAGAATTTTGTGAACTATGTGTGGGCGAGCCCGACAAGCCCTGGAACAAACGGTACGGACATCGTTTATGGAACGTCCGGGGACATTCACTCGCTAAGCGGCTATCCCGTCAATTCGCACGCCATCACCGGGTATAACGCCAATGGCTTGCCCACGGCGGGCAATGCCAACGTGATCATCGTGGGGAACGGCTATGGACGTGTGCCCACAATTTACGTCCAGCACTTTTCGCTCGAGAGCGATTATGAGGTGAACAAGGAAATCGTTGCTTCGCTCGGCTACCAGGGCAGCGTAGGCCGTCACCTGATCAACCACATGACACCCAACGCGGGCGCGGTAGTGGCAGGCTACACGCTCAATCCTCTGATTCCCAACGGAGGCGGCGATTGGTGGATCAACGAGGGGATGTCGAACAACAACGCGATGCTGGTTGAAGTAAAGCACCCGTTCCTGCATCACTTCTCCGCCGACGCGCAGTTCGAGTGGGCGAAGAGTATGGATACGGACGGATCGGGGCCCTACTACGAGGATCCTTATTTCCCGGAGAACGAAGGGTACTCGTATGGCCCGTCGGACTTCAACGTTGGAAAGTCGTTCAAGCTATTCGGACTTTGGCAACCGGTTCTCTTCCACGGCGGCGCAGGCTGGGCGGAGAAGATTCTGGGCGATTGGTCGCTCAGTGGCATCTTCCAGGCCCACACAGGTTATCCGTACTCTCCGACGTACGGTATCTCACAGTCGCTCTACTGCACGAGCTGCGGCTACTCTAATATTCGTCCGTATTACCTGGGAGGGGGTGGCCACGACCACAGCAACAGTGCGTTCATCAATGGCACCAACTTCCCGAATAACGTGGTCAATCCAGGAGTGATGGCGACAGTGAACGGTTCGTCCCGAATCGTTCAGCAATCGACAACGTATTTCGCCACACCGAACTTCGCCAATGCGATGCAGGCTGCAAGCGGAAACGGCAAAACAGTCAGCCCGAACGTTGCACTGCCCCCCGTTCCGGGCCTGCTGCGCAACGCCTTTGTCGGACCAAGCTATCGGGATATCGATGCCTCGTTGAGCAAAGGCTTCGGACTGCCGAACACTCGGCTGCTGGGTGAAAACGCGAAGCTGGAAATCCGAGCGGACGCCTTCAATCTGTTCAACATCCTCAACCTCGATCCCGGCAGCGTGACCAACAATGTGATATCGAGCGGGAACGCTGTAACTGGAGCTTCTTCGTTCGGTGTCGATCACACGGCACTCGGCGGGCGCACGATTACCCTCCAGGCGCGGTTCAGCTTCTAGCGGATGAATCTACCAGTGGAGGGTGCTCCTGCGGGCGCACCCTCTTTATTTCCTTACGTTTAGCAACGGACTCGTAACCCGGAAAAACGAGCTCTACCCCTGTAGCGATCAAATCTCTTTAGAATCAAGATTTTGCAAAATTAGGTCCAAAGGTAAAGTATCTGGAATCAAGATTTTGCACGAATTCGGCGGGGAGGGGGGTTACCCCAGGGTTTTCCAGACGCCTCGCAGGCCTAACGAGCTCGTTCTGCTGCACGTCGGCGCCAAAACTGCGACGCGCAGCGACCCGAGCTCCAGTGACAGGAGTAACGCTCATGAGTAAGCTGCGGGCGCTGATGGCCTTTCTCGCAACGATGACACTGGTTCCACTCGCCGTCGCGCAAAGTGCCGTGCCGGTTGCGGTCGACGTAACGATTGATGCCGCGGCACCGACAACTCCGTTTCCGCATTTCTGGGAGAAGACGTTTGGCTCGGGGCGGGCCATCCTGTCTTTGCGTGACAGCTACCGGACGGATCTGACGACGGTGAAGGAGGCTACGGATTTTGACTCGATCCGGTTTCACGCGATCTTTCAGGATGAGGTGGGATTGTACGATCCGGACCGCAGGACGATTGAATTTGCGCAGACGGCGGGTAAGACCGGCACGGCTTCCCAGGACACATCGCTATACAACTTCTCTTACGTTGACCAGATCTACGACGGCTTGCTGGCGCGGCATGTGCGGCCTTATGTGGAGCTGAGCTTTATGCCGAAGAAGATGGCGGCGGATCCGAACAAGCTTCATCCGTTCTGGTATCACCCTGTCGTTTCGCCTCCGAAGGACTACGCCGAGTGGGATGAGATGATTCGGGCGTTTGCGCAGCACCTGGTGAATCGTTACGGTCTTGATGAGGTGGCGAACTGGAAGTTCGAGGTGTGGAACGAGCCGAACCTGGACTTCTGGGGTGGTGAGCCGAAGCAGTCGACGTATTTCGAGCTCTATGACCACACGGCACGAGCGATCAAATCCGTCTCGCCGCGGCTGCAGGTGGGCGGACCTTCGACGGCACAAGCAGCGTGGGTGACACCCTTTCTTCAGCATGTGAAGGAGGCGAACGTTCCAATCGACTTCGTCTCGACGCACGTCTACGCGAACGACAAGGCTCAGGATGTGTTCGGCACGGATGAGCAGATTCCGCGCGACGAGATGGTGTATCGCTCGGTGAAGAAGGTGCATGATCAGATTGCGAGCTCGCCCTTCCCTAACCTGCCGCTCATTTTTTCGGAGTACAACGCGAGTTATGCGAACGAGCCGGATGTGACGGATACGGACTACATGGGACCGTGGCTCGCGAATACGATTCGGCAGTGCGATGGATTGGTGAGCAATATGGCGTATTGGTCCTTCTCCGATGTATTTGAGGAGCAGGGCGTGGTGCGGTCGCCGTTCTATGGCGGGTTTGGTCTGATTGCGGCAGACGATATACCGAAGCCGTCGCTAAACGTGTTTCGCGCACTTCATAAATTGGGTACGCAGCGAATTCATGTTGAGTCGGACTCAGTCCTGGCAACGACGGGACCGAATGGACGCGTGGCGCTGGCGCTCTGGGACTATGCTCCGCCAGATGGAACGGGGCCGCGCTACACTATGCCGAGCGGGCCGGCGGGGCCTTCGAAGGTGTTTACGGTCATACTGCAGCATGTGCCCGCGAATGCGGGTGTAGAGATCTGGCGGGTGGACGATGACCATGGCAATGTGATCAAGGCGTTTAATGCGATGGGGCGTCCGGCGGGCGATCTGACTCAGCGGCAGATTGAAGAGCTTCGAGCGGCGGGGGCAATGGCTCCCGCGGAACATACGCATCTTCGGCAGGGCAAGCTGCAGCTTACAGTGCCTGCGCATGGACTCGCCGTCGTCCTTGTGGAACGCTGATCCGTCACACTAAGAGACGATGGACCGACGAGTCGTTTTGAAACTTCTGGCTGCGAGCGCTGCGCTTCCTGCGCTGGAGCGGAAACTGTGCGGGCAAACTGCGAAGAGTGCGGCGGCTGCTACGCCGGTCTACAGACTTACAGGCGCAGATAACGCGTTTCTGGATGATCTTCAGCGTCGGGCGTGCATGTTCTTTCTGGATCAGGGCAGTCCGACGACAGGCCAGGTACTGGATCGTGCAAAGGCGTTCGACGCTCCCGGCGTGCGCGACAAACGACGCATGGCGTCCATTGCGGCGACGGGATTTGGCCTGACGGCGCTGTGCATCGCGGATCGCCGTGGGTATATGCCGCATGCGACTGTGCTCGCGCGAGTGCGGAATACGCTGCGATTCCATCACGACAAGATGGAAGACAATCATGGATTCTTCACGCACTTCAATGACATCGAGACTGGATATGCGTATCAAGGCAGCGAGGTTTCACCGATCGATACGTCGCTGCTTCTGTGTGGAGTACTCACCGCACGGCAGTATTTTCGGCACGATCGTGAGATCCATCAGCTTGCAACCGACCTTTACCATCGCGTGGATTGGACGTGGATGCTGAACGGCGGAGATATGTTCGCGATGGGTTGGCGAAATGGAAACTTTCTCAGTGGGCGATGGAATCATTACTGCGAGCTGATGATGATGTATCTGCTAGGGCTGGGATCACCGACGCATCCGATCGATGCGGCGTGCTGGAATGCGTGGGCGCGGCCAGTGATGCACTTCGAGGACTTCACGTATATCTCGGCCGCTGATCCGCTGTTCGTTCATCAGTACAGTCATGCGTGGTTCGACTTTCGTAAGAAGCGTGACAATTTCGCAAATTATTTTGAGAATTCGATCACAGCGACGCGCGCGCACGAGGCGTTTTGCAAATCGCTTGGGCAGCCGTATTCGGCGGATTACTGGGGTATTACGGCATCAGACACGCCGCATGGATATAGTGCGTGGGGTGGGCCGCCTGCGCATGGAGGGATCGATGGATCGGTGGTGCCGTGCGCTGCGGGTGGGTCGCTTGCGTTTGTGCCGGAGGACTGCCTGCGCGTGCTTCGTGCGCTGAAGCAGAACTATGGAAATAAGGCGTGGGGACGATATGGATTCTGCGATGCGTTTCATCCGCAGGCGGATTGGTATGACGCGGATTGCCTCGGCATCGACCAGGGCATCACGGTCGTCATGGCGGAGAACCTGCGGACTGGATTTGTGTGGAGCACGTTCGCCCGCAATCCAGAGGTTGGTGTTGCGTTTCAGCGAGCGGGCTTTCATCCAGAGTGATTACGTTTGCTGTGATTCGCGAAGCCGGAAGCGCAGACGACAATCTTCGCCGAACCACTGAATGTAGTTTGTTCCCCAGGCGTTGTTGAACAGATTGCAATGAATGCCCTGGCTGAGGTCTGGTTGGGCTTGCGAGAAGTTGAGCGGTGATCTTTCTCCGAGCGCGACGACGGGAGCGTCGATCGTATCGACGAAGAGCGTGCTGTTACCGGAACGGCAGCTGAAGCCCGTCGAGAGACTGTGCATGTGACGGGCGCCGGCGGCTACAACATCATCCGGAGAGACCGGTTCAGAACACTTTTCGAACGTCCACTGAGCATCGTTGGATGTTTGCGGATTGAATGTAAGCCAGAGCGATTCCGGCAGACGTGTTGCGGGTTTTCCGAACCAGGAGACGGTCATCGCGATCGTGGGATCGGCATCGGGCAGGAAGATTTCCAGATTGAACCGCTGCGGGAATGAAGCGAGGCCGCTGTGTACAGCCTTATGATCCTTGATCCTAGACACGATGATGATGCTCTGGCCTTCCTGATCCTGTTTCGTGTGTATCCGTTCTACGGCGGGGTACCAGGTTTTGCTGACTGCACCGATGCGATCGATGTTCGGTTTACCGAAGTCCTTCACGACCCAGTCCGCTTTCGAGATGATGTAGTTCTTGAAGAAGCGGTCGTAATCATCGGTCGAAAGTGTCTGATACGCGAGAAGGGCGAGTGGCTTGTTCGGCGAGGCCCATTCTTGTCCGGAGCTCTTGCTCAATAGGCGGTGGAGTGCGCCGGTCTTCGGATCGATCTGCAAACGGAAGTGTTCGGATTCGATCTCTTCGCCCTTGTGCAGGCGATGTGCGTTCGATGGCGATGGTTCTTGAGGCACGAGCGTGGCAAGCGCGGACTGGCTTTCTTTTTGCAGAGCAGGGGGCAATGTCGCGAGCGCTGAGAACAGGTCCTGCCGCTTTTCCTGCCAGCTATACGCGACAACCTGGTAGTTCTTGGTGGGAAGCATGCGAGTCAACTGATCTGGCTTGTAGTTGTCGAAGTCGAGCCAGGTCTTCGTGTCGGTGCCCCAGGTGTGTTCGGCTTCAAGGAGAAGATCCGAGAGCAGAGCTAGATCGGTTTTGTCGCCGGATTGGAATTCGCCACGCCCGATCCATGCGTCGCGCAGGCGCGAGACTTCCCGGTAGCGCGCTACCTTGATCGGGTCACTGGGAACACCGTAGATCCAGGTGTCGCCGATCTCCTGGGTGATGACGGGAAGATCATCGCGATGCGGCTCTACGGCCTCGGCGATTGGACCTAACCCGGCAGCGGTGATTTCGGCGTTGGGGAAACGCTTCTTGAGGTCTGCATAGATGGAATCAATCTCTGCTGGAGTGTGCGGGCCGCTGTTGTCTCCGCGGACTTCAATCGCGATTGCGAGATCAGACTTAGGTACCACCGAGATGCCGCCGTAGTTGTGGTGATACATCACGGTGAGTGAGGCGCCGCGCGAATCCTTCCAGAGGAAGAGCGGTGGCAGCGCGGCGGGGCGGCTTCCGCCGTTCACGCCGATGTCGAGGAAGGTGACGCCACCAGCCGCAAGCGGCGTTACCAGGCCACGGGTGTGGCCGGGCACATCGGTCATCTTCGCGCCGGTCGTCTTCCTGCCAAATCTTGTATCCAGAGAGCGAGAGATCGCGAGACTGCCGGAGATCTGGGATTCATCCATCAGCTCGGTTTGCGAGTTGAATGGAAGGGCATGCCAGGCGAGATCGCCGTCGACGATTGCCTGCTCTGCATCTTTGCGTGCGGCACTGGAGGCTTGTTCGAGATATCGATAGAGTAGCCACGAGCCTGTCGTCCAAACGTAGCGCGGCCTTCCCTGTTCGCGTTGCTCGCGTGCGATTCGGATGGCAGCCGGGAAGTACTGTTGGAAGTACTTTTGCACGACGTGTTGCTGCGTATCGATGAAGCCAGCGTCGAAGTGACACTTGAACATCACCAGCACGCGGCGAACCCCCTCGTCATCGGACGAAGATAGCGATTGCATTCCCCAGGCGCGCTCCAGCGAGCCGGAAGCGAGCGCTCCGCCTGTGGCGAGTAGTGCCAGGAGAAAATCACGTCTTTGAATGTGCGAACTCACGGGCAGGACCTTTCAAATTGTTGCAAGATGATCAGCGCATCGATAGTACAATCATTTGTAATCGATTGACTATCCGCTGTAGCGTTCAATATAGTGGCCCTCGCCCACTCGATTGCCTCGACGCCCACCGCATAGAACTTACCAGGAGACAGATTCAAGATGCGCAAGAAGCTTACACCGGGAAAGGCCGCAGGACTCAAGGCGGTTGCTGATCACCGCGGAGTTATCGCTGCAGCTGCCATGGATCAGAGAGGACTGCTGAAGCAGATGCTGATCCGGGAGCTCGGAGGCAAAGAACCAACGAACGACATGATGTCGGAGTTCAAGGAGATTGTGGCGCGGTCGCTCACGCAGCATGCATCCTCGATCCTGCTGGATGTGCAGTACGGCCTCAAAGCTACGCACAACATCAATGGCAAGGGTCTGCTGTTGGCCTATGAGCACGCGGGCTATAGTCCGGATAAGCCGGAGCGGCTGCCGTCATTGTCCGATGGCTGGTCGGCGTTGCGCCTGAAGGAGGCTGGTGCCGATGCGGTCAAGATTCTTGTGTATTACACGCCCTTCGAAAAGGAGTGGGTAAACGAACAGAAATATGCCTGGCTGGAGCGTGTCGGCGCGGAGTGCCGGGGCGCGGACATGCCATTCTTTCTTGAGTTTCTGACCTACAGCGTCCATGGCGAGGATGAAAAGGGACCGGAGTTCGCGCGGCGGAAGCCGGAGATTATTCTCGCTGGAATGGAGGAGTTCGCGAAGGAGCGCTATGGAGCGGATGTGCTGAAGGTCGATGTTCCGGTACAGATGGCGTACGTTGAGGGAACCAAGGCCTTCAAGGGTGATGCGGCGTATACGCGTGACCAGGCGAAGAAACTGATTCGAGAAGCAGCCGACAAGACAGACCTGCCGATCGTGTATCTCTCTGCCGGGGTGAGCAGCCCGGTGTTCATCGAGACGCTGGAACTCGCAGCGGATGCAGGTGTGGAGTTCCACGGTGTGCTGGCTGGCCGTGCAACCTGGCAGGATGGCGTTCCCGTGTACGTGAAGGAGGGGCCGGAGGCCCTGGAGCGTTGGATGGACACGCAGGGTGCGCAGAATATCGAGAATGTCAATCGTGCACTGCGGCTCGCAAAGCCATGGACCGAAGCGCGGGCGATGCGCGGTTAGGGTTCCAAACTTGGCAGGTGTCGTCGGGATGAGAGTGGGGTTCACGTGCCGGAGATAGTGGAGCGGCAGAGAGAAACAGCCGGCTCGGTCGTGGAAGAGGCAGTGTATCGGCGCCGCTGGCTGATCCTGGGTTTGTTGTTCTCGATCACGGTGATCAACTTCATCGATCGCCAGACTCTGTCCGTGCTCGCGCCCGTGATTCGTTCCATCTTCCATCTGACGAACGTGGAGTATGGGCGCATCGTCGCGGCCCTGCAGTTCGGGATGATGTCCGGCGAGTTCCCAATGGGATACATCATGGATCGCTGGGGGACCAGATTGGGGATCTCCCTGGCGGTGGCGTGGTGGTCGTCTGCGACAGCGGCGCAGGTCTTTGCAAAGTCAGGCACTCAGTTTGGATTTATCCGCTACTGGATGGGAACCGGTGAGTGCGGGAATTTTTCGGGTGGCGTGAAGACGGCGACGAGACTCTTTGCGCCATCCGAGCGAACGCTGGCCATCGGCATCTTCAACAGCGGCAGCATGGTGGGTGCGACGATAGCGCCTCCGCTGATTGTTTACCTTCTGCACCGCTTCGGATTTCGCGCGGCGTTCCTGGTTCCGTCGGCGCTTGGAGTCCTGTGGGTGATTGCGTGGTGGTTCGTCTATCGACGTGAAGTAGTGCCGCCGAAAGAGGTCCAGCAAAAGCAGAAAAAGATTTCGCTTCGTGAACTATTGAGCGACTCTTCGGCCTGGGCAGTGATGATGTGCAGGTTCTTCGTTGGGCCGGTGATTCAGTTTTACTGGTATTGGATTCCCAGTTATCTCTACAGCGTCCGTCATATGTCGCTGATGGAGGTCGGTTTTGTGAGCTGGATTCCATTCCTGATGGGCGATGGTGGGAACATATTCGGAGGATGGGCAGCGGGCGCCATGCTGCGCCGAGGGGTTCCGGTGGCGACCACACGCCGGTGGCTGATGTACGGAAGCAGCGCTTTCTGTTTCGCCAGCATTCTTGTGCCGTTGGCACGCGGCAGCGGCGTGGCACTGGCGCTGATCGGCGTTGCGGTGTGTGCGCACAACTTTCTGTCCGCAAACATGTATGGGGCGATCACGGACCTGTTCCCGGACGCGAAGGTGGGCCGCGCCACTGGACTGACGGGGGTGGCGGGTGGTCTCAGTGGGCTGCTCTTCCCTCTTCTTACGGGGATTCTGGTCGACCGCTTCTCATACAAGCCAGTGTTTGTGCTCATCGCGATCATGCCTTTCATCGGCACCCTGGCGCTCTTTATTCTCGGCCGGAAGTACCGCACTATAGGAATGGCATATTCTGCTTCATGATTCATTGACAATCAATCGCAATCGATAATATGTTGAACTCAACCAAAGAAGTTAACGATGCCTGAGTCCAATCTGATGATCGTGCAAGGCGGCGGCCCGACAGCTGTCTTCAATGCCAGTCTGGCCGAGATCATTGCCGAAGCTCAGCGGCAGCCTTCGATCGCGTCGGTATTTGGCTCAAGATATGGCATCAAGGGGCTGTGTGACAACAACATCGTCGATATAACAAATGCGTCTCTCGCCGATTTGGACCTGCTGCGCAGGACTCCGGGAGCTGCGCTTGGTTCATCGCGCCATAGTCCGAGCGAACCGGAGTTGAAGAAGTTGGTTCAGACTCTCGATCACTTAAAGATCGATCTTCTGCTATTTCTCGGCGGCAACGGGACGATGCGAGGCGCAGAGATCATCAGCAGACACTGCGCTTTGCAGGGGCTGGATCTCAGCGTTCTCGGCGTTCCGAAGACGATCGACAACGACATTGCTGCAACTGATCGTTGTCCCGGCTACGCGAGTGCAGCACGCTACATTGCAACGGCGGCACGCGAGCTTGGTGCGGACCTGCGTTCCCTCCCCCAGCCGGTTACGATTCTGGAGACGATGGGGCGTTCGGTAGGTTGGATTGCGGCTGCGACAGCACTTGCACGGATGGATGATGATAGCGCCCCGCACCTTGTTTATCTTCCTGAAGTGCCGTTCGATACGGAAGCGTTTCTTTCCGATTTGAGCCGGACTGTCAGCCGGCTTGGATGGGCAGTCGTGGTTGTGGCGGAAGGAATCAGGCATGCAGATGGAACGCTAGTGTATGAGAGCGGTGATTCCTCCCAGAGCGACCCATTGAAGCGCCCGATGACCGGCGGGGTGGCGCAACACCTCGCAACGATTGTCGGCCAGCGGCTCGGCATTCGGTGCCGCAGTGAAAAACCGGGACTGCTGGGGCGAGCGTCCGTGGCATGCACTTCTGCGCGTGATGTCGAAGACGCGGAGCAAGTAGGACGGGCAGGCGTGCAGGCGCTTGTCGCCGGACAGAGGGACGTGATGATCGCGCTTGAGCCCATTGAGTCGACGCGCGGCACGCGAAGTGTTCCACTTGCAGAGGCGGCGGCCCACGAGCGCACGATTCCGAATGAATGGCTGCACCGTGGACCTATTCCCGTTAATCAAAGCTTTGTTGACTACGTGCGTCCGCTGGTTGGGCCACTTGAGCAGCACATAACCGAACTCGGCAGAGCTGTTTGCGAAATAGGAGCAAGGTAGAGATGGAGACGCAGCAGGCAACGTTGAATGCTCCGGTAGGAGTTCTGATCTTCGGGCGCAAGCGCCCGGGGTTTGACCAGGAATGGAATGCGGACATGCGCGAACGCTGCCGCAAGACTCTTGCGCAGCTCGGCATGAGCGCCATCGGAGCGGAGACCATTGTTCTGGATGATGAGAGTGTCAACGGCACACTGGACAAAATCGTTGACGGGCGCTGCCGTGCGCTGATCGTCATCCAGCCTTCCCTGGCGGACGGCCAGTATGCTCTCACCGTCAGCCAACGCTGGCGGCATCCGGTCATCTTGTGGGCGACCCCGGAACGTCCCGGTGACGGAAAGGTGAGCTCGTGCTCACTGGTAGGTCAGCATCTCTGGGCGTCGATTTTGCGGCAGGCGAACCGCCCGTTTGAGTTTGTGTATGGAGCGCCCGAAGATGTTCAAGCGGAGTTGCGCAATTCGATTGCGCTCGCCGAAACGATTCAGAGGCTTGGCTCGGCGAAGCTGGGTGTTGTGGGTACGCATGCGCCTGGGTTCCTCGATCTCGCAGCCGATCCGTTCCTGATTCGCAAGACCTTCGGATTGCAGCTTCATCCGCTGAGCCTTCCGCAGTTCATCGAACGCGTACAGGGGGTTGCGACAGACCAGGTGACCGCCGATCTGGAGCGCGTTCACTCGCTCGGATTGCGTGAGACGGGAGGCCGGTCCGGGCCGGCGGACGAGTTGCTCTCGGTGAATTCGCGTTTCTATCTTTCGATCCAGAGCCTTATGCAGGAAACAAGTCTGGACGCACTTGCACTGCAATGCTGGCCGGAGCTGCCAAATGTGCTGGGGCAGTGGCCTTACTTCGCGGTCTCGCGGCTTGGAGCGCAAGGCCACGCCATATCCATCGAAGGCGATGTGGATGGCGCAATCGGAGCTCTTGTAGGCCGGTTCCTGGGCATCGGGCCAGGGTTTCTTTCCGACTGGCTGGAGCACGACGCGGACACGATCTTCTTCTGGCACCCCGGGATGGCTCCGCTGGACATGTGCAACTCCACGGGATGTGACGGCGCCCCGACGCTGGGCGGACACTTCAACGGGGCGCGGCCTTTCGTGGTGGATGGTCAGTTACAGATTGCCGGGGATGTCACCGTCTCGCGCATATGGCGCTGTGACGGGCGATACCACTGGACAGCATTCGAAGGCCGTTCTGTCCCGCCGCGCAGAATGGTTACCGGCAATAGCCTTCTGGTGGAGGTCGATGGGGGGAAAGTTCCTGAACGCTTTGACCGGCTGATTCACGCCGGATTACCCCATCATGTGACCTTGCACTTTGGCCGGCACGCAGAGACGTTCCGGCGGCTGGCAAGGGCGCTACGCGTAGATTGGGAGGGGTGAGAGAGATTGCGAAATTCCGTGCGGGGTTGAACGGTTGACAGTTTACAATCTATTGCCGCTGGAGATTTGCGGTTTCATAGTTCAGCCGAGGGAAGAAAGCTAATGCCCAGAAACGCGATCAAAACTCGAGTGGCAAGACATGAGATCCGGGAAGAGATTGAACGAAGAATTCTGTCGGGAGAGAGTAAGCCAGGAGAGCGACTCAGTCAGCAGAGTTTGGCCCGCGAGCTTGGTGTGGCTCAAGGTACAGTGCGGGAGTCTCTGCTGGAGCTGCAGTGGTTAGGGCTTGTTGAATCGATCGACCGGCTCGGTGTCTTTGTCGACAAGCTGGATGTCGGCCGCATCTGCGAGGCATACCAGCTGCGTGAAGTCATGGAGGGACTCGCGGCGCGCCTTGCCTGCAACAATGCAGGGCGAGGCGATATCGCCGCACTCCGGTCGATGGCTGACCAAATTTACAAGATGGCGCAGGATGATGATGCTGAGACGGCTTCGGTCGACCGCCAATTTCATCTGCGCATCGTCGAGCTGGCACGAAACAACACACTGATGCGACTCTCGCAGACCTATCGCGCGCTTGGCATGACTGTCAGGGCTTATCGCGAACCGGCGACGATTCATGCGGAGCACCTTCGCATTGTTGAAGCGATTGAGCACAACTTTGCAGACGAGGCCGAGCGTCAAGCGCGCAATCATGTTGTCGGCGCGCGAGAGATGATCGAATCGCTTGCACGGCAAGGAAAATTTGTACCGCAGTGGGTGAAATAGATGTCGACGAGTGTCGTTGGACGAAAGGCAGACCTGTTGCAGGATCAGCAGCATCCGTATGGCTCGTACATTGCGGGGCAATGGGTTGGGACAGCGGAGCAGAAGGATGTCGTCGATCCTTCCACTGCGAAGCCGTTCGCAAAGGTCTGCTCGATCCAGAAGGAACATGTTTCGATTGCCCTTGAAGCAGCAGAGCAGGCGTTTGGTGAGTGGAGGCAGGTCTCTGCTCTGGAGCGCGGAAAAATGCTGCGCCGCGTTGGCGATGAGTTGACACGCAGACGGCAGGAGATCGCGCGAACGATCACTCTGGAGAACGGAAAGCCGCTTGCGCAAAGTGAAGGTGAGGTTGCGATGTCGGCAGACCACCTTTACTGGTTTGCTGAAGAAGCGCGACGGGTGTACGGGCGGAGCATTCCGAATCAGGTGAAGGGAAAGCGCCACCTGATCGTGAAGACGCCGATTGGAGTCGTGGGCGCGATTGCGCCTTGGAACTTCCCTCTCGTTCTGTCGGTCCGCAAGGCAGCGCCAGCGTTGGCCGCAGGCTGCCCTGTGATCCTGAAGCCTGCCAGCCAAACACCTATCTCCGGTATTCATCTGGCCGAGTGCATGGAAGCTGCAGGTATTCCGCCCGGCGTCTTTCAGTTGGTAATTGGAAATGCGGCGATGATCTCAGAGACGCTGCTTTCGAGCCCGATCTGCCGGAAGATCAGTTTCACCGGGTCCACCCAGGTTGGGCGCCTTCTTATCCGAAGCGCCGCCGAGACCATTAAACCGCTGTGCCTCGAGCTTGGTGGACTTGCTCCGGTCCTCGTCTTTGATGATTGTGACCTCGACATTGCGGTGCGCGAGACCATTATTGCGAAGTTCCGCAATACCGGGCAGTCATGCATTGCTGCCAATCGCATCTTCGTACAGAAGAAAATCCATAAAGAGTTTACCGAGCGGTTCTGCGCGGCGGTGTCGAAGCTTCGAACCGGACCTGGCC
Organism: Acidobacteriaceae bacterium; assembly: GCA_035651235.1. Taxonomy (GTDB): domain Bacteria; phylum Acidobacteriota; class Terriglobia; order Terriglobales; family Acidobacteriaceae; genus Granulicella. Next base: position 48,304 of record DASRGC010000016.1, read on the forward strand.
TTGAACCAGGAATGGACGTGGGCCCACTCATCAACAACGCTGCTGTGAACGCCGCTCTGCAGCAGGTGGAAGATGCAGTGAGCAAGGGTGCGCGCCTTCTCGCAGGTGGGAAGCGCATGGCCAATTCAGCAGGTTTCTTTCTCGAACCCACGGTTCTGGACGAAGTGCCGGATGCGGCCGCCTGCATGTGCGAAGAGACCTTTGCTCCCGTCGCGCCACTCTCTACCTTCGAGTCAGAAGATGAGGTGCTGGAGCGCGCGAACAGCTCGGAATATGGTCTGAGCGCCTATGCCATGACTTCCAATATCAATCGGATGTTCCGTCTCGGGGAGCGGCTTGAGGCGGGAACGATTGGTATCAACGATGGTGCACCCACCGTCAGCAGCGCTCCATTCGGAGGCGTGAAGCAAAGCGGATGGGGGCGAGAGCTTGGGATCGAAGGGCTGGAAGCTTTTCTTGAAACAAAACATGTTTCCATCGGCAATTTCGCCTGATGGATTGACTCTTAGAAGGAGCTGTTGATGATTCACTTTCTTGTCCATGACGCGGCCGATAACGTTGGCGTCGCAGTGGTTGATCTTGAACCAGGCACCGATTGCGTCGGTAGAAACCTTACGGATAACTCAACCCTGAAGGCTCGTGCCGAACAGGCTATTCCCCTGGGGCACAAACTGGCGCTCAAGGATTTTACGGTCGGTGATACCGCAATAAAATATGGCTGTGAAATCGGCAAAATTGTTCAACCTATTAAGGCCGGCCAGCATGTTCACACACACAATCTGAAGACGAAGAGGTGGGCGTAATTATGAAGAAGCGAACAGTGCTGGGCTACAGGCGAGAGAACGGCCGTGTCGGCGTGCGCAATCACGTAGTTATCCTTCCCGTGGATGACATTTCGAATGCTGCGTGCGAAGCAGTGGCCAACAACATCAAGGGAACGCTCGGGCTTCCCCACGCCTATGGACGTCTGCAGTTCGGCGAAGACCTGGAACTGCACTTCCGCACGATGATTGGAACAGGCAGCAACCCCAACGTAGCCGCTGTGGTGGTGATCGGCATTGAAGCAGGTTGGACTAAGCGGATTGTCGATGGAATTGCCAAGACAGGAAAGCCTGTAAAGGGATTCTGGATCGAGGGCAAGGGCGATATTCAGACGATCGCCGAGGCGTCGCGGCAGGCAAAAGAGTATGTGCAGTGGGCGTCAGAACTGCAGCGTACCGAGTGTCCTCTGGAAGAGCTCTACATCAGCGTGAAGTGCGGAGAATCCGACACAACAACCGGTCTGGCGAGCTGTCCGACGGTCGGTAACGTTATCGATAAGCACTGTGCTCTGGGCGGCACGGCGTCCTTCGGCGAGACAAGCGAACTCACTGGAGCTGAGCATATCGTTGCAGATAAGGCTGCCAATGACGAAGTTCGCAAGGAGTTCTTTGCTGCGTTTGAGGACTATACCAAGCTGGTCTTCGACCAGAAGACGAACGATCTTTCTGAATCGCAACCTACAAAAGGAAACATTGCCGGCGGCCTTACAACTATCGAAGAGAAAGCTCTTGGTAATGTAGAGAAGCTTGGCAAGAAGACGAAGTTCGTAGGTTGCCTCAAGCCGGCTGTTGCACCTGATAAACCAGGGTTGTGGTTCATGGATACCTCCAGCGCTGCGGCCGAAGCCGTCACGCTCTGGGCGGCATCTGGCGCGGTGGTGCACCTCTTTCCGACTGGACAAGGAAACGTGATCGGGAACCCAATTGAGCCTGTCATCAAACTGAGTGGCAATCCGAAGACAGTCGCAACTATGTCTGAACACATCGACCTTGATGTCTCTAAGATCCTCCAGGGCGAGATGACGCTCGACCAGGCCGGCGATGCGCTGCTTGATCTGATCGTCCGCACAGCGAACGGTCGCCTTACCGCTGCCGAAGCACTCGGCCATCGTGAATTTGTGATGACGAAGCTTTATCGCAGTGCATAGAGTGTCCTGGACGATGAAGCAATGAAGCGATATCAGCCGTCGTACCTGCGGCAAATTACAGCCCGACTTGCCGAGCACGCCGGTGTCTCAGCCGAGGACGCGAGTATCTTTGCTCGCGTCCTCGTGGACGCCGATGTTCATGGGACGTCGACGCACGGTGTTTCGAGACTAAACATCTATCTTGAACGAATCAGCAAAGGCTTAATAGATCCACGTGCAGCTCTTCAAGTGGACCGTGAGCGCGGCAGTGTCCTTGCGATCGACGCCGGCAATGGCTTAGGGCAGGTGCAGGCGGTCAAGGCTCTTGAACTGCTGATGCCCCTGGCAAAGACGAATGGGGTCGCTGCAGCAACGATCCGCAACTCGCAACATTTCGGCGCTGTCTCCTACTACTGTAATTACGTGGCAGAGCGCGGGATGATTCTGCTCGCAATGACAAATTGCGAACCGGCGATGTCTCCGACGGGTGGCTATGAACCATTTTTCGGGACAAATCCAATCGCTGCATCCTTTCCGCGAAAAAATAGCCCTCCTGTAAAGGTCGATTTGGCCACTTCGATCGTTGCGCGAGGAAACATCATCGCAGCCAACAAGAAAAAAGAGCCAATTCCTGAAGGTTGGGCGCTGAGCAGGACAGGACAGCCAACCACTGATGCAGCCGAAGCTCTGCTTGGTACAGTCCAAACGATGGCCGGACACAAGGGATATGCATTGGCCCTCCTGGTGGAAGTTTTGAGCGGTGTCTTGTCCGGTGCGGCCATCGGGTCGAACGTTGGATCGATGTACAAAGATTTGGATCGCAAGCAAGACGTAGGTCATTTCTTCTGCCTGCTTGATATTGACGCATTCATTGATAGGGATAGATTTGACGATCGCATGGAATGGATGGTTGAGCGGCTCAAGTCCACTAAGAAGCAGATCGGTTTCGAAGAAATTCTGATCCCAGGAGAACGGTCAGCGCGAGCGGCCACGCAGAGCGCACGTGACGGTGTCGCACTTAACAAGGAAACTGTTGCGGAGCTCGAAAAGTGGTGTCAGCGTTTTGGCATGTCGTTCGAGCGCGACGGAATGGAAACGAAGGATGCCTGACATTTTGATCTCTGAAGATATCCGTGGCAGTGCCGTGGATTCTCTGACAAAGCGCTTCGAAGTAGTGAAGATGCCGGATCTATGGCGTGATCCGGCTAGTCTGGCGAAGGAGATCACGAATGTACGCGGCTTGATCATTCGCAACCAAACACAAATCACAGCAGATCTTCTAAACCATGCGAAGAACTTAGTTGTCCTCGGCCGCGCGGGTGTTGGTCTTGATAATGTCGACGTCAAGGCTTGTGAGGAAGCCGGCGTCATTGTGACATCCACACCGGAGCAGAGCACCATCAGCGTGGCGGAGCTGGCAATTGGAATGATGGTTTCGCTCGCGAGGCACATACAGGCGGCAGATATTGATACCAAACGAGGAAATTGGAATCGTCAACGTTTTCTCGGAACTGAGCTGCACGGCAAGTATTTCGGCATCATTGGAGCTGGAAAAATTGGACTCGCAACGGCGCGCAGGGCGCACGCATTCGGGATGAAGATCCTGGCGCACGATCCGTTCGTGAGTCAGGACAATGTTTTTCTTGCTGAGCTCAGTGCCGAGCTGCTCACGTTCGAAGAGCTGCTCTCACGTGCTGATGTGGTCTCCTGCCATTTGCCTTCAACATCGAAGACCTACCGGATGCTCAATGCAGCAGCCTTTGGACAGATGAAACCTTCTGCGTTCTTTCTCAACACCTCACGTGGCGAGGTAGTGGATGAAGCTGCGCTGCTTGAGATCTTGAAGTCAAACAGAATAGCCGGCGCGGCCCTGGATGTACGCGAAAAAGAGCCGCCGGTCGCCGGGGAGCTTGAAAGCTTGCCAAATTTGCTCTTAACCCCGCACGTCGCCGCTCTCACGTATGAGGCGCAGGCCCGCGTAACGCGAGCTATCTGCGATGATGTAGGTCGTGTTCTTGACGGTCAGCACCCGCTGAATGCTGTTGTGAATCCGAGGCTGGCAAGAGATGGCTCCCGGGGGAATTGAGGGACTTCATGGCTCTCGCAATGATGGAAACTGCCCTAAGGGATGCCGTGCTCAGTCACGCCCTCGCTTACGCGGCCAGAAACGGATCGTATAAAACGCGCCAATGATCGTTAGCAGGACTCCAGCCCAAAGGTTCAGATGTTCGTTCGCCAGAACAACAGGAGCCGGATGGGAGTAGTTCAAAATGCTGACGGTCAGGATGATCAGTCCGTAAATCAGCAGCAGCGCTCCGATAAATAACCATACTGAAAGCATCTGGTGATGATGATGTTTCATAGCATTGGTCCTCGCTACCGCCCAGGTTGATTACCAGAACAAGAACTGCAGAATGGCGAACAGAATGGCGACGCCGACTGCCCAGAAGATTGGTCTTTTATAGAGAGGCACGTCGTCATCACTGGGTATCTCAGTGTAGGCATATACAAGTCCCTGCAGTTCGGCGGCAGGCTTTCGCGGAGTGAATAGGCTTACAACGATCGTTACCAGAACGCAGATAATCCATGACCACAGCGCGCGGTATAGATTCTCCGCCATTGGTTTGGCATCGGAGGATAGTGCTACGTAGCGCAGCCATTCGGGATGTATCACCACCGCCGTATACATCCCGACGGACGATACTGTCCCTGCTAGCAGTCCCCAGAAACCGCCCTTCGGCGTAGCTCGTTTCCATAGCATCCCCAGGATGACCGTACCGAACAAGGGTGCGATGAAGAAGCTGACAAGAGCCTGCATGTAATCCATGATGCTCTTAAAGTGCGTGACCAGATAGGCCGTTCCAATGCTCACGATCACGCCCACGATCGTGCACCAACGGCCTACGAGCAGGAAATGCTTGTCTGTACCGCGCTTATGAATGTATGGGCGGTAAATGTCATATGTCCACACGGTGGCGAACGCGCTCACATTACCCGCCATTCCCGACATGAATCCTGCGATCAATGCAGTCACGCCGAGTCCAAGCAAACCAGGCCCGCAGTACCGCGCCAGCATGAGCGGCAGCACTTCATTGTAGCTGTGCAAGCCAGGCCGTACAGCGCTTTCAGGCACAAGTTTGAATGACAACAAGCCCAGCGCGAGTAATCCGGGGAGGATCACGATTGCAGGAACGATCATCTTGAAATAGGAGGCGATGATCGGCGCCAATTTCGCAGAGCGCAGGTCCTTTGCGGCCATAGCGCGCTGAACAACCAGGAAATCTGTAGTCCAATAACCGAAAGCAATTACGCCGCCTAGCCCAAATACAATCCCGGTCCAATGCACTCCCATCGGATTATCTTTGAAATGACCGAGCGTGGACCATAGGTTAACATAGTCTCCTTGCACGCGCTCATTGATGCGCGCAACAAGGCCAGACCAACCGCCTGCTTCGATCATGCCGGCGACTGGTATGACAAGGGCCCCCAGCCAGATGAGGAAGAACTGGAGGACCTCGTTGAAGATGGCCGAATACAGACCGCCAAGCGTGACATAAACCGCCACGGTGATCGATGAGACCCAGATACTGAAGTGGATGTTCCAGCCCAGCACCACCTTCATAACCAATGCCATGGCGTACATATTGATGCCCGACATCAGCACAGTCATGAAGGCGAACGATATCCCGCTCAGAGCGCGTGTCGCCTCTCCGTATCGCAATTGCAGATAACCGGGCACAGAATGCGTATTGGAGATGTAGTAGAACGGCATCATCACCAGACCGAGAAAAACCATCGCCGGGAATGCCGCAATCCAATAAAAGTGCGTTGCCAGAATTCCGTATTGGTAGGCCGCTGCAGCCCACCCCATTAATTCGAGCGCCCCAAGATTTGCGGAAAGGAAGCTGAGCCCCGCGACCCACGCGGACATATCCCGCCCAGCCATAAAGAAATCTTCGCTGCTGCTTCCGGCGAATTTCTTGAGATAGAACCCAATTCCAAGGACTGTGACGAAGTAGATCGCGATGATCAGTACATCGGGCGTAGAAAGGGAGATGATCCTACCCGGATTGGCAACGTACAACGCGATAGCTCTCAAGGCAACGTTCATGCACGTCATTCCCCTTCATTCGGTGTTTGCAAAAAGAGCTTGGCCGAGCCGAACTCTTCAAGCCTGGAATATCTTCTCCATCATGACCCACTTCTCCCCGGGTCTCGCTCCGGGTATTGTCTGCTGGTAATTCCACATGAGTTTCTCCCATTCGCGCATTGTGGCATTCGCGCGAAGCTTTTCCGCCTTTTCTTCGAACGAAAACTCATCAGTGGTCGTAAGCACCATGACCATCCGCGTACCAGCCAGGTAGATCTCTTCGCTCAATACGCCATCCTCTTTAATGGTTTGCACCACTTCTGGCCAAATACGGTCTGATCGATGATAGCTTTTGTATTCCTCTATAAGCTTTGGGTCATCCTTGAGATCAAGCGCCAAGTAATATGTCTTCACGTCTTCCTGTTCCATTGCCCGCCTACTCTGACAGCACCATCTCTTCACAGTCCCGGAAATAATCGATGCTCTGTTTGACCAGAGTATCCAAGCGGGCTTTATCTGGCCGCCCATGCATCGCGGGGTATGGATCCCCGCCGGGACCAAGAGGTTCGAACGTAACGAATCGTCCCTCACGGTTGTGTTCGATCAAATAGAGAGCACGAACGATTGTCCCGACATCCATTGAGCCATCGCCCACGGCGGAGCGATTGCTGTCCGCGAAGTGCAGATTGACCAGCATTTCGCCCGCATCCAGAATCGCCTCTCCGATGTGCTTCTCTTCAGACTGCATGTGATAGACATCGCCATTAATCGACGCAACCCCTGAGCGATCCACTCTCTGGATGTATCGCTTTGCATCTTGCACGGAATGAACGAGGCTCGTTTCAGCCGATCGGATGGGCTCGATCGCAGCTTGGATGCCGTATTGTGAGAATAGATCGGCGCAAAGCCGCAGCGTCTCGGCTGAGCGCTCTTCCTCAACATCGTCATATGCCTTCGGGCGACCTACCGCGCCGGGAACTACGAGCAAGTAGTACCCTCCGACCGCGCGAGTGAATGGTACCTCCCGACGAATGTAGTCGATCGCGTTCTGACGGCATACCGCACGGTTGCTTGCCAGATCGTTATCGGCCGAGAACATCCCACAAACACCGGAAACGCGGAGACCGTGTCCGTTCAGCGTCTTGAGAGTTTCCTCAACCCTGTATCCCAAATCCTGACCGTAGTGATTTCCGTGCAACTCGATGAACTTAACTCCACATTCATTCAACCTCGCGGCAGAAGCTGCAAGATCCTCGCGGCCAAAGCCCCAGTTACTCCAGGAGAGGTTAAGACGCGATTGGAATCTTCCCGGGGAGCTCTTCTTAAGATCCAGAAACCGATCCCTGATTGCCTGGTTTTTTGCCTCAAAGTTTTGTAGCCGCATTCACTCCCCCAAAACATTCTTGCAATAGGCTGATGGGATGGTCAGCGTGCGCTAGATCCGTTGTGTTTGTGATCACCGACCTCTGGCAACCCTGAATGAACATCCGGTCCGAAGTAACGAAGCGTGACAAGTGGATCTGTCGCCGAATAATTCTCAATCACTACTCCCTGAGTTGCAGCTTCGGCAGAGATGAACACCTCGTCCTGAGTCATTTGACCGAAGCGAATGAGCGACGGACAGTCAATGTCCAGTTTGCCGAGACGGCCATGGCCTTGGGTCACGATCAGACCAGACGCACCCGGATCTCGCAAAATACATCTAGCCCCGGGCTCTACCGTCAACTCCTTTGCACTGAAGCGCTGTTTCCCGGCGATCGTGCCATAGACGACCCATCGATCGACGTACCCTTCGCTCGCTGAATCTTCCGCCACGATCGGCTCGATGTAGTGTTTGCTCTTGAAGTTCGCGTCTGTATTGCGTTCCCAATCAACCATGTCGACGAGATAATCCAGGTTGTCGTATTGGGATTCCGGAACATCCTGGACCAGCAGCTCGCGCTTTACATACCGTCCGTCGACCAGAGATTGGAACATCGAGAGCACGTCACTTCCCCACTGCGGTTCATACGTCAACAGCGAGCCCGGTGCATGCAGAACTCGTGGTGGCACTAACCATCCGGTTCCGGGCTGTAGACGGTAGGCCTTGGCATGGTCCAGAATCCCGTTGTCGCCGCTGTTCCAATTGGCGAGGCAACGGCGAACATCTTCTCTTGTGGTGCCGGGCTCCAATCCGAAGTACGTATGCGGGAAATTTCCCGACGTAGCGTTCAGTTGAGGCGGAAAGTAGTAGCCTTCCGGCTTTCCTTCTCTCCCCACCAACCCTGCCTGCTCGTCGCTTTGATGAAGGTGATGCGGAATCGGGCCGAGGTTATCGAAGAATTTACTGTAGACCGGCCACCGATGATAACGGCTCCAGATATCTTTGCCGACCAGTCGCTCGCCTTCAGCCTCGACTGTGTCCTTCAGGCTGAACCGCTCACCCTCGAATTCCACGAAACTGAGACCTTCATCCGGCGTGCGGTTCTCGTTCATGGCAAACGTCGTGGACGCAATCCAACGCTCATCAATTCCTCCCCGCTCCGCACCATACGCATAGATATCGCGCGAGTCCAGCTTCAATCTTCTTCCCGGAACAAGGTAGGATCGCGGAACCCAGGTCGGCGCGAGCCGTAAGAGCCCCTCTCCGGCCTCAATCGCATTGTGGATCTTGCTCACCATCGTTGCGGTCCTCATCCAATCTTCCTTCCTCTTCCTGCGTTCCAACACGCCACACATAACTGTTCGGGAGAACGGTCTCTCATAGGTACATCAACCTACATGGGAGGTCAGTTGAATGTCAATCAAATGTTCGAAATTGGTCGGCACAGGCTGGTTCGAGGAGAAACTTATCCTGGCCGCCAGTAATCAGGGCAGATCGCGCGGCCCAGAACCCGGTCTCCCTGTCCAATCGGAAGCCCTGGTACGATTCGATTTGTAGCCCATATCCGTTGCCCGATACTCTGCAGCAGCTTCGAGTCTCTACAGCTCTGGTCAGAAGCGAACGTTGAGGAAGCACGCCGCTTCCGCCCCACCATGAAAGCGTTCCAGTCTGCCGGCAACGCCGTTAGGCGTAGCTCGTAATGAGCCGGACCTTCTCGGACGACGTACACCGTGGGTTTTGCGCTTGGCCCGAGCAAAAAGTAGGCTCACTCGATGATCCTGATTCAAAGAATGTGTCTTGGGTGTATGAACTTCTGATGAACTGCAGCTCGACCGAACCGCGAATTCAGACCGGCTTGACCGTGTTCGGGTTGACAGGAGCCACCTGTGATACACGAGTACAATTGCGGCGAGAGCGGCGATCCGACGGTTCATCTTGTGAGAACAAGCGCTCGTGCGAAGTTCATGAGGAGCATTCCAGGTGGCCAGCTCGACCAAATCGCCTGAAGAGTGGCTGATCTCCACCGAGACAGAGAAGTCCAAGGGACGCTTCAAGGTGTTTCTCGGCTACGCCCCCGGCGTGGGTAAGACCTTCAGCATGCTCAGCGAAGGAATCCGTCGGCGCAGCCGTGGCGAGGACGTCATCATCGGCATTGTCGAAACCCATGGCAGAACTGGCATCGCGGATCTGGCCACCAGGCTGGAGCAGGTCCCTCGGCGCGAGATCGACTACAAAGGAACTCTCTTCACCGAGATGGACGTTGACGCAATACTGGCACGTATGCCCCAGGTTGCGCTGATCGACGAACTCGCCCACACCAACATCGAAGGCAGCCGATTCTCCAAACGCTATGAAGACGTCCTCTTCCTCCTGGACCACAAGATCGACGTCCTCAGCACGATCAATGTCCAGCACGTGGAAAGTCTCGCGCCGCGCGTGCAGGCACTCACCGGGATTAGCATTCGCGAGCAGGTTCCTGACTGGGTTCTTGACCGGGCTGACGAGATCGTGATCAGCGATCTCACGCCGGAAGCGCTTCTCACTCGAATGCGCCGCGGAGACATCTACCCGTCAGATCGGGTCGAGCGCTCACTGGCCAATTTCTTCCGGCGTGGCAATCTCATTGCCCTTCGGGAAATAGCTCTACAGCGTGTCACGCGGGCCGTTGATCGGAGCCTGGACGACTACGTCCGTCGCAAAAAACTCGGCCCCCACTGGAGCGTGTCCGAAAAAGTGGGCGTCTGCATCAGCTCCAGCCCGCAAAGCCGTGACCTCATAGCCCGCGGCGCTCGCCTGGCGGAGGCGCTCGGTGCCGAGTTCTACGTAATACACGTTCAAAACTCACGTGACGAGGAGCCCGAGCGGAAGAAAACTCTGGAGTCAAGTCTGCAGTTTGCTAAAAACCTGGGTGCGACGATTGTCTCGCTGACCGGCAGCGATACAGCCCGGGTCACGGCCGCCTTTATTCGCGACAACCGCATCACACAGGCGATTGTTGGCCGATCCGCCACCCATGGTTTAAGAAGTTATATGTATTACCTCGCCATCCAGAAGTTCATGTCCGAAGCTCCACACGTTGACCTTCATATCGTCACGCAGGAGCGCTGAACACCGCGTGCGACGATGTCGTTTAGAGTGCTGCAGCAAAACCCACAAAGACATACATGTGGCGCGTGGCGGCACTCCTGTTCGACGCTAGCGGCGTTACTCTTACAAACTCTTAACGTTTCCCCTACTGACTTTCTATTGACCCTCGCTTTGCAATGGTCAATGGGTTCGGAAGTAACGGGTCCTATATGGTTGCCCTCCGTCGTGGTACGGCGGCAAAGAAGGAGGCTGGTAGCACCATGCTAGATCTTGTCTCTATCCTGGCGATCGCCGGCATGTTTGCGCTCGGTTGTCTCTACGTGCGTGGCTGCGACTGCTTGAAAGAAGTGCGCCCATGATCCTCAACGCGCTGCTTCTTTTCATCTCGCTTCTGCTGCTTATCTATCTCGTCTATGCGCTTCTGCGTCCGGAGAAGTTCTGATGTCCCTAAACGGTTGGCTTCAGATCGTACTCTTCATCGCGGTTGTCCTTCTGCTCGCGCGGCCCATGGGCCTTTATCTTGCACGCGTCTTCGAGCGCCGCCGCACCTTCCTCGATCCCGTGCTCGCACCCTGCGAGCGCCTGCTCTACAAGGTCACCCGCATCGATCCTGCACACGAGATGCGCTGGAATGAGTACACACTCGCGATGCTCATCTTCAGCGCCGCAACCATGCTGCTCACCTACATCATCGAGCGCGTACAGCATTTCCTTCCGCTCAATCCGCAGCATCTTCCCGGCGTCGAGCCCATCCTCGCCTTCAACACCGCTGTCTCCTTCACCACCAACACCAACTGGCAGTCCTACACGCCCGAGACCACTATGAGCTATCTGACCCAGATGCTTGGTCTCGCCACGCACAACTTTTGGTCCGCTGCCGTCGGCATAGCACTCGCCATAGCTTTTATCCGCGGCATCTCTCGCCGTGAAACGAACCTTCTCGGCAACTTCTGGGTCGACCTCACCCGCGCCACCCTCTGGGTGCTCCTGCCTATCTGCATCGCATACTCCGTCGGGCTCGTCTCGCAAGGCGTCGTGCAAAACTTCCGTTCCTACGACACAGCCAGACTCCTCGAGCCACAAAAAGTCACCGGCACCGACGGCAAAGTCACTACGGTTACGACACAAACCATCGCACAAGGCCCGGTCGCCTCACAGGAAGCCATCAAAATGCTCGGAACCAACGGCGGCGGCTTCTTCAATTCCAACTCTGCGCATCCCTTTGAAAATCCCACGCCGCTCTCGAATTTCCTGGAGATGCTCTCGATCTTTCTCATTCCCGCGGGACTTGCCATCACACTCGGCCACATGACCGGCTCTCCGCGGCATGGCTGGGCCGTGCTCGCCGCCATGGTTGTGCTCTGGTTCGCCGGGGTCGTCACCTGCTACTGGGCTGAGTCCCAAGCCAACCCGCTTATGCATGGGGTCGATCAACAGGTCTCGCTCCTTCAATCGGGCGGCAACATGGAAGGCAAAGAAGTACGCTTCGGCATCGCGAACTCCGCGCTCTTCGCGACAGTAACCACTGACGCCAGCTGCGGTGCTGTGAACGCAATGCACGACAGCTTCATGCCTCTCGGCGGCATGGTCCCTCTGGCCAACATACTGCTCGGCGAGATCGTCTTCGGCGGTGTGGGCTCCGGACTCTACGGGATGCTCGTCTTCATCATCCTTTCCGTCTTTATCGCCGGCCTCATGGTCGGCCGCACACCTGAATACCTCGGTAAAAAGATCGAAGCTTTCGATGTGCAGATGGCCATGCTCTATCTACTCATTTTCCCGCTCATCATTCTTGGCTTCTCCGCGGTTGCCGTGCTCATGCCCAACCTGGGACTTTCTTCACTGGCCAACCACGGCCCACACGGCCTCAGCGAGATCCTCTACGCCTACACCTCCGCTACTGGAAACAACGGGTCCGCCTTCGCGGGACTCAACGCCAATACCCATTGGTATAACGGCTCACTTGCCGTAGCCATGTTTTTCGGACGGTTCCTCATGATTGTCCCGATGCTCGCTATCGCCGGGAACCTCGCGCGCAAGAAGATCGTCCCCGCATCTGCCGGAACATTCCCCGTTACAACACCACTCTTCACGACGCTCCTTGTCGGGGTCATTCTCATCGTCGGTGCACTCACCTTCTTTCCCGCGCTCTCGCTCGGTCCTGTGCTCGAACACCTTCTGCTCCACGCCGGCCACACCTTTTAGTTGCAAGGAGAGATATTTTCAATGTCCTCGCACGCCACACGCCGCTCGCTCTTCGATTCCAAAATCGTTCGCCGCGCGGCTTTTGACGCCCTGTCGAAGCTCCATCCGCGTGTCATGATGCGCAACCCGGTAATGTTTGTGGTCGAGATCGGCAGCGTCCTCACGTCCGCCCTCCTCATCTCCGATCTGCTCGGTCATACTGGACACTTCAGCTTCAATCTTCAGATCACTCTCTGGCTCTGGTTCACAGTGCTGTTCGCCAACTTCGCCGAAGCCATGGCCGAAGGTCGCGGCAAGGCCCAGGCCGACGCACTCCGCGCTGCCAAATCTGAAACCACAGCCTACCGCGTGATCAAAGCGGACAAAGATCCGAGCAAAATGCGGATCGAGGAAATTCCAAGCGCACAGCTTCGGCTTGGCGATATCGTTCGTGTCTCCGCTGGCCAGATGATTCCTGGCGACGGCGAAGTCATCGAAGGCGTTGCCTCCGTCGATGAGTCAGCAATTACCGGCGAGTCCGCTCCGGTTATCCGCGAAGCCGGCGGCGATCGTAGTGCTGTAACCGGAGGCACGCGCGTTCTCTCCGACATCATCACCCTCCGCATCACGTCAAACCCAGGCGAAACCTTCCTCGATCGCATGATCGCCCTGGTCGAGGGAGCGGAACGCCAAAAAACACCCAATGAGATCGCCCTCAATATTCTTCTGGCCGGACTGACGATTATCTTCCTGCTCGCAGTGGTCACTCTCCAACCCTTCGGCATCTACTCTGGCGCACCCCAGACCGTGTTCGTTCTAATCTCGCTTCTCGTCTGTCTGATACCCACCACCATCGGCGGTCTCCTCTCCGCCATCGGCATCGCTGGGATGGATCGCCTCGTCCAGCACAACGTACTCGCCACTTCAGGCCGCGCGGTCGAAGCCGCGGGCGACGTCAACACGCTCCTGCTCGACAAAACCGGAACCATCACCCTCGGCAACCGCCAGGCATCCGAATTCCTGCCTGCGCCCGGGATACCCGAGCATGCACTTGCCGACGCTGCCCAGCTATCCTCGCTGGCCGACGAAACTCCCGAAGGCCGTTCTATCGTCGTCCTCGCCAAAGAACGTTTCAATATCCGCGGCCGCGAGCTTGCCGAGCTCGACGCCGAATTCATCCCGTTCTCGGCAACCACTCGTATGAGCGGCATTCATCTCGATGGCCGCAGCATCCGCAAGGGTGCCGCCGACGCTATCGCCCATTATCTCCAGCAGCACGGCGCCGAGATGCCCAGCGAGATCCGCTCCACCGTCGAGACCATCGCAAAGAGTGGCGGGACACCCCTCGTGGTCGCCGAAAACAACCGTGCCCTCGGCGTAATTCACCTCAAAGATGTTGTGAAAGGCGGCATGAGGGAGCGGTTCGACCATCTTCGTGCTATGGGCATTCGTACCATCATGATTACCGGTGACAACCCGCTCACAGCGGCCGCTATCGCCCGCGAAGCCGGCGTCGATGACTTCCTCGCTGAAGCGAAGCCCAAAGACAAGATGGACCTGATCAAGCGCGAGCAGGCGGAGGGCAAGCTCGTCGCGATGACGGGCGATGGCACCAACGACGCACCCGCACTCGCTCAGGCTGACGTCGGTGTCGCGATGAACTCCGGCACTCAAGCCGCCAAAGAGGCCGGCAACATGGTTGATCTCGACTCCAACCCCACAAAGCTCATCGAGATCGTTGCAATCGGCAAGCAGTTGCTGATGACCCGCGGCGCCCTTACCACCTTCTCGATTGCGAATGACGTCGCCAAATATTTTGCAATTATTCCCGCGATGTTTGCAGGCGTCTTTCCTGTGCTCAACGCTCTCAATGTCATGCATCTGAAGAATCCCGAATCAGCCATACTCTCGGCTGTAATCTTCAATGCGCTGATCATTATCGTGCTCATCCCACTCGCCTTGCGAGGCGTCAGCTATCGTCCCATTTCCGCCGCCGCGCTCCTCCGCCGTAACCTCATCCTCTACGGGTTCGGCGGCGTCATCGTCCCATTCATCGGAATCAAGCTCATCGATCTGGTCATTACCGCACTACACCTTGCATAAAACACCATGAAAAAGCACATCGTCACCGCTCTCCTCTATACCGCGGTCACCGCCATTCTGTTTGGCGTAGGCTACCCGCTGCTCATCACTGGAATCGCGCAACTTCTGTTTCATCAAAAAGCGGACGGCCAGCTCATAACGCGCGATAACCAAATCGCCGGCTCCGAAATCATCGGCCAGCCGTTCACCGGCGCAGCCTACTTCCACAGCCGCCCCTCCGCCGCAGGCACCGGGTACGACGCAAGCTCTTCCTCGGGCTCCAACCTTGCCCCCACGAGCAAAGCCCTTATCGACCGCGTCGCCGCGAGTGTCAACTCCGAAACGAGCGGTGAGCCAATCCCCATCGACCTTGTGACCGCTTCTGGCTCCGGCCTGGACCCTGACATCTCGCCAGCCGCCGCACTCTACCAGGTTCCTCGAGTCGCGCGCGAGCGTCATCTCGGCGAAGATGCAGTTCGCAAACTCGTTGAATCCCACATTACGGGCCGTCAGTTCGGCCTGTTAGGCGAACCGCGCGTCAATGTCCTATCCCTCAACCTGTCGTTGGACGAACTCACAAATTCTCAAAGAAACAGTTCACAATTGTCTGTCGTTAGATGGACCGAGTCGCCGTTCGCGCCTCGGAACATCGAACAAGCATGTTCAGCTTCCAGGTGTGTGCCCAAGTCTAACCTGCACGCTATTCTCGTCCTCACCCCTTCCAGTCGGCGGCCTTAGCTTACCAGTCCCGAACGGAGAAACAATTCGGGCAGGAACACGGAGCTTGGTGAACAGACTGAATGGGTTGCGGATAGTGGATAGCAGAAGCATGACTGAGTAGAGAGGAACTGGCCACTGTCGAAGGACGCGTGGGAATCTGCTTTACGGGCTGTGACAGCATTGGATTGCTCCTGAGCGGGTTATGCCGGACTCCTGCACCGACACAGACACTAGAGTTCATTGAGGAGACATCGAGCAAATCGAGCTCATCCGAAGCGGGCAGGGACAAAACGGACGACCGCCGGTCCGGTTTCAGCAGGCCATTACCCACCGCTGCCGTGAGAGGAAATACGAGACTTCCGAAGTATTCTCCGGACCTTCTTGGGCGAAATGCTCAGCTGCTCTGCTACGAGCGAGACATTCTTGCCTAGATTTGCCCAGACCTTAGGAATTACCAGCTCGGCGAACTCTTCTTCTATTTGCCGGAAGCTCTTATTGCCAAGTTCACCGTTCGCCCACCGTCGCAAAGTTTCGTCGACAGCGCCTGGTTCGGTAATTTTCCGCCGGAGATGGGTCAGTTCGCGATAGAGGTGGTCGCGATCCTCACCTCCGAGCAACTCAGCAGCTCTTGTGGCATAGGTGCGTGCAGTCTCCAGATCAGCATGATTACTCTCAATCGAGGACAAGCCTCGTGTGATGTACGCACCGGCTAATAACCGTTTGTTCTGAGTTCCGCGGGCGATGGCAATCGCTTCATCAGCAAAATCGACGGCCCGTTGAGAGGGAGGCAGGCCATCCTCCTCATCGATTTGTTCCTCCGAGCGCGCCATTTCTACATAAGCCTGCAGAATTCTTGCACGTGCCATGAGGACTTGATCGGATTGATTTTGACCAAGCTTGTAGGCTTCGCTCGCCTCTTCTGAGGCCGCGTCGATGTCACCGCTTTCAAGCTGCAAATGCCCGAGGTTGATCAGGACTGATCCGCTGCCACTCTGGTGGTGATGAAGGCTATAGATCCGAGCTGCGTCGCGCAGTAGCGAAATCGCTTCTCGCGCGATCCGGAGCGCCTGTTCGTGCGTTGCTCCTGCGGCTGCCGCGCCGCGACCGGGCCGGAGTTCGAGGGATATAAGACGTTTGACATAAGCAGCATTAACGAGTGCACGAGCGACGTTCAGGTGTTCGGGGTTGTGTTGGCGGTAGAGCTCAATGGCGCGTTCGAAATAGCTTAGTGAACGAGCATAGTCTCCTGCACTGCGAACAAAGCGGCCGCGAGCTGCTGCGATATTACCGAGCGAGAGAGCGTGTCCGGTCGGCAGCAGCACCTTTTCAGCCTCGTCGAGAAGATCAAAGGCGAGACGTCGCTCACCTTTGTGAAATACGAGCCAGCTCTCATGTATTTTTGCGACGGCTATCAGTTTCTTTGCGCCAAGCTGTTCGCCCCACGCTTTAGCGCGCTGAATGTCTGCCAGGGCTGCGTCGAAGCTACCGTTCTGGCGGTGAGCTCGGCCACGCCAGAAGTGAATCGCAAAGAGTTGTTCTGGCAACAGAAGATCCTGGCCTGCACGCGTAAGCGCATCCAGAAGCTCGATCGCTTGCGACGGAGATTGCCTGGCTAGAGCTCGGAAGCTATCCACCAACTTGAGCCGGAAGAAGTCACGAGTCGTCAATTCGGCTACATTGAGATTAGAGAAATGTGCGAACTGCTTGTCCAGGAATTTAATGTTGCGGTAGCCGAGGTCCGTCCATTGCGCGAGAGCGAGAAGTAGCCGATACGCGTCGGGGGTGCGGGGCGTGAGCCCTCTTCCCTGCGCGAACAGCTTGTCGAGAGTAGCGAACCCTGATCGAATATCACGCGCAATGAGTGCCTGCTCCAGCTTCTCGGCAAATTCAGGGTCACGTTCTGGCACGTTCATGGCTCGTACTATAGCGAAGCGACGCGGTGTCCGCTACGGATGCGTCCGAATCGGACCCGCTATGCTTGCCAACTAATTAGGACCATCCATAGGGTTGCATTACCCGTAATCGGAGATGGTCATGTTGCTCAAAGCGTACATAGACACGCCAGAACAAGCCTCGTCTGCCCGGCGATTGGGAGTTCCTGGCGTTTACCGGACAGAACCCGGTTTGCTAGCGCCGGATCGAATCGAACTAATGCGCTCCATCGTCATAGCAGAGGATAAAGGCCACCGCGAGCATGCGGCTGAGGCACTCCTCCCCCTTCACAGGTCAGATCTCAAAACGATCTTCCGGATTCTCTCTCAGGATTCGATCACGATTCGCCTGCTCGATCCTCCACTAGATCGATTTCTTCCTACACCGCAACAGATTGCCGCCGACTATGATGAGGCGCAATCTAACGAAAACTATGACGAGTTGTTCAGTCTTGCCAACCTGAGGCGTCGCGTGTCGCTTGTCAGGGCCCAGTCCTCCGTAAGCCACCGTGGCTGCCGGTTGAGCTTGACTCATCCTGAGATTTTGCGCTTGCAAATTACCGCAGCCCTGGAAGCCGCCCTCGATTTGCAAACCGAAGGAATTTCGCCGGAAATCGCTTTTCTGGTGCCTCTCGTGTCTTCTGAGGGGGAAATCAGCCTTATCGCCAAATCCATCCGAGATATCGCAGCAGAGGTGTTCTTTGGCCGGGCCGAGACGATCAGCTATCGGCTCGGTGCTCTCATTGAATCTCCCCGCGCGGCCATTTGCGCCGCTGAGATATCACGTCACCTCGACGTCGTTGCCTTCGGCACGAACGATCTTACCCGGATGACGTACGGATTCTCCAAGGACGACATCAATGCCTATCTGGATTGCTACCTTGAGCGGGGCATCCTGAAACAGGATCCGTTCGTGGTGCTTGATCAGCGAGGCGTAGGGACGTTAATGGAGGATGCAGTCCGCCGGATTCGTCACCTCAATCCCACCGTGGAAATTGGCGTTTGCGGCGACCATTCCGCAGATCCTGAGTCCATCCGGTTTTTCGAGTCCCTTGGAATATGTTTCGCGGCCTGCGCTTTGCCCGTTTTAGAGGAAACACACCGCTCACTGATCCATCTTTCAACCGCGACCGGGTGACGCAGTTCCATCAGCGGTTCGCACTCGGCCCCCAATCCGAGCAGAACAACACTAACACGCAAAGAGAGAGCTATAAATGGTTGGCGCGCAGATTACTACAGAGATTCTCACGACAAACAAACACCTCATCCGCTGGGTGGAGAAGATGGTGGACTTGTGCGAACCGGACCTGGTTCACTGGGTTGACGGCTCCGCCGAGGAACATCGCTGGATGTGCGAACAACTCGTCCAGGCTGGAACGTTCACACGGCTGAATGAGAAGCTCTGGCCCGGCTGTTACTATGCACGCTCCAGTCCCGAAGACGTTGCGAGGGTCGAAGACCGAACCTTCATATGTTCGCTCTCAAAGGATAACGCCGGCCCAACCAACAATTGGGAAGATCCGTTTGCAATGCGCAAAAAGTTAAAGGCGCTTTTCAAGGGCTGCATGCGCGGACGAACCATGTATGTGCTGGCATTCAGCATGGGTCCTATCGGCTCACCGATGTCACAGATTGGCGTACAGCTTACGGATTCTGCTTACGCTGTGGTCAACATGCGCATCATGACTCGGATCGGAGCGAAGGTCTTTGCCGAGATTGACAAAGGCACGAAACGAGTAATCCCCTGCATGCATAGTGTCGGCGCTCCGCTCTCGCCAGGTGAGCAGGATGTGCCATGGCCACAAAACAATAGGAAGTACATTGTTCATTTCCCGGAAACGCGAGAGATCTGGAGCTACGGCTCGGGTTATGGCGGCAACGCCCTGCTCGGCAAGAAATGCTTAGCTCTTCGGATCGCGTCTAATATCGCTCGCGATGAAGGGTGGATGGCTGAGCACATGCTCATCGTTGGCGCGGAATCGCCTTCCGGCGAGAAAACCTATGTCGCGGCAGCGTTTCCGTCAGCTTGCGGCAAAACGAATTTCGCGATGATGATTCCACCCGGAGCCCTGAATGGTTGGAAGGTGTGGACCGTCGGTGACGATATCGCTTGGATCAAGCCGGACGACCACGGACGCTTGCGGGCCATTAATCCTGAAGCGGGCTTTTTCGGAGTCGCTCCTGGGACCTCAGCCAAGACGAATCCCAATGCGATGGCGACACTAAGCCGAAATACCATCTTCACGAATGTCGCATTAACTCCCGACGGCGGAGTGTGGTGGGAGGGCATGACGGAGGAGCCGCCGGCTGAGTGCATTGACTGGCGCGGCGAGCGCTGGACGCCCGAAATCGGCAAACAAACCGGCCGAACTGCAGCTCATCCGAATGGGCGCTTTACCGCTCCCGCGTCACAGTGCCCAAGTATGGACCTGGAAGCACTCGAGTCGTTAAATGGCGTCCCGATTTCGGCGATTCTCTTTGGTGGAAGACGAGCGTCAACGATGCCACTCATCTTCCAGGCGTTCAACTGGTCAAGCGGTGTCTATGCGGGTGCAACGATGGGTTCCGAGACAACTGCGGCGGCCGCAGGCGCGACTGGTCACGTGAGGAGAGATCCGATGGCGATGCTGCCGTTCTGCGGATATCACATGGCTGATTATCTGCGGCATTGGCTCTTGATCCAGCGTCAACTGACAGAGACGCCTCGCATCTTCCATGTCAACTGGTTCCGCAAGGACGCGAGCGGTCGATTCATTTGGCCCGGCTTTTCAGAAAACATGCGAATCTTGAAGTGGATTGTCGATCGAGTTCATGGAAGGGCGCGCTCAGAGGAGACTCCTCTGGGTTGGACGCCTCGCTACGAGGACATCTGCTGGGATGGCCGACCAGTCACACGCGAACAGTTCTCGGAATTGGAACATGTCGACCGAGCTACGTGGCACAAAGAGGTGATTGGCCACGAAGAGCTGTTTCTGCAACTACATGACCATTTGCCACCTGAACTTATTTTCGAGCGCGAGCTTCTGATCAGAAGACTGTGATCTGAAGACGAACGCTGTAACTTGCACGATTGCTGTGACAATTGGGCGACTAGGTTGAAGAGAACGGGTCAAGCGTCGATTGGCGCTTGACCCGTTCCACCTCGGTATTGGCGCGAGCTAAATCGCTTGCCATGCCCATATCCCGCGCTTTCAACTGACCTAAAGGGCTTCAGAAACCTCCAGCGAAGTTGGATCGAGCTCCGGATCCGAAGGTGTAGCCATATCGTTCACCATCGCTTCCTCGTCCGACGTCGCTCTGAAGTCCTTGCCATGCTTTTCGGGGCCAAGCCCAAAGATCAATAGCAGTGCCACGATGACGCAGGCTTCAAACGACGTCAGCGCCCATGGGTAACCGACGTGGTGTTTCAACGCAGTTTGCACATTGAGGACTGGTGAAGCGACCAGGACACCGAGTTGATAGACGAACCCTGGGAACAGCCCACGAATGGCGTCCGGCGAGAGCTCGTTCAAGTGGGCTGGTATCACTCCGAACCCCCCCTGCACACCGGTTTGCATCGCAAACGCGCCGATCACAAGTGTCAACACCGAACCACCAAACGCCCAAGCAGGGATCGACAGCAGAGAAATGCCCAAAGCTAACATGATTGCGTATCGACGACCGATTTTCTCCGACAGTTGTCCGATGCAAAGGGCGCCGAGGATTGCGCCAATGTTGTAGATGACAGGTATGCCGAAAGCTGCCTTCATGCCCAGCACTGTTGCATCCTTCATGAACGGCAGGCTCTTGAGGAAGTCCGGATAGAGGTCCTGCGTACCGTGCGAGAGGCAACTCATGACCGCCATCAGCAGTAGCAGATAGCTGAAGGTTCCCAGATGCGTGAACAGCGCGCGAAAGATGTGCCCCAGAGAAGGCATGCGGTTAGCACGCCAAGCGTCCGACTCCGGCGCGAAGATCGTCAACACAATGATTACTGCCGCAAGCACCGAGCCAATAAAGAACATCGCGTGCCAGCCGAAGCGTTGCGGAACGATCTGCATGAATACGGCTGCCAGCAGATAGCCGAACGGGTAGCCTCCCTGCATCATGCCTGACAGAAAGCCACGTTTGCTGGCCGGCGCGGATTCCATGGCATAGGACGCGCCGATACCCCAGTAGCCGCCCATACCGATGCCGTATAAGCAACGGCAGATCAGGAATAGAGTGTACGTCGGTGCGAGGCCGGAGAGCACTGTGATGGTAGAGAAGTATGCGACACACAGGATTAGCGGAATTTTGCGTCCGAACTTGTCCGCTACCACTCCGAACAGCAGCGCGCCTATTGGCCGCATCGCCAGTGTCAAACCGACGGTCGCAATGATGGCCGGCTTGCTCACGTGATAGCGGGCCATCAGTTGATTGAACAAAAACACTACGACGAAAAAGTCGAACGCATCCAGGATCCAGCCGAGAATGCCGGAAGCGACGGCGAAACGCCAACCGGGAGTTTCTATCGACGAGGAGGTGGAGGGAGATTCGAAATGCATGGCAGAGGTTTCCTTTGAGCCGGGATGCTGAAGAAACATTGCCATTACCGGCCCGCCATGTGAAGTTCGATTGAATCGCAAATGAAAACGGGTTTATGGGGCGGCTCCCATCGACTGCAGCCACTCCTGGTGACCAACGCATAAATAGATTTTCACGTTCGACTTAGTCGGGTTTCATTCTGCGCGATTATTCCGGTAGCGGTGGAGAAGAAAGCGAGAGAAGCCGCATGAAAAGGTTTATCCCTGCGCTGCTGGGTATGTGTTCCCTGCTCGCGGGCGCACAAGTCCCAGACCTGAGCCGCATCCCCGAATATAAGCCCGCAGTGAAAGTTGAAGGTGCCATTCGTGTCTATGGCACCGACCTGAAAGGCCAGATGGTGATCTGGGAAGAAGCATTTTCGAAATTCCATCCGGACGTCGTTTGGGAGAACAGTTTTGCTACGTCAAGTGAGGGCGGAATTGCAGGGATGTACATCGGCATCTCCGACATGGCACCAATGGGCGATGACGCGAAGATTACCGACGTGATGCCCTTCTGGAATGTGTTCCATTACTTGCCGACAGAATATTCTGTTGCGACGGGCGGATATGAGAAGCGCGGCACGCTATGGGCGATCCAGATTGTAGTGAACAAGGATAATCCGATCGCGAAGCTGACGATGGAACAACTCGACGACATCTTCGGCTCTGAACGGACGGGCGGCTGGGAAGGCATCACCTACACGGGCAAGTATGCGCGCGGACCAGAGAAGAACATTCGCACGTGGGGGCAGCTTGGACTCAAGGGCGAGTGGGCGAACAAGCCCATCCAGACCTACGGCTACAACGCGCCAGGGTTCGAGATCGCTGTTGAGCGCAAACTATTCCACTGGACTGATAAGTGGAACGAGAACTACAAGGAATATGTCGAAGAGAAGATGATCACGCCAGGGGATTCCGATGGCCATAAGGTGCAGAGCGAACGCATGTACGAGGCGCTATCCAAAGACAAGTACGGCATTGCCTGGGGACCGATTTTGCATAGTAAGGATTATCCGAACGTCAAGCAGATCGATCTCGCGTGGACCAGCGCCGGACCTTACGTTCCTCTGACAGAAGCGAATGTGCAGAACCGCTCGTATCCGTTTATTCGCGATGCGTACATCTATATCAATCAGCCGCCGGATCGTCCTATGGATCGAAAGATCGCAGAGTTTCTGCGCTTCATTTACAGCCGTGAAGGTCAGCAACTTGTGCTGGAACATGGCATGTACTATCCGCTGCCATACAGCGATATTCAGCAACAATTGGCAAAGATCAAGTGATGAAGAAATTGATTCCAGCAGTATTGTGCGCTGCAACCTGCATGACCGCGGCCAACGCCCAGAACGTCATCCGCGTGTGGGGCCATGGAAATCCCAACCGGGACGATATGGGCGGGTTGGTCCGAGCATGGGAAGACGAGTTTCGCGAGGCCAATCCCGAGTACCGCAATGTGCAGTTTGAGAACTCGCTGAAGGGGAACGCAAGCGCGATTGGAGGTCTCTACACGGGCGCAGCCGAGCTTGCGTTGATTGACCGGCCGCCTCTGGCGATCGAGGTGGATGCGTATCAGCAAGGAGCTGGCCACGACCCGACTGGCGTAGCCGTCGCAACCGGGAGCCTGGCCACGCAACACCACGCGCCCGCGCTGGCGATTGTTGTGAATGCAAAGAATCCGGTCGGCAGTCTCACCCTAAAACAGATCGATGCTGCATTCGGAGCAGATCATCGACGCGGATCCACTCGAGCATACGTATGGGGCGATCTAGCGGATAAGGACGGATGGACAGCGCGTCCGATCCATCTGTACGGCTTCGGGATTAACCGAGTGCAATCGTTTCTGTTTGAAAAAGCAATGATGAAAGGCAGTCAGAAGTGGCGCGAGGGACTGCAGGAAGTGGCCGATGGCAATGAGGATGCGCCTGCCAGGATCGTCAAAGCAGTGGCAGCGGACGCGGATGGGATTGGAATAACAACAATGGATGGTGTGGGAAGCACGGCTGGAGTGCGCGTCGTGCCGATTGACGATGGCATCGGCAACGCTGTCGTGCCGACGGAACAGTCGCTGGCGAATGGCAACTATCCGTTACAGCGAACTCTGTATGCCTACTTCAATCTGCCCAGCGGCACAGAGATGCAGCCTGCTCTGCGCGCTTTTCTGATGTTCGTATTGAGCAAGCGAGGGCAAGCGCTTGCGCGTGCGAATGGATACCTGCCACTCCCTGCAACTGCTGCGCACGAAGGTGAGAAGGTGCTGCAACGATGAAGATCGCAATCGCTCTGCTGCTTTTCGGGTTGACCTGCGCCGCGTCCGCGCAGGACGAGCATTTTGCTGAGAGGCTCGCGCCATACACACCAGATACGCAGGTGACCGGCACAGTGCGGACCTATGGAAATAACTACATTCCGAAACTGGTGAAGGCGTGGGAAGACGAGTTCAACAAACTTCAGCCAGGAGTGCGGTTTGAAAACAACCTACCAGGGACGGAAGCGGCGATGGCTGGCCTGTATGGCGGAGTTGCGGATGTTATCTTTGTCGGCCGCGAAGGTTACCGTCCGGAGCTCGACGCTTTCCGCGACCGCTTTGGATACGAGCCGCTGGGCATTGAGATCAGTTCAGGCAGCTTCAACACGCCGCACAAAACATTCTCATTGCAGGTGTTCGTGCACGCCCGTAACAGCATTCATCAACTCACGATGGAGCAGTGCGAGGGGATCTTCGGCGCAGGCGGTCATGGCGTGAAACGCATCCGTACGTGGGGTGAACTTGGCGTGATGGGCGGCCAGGCATCGCACCCGATCCACGTATACGGCTATAACTTCGACACCGGGATGGCCGGTTATTTTAATCGTGTAGTGCTGCATGATTCCGGGCGCTGGAACGAAGACCTGAAAGATTTCGATAACGGTCACGAGCCGAATGGCGAAGTGATCAACGCTGGGGTTTACATTCTCCAGGCGCTGGCGAAAGATCCCGATGGCATCGCGTTCGCGAATGTGCTCTACGCGAATCCAGAAGTGAAAACGGTAGCGCTCGCGCGGAAGAGCGGCGGACCGTACATCGAGCCATCCCGCGAGACGGTGTGGTCGCGGGCCTACCCGATCTCGCGTTTCACGATGGCCTACGCGAACAAGAAACCCGGTCAGCCGCTGGACCCGGCGGTGCGCGAATTTCTCCGGTTCATTGTCAGCCGCCAGGGCATGGCATTGGTGGAAGCCGATGGTGCTTACCTTCCCATCAATCCTAACGTCCAGCGGCGCGATCTGGAGCAACTGCGGTGAAGCGAGCACTAATACCGTTGCTCGCTATTGCGTGCACGGCCTGGACCCAGACGCCAACACCCATTCGCGTGTGGGGCTTTGAGGGAATCAAACCGATAGTGCTGCACTGGGAAGGCGAGTATTCGCGGCAGCATCCAAACGTGCATTTCTCGAATGTCTGGCACGGTGCGGCCGCGGTACCGGCCGGTCTCTATGACGGTGTAGCCGACATTGCGGTGCTCGGCCGCGAGTGGTGGCCCGTCGATAACATGGCCTTTCACTGGGTGTACCAGTACGCTCCGTTCGGCGTCGAGGTAGCGGCAGCGAGCTCCTATGCTCCTCGACCTAGCTTTACGCCCGTCGTAATCGTTAATTCGGCGAACCCTCTGCAATCGATCACTCTCGCACAGTTGGACGCGGTGTTCGGCTCACAACACCGGCTAGCTACGCAGAATGCGCGAATGTGGGGCGATCTTGGCCTTACCGGTGAGTGGAGAAACCGTGTCATCCTACCGGTCGGGTATGGCGAAGATGATGCGCTGGGTGTGTTTTTCCGGAAGCGAGTGTTGGAGGAAGATTACAAGCCGAATCCTGAAAGCGTGCTGCTGCAGGGACCGGACGCAGATCGGGCGATCGCAGCTCGCGTCGCAGAGGATCGTGACGCAATCGGCTATACCAGCGGCGCTGCTGCTCACATCCACGGCGTTAGAGTGATTCCGATTATCGAAGGCGGCAGGGCTTTGGCTGCTGATGGTAATGACCTCGAAAGCGGTGAGTATCCACTCAGCCGCAGCGTTAGTCTCTACCTCAACCGCAAGCCGGGAGAGCGTCTGCCATCTGAGATAGAGAATTTTCTGCTCTTCATACTGAGCGGGCAAGGTCAGAGAGCGATGCCAGGAAACGGAGCATACCTGCCGCTCTCAGAACACCGCCGGCAAAGAGCGGCTGCGCGAGTAACCGGCGCCTGGACGAAGGAAGCTACATCCAAGGAGTGGAAACAATGAAGCTGGCCACGGGCGCGGTGCTAATGATGATGAGCTTCACCGCTTTGGCACAGAACGACTCCGCCCTGCTAGAGTATGTCCCGCAGCAACAAGTGACTGGGACACTACGCGTCTGGGGACACGGTGCCTCGGGGAAGGACTACATTGGCTCGCTCGTGCGCAAGTGGGAAGCTGGATTCGAGAAGCTGCAGCCGGGCGTGCACTTTGAGGACAAACTCTACGGAACGGCGAGTGCGCTTGGGTCGCTATATACCGGTACGGGCGATATTGCGGTAATGGGACGAGAGATCTGGCCCGCAGAAAAAGAAGCATTCCTGGACGTGAAAGGCTATCCGCCCGTGGGCGTCGACGTGGTCACCGGCTCCGTAGACATTCGCAACAAGGAATTCGCACTCACGTTTGTGGTGAATCGGACGAACCCGCTGGCGCATCTCTCTTTGCAACAAGTGCGCGACGTCTTCAGTGTGACTTCGCACAAGGTGACAACATGGGGAGATCTTGGCGTCTCCGGTGAGTGGGCAAGGCGACCGGTGCACGTTTATGGATTCGAGATCTCGCGTGGCTTCGGCTATTACCTGCAGCAACGCGCGTTCGGAGGCAGTTCGATCTGGAACCCAGAGTTGGTGGAGCTCGCGGACCAGCCACGGCGCGAAGGTGGCTTGTACGATGCCGGGCAACGGGTGGTGGATGCGGTGGCGAAGGACCCGGACGGTATTGGTTTCAGCAGCGCGTTGTATCGCTCCGCCGAGGTTCGTGTCGTGCCACTGGGCCGCACTGCAGAGGGGCCGTTTCTCCTACCCACTCATGTAACAGTCGGTGACCATTCGTATCCGCTCGTGCAAGTCATCACGGCGTTCTATGATCCGAAAGGTCCACAGGCAAATGCGGTGCGCGAGTTCCTGCATTATGTGCTCAGTGAACAAGGCCAGCAGGCTGTGCGCGAAGAGGGCGACTTTACTCCCCTGACGCCCAGGCTTGCGCAGGAATCGCTCCACGAAATGCGCTGAAGACGTGCGCATCTAACGAGAAGAGGCCCGCCTCCAGGCGAGCCTCCGGATAGACCCGGCCGTTTTACTGCAGCTTCTTGAGTTCCTCAGCGGCTTCGCCCGGGAGCAGCGGACGGAAGCCGACCTTTCGCATCTCTGGTGATCCTATGATGTCTTGCACATCTTTGGAGAGCAGGAACTCGCACCATGCCTTCAGCCAGGGATCGAGCGGCTTGCCGGGTGCTTTGTTGATGTTGATCCCGATCGCCGAGGCCATCGGGTGGAGTGGAGCTTCCACCGTGCCGTCTGAGAGGGTGCCCTTGTCGTCGATCACCATGGGCACGAACTTGATCTTCGGACCAAAGTCCTTGAGATGCGCCCAGGTGGTTACGCCGTTCATGGGAGCGGTATTGTTCCAGTAGTCCATCAGGACCATGCCAAAGACATCCTGCGCGACTGCATTGATCGCATCTTCTTCACTCGGAACCCATTCCACTTTGTTTGAAAAGGGATAACCGCCGAACTTATCGCGCATTTCATCAATCATCGCAAGGATGGCGTGAGTATCACGCGTGACATAAGGATGTATTGGCATCGCGCTGATGTCGCCAGTGACGCCAAGTTGCGACCAGTGAGTAATGTCCCCCTCGTGTCCCCCAGTAGTAAAAACACTGGCAGCCTGATCGAGCGTGATCTGTTTGATGGGATTGGCGGCGTTTACCCAAACTCCGGTGGAGAGCTTATTGTTTGGGTTGGAATCGTAGCCAATCTTGATATATGTCGGCTCGTAGCCGAAGCGCTCGACAAACTGATCGACCTCAGGGTTACGGTTCCCACGTCCGATCGGCCCGAACGCGGATTTCTCGCTCGTCAGACCTTCAACTGAAAGTGTGGAGCCCATCATGATCTTCTGAAACTTGATGTTGGGTTCGAGCTCAGCCCAGCGCGCGTCGATTTTCTTGAACAGCGGAATGAGAACATCATTGCCGGCAACGAAGACAGTGTCGGGTCCAACGGTATACGGACGGTTGGCGGGCACATGGAGCGGACGCGGCTGGAACGGTACGGAGGCCGGATCAGGCGCGGGCTCGGGATAAGGTGCCTGGCTCTGAGCCGCAAAGGTGATGGCCAGAAGTGAAACGGGGAGGAGAGAACGTGTAAGCATTGTCCGGGTCATGGCTCAGTTTCCTAGGGGCTCAGGAGATGGAAATGGGAAGTTGAGTTTTGGGCCTTGCTTTGAGCGCGGCGCCCACGTCGCAGCGCGCTGCAGGCGATCGAGCTCGAGCTGCACATCGTGCTCGTTCAGTGGCAGATAGCCCTTACTGTCTGCGGCTACTGCTTCCTGGCCTTGTTTTGAGAGAACCAGCTTCACGTACTCGGCAACGAGCGGATCAAGCGGCGTGCCCGGCTCGCGACGAATATAGAAGTAGAGATCGCGCGCATACGGATACCGGTCGGCAACGATATCCGCGGCGCTTCCGGTAGTCAGCCCATTTCCATCCAGTGCTGGCAGCGGCACAACCTTGACGTCCGGCGTAACCATGTTCAACGCCACAATTCCGATCGCAAACGGATCACTGGCAACCTTGCGAACAACGTCGGAGTATTTATAGTACTGCTCGTAATTTGGGGAGAAGACCTGTCCGGGGAAGGGACCGAAGTGACGATACATCATGTACTCGCCCATGTACTCGTCTTCAGGCCGCTGGTAAGCATCCCAGTAGAGTCCGGTGGGATGGATCGGCTTGCCCGATAGCGCGCCACCGATTCCAAGCTGCGACCACGAAGTCGTATCGCCGGTGCCCGATCCCGTTGAGAAGATGCTCGCCACCTGCTCGGTCGTGATGGAAGCGATCGGATTGGACTTGTTGACGATGATTGCCAAGGGGCTCATCTTCGCACCTGGCGTAAGCGACCCGTGCGCAACGCGGATAATCAGGGCTGCGACCGGGTCCTTCTTGGAACCATAGATTTTTTCGTAGGGCAGAAGCTCGAGCAGCGTGGCGCCTCCGCCTTCCGGGGCGAAGAGCGTCATATCGTACGTTATCGCCGGAATGGCTGTGCCATTTCCTTTCAGGATGGGCGTAAACCGGATGCCGGGATGATCCTTTTCGAACAGCATGTCCCATCGCCTCACCATTCCATCCATGTCGTCGAAACCAACGATGCGAACGGATCCATCCGGCATCACATAGCCGCGGAGCGCCGGCGTAGGAACTGGCTCGGGGTGATAGTTAGCGAGCGAGGGGTCGACAACACGAACGTGTTGCGCGCCGAGAGGGAAATTAGCTGCGGCGACGAACAGCAGGAGCGCGGCGCCGCAAATTATTGATTGATTCATTCGAACTCCGGAGTTGGGTGGACAGGACGAGACATCGCGTTATGGGCATGCACGAAACCAAGCAACTACAAAATCAATGAGAGCGCGAATGCCTCGGCTGATCTATAGAAGCATTCGCGCTGTTGACGGTTAGAAGATCAACTTCAGACCGAACTGGATCTGGCGTTCCGGTACGGAGGTTGCCGTAAGCACCTGCGGTGCCGTGGGAGTGCCGGCTGCAGTGAACACTGCCGTGCTTGCGCGACCGGGCACCTGGAACATTGGATGGTTGAGCAAATTGAAGACCTCGGCCCGGAACTCCGCGTGGAATCCCTCATGAATCTTTTCGATCGCGGTATCCTTCACCAAAGAAAAATCGATGGAGTTGATGCCGGGCCCGATGATGGAATTACGCCGCTCGTTGCCGAAGGTGGGATTGTACGTGGTAGTTGTAGTGGTGGAACTGGCCGTGGAGGTTGTCGTAGTGACCCGGTTGAGACCTTGCGGGTACACGAAGCACGAACGGTTCAGGTAATTGACCTTATCTGCCAGATTCACAGGGTTATGCTGGCATGCAGGCGTGCTGTAGATGCGGTCGGGATAATCGAACACGCTCGCAGACTGCAGACCAAGCGCGTCCCCGCTGATGAGCGCCGTAAAGGGTAGGCCGGTAGCCGAGCGGCCGATGCCTCCAATCTGCCAACCGGATCCGGCTTGATGCAGCCAGGAACCCCCTTTCGGGCCGGGCACCAGATATAGAGCGCTTACAGAGAGGTTCGACCCGACGTTGAAGTCGGAAAGGCCTCTGAAGGCAGCGATTTCGCGTGGGAACGGTGCGATCGTGCTGGTGTTGGCGAAATTGGAGCCCCCATTGGATGACGACGAACTATCGAGCGCCTTTGACCATGTGTATGTCACACCGAGACGCATGCTGGGGGTGAAGCGCCGCACCGAGGCATTGAACGCGTTATAGGTCGTGCTTTGGTTGAAATAGGTACTGTCGGTCTGGCCGATATTGGAATTGGGATTGTAATGATGCGCTGGCTGGAAGGCCAGCTTGGTCGTGCTACCGGTCGCAGTTGTAGTCGTGGTCAGAGTTGCAGTTGGCCAGTACAGGTTGTGAACATCGGAAGGATTCAACGGCTCGACGATATTGCCGTCATTTGATTTTGTCGGCTGGCGGATGCCATGCGCTCCGGTGTACCCAATTTCGACTGCTGTGTTCTTAGCAATTTGCTGTTGTATGTTCAGCAGATACTGCTCAACATACGGCCGACCGAAGCTCTGTTGGACATACGCGTACTTGTTTGGGGTCGTGGGGTCGTTCACCGCAGTGAGATAGGTCTGCTTCGGAAATGAACCCGCTGCAGGACCAGTGACGCTGATGGTCTGGTTGAACGGAGCTACATTTAGCGTGCTCAGGATGAACATATAGCTCAGCGGGAGGGTATCGTAGATTCCATAAGCTGCGCGAATTACTGTCTTCTGATTGGAGAAGGGATCCCAGGCAATGCCGACCCGTGGTGCAAAGTTGCGGTAGGTCGGATTCTGGAACAGCGGACCCCCGGTGACGGGCGTCCCGGATTGTGCGGTGGGCAGCACGGAAAAGTGACCATGAGCTTCAGTGAGGTCTGAGGTGGGCTCGTACCGCACACCGAGGTTCAGCGTCACATTATGTGCGAGATGCCAGGCATCGTTCGCGTACGCACCGTAAACCTTTTGGCGCATGTAGATCGGAGTATTGTTTCCCGCCACAGACGAAGCGAAGCTCTGTGGCTTGTTCTGCAGATAGCTCGTATAGCTGTTGAATGTGTAGTAGCCAGCGGTCGTGGTTCCTCGATCATTAGATTGGATATCTTCAAACGAGAAGCCAAATTGAAAATTGTGACGTCCCTTAGTCCAGAAGACATCATCGCCCGCCTGATAGCTGTTGTAGTGATAGGAGTAGAGGCCCTCGACGTTGACACCGCCATAGAAGGAAGTCAGACCGCCAATGGCGAGGTTGCCGATCGGGTAGTTCGGAACAAAGCCATAGCTTGTATCGGTCGCTAGCGGGCTGATAGCCGTGCTGGATGACGGCGACACCACGAAGGTGTAGGCATACCCGACGCGCGCGAAGTTGATCAAGCTTCCGCTGAAGGTATGCTGCTCGGCCACGGTATAGAGCTTCCGGTCAGGTTGTAAGCCGGTGTAGATGAAGTCGTATGAATCCGGTTGAGTGTCGCTGGAGCTATCGTTCAGGGCCGTGAAGTGCGCGGTGTCCTTTTGGGAAAACGTGTAGTCCATTCGTCCCGTGTACAAGTTTTCTGTGGCGATCGCTTGGGAGTTGAAGTTAAACGTCCCGGTATCACCGTTGATAGCGCCGTTCGGCACTGGGAAGAGCTTCAGATAAGCCATCGCCGCTGGATCGATGCCGGAAACGAGTTGGACACCCTTACTGTTCGCCGGAGCTTTGGTGCCACCAACAGCCGTCACGCATCCGGCATTGGATGCCGTCCCGTTCTGTGTGCATACGAGGTAGCCTTGACGTGCATTCGGGCTGGGCACCGTGGTCTGCTGCGAGGTCGTGCGCGACTGGCGCAGGCCCTCGTAATTAAAGAAGAAGAACAGCCGGCTCTTAAGGATGGGACCACCGACTGTGCCGCCAAACTGATTGCGCTTGAACGGAGGCTTACCGCTGTTGGCCCAGCCCGCAGTATTGAAGAAGGGCGTCGCGTCAAGTGCGGAATTGCGAATGAACTCGTATACGGAGCCGTGGAATTTATCACCGCCGGCGCGAGTTACGGCGCTGACTGTACCGCCAGAGCTCCGGCCGTAATCCGCGGTCGCGTTTGACGTCGTCACGGAAAACTCCTGGATCGCATCTACGCCCAGAGTGCCGCCAAGTGCGCCACCCGGGCCGTTGCCCGAATAATCGTTCGTGATGATGCCGTCAAGACGGTAGACGTTCTGCTGCGGACGCGTTCCAGCTATCGTAATCTGCGTTCCGACGCCGCGGTTGGCCCTGGAGTTGTCGCCTGCCGAGATGGAGAGCTGGTTATCCGTGGTATGAACGTTGGGCTCGAGCACGGACAGCATCGTCCAATCGCGGCCATTCAGTGGCAACTCACGGGTTGTCTTGCCGTCGACTACTTGATTGAGCGTAGAGCTATCGACGTCCACAACCGGAGAAACGTTGCTGGCAACATCCACAACCGCTGTAGTGGATGCTATCGATAGGGGCACCTTGATAACCGTGTCTTTGCTGATCTCCACCAGCACGTGCAGCCGGCTGGCAGTAAAGCCGGGAACCCTGACGGTCACGGTGTAGTTGCCAGGATCGAGATTGGGCAGATTGAATAGCCCGGCGCTGGAAGTCACAGTGTGGGTCAGCTTTTTGCTCGTATCTTGGACGGCGTCAATTTGCGCCTTATCGATCGCAGCGCCGCTGGGATCTAGCACGGTGCCGCTAATGGTCCCTCCAGACACTTGAGCGCGGAGGGGAACAACGAGGGAGAGCGCAAGCAGCGCGGCCGAAATCCGCGACATCATTCGTATGCGCTGAAGGAGACTGCTGTTCATTAGGTATTGACTCCAGGATCAATGCTGTTGCGGATAGGCGGTCTTTACTTCTCAATGGCATCGAGCTTAGCTGTTTGCGCGCGTGAAACTGTAGCAGTCAGGGGAAGGTATTTGCCGTCCTTCTCAATGAGTTCCTGTCCCTGCTTGCTCACGATGAAGCGCAGGAACTCGGCCACTTTGGGATCGAGAGGCTCGTTCGGTGCATCCGTCGCGTACGCATAAATCCGATCGAACATTGGATAGGAGCGGTTCTGAACCGTTTCAATTGTGTAGGGAATAAACGGCCCACTATTGGTCCAACCTAGCTCCAGGATCTTGCCTTTGCCACCACCAAGTGCATTCGTGGGCGCAGCGGTGATCCCAATGCCATATTTATCGTTAACAATGTCTGTGGTCATGTTGCGAACCAACTTGCCATCCTTGGAAACATAGTTGGCATATGTGCGCAAGTTCTCGTTCCACTTGTCT
Organism: Acidobacteriaceae bacterium; assembly: GCA_035651235.1. Lineage (GTDB taxonomy): Bacteria > Acidobacteriota > Terriglobia > Terriglobales > Acidobacteriaceae > Granulicella. The sequence goes on from DASRGC010000016.1 coordinate 81,856, forward strand.
GAGCCCTGAAGGATCCAGTCGGAGAGCTCCGAAGCCTGGTGGTAGCGAAGATTTAGACCATAGACATGGATTGGCTTATCGGCCCAATCGCCAGTAAGACCAAGCTGACCCCAGGTGCGAATGTTCTTCTCGGGTCCACGACTCGATTCCGCATGCCAGCTCGTGCCCTCCCAACCTCCGTCGCGAGCGGCGCCAAAGATGCCGTCGAGTTGCTCCATGGAGATGTGGGTCAGCGGGTTCTCCTTACTGACCATCACACCAAAACCTGGTTGCCAACCAGGCACATCGTAGGATCCTGTGGCGAGCTCAATCTCGACCGGGTCATGGTCCTTGTAGCGCTGATACAGTTGCAGCTCGCTGAACGTAAGCTTGCGCCCAATGCCCATGTCGCTTACGCCAAAGACCAGCGAAGGCACTGCCGCTTCGGTGGTCTTCATATGCCACTCAATCCGAACATCCGGCTGGTATGTCCGAAAAGCTTCCTCCCACAGGCGGCCGATGCTGCCGTCAGTGATGTAATTCGAGCCCCATACCCGGATGGTGCCGCTAACACGCTGGCGCGGCGTGTAGTCTGGCAATCCTGAGAGATCAAATTTGTTCGTATACCAGACCTTTTTGCCGCTGACCGACATCTTGCGCGCACGAGCAGCCTGCATGTCCAGGCCGTTTGAAGAAGTACCGTCCCCCGAAGGTGTGCTGTTTGTTCCGTTCTGCCCAAACATAGCCAAGGGCAACAGCAGGATGTAGGCCATTACTGCAATGAACAGGCTTCCTTTGTTCTTCATTGGTTCTCCGTCTCGGCCCGATCGTTCTGCTGTGACTACGCAACCACGAAATTCAGGCAACGGCCGAACACTATGCCGTCCGAAGCACAGTAATCCTGAAGCAATTATGAAATCCGCTTTACGAAATTCTCTTGGACTTCCAGCTCCACGTTGGCTTAGTGTTGGCCCTCAGAAAGCGTGCGGCAGAAACGCGCACGATTACGGAAGGAATTACGGGAATGCCTCGCCAACACAAGCTTGCACTTACGCTCTTCGCGCTCACAGCTCTCAGCGCCGCCGCGCAAATGAGCGATAAATACCAGCCCAACGCGGAATCGAAAAAGTACCCAACCGGATCATCCATTGAGCGACGCACGCGCATGCGTGCGATTGCGATGAACCCCGCCTATACACGTGTGTTCGACCTGAGTGCGCTACCTGACTACGTGCCGGAGGGCCACCCTGAAGGTACGCTGCGCATCTGCGGCAACAACTACATCGGCGACTCGCCCCTCGGCGGCTGGTGGAAGGAAGCTTTTGAAAAGCTTCAGCCCGGCATCAAGATCCAGTACAACCTTCAGACTGCAGCCGTCGCAGTTACATGCCTCGCACAGGGTCTCGCCGACATCGGTATCACGCACGAGCCGAGCTTCTACGATTACCTAACCTATCAACGGCTGAAAGGCCATCCACCGACCGGCGTGCTGATCCTTACTGGTTCCTACGATGTCGTGGGTTGGCAAAACAATATGGTGATCGTGGTCAACAAGAACAACCCGCTTACACATATCTCTATGGAGCAACTCGACGGAATCTTCGGTTCTCAGCGCGCCGGCGGCTGGGTGGGCCAGATCTGGCACCCCGAGTTTGCACGCGGCTCAGAGAAAAATATCCGCACGTGGGGTCAAATGGGCCTAGCCGGAGAGTGGCAGCAAAGAGCAATTACAACCTATGGCTACAGCCTTCGCTACGCGACGGCGCTTGAGTTCAGCGATAAGGTTCTGCGCTCGTCCGACAAGTGGAATGACAATCTTATGGGGTTCGGTAACTATGAGAAGCCGGATGGTAAGACATATCTGGAGGCGGATCAAATCGTAGACCACGTCCGCGACGATCCCAACGCGATCGCATATGTTCGCTTCCACCCAAATTTTCCGACCGATGTGAAAATTCTCGACTTAGGGAAAACGAACGACGGTCCGTTTGTCCATTATTCAATGGACACATTGCGCGATCATAGTTATCCACTTTGGGGCGGCCAGACGTTCTGGTTCGATGTCCCTCCTGGGAGTCATGTCGACCCTAAAGTGCGCGAATTTGTTCGGTTCGTGCTGAGCAAACAGGGCCAAAGCCTTCTTATGAAAGATGGAAAGTACCTGCCACTCACAGCCGAAGAGGTACAGACGGAACTCGCGCGACTGAAATAAGCGTTTGCAAAATTGGGGGAGTGGCCGTCGGCCGCTCCTTTTTTACAGACATCTCCTCATTGCCATCGCGACTAATGCAATTTCGCAGCTTCAGTCTCTGCAGCGCGCCGGCCAAGCGGCAGGAACTCCCCCACCTGCGTCACGATGGCCTGCCCTCGCGAACTCAGGACGAACTCCAGAAATTCCGAGAGCAATGGATCAATCGATCCATCTTGTGGTTTACGGACATAGAAGTAAACATTGCGGGTGAACGGATAGGACCCGTCACTCACGGTCGCTGCATTCAAAGGAACCGGCCCTCCTGCGCCGGCGACCGCTAGACGCTTTACACGTGAATCGTCTTTAGCCAGCGCTGTGATCGCGAGCCCATCAGGATCATGATCCAGCGCCTCTGCTATTTGCTCTGAGGCACTGCGCTTCCCTTCTTCCTGATCGGAAAACTCGTGTACGACGGTCCAGTTCCAGCAGTCTTTGCGGCCTTGCACAGTCTGCATCAGCCAGGCTCCCGTGCCGGTTTGGTCATCATACAAATACGCATGCAGCGGACGCGCGGCCCACGCACCGGAAGCCCCTGCGCCCGACCATGTAACATGATGAGCTGAATCCGGAGGACAACCCAACACCGTCGCAAGCTGCGCGAGGGAAATCGAATGCAACGGATTCTTGTTCGAGACCAAAACTGCCAATGCTGGGGAGTAGCCTTCGCTCCGCAGATTGCCGCGAGCAACAGCAACCTCTACCGGTTTAACGCGCCATACCCATTCAAACCCGATGATCTCATTCGCAGTTACGGGCCTGCCCATCACTGTCAAATCTGCCGCTCCGGTCGTAATCCCCGCCATGCCGGTTGCGCTTCCCAGCAACGTGTTTTCAAACTTCACACCAGAATGTTTTCTCTCGAACGCATCTTCCCACGCCTGCATCGTACGGAGCATGGCGCTGTCACCGCGAGTGCGAATGATCCGGGTTTCCGAGGGGGACTGAACCGTGGGGCTGGGTGTAGTTCGTTGCGCCAGCGCTTCAGCGTTAAGAAGCGCAAGGGTCGCAATGGTGAGCGTGAGTTGCGAACATCGATTCATTGCAGTTTCTCGCGCTCTCGCGCCGCTGCTTCGGGCTGAATAGGCAGATACTTGCCATTGCGCACGATCTCCTGCTGTCCATCCCGGCTCAAGAGATACAGCAGAAACTCGCGCACTGCTGGATCAACCGGCTGCCCGGGAGCGCGGTCGATCTCCGCCGGAATAACGCGTGTCAGTGGATATTGCCGGTTGATCAAGGTCTCTTTCGTCGCGGCGTAATAAGGACCATTCGGCTGGCGAGCCAGCAACAGCGGCCGCGTATTCGTTCCCTTCAGATAACGCACATTCGAGAGGCCCATTCCATAGCGATCATGAGACAGATCGTCCAGGATCTGCTGACCGCTGTCGTAGATGCTGCCATCAGGGCGATGAATATGCGCGTATTGCTTCATGCCACAGCGCCAGCGATGACTGCCGTGCATTGCCGCGCGTTCAATCCATGTAGAAAAAATGTCTGACTCGTACCAGCCGTAGAGATGGATGGGCTTGCCTTCCCATTCCGGCCCCGTCAAACCAAGCTGGTCCCAAGTCAGAATGTTGTCTTTCGGATCATCGTGATAGGCGAAGACTTTATCTAGTTGATCGAGCGAGAGTTTTTGCAGCGGATTGTCGGCATTCACAAACGGCCCCAGGGCATAGTCAAAATTGCGCACGTCCACGCTGCCGGTCGCGAGTTGTATCTCAGTCGGCGGGTAGTGCCTTTCCTGCTCGAACGCCTTCACCTCGAACGGATAGATCTCCTGCCCCAGAATCGCGATATCACCTTTGCCGGTATACAGGGCACCCATCGCAGAAGCGGTTCCGTACATGTCGTATTCAAAGTGCACACCTGGTTGGAACTTCATGAAGCCCTCCTCCCAGGACTTCACGAGCATGCCCATAAAATCGAGCTCCGGGGCACCATGTCCCCATAAGCGGATGGTCCCAGCCACTTGGACGTTGGGGCGGTAAGGCGGTAGAGATGCCACTACGCGTTGCTCTGCGGCTGAGGGCGTAGCGGGCGTTTGCGCAGCGACTGAAGCCGCGCTGCAGCCCACAAAGACCGCGCACGCTGCAAAAACGCAGCGCAGGGATTTGTGAGACGAAAGAGAATTCATCGCGACTCAAGAAGTTGCGGATCGCATGGGCGATCCGTCGACCAACTCCTTTCATTGCTGTGCGAGCGATTGGGCATCGTCTTTGCAGCTCTCGTGCAGCGAAGACTATTTACGACCAGACTCCTGAACATCGAATAAATCCCAAATGAAGTCTCTTTTAGATTTCTGGAGCACTCGCCTGGCTAGAAGCGCGGCTTGTTCAACACATAGAAGACGGCTGGCGTTACCACTAGCGATAGTCCTAACGAGATCACGAGGCCGCCGATTACTGCGATGGCCAGCGGCTGTAGCATCTGCGATCCTGCGCCAATGGCCAGAGCCAGGGGCAACATACCTGTCACTGCCGCCAACGCGGTCATCAGGATAGGCCGCAGCCGGCGACGGCCTGCATGCACCACCGAGTTCAGCAGAGTTCCATAGCTCGCGGCATTACGCTGCTCAGCATCGAGCAGCAGGATCCCGTTCTTCGCCACAATGCCGATTACCATAATCAGCCCCATGAATGATGCCACGTTAAATGTGGTGTGCGTTATCAGCAGTGCGAAAACCACGCCCGCGACTGAGAGCACGGAGGACGTCAAGATTGCGATTGGTGCCGAGAAGTTGCCGAACTCGGCCAGCAACACGCCGAAGACAAGCAGGAGCGCAATCAAGAGCACGCGGGTCAACTCGGCAAAAGACTTCTGCTGCTCTGCATACGTACCGCCATACTGGACCCGGATCGTCGGCGGCAAATGCAATCCCGCGATGTTCTGCTGCACCTTTGTGACTGAGCTGCCCAGATCCGCGCCCTCAAGTCGCCCTGTTACGACCACGTCCCTCTGCAGGTTTTCACGCAGGATCTCCTGCTCGCCGGGATTCTGCTTCAACGTGGCGAGAGTGCCCAGTGTCGCCAGGTGGCCCCCGCTTCCTACCAGCAACGCAGACGTCACGATGTCCTCAGACGAGCGACTGCTCTCTGGATATCGAATGCGAATGCCGTACGATCTCCCGTTCTGGATCAGAGGTGTAGTGAGCTCCTGTCCTTCCACGACGGCAGCCGCATCTGTTGTGACGTCGGGAACACTGAATCCTAGCCGCGAAGCGATTCCTTGGTTGACCTGGAAAGTGATAGACGGACCGCTGATCGTGTTGTCAATGCCGTTCTGTACATCCACTACGCCATTTTGCTTCTTTATCGTCGTAGCTACCCGGTCGGCAACGTCGGAAAGGATCTCCGGATTGTTATTGAACAGTTTGATCTGTATCGGCTCTGGTGCATTGGAAAGATCGCCAATCATATCCTGCAACACCTGCGTGAACTCTACATCGAGTTGCGGATAGTCTTTGTTGATCTCCGCACGCAAGTCTGCAATAACCTCATCAATGCCGCGCTTACGATCGTCCTTGAGTTTCACCGTGATATCGCCGGTATTGGCCTCGGTTACAGCGGCGAGACCCATCTGCGCACCAGTACGGCGCGAAATCGTATCGACTTCGGGTGTCTTCTTGAGGATCTCTTCCACATGCGTCAACACTCGGTCCGTCTCCTGCAGCGACGTGCCCGCGGGCATAATGTAGTCCAGTACGAATCCGCCCTCATCCATTTCGGGCAACAGGTCGCTGCCCAGTGTCCGGTACCCCGCGAATGTGCCGACGAGGAGCACACCGCAGATCGCGAGCAGAACATAAGGACGTGCGAGACCGCGGCGCAGCCAGCGCTCGTAAAAACCGAGCACGCGTTCCATCATCGGAGAGTCTGCGTGAGTGTGAGCATCGGTCGCGTTCTGTTCTTTGAGGAGTAGATAGCTGAGTGCCGGTGTCCAGGTCACCGCGAGCAGCAGAGATGCGAGCAGCGATGCTGTCATGGTTACGGCCAGCGCCCGGAAGAAGCTGCCTGTCACGCCGGAAACCCAGATCAGCGGCAGGAACACGACAATCGGCGTAATGGTCGAGCCGATCAGGGGAATGGCTATTTCACCCAACGCCTTTCGGATCGCTTCGGGTCGGCTCTCCCCTGCCGAGCGATGGAGAACAATGTTCTCCACCACCACGATTGCGTCGTCGATGACCAGGCCGACCGCCGCGGCCAACCCGCCTAACGTCATCAGGTTGAACGACTCGCCCATAACATAAAGGAGGATGAACGTGATCGACACTGTCACCGGAATCACCAGCCCGGCTACCAGCGACGAACGCCAATCGCGCAAAAAAACAATGATGATGATGGTCGCCAGGACGAGCCCGATAAGAATCGCGTCCCGCACGCTGTTGATGCTTTGTCGCACCAGATGCGACTGGTCATAATAGGGTTTGATCGTAACGCCCGGCGGCAGCGATGGCTTTATCCTTTCGATCTCCGCTGCCACCTCATCGGCCACCTGCACCGTATTACTGGTGGGCTGACGGGTTATATTGAGCAGCACCGCTTCCCTGCCCTCGGCGCGGATCATTGTATAAACCGGCTGGATCGCTGGCCGTACACTCGCCACATCATTGATCGTGACCGGCACGCCCGCAGCAGTGTTCTTGACCGTGATCTTGCCGAGTTCATCCAGATCATGCACCTGTCCGCCAGCCAGGCCAAGCACCAGCTGCTGGTGGTTGCGGAAAAGACCCGGCGAGTCGACCGTGTTTGTGTTCTGCACCGCATTCTGAATGTCGGTGATCGTCACGCCGGTGTTCTGCATCCGGCCGACGTCCGGAACGATTTCGAAGTCTGGAATCTGATCGCCCTGCACGCCTACATCGCTTACGCCAGGTAAGCGATTGATCGGAGGTTTCAGGTCATAGGTAGCGATCTCCCACAACTGCGAGAGCGGCACGGTGTCGGATGTGAGGCTGTAGCCCAGGATAGGGAATGTGGCAAATGTGAGCCGATGCGTAGTGATGGTCGCAGTCGCGGGCAATTGCTGACGCACGCGCGATAGTGCGGCATCAACCAGTTGCAGCGTTTGGTACATGTCAACATTCCAGTTGAAGAACAGGCTTACTTCAGCCGTTCCCCGGCTGGTGGTGGAACGCACGGTCTCGAGGCCGGGCACGGAGTTCACCGCGTCTTCCACCGGCTTTGTGATCGTTACCTGCATCTGCTCTACCGGCATCACACCGTTGTCGATGCCGATGACCACACGAGGAAAGTTTGTGTCTGGGAAAACCGAGATCGGAACTTTGGTAGCGAAGTAAATACCCGCCATCGCGGCCACGATAGTCAGGAACACGACCGTGGAGCGCCGCTTCAGAATCCAGAGCAGGTCCGCTCGTTCCTCTTTCACGATGGTGTAGGTGCTAATCATCACTTCACTCCACCTGCTGTTGGCGGATCCGCACTCGTTGCGTCCCCACCTTTGCTGTTGCCGCCATCCTCGGCTTCAGCCGCGCCCACCTCGACTCTCGTATTGTCTTCCAGACTGTGAGCGCCAGTCGTGACGACCATCTCGCCTGCGTGCACGCCCGCGAGCACCTGCGTGTCCTTACCGTCGCTGACGCCGAGCTTCACTTCACGCTCATGTGCTAGTCCGTCGGAACCCACGACCATCACTGCCGTGCCGCCGGAGTTATTCGTAATCACACTTTCCGCCGGAACTGTCGTGATGTTCTCCAATGTGCGCGCTTCGATTGCGACGTGTACCGGTGTTCCGGGCTTGAGTTCGCCAGATTTATTGGCAACTTTGACCCAGACTTCAACCGTGCTCGAACCCGGATCGAGAGCCGGACTGATAAGGCTGAGCGAACCGCTGGCACTCTGGTCTGCGCCCTGCGAAATCACGGTCGCCTTATCGCCAACGTGCAGACCCGCAATCTGCGCCTGCGGTAGATGCACTTTGGCCAGAAGCATTGACGTGTCCATCACGGTGATCAGCGGCTGACCCGCCTGCGCCATCTCTCCCGGAAATAGTGGCCGGTCTGTCACAACCCCGTTGATGGGAGAACGTACCGTCGCGTAACTCAGTGCTGACTGCGCGGCCTGATACTTGCCTTGGGCTGAAGTAACCGCACCCTCGGCGTTCTGGATCGTAGCCGCGCGGCTTACGCTCTTGACCGAAGCCAGATGTTGTGCCGCAACATCGTACGCCGCCTGTGCCTGCACCAGGGCAGCCTTGGAAGTCTCGTAATCGCGGCGTGGAATGGCTCCTTGGCTAAGAAGATTCTGGCGGGCATCGGTCTGCATCTTTTGCAATTCGAGGTTTGCCTTAGCCTGCTGGACGTTCGTCTCGGCAGTCTTCATGTCCTCGAGCACCGACGCGCCGGTAGTACTGTTGTACGTTGCCTGTGCCTGTGTGAGGCTACCCTTGGTGTCAACTACACTCGCGGCGAGATCGGCATTTTCCAGGATTGCAAGCACTTGCCCTGAATGCACATGCGATCCACGTTGAACGTAGAACTGTTTAACCGGCGATGAGATCTTCGGCACGATGGCGGATTGAGCCTGCGGCTGCAACACGGTATCTGCTTCGACCGTCTCGGTGAGGCTTCCGACGGCGACCTTTTCGGCTTGCACAGTCACAATCGGTTGTGCAGTTTCATCAGCCGGTTGTTTGCAGCCCGACAAACCGGCGAGACAGACCGTCGCGCCGAAAGCAGCTGTTACGAGATAGCGATGGATTGTCATGGAAGGCTCCCGGTCAGTGTTTGTAGATCGGCCAGTGCCGTGTAATAGCGGACTACCCCGTCCGCCCGTGCCGTCTCGGTGCCAATCAGCGTATTTTGCGCGTCCACTACTTCCAGCACGGTGCCTTCGCCGTTGCTGTAGCGGAGAGTGGTAAGTCGCAAAGCTTCGCGCGCGGTAGTCACGTCGCGCGTGAGTGAGACGACCTGCTGGCTTGCAACCTGGGCTTCGCCGAAAAACTCCTGAAATGCAGCCACGGTGCGACGTTGCGCAGCTGTAAGGTCCGCTTTGGCAAGATCACGAGCTAGGCGACTCTGCTTGACCTTCGCTGCGGTCGCAAACCAATCCCACACGGGGATATCGAGTGTCGCGCTTACGGAGTAGCCCAGATTGCGGACCCGGTCGGGCCCATACACAGCCAAGTGATCGGCATCAATGCCATAGCTATAAGCGAGCGAAACATCGGGCAGATACGCGCTCATGCTTGAGCTCACTCCGAACTGCGCCGAACGCAAACTCGCCAGCGCCGCACGCACGTCGGGGTTGTTCGTCTTTGCGGATGCCGCAAGCTCTTCGCGTGTAGGAAGCGCCGGCGGATGATCGAGGTCCGCTGCAAGCGCATAGGGCGCCGTAGGGTCTGGAAACAACAGGATGCCAAGATCGAGGCGCGCCCGATCCGCCGCGAGCATCGCATCCTGGTAGTCGCGCTGGCGCTGCGCCTGCTGCAGGTCGGCCTTCAGAGAATCGGCATGCGCAGCCTCCCCGCCGTTCTCGAGTTGGTGTGTGATCGTCGCAAAACGCGTGGCCTCATCGAGGCCCCGCGCGGCGACCCGCGCCTTTTCCTCCGCTGCAAGCACCCCGTAGTAGGCGCCGACTACCGTCGCCACAAGGCCGCGCCGCGCGATCTCGAGCCTGGCTTTCGCTGCCGCTGCTTCGGCATTTGCACGGTGCAGGTCCGCCACTCGACCGACGCCGATCGTTTCGGTCAATAGCCCTTGACTTACGTACTCTCGTACCGAGTTATTGGCTATGTAAATCGGCGCAGGCGACGTCGTAGCCGTGTGATCGGTCCCTAGTGCGGCGGCATACGGCCGCTGCGGCTGCGTGTAGATGCCCTGATTGTGATAATCAACATTCGGCAGAACTGCGGAACGCGCGATGGTACGCTCCGCCTCTGCCGTGCCTCTATCGACCCACGCAGAAAGATAGTTGTGATCAACCGTCTGCGCGCGGCGGATCGCCTCGTCGAGTGTGATGGATTGCGTGGGCATGTTAGAGGCGGCCGCAGCCTGCGCTCCTCCGGATAAATCCGATGTTGTTGCTGTCCTCGTGCCGAAAGATGAGCCCTTGGCCTGCAGTACGGTGAACGGGCCCGATGAAGAGGGCGTAGGCGCCATTGGTGCCAGACTTGTCGATCCTGCGGACGTCTGCGCACCCGCGCTAGCGGCGACCTGCGGTGCCCCGCGCCTGCTCATACAAGCAAGCAGCAGGACACCCAACAGTGCTTGGCTTCTTACGTTCATTCCCGTTCCTTGCGCTTACTGAACGTCGTAGACCAGGATCTTCGCGAGCGCCTTCGTCTCCCCTGGCGAGGCGGCCAGAAAGAGCCGATGTTGATTGGGAAGCAGTAACCCCGTCTTCGCTCCGGGTGCTGTCTTCACCCTCTGAAGCAGCTTGATGTGATTCGGGTCGGAGGTGTCGTAGATACCTAACCAGCCTTCTCCGCCTGGCACATAAAGTCGGTGGGCGGCCGCATCATACATCTCGTCATCGGCCCGTAAAGGTGCGGTCTCACTGCCGATCAGGTGCCCGTCATTGGAATCGAGGACAACCACCTTACCTGGATCGCGGCACACCACATACAACCGGTGCTGCTGCGGGTCAAGCGCGACCATCGCATTCTGCTTTGCTTCCGGTACCGGCCACGTTGCGAGAACCTTCATCGATTTGCGGTCCACAACCGCGAGCTTGTTGGTCTGGGTGAGATTGATATACAGCTTGTTGCTGGTCGGATCTATCGTGAACGCTTCCACATGATTGTCCGGAAACGTAATCTCACCGACCTTTGCCCCGGTGTCGGGGTTGATCGCCTCCAGGTTGGCAGTCTTCATATCTACATCTTTGCCGCCGGTGACGATATAGAACGTGTTGGAGGCGTTGTCGTACTTCGCCGAATCCGCGCCTTCAGTCAGCACGATCTTTTTTTCTACCGCGTAGGAATCAGCATTGCGGATGGTTGACATCTGCTTCCCACTGTCGGTGATGATGATGGTCTTCGATCCAGGACGAACCAGGAACGCGTGCGGCGCCCCGAACCCGGTAAGGGTCTTCTCGTGCGCCAGACTTTTTAGGTCGTAGATCTCAACCGAGGCGTGATCCTCCGCCGCGACCAGCAGACGGCCACGATCCTGGTCTACAGCAATGTGGTCGAAGTCTCCTGAGTAGCCGGGCAACGGCAGTTCCTTAATGAGCTTCAGCGTCTGGCCGTGACCCAGTACCGGAAGGATTACCGCAAACGAAGTTGCCGCGATGATGGTCTGAAGTTTATTCATTTCTCTCCCTTTAGCGACTGCAAGGGAGAGATTCTCGTGCGGCAATGAGAACCACCTAAAACGTCAATGAAAATGCATTCATGACCCCCGGCATTGTCGGGCGTACCATCGCATGCAGGGATTTTTATCTGTGGTTCAGCGATGGCTCATCCCGCGGACCTAGGTTGGAGGCGTATGCGTATCCTCATTGTCGAAGACGAACCGAAGCTCGCCGCATTTGTGAAGCGCGGGTTGGTCGCAGAACGGTATGCAGTGGATACGATTCCGGACGGCGCAACAGGACTGGAATACGTGGAAACGTATCCCTACGACCTCATAATCCTTGACTTGATGCTGCCTGTCATGAGCGGGGAGGATTTGTTACAGCGCATACGCCGCCGCAACACTTGCGTGCCCGTCCTGGTGCTCACGGCAAAAGACACTGTGCAGGACAAGGTACGGCTTTTTGATATCGGGGCGGATGATTATCTGACCAAGCCATTTGCATTTGCCGAGCTGCTGGTCCGCGTCAAAGCTCTGCTGCGTCGCGGTCCGGTGAACCGTTCCAGCACGCTGCGGGCCGGCGACCTGGAACTCGATCGCCTGACTCAACAGGTGAAACGTGCAGGCAAGCGGATCGAATTGACAGCCAAGGAGTACTCCCTGCTCGAGTACCTCATGCAAAATGCAGATCGCGTGCTGTCACGCAACATGATCATCGAGCATGTCTGGGATCAAAGCTTCGACGGCATCACCAACATCGTGGATGTGTACGTGGGACATCTCCGTTCAAAGGTCGACGATGGCTTCCAGACCAAGATGCTCCGTACCATCCGCGGCACCGGCTATATGATTCGCACTTCGGTGGAAGCATGAACTTTCGCTCCCTTCAGTTTCGCATTACGCAGTGGTTCGTCGGATTCCTCGCCTTGGCTCTGTTGTGCGTTTGGGTCGGCGTGTATCTCAGCGTGCAGCAGTTTCTGACCGCGTCCCAAAAGCGCAACCTGAACAGCGCCGTCCATAACATCGAGAGCGAATTCCTGTCTGGGTATGGCAGGAAGGGCGAAGCCTGGGCCGTCGGAGAGATAACGGAAACATATTCCGGAGGCGTGGACCGCTACGTGCGCATCCTCCACGACGGACGCGAGATCTTCCGCTCCGAAGATCTTCACAATCCGCTTGTGACCCTCTCCAGCATTCCATTGCCGGCGCGTGACCAGACAGGTCTCGCTCAAATCGACAATTCCAGCGGCTCACTTGTAGAAATGATCGATCACTATACCAGCCCGGATGGACAGAGGTTTACGGTCATTGTAGGCTCATCGACGGCCGCTGCTCACCGTGTCCTGCGAAGTCTCGCAATCATCCTTTCAATCGTCTGCCCACTGGTGCTGATAGTTGCGGCTCTTGCGTGCTTCCTCATGATTAAGCGCCCGCTTCGGCCCGTTGCGGTGTTGACCGAACAGGCAGAAAACATCGGCCGCAAGCAACTGGGCGAACGGCTTCCTGTGCCGGATACACGAGATGAGCTGCAGCGGCTGGCCACGTCGCTGAACCAGATGATCGCGCGACTGGAAGAGGCCCTGCAGCATAACAACAGGTTTTCAGCGGATGCATCCCATGAACTGCGCACACCGCTTACGATTGTCCGTGGTGAATTGGAACAGGTGATTCAACAACCCGATCTTCCCGAAACGACCGTAGACAGCATAGGGTCGGCTCTTGAAGAGATCGAGCGGATGTCTCAGATCGTTCAGAGTCTGATGGCAACTGCTTACCTTGATACCGGCGGGGAGCAGTTGGAATGCGAGCCAACAGATTTGGGCAAGCTTGTTGGGTCCACGCTGGACCAGATGCGCCTCGTTGCTGAAGAGCAGAATGTGGCGCTCGTAGCCGATAAACTTGAACCCGCAGTTGTCTACGGCAATGCGACCCGACTTAAACAAATTGTGGTCAATCTGGTGGACAATGCGATCAAATACAACCGGCCTAACGGAAACGTGTCGGCTTCTGTTTTCGTGAAAGATCGTTCTGTCATTCTTGAAGTGGCGGACAACGGTATCGGTATTCCGGAAAACTCACTTCCATTTATCTTCAATCGCTTCTACCGCGCTGATAAGGCTCGTTCACGGACCACGGGAGGCATCGGTATCGGCCTGTCTCTGGTGAAGGCGATCTGTAACGCCCATGGAGCAATAGTCGACGTCAAAAGCCGCGAGGGAGAGGGTACGATGTTCTCCATTGTGTTTCCCCGCTATATACCCGAGACAACGGCTTCGGAGATGCGTTCTACAAAGACGACATCTGCTGCTTTATATGCGACGACGGAACGTTAGCCCAGGAAGAACCAACCTCACAGGCGAGACCGCCCGCACGAGCCATCCCGGCCGGCCACATATCCTCGGTTGGCTCAAGCATTACCTCGAAACAGCCTGACCCCTTTCCAGCGCCTGGTCCGCCCAGCCATTCCCCGCTGAGACCGGCTGCTTTCCTCACTGCGTACCAAATCCCACACATTCTGCTGGCTTTCTCGCCACCAGCGTGTATCTTGGTCTGCAATTCCTACATGACCAAGATGATCCGCTCGCAGGTACATCCATGATTGACATCCACCCGCCGCAGCACGGCAGCATCACACTCCGGGACTCCTTCATCCATCTCTTCATCGTCATCGTCGGCATTCTCATTGCTATCGGACTCGAGCAAACCGTCGAGCTGATCCATCACGCCCGTCAGCGTCAGGAGCTGCAGGCCGACCTCCGCGCAGAAGCTGAAAACAATCGCGCCATCATCGCCCGGGACCTCCGCCTGCAGGATCTTGAACCCTGGTTCGAACAGACCATGCGCGCTGTCGATACAGCCACACTGCAACAAGGCCGCATTCGTATCACTCTCGGCTTCGCGCCCTGCATTCCCGGTTCCGTCGGCACCGCCAGCGAGCGCTACTTCGCTCCCTCCGAAGCCGTCTGGACCACCGCCAAAGAGTCAAGCCTCGTCGGCCTTCTTCCCGTCGAGCAGGCCCGCATGTATGCCCGTCTTTCGCATAACTACGATCTGCTCGCAAATAGCCGCGAGGACTTCTATCACGCCTGCAGCGCCGTCGGCGCCATGCAATTCCGCTTCGCCAAAATCCCGAGCGGCGCAACATCCTCCGCCGGCGCCGCCGTTTGGACCCTCACCTCCGAACAAGCCGAACGTCTCGCTCAGGTCGCCTCCGACGCTCGCACCGCCATCAAGGGTCTCTGCTTCCGTCTGCGTTGGTCCGATGTCTACGAGCAGGGCATCCTCTCCGGCGAGTCCCGCGCCGACGAGCGAATGATGCGCATGAATCAGGAACGCTTCGAAGACAATCAGGACGCCATCCAGTAGCCCGCAGTCACACCGAGGACCCATGATCGACATCCACCCACCCCAGCACGGCTCCATGACACGCCGCGACATCCTCACTCACCTCGCCATCGTCGTCCTCGGCATCCTCATCGCCATCGGCCTCGAGCAGGCCGCCGAAGTCGTCCACCACCATCGGCAACGCCGCCAGCTCGAGGCCGACCTACGCGCGGAGGCGCAACGGAACGTGGACACAATCCAAGCCGACGAGAACAACTTCGCAACTTATATGGTCTGGTATCGCGATGTTCTCAAGGCCGGAAGAGAGGCAAAAGCTGGCGAGGGATTCGTCACCTTTGTTATCCCTCCAAAACCTACTCCTGCCTACGCTCAGCGTCCTATGGATAACGTGTGGCCCGCCGCCACCGCTTCGGGCACCGTCGCCGTGCTCCCCCGCGAGGAGATCGAAGTTTTCGGAAGAATCAGCACCTATGCCCAGACCGCCGAAAAGGCCTCGGATATCCGGCAAACGGGAGACGTCGCTGAAAATGCAGTCCTAAGTCGGCTCGGTCTCACCCTCGACCCCAGTACAACCGTGCGAGTGACCCCACAAGATCGCGACGAACTCATGCGCGCCATCGCAACTCATCTCGGAGGCTACCGCCAGCTGGCGATCGCAGATGCTGCCTGGCAAGGCGCGTCCGAGGCCGTCCTTCACGGCGCCAGGTCTATCGATGATTTTTCCCCCTACATCGCCCGGGCTCAGGCTGCCCGGCCAAAGTGACCGGCCATTGCCTTCTCACTCGCTCATCAGGGTCTGCACCAGCATCTGTCGCCTCGTACCATTACCGAATCCCAATCATCTTGTGCGTCTGCAGGCTCAGCCGCCACACCGGATTCCGCTGACAAAACTCAATCGCCTTGTCCAGCGATGCCTTGCTATCAGCCCCATCCATCGGCTGAATAAAAAGGTGCTTGAACTCGAGCCGCAAATTCGGATCAAGGTACTCGTTCGGATCCTTCTCTTGCGGATACACGACCTTCAGCTCATCCCCGCGCGTCACTACCAGTTTCGCGTTCGCCTTCGGGCTCACGCAAACCCAATCAATACCCTCCGGCACAGCGACCGTTCCATTCGTCTCCACCGCAATCCAGAACCCCCGCTCGTGCAGCGCCTCAATCAACTCACGATCCAGCTGCAGCAGCGGCTCTCCTCCCGTGCACACCACAAATCTCTGCCCACCCACATCCTCCGGCCACTTCTCCGCAACCGCGTCCGCCAGCTCCCCCGCCGACGCGAACTTCCCTCCCCCATCGCCATCCGTTCCGAAAAAATCCGTATCGCAGAACTTGCACACCGCCTGCGCGCGATCCTGCTCGCGCCCGCTCCACAGATTGCATCCGCTGAACCGGCAGAACACCGCCGCGCGTCCGGCATTCATGCCCTCGCCCTGCAACGTATAGAAAATCTCTTTGACTGCGTACGCCATCCCTAACTCTTCCGATACCTAGCAGGGTCACTCGCGGCATTCTCCGCAAACCCCTTCAGCCGCAGCAGGCATGCATCGCACGCACCGCACGCTTCCCCTTCATCTGACGCGTCATAGCACGTCACCGTCATCCCATAATCCACGCCGAGCTCCAGCCCCTTGCGCACAATCTCCGCCTTCGTCATCGCAATCAGCGGCGTATGAATCTCGATTCGCTTCCCTTCGCTCCCAATCTTCGTGCCCAGGTTCGCCATCACCTCAAACGCCCGAATGAACTCCGGCCGGCAATCCGGATATCCGCTGTAATCCAGCGCATTCACGCCGATAAAAATATCCGTCGCGGCCAGGCTCTCCGCCCATGCAAGTGCCAGCGAAAGAAATACCGTATTCCTCGCCGGAACATAGGTCACCGGCACGCCCTCGGCAATCTCCTTCAGCGACCGATGCTTCGGAATCTCTGCATCGCCCGTCAGCGCGGACCCGCCAAACGCACTTAGATCAACCTTCAGCACGATATGCCGCGCAGCCCCGGCCTTCTCCGCAACCCGCGCCGCCGCCCGCAGCTCCGCCTTATGCGTCTGCCCGTAATCAAAGCTCAGCGCGTAAATCGAAAATCCTTCAGCCTTCGCAATGGCCACAACCGTCGTCGAGTCCAAACCTCCACTCAACAACACCACAGCCTTGCGCTCACTTATGCCCATCTCTACAAGTTTACCGTCCCGGCCATCCCACCTGAAGCTGACTCGCTGACCAGCTGACTCGCTGACTCGCTCTAAACTTGAACCAGATGGATATCTTCAAAGAATTCCGCTTCGAAGCCGCGCACAAGCTCCCCAACGTCCCACCGGGCCACAAATGCGCGCGCCTGCACGGCCATTCCTTCCGCGTCGAGATCCACATCCGCGGCGACGTCGACGAAACCGCAGGCTGGGTCTGCGACTTCGCCGACCTCAACACCGCCTTCCGTCCCCTCCACGAGCAGCTCGATCACAATTACCTCAACGACATCCCAGGCCTCGAAAACCCCACCAGCGAAGTCCTCGCCCGCTGGATCTGGGAGCGCCTCGAACCCACTCTTCCGAACCTGACCCGCATCGTCCTCCGCGAGACCTGCACCAGCGGCGCCATCTACAACGGCCCGCACGCCTGAGCCGCGATACCCATCAGCCTCACTGCTGCTTGCACGACAGCACCTCCTGGTTCTTCAGGAACGTGTCGCAAAGCGCCACCATGTCCTTCGGACAAGCGTAGTTCGCATTGCCGCCCGTGCAATGCCCATGCCGAAGCATGTCGTCTACTGACTTCACGACGATTGGAGTGCAGCTCGATACCGCGCCGTTCTTCAGGAACGTCTCACACAGTACGTACATACCCCCTTTCACCGGGCATCTGTAGTCCGCTCCTTGCTGGCTATCCACGCTGCATAGTTGGTTACGCGTCAGCATGTCATACGCCGCCTGTCGTTCCTTCGTGACGTCCCGGCCGCCGGTCCCACTCACCGCGCCAGTTCCCGGGTTGTAAGTCGTCGCAAAATCCAGCACACACGTCGTCCCCTCATGGCAGCTGAAATCGATCCCTCCCGGCGGAAGATTAATCGCTAGTTGCGGAAACCATATCTGCGGGCCCCAGCTGCCCGACCATACATCGATATCCACAAACACCCGTGGATTGAGGCCCGGCGTAATCGTGAACTGCAGATTGTAGACCGGGTTTCCGAGACTGAAATGGCTACTGTCCTGTCCCGCGCCCGTCGCCACCGCCACCGGCACCGTCTGTGGCGAGCGCGTCAGTTCTGTCTGCCGGTTCTGCGTCTCATCATGCAACGTCAACTGCAGCTTGTTGGAGTGCAGGTTGATCTTCGCAATAGGAACCAGTTGCCCGCCGGCGACACCATAGTTCAGCATTCCCCCCAACAGATCGAGCTGATCCAGTACCAGCACCGAGTTAATTCCCCCGCTCCCGGGCGCCGGAGGCGTGAAGTACCCGTCCTTGTATTCCGGCGGCAGATACTGCGTGAAGTCGACCCCCAGACTGAAACTGGGGTCCACGCTGAAACCGGGCAGGCTCAAATCAAATCCGGCGTCGAACCCAATCTGCGCCACGATCTCCTTCGCGTCGAACATCTGCGAGCCATCAAGACCCGTCCTCTGAAAATGACTGACGTTGCCCTGAATCGGCGTGATGTTCGCAGTCAGCGTCGCCGTAGGCGAGTTGCCCTCGACCGCCGCGTGGTACTTCAAGTCCGTCTGAATCAGAAACCGCAACCCGAATCCATAGTTGAAGCCCGCATGAAGCTCCAGTCCATACGTCGCCGAACATCCCACAATGCACCAGTTGACCGTTATCTGCGCTCCCCAGCTCCACTCATAATCGTTTCCAATCGTGAACCCCGTCAGGAAGTAGTTCGTACCCAAATCCGCATCGCCTGCTTTATCCGCACTCGCGCCGGCATTCACTCTTTGCGCCGGCACCACCCGCAACAGCTTCGGAAAATTCGCCGGCGCCTGCCGGCCTCCGCCACTCAATAACTGCTGCGTCGCATTCATCTCTCCCGAGCTCCCCATCGGCATCACCGCGAGCTTGGGATGAAGATAATTTGACGACGCGACCTTCGGCACAAACATCGTGTCCTCAAAATGCTGAACACTCGAATTGATCAGCTCTTCCTTCAGGTCGTCGTCGCTCAGAGTCGCCATCCGCGCCGCCTCAGCTTCTCCCACCTGCGCCGCAATCGCCGCCCGCTGTGTCGGATCGGCGAGCGCACTCCGCAACTGAGCAATCCCTTTATTCGCATCCGCCTGTTCCAACGCAATGTTTCGCTGATACGCCGCAACCGCCGCCTGTCGCTTACCCGGATCAGCCACATATCGCGGACTTCCCCGCGTGCCGATCTCAGCCATCCGTTCATTCACCGTAATCCGCGTAAAACACGACACACCCGCGCGCACAAGCTGCGCCTTTGCGCTCGCATCGGCACACTTCCCCGGCAAAATCCGATACGTCAGCACATGATGAATCACCAGCCCCTGGTCCACCTCGCTAATCTCGGACGTGTTCTCCTGCACCTCAACATGCTGCGGCATCGATCTCAACCGGTCCGCAAGATTGAACAGCGCCTGCGGATTGCTCAGCATCGGCTGGAAGTCCGCCTTCGTCTCGCCCAGCGCCACCTGCGAGTTACCGCGCAGGCTTTCCAGCGAATACGTCCGCACCACATGCAGCCGCTGTATCGCCTGCGCCGCCGTGCCGCCATGCAGAATCACCGAGTTCGGCACCGATCCAACATTCATCGGCCGCACCGCTACCTGCCGCGTGTTCATCGGCGCACCGGAGTTCATCGGCCGCATCGCTGGCTCTTGCGAACTCGGCGGCAATCCCGCGTTCGTCCTCGCCTGCGGTGCCGAATTCGGCCGCACAATCGGCGCCGGACTCTGATTCAACCCCGGAGCAGCAGTTCGGTTCGACGCCCCCGGCGCATTCGCATTCGGCAACATCGCCGGACCCTGCGTCGCCGGCCGCGGCGGCCCCGCAACGAAGATTCTCGCCGCGTCGATCTCCATCCCATGCAGCGCGCCAAATACCGTCGCGCTCGCGCCGCGCACCAGAGCACTCACCGACGCACGCTGTCCTCCCTGGCACACCATTACAGAGCTGCTATACCGCACGGTGACCGTCTGCGTCCCATAACTGATCTGCATCGTGCTGCCATCGGGCACACTCGAAATCTGTCCCGTGAACTTACCTTCTCCCGGTCCACGATTCAGGTTGCTGCACGGAGACTGCGCCCACCCCGCAGCACTGATGAGCATGGCAACCAGGAGCGTACAAAACGTTGACCTCACGAGCACTGAGGACAGTCTTCTCATGTTGCCTCCTCCACCTCTTCGTCAGCAGAACTTAAGCAAAGCTCGTTCATGCGAACAATCAGGAGGGCCCATCGAACGCAGCGACTTTACACCCAAAACCCGTCAAGCGCTCGGGGAAAAATCACGCCCCACACAGACCGCCAGGGGTGCCCCGTTCATGACAGCCTAATCGTCATGAGCGGGCTCGAGGACATATCATGAGGGCAAGCTCCGGGAGGATCCTCGATGTCCGCCGATCTGGCTCACGCGCCTGCGTTTGCGGCCGACAGCACCAGCGCAACAACCCGCGAGGCGGCACGCACTCGGACAGTCCCGTGGTACATCTGGGCCGGTGCGCTCGCCGTCACCTCTGCTTCCATCGGCGGACAGTGGGACGTCGCATGGCACCGCTCCATCGGTCGCGACACCTTCTGGACGCCCGCGCACATGGCCATCTACGCCTGCGGTGTCATCGCAGGAATCGTCGGCCTCTACCTCGTACTCACCGCAACCTTCGGCAAGTCTGCCTACGCAGCGCGTCTGCGCGAGTTCTCCGTCAGCGTCTTCGGCCTTCGCGCTCCCCTCGGCGTCTTCCTCGCCGGTTGGGGCGGCGTCGCCATGCTAACCTCCGCGCCATTCGACAACTGGTGGCACAACGCCTACGGCCTCGACGTCAAAATCGTCTCGCCGCCGCACACGCTCCTGATCCTCGGCATCCGCGCCATCGACATCGGCATGATGTTCCTCATGCTAGCCGCGATGAACCGCGCCTCCGACGCCGGCGACGCAAACTTCAAAACACTCCGTAACCTCTTCCTCTATCTCGGCGGCCTTCTCCTCGGCGGACAGATGTTCTTCATCACCGAGTACACGCTGGACTTCATGATGCATCGCGTCCTCGCATACCTCTGCCTCGCCGTCGCCATTCCCATCGTGCTTGCGATGATCTCCCAGGCCTCGCGCTTCCGCTGGGCTGCAACCACGATCGCTGCCATCTACGCCGCTTCCATCATCGCCTTCATCCTCATCTTTCCGCTCTTCCCCGCTCAACCCAAACTCGGCCCCGTCTACTTCCCGGTCACGCATCTCGTTCCGCCCAAGTTCCCCATCCTTCTCATCGCCCCCGCCTTCGCGCTCGACCTCTTCTGGCAGCGCGCCAGAACCTGGAAGCTTTGGCAAATCGCGCTCGTCTCCGGCTTCATCTTTATCGCCGTGATCGTCGCAGTCGAGTGGCCGTTCGCAAACTTCCTCATGTCCCACGCCAGCCAGAACCGCTTCTTCGGCACCATCTACTTCGACTACGGCACGCCGCCGCAGAGCTACGATCGCATGCGGGTGTTCTTCCATCCCAGCTCCGGCATAACCCTCTGGCTCGGACTCCTGAAAGCCTCCATCTACGCCGCCATCTCAACCCTGATCGGCCTGCTCTTCGGCCGCTGGATGCGTGGAGTGCAGCGATGATCCTCTCCAAATTCAAAATCGTCGTCTTCACCATCGCCGCCGTTCTGCTCTGCGCCAACACCGCCCACGCACACGTTGGCAACAAAGACGTCTATCAGACCGTCACTGTCGGCCCGTATAACCTCTTCGTCACCATCCGCACACCACTCGTCATCCCCGGCGTCGCCATCGTCGAAGTCCGCTCCAGCGGTGCTCCCGTTCGCACCCTCACCATCACCCCACTTCCGCTCACCGGCGAAGCCTCCAAACACCCGCCCACCCCCGACAAAATGAAGGTCTCCTCGAGCGACCGCCAGTTCTTCACCGGCTCGCTCTGGATCATGGAATCCGGCTCCTGGCAGGTTCGCTTCGGTATCGACGGCGCCGCAGGCCCCGCAATCGCCAGCGTGCCCGTACCCGCCGTCGCCACCGGCATCCTCCACATGCAGCGGCCCATGGGCATCATGCTTGGCCTGCTCGGCTGCATTCTCATCCTCGGAATCGTCGGCATCGTCATGGCCGCCGCTCGCGAAGCCCGTCTCGTTCCCGGAGCCACTCCCAACCCCACCCGCCGCCGCCGCGCGCTCATCGCTGGTGCAGCAGCGTTCGCTGTGTGCGCGGCCGTCATCTACCTCGGCGGCAAATGGTGGAACGTCGAAGCCGCCGACTACGCCGCCGAAATGCACCACAACTCCCAGCTGCACCCCTCGCTCACCGGCAACCTTCTGGCATTGCTCATCGGCGATCCCGATCGCTCCGCCGACGGCGGCTGGCATAAGGTCCCCAACTCCGACCTCCTCACCGACCACGGCCACCTCATCCACCTCTACGCCATCCGCTGGCCCCAGATGGACGCCGCCTTTCACCTCCATCCCGTTCCCAACTCAACCACCGGCTTCACCGATCCTCTTCCCGCAATGCCACCCGGTACCTATCACCTCTACGCAGACGTCGTCTTCCGCAACGGCTTCCCCGAAACCGAAACCGCAACGCTCACCATCCCCGCCGGAATGCCCGGAGGCCCACTCGGCCCCGAAGACGCGCGCGCCACACCGCCGCCCCTCTCCGCCCGCGAACTCGGCCCCTCCTGCAAACTCCCCGATGGCTACACCATGGTCTGGGACAAACCCTCCACCCTGACCGCAAACACGCCCTACGATCTCGTCTTCCATCTGCTCGATCCGCAGGGCCGTCCCGCCACCGACATGCAGCCCTATCTCGGCATGCCCGGCCACGCCGCCTTCGTAAAGACTGACGGCACCGCCTTCGCCCACACGCACCCCGAAGGCTCCGCTGCGATGCCCGCCGTCATGCTCGCCAACCAGTCCGATTCCATGACCAACATGTCCTACGCCATAAACATGTCCGCCGAGCCCATCTCCTCCACCGTCGCCTTCCCCTACGGCTTCCCCTCCGCCGGCCGCTATCGCATCTTCATCCAGATGAAGCACGGCGCCACCGTCGAGACCGGCGTCTTCGACGCAGACGTCCACTAACCCAACCGAGCATCCAACACACCGTGCCGCTCCCACTCCCATCGCCCATCCTCCCCATGCTCGCCAAGCGCGTGGACGAAATCCCCTCCAACGCCGACGCGTGGATCTTCGAACCCAAGTGGGACGGCTTCCGCACCGTAATCTTCCGCAGCGGCGATGAGCTCCTCATCCAAAGCCGCGATGGCAAACCCCTCGATCGCTACTTCCCCGAGCTCCGCGATCCTCTCCTCAAACAACTTCCGCAACAATGCGTTCTTGACGGCGAAATCGTCATCGCTCACGACGGCGCCCTCGACTTCGACGCCCTCACCCTCCGCATCCACCCCGCCGCCTCTCGCGTCAAAACGCTCGCCGCCCAACTACCTGCATCTGTCGTCTTCTTCGACCTCCTTCAGCTCAACGACCTCGACCTCCGCGACGAACCCTTTGCCACACGCCGCGCCGAGCTCGAACGCATCCTCGCCAACGTCCACCCGCCCCTGCACCTCACACCCGCCACCCGCGACCGCACCACCGCGCAGGACTGGTTCACGCGCTTCGAGGGCGCCGGCCTCGACGGCGTCATCGCCAAACCCATCGCCGGCCCCTACACCCCAGACAAACGCTCCATGCTCAAGATCAAGCACGAGCGCGACTGCGACTGCGTCGTCGCCGGCTTCCGCTGGCACAAGGACGGCCAGGGCACTGCCGTCGGCTCACTGCTCCTCGGCCTCTACGACGCCACCGGCAAACTCCAGCACGTCGGCGTCTGCGCCAGCTTCACCGCCGCCAAACGCAAAGAGCTCGTCAAATTCCTCGAGCCCTACCGCGCCAACGCCCTGCGCAACCACCCATGGGCAGACTGGCAAAGCGACGAAGCACAATCCAGCGGCCGCATGCCCGGCGGCCAATCCCGCTGGAGCGCCGGCAAGGACCTAAGCTGGGAGCCGCTCCGCATCGAGCTCGTCGTCGAAGTCGCCTATGAGCACATGCAGAACACCCGTTTCCGCCACCTCGCCCACTTCCGCCGCTGGCGCCCCGACAAACCACCCCAGGCCTGCACTTACGAGCAACTCGAAGTCGTCCCGCCGCAGGAATTGATGAGCATCTTCCCGGAAGGAGCGTAGCTTTTCTTTCTGTCATCCTGAGCGGAGCGAAGGACCTGCTTCTCTACCACGGTCCGCGGCTTCGTCCCGCTTACTTGCCGTCCCGCCACGCCCGCGTCGGATCATCATCCGGATCAGGCACACCCTGCGCCGGACGCAAACCCTCCGGCACATTCCGCAAATTCACACGAATCCGATACCACACCTGCGACGACCCGCGCATGCGGTCCACCAGAACATCATCTGCGGCCAGCAGCGCCGCAGCCTCCGCGTGCTGCTGCTTCCACCGCTCCAGTCCCGCCTCTGCCGCAGCCTTATCCGGACTCTGCGCCACCACAACCAGCGGCATCTTCGGCACACGCCCCACCCGCTTCTTCACCGCCGCACCCTCACCCGAAGCCGAACTCTCCTTCGCCGCCGCCCGCTTCTTCGACTGCCCGCGGAATCGATGCGCCCCAAATCCCTCCTCCATCTGTTCCGAAAACTTTTTCGCATGCGATGCCGCCTTCGACGGCGCCACCCTCCTGCCTTCACCCTCCTGCTTCACAAAGTGCGGCGGCCACGGAGCATCGCCAATCCCCTCCGCCTCATCCCGCGCCGCCATCTCCAGCAGCGCATCCAGCACGCCCGCATGCTCGTCCATCGCGGCGTGGGGATCGCCCACCTTCGCAAACCGCTCGGGCACCGTCAGCACCGTAAACTCCGCCGGATCACAAGTCATAACCTCATCCCACCGCAGCGGCGTACTCACACGCGCATCCGGCAGCGGCCGCACAGAAAACGCAGAGCACGTCGTTCTGTCCTTCGCGTTCTGGTTGTAATCCAGAAAAACTCCGTGCCGCTCTTCCTTCCACCACTTGCTGCTCGCCAGCGAACACCGTTTCTCCACCGCCCGAGCCAGCGCCAGCGCCGCCCTTCGCACTTCGGTAAAACTCCACCTCGGCTCAATCCTGATATTGATGTGTATTCCACGCGATCCGCTGGTCTTCGGCCA
>DASRGC010000017.1:0-129786 GCA_035651235.1 Acidobacteriaceae bacterium
CTGCTCGAAGTCAACCAAACCCGCCAGATCAGCGCTTCCATTCGGCTGAACGATTCAACCGCCACTCAGGTCGATCAGTACGCCGCCTTCATCCGCGCTTGCGCTGATGATGTGGTCGAACAGGCCCTCGTTTATGTCTTCGCCAAAGACCGCGACTTCCAGGACTTCCTCAAGACCCCGGAAGCTCGCCAAGTTGCAGCGACGCTTCGTATCCGCAAAGCGCCGGCTGTAGAAGCACCAGAGCCGCCCGCAAAGAAGCCTACAACCGGAACGCAATCGCTAGCACAAACGACAGCAGCAGTGGCGGGATCGAAAGCATGATCCCGCCACCTTCATCCGTGGCGGAGCCACAACGGTGCTTCGCACCGGAAGAAGGTTGACACTCCACCCCTCGCAGGGTTGCGTTTGGAACCATTTTGGTTCCATTCGGAACCACACACATCCGTAAGCACTTACCCGAAACGCTCACTTTAGTCGGTTCCAGTTGGAACCGACGAGTAGATGGGGATGTAGGAGGTACGAATGTCTACCGAAGAGCTTTCGATTCACTCTCGCCTGCAACGCTTAAAGGGACGTGAGACGCGCACACAGAGCATTGCTACGCGCTTCACCAGAAGCGAAGAACGGGCTTTGTTAAGCGTTGCCGCCGCTCAAGGAAAAAATCTTCGCGAGTGGGCGCGTGACGTACTCTTAGCCGCTTCGCAACAATCCCAGGCTCAGTCGCCGCTCTTCGTGGAGGTTCAAGCTCTACGTCTTCTTCTCATCAACAGCCTCGAGCCGTTGTTGCGCGGAGGAACCATGAATGCAGAGCAGTTCAGGTCCATGCTTCAGTACGTGAAGACGAACAAAAGGAAGGCGGCAGAAGACACGTTGACCGCATATACAGAAGGGAGCATGGAATGAGCACAGAATCCACTCAATGGGGCCGCAAAGAAACGATCGTCACACCGCCGCGCGCACCGATCTACAGCTATGCAGCCCTCGCATTTTCGCTTGCGCTGACCGTAGTCTTCGGCGTCATTTACATCAACTGCATCATGCCCCCACTTCAACGGTTCGACCTGTACGCGTACATGCGCACAGGACTGGTCGGGGCCTCTCGCAAATCGGATTCTCTACAGCTTCTTTCCGTGGCCGACGCCCAGCTACACAGCAGGCCGGCACTCGACGGCGACGTTGAAGACGGCAGCACGCCGCAACCCGTCGGGCGACCGGTACCAATGCAGTTGACCTCTGCCGCACGCCGTTCCGGCCTGGTCTATCTCTACCGTGGACCGAAGACCAACTACCGTACCGGCCCACTCCACACCTTCCTTCAGCACTTCGTTTATGACGGGCATACCGTGGCCGGCGTCTTCCGCTTTCCGCTCTCTGCTGGTCTCGTAGCCCTGCTCGCTACCATCCTGTTTGCCGCGAAGAAGGACATCGAGCGGTTCAAACAAATGAAGTACGGACGCCTGCTAAAGGGCCCGGTTCGAGTCACGCCTAGCGATTTCAATAAAGCCGTGCAGGGCGACGGTGTAGGCTTCAGGACTCTCGAATCCAAGCAGCTCATGCGCATTCCTCAACGGGCCGAAGGGCAACATTTTGAGTTGATGGGCGACACCGGTGCCGGTAAGACCCGGCTCATCATGCAGCTCCTGCTTCAAATCAGAGAGCGCGGCCACTCTGCCATTGTGTACGACCCGGCTTGCGAATTCGTTCAGCGCTTCTACGACGCCCAACGCGGCGACATCATACTGAATCCGCTAGACGCGCGCTGCCCCTATTGGGGACCGTCGGAGGAACTGCGGCGCAAGGCCGAAGCGAAGGCGATCGCAGCTTCGCTCTATCAGCCAACCACGGACAAAAAAGGCGAGTTTTTCACCGAGACACCGCAGAAGATTTTTGCCCATCTGCTGACCTTCGGCCCGAGTCCGCAGGAACTTGTCGAGTGGATGGCGAACCCGGACGAGATTGACCGCCGCGTTCAGAACACAGAGATGGCCATGATGATTGCCAAGGGCGCGCAGCAGCAGCGCAACGGTGTCCTGGCCTCGCTTGGATTGATAGCGGACAGTCTGCGGATGCTCCCGACGAAGGACAAAGCCCACGCTCACTGGAGCGCGACCGAATGGGCCGAAGAACGGAAAGGCTGGATCTTTATCACGTCCAAGCCAAGTGAGCGGGAGGCGCTACGTCCGCTCCACAGTCTATGGATTGACCTGCTCGTTCTCCGCCTTCTGAACGAGCCCAAAGAGAGCCAGCACCCCGTTTGGTTTGTACTGGACGAACTCGCCAGCCTGCAGCGTCTGCCGCAGCTCCACACCGCCATTACCGAGAACCGCAAGAGCAAGAACCCGCTCGTGCTCGGCTTCCAGGGCAAGGCCCAGCTTGAGGTGATCTATGGCCACTTGGCGGAAGTCATGCTTTCGCAGCCCGCCACCAAGATCTTCCTCAAAACAACAGAGCCAAAGGCCGCCGAGTGGGTGTCCAACGCCATCGGCAAGGTCGAAGTCGAGCGAGTACGCCGTACGCTGTACGACGGCAATCGCAGTGGCCACAACTTCACCATCGAGCGGCAGGTTGAGCCGCTAGTGTTGGATTCCGAAATCTCCGGTCTACCGGATCGTCACGCCTTCCTGAAGCTCGGCAATTATGTGGCGAACTTCTCCTTTGCGTTCCAGGACATTCCTTCCACGCAGCCGGCATTTCTGCCCCGGCCGCTCGAAGACGACGACCTCACGTTCGATCCAAAGACGCTTGCAAAGCGGGGCAGCCGCACGACCGAAGCACGGGCCACGGGGGAGCGTGACGAGGCTCAGACCGACGATGCTATCGAGCAGAGCTATTCGATGGGTGAGTAAGTCATGCTGACGATCTCCAAACCGCTTTCGGCTTCCCAGGTGCAGACCTACCATGCCCGCGAGTTTGTGTCTCCCGAACAAAACTACTGGAGCCAGGGCGACCCGAATGTCGGGCAATGGCACGGAAAGCTAGCCGAGCGTTTCGAGTTGGTCGGCCGTGTCAGCGAGGAGCACTTCGCCCGCTTGGCAGACGGGCAACACCCGCTGACGCAAGAACAGCTCGTCCAGCATCGAGCGGTCCAGCAGTATGGAACTGCGACCGGAAAGACGGTCGCACCTGTGGAACACCGGGCTGGCTGGGATGCCACATTTTCCGCACCAAAGTCTGTATCTCTAACAGCTCTTGTAGGGGGCGATGATCGAGTGCGCGAAGCCCACCGGGACGCCGTCAATCTCGCCTTGGATGAGCTCGAACGTTACGCGCAGGCACGCATGGGTGGGAACCGTTCGGCACAAACGACCGGCCAGTTCGTTGCAGCGAAGTTCGAGCACGACACCGCACGTCCCGTTGACGGGTACGCCGCTCCGCAGCTCCATACCCACGCTGTCGTCTTCAACATGACGCAGTTGGAAGACGGCACGCATCGCGCTCTGCAACCGCAAGGTCTGTTTGAGAGCCAGCAGTTCGCCACTGCCATCTACCAGTCTGAGTTGACCTACCGGCTCCGCTCGCTTGGGTACGAAACTGAGGCGGGACGCAGCGGCGCACCGGAGATCAGGGGCTACACGCAGGAGTATCTTGACGCCTCCAGCCCCCGCAGCCAGCAGATACGCGAATATCTGGAGCGCAACGGTTTCCAAGGACATGAATCCGCACAGATCGCCGCTCACTCTACGCGCGACGGAAAAGAGATTCATACGCAGCATGAGGTGCTTGCGGCGCACCGCAAGCTAGCGGCTGACTTTGGTCATCAGGCCGATGCGGTAATCGCCCAGGCACGCGCTCGGTCACAAGAAAAGAACGTCGAGCGTGGCCCTGAAGCCAAGCAGAAGACTGCGCACGAAGCTGTCACCTTCGCCCGCGAGCGCAGCTTCGAGCGTGAAGCCGTTATGGATGAACGTGCCCTCTATCGAGATTCGCTCCGCCGCGGAATGGGCGAGACAACTTATGCCGCGGTTCGTAAAGATTTCGAGCGCCGCGTTGCTGCGGGTGAGTTCCAGCGGGTAGCCGCCCAGAAGCACGAGACCGGACGCAAGTTCACTACTGCTGAAATGATCCGTGCCGAACAGGAAGTTCTACGGACCATGCAGCACGGACAAGGGCGCGTAGCCCCCATCATGTCCATCCAACAGGCGGTGCAACACACTGGCGCCTACGAGCACCTGAACGGGGCACAACGCAGAGCTGCCGAGGAGATTCTGACTACGCGGGACGTTGTGCAGGGACTGCAGGGTTCCGCGGGTGCGGGCAAAAGCAGCACGCTTCGTTCCATCCGCGAGGCGGCCGAGAACCGGGGCTACATCGTCGAAGGTTTTGCGCCAACGTCGCGGGCGTCCCAGCAGCTCCGGGATGTCGGCATAGCCGCTGATACCCTGCAGGGCTTCTTGGCGCGGACTCGGCAGCAGCCATCGCCCGACCGACACCTCTACATGGTCGATGAATCCAGTCTGGCGAGCACCAGGCAAGTGCGAGACTTTCTGGCGAGACTGGATTCCAGCGACAGGGTTTTGTTCATCGGCGATATTCGTCAGCACCAAGGCGTAGATGCCGGCAAACCATTCGAGCAACTGACGCAGGCCGGCATGAAAACCGCTCGCCTCGATCAGATCGTTCGCCAGAAGGATCCCGAGCTGCTACGCGCGGTCGAGCATCTATCGCGCGGTGAGGTCGCCGAAGGAATCGCGATGCTGGAGCAGCAAGGCCGTGTGACCGAAATATTGGATACCAAGCGACGTATTGCGTCCATCGCTCGCACCTACGCGGAGAACCCGACGGGCACTATCGTGGTCTCTCCCGACAACGCCTCACGCCGCGAAATCAACAAGGCCGTTCGCGCAGAGTTGCAGACTCGCGGCATCGTCGGGACGGAAAGCAAGTCGGTGCAGGTTCTTACGCCGCGGTCTGATATGACGGGTGCGGACCGTACGTGGGCAGCCCGATACGAGGCAGGGGACGTCATCCACTACCATCGCGGCAGCAAGGCAATCGGAATCGAAAAAGGCAGCTACGCCACCGTTGTTGAGATCCAGCCCAAAGAGAATCTTCTGACCGTACAGACCAACAAAGGCGACCACATTTCCTATGATCCGGCGCGACTCCTTGGCATTAGTGCATATCGGGAGTTGGAACGGGAGTTTGCCGTGGGCGACCGAATGCAATTTACCGCACCCAACCGATCGCTTGGCGTTGCCAACCGCGACCTAGGAACCATAGAACGCATCGGGCCCGACCGTGAGCTGTCCGTGCGCATGGAGAACGGTAGAACCGTCGTATTTAACCCGGAAAAGATGCGCCACATCGATCACGGCTACGCTATGACCTCGCACAGCTCGCAGGGATTGACCGCAGATCGCGTCCTGGTGAACGTCGATACGCAGATGCACCCTGAGTTGATTTCTGACCGCTTTGCCTATGTTTCCGTTTCGCGGGCCTCGCAGGATTTGCACGTCTACACGAATTCCGCATCATCGCTTGCAGCGGACCTCAGCCGCTCCGTCACCAAGGCTTCAGCCCTCGAGATTTCATCCAGCCTGCCGCTCTAGCAAAACAGATTCGGACGAGGAGATGGCATCATCACTCCGGAAATTGCTAAGCCCCACGCCCACGAGGCGGTAGAGCTGCTGTGGCCCGAACGCTACACGCTCGCAAAGACGGACGGCGATTTCTGCGAATTCTTCGGCGGAGCAAGGCATGGTGCAGGCGTGAGGCTGCGCGTGAGCGAATTGAATTCCTTTGTCTTCAGCTTGAGCACAACGGTGCGGGCACCACGTGCGTTTGCCTGCGAAGCCGTCCACACTTTTTCTGCTTGCCGCCGGATGTGAGCTTCGCACTCGACTAAAGGCAAATCATCTTGGAACGTATCTTCTGCTGATATCTGTTTGCGCGCGCGATTCGATACGACGGGATTGTGGTCAATCCCACGAGCGAGTTCATACAGGCGCGTGCCCCAGCGCCCGAACTGTGCTTCCAGCACGAGCACATCCAGATTGCGAATATCCGCGATAGTCCGAATGCCCAGCTTGAGCATTCGCGCTTCCGTGACCTTTCCCACGCCGGGAATGCGGCCCGCTGGCAGATGCATGAGAAACGCCTCGACTTCGTGCGGTTGAATCACGAAGAGGCCGTCCGGCTTCCTCCAGTCAGACGCAAGTTTCGCGAGAAACTTGTTCGGTGCGACCCCGGCTGAGGCCGTCAAGTTCAACTCTTCCCGAATCTGCCGCCGGATCGTCTTCGCAACCAACGTCGCCGTTGGCAAACCCGTCTTGTTCAGCGACACGTCAAGGTATGCTTCGTCCAAGGACAGCGGTTCGATCGCCTCCGTGTGGCGCTCGAAGATGGCACGCACGGCAAATGAAACTTCCTTGTAGCGGGTGAAGTCCGGCGGAATGAACACCGCATTTGGGCAGAGGCGTTCCGCTTGGATCGCCGGCATGGCCGAACGCACACCGTATCGCCGTGCCTCGTAGGAGGCAGCGCACACCACCGAACGCTTGCCTTTCCATGCGACCACCACCGGCCGGCCACGAAGCGCGGGATCGTCGCGCTGCTCAACTGACGCATAGAAGGCGTCCATATCCACATGCACGATTTTGCGCAGGGCTTCGATCGAAGCCGTGTCGGCGCTTCTCTGGGCAAACACCGCAGCCTCCGGATCAGCAGTTTTTCTATTGTGGCATATTCGCCTTTTCTTCGCCTATACTCCGACAATGCGGGTGCAGGGATACGAGCGAAGAACCGACTGGCCGAAGCTCGGTCCCTCCATTTTGATTGCAACGGCGCTCATCGTTGCCATCCGCACTGCGAAGTGGGCTGCGAAAGTTGCCGGCGATCCGAACTGTTCCGATGTCGATGTTGAGCTCGACAAGGAAGTGGGCTTCGCCGCGCGTATCAGCATCCGCATCATGCACGAGCTGCTAAGGAAACACGAGAGCCTTTTCCCAAAACGGCTTGAAACGATCTGGGAGCCGACGGAAGAAGATGCGCCGAACTAGTCATCCATGTCATATCGAGGAGACCGATCGGCTGGAGCGGCAGGCTAAAGCTGGAGTATTTGCGCGGATCCGCACGCGACCCAATGTGGCTACCTCGGAACCTTACCGCAGCCGCGAAGCAACCAGTGGAGACCAATTCCTCAAGTGGAGGGCTACGCGTGTCGGTGTACGATATCGAGAAAGCCCCACTATCACCCGCTTCCCTAAGAGGGTAGGCATGGAGGAGTTTCTGTCGAGCATCACTCCGACGGCACTGGCAGACGCGCTCGCAGGTGATCCCGAAGCTCTCGAGGTTCACCTGACCCTCGTGGAGCGGGACGTTCTGATTGACGGCCACGCGGTGAAAGTTCACTGCCATTGCCTGGCAGTCGACGCAAATGGTCGAGTGCAACCGCGTCGACTCGCCGAATTCATGCGCAATGCAGTCGCGGACTACGCCATCCCTCGTGCCAAGCTCGCTGAAGCCAAAGCGCGGGATGCAAAATACAACAGCACCGAGGCCATCGCTGCGCTCGTTGAGCAGGCGAAACGCTCCTTCACGGACCTGGCCACCACTGGCGAGGGGGGCGAGATGCTGCTGTTTCTGCTGGCGCAGCGGTTCCTCAAGCTACCTCAAATCCTTTGCAAAATGGACCTGAAGACCGACTCGCAGGTCCATTACCACGGGGCCGACGGCGTGTACGCGGGAGTCACTTCTGAGGGAATCCTCAAACTCTACTGGGGCGAGTCGAAGATCTATGGTGATTCGGCTGACGCGATCCGGGCCTGTCTCAAGTCACTTGCGGCATTCCTCATCGAGCCGGAGCACGAGGGGGCGGAGCGGGAGCGCGACCTGATCCTTCTTGCCGATAAGGCCGACCTCAGCAAGCCAGAGCTGACGGACGCGCTCAGGCGTTTCTTTGATAAGAATTCGCCACAGTCGAAGCGTGTTCAGTATTGCGGCTTGGCGTTGGTTGGCTTTGACGGCACCTTTTATCCCGCAGATGGAGTGAAGGCTCTTGCCAAAGAAATCGCGGATACCGCGCGCACCGAGCTAAAGAAATGGTGTGCGACGATCGGCAAGCGGCTGACGGCTGAGAAGCTCGAACAGATCGAGATCGAGCTGTTCTGTCTTCCTCTGCCCTCTGCCGAAGACTTCCGCACCGCTTTTCTTTCCGCAATGGGACTCGCCCAATGAGCGCAGCCGAATTGCAGAACTGGCTGCTCGAAGAAGGTGTGCGCGGCGAAATCGACCAACTCACCCGTCGAACAGTAAAGACCGAGATTGATAACCTCACCGCTGCAGCAGTTGACCCCGCGGCCGACGGGGAGCCTGATTGGCCGCGTCTTTTGTTCGCCGGTAGCATTCTCGCCAGGTCGGAAGAACGCTCACATCAGGAAACTTCGCTCAGGATCGCGACTGCAGCTCTAACGCTCTCCCATAGCAATGCAGTTCACGATGCGGCCGCGGTGCTCCTGAGTAAGCTCGGGAACTTCCGTGCGATCGCCCTCGCTTCGCGTCGTAAGCTTCTGAGATCTGATCTCGAACGCAGGTTGGGGATGACTCTTCGCATTGAGGCGCAGCGACGAGAAATCGAGCAGTCCGTGTTGGTGGAGTCCAGCGGGCGATGGCTTCCGGTGAATGACTTCCAGCAGCGCTTCTGGACGCAAGCCGCCCATCGCGATTGGTTGTCTGCGTCGGCACCAACCGCCTCGGGCAAGACGTTTCTCGTCCTGCAGTGGCTCTTGGAGCGCATGCGGTCGACGCCCGCCAGGGTAGCAGTCTATCTAGCGCCGACCCGTGCGCTGGTGTCCGAGATCGAGACAAACTTGCAGGACATTCTGGGCGACAGTCCTGATGTCCAGGTTTCTTCCTTGCCGATACGCGCAAAGTATGACTTGGCGCGTGGGGCGGGCGCGAAGCTGATACTCGTGTTCACGCAGGAACGGCTCCATCTCCTCGCGAATGTTCTCGGAGACGGGCTGAAGATCGACCTCCTCATAGTTGATGAGGCGCACAAAATCGGAGACGACCAGCGGGGTGTGATCCTGCAGGATGCGATCGAGCGAGCAAGTCGCTCGAACCCCAGCCTGAAGCTAGTGTTCATCAGCCCCGCGACGCAAAATCCTGAGGAACTTCTGGTGGATGCACCGGAAGGCATAACAGTGGAGGCGATTGATAGCGACGCGCCGACGGTCCTCCAGAACCTCATCCTCGCGGAGCAGGTACCTGGTAACGCCAAACAGTGGGCCTTATCGGTACGTCGTCACAACAGCTCGCTGGCCCTAGGAGTGCTTCAGCTCGCGAGCTCGCCGGCCGGATTGAAGAAGCGGCTGGCATTTATCGCGGCCGCTGCAGGCGCGCGCGGTGGAACGCTGGTCTACGCCAACGGCGCCGCTGAAGCGGAAGATGTTGCGGATCTCATCAGCCAGTTGCAACCGGCACCCGAGAAACCCGACTCCGAACTGGCCGCGCTGGCTAATCTTGCGCGCGAAGGTGTTCACCCGCTGTTTCGGCTGGTAGCACTTGTACAGCGCGGAGTTGCATTTCATTACGGCAACATGCCGTCTCTGCTGCGAGTAGAAATTGAGCGATTGTTCCGGGCAGGCAAGATCCGGTTCTTGGTTTGCACCTCAACGCTGATCGAAGGTGTGAACCTTTCTTGCCGCACGATCGTGCTCCGTGGTCCCCGGAAGGGCATCGGCAACCCCATGGAGCCACATGATTTTTGGAACCTCGCAGGCCGTGCGGGCCGATGGGGCTATGAGTTTCAAGGAAACATCATCTGCATTGATCCCGAAGATCTTCACGCATGGCCCCAAGGGGTGCCGAACCGGGCGCGATATCCAATCAAACGCGAAAGCGACGCCGTCATCGAACTTGGCGACGGCTTGGCCAGTTATCTGGAGCGCCGCGCAGACCACAATCTAGATCAAATTGGCGGTGTCGCACGCTTCGAGCAGGTCAGCGCCTACCTCCTCGCCACCTATCTGCGAGTTGGCTCGATCGCTCAGGCTGGCTTGGCAAAGCGTCATAGCCCTGCGCTCGTCGCTCGCCTAGACGGGACACTGGCAGCCCTCGTCGGAAAGATGGAGATTGGGGCCGAGCTCGCCGCACGGCATCCCGGTGTGAGCGCCTTCGGCCTGCAGCGGCTGCTCGAGGAGTTCCGGCGCTACGGTGGCATGATCGAGAACCTGCTGCCCGCGACCGTTGACAGTCAGGATAGTTATGACCGCTTTGTCACGATCATGCTGCGAATCAATCAGCATCTCTTTCCGGTTTTTCTGCCCGAGGGACGAGTCAAACGCTACGCGTTGGTTGTGGTGCAATGGCTGAGAGGGTACTCTCTCGCTAGGATGATCCGCGAGAATATCGCCGATCACGAACGCCGTAAACGAAGTTACAAGGTTCCGACCTTGATTCGCGAGACCATGGACGATGTCGAGCAGATCGCGCGGTTCCGCGCACCTAAATACCTCTCGGCCTACATGGACGTACTTCACTATCATCTGCGCGCGATCGGGCGCGTAGATTTGATTGACCAGGGCATCGACATAGCAACACAACTCGAGTTCGGTGTCTCATCACGCACATTGCTATCGCTTATGGAGCTTGGGCTCTCCCGGATGAGTGCGGTCGCCCTATACGAGAAAATTGCTCGCGATGATTTGAGTCAGCAGGCGTGCATCTCGTGGGTGACAGAACGGAACGCGCAGTTCGAAAGCATGGGAATTCCTGCTGTTATCGTGGGCGAAATCCGTGCGAAAATCGTGCCCACGGACTTACAGTTCGAAGTCCCTCCACAATGAGCAGTTGAGGATAAAAATGCCCGCGAAGCCGATCACCATTGGTCCGTTGCACTTTGCCAAACGAGGCGACGCCACCGCGTTTCTCAAGGCCATGCTTAACCGCTATGATATCGGCGACAGGGTGAGCCCCGCAGACGAAGACGTGCTGCGTGCGGCGCTTGCGCTGCATCCCAACGCGGACGAGAAGATTGGCTGCGGTGTAACCCACTTTAGCGTCAGAAGCGCCGATTTTGGCTCGAAGTGCTTCTGGATCAACCGTGCTGACGGAACGACAGAGAAGTTTTCCTACGCGAAATGCATTCGCGGCTGAACGTTGGAAACAGAGCGTAGAGACCAAGCAGACTCCGCCTGCCTAAGTGTCAGTAGAAGCTGAGCGACTCAACAGTCAGACCAATGTTCCGGTGTGTCCTATGGGCCGTAGAAGCCTCATCGCACTACTCACCACCGCGCTCGCCGAAGCCAACTTCTTGTTCTATTTACTAGACGCAAGCTGCACGAGGCCTGTCCGGACGCACATCGCTGTCCCGCGTTCCACGTAAAAGTCGTCCTGCTAAGCATGGCGGACGTTATCTCGCTAAAGCCCCCCATTGAATGCCTTATCAATAATCGCCGGGAGCATGGCGTTCAACTCGGCGGCAGTTCTCGTCTGGAGTGTTTGAACGGCACTTATGTTCGCAAACATTGTGATGGCTCTCTTCTGGTCTGCGAGGGAGGGCATGGAAAACTGAAGCTGCAGAAACTGCTCAGGGCGAGTGCGCTCTCTTCTTGCGCCGACTCCCCGCGTGGCATCCTTGAGGCGCGACCAAAAGAATTCCGTCGGAACCAGTGCTGCCAAATATTCTGGCAAGCAGCGATTGTCTTTGCATCGAAATGTACGGTACTCGGGCGAGACGAAATACCCCTCAAGCTCGCGAGGGGTCATCGCAACTGCGCCCTCCCACCCCTTGACCTGGCTCATAACGAGAGCGCCTGAGTAAAGGCGATTGAATGCCCGATACGTTGTTTGACCGCCATACACCGGAGGTTTGGCAAATAGACCCCCGCCAAATCCCCTCACTCCAGCTTGGGAGTATGGCATGCCCATCACTATCGGAACTTCGTCCTCATAGAGTTCGATAAAGTTGGAAAGCGGCTGCGGCGGCGATACCGACAATTCAGCATGGGTGGCGGAGATGAATGCAGATGTTGCTTTTTTAGATTCGTTTCTGAGCTTATGCGCCTCGTTCACCTTTGCCGCCAACTCCTCAATGCGCGCGACGATGCGGCGCTGTTCGTCAAGTGGTGGGAGCGGGATCGAGGTGGCTAGAAACTGCTTCGGGCGAATTGCCGCGTATCCGGTTGTGCCCCTAGCTTCTGAATTCAGTTGCGGTTCGAGATAGTTGCCTGAAAGTAGCCATGCAATGAACTCTGGAAGCGCCTTATCTCTATTTATATCGAACAGGAAGAAATGCGATGTGCAAAGTGCCCCATCTCCCTCGGGTGGAACGACACCTATCGCTCCTTTCTTTGCCCAGATTTCGGAAAGGATAACTTGTCCGCGCCGTGCAAATTGGTGCTTCTGCATCTTTACCGTGCCGCCGTCTGCGGGAGAGTCGAGGACGACCCCACGTCCGTAGAGCTTCACCGAGAGTTTTGGATATTGTCGTGGTTCAAGCGTGTGAACGTATTGCGTGTCTTGCGTCAAGACTTCACCAAGCGCAACACTGGGCCAAGCTGCGCTCATGCGGGCACTCCAAGGGCGGTCTTGATCTCCTGCATCAATTCAGCGATCCGTAGCTCTTTCTGGAGAATGTCGTTAGCAAGCTGTTCAGGCGGCAAATGCTCAAAGTCCACTTTCGCCCAGGGATTTTTCCGGTCAAGATTGCAGTTGGAATCGAGCAATTCTATTGCCGACACCTTCCAAGCCTGGTCGTTTTCCTTACGCTCCGTCCACCATGCTATGCAGTCTTTGAACTCGTCGAACTGTAAAGGTTGCGTCTTGGAATATTTTTTCCGACCTTCCGGTAGAGGCTGCTCATAGTACCAAACATCTTCTGTTGGCCCCGAACGGTCAAAGAACAAAATATTAGTGGGGATATCTGTATATGGTGCAAATACGCCGTCTGGCAGTCGCACGATTGTGTGCAGATGAAATTCCGTAAGAAGCTCTTCCTTGATGCGGGCGCATACACCGTCGCCAAATAGGGTGCCATTGGGCACGACCACGGCGGCGCGGGCCGGCCGCCTAGCGGCCGTCTGCTGTCGCTTCAATTTCCGCATGATGAGCTGCAGGAACAAAAGCGCCGTTTCTGCCGTTTGCCGGTCTTGGGGGAAATTTGCCTGGATGCCGCGTTCTTCCTCTCCGCCGAACGGCGGATTCGTGAGGATCACATCCACTCGCTCTTTTTCTCCGATTTCTGAGAGCTTGAATCGCAGCGCGTTGTCCGGGTCGATCTGCGGCGCGTCCAGCCCGTGTAAGAGCAGGTTCATCTGGCAAAGCAGATAAGGGAGTGATTTCGGCTCGCATCCAGTAATGGTTTCGGTCTGGAGCCTCTTGCGGTCGGCAACCGTCTTCACCTGCTTTTCGAAGTGGTTGTACGCCTCCACCAAGAACCCGCCTGTGCCGCTGGCTGGATCTAACACCGTTTCACCGAGGCGCGGATCGATCACCTCAACCATGAAGCGGACCACGGCACGCGGCGTGTAGAACTCGCCGGAGTCGCCTGCGGCGTCGCGCATTTCGCGGAGCATGGACTCATACAAAGCTCCCAGCGTGTGCAACTCGTCCGACGATGTGAAATGGATGCCGGCTACTTTATTGATGATGTCACGGAGAAGATAACCGCTCTTCATGCGGTTGTCGACGCCCTTGAACACGCGAGCGATCACGTCGCGCCGGTTGTCGCCGTTGGAACTGGACAGTGAGCGAAGGTAAGCGAAAAGCCCCGCGCCCTTTTTGCTGTCGGCACGGCGCGCCTCCTCATTGTTGATGAATGCCAACAACTCATCACCGGTGATGCCTTGCGGGTCCGCTGCCCAATCACGCCAGCGATAGGGTGCTTCGATAGCAGCCTTGAACTTTTTGCCCGCAAGCATTGCTTCCTCCTCATGCTGCTGCTCAAGGTCGTCCAGGAATTTGAGAAACATGATCCACGTCAGCAACGGGAGCCGGTCGAGGTCGCCATTCAGCCCCTTGTCCTTCCGCATAATGGCGCGGGCGGACTTGAGAAGACTTCCGAGCATCTGCGACGTGGTCATGGGTGCGGCGCTGCTTGCGCTCTTCTTTTTAGACTTAGGCGGCATAGAGGAGTCCTTGCAGCTCGTTTACGGCCCGCCGAAGCTGCTCCGGGCCGCCGAAGAGCCTGATGATTTCGGCGGGCTGGCCGTGGGTTGAAATGGGCGGGACTCTCAGCACGTCCGGTACAAGGAATTGCGCGTCACCGTGTTCCGCATACTTTTCCAGTAGCTCGTCTAGAATCTGACGCGCTTCGGGCGAGAACTTGTCGAGATAATCTTGGCGTTCCGACTTGAGCCTCTGCGCACGCTCGCGGCGTGTGCGAAGCGGCGCATTGAAAGCAAGATGGCAAAGCAGGTCGAAGGGGTCAGCGTCGGCCTGGCCCGTCTGTTCCGCCAGTTGCTCGAAGTCAATGCCGCGCTCGTTGAGGGCGGCAATGATCTCGCTGCGCTTCTCTGCATCGGCCCAGCTTCCGCGCAGCTCGGCGGAGGTGCGCGCGATCGAACGCACGCTTTCAGCGGCATAGTCCGTGTATTTCACGACACGAAGCTGTCTGCCGTTCGGGTCAAGCTCATGCACAAGGTGCGCCACGACTTCCACCTGGCCGCCGTCGAAATAAAACTTCCTCGGTTCGCCGGTGGGTGGTTCGACAATGACAGGACGTGTCTCCATTTCCCGCGGCGCCTCCTGCCCTTCGGGCACGGTTTCTGTCGTGGCAGTCGTCTCCCCGTTTTCCGTTACTTCCTCTTCCGTGATGAGAGTCGGTTCACCGTCAAAGTCGGGATCGGCAAACATCCGGGTCGCGGAGCCGGTGTAGTCAATGATGTTGAACCACAGCTTGCCGTAATCATCACGCAGGCGCGTACCGCGCCCGATGATCTGCTTGAACTCGCTCATGGAGCCGACGACGCGAGCCAACACCACATTTTTGCAGGTGGGCGCGTCGACACCGGTGGTGAGAAGCTGAGATGAAGTCAGGATCGTCGGCGTTTTCGTTTCTAGGTCCTGAAATCTCGACAAGTGTCCGCGCCCGATCTCCTTCTCATCTGCCGTGACACGGGCCACGTAGTCCGGGTACTGCGCCACAAGATCTGAATTGAGGTTGACCAACGCTTGGCGCATCTCGGATGCGTGCTCCTGGTCCACACAAAAAACGATGGTTTTGGCAAATCGATCGGTCTTTTTGAGAAAGTCAGTCAGGTGCTTCGCAATCGCCTGGGTGCGTGCGCGCAAGGCGATGACACGTTCGAAATCTCTGGTCTGGTATTCGTCGTCAGGAATCTCGCGCCCGTAGCGGTCAACTTCATCCTTGCTCGGTCGCCAACCCGCTGCGTCCCATTGGGTGAGTACACGGTGGACGCGGTAGGGCGCAAGAAAGCCGTCGTCTATGCCCTGACGCAAACTGTACTGGTAGATGGGGTTCCCGAAATACTGGTAGGTGTCGCGGTTGTCGTCGCGGAGCGGAGTTGCAGTCATTCCAAGTTGGACGGCCGGCTTGAAATGCTCAAGAATGACCCGCCATGAACTGTCCTCGCGGGCACTCCCGCGATGGCACTCGTCAACGACAATAAGGTCGAAGAAATCCGGAGGATAGTCGCGGAACAGCCCGGCCCGGCGTTCATCTTCGGCAAGGGCCTGATAGATGGCGAAGTACATTTCGCGGCTCTTAACGACTTCGCCGGATTCGATCTTGTAGCGTGCGTCCCCGAAGGGCGTGAAAGTTTTGTCCTTCGGGTCGTCAATAAGAATGTTGCGGTCGGCCAGATAAAGGATGCGGGGCTTGCGGTATTCACCGATCCGGTTCCAGCGGCTTGACCATAGCTTCCAACAAATCTGGAAGGCGACGATGGTTTTCCCCGTGCCAGTGGCCATCGTCAGAAGCAGGCGGCGCTTTCCGGCAAGAATGGCTTCCACCGTGCGATTGATGGCGATCTGTTGGTAATACCGGGGCGGTTTGCCAGTGACAATGTTGTACGGCGCGATGAGCTGTTCGGCCTGCTGCGGCCCGGTCAATCCGCTCCCGGTCTGATACCGGCGCCAAAGCTCATCCGGTTTTGGAAAGTCAGGAAGGGCTTTTTCCGTTCCAGAGAAATAGTCAATCTCGATGATGTCCGCACCGTTGGTCGCATAGGCGAACTTGAGGCCAAGCATCTCCGCATAGGTACGGGCCTGCTGCACGGCATCGGCAGCCGTCTTGTAGCTGGCCTTTGCCTCAACTACGGCCAGAGGGAAATCCCGCGTATAGCGCAACAGGTAATCAACCCGTTTCGGGGGCTTGCGAACGAAGCCCTCCTTGCCGACGGGAATCACGCGCCCGTCCGTGATGGTGCGCTGTTCGGCGATTGAATGGGGATCGCTGTCCCATCCCGCTCCAACCAACTTAGGAACAACATATTTTCGGCAGGTGTCGGCTTCTGTGCTCATGCCTATTGCGTTTGTGCTCCTCGCCGGGTGCTGCGGTCGGATAACCGTTGGTGAAAGCTTTTTTGGCAAGCGTCGTATTAGTTTAGCGTGAAGCGAATTTTCGTTCATTTGCTTGCATTTTCTTCCTTGATTC
Organism: Acidobacteriaceae bacterium; assembly: GCA_035651235.1. Lineage (GTDB taxonomy): Bacteria > Acidobacteriota > Terriglobia > Terriglobales > Acidobacteriaceae > Granulicella. Next base: position 16,559 of record DASRGC010000017.1, read on the forward strand.
TCGTTCGACGAACGAGGGCAGCTTCGCCCCGCCCTGGTCTTGGCCCCGACTTTATCCCCATCGCAGATCATGCGATGCGGCTTTCCAACTCCCTAAAGTCGAAGTCTCGATGCAGCCTGCTGCGCGACTTCATAACCCTCCTCTAAGGGCGCGTCTCGACCCACAACACCTTACCCCGCTGCGCAAGAGCGAACGGGAAGCGAGGCTTGCTCAGAACGCGCTTCTCCGCGTCCCGCTGCTTACTTGAAAGCGGACGCCGTTTTCACCGTATCGTGACCACGATCGGCGTGTGATCCGAAGGCTTCTCTTCGGCCCGTGGTTCGCGGTCAATCTCGCAACTGATCAGACGATCTGCCGCCGCCGGAGACAAGAGGAAATGGTCAATTCGTATGCCCCGGTCGTACTCGAACGCGCGGCGGAAATAGTCCCAGAACGTGAACTGGCCCGTCTCGTTGGGATGGAGGGAGCGAAACGCATCCGTATACCCGAGACTCATCATCGCCCGATAACGCGCGCGCGGTTCCGGCTGAAACAGTGCGTCGTGAATCCACGAAGCCGGCTTGTGGCAGTCAATGTCTTCGGGGATGACATTGAAATCGCCGCCCACAATCGTCGGCACGCCGTCAGACATCCAACTGCGCATCTGTCCTGCCAACCGATCCATCCACGCCAGCTTGTAGGCAAATTTATCCGTTCCTACCGGATTTCCATTAGGAAGGTAAATGTTCACGACCCGGAGACCGGCAATCCGGGTTTCCAGAAAACGCGCATGGCTGTCCTGTTCGTCCCCCACTAGCGTCCGGCTCGTCACTTCGATCGGCGTTCGAGAGAGGATCGCGACGCCGTTGTAGGTTTTTTGCGTGACGGCCGCTCCGTAATAGCCGAGCCCTTCAAAGAGGGCGAAGGGAAACTCCGTACTCTTCAGTTCCTGTAGAAGCAACACATCGACGTTGGTCTTCTGCAACCAGCGCGTCACGTGCTCCGCACGGGCACGAATGGAATTCACATTCCAGCTTGCAATCTGCATTCTCGTTCTCTGTCTGATTCTGCCATCAGCGGTGGCTTTTCTTCGCGGCCTCTCGGAGCTGGGGATACGCTTCGGCGTGTTCGGGCGGAACAGCAACGTCTTTCATCCCTAGGAGCCGTTTCAGGTCCACGGCATTCACTGCGGCCTGGCCTTTGTAGTGATTGTTCGTAGCGGCAATAATCTTCTTCGCCTGCCGCCGCGTTGGTTCCTTTTCCACCTTCTTGGCCATCGTCTTCATCGACGCCGCGATCGGTTCCAGTTCGTCCGCCTTGTACAGATAGTCGTATCGTTCGTCACGGTTCTTCGAGTGGAACCACTTTTTGTAATTGCGGCCATGCAGTCGCAGATAGGCGAGGGGTGCGGTCACATGGTCCGTACTGTGTAAGGAAGCGCCTAGCCTGGGTTCGTCAATGTTGACCCACGCGGACTCGTGCTCCCGGAGAGCGCTCAACACCCACGGATCGTCCCAGCTCTCATGGCGGAACTCGATAGCCTTTGGGTATTCCTGGAAGGCATTCAGCACATCCGCGACGTGATCCCAGTTGCCCTCCAGCCGGACGGCCTCGCCTTCCTTGCCCTTCGCCATGAATTTGAACGAGACCGGAAACTGGAACAGAACCACCAGCAGACGGTTGCGCTCGGCCAGAACATCCAGAAACTTGCGGCTCTCCTCCACGTCTTTCGGGGTGTACCTCAAGCTTTCGACGGACGTTGAAGCCTTCCGCTCGTTCGGCGTTGTCCCCGCCGCATGGGTGAATACCTGGTTCGCCTTGATCGCGAACTCGAACTTCGGATTCTCGATGGCATCGGACCACTTCACCGCAATCTTCGGTTCGAAATTCCGATAGAACGTGGCGTTGATCTCGCACGTGTTGAAGTAGCGGGAGAGATACGTCAATTCTGGCGTACTCCCACCAACCTCACGTTTGACCGATCTGGGGTACACCACGCCCTTCCAGTCCGGATATGAGTATCCAGAGGTCCCTACGAAGATCTCTGCGCCATGGGTCTTTGTGGGTGCCATGTCTACGGCTTCACTCTCCGCGCCACTGGTCGCGACCACCGGCCTTGGTGTTGCGCACGCGTTCGACATCGGGCTTGTCATCGGCATTGAACTGCTTCACGAGTTTTTCCGCCTCTTTCTGCGTATCGGCGAGACGGCTGGCTCGCTGCGAACCGTTCGCGCGCACGGCGAAGTTTCCATCTTCGTTTTCTTCAATGAAGTAGTGCTTGCCCGTCGACATCCTTTGTTCCTCCTGCTCATCAGATGCACATCCATTCTCGGGATGAATAGCCAGTGCAACTCACGTGGGAGGAAGTCTCCTCCCTGGCTTCAGCCGCTTGCGTCTTGCGCCACCCGCCTCTGCGGGCCGTTCCCGCCCGCAACGCCCACCCCGCGATTCCTGCGTGCTGCGCACGCCGGATAGGAAACCAGACCTTCCTAGGGGCGCTGCCCCCCGCGCGCTGCAAGGCCATTCGCCCTCCGGGTTTTGGCTCCCCCACGCTACGCGCGGTCCCCCCAAAAAGCTCCGCTCGAAGACCTTTCCGTTTGCTACCCCCGCGTTCGCCACGTGGCGTCCGGCATGTGCCATGCCGCCGCTTCGCCAGCGGACGAGCAAAAGCAACCGCCAAGGAGGAACCACCGATGAGCAGCACCGCCACCATCGACAGCAAGAAGCCCACCACCAAACAGGAACTCATCGCCGCCAACATCAAACTGCTGATTGAGCAGTTGAACGCCGGGAAATCCGACGCTCTCACCAACTACCTCACGGCCATGAGCCGATTCCACACCTACAGCTTTGGCAACGTGCTGGAGATTGCGCGACAGATGCCGACCGCCACCCGCGTGGCCGGATTCTGGACATGGAAGAACCTTGGCCGGAGCGTGAACGCAGGAGCCAAAGGCATTCGTATTCTGGCCCCCATCGTCGGCGTCCGCCGCAAGAAGGAGGAGGAAGCCGAGAAGGAGATCACCCAGCAGAACACGCGCGTGCTTTTGGGTTTCCGCAATGCTTACGTCTTCGACATCAGCCAGACCCATGGCGTTGAGCTTCCCGAAATGCATCAGGTCTCCGGCGATCCCGGCGAAGGCATCGAGCGGCTTTCCGCGTTTTTGAAGGGCCAGGGCATCGCTGTTGTCTACAACGAGAAGATTGCGCCCGCGCTCGGTTGCAGCTACGGCGGACGCATTGCCATCCTTCCCGGCCAGTCCAAGGCCGAGGAGTTCAGCACGCTGGTGCACGAGACGGCGCACGAGATGCTGCACAAGGCCGAGCGTCGCACCGCCACCACCAAAACCGTGCGCGAGACCGAAGCCGAGGCCGTCGCCTTTGTTGTCGGCAAGGCCGTTGGTCTTGTGACGGGAAGCGCTTCCGCCGATTACATCCAGCTTTATCACGGCAACGCATCGCTTCTCGCCGAGAGCTTGGAAGTCATCCAGCAGAGCTCCAGCATCATCCTTGCGGCACTGGAGCCGCCGATGCAGGACGAGGCGGAAGACGGCAACGCGGCGCAGTCCACCGAAGATGCACAACTGGCGGAGGCGGCCTAATGGACACCGTTCTCCGCATCCTCCAAGCCGCCGGAGGCTGGAATCATGGCCTCCACCTTCACATCGACAACCCGCCGTATATGGCGTTGGTCATCGAAGCGACTGACGAGTCCGGTCCCTGCGGTTTGCCCGCGCTTTCTGTGTGTCACTACGGCGAGCAGAACGACGACGCCATGCGCGACCCCGAAATGCTCTTCGAGCTTGGTTCGGCTGCAGGGCCACACCTCAACCCGTTCTACTGGCGCAACGATTACGTCGCCATTGAGCAGTGGAGCCGCTTCATTCGTGAAGGCCATTACTGCTGCCACACGCAACTTCACGAGCAGCAGAAACGCTTCGCCGAAGCCTGGGATAGGAACCTGCGGCAACAAAGGTTTTTGCAAGCCTTCGAGCGGCAGCGCCAATATCAGCACGCCTGACCCAAGTTCTCCGCCCACGGAGCGGATACAGGGCAGCGTGTGCGCTCCACCACCGCAACCACCAGCAACGCCCATAGGAGGGCACCATGCAGGACAGCAGCAACTTCCAATATCTCGCTATCGATACGATTCACGAGTCCACGACCAACCCGCGCCAGACCTTCGAGCAAAACAAACTGGAAGAGCTTGCCGAGAGCATCCGGCAGCATGGCCTCATCCAGCCCATCACGGTTCGTCCGAACGCGAATGGCTTCGAAATCGTTGCAGGCGCCCGACGTTTCCGCGCCGCGCAGCTTACCGAACTGTTTTCACTCCCCGCCCGTATCGTCGAACTCGACGACGCCGCCGCGATGGAGTGGCAGTTGGTCGAGAACTCCCAACGTGTGGACGTTCACCCGTATGAAGAGGCGCAAGGCTTTCAGCGTCTTCTAGACTTGCCCGGCTATGACGTGGCCGCACTCGTCGCCAAATCCGGCAAGAGCGCAGCCCATATTTACGCACGGCTGAGCCTGTTGCAACTCATCCCCACCGTAGCCGAGGCGTTCGTGCAGGAGCGCATCACCACCAGCCACGCCAACCTGATTGCCCGTTTGCCGCAGGAGCACCAGCAAGCAGCCTTCGAGAACTGCTGGCGCAAAGACTGGCAGGACAAGGAAGCGCATCTGCTTCCGGCCAAGCACCTGAGCGCATGGATTCAGGCCAACCTTTACCTCAATCTTGCGGAAGCGCCGTTTGACCGTGAGGACACCACCCTGAAACCCGAAGCTGGAGCCTGTGTCACCTGTCCACGCCGCAGCGGATTCAACACCAGTCTGTTTGCGGACGTGCAGGGCGACCAGTGCCTTGACGGCCCGTGCTTCCAAGCCAAGGTGACAGCCCATATCGACCGTCAGCTGGCCGCCCGACCGGAGCTTGTGGCTATCGAAACAGCGTGGAGAAGTCCCAAGGAGCAGCGCCCCGGCGCTCTGGGACGGAACCAATACCGCGAACTGCCGGAACCCGACAACCCGGACGCCGAGCCGCCATGCCCAAGCGCCAAGCCAGCCATCATCGTGTTTGGCAAGCATGTTGGCCGCACCGTCACGGTCTGCCTCGACGACGAGTGCCCGGTGCACACCAACCACCCGCACCACCAAGCCGCAGACCCGCCGCCCGCCATGCCGCCCGCTTCTGAAGAGGAGACGGACGAAGAAGCGGCACAGCGGCAAGCCGAACACGAGCAACGCATGGCGGAGTACAAAGCGGAGCAGGAGCGTAGAGAAGAAGAACGCAAGGCCGAGTTCGAGCGCCAGCAGAAGGAGTATGAGGCCGAGCAAGGCCGCCGCGAAAATAAGCGCAAGGCGAGGATTGCCAGCTTCGAGCGCATCATCGAGCAGGCGCCAGCGTCTTTCAATGCGGCGCAAATGCGGTTCTTCCTTCGCCTGCTTATCCAACTGGACTACAGCTTCCTTGAGGAAGTTGCCAGCCACTTTGCAGCCGGTGATCAGAACATGCAGCAGTCCGACGAGGAGATCGTGCTGGCCGCACTGGACGGAACCAAGGATGAGAAGCTAACCGGCCTCGCCCTGCGGCTCGTCCTGTCTGACCATCTTGCGATTCCGCACGAGGGCCAGCCCGACTGGCTGAGTGAAGCTGAAAAGATGTTCCTGCCGAAGCCGCCCATAGCGCAGAAAGCAAAGCCAAAGACTTCGACGGCTAAGAACGCCACCGCGGCGAAGGTCTCACCGAAAAAGGAGCCGATACGGAAGAAAGCTGCTTAGGGTCTTTACTCCGGCCCCGGGATTCGTCCGGGGCCGCTCTGTGTTCCGCCACAAATCGCGCCGGGAGAGACCTCTTCGGTTTCTCCCGCACCCTCATCCCGCTGCCCGGCCTTCGCCCGCCGGCTGCGCGGCAGGAGTCGAGTTCCTCCTCCTGCACCTGTCCCTTACAACAACCGCGTTTATCATTACTAGCTACCGGCTACATGGCTTTGCGGGAATCATGACCTCAAAGGTGAATGGAGATTTCGGGTGGCTCGATACCTGTTCTTTAGGAATTCACGTTCGACATTTGGACAGATCTCAGAGCTTTTCAATTTCGTCTGGCCAACGGCCACGGCTCTAGTGAATCTGCGTTGGCAAGTACGCGGTCTTTCTCAGGTTCTTTCAAATCCCACGAAGGAGACGATGCACGGCCGTTTTGTTGCTGGCAGTGGTATCGGTAGCGCAAACCTGCAACGCGCATGTATCGAGTTGACTTGGGAAGACCAGCAAGCAGAGTTCGCGAAGTTTGTTCTGTTCAATTTATTCGCAATCTACGAAGGCTGGTTGGCACTGACACTTGCAGAGATTGGCTTTGCCAGCCTCGAAAAACCTTTGCAATTTCCCACTACCATCGCCAGAGATGGATCTGTGCGAGGAGTCAGTAGCGCCTTCGCTCAGCTTCAACGGAACGCTTCAATCACGATGAAAGATGCGTTTTATTCTGATTTGTCTACCCACCCCAAAAAATCTCTCCCCAAATTGAAAATCTCCTAAAAACGTACCGTTGTTTCAAAGAGCTCAGAAATGCGGTGATGCACGGAGGGGGCATCGCAGGTCAAAAGTGCTTCGACGCTTATAACGAATTCGCGCCATTGACCCCCGCAGATCTCGGTGTCACAGAGGTTCCGAAGGTAGTCGCGCCTTCGCTTGGTGCCCCAGTTAAGCTCGTCTTGCGGGGAGTTGTGGGCTTTTCGGAGATCATTCTGCGATTGGTTGCTACGCTTGACGCCGAACTCGCATGTACGCAAGGGGCAGAAAGAGAGTTTCTTAACCATTGGCGCGCACACTTCTCCGGATCGGGTAGCACAAGGGTGAAACGCTTTCGTCTATCAGCCGATAGAGCGAGGCGAGAGCGGCACCTCCGTCGTCTCATCGGGAAGCTGGCACTTCCACGACCGGCAAATGTTTCGCCTTTAGAGGCATTTCTGCGCAGCCATAGATTGGTGAGCTGGTAATCCTCGCTCGGAACGACACTCTAAGCTCTGAAGTTCCAGCAAAAATATGCGTCATGGATTTGCGGACAATCGCCTTTTACGTGCTTCCTCGATCGCGGCAAGGTCTCGCCGCGCCTTCGCGATCTCTTCCTCAGTGAGTTCGCATTGCGCCAGTAGGTCCGCACCAGCTTTCACCTCACGCACGAGCATGTCGAAGTCATACTCCTTGATGTAGCTCCGTTCGGCTAGACACTGAAAGAGAGTGGCACAATTCCCCCGAGGCTCATTGCGCTTCTCGATCACCCGCTTCGCCAACCATATGCACACATCGACTAGTTGTAGACCGAAGCTGGCGGAGGAGGAGCGAATGTCCAGCGTGCAATCGAAACTTGAGATTGGGGAGATATCAGATGCCATCGAAAACGGACTCTTCTCATCGCCGTGAAACTTCGAGAGGAGATCGAATGCCTCGACGAACTTCGGTACGAATTGATTCTGCTCGTCGTGGACGAAGCTACCAATCGTATGGCCGGTCTCCTCATGAAAGCTGTGCAGGTGGTCGAAGATCGCGGTAAAGGCTACGAAGTTTGGAGAATCCCGTTCTCCAAAAGGGTCCAACACCTCTTCCGGGTGCCGACTGGCCCAATCTAGAGCCTCGGTTAGGATCTGCTTGCTTCGCTTGTCATAGGGCGTATGTTTTACGCGGTCCCGTATGGAAGCCAGAAGTTTCCCGAATCGCTCCGGAGATTGGGCCTGGAATAGACTCCAAAATTCATTAAGATCCTCCGTAGCAAGAAGCTGGGAAAAATGAAGCAGATTGATCAATCGAAGCTGGCGTATACCATAGGACTGGGGCGGAACTGCCGGATTCGCTCCCGAATCGAACGCGAGGTCGAACATTTTCGTGGTAGCAAGATACGGCTTGAAGATGCGGACAAATGAGAAGCGAATCTTCTTCTCACGGATGAACCAGGCAAGGCGAGCCGCTATCTTTTCAATTCGACCAAAGCCCAGTTCATTGCCGTGGAGTTCCGGTTTCCCTGCCAAGTGGAGTAGTTCTTGGTGAAACGCGCCGTATCGACTATCCAGATCGGAAAATGAGATGAGGGTGCCGGTCCAGAATGTGTCTTGCTGGTCCCCAAAGAGCTTGAGCCCGGAATTGCCAGATTCATCGGCATACGCGTAGCACCTCATTTGCGCTATTGTAAGGGGTCTCATAGACGTGCCGAGAATGAAGTGCCACCAAGCCCCCTTCTAAGGATTTACGCTTCTCGAGTCACGCAAAACAGCCAATGTGCTCAGCCAGATTAGAAACGGGAAGTCGGCTTGTCGTCAGCGATCAGACCACCCGCGGATCAACCGTGACCGTCCATACGCTTTCCCGGTTAGGGCGCATCCTCAATCGGATGGATGTCGAATCCTCTAGCCTCTGCCTTGAAATAACGGCGACGCATCCATAAGGCAACATTCACGAGTCCAATCAGCGCTGGCACCTCGATCAGCGGCCCCACGACTCCTACGAACGCCTCGCCAGAGTTCAACCCGAACACAGCAACAGCCACTGCGATCGCCAGTTCGAAATTGTTTCCGGCCGCGGTGAACGAAAGTGTGGCTGATTGCGCATAATTCGCACCCAGCCGTTTTCCCATCCAGAGGCTCACGAGAAACATCACGGCGAAGTAGACGACCAACGGCACGGCGATCTTCACCACGTCCAAGGGGAGCCGGACGATCAAGTCACCTTTCAGGGAGAACATAACCAGGATGGTGAAGAGCAACGCGATCAGCGTTAGCGGGCTGATACGAGGGACAAAGCGTGTTCGATACCACTCTTCACCTTTGGCTCGAATGAGCGCGTATCGGGTGAGGAAGCCAGCGGCGAATGGGACGCCGAGATACAGGCCCACACTCTTTGCAATCTGAACAATGCCCACCTGGACGGCTGCGCCCTGCAACCCGAACCACCTGGGCAGCACGGTGATGAACGCCCACGCATAGACGCTGTAGAAGAGCACCTGAAAGACGCTATTCATGGCGACCAAACCCGCGACGTAATCCGCGTCACCCTCTGCCAGCTCATTCCACACCAGCACCATCGCAATACAGCGGGCAATGCCGATGAGGATGAGACCGCGCATGTATGCGGGTTCGCTCCGCAGGAAGAACAGCGCAAGGCCGAACATGAGGAATGGGCCAACGATCCAGTTCTGCACAAGGGAGAGGCCGAGCACCCGCTTGTTGCGAAAGACCTCGTGCAGCTTCTCATAACGCACCTTGGCCAGCGGAGGGAACATCATGATGATCAGGCCGATCGCGATGGGGACGTTTGTTGTGCCGCTTTGAAAGCGGTTGACGAAGGCAGGCGAGCCAGGAACGAAATGACCGATGCTGACGCCCACGGCCATCGCGAGAAATATCCAGAGCGTCAGGAAGCGGTCCAGAAACGACAGGTGCTTGCGTTTCGCCACCGGAGCGCACACCTGACCTTTTGTAACAGTAGCCATCAGCGAACCTCGCAGCATGGTTCAACGACCGGGACGGGGAGCGGAGCGCCTTCAAGGTCAAACTTTGCAGGCGCACAGCAAGCCTTTGTGAGACGCGCCCGGTCTGCCTGCATCGCTTTGTCTTCCTTCAGCCAATCGAGCGTCTGCCGGAGAATCTGTGTTGCTCCGATGTGTGGCGGCATCACGATCCGGTAGTGCATCCATTTGCCATCGCGCCGTGCGGAAACGATTCCAGCGCTCCGCAGGTACGCGAGATGCCGCGAGATCTTCGGCTGAGGGCCGCCGAGCACTTCGACGAAGTAACAGACGCAAACCTCTTGATCTGCCATCAAGTTGAGCAGCCGGAGCCGGGTATTATCCCCAAGCGCCTGGAAGAACTGCTGCATATCGAACTGAGCTTTTCGACCCATGCGTCATGTATACGCTTTGACGAATTCGGTGGCAATGGATATATTCACCCTGACGAATGTGTTTGTTGGGGAGGGTCTACATGGCGGAGCAGATTCTGGATTCAGTGCGGTCGAAGTATGGCGCGGTCGCGGAGAGCACGTTGTCTAGTAACGATGAAGGTGTGAAGGCCGTGGCAGAGGCGTTCGGCTACTCGGCGGAGGAGCTGACCTCTATTCCAGCAGAGGCCAACATGGGCTTGTCGTGCGGGAATCCGACGGCGACGGCGAACCTCCGTCGCGGCGAGGTTGTGGTGGATCTTGGCTCTGGAGGCGGTCTCGATGTGTTCCTGGCAGCGAAGAAGGTCGGTCCGCAGGGCCGAGCTATCGGCGTCGACATGACTCCCGCGATGATCGACCGGGCACGCGCAAACGCCGCTGCGGGCGGGTACACCAACGTAGAGTTCTATCAGTCCACGATCGACCGAATTCCTTTGCCGGATGCGTCGGTGGACTGCGTCATCTCCAATTGCGTCATCAATCTCGTGCCAGATAAACCTGCTGTCTTCCGCGAGATCGCTCGCGTTCTCAAACCTGGAGGCCGGTTTGCGGTAAGCGACATCGCACTCAAGGCCGAACTACCGGAAGCTCTCGCCCGCAGCATGGCCGCGTATGTGGGTTGCATCGCCGGGGCAATACGCATCGAGGACTACCGTGCGGGTCTGCTGGCTGCTGGATTCGAGCATGTGCAGATCGTGGACAGCGGGGCAGACCTCAACGCTTACGCCAAGGTCGAGAACCAGTCCGGCTGTTGCTCTCCGGCAATGGATGTGGGATCGTGCTGCGCTCCGGAACCCGATCCGGCCACACTGCACAGCGAACTGACAGACCTGCTCTCGAAATACGACGTGAACAGCGCGGCCGCCAGCATTAAGGTCTACGCGGTCAAGCCGAACGGCGGAGCAACCGTCACAACAGCACCATGCTGCGGGCCGTCTTGCTGCGCCTAGGAGACGAGATGCTGAACGTTATCTTCGCGTGTGTTCACAATGCCGGGCGGTCGCAGATGGCCGCCGCGTTCTTTAATCAGCTTGCCGCATCGAGCAAGGCGCATGCTGTATCAGCAGGTACCGAGCCCGGTAAGCGTGTCCATCCTGAAGTGCTGGCTGTGATGCAGGAGGTTGGGATTGACCTCAGCGGTGCGCAGCCTCAGAGGCTCACGGAAGAGCTAGCGAAGCACGCCCAGCTTCTCATCACAATGGGTTGCGGCGACAAGTGCCCTTACGTTCCTGGTCTGCGACGCGATGATTGGCCGCTCTGCGATCCGAAGGGCCTATCTTTGGGAGAGGTTAGGGCGATTCGTGATGAGGTAAAGAGCAGAGTCGAAGCCCTGATCTCGCAAGAGAGCCTCGCCTAGACCTCACCGTTCCGATCCGACCCGCAGGGAAGCTCGGCCGCCTTTGTGCGTGCAGCGGCTCTGGAATTTTGTAACAGTCTCGTTCCTGCCCGGAAGTCCACCTCATGCTTTCTGTGCGCTGAGGCGCACGCCAGGAAGGCAACCTCGGCTATGGGTTGAGTGTACCGGGACAGGCGTTACCTTGTGGACTTCAACATCCGATACAAGCGTTTTGTGGCGAAGACGGAAGCCCCTTTCTCTTTTGACTGTCGCCATTCGGCGGCGCGCATACATTCCTGCGGGAGAACGGCTGCTCAGCGTTTGCGGCCAGGTCTAAGCGGCTAGCGCTCGGATGAATAAATTGCGCACGGCCTTTAAACTGCCTCGCACCTTTCATCTTGACCGCTCAGCGTCGCGAGCAAGGTGTTCCATGACTGCTTCAGGGACAACACCCGTGATGGTGTGCACGACGCGCCCGCTGGGAGACAGGTATAGCGTTGTTGGCAGCCCAGGAAGCCTTCCGAATTCGTCATCGACAAACTGGTTATTGCGAACGAGCAAAAACGAAATGCCTGCACGTTGAGCGAAGTCAATCGCGTTCCCGTACTCGTCCGCGTCGTCTTCGACGCCGACGACTTTCAACTCCGGGTGAGTAGTTTGTAATTTCTGAAGCCACGGCATCTCGAGACGACAAGGCGGACACCATGGTGCCCAGAAGTTGAGGACGACCGCCTTGCCTTTGAGATCCGCAGCATCCAGTTCTGTGCCGTCGAGTCGCTGCAGGTGGAGTGTATCCAACCGCACAGCCTTCGGCGCGGCGTAGACCTGGTTCCGGAAGAAGAGGTAAGAAATTGCTCCGAGAAAGAAAATGGCCGGCAGCCGCTTAACCCATTTGCTGTTGTGGACGGAAGGCCGCTCCTTGATGTCGGAATCGATCACTGATGTTCTCCTCGGAGCTAGAAGTGTGCGTAAGCCTTGTTGAAGGCAGGTCGCGGTTGCTGATGAATGAAGGCGGCAACATCGTAGGCATCCTGAGCAGACAAGATTCCCATGCGGTTCTGAGGCATGTTGTGTTGAACGAAGGCAGCCATTTTCGGGATGCCATTCATACCTGCGCCATCATTGAAAGCAGACGGCCCCCAGAGCGGCGGAAATTGTGGCGGCAAACCTTCACCATGTGCTCCATGACAACCTGCGCATTGAGACGCGTAGATAGATTCTCCATGTACTGGGTCAGGAGCTAATGACGGCAGTGACACCAGGCCCCGCCCGATGAAGCGCTGCTCGTTGGGCCGCGGCTGCGATAGCCAATTTATGTATGCGACGATCGCGTTCATTTCCGGACCTTCGTAGTTGAGCGGTGTACCGTTCTCGCTGCGAACAAAGCATTCCTGAATGCGATCTTTCAACGAGATCACGTGCCCAGCGCGCTGGTTGTACATCGGAAAGAGCGCCGGCAAGCCGACCACTGGGGAAGCAAAAGGCTGGATTCCACCAGCCGCATGGCAGTCGCTGCAACTTACGGCGGCCCGCGCGTGCGCCGGCACATAGAGACGGGTATCGTTGAAAATTTGCTCGCCGAATCGGATGAGGTCGCCGGTATGGTCCGGCGGAATCGTACCGCGCGGCGGCGGTGTCCACATGGACTGCAGAACGGGTGCCTTGGATCCGCTCACCCAGGACAGGTCCCGCGTTCGCAATCCAAGCATAATCGCCAGAAGGTATACGGCGAGAATGAGGGATGCGGAGAGCCACGCAAGGCGTTTCATTTCGACCGTGCGTCGTGAGCTGTGACGGGTCGAAATCCGAATTGTGCGTACGCCTGTTGTGCTTCATCCGAGTTCAGGTAGGCAACCCAGGCTTCCGCCGCTTGCCGGTGCGCACAACCGGTAACGACACCAGCAGAGTATGTGCCCACCGCGTTCTCGGCGGCTGGGATCTTCACACCCTCCAATGGATTCCCGGCCTGTTCCTGGAAGCGAACCTCCGACGACCACACGACGCCAGCATCGCTCTTGTCAGCCATAATCCGCATAGGCGTCTGACGGTGGTGAATCTCTGTCAGATAGGCGCTGCCGTCGTCGACTTTCGCGCGGTACAACGTGTCCGCCAGCGCATCACCGCCGGCCTTACGCAGCGACTCTGCAATCTGCCGCGCCACCCCTTCCATTTTCGGGTTGGGCATGGACAGGCGAAGGTCGCCCCGCGCAAGGTCTCGGAGAGACTTGATCCCCTTTGGATTTCCCTTCGCAACCATGATTTCAAGATTGTTTGTGGTGTAGCGCGTCGCATGATCGATGGCGCCCGTCTTCACCAGTTCGTCGATCGTCTGGGCGCCGGCTTCGTAGACATCGGGTTTCACGCGGAGAGTTAGGTTGCCCAACGTCAGTAAACCGCCTTCCTCCATCTGCTTCCGCAGAAGTCCGGGCGGTAAGGTTTCATAGAAGATGCGGCCGCGCAGTTCAGGATGGTTTCGCTCGAAACCTCGGATGAGCGCAGGCATCACAAAGAATTGATTGCCGCCGACGAAGAGAACAAGTGCAGCGCCTTCAGGGTTTCCGTGCAGGTCGGGCACATTGTCCACATCGGCAGCGCCGAGAATCTGGTCTTTCTCCGGTGCAGGATTGTTCATTCCATTGCTCCATGGCGGCATCGATTGTGCCAAGCTTGCAATTGGCAAGCCGAGCGCGAGGATGGCGGCGTAACGGACAACATGCATTGCGCTCTCCTACACAGTGATGTAGCTGTAATGTCCTTGCGTCTGAAGGATGGCAATGGCCGCCACCATGGCAGGAACCACGATCGCGCCCGGAATGAGATGGGCCTGGAGATCCTTGACGATCGCCTCCGGTTCACCCTGCATCCTGCCGCTCTTTACGAAGGAGCGCACCTGCTCCTCAGTTGCCGTATGGCAGCTTAGAAAGACTGCCTTGCGGCTCTGAAGGGCTTCTATGCTTGTGTCCTGCAACATCGAGGAGGGATCGTTCGGGTCCGAGCCACCGGTGTCTTTCTTTGCAAAGAACGGATTCCTCGTTGCCGGGGAGCCGCTCGCCGGGTCGTTCACACCCAGCAGCTCGCCAATGCGGTACTTCTGCCATGCGGCGTCGTCGAAGTTCAGCATGTTCGAGGGACCATGCATCGCTACGACGACCCGGATCTGGTCTTCCGGCACACCAAAACCAAAATGCAAGCCGTTCAGTGAATTCTTCACATTGTTGAGAAACTTACCGTCGGCAATCGCGCGGATGTCGTAGACCTGCTTCACCAAGGCCGCGCCATGCACAAGGCGGTTGAATGGCTCCAGGTTCCAATCACTCTTGCGATACACAAGTTGAGCTTCGGAACGAGACGGCGGTATTCCAACAGCGCTGGCCGCGGCCAGGCCCATGCCGGCTTTCTCCACAAAAGAACGACGCGTCAGTGGCTCCATTTGCAAACTCCTTCGACGGTTGTGAGGGTTCGTCACCGCGCTGCGGTTTCGGTAGGGAACTTGCGCTGATACCACGCGGACATTCCACCATCCATGCTTTCGCTCTGTTGAGATCGACTCCGCGCCAGCAGGCTGGAGGCAATGCTGGAGCGGTATCCACTGCCGCAGACGCTGACAATCGGCCGGTCTGACGGAAGACCGGCGATGGAGGATGGAAGGTCACCAAGCATGATGTGCTTTGCGCCTTCGATATGCCCTGCCTTCCACTCGGCATCACTTCTGACGTCCAGCACCAGCTTGTCCGCTGATCCCTTCCGCACCTCTTCGGTTGAGAGCTGTGTTGTGCGTTCGAATTCAAGACCTGAATTGATCCATGCGGGCATCCCTTGCTTCAGGAAACCGACGATGTTGTCCAGACCAACGCGAACCAGCCCGCGACGAGTTTCTTCGTCGTCGCCCTTGTCATTTATCAAGAGGATCCTGCTTTGGGGATCGAGAAGCCAGCCTGCCCACAGAGACAGGTTTTGTCCGGCTCCTATGTTGATGGCTCCGGGAACGTGCGCGCCCCCGAACGCCTCCGGACGCCGGAGATCGAGTACAACCACATCCCTCGCGCCAGCCAGAGCCCGCACCTCCGCTGCCGACAGGGAGATGCCACCCGGGAGAGGAGAGACGCCCACCGCTCCCCGCGAGTTCAGCTCCTTCATGCGCGGGTAATATGCCGGCATCGGAGGCACACTCCGAAGTATTTCCGCAACGAACGCGTCTTCCGAAAGGCCGAAAAGCGGGTTCGTTCTGCGCTCGTAGCCCAAGGTCGATTCGGCCCTCTCGCTCATTCCCGCACCGCAAAGGGAACCGGCGCCGTGTCCGGGGTACACCTGAACGCTATCGGGAAGTGCGTCCATCCGGCGATGCAGGCTATGGAACAGTTCATGGGCCAAGCCGAGCTTGGCGTCTTCTCCCAACAAATCCGGGCGGCCTACTGAGCCGACGAACAGGAAATCTCCCGAAAACAGCGCCAGGGGCTCCGTCTCGCTGCGCGTGGTGTCGTACAGAACAAAAGACAGGTGTTCGGGCGTGTGTCCCGGCGTGTGAAGCGCTTCGAGACGAACCGACCCAATCTCAATGCGTTCCCCGTGTTGCAAAGAACGGTGCGGCATCAGGTACTGGTAGTGTTCGCCATCGTCATGCGCGCTGAGCGCCAGTTCCGCCCCGGTCGCCTCAGCAAGGGCCTTCGCTCCCGATGCGAAGTCCGCATGAATATGCGTCTCGACAACGGCCGAAAGAGTGAGCCCGCGTTCTTCGAGAAACTGGACGTAACGATCCGTGTCCCGAATCGGATCGATCACGATACAACGTCCCTCCGAGGACACGACATACGAATACTGGGCCAACCCCGGAATTTCGAAACGGTCGATGGTCATTTTGCTTTGCCGCCCTTCTTGACTCCATTGAGTTCCTCGAATTCACGCTGACTCTTCTCTGCCTCATTCCTGCAGACCAGGGCGCAGAGTTTGAAGACGACAGGATCGTTGATGCAGTACAAGACGGTCGTCCCGTCCCGCCGCCGTCCGACGAGTCCCGCATCGTGCAGCAGTGCGAGGTGCTTCGATACGTTGGGTTGATTGCCGTCGAGGGCTTCCACCAACTCGTTCACGGACTTCTCGCCTGACTCCAGCTGTTGTAGGAGCCGCAGGCGGAAAGGCTCGCCTAAGAGGCGAAAGCGCTTCGCAACGAGTGCCAGCATTTTGTCGCTCATTTCGGGTGTTGCCATGACGTGATAATATCACCATATGGTGATACATGCACAAGGAGAAGCGATGACGCAAGCCATCATCGATGTACGGGAGTACCCGGAGTTCGCCGCAGGCCACATTCAGAACGCTCAACTCGTACCGCTCGCAACCGTAGGAGACGCCTGCAGTGCGTGGGATAAATCGCGTCCGCTGCTGCTGGTCTGCAAGAGCGGACGCCGTGCCGAGCAGGCGCGCCAGAAACTGATCCAACGAGGCTTCACGGACGCGATTGTGCTCCCGGGCGGAATGGACGCATGGAGCGCTGCCGGAAAGCCCGTCGTGAAGGAGTCGCGCCAACCCTGGGCGATGGAGCGTCAGGTGAGAACGGTCGCAGGGGCACTCGTGGCCGTCACCGTTCTTCTCGGAGTCACCACGTCGCACTATTTCCTCATCGGTACGGCGCTTGTGGGCTGCGGGCTTGTGTTCGCGGGTGTCAGCAATACCTGCATGATGGCATCGCTCCTCGGACGCATGCCTTGGAATAAGGCGCGGGCATGACGCCTCTGGCAATGGCAGGTGGCCTGCTTCTTGGGGCCGTCATCGGGATCATCTCTGGTCTCATCGGGATCGGTGGAGGCGCTTTCCTGATTCCAGCGCTGGTCTACTTCTACGGGATGTCGCAGATCAAAGCCCAGGGAACATCGGTCGCAACCCTCCTGCTCCCGATTGGCGTTTTCGCCTTCTGGACGTATTACAAGGCGGGGCATGTCGACGTCAGACTCGCACTGCTCGTCGCCGCAGGATTCGCAATTGGGGGATGGCTGGGCGGAGCCTGGGCTCAGACTCTTTCTCCGCTCGTCCTCCGGCGAGGGTTCGCCGCCTTATTGATTCTCTTAGCCGTGAAACTACTTGCAACAAAGTGAGAACTCGATGAAGCTTCGCCGGACAATGATGTTTGTATTGGCCTTTGGTTTGTTCCTGACGCCGTCCTTGGCCCATTCACAAACCGTGACACACCACGTCGTTTTCGCGTTGACCTCGAGTGACGAGGCCGATTGGAAGCTCACACTCGGAAACATTCGAAATGTGCTCACTGCCTTCGAGCCGGGCTCAACCCAGGTCGAGGTGGTAGCGTATGGCCCGGGCCTCGCTTTCGTGAAGAAAGGCTCTTCCTCGGAGCAGGAAATCACTGCTCTCATCGCGAAGCGCGTCCGCTTCGTTGCCTGCGAACACTCGATGCGCATGCAACACATCACGGCTGCTGATCTGACGCCGGGAGTCGAGACAGTGCCCTCTGGCGTCGCCGAGGTGGTAAAGGCGCAGGAGCGAGGTTGGAGCTACATCAAGGCAGGACGGTGATGCCGTGGTAATGAGCCAGTCTCTTTCAATCGTGTGACCCTCTTCGCTAGTCGCCAAATTGCCAGTGTACTGATCGAGCGGTTCTTCAACTGGAAGGCGTGCTTTCGGCATCTTGCATGTTTATAGGCCACGCGCCATAGCTAACAATTGGGTAGTTCACTTAGCCTGCTACTCGTGTCGGACAAAGATCGGTTTGTCCGGCGTATCTTCCTGGCAATATCGAGCATCAATCGTTTGCTTCACACCCACACAGATCGAGAGTTGCGTGTCGTCGGTGAAGCGAACGAGAACCTCACGGCCGTATACCGGATCGTAAAGAACGGATAGCTCCGCCACAGCCTTACCGGCGACTTCAGGGAAATCTATGCGCGGTTGTTCCATGCCGGTGTCTTCTTCCTGAACTCGTACCCAGAGTGTCCCTTATTAGGGGATTCGTCAACAGATCACCACACTTTGGGGTGTGGCAGGGCGCAAACAACCAGAGGCGAGGAGATCGAGAAAAGGCCGGAACGCCAAACTGCGCGCCTACTACGACGGGGTACTGCAGCGATTGATCGCCGCGCGGCTTGAAGCCGGTCTGACCCAGCGCGACGTTTCGTTACAGATGGGAATGTCACACTCGTACCTGAACAAGTGCGAATCAGGTGAGCGCGTCCTCGACATTGTGGAGCTCTGGGAACTCTCGAAGATCTACGGCAAACCATTAAGCCATTTTGCTCCGAACGATTGACCACTGCCAATATTAGCTCCTTCAGCTCGCGAGCTGCACAGTGCCGTTCCCGGTCAGCCCATCTTTTACCCCCTGCGGTGGCTTTTTGATTTGCGCGATACGGCGCATAAAGGCGCGCGCGAATTCGCTTACCAGCTTCGACCGGTTGTCTGCGCGTGAAGCGAGGCAAACGGTGAGCACTAGCTCCGGATCATCTACCGGGCGCACCTCCGCGCCTTGCTGTGCGATTTTCATGGCGCCCGGCATGCTGACAAAGGCCACACCAAGATGCTCGGAGACAAGCTGTGCCGC
Organism: Acidobacteriaceae bacterium; assembly: GCA_035651235.1. Lineage (GTDB taxonomy): Bacteria > Acidobacteriota > Terriglobia > Terriglobales > Acidobacteriaceae > Granulicella. Next base: position 35,347 of record DASRGC010000017.1, read on the forward strand.
ATCCTCAGCACTCAAGACCTTCTGACCGTCTTTGACGGCGATGCCTTCCTCTTCGGCGCGCCGCAGGATCGTGTCATACATGAGAGGATGCGCTTTCTTCTCGAAAAGTATCCAGGTCTGGTCGCTCAGGTCGACAAGCGTCACGGCCGTTTTCTGAAGAAGCGGACTGCCGGCAGGAAGCACCGCGTAAAGAGGGGCTTCGCTGACCTTGGTTGTCGTCAGCTTGCGGTTCGGACCAGGGTTGGTTATGAGTGCCAGGTCGAGCTTGGACACGATCACATCGTGTACGAGTTCCGGCGCGAAATCGCTGTGCAGATGCACGTGCAAGTTCGGATAGAGCGGAAGGCGAATCGCAAGAAGGGCCGAGGTGAGAAAGGGATCAGTGAACGGCGATCGCCCAATTTTCAGACTATGCTCAACGCCTTCCGCAACTGTTCTCGCCGCTTGCAGGGCACGCTCGTCGTGCAAAAGCGACAGCTTGGCCTCCTCCACGAAGGCACGGCCGCCGTCGGTGAGGCTCACATTGGCATGATCTCTGTCGAAGAGCTTGATTCGGTGCCGTTGTTCGAGGGAGCTGACATGCCTGCTGAGTCCGGACTGGCTCATGCCCAGCCGCTTGGCGGCTCGCGTAAAGCTCAACTCTTCGGAAAGAGTCACTATGGCTACGAGGGATCGAACGTCGACGAAGCGCTGCATGGCCCGCCCCCAATGCCCGCCTGATTCTCATCGCGGGTGTATCCATCCGCGTCCACGGATTGGATCATCATCTACTTAGACTCCATATTTAGCTTTGAAGTTTCTGCCTTTTGGAGCATATCGACCAGCCGGGAGGTACGTCTGCTAACAACACGGAAACGCGGTCAACCTTGCCTATTGCCTATGCGCGCCGGCACGACACGGCTCCGGCAGTTCGGGGCGTTATGCGCTCGACTCATAACGTTGGGCAGGAAACTCATTGGACACGAGCAACGGTGGACATGGAACCTCTTCAGCATTGGAGCGGTCTCATGGAACCCAACCGCAATCAGGATTTCAGTGAAGCGTCTGGTGGTCCTCACCAGAAAGCGGAGCGTTTCGCACCGTTAGGTGGCGTTATGCCCGAGCCCAAACGCGAGCCGACGACGAGGCGCAAACCTGTGGCGTCCGTACGCCATCCAGTCACAGCGCGGGCATTTTCAGCTCTTCCGGCCCAGCCGACGACCACCTTCGAGCCGCTCCTGGATTTGCACGAAGCATCGGCCGTTCTGGGCATGCATTGGAAGACCTTGGAGGCGAAGGCCCGCGGACACGAGGTGCCAGCCTTTAAGGTCGGAAAGCGCTGGCGATTCCGCCTCAGTTCGCTGAATTCCTGGCTGGAACATGGCATAAACTCGAACACAACCGATCACGCCGGCGTGACTAGACAGGAACGGTGTTCTTGAAATTCACTCGGCAACGCTATCAACGTGGCTATCTGCGGCGCGTGCCGCGGGCCAATAACCGTTCGGCGTGGGAGTACCGGTACGCGGACCCCCAAACCGGCAAAGAAAAGTCCATGTACTTCAGCACAGAACAGTTTCCGACGCAGACCGCGGTCGAGCGGCACTTGGAAGCCTTTGTGCTCAAACTCAACTCTGATAACCCCACGTTGGCCGTCCTTGAGCCCACGTTTCACGCTCTTCTTGACCGGTTCATCGAAGAGGAGCGATTGCTCGAGATCAAAAAGACCCGTCCCGGCCAGACCTGCGACCGGGCAGGAGATCTGAGCTACTCGACCGCGCTTTCCTACCTCAGCGTCATCAAGCGGGTCCGTGCCGAGTGGGGCTCCACTCGCATAACCCGGCTGAAGCCGATGAAGGTACAGGAATGGCTCCGAAACATGGACGTCGCTCCGAAGACCAAAGGACACATCAAGGCCATCATGCACCGTTTGTATGAAAAGGCCATGCTGTGGGAGATGGTCGATTGGCAGCGGAATCCGATGGAGCTGGTCGAGATCAAGGGCATCAGCAAACGTCGAAAGAAGCCGGTTGTTCTGACAACGGACCAGTACTACCTCATCCTGAATCTGCTGCCGGAGCCCTACCGGACGATGGTGATCGTGGCTCAGTGCACCGGGCTGAGGTCAGAGGAAGTGCTGGCCCTGGAGTGGTCAGACATTAGCTTTGAAAACCTCAGCATGAGGGTGACCCGCGCCGTCGTTCACGGACGCGTGAAGCTGGTCAAGACGGAGTACTCGGAAGACGAGCTCCCGCTTGACCCCGACTTTGCGACGCTCCTTCTCGAATGGCGGCGGAGCCAGTCCCGCCACGCTCCGGAGGACATCCCAACCCGGCTGACCGGGTTGCACCTGCTCTTTCCAAGCCCCATGACGGCTCGCCACTACCACGGAGCACCCATCCAGCAGGACTACATCCGGCCGGCTGGTTGCTGTCTTGTGGCTTGTCCGAAGTGCGAGGCAGCGGCAGGTGTTTGGTGTGTGCAGGACTCGCCTACGCCGAACGGCAAGCGGCTTCTCATTCATGATGAGCGCTGGGAGGCGGCCGGGAAGTACGCCGGCGTTGGCTGGCACACGTTCCGGCACACCTACCGTTCCTGGCTGGACGACACCGGGGCACCCATGGGAGTGCAGCAGAAACTCATGCGGCATGCACAAATCTCGACCACGATGAACGTATACGGCAACGCGCTGATGGGAGCGAAGCGCGAGGCCAATACGGCTGTCGTTAACAGAATCTTGAGGGGCAATTAAACCCATGACAGCGAGGGTCCAAACGTGCGAAAACCCGGTGGAGCAAATGTTCGTTGCTCTTACACCGGGTTATTCCGGGTTGGAAGTTTCGCTAAATGGTTGCGGGGGCAGGATTTGAACCTGCGACCTTTGGGTTATGAGCCCAACGAGCTACCGGGCTGCTCCACCCCGCATCCTTATGATGCCACTCACTGCACCCTGGGTCAAACTGCCCGCCACGGGCGTGCATCCGCCAGTGGCCGGTGTACCCGCGTTATTACCGGAATGCAAAGTCCGAGCGGAACTTTTCCTTCCAAGTAGCGTCTGATTTGATGGACGGCGCCTGCCCGAAGTGTCTGCGAAACTCTCGTCCGATACCTCGGCGCCCCAGGAGCACACAGACTATGAGCCGCAAAGGCTTTTCCCGTATCGGTCACCCTATTTTCCTTGGCAGCTTGATCCTGGGCACGGCAGCCTTCGCCCAGAATCAGCCAGCCCAGGGCAACATGACAGACGCCCAGATCGAGGCCAACGTCCTCCGCGCCTTGGCCAGCGCCCCCGAGCTTTCGACGCAGAACATCCAATCGTCCACCGTGTACGGCACCGTCACCCTCACCGGCAACGTGAACGACGAGGCGATGCGCACCAAGGCCGAAAATCTGGTCGCCCGCGCTGTCGGGGTCAAGAAGGTCGTTGACGAGCTGTCCCTTGGCGACTCCGCCTCAGCCTCCGATCAGGCCTCAGCAGCCGATCAACCCAACCCCGCTGATCAATCGGCTCAGTCCGAGCAGGCATCTCAGCAGCCTCCCTCCAACGGCCAGTTGCAGTCAGATGGCACTTACGCTCCGGCGCCGTCGGCCTCCGAGCAAGCCGACAACAGCGCCCCGCCCCCGCCCAACCAGCCACAGCCGGACTATAACCAGCAGCCGCAACCGCCGAACGGCGTGCAGCAGTCGCCGGACGGCAGCCAGTATCCCGGCGGCTATGGCCCTCCGCAGAACCAGCCGCAGGATCCCAACACTGCACCTCAGGCTAATCAACAATACCCGGGCGACTATGGTCCTCCGCAGGGTCAACATCAGCAGCAGCCGTACGGTCCACCCAACAGCCCGCAGTATCCCGGCGGCTATGGTCCTCCGCAGGACCAGAGTCAGGCGCAGCCATATCCCGGACAGCCGCAGCAATATCCCGACCAAACGCAGCAATATCCCGGACAACCGCAGCAGTATCCTGGTCAAGCTCCGCAGTATCCCGGTCAGGCGCAGCAATACCCCCGACAGCCCTACGGGCAACAGCAGCAGCCTTACCAGGGACAGCCGCAACCGTATGGTCCTCCGCCCCGCCGCCCGCTATATAACAACGGTCCGGATCAGGCTTACGCCCCTCCCGGAGGACAGCAGGCTGGCATTCAGGTCACCATTCCCGAAGGAGCGATGCTGCGTATCCGCATCAATCGCGGCCTGGACTCCAATCACATCAAGCCCGGCACACCCTTTGACGGCACGGTCATCAACGACGTAGCCGCCGATGGTGCGATCGCGATTCCCCGCGGAGCCTCTGTCCAGGGCACCGTCGTAGACGCCTCCAAAGCGGGCACACTTAGCGGCCGCGGCGAGCTCAGCCTCGCCATCAACAGCGTCACCCTTGCAGGCGTCAACTATCCGCTTGAGACCCAACTCTGGGAGCAGCACGGCCGTGACAAATCCACCACGACCGCCAACAGCGCCATTGGCCTCGGCGCCCTCGGCGCCATCATCGGCGGCATTGCCGGGGGCGGCGCGGGAGCAGCCGTCGGCGCAGTCGCCGGTGCAGGCGTCGGCGTTGCCGGATCCGCCTCATCGCCCAGCGGACGCGTCATCGTCCCACCCGAGGCTGTCATCACCTTCCAGCTCGCGCAGCCCGCCGTCGTGAAGACCGTCTCCGAGCAGGAAATGGCTCGCCTGGCCTACGCTGCCGGGCCCAACCCGCAGCGGCAGCCGCCGATGCGTCGCTACTACAGCCCGTACTACGGCTATTACTACGCACCCTATTACGGCCGCTGATCACTAAAAGCTGACAACACAAGGGCTGCGGATTCCGCAGCCCTCTCTCTTTTCGAATCAGCCCACGCCCATTGACACGCTCTCAGCCTGAATCTCACCCGCGCTGCTGATTTATACTCAGGACGAAGCCCCTGCAAGCAGGCGTGACACGTCTCGGCAGCGAGACCCCATTATCCTGCGCAAAAATCCCCGGGCACACGAGACCACTCCACGTCTCGTTTTGAAGTGAAGGTCGTCAACCAGGCATGATCCGCATCTTTCAGCAGGACAACAAAGCCACCAAGATCCTCTTCGGCGTCATCATCGCCGCCGCCAGCGTCGCCATGGTCATCACCCTGGTGCCCGGCATCTTCAGTGGTGACGACACATCGAACAACACCTCCCTGTTCGCGACCGTCCACGCTCCCGGACTCTGGGGCCGTCTCTTTGGTGGCAGCGATGCCATCACCATGCAGGAGGTCACGCAGCAGACCGAACGCCAGATGCAGCAACAGCACTACCCTGACTTCGCGCGCCCTATTCTCATGAACCGGGTCGGCCAGCAGCAGGTTGAGCGCGCTGTTCTCGTTCGCGAAGCCGATCGCCTCGGCCTGCAGGTCTCCGACGACGACCTCCGCCGCGAGCTCCAGACCGGTCCGCTCTCGCAATACCTCTTCCCCGGCGGCAAATTCATTGGCGACCAGCAGTACATGAACTTCGTCGAACAGTTCTTCGGCGTCGGCATCGCGCAGTTTGAGAAGGAAGTCAAAGAAGACCTCGAACTGTCACGCCTGCAATCGCTCGTCACCGGCAGCGTCACCGTCTCAGACAGCGCTGTCCGCACCGCCTATCTCCAACAGGGCCAAAAGGTAAAGTTCAACTACGCGGTCATCTCCGCAGAGGACATCAAGAAGACGATCAATCCTTCTGACGCTGAACTGCAAACTTTCTTCAACCAGAACTCCGCTCGCTATGCCAACGCGGTCCCCGAGACCCGCAAAATTACCTTCATCGCCTTCGACGACGCCAGCCTTCCCGGCGGAAAGCCGCAGGTCAGTGAAGCCGAGATCCAGGCCTACTACAACGCCCATCAGGATCAGTTCAACGTCCCCGCCGAGATAAAGACCCGGCACATCCTCATCTCCGCACCCAAGGGCGCCGACGCAAAGACCGATGCCGCAGCCAAGGCCAAGGCCCAGGACATCCTCAACCAGCTTCACTCTGGTGCTAACTTCGCAGAGCTAGCCAAAAAGTACTCCGAGGATCCCGGCTCTAAGGATCAGGGCGGCGAACTTCCTCTGATGCCGACCAGCGGTCTCGATCCCGCATATGCGCAGGCCGCGATGGCTCTCAACCCCGGCCAGACCTCCGGGCTCGTTCGCTCGCAGTTCGGTTATCACATCATCCAGACCGAGCAGAAGCAGCCTGCACACACCAAGTCACTCGCCGAAGTGCACGACTCCATCGTCGCCGCGCTCGAGAGCCAGAAGGCTGCTTCCGCCGCACAGAACTACGCCAACCAGCTCGTCACCGAAGCTCGCAAGAACGGTCTCGAGAAGACGGCTCAGGCGCACAACCTCCACGTCGTCACCACCGACTACATCGCACACGACGCCACAATCCCGAGCCTGCCTGATTCCACCGCGCTTCTGACCGCAGCCTTCAGCGCCAGCAAGAATGCTCCGCCGCAAAGCGCATCCACCGGTGAAGGCTATGCAATCTTCCAGGTACTCGATGTCAAACCCGCGCACGCTCCCGACTTCGCCTCCTGGAAGTCGCACGTGCTCGACGACTATCGCGAGCAGAAGGCGCCCGAGCTCCTCAACGCGCAGCTCATCAAGCTTGCCGACCGCGCCAAGGTCCTCAACGATCTCTCCAAGGCCGCCGCCGAGATGAAGCTCCCCGTCAAGACCAGCGACCTCGTCGGCCACGACGCGCAGGTTCCTGACATCGGTGCCATGAGCGGTGCCGCTTCCGTGCTCTTCTCCCTCCCGAAGGGCGGCATCTCGGGCCCGATCAACGAAGGGCCCAATGGCTCGGTTGCTCAGGTCGTTGACAAGCAGGAGCCCACTCCTGAGGACATCGCCAAGAACCTTCCGGCAATGCGCGAAAAGCTGCTCGACCAGCAGCGCCAGGAGGCGTTTGGCCTCTTCGCCACCTCGCTGATGCAGCGTTATCAACAGGGGGGCGCCATCATCTACAGCCGCAAGCAACCCGGCGGCCTCCCCTAAACTCCGTTGATTGCGCAATGGATGCCGGCTGGCGGCATCCCGCTTGCGCCCGCAGACGTCCTACGCTTCAGGCCACAAACGGGTGAAGGAACGCGATGACGTCTGAGCGGGTTTCGGGAGTTTTACTGCACATAACCTCGCTCCCCTCCTATGGCGGCATCGGCGACTTCGGTCCCGCCGCCTTCGCTTTTGTCGACTTCCTCGCTGCCGCCAAGCAGCGGCTCTGGCAAGTCCTCCCGCTCAATCCAACCGGCTACGGCAGCTCACCCTACTCTGCACTCTCTGCCTTCGCCGGCAATCCTCTCTTAATCTCGCTCGAGCGTCTCGTCGATGCCGGTTGGCTCTCCGCCGACCGCATCCAGGGTCTCCCCGGCCACAACGGCCCGTGCGATTTCGAGCGCGCCTTCGAAGCCAAGCGCCCGCTCGTCGAAGAGGCCGCCGCCAATTTCCTCGACCGCGCTGGCGGTGAAGACCGCGCCCGCTTCCAGCGTTTCGCCCAGGACAACATCTCCTGGCTCACCGACTGGGCCATGTTCGCCATCCTTCGCCGCCGCTTCAACTATTCCGGTTGGATCTCCTGGCCGCCCGAGTACGCTCTCCGTCAGTCTGACGCGATGACCGCGCTCCTCAACGACTCCGGCCGCGACATCGCCATCGAGCAAGTCATCCAGTTCTTCTTCGCCGAACAGTGGAACGCCCTCCGCTCCTATTGCGCCGAACGCAAAATCAAAATCCTCGGCGACATCGCCATCTTCGTCAGCTACGATTCTGCCGACGTCTGGACCCACCCTGAAATCTTCGAGCTCGACGATCAGCGGAAACCCACGCGCGTCTCCGGCGTTCCACCCGACTACTTCTCCGCCACCGGACAACGCTGGGGAAACCCGCTCTATAAATGGAGCCTCCTTGAAGAGCGCGGCTTTGACTGGTGGGTCGCCCGCGTTCGCCGCTCCCTCGCCCTTTACGATCTCGTTCGCCTCGATCACTTCCGCGGCTTTGAAGCCTTCTGGTCCATCGCCGCCGACGAAGAGACCGCGATGAACGGCCACTGGGTCAAAGCGCCTGGTCACGCCTTCTTCAATCGCCTCAAAGAAATCTTCGGCGATCTCCCCTTCGTCGCCGAAGACCTCGGCCTCATCACACCTGAGGTCGACGAACTGCGCGAATACTTCGGCATGCCCGGCATGCGCATCCTGCAGTTCGGCTTCGCCGAGCGCGGCGGCCACACTTACCTTCCCCACCGCTACGTCGCCAACACCGTCGTTTACACCGGCACCCACGACAACAACACCACGCTCGGCTGGTGGCGCGAAGATACCATTCCCGATGAGCGCAACAACGTCGAGATCTACCTCGGTCCCGTCGACCCGCACAACGACTGCGAGATCGTCTGGCAAATGATCCGCGCCGCCGCCGACTCCGTCGCCAACATCGCCATCTATCCCTTGCAGGATGTCCTCGAGCTCGGAAGTGACGCCCGCATGAACCGCCCCGCTGCCGCTTCCGGCAACTGGTCCTGGCGCTTCGGCCTCGACGACCTCAAGCCCGAGTTCGCCGTCCGGCTCTGCTCCATCACGGAGATGTCCGACCGCGACGGCTACCAGAAACCTATCGAAGGCGAATCTGCCGGCAGCCCCACCGACGCCGCCTCACTCCGCATCCAGGAAGGCTCCACACGCTAACTGCTCTGCAAGATTGACTTCCCTGCCGCGTGCCGGGAAACTGGTGCTTCCATCATGAAGCGCGCGTCCGTTCTTCTGTTATCTCTGCTGTTCGTTCCTGCGCTTCACGCAGGCTCCTCGCATGACCTTCTCCAGAGACAGCTCGGATCCACCGAATACGCCGCACTCCAGGCGCGACTCACAGAACTGAACAACGACATCGCGACGCGCGGCCTGCACGACTTCCCCGGCGCTCACGGCCCCCTGCTCACCGGCTACGCCTATGGCGAGTTCTACGACTGGGATCTCTACTTCGAAAACATCTATCTCTCTTATTACGGTGTCAGCACCTACGACTTCACCAACTTCCAGGTGTTTCTTGATCGCCAGCAGCCGGACGGATTCATCTCCCGCACGCTCGCGGTCAAGTGGTCAAAGCCGCACCAGATGTTCAAGCCATTCCTCGCGCAGCTCGCCGTCCTCGGCTCACGCCAGCGCGGCAGCTTTGAGTGGCTCCGCGCACAGGATTACGCTAAGCTCAAACTCTTCGTTCAGCGCTGGATGGCCTACGACAAGGATCACAACGGTCTTCCCGTCTGGAACAGCGCCGATGCCACCGGCATGGATAACCAGACCAGCCGCGCCGGCAATCTTGACACCTACGACGACGAAGGCGTCGATCTCGCCTGCTATCTCGTCCGCGAGATGCGCGCCCTCGCTGTCATCGCCAACGCCCTCGGCAAAAACGAAGACGCCGCCAGCTATACCGCGCAAGCCGACCACCTCGCCAAACGCATCAATGAAGTCTTCTGGGACGACAAGGACGGCTTTTACTACGACCGCAATGAAAAAACTGGCCAGCTGATTCGGATTAAATCGGTCTCGGGCTTTCTTCCGTTATGGGCCGGCGTCGCTCCCCCCGATCGCGCGCGCCGCCTCGTACGCGACCACCTGATGAACCCCTACGAGTTCTGGCTCACCTATCCTGTCGCGACCTACGCCGCCACCGAGCCCGACTTCTACGAAGGCCGCCGTCACACCGAGTGCAACTGGCGCGGCCCTGCCTGGATTCCCACCAATTACATGATCTTCCATGGCCTCATCGACTATCGCTACGAAAAGCAAGCGCGTGAACTGGCCACCCGCACACTCCACATGGTGCTCGACCGCAATCCCGTCACACGCGAGTTCTACGACTCGACGACCGGCCTCGGCTACGGCATGAATCCCTTCTGGGGCTGGTCCTCGCTCGGCTACGTGATGCTGCTCGACGACAACCATCACTACAACCCCATGGACCTCAACAAACCTATCGTTCCACTCATCTCACAGGCCATGAACATCCAGTTCCCGGCCACAGCGATACACTAGAGTTACGATTCGTTAAGTTGCAAGGAGACCCAGCAGTGCCTCTTTCCGGTGAAGCCATCCGCACCATGAACTACGTTGACGACATCTCCGTCACCCTCCGCCGCATTCTCTCCGTGCTGCCCGTGCTCTCCGACGAAGAGAAGGCCCGTGTCGCCGACCACATCCGCCACTCCGAACCCAGCTACGAGTCCGTCCTCGCTGCGCTCACCACCAAGTAGCTCCTCTCCCATGCAGACCTCCTGCCCTCTGCGCCGCATTGCGGTCATCGGTGCAGGAGCCGCCGGCCGCGACCTCGCACTTCGCTGTGTTCGCGCCGGCTTCGTCGTCATCCTCGAAGACGTCATGCCCTCGCGCCTCCGCAGCGCCCACCACGCAATCGCGTCCGAAACCCCCGCCGGCGCGCTTCACCTCGCCTCCACCGTGGAAGACGCCGTCCGCGAGGCCGACCTCGCCATCGACTTCGTTCCCGACGAGCTCGAGTCCAAGCTCGAAATCTTCTCCATGCTCGACCGCATGGCGCCTCCGCGCACCATCCTCTGCACGCCCACCACCGCGCTCGGCATCGCCGACCTCGCCTCCTGCACCTACCGCCCTCAACTCTGCTTCGGCCTTCGCTTCCCCACTCAAAACTCGGCCGAGCTCATCCACACTTCGCGCTCATCACCGGACGCTCTCTCCGCTGTTACAACATGGCTCGCCGCAATCGGTTTCGCAGTAACTCCTCACCGAGATACAGCCGAAACCTCGCTGTCTCGAAATTGAACCCTGCACAAATCCTGCTCACAGCGCGCACACCAGGATTCGCGTCCTATCAGCCCAGGTGATTCTTCTCAAGGCAATCGTCGCTGTGATCCACGCGATCCTGCAGACTGCGGCATCCGTTCTGCTCGCCGGCGCCTCCCTTTTGATCGTCGTCTGCATCGCGATTGCCGTCGTCGCCGCGTTGATCGCCACGCTCGCGGGCGGCCTCGGCTTTGGCGGCGTTCACTGGCTCCGTCGCCGGTCACGCGATCGCCGCAACCCGGACTCCCACGACGATCCACCCTCCTCGTAGACTCCGCCGCTCTGTATAGTGAGGCCATGCACCGTCGGGTCCTCGCAGGAGTCCTTTGCCTCTTCCCCTGCATCCTCGCCGCGGCCCCACAGACTCCCGCCCCACCCGCATCTTTCCCGAGCACGGCCGACACTGCATCCGCCGACGCCCCCACTCCCCTGCCCGATATCGAAACACTCCTCGCCCGCGTTCGCGCCCGCTACGACGCCCTCGAGAGCCTCCGCAAAACCTACGTCTGCACCATGACCCAGGTCGCCGACGAGTTCTCCTCCAATGGCAGCAAGAAAACCCACACCGACGTGTACCAGGCCTTCTACGTCGCCAACACTGAGGTCCTCCAGCTCATCTCCCGCGACGGCAAACCACTCTCGCCAGACGACGCGCAAAAGGAACAGGAACGCGTCGACAAGCGGGTCGCCAAGCTGAAATCGCAGCAGAACAAGCCTGCAAAGGACCAGGTCCACCTCAGCGCCAGCAGGCTTCTCAAACTCGCCACCTTCAGCAATCCCCGCCGCGAGCTACTCTACGGTCGCCCCACTCTCGTCTTCGACTACACGGGCGATCCGCACGCGCCCGCCAAAGATCTCAGCGACCAGATCATGCGCGAACTTGCCGGCACCATCTGGGTCGACGAGCGCGACAGCGCCATCGTCCACCTCACCGGTCATCTCGAAGAAAACTTCCACGTAGCCGGCGGCCTGCTCGTGAATATCAAAAAAGGAAGCTGGTTCGACTTCACCCAGGCGCCCGTCAACGGCGAAATCTGGTTTCCCAGCCAATTCACCGCACATGTCGACGGCCGCTTCCTGCTCTTCAAAGGCTTCAACGGCAACGCCCGTGACACCTTCTCCGATTACCGAAAGCTCAAAACCTCGATGACCATTTTGCCGGGCGCCAAGGTCGTGACTGAGTCGACCGATTCAAACGCAGCGCCGCCCAGCCCCGAGCCAGGCACTCCCCAACCCGACGCTCCACCGCAGCCGCAGGAGTAACTTCCTCGACCGCAACAGCCCCTTAACGGAGACAGGGACAGCGTTCGCCGTCCCTGCTCACATCTCGTAGCGTCCCTACAAGCCTCAAAAAAGTTGAATCTGTGGGGGTGCCGACTGATCGATGACTACAGCGGCTGAACGTCAGACGCCTGCCAGCCCTTGGGCCCCTTCACAACGTTGAACTGAACAGCTTGACCTTCCTGCAGGCTCTTGAAACCGTTGGTATTGATTGCGGAGTAATGTACGAACACATCCTCCCCATTCTGCCTACTGATGAAGCCAAAACCCTTGGCGTCGTTGAACCACTTCACCGTTCCCTGTTCCATGTCTCGTAAATCCTTCGTGTTGTGACTTTGACGCTGAATCCAAATCGGGGCTTCGGCCGGTTGAAACCTGCGGAAAACCAATCTGTTTCAAACGATGTGGGAATGGTAGCACGGCGGACAATTTTTCCAGAAAAAAATTCGCTCACACCCGTTCTGCACTGTGTTTAGTGCAACTTACCCTGCAATTTACTCGCCTCCACATGGCTCCGAACAATCTCCTCAGCAGCCCCCAGAACCTCCTCCAGCGACATCGCCGTCGAGTCCAGAATCACCGCGTCCGGCGCGGGCCGCAGCGGCGATTCCGCGCGATTTCTGTCCCGCGCATCCCGCTCCCTCAGCTCTCTTAAAACCGACTCTTCGGTAACCTTCACCTGTTCTGGGGCACGCTGCCGGTAACGTCGGCTCCCCCGCACCTCCGGCGCCGCGTCCAAAAAGATCTTCACTTCGGCGTCCGGAAAAACCGCCGTCCCGATGTCCCGGCCCTCCATCACCACGCCACCCTGCTCGCCCAGCTTGCGCTGCTGAGTCACCATCCACGCCCGCAGCGCCGGATGAACGGACACCTTTGACGCCGCCTCGGTCACGTCGGCATCCCGCACCCGCCGCGAGACATCCACCCCGTCAAGAATCACGCGATTTCCCTCCGCCTGCGGCTCCAGCGCAATCCGCGTGTACTCGGCCAGGTCCATCAGCACCGCCTCATCCTCAAACGGCAGGTCATTTTCGATGGCCTTCAATGCCAGCGCTCGGTACATCGCCCCGGTCTCCAGGTTCAAAAACCCGAACTTCCGCGCCAGGTGCGCGGCCAGCGTGCTCTTCCCCGCGCCCGCCGGCCCGTCAATGGCAATCACCGGCCGCTCCCGTCTCGCCGGCTCCCGCCCCACCCTGTCCTTCGCTGCCGTCTCACTCATCGGTCGCCGCTACTCCTCCGTCTCTTTCCGCGGCCCGCGCGTTCGCTCACCCTTATCCCTGGCCCGCATATCCTTGGCCCTCACGTCCCGCGCTCGCGATGGCTTTCCCTCGCCTGCAGCTTTCCCCTTGCTGCCACCACCCTGCGCCCCAGCTCCTGGCTTCCCAGGCCCACGCTTCGCGCCAAACTTGGGCTTTCCGCCGAATCCCGGCTTGCCTCCAAACCTCGGTTTGCTGCCAAACTTCGGCTTGCTGCCAAACTTCGGTTTGCTGCCAAACTCCGACTTGCTGCCGGGTCTCCGTTCACCAGCCGGACGAGAACGCTCTCCGCCCTCCGCCGAACGAAACGGCCGCTTGCCGACCTCGCGCGGGCCTTCCTCTCGTCTGCGAAACGCCTTCGCAGGCCGCTCGCCACCGCGTTCGCGATTACCCTCAGGCCGCGCCCGAAACGGACGCTCCCCGCCCGCACCTTCGCGACGTGGACGAAACGGATGCTCCCCGCCCGCACCTTCGCGACGTGGACGAAACGGCCGCACCCCGCCAATACCTTCGGGTTTCGGACGAAGCGGACGCTCCTCGCCAGTGCCTTCGCGCCGAGGGCGGAATGGCCGTTCTCCGCTCGCGCCGCGATCCGATTCCGCTCTGCGCGGACGAGCAGAACCGAAGTCTCTCTTCGGCCCCTTACCAAACTGTGGCTTCCTGCCAAACGCTGGCTTGCCACGGAACTCCCCTCGCGCGGGCTCGCCTGGGTTCCCGAACGGCCGCGCACCTTCGCGCCCCTTGCCCTCCGGACGAGCCTTCCGCTCTTCGTCCCATGGCCGCGCAAAACTCTTCCGCTCACGATTCTCGCCACCACGCTCCACGTGGCGCCTCTCCTCGCCACGCCCTTCCGCACGATCCCGCTGAAACGGCCGCCGCTCGCGTTCGCCGAAGCCCTTTCCTCCAGCTCCTTGTTCGCGACCCCGCCCGCCAAAACTCTTGCGTTCGGCTCCGCCCTCGCTCCTTCGCCCACCAAACGGCTTCGCCGGCCCGCGGCGCTCTCCGCCCTCTCTGCGAACCGGACGCTCGCCTCGCCCCGCACTCTCTCTGCGGAACGGACGCTCAGCTCTGCCCTCACCTTCCCGACGCGGCGGCCGCGCGCCCCGCTCCACTCGCGCCCCGCGAGGACGATCAAACCGCCGAATCCGCTCTTCTCCCGCAACCGCCTTGGCTGCAGCTTCCGCCTCACCCTCCGCCGCGACTCCTTCCACCGCAATCTCCGGAAACTCCGGCAGCGCGCCCGGGATATACAGCAGCGTCTTGCCCTCGAGCACCGCATTCTCGAGCTGCCTCGCCGCTGTCAATCCATGCAGCACATCGCGCACGCGCGACCGCGCCGCCAGCGGCGACAGAAACGTCTCAATCTCCTCCTCCGTCGCTACGAAAACCTGTGCCAGGTACGCCGAAATCAGCGCCGACAATGCCGTCGGCTGGCCCGCATTGGCGCCCGCCTTCATCTGCTTCGTGAACCGCCGCGACGTCAGCTCCCAGATCGTTGCAGCCCCATCCTGCTGCAGCAGCGGAATCACCCGCATCTGCCCCCACAGCTCCACCAACGCACGAGCGATGGCATTCTCCGTCACCTCGCGGCCCAGCTCGCCCACCAGCTCCGCTGCCGTCATCGCCTCGCCCTGCGCAAGCGCCTCATACACCTTCAGCGCCAGCGGCGATACCTTCACCGCGCCCGACGTCGACGGCGGCTGCTTCCACCCCTTGTCCCCGCGCAGCGTGAAGACAAAACTGAACATCTGCGCCGACACCACAAAGTCCGGCACATCGCCCGGCCCACCCAGCAGATTCAGCGGCAGCACAGATCCCTCCGCCACCATTCGTGCCACCAGCCCGCACGCAGTCTCCGCCTCTGCCGCTGTCGGCGCACTCACCGTACGTCCCAGCGTCGCCTCCACCAGCGATGGCGCCGGCATCGGCAACTGCTGTCCTCGCGGAGCAAACAACACCAGCCCCGCCTCATTCACCCACTCGCGCGCCGCGTCTAGGGTTAGCAAAGCATTGCCCGTCAGCAGCGCCTCGCCGCCCTGGTGCCAATGCTTACTTCGCGCGGCAGTCAACTGCGCCACATCAAACTGCGGTGTAGAACTCAAAACAAATCTCTCAGACTGCGGAGCTTCCTCCGCGTGAACGGCACTCGCCGCCTACTCTTGGCCTCGAACAGGCCCATACAGCATCAACCTCCGCCCAGAGCGGAGGTCCTCAAAATCTTTCCTGCACTACGATGCGCGGCGTCAGATCCGCTGAAAGGCGCGCTCAATCTCTTTTAAAGAATACCGCAACGCAATCGGCCGCCCATGCGGACAGCTCGTCGGGTGCTCCGTCTTTGCCAACTCCCCCAGCAGCCAGTCGATCTTGGCCACCTCCAGCGGCATATTTACCTTGATCGCCGCGTGGCACGCAATCGACGCCGCAATCCGCGTCCGCCGCAGCTCCTCATTCTCCACCTGCGCCGACTTCTCCGTCACCCCCAGCACCTCCTCCAGCATTCGCTCCAGTTCCTTGCCCTCCAGCCCCACCGGCGCCGCCTTGATCGCCAGCGTCCGCGGCCCGAACGGCTCCGCCTCAAACCCGTTCCGCTCCAGCTCCTCCGCAATCTCCGCAAACGTCACCATCTGCTCCGGCAGCAGATCCACCAGAACCGGCATCAGCAGCCTCTGCCGCTGCACCCTCTCCACCTCGCGCTCGCGCAAAATCTTCTCAAACAGCACGCGCTCATGCGCCACATGCTGATCGATAATCCACAACCCCTCCTCATTCACCGCCAGGATGAACGAATCCCTCAACTGCCCCAGCGGCCGCAACGACCCCAGCGAATTCAGCGTCGGCCTCGCGCCTGTCGCCTCCCCACCACCACCCTGGGTGCCCCGTTCATGCGCAGTCTCATCGCGCATGAGCGGGTTGGCACTCTCCCCATACCCCACGGCCATCCCCGGTCCGTCAAACCCCAGCCTCCCCGCCGACGGCGCAACCACCCTCTCCCTCAACTCAAACCCCGCCACATCCCCCGGCTCAATCACCTCACTCTGCACAACCATGCCCACCACCCCGCCCGGCACAAGCTCCGCCTGCTCCACCCCCGGCAGCGGACTCACATCCACCATCAGCGACTCGCCCGCCGTCGGCGCCGCACTCAGAGCCTGCAAAAAGCTCGCCGCCGGCCTTGCCTGCATCAGCGCCGTCCTCACCGAATCCCTCACAAAGTCATGCACAAACGCGCCCTGACGAAACCGCACCTCCGTCTTCGCCGGATGCACGTTCACATCAATCTCCTGCGGCGGCATCTCCAGAAACAGCAGCACCACCGGAAACGACGTCGGCGGAATGATGTTCCTGTACGCCTCCGTCAGCGCATGCAGCACCAGCCGGTCACGAATCAGCCGTCCATTCGCAAACACATAGATCGAGTTCCGATTCAGCTTCTGCAGCTCCGGCTTCGACACAAAACCCGTCATCCGCAAAAACCCCGGCTCCGGCGGCTCCCAATCCTCCGCCCTTTTCCACGGGGGAGGCTCCGGCAACCCCGCCCGCGCAAAATCAATCTCCGCCGCCACCGGAATCAAGCTCTCGAACGTCTCGCGCCCAAAGATCTGAAACAGCCTTTCCCCCGCATCCGCTACTGCCGGCGCCATCACCAACGCCTGCGTCGCGGTATGCAACTCAAAATGCTTCGTCGGATGCGCCAGCGCATAATGCGTCACCAGCGCCGCCACATGCCCCAGCTCCGTCTGCTCGCTGCGCAGAAACTTCCGCCGCGCCGGCGTATTAAAAAACAAATCCCTCACCGCAATCGTCGTCCCCGCCGGCAGCCCCGCATCGTCCACGCGCAGCAGATTCCCACCCGCAATCTCGAGCGACGTCCCCACCTCATCATCGGTCTGCCGCGTCTCCAGCGTCACCCGCGCCACGCTCGCAATCGACGGCAGCGCCTCCCCGCGAAACCCCAGCGTCGCAATACTCAGCAGATCATCGCTCGAACGCAGCTTCGACGTCGCATGCCGTTCAAACGCCAGCAGCGCATCATCCCGCCCCATCCCATGCCCGTTATCGACAATCCGAATCAGCTTCCTCCCGCCACCCTCAACCTCCAGCCGAATCCGCGTCGCCCCCGCATCCAGCGAGTTCTCCAGCAACTCCTTCACCACCGACGCAGGACGCTCCACCACCTCACCGGCAGCAATCTGGTTCGCCACCTGGTCTGAAAGAACTCGTATACGCCCCATAAACAACGATTCTAGACGTTAGATGAAGCCGCTACTCGTGCACGCATTTACCTAATTCTCCGACGGAGAACTATCGAGATGATCCACCACAAGCACCTTCACCGGAACGCTGCGTCTCTCCAGCCGCAACCCAGCCTGCTCCTGCAACGCTGCAAAAAACTCAGGGTCAGTAAACGGATGAGAATGGAACTCGGCGTCCTCCGACGGCGTCCAACTCACGTCAATCTTGTATTCCCCAGTCAGACCCGTCGCATTGACCACCGGCCGATCGAACTGGAAGCCCAGGTTCGTCGCCAACATATCCAGCGACATCCCTGTGGAATACAAATGCCCCGGCGCGAAAACACTCGATACCCGCCTCCCGCCTGCTTCAGCGAGAGCGATCTTCCCCTTATCGCGAGCACCCTGATCGGCAGCAGCCTCTAACTTCACCCCACGCTTAGCCGGAACCAACGCATACACAGGAATATTTCGGCTTTCATAGTGAAATGTCAGCTGAAACCTGTCGGCCAGCGCTCGCTGCAGCATCAGTCGAGCCATGTCGTTCGAGGTATCCGGAGGCATCGTCGCATTCAACGTGAAAACATGGGCCGTCAGCGATGCAGGTCCTGCGACCTCCATCGTCTTCAGTTTGAATGCCTCTTGAATAAACTCTTTCGGAGTTAAATCGCACTGAACGCGGTCAGGAAAATAATGGCACTGCAGTGATCGAACGACGAAGCTCCCGGCAGGCTTCGGAGCGGCATACGGCCGAATTGAAACGACATCAAAGGCCGGCGTTGCTGGAGCTGCCATTTCCTGAGCGCTGCCTGAGTGCGCGGACACGATGCCAAACAGCAGGAAAGCCGTCACGAAACCCGTCACCCGGCGGCCCACTGAGAAGCCTCCTCTGGCCTGATCGAAATCGAACCTATATATCTCACCTACCTGTCGCCAATCAAGTGAAGTCGCATAAAATTCGTCGCCCCCGTCCGCGTTGCCGTCCCCGCCACAATCCCCACAACATCCTTGTCGCGCACAAATCCGCCCTGCTCCAATACATCCTCGGCCATGCCGACCAGCTTGTCGGTATCCTTAAACCGGTCGCACTGAATCGGCCACGTCCCCCACAACAGCATGCAGCGATTCACTACATCCTCAAACGGACTCATCGCATAGATCGGCGCCTCCGGCCTGTACTTCGACAGCAGCCGCGCCGTATTGCCCGTCTCCGTAAAAATCGCAATCGCCGCCAAATCCAAATCCTGCGCCGAGTGCGCCATACATTCACAAATCGTCTCCGGAATATTCAGCGACTTGCGATGATTCACCAGCCCGGCCGCGCGCGGCAGCAGAGCCATCTGGCTCTCCGTCTCCGCCACAATCTTTGCCATCATCGCCACCGACTCGACGGGATACTTCCCCGCTGCGGACTCAGCCGATAACATCACCGCATCCGTGCCGTCATAAATCGCATTCGCCACATCCGACGCCTCCGCCCTCGTCGGCCGCGGATTCTCAATCATCGACTCCAGCATCTGCGTCGCCGTAATCACCGGCTTCCTGTACTCCGCCGCGCGCCGGATCAGATGCTTCTGAATCGCCGGCACCTTCTCCGGCGGCACCTCCACACCAAGATCCCCGCGCGCCACCATGATGCCGTCCGCCGCCTCCAAGATCGAATCCAGATGATCCACCGCCTGCGGCTTCTCCAGCTTCGCAATCACCCACGCCTCACTGCCCAGCGCCGCCACTCTGCGCTTCACATAGCGCACATCCTCTGCCGTCTGCACAAACGAGACAGCAATCGTGTCCACACCCTGCTTGATCGCGAACTCCAGGTCCGCCTCATCCTTCTCCGTCAGCGATGGCACCTTCACCGGAATCCCGGGCAGGTTGATGCCCTTCTTCTCACCCAGCATTCCGCCGTTGATGATCTCCGTCACCACATCCGCTCCGCGCAGCTCCACCACGCGCAGCTCAATCAATCCATCCGAAAGCAGAATCCGATTCCTCGGTTTCAGATTCTCCGCGAGCGTCGGAAACACCGTGCTCACACGCTCCGCCGTGCCCTCCACCGCGTCCGGGGTTATGACCAGCTGCTTGCCGGCCTCCAGCATCACCGGCTTGTGGTCCACCAGCACGCCCGTGCGAATCTTCGGCCCCTGCAGGTCCGCGAGAATGCAGATCGGCTTCGCCTCTTCAGCCGCAACCTTTCGCACCATCCGGATCAGCTCTGCCTTCTGCTCATGGGATCCATGCGAAAAATTCAGTCGCGCTACATCCAGCCCTGCCCGCAGCAACAGGCGAAACATCTCTTCCGTGCTTGATGCCGGTCCCAGTGTCGCTACAATCTTTGCTCTGCGGGCAATCTCCACGCCCGCGCCGTTACTTCTGGCGTCCATTAAATTCTCTCTTTTCACTCAGGGGTCAGAGCCCGTTTAGATCGATCTCCACCTGATCAATCAATCATTCTACCCGCGCAACCGGTCTCCGGTTCTTCCACAACGGCGCAGCCGCATCCCCGCCCCGCCGCGCCCGCGCATACTGCGCATTGAACTCCGCTCCAATCAGCACCGTCAGCGCAATAATGTACAGCCACACCATCAACGCAATCGCCGCGCCCAGCGATCCATACACGCGCCCATAATTCGCAAACCGCGTCACATAGAACCCGAACAACAACGTCGACGCAAACCACAGCACTGTCGCCAGCGCCGCTCCCGGCAGGCTCGCCCTCCACGTCCACTCCCGCCGCAGCACCACCCACGGCTCGCGCACCATCGGCTCCAGTTGTTCGCGCACATGCTGGCTCAAATCCGTTCCCAGGTGATACACCACCGCGAGAATCCCCACGCTTGTCCCCAGAGCGATCGTCCACCGCAACACCACCGACGCCGCAAAAAATCCCGGCCGCACAAACGCCGGAATCTCCGCGGCCAGCCAGTGCGTGAACAGGTGTCCGAACACCACCAGCGCACTCGCCGCCGTCATTGGCAGCAACGAAAGCGGCACCAGCGCCAGCGCCCGTCCACGCCTGCTCCAGAAGCTCCCCCGCGCAAGCGGCAGATGATGCGCCCGACGGAATCCTTCCATCAGCGTCGCAATCACGTTCGCCGCGCCCAGCAGACTCACCACGCCCGAGCTCAGCAGCGCCCCCGCCGTCTGCGAGGTCTGGTGCGTTGTCGAAAAATACCAGTCCAGCAACGGGTTGAACGGCGAAGGCAGCACGCTGGTAAAGAAGTCCGCCATCTGCATCTTCAGCGGAAGCCACGGCGGCAGCAGCGCCACGAAAGCAGCAATCACCACCATCGCAGGAAACACCGCCACCATCGCCGAGTACGCCGCCGCCTGCGCCACCGTGAATGCATCGTGTTCCACTGCCGCAAAGAATGTCCTGCGCAGCAGCCGGCCAAAGCCGATTGCGCGCCGCGCGGGCGCAATCATCACGCGTTCCATTGCGGCCTGCTCTGTCATCGCTTAGGCGCTTTCAGACTAGCGCGGCTTCCACGCCTCAAGAAACGTCGTCAGATCCGAGCTCTGCATGCGGCGCATGTTTTCAAACTCGCCGTTCTTTTGGCCGTACACCACAGCTCCATCCGGCCGAAGCACGCTCAGCGCCGGCACACCCTTCTTCAGCACCACGCCATACCTATCGCCAAGGTCGATGTTCTGGTCGATGTGCCCGACATTGACGTCCACAAGAACGTAGTACTTGTCCAGCAGCTCCTTGTTCGGACTCTGGTGCATGTAGTAGTTCAGCACCTGGCAATCCCCGCACCAGTCCCCGCCAAAATCCAGCAGCACACGCTTATGCTCTGCACGCGCCTTCGCCAGCGCCGCCTGAATGTCCGAGTGCGCCGCCTGAACATCCGGATAGATGTGCGCGCGAGGAATCGGCGCCGACTGCGCCGTGGCCATCGGCGCCGCGGCGATCATCGCCCCAACCGCCAGAGCCGCCGCCGCAGCCACACTCCGCACCCCGTTCCCAACCGATTTCCTGTCCATCCCCCAGACTCCTCTCACACTGCACTTCAATGATGCGTGAAACATGCTCCCGATTCCAATTCACTTTACGCCCGCCAAACGCGCTGCATCTAAACCTACATGAGCGACCAACACGATCACGCGGCGCATCCCCACCGCCTCGCAGAGGAACTTCACCAGCACCTCAAGGAGATCCCTCAGCACCTGAAAGAGATCCCCTATCAGCTCGAGCAGCAACCGCCCAACA
Source organism: Acidobacteriaceae bacterium (assembly GCA_035651235.1). Taxonomy (GTDB): domain Bacteria; phylum Acidobacteriota; class Terriglobia; order Terriglobales; family Acidobacteriaceae; genus Granulicella. The sequence continues at coordinate 57,106 of DASRGC010000017.1, forward strand.
AACCCAGCTTCCTGACCGTCGTCATTCTCTCCGGTGTCGCGATCATCATCCTCTTCATCATCGCCATCATCGTCCTGCACCTTGCCCACGGCCGGCTGGAACACCCCTTCCGCGGCCATCCCTCCTCACAGCTCATTCTCCCGGCCGCCTCTTCCACGCAATCCGTCTGAAGCCCGGGGTACTTGACAAACTGGCTCCGCAAACACCCCCACCCTGCGATCCGCAAGCTTCGGGCTGACACACTTAGGTCCAACCCTAAATTCTTTGCTTTGAAGATTTTGCGCAAAAAAAGGGTGGGGACCACCCGCTACTGCCCCATGTAATACCCGTCGCGGGCCTGGACGTCCATCCTCTTCTTCGCGTCGTCGCCCGTCAGCCCCAGCGAAATCTGGTGGTACTTATCCTTCGTCGCATCGCCTGACGGCGTAAAGCCCAGCCGGTACTGCGCCCGCAGCTCCTCACCAATCTGCCTGTAGATATCGTCGATCGACTCTCTCTTGCTCACCTCGAAGACGCGTCCGCCCGTCTCCCCGCAGATCCGCTCCAGCACATGCTTCCCATCCACGTACGGCTTGTGGTCCCCGCCGCTGGGACGAGGATTCTGCCCCCCGCCCTGCGGATACCCTCCACCCGGATACCCTCCACCTGGATAGCCTCCCCCCGGATAGCCACCGGGATACCCACCGCCGTACCCTCCCCTTCGCTCCCCCGCCCGATTCCAGTTTTCCTGGCGAGGCTGCGCGCCCTTCACGTAAATTCCGTAAACGATCGTGTCCGCGCGCTGGGCCGCTTCAATCGCGTCGCCGAGCGCTTCCTTGCTCCCGCGATCCACTCCGTCAGTCAGCACAATCAGCACGCGGCGCTTGCCGGCCTGCTTGGACATGACCTCGTCGCCCGAGAGGTAGATCGCGTCATACAGCGCCGTTCCGCCGTGCCGGATGTATCTTCCTTCGCTGTCTGTATTGGGGTCCGCAGTGGTGTCGTCGGCCACGTGAAAGCTCGGACTCGACGTGCCGAGTTCTTTCAAAGCCCGCTGCAGCCGAGGCTTCGCGTCTGTGACATCCTGGAGCAGTTCGACCTGCTTCGCGAACTGCACGACAAAGGCCTTGTCCGCACCGCGGTTTCCTGACGACGGTCCGAGGATCGTGTCTAGAAACGACTGGCTCGCCGTGCGCTCCGAATCCGTTTCCTTCTGCATGCTCGTGCTCACGTCCACCAGCAGACCAATCGTCAGCGGAACGTCCGTGTCGTGGTCGAAGTAGCTGATCGCCTGCGGCTGACCGTCCACCTGTAACGAAAAGTCTTCCTTCTTCAGGTCGTTGACCAGCGCGCCCTTCTTGTCCCGCACCACGGTTGGGATGAACACCATGGTGGAGTTCACGGGCTGAATATTCGCCGTTCCGCTGGGAGTATCGCCCGCTGGTTTCGCGTTAGCTGTGGTGGTCGGCTGCGCAGGCGCAGGCTTTGCATCCTGTGCCCACGCGTATGCACTCGCCGCGCACAACAGCGCAGCCAAACCCGCACTCCAGAGACCGGACCTCATATCTGTGTAGACGAGCCTTCCACGCAACGGTTTCGGCCGTTACTCCTCGTTCTCCTTCAGCTTCGCCAGCACGCTGAAGTCTTCGAGTGTCGTGGTATCGCCCTTGACGTCGCCGGTCGTGGCCAGCTCCCGCAGCAGCCGCCGCATGATCTTGCCGGAGCGCGTCTTAGGCAGCAACTGCGTGAAGCGCAGATCATCCGGCCGCGCCAGCGCGCCGATCTCCTTTGCCACCCATTGCCGCAGCTCCTGCTTCAGTTCAGGTGAGGGCTCATGGCCCTGCTCCAGCGAGACGAACGCGGCAATCGCCTGACCCTTCATGTCGTCAGGGCGACCGACCACGGCAGCCTCGGCAACCTTCGGGTGCGCAACCAGCGCCGACTCGATTTCCATCGTTCCAAGCCGGTGACCGCTGACGTTGATGACGTCGTCCACGCGGCCCATGAGCCAGTAGTAGCCATCCTGATCACGGCGTGCGCCGTCGCCGGTGAAGTAACATCCGGGGACGTCAGCGAAGTATGTTTTCACGAACCGTTCGTGATCACCCCAGATCGTCCGGGCACGCGAGGGCCACGGCTTGCGGATCACAAGCAGGCCGCCGTGTCCTGCTGGGACGCTGCGGCCATCATGCGTAACGACATCAGGCGTAATGCCGAAGAACGGTTTCGTGGCGGAGCCGGGCTTGGTTGCAATCGCGCCGGGCAGCGGCGAGATCATGATCGCGCCGGTTTCGGTCTGCCACCATGTATCGACGATCGGGCAGCGCTCCTTGCCGATCTCGCGGTGGTACCACATCCATGCCTCCGGATTGATCGGCTCGCCGACGGTGCCGAGCAGACGCAGGCTGCTGAGGTCATGCTTGCGCACGAACTCATTGCCCCACTTCACAAACGCGCGGATCGCAGTCGGCGCGGTGTAGAAGACGGTGACCTTGTGGTCGTCGATGATCTTCCAGAAGCGATCGTTCTCAGGCCAATTCGGCGCGCCTTCATACATCATCACGGTCACGCCGGTCTGCAGGGGACCATAGACAACATAGCTGTGTCCCGTCACCCAGCCAATGTCCGCTGAGCACCAGTACACATCGTCGTCGCGCAGATCGAAGATGTACTTCGACGTGAGATACGTCTGCACGGCATAGCCGCCAGTGGTATGAACCAGCCCCTTCGGCTTGCCCGTAGTTCCGCTGGTGTAGAGGATGTACAGCGGGTCCTCGGCATCCATCTCGGCACAATCGCATTGCGCCGACGCCTTCGCCATCTCCTCGTGCCACCACACATCGCGGCCGGCCTTCATCGGCACGCTCTTATCAGGCGCACGCTGATACACGACAACTTTGCGCACACCCGCACATTTTTCCAATGCCTCATCGACGATCTGCTTCAGCTTTACTTCGCCGCCGCGGCGGTAGCTCAGGTCCTGCGTGACCACGACCTGGCAATCCGAATCATTCACGCGATCAGCAATCGCATGCGCGGCGAATCCGCCGAAGATGACCGAGTGCACGGCGCCGATTCGCGCGCAGGCGAGCAGCGCGATCGCGAGCTCCGGGCTCATGCCCATGTAGATGGCGACGCGATCACCCTTCTTCACACCCTGAGCCTTCAGCACATTCGCGAAGCGTTGGACCTCCGCGTGAAGCTCACCGTACGTGAGCTTCCGAATCTCGCCTGGCTCGCCCTCCCACAACAGCGCCACCTTGTCACGCCGCGAACTCTTCGCGTGTCGGTCAACGCAGTTGTGCGAAAGGTTGAATCTTCCGCCCACAAACCATTTCGTCTCCGGCCCCTCGCCTTCAATCACCTTGTTCCACGGACGGAACCACTCCAGTTCTCCGGCCGCTTCGGCCCAGAAGCCCTCGGGATCGTCGACACTGCGGCGGTATAGCCTTTCGTACTCCGCCTCCGAGCCAATCCACGCTTTGCCTGCGAACTGCGGAGGTGGAGGGAAAAGCCGGTTCTCGCGCAGCACGGATTCCAGTGCACTCTCGTTTTTTGTCTGCGCGGCCGCGCCGCTCTGCTGGCTCTGCATTTCTGTAGGCATCTTGCGAGGACAATCTCCGTGATCTTGCAATTTGGCGGCAGAGATGCATCTGCATCGCCGCAGAATCCGAAGCTACGCCATCCGTTCCAGCACTTGCAACACGGCCCAAGCGTACGCATGGGCATCCAACAGAACAAAAGCTCAATGGTGTGCCAGGGTAACGCTCGTTTCGCAGGTGAACGGGCGATCCGTTTTCCTCAGAAAGATCAATTCCCAATACCCCAAACGGGGCAGCAGAGACCTGTAACGTTACTATGCTGGCTCCGCCGAAGTGCTATGGTCACATGACCTTGCGGGCTCGAAACTCGACTCAACCACGATGCTGTCCGGGCTGCGTAGAGTGCATGTACACGCCTCTCGAACCGCATCGTCCATAACAACTGAACCCATGGAGCCGCCGAAGTTACGATCGACGGCTTCATCGTGAGGGTGAAAGAGACTGGCGTGACGTGCCATCCTACAAACTGTGATCTTCGAGTGGGGAGCCATCATCGGATTGTTCCTGGGCTTCGCCTTCGGGGTCGGCTGCGCCCTGGCAGTGATGCACTCGATTTACATGGGTGGCTACCGGGCAGCCCTGAAGGACGGCACAATGTCCGCTCCTCCCGAGCGCCTTACACGCGAGCTGGCCAAACTCAGCCGTCGGGGGTCGAACTCCACTCCGGTCTAACCACGGCCGGTAATCTCCTCGCGCAACGCGATGACCTCCGCGCGCAACCCTTCCAGAGCCGTCATCAGCTCGGAACGCTCGATCTCGTCGCTGCTGGGCTGCTTGCCCTTGACGAAAAACGTGCCGTTCGGCTCGAGGACGCAGACCTCAACCTCGCCCGGGTAGCTGTAGTTGTTCTTGTTCAGCACCGAGATGAGTTCCTCATGGGTCATGGATTCGCGCCGGAGCGCCGCTTCATCGACCTTGCCATCCTGGATCAGCGTCGTCGCAGAACCCTCAAGGGCGGTGTTCACCTTGGGAGCGCGGTAGAGAAACCACATCAGCGCCCAGTTGATTGCCAGAAGGGCGAAGGCGCCAATAATCCCTCCCGTGACGGAATTGTCATCTCCGATGATGGCATTTTGGACGGTATTGGACAGACTCAGCAGGACAACCAGATCGAACGGATTGAGCTGAGCGAGCTCCCGCTTGCCGAACAGCCGAAGAAAAATAATCAGGCACAGGTAAACAATGACCGGGCGGATGATCTTTTCCACAACCGGCACAGGCAGGTGAAACATATCAGTCGAAAGGGTTTGCAGCAGTTGGTGGGTCATCAGCGCCTCCGGGAAGCCGCCAGGCGCGCGTGTTTCGTGACCCGCCCGGCCGGTGCAGCCATCTTACGGGCATCCCCCGGAAAGGCCCGAGGAGGACCGGTACAGCCCGAAGACGGGTTTTAGGAGTCTAAGTGAGTGCAGTTTGGGGACAAACCCCGATGCACTTTTCTACTGAAATCTGCCGGGAGATTGCGAGGCTCTGGTATCGTTTGAGTAACTGCCAGATAACCCGCCGCAAAGCATCGGCTTCACCTGAACGACAGCGATAAGGATCGACCAGAGATGCCCAAGCCACTTCGCAGCGACGACCCGAATCCGCAGCCGGTGCAATTCGCCCACTTCGGCGTGCTGAACGACGGAACCCGGAGCAAAGGTGCGACCGTCACCGCCATCATTGTCAACTGCACGATCGCCGCGTTGGTCGTGATTCTCGGTATGGTCATCAAGACCAACCCGATCGTGGCCAAGCGCGTGACCGAGCTCATGCTTCCGCCGCAGCCGAAGGTTGAGCCGGCGCCGAAGCCGCCACCACCGCCGCCGCCGCCGAAGATCAAGATGCCGCCGCCTCCGAAGATCGAGACGCCCAAGATCAAGATGCCGGAGCCGGTGAAGCTTCCTGAGATTAAGCCTGTTGCGGTGGAATCACCGAAGCCGGTCATCATGCCGCCGGCGCCCAAGAAGGTAACGCCGCCGCCGGCGCCTGTGAAGGTCAACCTGGGCGTGGCGATGGCCGCCTCGGTTCCGAACCATGATGCGAATCCGACGGCTGTGCGGCTTGGCTCTTCGACCAACCCGCTCAAGCCGCTGACCGGCCCCGCGGTCTCGCCTGTGAACATGGGTGCGGCCGGCATGCCGGGAATGAATAAGGGCAATACCGGCAACGGGCCGCACGCAGTGTCGGTGAGCATGGGCTCGGGCTCGCCCGACGGAAGAATGGGCGGACACGACAATGCGGTTCGGGCAGTGAGTGGATCCGCGTTTGGCGTCCCGGGCGGAACTGGGCACGCGCGTCCGGCCGGTCCGGTCCAGGTCGCCATCCAGACGCAGATGCAGCCCGCGCAGGTTGCAAGGCCGCAGGTGCAGCAGTCCTCGCTCGCGTCAGCGCCCAAGGTTACGTATAAGCCCACCCCGGTCTATACCGAGGAGGCTAAGGCAATGCATCTGGAAGGCAACGTCTCGCTGCGCATTCGAGTTACCGCCAGCGGTGCAGTCCAGGTGTTAGGCGTCGTGCATGGTCTGGGCCACGGCCTTGATCAGTCCGCAATTCAGGCAACGGAGGCGACACGTTTCAAGCCCGCCCTGGACACTTCGGGACGCGCCATCGACTGGGAGGGTGTCGTATTAGTGAACTTCCAGATGAGCTAAATTCTGCTGAACTTTACGAAAATCGCTTTATCGTGTCTATAAACCCGTGAAACGCGACGTCCCCGCGTCGTGCCCAACGTAGATGTTCGCCTTCGGCACCGCACCCAAGGAGCACCCCCGCACTATGAACCTTCCGAACCGGCTCACCACAGCCCTAACCGCAGCACTCATAGCCGCGACTGCCCTGCCGGCAAGCGCCGCTGTCTTCGGGAAAAACAAGAAGAAGGCGGAAGCCGCCTACGAGACGCGCAAGCTCACGCCTGCGCAGAGTGCCCTCATCGACAAGTCCATCGCTCGTGAAGCTGTGGTGATCAAGACGCTTCGGCAGCGTGCTCCGATCGTCGAGACCTACATCCAGAACATGCGCCCGGACCCTGTCATGGGCCAGATTCCGGACTCTGACGTTCACTTCCTCGCACGAGTGAACTTCGGCAAGGTCATCAATGACGAGGGCTATGTCCAGGAGAAGCAGGACACTCACGGCTTCTTCCGTCATTCGCTCGGGTATCTGACGGCGCTGTCTGGCAGCCTGCACCTGACCTACCATGAGTCGGGTTTCGTGCAGATGCTGCTGGTCGATTCCAACAGCTACAACCGGCAGATGTACACCTTCAACTTCCTGCGCAATGACTTCCTCGGGACGATTCCGACGGTGGTGTTCGACGTGCAGCCGACCAAGAAGTCGGCGGTGGGACGGTTCGCGGGACGCATCTGGATCGACCGCAACAGCGGCAATATCGTTCGGTTCAACGGAAGCTTCTCGGGTGGCGAGAAGGACGTCCGCGAGTACTACCACTTCGATTCCTGGCGGACCAATGTGCAGGATGGCCTGTGGCTCCCCACCTCGGTCTATATCGAAGAGAGCGATCCAAAGAGCCCGCAGGGCACTCTCAAGTTCAAGGCGGTTAACCATATCTGGGGCTACTCCCTGAAGATGCCCCAGTCGGACGCCGATCAGACCGACCTCCAGGTCGTCGGTGCTACCGACGAGAGCCAGCAGGCCTCGGACGTCTCGCCTCTCCAGGCGCAGCGTCAGTGGGTCGAGCAGGCCGAGGACAACGTGATCGACCGGCTCTACACCGCCGGCTTGATCGATGCTCCGAGCGATTTCGACAAGATTCTCGAGGCGCTCGCGAACAACATCCTCGCGTATAACAACATTCCTCTGGACCGCCCAATCAAGGTCCGCACGCTGCTCACCGAGCCGCTGGAATCGCTGTCAGTAGGCGACACGATCCTGATCTCGAAGGGCTTGCTGGACACCACTGCCGTGCCTACGGCCGATGGCGCTCAGCAGATGGGCAACCTGAATGCGCTGCTCGCCTTCCAGGTCGCGCACATCGTCCTTGGCCACCACATCGATACCAAGTATGCTTTCAGCGACCGCCTGATGTTCCCCAGCGAGTCGGCCTTTGAGAAGCTTCCAATGCACCATACTGATGCCGAGAACGCCGAGGCCGCCAAGAAGGCGATCGAGCTTCTCGGTGCGAAGGAACTCGAGGGTGGTGAGCAATATTTCAGCCTTTACCTCCAGCAACTGCAGGCCCGCGAAAAGGGTCTGAAAGCGCTGACCGATCCGCAAATCGGCGACGGTCTGCTTCGCCCCGATGGCACCTTCTGGCTACAGGGTCTCGTAGCCAAGGGACCCAAGCTCAACAACAGCGACCTGAAACAGCAGGCCGCCATGCCTCTCTCCCAGTTCCTCCGGAGAGACCCCTGGACGGACCAGGTGATCAAGCTGAACTCAGCGTATGAACCGCTGCTTAGCGCCCGCGATAAGCTGCCGTTCGAGATCACCCCGGTCTACCTGAGGCTTGCCTACTGGACGCCTCCCGCAGCTCCTGCCGGAGCACCAGCACCTGCTTCCGGTACAGGAACACCCGCACCAGCGCAGCCTGCTCCATCGGAGAGCTCCAATCCTCCGGCACCAACCGCAGCTGACAACGCCAGCGCGGCTCCGGCTTCGGCGCCTGCCACCCAACCGCAGAATTAGGGCAGCACCTACCGGGCCCCAAAAAATCAGACCCCCGCAGCGTCCCTGAGTTGCATCCTTAACTCAGGGACGCCCGCGCAAAGGAGAGTCTCCTGTGATGAAGAAGACCTGTCTGCTGTTCCTCTCTCTTTCCCTCGTCACCATGCTTCCCTCGCGGTTGCATGCTCAGGCAACGGCGGCGGCGACAAGGGGAGGTATGGCACAAGTTGGCGCCGGCTATACGTACTCGAATGAGGATGAATACCCGGGCAAGCACCTGCAGGGCGCAACCATCTACGGCACATTCGACCTCAATAACCACCTGGGCATTGAGGGCGATGTTCACATGGCTTCCGTCTTCAAGTCCTATTTCAACTACAAGGAGACCAGCTACGATGCCGGTCTGCGCTGGACGGAGCATTACCGTAAGTTCTCGCCGTACGCGAAGGGCCTCGTCGGATTCGGCCATTCCACGGCGGTCACTCCACAGCAGATCGTCGGGGGAAGCACTCCAGGAAGCTACTTCCTGTTCGGCCTTGGCGGCGGACTGGACTACAGCCTGAGCGACAAGATCAACGTGCGGGTGGTCGACTTCGAATATCAGCGCTGGCCGAACTTCCCTCCCCACGGCCTGACGCCTCCGCTCTTCACCTTCGGAGTGGCTTACCGGCTCCGCTAAATTCACCTCAGTTAGCCAACTTACAATGCCCTGAGAGACCTCAGGGCATTTTTGTGCGTCCAATCGGGTTCAGGGGAACACACTGAGGGAGCCCGACGGAGCGTTTTCTGTTGAAGCACTTATCTCTTCTTCCTTTGTTAGTGGCCTTGGTCCTCTGCCCTTCCGCCCACGCCCAGGCATCCGCCACTGCGAGCCGGCTGGCTGATCTTCAGCTCGGTGCCGGCTATAACCTGGCGCACTCGGATTACGTGCCGAATAACATCGCAGGATTTGCGTTTTACGCTGACTACGATCTACTGGGCCGCTTTGGCCTCGAGGGCGACTTCCATTACGTGAGGGACCCCACCCCTGATCCACTCGTTCCCAGCAACCATTTTTCCGAACACACATACGAGATCGGGGGCCGCTATCTGCGCCACTACTACCACAGCAGGTTCACGCCCTACGGCAAGGGCCTTTACGGCCGCGGGGTGGCCAATTTTCCCGCACACCAGATCCTTATTCCCGGAGGGATCGAAACGTATATCGACAACATTGCCTACAATCTCGTCGCGTTCGGCGGCGGCCTGGATTATCGGTTCAACAACCGCATCAACCTGCGCGCTGATTTCGAATATCAGCACTGGTTCGCCCATGACCGCGAGCTGCCGGACGGCCTGTCGCCGTATTTCTTTACCTTTGGTGCGGCGTATCACTTCCCGGCTAAGGGTCCATTCAAGATGAGCCGCTGACCCTTAGAGAACAGAAATCAAGATGACAACAGAACCAGAAGGCCCGGGCCTTCTCTCACCGCCAGATCTCTGCTTTCTGATCTCTCAGAAGTGGTACGCGATGCCGATCGAGGGCGTCATGTTCACGTAGTAGCGGTTCGTCTTCCATGCACCGAAGCCGAAATCCGGAGCCTTAGTGACGAATCCGCGATACTCCGCCCGGATATCGAAGCTCGGGCTGAGCTCATAGGCGAGCCCGGCGCCGAACAGCCCACCAATGTTTGTATTCTGCTTCGTGTCGAGATTGTCTGTTCCATGATCTTTAATCGGAGTGAAGATCATGCCACCGACGCCGGCTTCTACAAACGGGTTGTACCGCCCATACGTCCGCGAATAAACGTAGGCGCCCGTGACCTCTTCCTGGCGGGTGTGCACGTAGCCGTTAATGAAGGCGCTGACGCTGTGATAGTAAATCGTGTCCTGTCCCCAGGAGTAGTTGAGCTCCAGGGCACTGCGCGGCGTCAGCATATAACGGTAGCTAACCAGAGCTCCCGTGGTTAGGGAGGTGTGCATCGGAAATACGCTGAGGCCATTCACCTGTGGAGCAACAATCTCTGTTGCGCTGATACTGGCATCCTGCCGGCTCTCCTGCGCCTGTCCTGCCGCGACGAACCCCAGCAGAACAGCGCCGAGCAACATCATTTTCTTCATGCGTAGCGAAACCCCTTCACCAATAGAGCACTCCTCCCCGATCCGAATCGGCCGTCCGGGAAAACGAATTTGCCAGCGGGACGATCTGCTTCCCGTCGCGGCGCTCTGATGCCTAATTGTACCTGTACAAAGGCCGCATGGGCCGCAAGCCCCCCTCTTTCCACAACACCACGAAAGCAAACGGACGCGGATTCCTCGGCGCCGATGATGATTCTTTGTCTGCTTAGCTCTGCGGCGGCGGAGGAGGTGGAGGAGGTGGTGGTGGTGCTCCGGCGGGGGCTCCCTCCGGTGGCCCATTGCGCATCCGATCACGCATCTGCTGCTGCATCGTCGCAAACTTCGTCTTCTGATCCGGCGTCAGCAGCGCCTCGATCTTGTCGTTCTCCGTTTTGCGAATCGACATCATCTGCGAGCGCCGATCGTCCTGTGATAGCGATGAATTCGAGCGCAGCGCTTCCATCTTCGTTCGGCCGTCTTCGAGGATGGTCTTGACCTGGGCTGTCTGATCGTCCGTCAGATTCAGCTCATGCTTCATTCGCTCCGCCCGCCGGGCGGGATCCATCATGCCGCCCCGAGATCCGCCGTTAGGAGGCGGCCCCATCTGCCCTTGCGGAGGAGGCGGTGGCGCCTGATCCTGCGCGACAGCAGCGCCCGCGACCGCAACACTCAGTCCACATGCAAGCACGGCGGAACGAACCAGCATCTTCCTTTTCCTTGTCATACCTCACACTCACTTTCTGTGAAAAATGCCTGCGAAAAATGCGCCGGGGTTGGGCCATTCTGCAGCCAGTTCGGCGGCGCGCACCGACTACACCATAGAGACGGCTGCCCGCGGAAATGGTTCCAGCGAAGAGTTCTGAATTTTGGGGTTTGCTAGAGACTTTGCTCGATCACGCCCGCTCGGTGGAGAAACTGAAGGGGTCTCCGTGCTCCTGCGCATGCGCCTCGACAAGGCGCAGGAAGGCCTGTGCTGCGTGGGAGAGCGTCGCCTGTCTCCGCAGCACCAAGCGCAATCTTCGCTCTATCGGCAGCTCCGGGATCGCAATCCCTACCAACGCGCCGTTTTCCAGCTCGTCCTCCACCGTCAGCTTCGGGACGAGCGCTACACCGTCACCCTGCTGAACAAATCGCTTGATCGCATCCAGACTCGGCAGCTCGACTTCCATCTTCAGCGGCTGCTTGTGCCGTTTGAACGATGCGATGACCTTCTGCCTAAGCGGCGAGGGCACATTGTGCGCAACGAAGCTCTCGCGCCCCAGGCGCTGCAGCGTCGCCTTCCCTGCCTTTGCGAGCGGATGCGACGGACTCACCACGCAGACGAGCTCATCGCGGTACACGGCAATCGAGCGCACCTGCGGATCTTCGGGCCGGAAGCTGACCACACCCATATCGACCGCATGCTGAAGCACCTCGTCCGACACACGGCTCGCCAGGGTGCGCTGCACGGCAACCTTCACCCGCGGATGTTCGCGCCGGAAGGCATGAATCAGTGGCAGCAGATAGAGACAGGTGTACTCGTTGGCCGCGAGTGTCAGCTTGCCCGTGTGCATCGAGCGCAGATCGGCCAGGGCAGCGCTCGCGTCGGAGCGCAGGTTCAGCATCTTCTCCGCATAGTCTTTCAGGACCTCACCGGCGTCCGTGAGCGTGCCGTCGCGCGAGCTCCGCTCCAACAGCGTCTCGCCCAGCTCGGACTCCAGCTTGGCGATAACCTGGCTCACGGCGGGCTGCGTCCTGTGTAACCGTGCCGCCGCCCGCGAGAAGCTTCGCTCCTCCGCCACGGCCAGAAACGTCTCCAGTTGAAACAGGTCCATTCCAGTCCTTATCCTTCTGTGTCGGGCACTTAGGCCTGCAGGTGCGGGCTATAGCGCCATTAGAAGTGCGAATACATCGCTGCACCATCATAAGGGCAGGTTATGCTGAATAATAACGGAAAGGTCACCGGCCATGGCACTCTCCAACCAGATCGTCTTTTTTGACACGACTTTGCGCGACGGCGAGCAGTCGCCCGGTTGCACCATGCACCACAACGAGAAGCTCCGGATGGCGCACCAGCTTGCCAGGCTGGGAGTTGACATCATCGAGGCGGGCTTCGCTATTGCCTCGCAGGGCGACTTCAACTCGGTCAACGCGATCGCGAAAGAGGTGAGCAGTTCCGAGCAAGCCCCGCGCATCGCGTCGCTCGCCCGCTGTAAGCGCGAGGACATCGAAGCCGCCGCCCGCGCCGTCGAGCCAGCCCGGAAGAACCGCATTCACACCTTCCTCGCCACCTCCGATCTGCATCTCGAGGCGAAGCTCCGCATCTCTCGCACTCAGGCGATCGATCAGGTTGGCGAATATGTTCGACTCGCGCGCAGCTACTCGGACGACGTCGAATTCTCTACCGAGGACGGCACCCGCTCGGACGTGGACTTCCTGATTCAAATGGTGAACGTCGCGGTGCAAGCCGGTGCCACGACAATCAACATTCCGGACACCGTGGGCTACACCACGCAGGCCGAGTACAAGGCTCTCTTCGAAAAGGTGCGCGCCAACGTGCCGGATTCAGACAAGATTATCTTCTCGACGCATTGCCACGACGACCTCGGGATGGCCGTTGCCAACTCTCTCGCTGGGGTCGATGGCGGCGCTCGCCAGGTCGAGTGCACGATCAATGGCATCGGCGAGCGTGCCGGCAACGCTGCCCTCGAAGAGATCGCCGCCGCGCTCACGACGCGTCATGACCGTTATCCCTACAGTTCGAACATTGTCATGAATCAGCTCTATCCCACGTCCAAACTGCTCGGCGAGATCATCAGCTTTACGTGCTCGCCGAACAAGGCTGTCGTCGGCAAGAACGCCTTCGCGCATGAGAGCGGCATCCACCAGCACGGTGTGCTCGCCAACCCGCTTACATACGAGATCATGACACCGGCGTCGGTCGGCTTTACGGGCCAGAACATCGTGCTCGGCAAGCACAGCGGCCGCCGTGCGTTGGAGCATCGCCTCGCCGAGCTCGGTCACAAGCTTTCGAAGCCAGAGCTCGATGCTGTTTATCTACGCTTCACCGAACTCGCCGACCGCAAAAAATCCATTTATGACCAGGACATCCTCGCACTATTGCACGAGCCATTGGCCGAGGTAGCGAACGTCCCGTGAGACATGTCATGCAGGCCGTCTTAGTGTTACCTGCCGCGATTGGTATTTGGTGGTTTGTTGTTGTCGGAACCCAAGAGCAAGCGTCAATGGTGGCTTGCCGGAGCAGTCGTTATCTACGCAGCATTCATTTGCTTCTTCGTTCTTCGAAGAGCAGTTTGAGGATTCAGGAATTATGAAGCTCAAAGTCGCCATCCTCGCCGGAGACGGCATCGGCCCTGAGGTTACCCGCGAAGCTGTGAACATCCTGCGCGCCGTCGCCGAATTCGGCGGCCATGAGTTCACCTTCACCGAAGCGCAGATCGGTGGCGTCGCGATCACGGCCGCCGGCACACCGCTGCCGCAGCAGACGATTGACACCTGCCTCGAATCCGACGCGGTTCTCCTCGGCGCAGTCGGAGACAACAAGTTCAACCACCTGACACCGGACAAGCGTCCCGAAGCCGGACTGCTACAGATTCGCCAGGTGCTCGGCGGCTTCGCCAACCTTCGTCCCTGCCTCGCGTTTGCAGCGCTCGGCGACAACTCGCCGCTCCGCCCCGAGGTCACCAAGGGCGTCGATATCCTTTTCGTCCGCGAGCTCCTCGGCGGGCTCTACTTCGGCCAGCCGCGCTCATGGAATAAGGAGACGGGCGAGGCCATCAACACCATGCGCTACACCAAGGATGAGGTCATCCGCGTCGGCCGCATCGCCTTCGAGCTCGCCCGCAAGCGCCGCAAGAAGCTCACGCAGGTCGACAAAGCCAACGTTCTCGAGTGCTCGCAGCTCTGGCGCGCCGCCATCGACGAACTCAAGTCCGACTACCCCGACATCACCGTCGAGCATCAGCTCGTCGACTCCATGGCCATGCACTTGATGAACGTCCCGCGCAACTTCGACGTCGTGCTCACGGAGAACCTCTTCGGCGACATCCTCTCCGACGAGTCCGGCATCATCACCGGCTCCCTCGGAATGCTGCCGTCTGCAACGCTCGGCGGCAAGGTCAATCTCTACGAGCCGGTGCATGGCTCAGCGCCCGACATCGCAGGACAAGGCAAGGCCAACCCACTCGGCGCCATCCTCACTGCCGCAATGCTGCTGCGTCATTCGGCCAGGCTCGAAGAAGATGCGCGAGCCATCGAGGCCGCGGTCGACAAAGTTCTCGCCGCCGGCTACCGCACATCCGACGTCGCTCGCGGCAGCTCCGGCGCCAATGTCACCACACACGAGATGGGCAAGCTCGTACACGAAGCGCTCGCGCAATCCATCGACAAACAGCAATCGCTCCACGCCGTCTAGCAGCCGAGAACTATGCGCCGCATCCTCCAACTCGCAGTCCTGACGCTGCTCCTGCCAGCAGCCGCGGCCATGTGTGCGCAGATTACCAGTCCCGACGTGCTCGTCGCGAACCCACCGCGCCCTCCCGCGCGAGGCCCGGCAAAACCCACGGACAGCCTGCAATGGCTCTGGACATTTGCTAAGCCTGAACCCATCGGCCGCGCCAGTGATCTTCGCTACGACGCTCGCTTCCACGCGCTGTTGTCCAATACGTTCCACGAGCCGCAAGCGATGTGGGGACCGGAGCAGGGCCACAATCCACCGCTCGATGCGATCATCCCGCTGTTCCTCTCGCGCTACGGCACCGTGACCGCGCAAGGCAATCGTTACCTCAGCATCGACGGCTGCGTTCCTGACTTCTGCGCGGCGCACGGCCTGCTCTGGGTCGATCTCGGCACACCTCATCCGCTCGTCATCTTCGCCGGCGTCACATGGTCAGCCAGGTCCCACACAACAGATGATGCCGCCGCCAATTACAACCTTTGGCTCTACCCGAATCGCGAGGTCTCACCGGATGATCTCCCCATCGCGTTCACCGAAGCCATCGCGCATTGGGACGCGGGGCTCGCCGCTGCACACCGCCTCGTTCCGCACATCGCGCAAGCCGTTCTCATCGAGCCGAACGGCACGCCGCACGATCTCAAACCAGCACTCGTCGGAGCCAACACGATCGCTCCGCAACCCGACACAACCGCGCAGGACGATCAGCCCGCGCACACCGCCGAACTCCAACCACGCAACTGAACCAGGTTCAACAACATCATGAGCACAACAAACAACACGAACCAGCAGCCACGCACCATGTTCGAGAAGGTCTGGGCCAACCACATCGTTGCCGAGCCGGAAGGCGAACCGACGATCCTCTACATCGACCTCCAGCTCGTCCATGAGGTCACGTCGCCGCAGGCGTTCGACGGCCTCCGACTTGCCGGCCGCAAGCTGCGCCGCCCCGACCGCCATATCGCCACCGTCGACCACAACGTGCCCACTACCTCAGCGCACGATCGCCTCGTCATCGCCGACCAGATCTCCGCTGCGCAGGTCAACGCGCTGCGCAAAAACTGCAAAGAGTTCGGCATCGAGTTCTTCGACGTGCAGGACCCAGGCCAGGGGATCGTGCACATGATCGGCCCCGAGCTCGGCGCGACCAAACCCGGCATGACGATCGTGTGCGGCGACTCGCACACCTCCACGCACGGAGCCTTCGGCGCGCTGGCATTTGGCATCGGAACCTCCGAGGTCGAACATGTCATGGCCACGCAGACGCTGCCGCAGTCGAAACCAAAGACATTCAGCATCAACGTCGAAGGCGAGCTCCCCTACGGCGTTACTGCGAAGGACATCATCCTCGACATCATCGGCCGCATCGGCACCGACGGTGCAACCGGCTACGTCATCGAATACGCAGGCTCCGCCATCCGCGCTCTCTCGATGGAAGGCCGCATGACCATCTGCAACATGTCCATCGAAGCAGGCGCGCGCGCCGGCATGATCGCACCGGATGAGACGACGTTCGCATACCTGAAAGGCCGCCGCTTCTCGCCCGGAACCCGCGAGATTCCCCGGCCCGTGTACCCCAATCCCGGCGGCGGTGGCAGCCCGTATGGCGAAGTGAAGACCGAAGTTGATGAAGCCGTCTGGAACAAGGCCGTTGAACACTGGCGCTCGCTCGTCACCGACCCCGGCGCGACCTTCGATCGCGAGCTCAACATCGACGCCACCAAACTCGTCCCCACCGTCACCTGGGGAACCTCGCCCGGCATGGTCACGACAATCGACAGCACCGTTCCCAGCCCCGAGCAGGCGCCCACCGAAGCCGACAGGAAATCCTTCACCCGCGCGCTCGAGTACATGGACCTCAAGCCCGGAACCAAGCTTGAGGACATCAAAGTTGACGCCGTCTTCCTCGGCTCCTGCACCAACGCGCGCATCGAAGACCTCCGCGCTGCAGCAAAGGTCGTGCGTGGACATCACGTCGCTACTACCGTCCGCGCGATGGTCGTGCCCGGCTCCCAGCGCGTGAAGCACCAGGCGGAAGAAGAAGGGCTCGACCGCATTTTCAAATCGGCCGGCTTCGAGTGGCGCGAGCCTGGCTGCAGCATGTGTCTCGGCATGAATCCCGACATCCTGCAACCTGGCGAGCGCTGCGCCTCCACCAGCAATCGCAATTTTGAAGGCCGCCAGGGCCGCGGTGGCCGCACTCACCTCCTCTCGCCCGAGATGGCCGCCGCCGCCGCCATCACCGGCCACCTCACCGACATCCGCAAGTGGAAGCACGAGCACGCAGAAGACTTCAACGCCGACCAGATCCTCGCGCCAGGAGGTTCGCGCTAATGGAGCCCATCAACATCCTCACCTCCACCGCCGTCCCGCTGCCGCTGCCCAACATCGACACGGACCAGATCATCCCCAAGCAGTTCCTCAAGCGCATCGAGCGCACCGGCTACGGCGACTTCCTCTTCTACGACTGGCGCTATAACCTCGACATCCCCGATCATGTCGAGCCTCGCCGCGACTTCGTCCTCAACAAACCCGAGTACAAAGGCTCCGAGATCCTCATCGCCGAAAGGAACTTCGGCTGCGGCTCCTCGCGCGAGCACGCCGCCTGGGCGATCAACCAGTACGGCTTCCGCGCCGTCATCGCGCCCAGCTTCGCCGACATCTTCTTCTCCAACGCGGGCAAGAACGGCATCATCCTCGCTCCACTCACCGACGCCGAAGTCGAAACCCTCATCCAGCGCAGCACCGCAAACCCGAAGCACCTCATCACCATCAACCTCGAAGCCCAGACCGTCACCGACGACCAAGGCTTCCACGCGCACTTCGACATCGACCCGTTCCGCAAGTACTGCCTGCTGAACGGCCTCGACGACATCGGCCTCACGCTCCGTCACGAGAGCGATCTCAACAAATTCGAATCAGCACACGACAAAGAATTCTGGTCCGCACCCAAGGCCAACGAAGCCGCATAATTTCATCCCCCAAGGGAATCCGCCTTTTGCATGAATGTCCGTCGTCCCATCGCGCTTGTCTTGATGATCGCTGGCTATGCCTGTTTCGCAGGCTCGTTCGGGTACTACTGGCATCTCCGACAAAACAGCCCGGCAGAGCCGGACGTCACCGCGGGACTTGTCCATCCGATCGACCAACATGGCCACATCATCTACGTAACCGGGACTCAGAACCTAACTTTTTACGGCATGCTGATCGGCAGTGCCGCTCTCTTTGCCATCGGCTATTTCGCGCGAAAGCGCACCCAACCCATCACACAGAGGTAAGCTGTGCCTGAACTCCCCCCCGGCAAAACAAACTCCGTCGTCCTCACCGAAGGCCCCTCGCGCGCCGCCGCGCGCAGCTACTTCCGTGCCGTCGGCTTCTCCAAAGACGACCTGCACAAGCCCATCATCGGCATCGCCAACACCTGGACCGAGGTCGGCCCCTGCAACTTCCATCTTCGCCAGGTCGCCGAAGCCGTCAAGGAAGGCATCCGCGAAGCCGGCGGCACGCCCATGGAGTTCAACACCATCACCATCCACGACGGCATCACCATGGGCACCGAAGGCATGAAGGCCTCGCTCATCTCGCGCGAAGTCATCGCCGACTCGATCGAACTCGTCACGCGCGCCAACTCCTTCGACGGCCTCGTCTGCATCGCCGGCTGCGACAAGAACATGCCCGCCGCCATCATGGCCCTCGCACGCCTCAACATCCCGGGCCTCATGCTCTATGGCGGCAGCATCGCGCCCGGCGTCCTCCATCAGCCCGACGGCACCAACAAAGAGATCACCATTCTCTCCGTCTTCGAAGCCATCGGCTCGCACGCCGCAGGCCGCATCAACGACGACCAGCTCGAAGCCGTCGAAGCCGCAGCCTGCCCCGGCCCCGGAGCCTGCGGCGGCCAGTTCACTGCCAACACCATGGCCATGGCCGGCGAGTTCCTCGGCATCTCGCCCATCCAGCTCTCCGGCGTCCCTGCCATGTCGAAAGAAAAGCACGCCGCATCCCGCGAAGCCGGCCGCATGGTCATGGAGCTCGCGCGCAAGCAGATCAAGCCGCGCGACATCCTCTCGCGCGACGCCATCGACAACGCCATCGCCGCCGTCGCTGCATCCGGCGGCAGCACCAACGCCGTGCTTCACCTCAAGGCCATCGCGCACGAGCTCGGCATCGATCTCACGCTCGAAGACTTCGACCAGATCTCCGCCCGCACGCCCTTCATCTGCGACCTCTCGCCCGGCGGCAAGTACGCCGCGAAGGACTACCAGGAGGCCGGCGGCTCGCGTCTCCTCGCCAAGCGCCTCAAAGAGCACGGCTCACTTAAAGACATTCCTACCGTCAGCGGCAAGAATCTCTTCGCCGAGGCGGACGCCGCCGTCGAAACACCCGGCCAGGTCGTCGTCCACAACTGGGACAAGCCGCTCAAGCCCACCGGCGGCCTCGTCATCCTGCGCGGCAATCTCGCGCCCGACGGCTGCGTCATCAAGGTCGCCGGCCATGAGCGGCTCAACCACACCGGCACCGCCCGCGTCTTCGACCGTGAGCAGGACGCGTTCGACGCGGTCGAGCACGGCAAGATTAATCCCAACGACGTTCTCGTCATCCGCTATGAAGGCCCGCGCGGCGGCCCCGGCATGCGCGAGATGCTCGCCGTCACCGCCGCCATCAAAGGCATCCCCGAGCTCAGCGAAACCGTTGCGCTGTTAACCGACGGCCGCTTCTCCGGCGCCACGCGCGGCCTCATGGCCGGCCACGTCGCCCCCGAAGCCTTCATGGGCGGCCCCATCGCCGCCGTTCGCGAAGGCGACACCATCACCTTCGACATCCCCAATCGCAAACTCACCCTCAACATCTCCGACGAAGAGATGAAGCAACGCCTAAAAAACTTCAAAGCCCCCGAGCCCCGCTTCAAACGCGGCGTCTTCGCCAAATACGCCAACACCGTAAGCAGCGCCAGCGAAGGCGCTGTGACAACGTAATTGAGTCCGAGGTGACTTTGATGAAAGAAGGATTCACTACCGCGAGCAAGATTCGAAGCTTCATCAGTAAAGCTTTGGCGACGGTGATCGTATACGTCGTGGTTGTGAGCACTTTGCAGGTTGTCCTGTTCGCCCCGCTAGCCGGAGCTTCGCACGTGCAGGATTTCCTTCCATTCGTAACGGAGCTCATTTTGGCCGTTACCTCATCGATCCTCCTCTTCTCGCATCACTACAAAGCCGCTGTGGCGTTGGCTTACCTTTTGGCGCTTGCAAGCTTTGCCTACTGGTGGTTCGTGATCTGTCGAAACACAAAACCCATCTGGTCGGATTTTCGCTGGCTTATAGTTCCGAATCTTTTCTTCGCAGTCGCCGTGCATGCATATCGCTACAACCGCCAAGCTCTTCATTCCGTTTCGACAAACGCGTCTACGGAAGCTCAAGGTGCCTAACGATGTTGTAACAACCCAATCCTCAACAACGAGACCCCATTGATCGAAGCCCTCAAATCCCTCTTCAACCTCGCCGTCGCGGCACGCAGCGAAGGCCACGACGACGAAGCCGAGCGCCTCTACAAGGAAGCCGCCGAAGCGGCACGCGCGCAGGATACAGTAGGCCGCGCGGAAGCGCTCATCGGTGCTTCGCAAGTCCGCCGGCACCGAGGCGATCGAGCAGGTGCGTCGATCTATCTCTCCGAGGCGATCACGCTGCTCCGCAATGAGTACGTCTCCCAGCCGGAATCCATTGCTCCGACGCTCGCCTACGCGCTCACGCATGCAGCCGAGCTCCGCAGCGAACTCGGAGAAAGTGCAGTCGCCGGCACGCAGATCGAAGAGGCCGTCCGTCTCTATCGCGCCATTCAGCCTCTGCCCACGCTCGATCTTGCCAACGCTCTTCGGGTCTCCGCGATGAACAATGAGCGCGAAGCGATCGCTGCCTGGATCGAAGCCCAAACTCTCTACATCACCATCTCCCAGAACTCCAGCATCGACGAAGCACAGAAGCACCTCGAATGCTTACAACAGATCGCACCTGATGCTCGCAGCTAACACAGCAGGAGACTACCGCATGGCCAGCAAAAATCAACACCCCACGCTCACCGGCTCCGAGATCCTCTGGGCCACGCTCGCCGGCGAAGGCACCACCACCGTCTTCGGCTATCCCGGCGGAGCCATCCTTCCGGTCTACGACGCGCTGCGCAAATTCCCCACCATCCATCACGTGCTCGTGCGTCACGAACAGGGCGCCGCGCACATGGCCGACGGCTACGCACGCGCCTCCGGCCGCCCCGGCGTTTGCATGGCCACCTCCGGCCCCGGCGCCACCAACCTCGTCACCGGCCTCGCCACCGCCATGCTCGACTCCATCCCGATCGTCGCCATCACCGGCCAGGTCTCCAGCAAAGTCCTCGGCTCCGACGCCTTCCAGGAGATCGACATCACCGGCATCACCCTGCCGATCACCAAGCACAACTTCCTCGTCACGCGCGCCGAAGACATCGCACCCGCCGTCCGCCAGGCCTTCCAGATCGCCACCTCCGGCCGCCCCGGCCCCGTGCTCATCGACATCACCAAGGACGCACAGCAAGCCTCCGCGCTCTTCGACTTCGACGCGGCAAAACCCGCGCCGTACCGTCCGCACCCAATGCTCCGCGCTGAATCCTCGGCAATCCGCGAAGCCATCGAACTCATCCAGCACTCCAAAAAACCAGTCATCCTAGCCGGTCACGGCATCATCGAATCCGGCGCACAAAAAGAAGTCCTCGCTTTCGCTGAAGCGCTCCAGATACCCATAGCCTCCACGCTGCTCGGCCTCGGCGCCATCCGCGCTGGCCATCCACTCTCGCTCGGCATGATGGGCATGCACGGCGAGTCGTGGGTTAACAACGCCATCCAGCAGTCCGACCTTCTGCTCGCCTTCGGCATGCGCTTCGACGACCGCGTCACCGGCAACCTCGCGCACTACGCACCCACCGCGAAGAAGATTCACATCGAGATCGACCCCTCCGAGATTAACAAGAACGTCCGCGCCGACGTCGCGCTCATCGGCGACCTCAAAGAGGTCCTCCAACTTCTTCTGCCACTCATGCCGAAGAACTCCGACGCAAGCTGGCTGCAGGAGATCAACAGGAGCAAAGGCTCCGCTGCCGTCCGCGATATCATCAACCTCCCCGACAACGGCCACCTCTACGCCGCGCACGTCATCCACGACATCTGGCGCGAAGCCCAGGCCGCCGGCCGCCTCGAAAACACCATCATCGTCACCGACGTCGGCCAGCACCAGATGTGGGAGGCGCAGTACTTCAAGCACGAAAGCCCACGCTCGCTCGTCACCTCCGGCGGCCTCGGGACAATGGGATTTGCTTTACCCGCCGCCATCGGCGCAAAGTTCGCCTGCCCTGAAAAAGATGTCTGGGTCATTGCGGGCGACGGCGGCTTCCAGATGACCGCCGCCGAGCTCTCCACCATCGTCCAGGAAAAACTCGCCATCAACATCGCCGTCATCAACAACGGCTTCCTCGGCATGGTCCGCCAGTGGCAGGAGACCTTTTACGAGAAGAATTACTCCGCCTCGCCCATCCTCTCGCCCGACTTCGTCATGCTCGCCGCCGCCCACGGCATCTCGGCCGCCAACGTCACCAAACGCGCCGAAGTGACACCCACCGCAACCAAAGCCCGCACCAGCGGCAAACCCTTCCTCATCAACTTCGCCGTAGAAAAAGAAGACGGCGTCTACCCGATGATCACCCCCGGCGCCGCCCTCCACGAGATGGTCCGCCGCCCACAAAAAGACCCCCTCCTCGAAACCGCGGAGGACGAGTGATCGTGACTATCGCGCGGGCAAACACCGTAGGGTTTCTACTCGGCCTTGCATCGATCGCTGCAATCGCCGGTATTGCATGCATCCCGCACTGCGATGCTGTTGCTTATCTTTTCCTCCCGGGCGTTGGAATTGCTGCGCTTGTATTCCCGCAAGGGATCCATGGCAATGCTCCGTTTCTATTCATGGCCATAGCTGCGGCCTTAGACATTCTGGTTTTTTCGATTCCCTTCATCTTGATCATGCGCGCGAGGGCTCGTCGAAAACTCGCGGTTCTACTCCTGACCTGCGCATCGCTTTCCTTTCTCCCGTTTGGCTGCAAATCCGCACTACCTCCCGCCCCTTCGACACCAATCGTCGCGAAACCCACCTACCCGCCGCGCACCACCATCGCGCCACCACCCTTCCGCGTCTTCCACACCACCGACAACTCCATCACCCTCGTCACCTCTGACAACGCCAGCGACGACCAGATCGCCGCCATCCTCTGGCAACTCCACGACGCAGCCCACAACCACACCTTCGCCGCACTCCACATCCCGCAGCAGCTCGTCGACAAGCGCGACCCAATGATCTGGTTCCACATCTACCGCGGCCCCCAGTGCGCGAG
Organism: Acidobacteriaceae bacterium; assembly: GCA_035651235.1. Lineage (GTDB taxonomy): Bacteria > Acidobacteriota > Terriglobia > Terriglobales > Acidobacteriaceae > Granulicella. Next base: position 80,245 of record DASRGC010000017.1, read on the forward strand.
CGAAAAGTACACCACCGGCAAACTCCCCTGCGGCCCCAGCTACCACGCCGCCGCTGACTACACCCTCGGCAGCTTCTCCAACAAGAACCGCGACGACGGCCTCCTCCTCCACGCCGACGACAAACAAACCGAACTCTGGAACCCCGACGCCCCTTAGCCTCTCTACCTTCTACCCCTTACCTCCAACCTCTGAGGCACCATGCTCCACACCTTCGTCGCCATCGTTCAAGACAAGCCCGGCACGCTCACCCGCGTCGCCTCGCTCTTCCGCCGGTTGAACATCAACATCGTCTCGCTCACAGTCGGCGAATCCGAGCGCCCCGACACCTCGCGCATGACCATCGTCTGCGAAGCCCACGAGCACGCCGCCGATCGCATCCGCGCCTCGCTCTACAAGCTCGAGACCACCATCCACGTCGACGAGGTCAACCGCGCCGAGGCCGTCGTCCGTGAGCTCTGCCTCATCAAGGTCGCCGCCGGTCCCAACTCGCCGCACGGCGTCCACTCGCGTTCGCAGATCTTCGAGCTCGCCAACGTCTTCCGCGCGCGCGTCGTCGACCTCGCACCCGAGTCCATCATGCTCGAGATGACCGGCTCCGCCTCCAAGATCGAAGGCCTCCTCCAGGTCCTCCGCGAAACCGGCTACGAGGTCCTCGAGGTCTCGCGCACCGGCCGCATGGCCATGCGCCGCGGCCATCACACCGGCCGCGTCCTCAAAGCCCTCGGCAGCAAATCCGATGAGCCTCAGGACGCCCTCGATCCCGCAGCTCTCCCCGATGACGAAAAGCTCCCCACCGAATTTGACGAGGCCTGAGCACACTATGAACCGCCGCGAGTTTCTCAAATCGAGCGCCGCACTCTCAGCCGCAGCAGCATCCCCGCGCACGCTGCGCGCGCTCGCCTCAACTCCGGCCGCGCCCATGCGCCAGCTCGACTACTCGCAGGTCCAGCTCCTCGATAGCCCACTGCGCACGCAGTTCGACTACAACCACGCATTCTTCCTCGCGCTCGACAACGATCGCCTGCTCAAGCCCTTTCGCCAACTCACCGGCATGCCCGCGCCCGGCGAAGACATGGGCGGATGGTACTCGCCCTCGCCCGACTTCGACCCACCAAAGAACTTCACCGGCTACGTCCCCGGCCACACCTTCGGCCAATGGGTCTCCGCGCTTTCGCGTATGTACGCCGCCACCGGCGACAAATCCACACAAAAGAAGGTCCACGCGCTCCTCACCGGCTTCGCCCCAACCGTCTCGTCCAAGTTCTACGCGAACTACTGCCTTCCCTGCTACACCTTCGACAAAACAATGTGCGGCCTCATCGACGCACATCAGTTCGCGCAGGATCCCATCGCGCTCGACGTCCTCGGCCACGCAACCGACGCCGTGCTTCCCTATCTTCCGGACCACGCGCTCACACGCGCCGAGATGCGCGCGCGCCCGCACCCCAACATCGCCTACACGTGGGACGAGCCCTACACTCTCCCTGAAAATTTCTACCTCGCCTATCTCCGGAGCAACAATCCGCGCTATCGCCAGCTCGCGCAGCGCTTCCTGCAGGACACAACCTACTTCACGCCGCTCTCGCAGAATCACAACGCACTCATCGGCGAGCACGCCTACTCGCACGTGAACGCGCTCTCCTCCGCAATGCAGGCCTACCTCGTCGACGGCAGCCAGATGCACTTCGATGCCGCGCGCAACGGCTTCAGCTTCGTGCAGCAGCAGAGCTTCGCCACCGGCGGCTGGGGACCGAACGAAACATTCCAGGACCCAGCCTCCAACGGTCTCGCTGACAGCCTCACGCGCACGCACGCCAGCTTCGAAACCCCTTGCGGCTCCTACGGCCACTTCAAAATCACGCGCTACCTTCTGCGCGTCACCGGCGACCCGCTCTACGGCGACAGTATGGAGAGTGTGCTCTACAACACCATCCTCGGCGCGCGCCCCATTCAGCCGGACGGCACCAGCTTCTACTACTCCGACTACAACAACGATGGCCACAAGTTCTTCCACAACGACAAGTGGCCCTGCTGCTCCGGCACCTTCCCGCAGGTCGTCGCCGACTACGGCATCTCCAGCTACTTCGCCACTCCGCGCGGCCTCGCCGTGAATCTCTATCACCCATCGCGGGTCTCGTGGAAGCAAGCCGGCGCAAACGTCACGCTCACACAAGCGACCTCATACCCTGAGAGCGATGGCGATGTCTCTCTCGCAATCAGCACCGATCGAGCAACGCGATTTCCGCTTCAGCTCCGCATTCCCGCATGGGCCGGCCCCGCGACACGCGTGCGCATCAACGGCCGCACCGTTCCCAACGCCACACCACATCCGGGCAGCTGGCTCACTCTCGACCGCGAATGGCGCAACCACGACCGCGTGGAACTCACAGTCGACATGCCGCCGCGCCTCGTTCCGCTCGACGCGGCGCATCCGAATCTCGTCGCACTGATGCGAGGTCCAGTTGCGCTCTTCGCTCTCCAGCCCGCGCCGGATATACTCACGCGTCAGCAACTTCTCAATGCGAATCGAACCGCCCCCGTCACGAATCAACACATCGTCACCACAGATACCGGCCAGGTAGAATTTGCGCCCTTCACCGCTATCACCGACGAGCACTACCGTCTGTATCACCAGACCTAAATCGCTCGCGCTAAGTTTTTCATCAAGTACTCCCATAGAAAAGGAAGCAACATCATGGCAAAGACCTACCACGATCAAGACGCAGACCTCTCCCTCATCCAAGGCAAGAAGGTCGCCATCATCGGCTACGGCTCGCAGGGCCACGCGCACGCGCTCAACCTCAAGGACTCCGGCGTGCACGTCAAAGTCGGCCTGCGCCCCGGCTCCGCCAACGCCAAAAAAGCCGAGCTCGCCGGCCTTGAAGTCACCAGCCCAGCAGAAGCTGCCAAGTGGGCTGACGTCGTCATGCTCCTCGTCCCCGACCAGACCGCCGCAAAGGTCTACAAGGAGATCGAAGCCGGCCTGCAGACAAAAGGCTCCGACGGTCAGCCCAAGACACTGATGTTCGCGCACGGCTTCAACATCCGCTTCCGCACCATCACACCGCCCAAAGACATCGACGTCTCACTCGTCGCTCCCAAGGGCCCCGGCCATCGCGTGCGCGAGGTCTTCACCGAAGGCGGCGGCGTTCCCGCACTCGTTGCCGTCGAGCAGGACGCCTCCGGCAAAGCCCTCGCCAACGCGCTCTCCTACGCGAAAGGCATCGGCGGCACACGCGGCGGCGTGCTTGAGACCACCTTCACAGAAGAGACCGAGACCGACCTCTTCGGCGAGCAGGCCGTCCTCTGCGGAGGCACTGCCGCGCTCGTCAAGGCAGGCTTCGAGGTCCTCACTGAAGCCGGCTACCAGCCCGAGCTCGCCTACTTCGAGGTCCTCCATGAGCTCAAGCTCATCGTCGATCTCCTCTATCGCGGCGGCCTCGAATACATGCGCTACTCCATCTCCGACACCGCCGAGTGGGGCGACTACATCGCTGGCCCGCGCATCGTCACACCCGCAGTCAAGGACGCCATGCGCGGTCTGCTCTCCGATATCCGCGACGGCAGCTTCGCCAAGCGCTTCATCGAAGACCAGAACACCGGACGCAAGCAGTTCGAGAAGTTCCGCGAACAGGAACGCAACCATCCCATCGAAAAGGTTGGCGCCGAGCTCCGCAAATCCATGCCCTTCCTCGACCCCGTCAAAGTCGAGAACGGCGCCGTCGTCAAAGCCTGATCTTCAACACCTTCACACGAGTGCCCCACTCATCACCTGATGGGTGGGGTTATTCTTTCCAAGCACAATCGACCTCGTCCGGAGCGCCGCATGTCTCTCACCGTTTCCGTCGAAAATCTCCTCACCTGGAACGACACCACCGCGCGGCACTGGCGCGACTTCATCCACGCCAACCCCATCCTCCTCGCGCTTCCGTGCGACATCCGCAACAGCAAAACCGTCGCTGACACGCTGCAACACATCGTCGCCGTCGAGCTCCGCTATGCTCAGCGCCTCGCGGGCCTTCCCGAATCTTCTTACGAAGAAGTTCCCAAGAACTCCATCGATTCCCTCCTCACCGCGCACACGCTCGCCTTCGATCTCATCCGCAGCCTGCTCGGCCAGCCCAACTATGACTGGTCCGCCGAGCTCACCTTCGACACCCTCACCCTCGGTCGCCTTCGCGCCTCACGCGAGACCATCCTCCTCCACCTCACGCTGCACAGCATCCGCCACTACGCGCAACTCGCCACCCTAGTCCGCCAGAACGGCTTCAAACCCACCTGGCCCATGGACTACCTCTTCGTCGCCGCCCATAGTGCGTAGCGTATCCTGCGAGCCATGGCACGCCGCTGAGCTCGTCTCCTTCGCTTGCTTCGGTTCACGCGCGCATTCGATTCCGCTGGTTCCAGCATGCGAGTTGGCAATCAGTCATTAAGCGCATTTAGGCGGACACGGGAACCGAAGCCCAACATCGGGCGTACGTTAATGTAATGAAGATGCTTTCCGTACGGCGAATCATCGCTTTCTGCGTGCTTGCTCTATTCCCGCTATGCGCTTCGGCAACCGAACCAGCTGCCCCCTCGAGCGAACTCTACAAGACGGTTGCAGCTCTTGATCAGGAACTCTTCGACGCATTCAATGCTTGCGATACAGCAAAGATGCGCACTCTCCTGGAACCGGGAGTGGAGTTCTACCAGGACAACGATTTCACAACATACTCAAGAGACCAGCTGGAGCCCTCATTCCGAGAGCGCTGCGGGCCAGCCAACGTATCGAAGCTGCGTCGCGAAATCGTTCCGGGAACCCTGGTCGTGTATGTGCTCAAAGACTACGGTGCGCTCGAGATCGCTCGCCAGAACTTCTTCATCATCGATCACGGTAAGAAAGGGAAACTCGCTGCCTCCCCCAACCTGATCCACGTCTGGAGGAACGATCACGGACATTGGGCCATAAGCCGGATCATCAGCTACGGGCATTAGGGCGAAGTCGCGTTCTCGGAATCGAGCCAACTGCTTCGCACCCACTCTCGCCTTATCCTCATCCAACCACCCATGTCCAGAGCCCTCCGCCTCCACGCCTTCGGCCTCGACAACCTCGCGCTCGAACCCACGCCACTCCCTGCGCTGGGCCCCGCCGACGTCCACGTGCGCTTCCACGCCGCCGCACTCAACTACCGCGACCTCATGGTTGCCCTCGGCCAATACAACCCCAAGATGCACCTCCCGCGCATCCTCGGCTCCGACGCCGCCGGCGAGGTCCTCGCCATCGGCCCGGCGGTCACCCTCTTCAAGCCCGGCGACCGCGTCTGCAGCCTCTTCTTCCAGGATTGGCTCGACGGCGAAATCCAGCCGCTCACGGGCAAATCCGCCCTTGGCGGCGCCATCGACGGCGTCTTCGCCACCGAACGCATCCTTCCCGAAACCGGCCTCATTCACTCCCCCGCCCACCTCAGCTTCGAAGAGGCAGCCACCCTCCCCTGCGCTGCCCTCACCGCCTGGAACGCCCTCGTGGAACAGGGCCGCCTCCGCGCCGGCCAGACCGTCCTCGTCCAGGGCACCGGCGGGGTCTCCCTCTTCGCTCTCCAGATCGCCCGCATGCACGCCGCGACCGTCATCCTCACCAGCTCCTCCGACGAAAAGCTCGATCGCGGCCGCCGCCTCGGCGCCCATCACACGATCAACTACAAATCCACCCCCGACTGGGACAAGGCCGCCCAGGAATTTACGGCGAAAGCCCTCAGCGCAAACGTCGGTGTCGATCACGTCGTCGAGGTCGGCGGCCAGGGCACCATCGCCAAGTCCCTCAGCGTCGTCCGCCCCGCCGGCCACGTTCACGTCATCGGCGTGCTCTCTGGCACCGCCCCCAGCGCCGGCCCGGGCCGCGAAGCCCCAGGTCTCGACGTCCGCTCCATCCTCACCAAATCCGTGCACATCAACGGCATCTACGTCGGCAGCCGTGCCATGTTCCACCGCATGAACGCCGCCATCTCCGCCAACCATCTCAAGCCCGTTATCGACCGCGTCTTTCCGCTCTCAGAAGCCCGCGGCGCCTTCGAATACATGCAGAACGGCAGCCACTTCGGCAAGATCGTCCTCTCCCTAAACTCCTGAAAATAAAAGGCTGAAAACCAAAAAGCCCCTGCGCGCTGGCAGGGGCTTTTTGTGAGAATTGAGCTCAGCACTTAGGTCGTCGTCGTAACAATCTCGACGCCGCGCCAGAACGCCACATGGTGCTTCACCGACTTCGCCGCCGGCTTCGGGTCAGGGTAGTACCACGCCGCATCCAGGTTCTCCTGGCCGTCGACAAGCACCGTATAGTACCGCGCGCGTCCCTTGGACGGGCACGTCGAGCTGGTAGAGCTCGGACGCAGAAACGCCCGGTTCACGCTCTCTTCTGGGAAGTAAATGTTCCCCTCGACGGTCTCAACCTTGTCGCTCTCCGCCAGGGTTTGTCCGTTCCAAATCGCCTTTGCCATATCCGCCTTCCTGTCTTTTCAGTCAGATAGAAGCAGCCCGGCTCTTCCACACCCGTCTAGAGAGCCTGTAGCCGCAGCCTATGCCGCTGGTTAAACAGCAGTTTATCACGTTTGTACCGGAAATGGAAAGTGCACCTTCGTGTTCCTACAGAACACCATAGAATCCACGAAACTTATGAGCGCATCAACAATCCTGATTTACGCGACCGCCTCCACCACCGGCCGCGTCTTCTCCGGATCCGGCCGCTTCAGCTCCTTAGGTTCGTCCTTCGGCTTCGGCGGCCCAATCTTCTTCTCATACCCGCAAACCACCGCGTTGGCAGACTGCTCCGGTCCCTTCTTCGTCCGGCGCTTCGGCATCCGCTCCTGGTTATTCGGACACACCAGCCACGTGCCTTCCTTGTCCGAAACCTCCACCAGGTACGGCGACTTGCACTTCGGGCACGCCTGCGCCACCAGCTTCTGATTGCTCGTAAAGTCGCACTTCGGGTACCGCGTGCATCCGTAGAACACATCGCCGCGCCGGTTCTTCCGCACGGCAACGTCGCCTCCGCACTTCGGGCATGGCACGTCTAAAATCTCCTGCTTCACGTACTTGCACTTCGGGTAGCCGGAGCAGGCGATGAACTCGCCATACGGCCCCTCGCGCTGCAGCAGCGGCTTGCCGCACTTCGGGCAAGGCTCCTCCAACTGCACCGGCGGTTTCTGCTGCACCTTCTGGTTCAGCTTCCGGATCGTCTTGCACGGCGGGTCCTCGTTGTACCCCGGGCACGCCATAAACGGTCCCCACGGCCCATTCCGCAGCACCATCTGGCGTCCGCAGTTGTCGCAGAACTCCTCTTCCTGCTCGTCCGCCGCATCCGCTCCCGGCGCATTCAAATCCGGCTTCGCCGCAATATTCTCCTTCGTATAATCGCAGCTCACCGGCTCAACCGAGACCTTCTTCCAGTCCTTCATCGCCAGCCGCAGCGCCGCCGTCAGCTCTTTTCGATCCTTCGAATCACTGACTTCAACAGCCCGCTCCGCGCCATCAGGATCGGTGCCCTTCACCTTCAGCGTCGCGTGGTGGAACTTCTCGTTGATCTTCTTCACTACCTCGCGTTCGCTCTTCTTCCACGCGGCCGCGCTTACGCTCATCGGCTTCTCATTCGTGTAGTTCGCGCAGGAGTAAAAGCTCCCGAACTTGCCCCACTTCAGATACAGCGGCGCCCCGCACTTCTCGCAGATCTCGCCCGTCTCCTCCTCCATCGCCTTCACATCGGCCATCTCCTCGCTGGCAACCTTCAGCTCGCCCTCAAGATGGTCATAAAAGCCGTTCAGCAGGTCCGTCCACTTCTCCGTTCCCTCCTCCACCGCGTCCAGCTCGTTCTCCAGCCCTGCCGTGTACTCCACCTTGAAGATGTACGGAAAGTTCTTCACCAGCAGGTCCGTCACCACCATGCCGATCTCGGTCGGCACCAGCCGCGCCTTGATCTTCTTGACGTAGTCGCGCTCCTGGATCGTATTGATGATCGACGCATACGTCGACGGCCTTCCAATGCCGTTCTCCTCCAGCGTTTTCACCAGGCTCGCCTCGTTGAACCGCGGCGGTGGTTGCGTAAACTTCTGCTGCGAATCCAGCTTCACCTTCGTCAGCGCTTGGCCATCGTTCAACTCCGGCAAGCGGCGATCAGCGTCATCCTCTTTCGCACCGTCACCATCGCCGTCACCATCCGCACGCGAATCCTGCGCCTTCTGCTCCTGCCTTGCGGCATCGGCCGCAGCCTTCGCGTCACGCGCCGCCTTGGCCTTCTTGGCCTTCTCCTCGTACCACAGGAAGCCCGCAAACTTCAGCACACTTCCCGTCGTGCGGAAGTCATAACTGAGATCCGCCTTCGCCTCAATATCCACTGTCGTCTGGTCGAAGACCGCCGGCGTCATCTGGCTCGTCACCGCGCGTTCCCAGATCAGCGAGTACAACCGGAACTGTTCATCGCTCACATAGCGCCGGACAAACTCCGGCGTCCACGCAATATTCGTCGGCCGAATCGCCTCGTGCGCATCCTGCGCGTCCTTCTTCGACGAGTACACATTCGGCTTCTCCGGCACATACTCATTGCCGAGTTGCTTGCGCACATGCTCGCGAATCGCCTCAATCGCATCCGGGCTCATGCGCGTCGAGTCAGTACGCATGTACGTAATCAAACCCACCGTGCCCTCAGAACCCAGGTCAACGCCCTCATACAGCCGCTGCGCCACACCCATCGTCCGCCGCACACCAAACCCCAGCCGTCCCGCCGCCTGCTGCTGCAACTGGCTGGTCGTAAACGGAGGTCGCGGCTTACGCCTCGTCTCCTTCTTCTCCACCGAGCGCACCTTCCACGTCGCGCGCTCCAGCTGCGCCATCACCTCATCGACCGCACCCTTATCCGGCAGCGCGCCCGCAATATATTTGCCTTCCTCTGCGCGATCTTCCACGCGCACCGGCTGCCCCTGCACGCCCACCATGCGAGCAACAAACTCGCCATCCTTCACGCCAGTTGGCGAAAGCACCGCATCAATATTCCAGTACTCCGTCTGCGGGAAATCCTTGATCGCCCGCTCGCGCTCCACGATCAGCCGCAGAGCCACGGTCTGCACGCGTCCCGCGCTCAGTCCGCGCTTCACCTTGTCCCACAGCAGCGGAGAGATCTGATACCCCACCAGCCGATCTAAAACTCTACGGGTCTGCTGCGCATCCACGAGATTCTCATCCACATCACGCGTATGCTGAAATGCCTGCTGCACGGCCTTCTTCGTAATCTCGTTGAAGGTCACGCGCTGAATCTTCTTCTTGTCCTTCACCGCAGGCAGAAGCTGCATCCTTAAATGCGCGGCAATCGCCTCGCCTTCGCGGTCAGGGTCAGGCGCCAGGAACACAGAATCACTCTTCGCTGCCAGCTTCTTCAGCCGGTCCACAACCTTCTCCTTTCCCGGCGACACAATCAGCGTCGGCTCAAACGTCCGCCGCTCCAGCTCCACACCAATATCGTTCTTCGGCAAATCCATGATGTGGCCAATCGAGGCCTCCACCACATAGTCATTGCCGAGATACTTCCCGATCGTCTTCGCCTTCGCAGGCGACTCTACGATCACAAGATTCTTTGCCATTCTGTTGCCTTACTCCAGTGGAGCGCAGCCAAGCCGCCCTCCGTCAACCAACGTCAATGCACCCTAACACGCCCCGCCGAGTCGAAGTCAAACCCCTAGGCAGCACACCCGTCCTACGAACCGCAACAGCCGGTCGTTCCGTTGGACGTTCTATTTCGTAGGAAATTGTGGAAAAATCAGGGGTTCAAAACGCACCAAAAAGCGTCAAAAACGACTCAAAACACCTCAAAAACAGCGCAGGTAATTTTTGCCCGGCATCTGTTTCACCCTCCCGGCAAGCTCCAGCTCGAACAGCGCCGTAAAGATCTCACCCGAGACCATCCTCGGCTCCAGCCGTTCGATCAGCTCATCCAGCTGCACCGCCTCATCAGCTCGCAGCTGGCTGAAAACAAGCGACATATGCTCGCTCATCGGCTGTCCTCCGCCGCCTGAGCCGGCTTCGCTAAATAGAGATGCTGTCTCCCCCGCCTTGGATTCAAGCTGCTCCTCAAGCGCCACCCGGACCTGCGACTCCAGATCCTCCCAAATGTCCTCCCATGTTGCAGTTAGCTTCGCTCCCTGCTTGATCAGCGTATTCGGCCCCCAGGCGTTCTTGTTGGTCGCATTGCCGGGAACTGCGTACACATCTCGCCCCTGCTCCAGCGCGCACCGCGCTGTAATCCGCGTCCCCGAGTACTCCGCCGCCTCCACCACCAGCACCCCCACGCTCATCCCGCTCAGCGTGCGGTTCCGAATCGGAAAGTTCTGCGGAGCCGGAAACGTCCCCAGCGGAAACTCGCTCACAACCGCCCCGCCGGTGGCCACAATCTGCTCCGCAAGCTTTTTGTTTTCTTTAGGATAGATCACATCGATCCCCGTCCCCCACACCGCCACCGTCTTTCCTCCGGCCTCGACCGCTCCCTTATGCGCGCACGTGTCCACCCCACGAGCCATCCCGCTCTGAATCACCAGGCCGCGCTTCGCCAGGTCTCGGCTCAACATCTCTGCCATCCCCGCGCCATACGGCGTCGGATTCCGTGTCCCCACCACCGCAATCCCAGCGCGATTCAAAATCGACGCATCCCCCCGCACCCACAACACCGGAGGCGGATCAAAGATCTCCATCAACCTTCCCGGATACTCTGCATCATCCATCGTCAGAAACGTCGCGCCCGCATCGGTCAATCGGCTGATCTCTTCGATCGCCGCCTTCCGCGCCCGCCCGTCGAAAACAAACTGCGCAGCACCAGCCGGTAGCCCCAATCCCTCCAGCTCCGTCAAGGCCGCACCGAACAGTCGCTCCGCATCCCCGCCGAGCCTCTGCACAGCTCTCGTACACCGCGTCGGCCCCATCCCCGGCGTCAGCACCAAGGCCATCCATGCCACGCGTGCCTCCGCCGATACCCCCATCCGTTCTCCAGCTCCTGACCCAACTCCAGCCCCAGCCTCAACCATCTGCGTCATTACCTCAACATCCGTAACGTGCACGCATCGTATCGCACAGCGATTTCCCACCGATATCCCACTAAAATCTGGTTGTGCCCCTTCGCGTCTCAGCAATCTCGTTTCTGAACCCGGCGCCCCTCCTCTTCAACTTCCAGCACCAGCCCACAGCAGCCTCGCTGCGCCCCTGCTACGAGCTCCACTACACCTCGCCCGCCCACTGCGCGCGCGAGCTCCACTCCGGCGCCGCCGACCTCGGCCTCATCCCCATCGCCGAACTCACACCCGAGCTCGCCATCGTGCCCGGCTGCACCATCGCCAGCCTCAACGAGGTCCGCAGCATCCTCCTGCTCGTCAAAAATCCCGGCAACCTCTCCCCCGAGGAAGCTCTCGCCAACGTCACCACCATCGCCACCGACAACGCCTCGCGCAGCTCGACCGCGTACGCCCACATCCTCTTCGAGCACTTCCACAACACCCGCCCCACCTTCAGCGAGCACCGCGCCGACGCCGTCGCCATGCTCGCCACCGCCGACGCCGCGCTCCTAATCGGCGACGCCGCACTCCTCGCTCGCGAGCAGCGCGACCAGATCCAGGCCCACATCGACGCCACCTTCGGCCCCACGCCGCTGCTCTGGCTGGATCTCGCCGCCCTCTGGCGTCAGCACACCGGGCTTCCGTGGGTCGCCGCCGTCTGGGCTGTCCGTCCCGTCGCCCTCAAGCTCGCCTGCGTCTCCGCCGAGCAACTCGCCCGGGACCTCACCGCCAGCCGCGACGCCGGCCTCGCCAACATCGAAACCCTTGTCCGCGAGTGGACCCCCCGGATTGCCGTCCCACCCGACATCATTCGCACCTATCTCACCCGCAACATTCACTACACGCTCGACCCCGACTGCCTCCGCGCCATCCAGCACTTCCGCTGCCTCGCCAGCCAGCTCGGCTGCCTCCCGTCGCTCCCGATGCTCAATCTGCTTGCACGGTAAGGCTGGCGACCAACAGCGCGTCGTCAGCAGAGGCGTATAGGTTTCCACTCACGGTCCCGGAGCCTAACCGGTCGCTAATCAAGCGGTAGAGGAACCCGCATTGCCACCGCCAGTTCCTAGAGAGTCCGCGCCCGAAGCTTTCTTATAGACACTCTCACTCGCCCTCTCATTGAGCCGCTCGCTTCCTTAGACCATTGGCCTTCTGCGACGTACTTAGCACCCGAAACCGACTCATACGGCACCAGCGTTAGCTGATACAGTTTTGCAATATGTCTCTACTGTCAGAAACGCTTGTTGACGAATGGCTCAATAGGCAAGGCTTCCTTACGATGCGCGGAATCAAGAACTCTGGCGTAGATGAGGTAGATTTGCTTGGCGTACGACCACTTCAAGACGGCCATCTGGAAGCCTGGCATGTAGAAGTACAGATTTCGTTCAGTCCTGTCGCGTACATCTCACAGCTCTGCAAAGCAGAGCAGAAACGAAGCGGACGCAAGGGCGGGAGTGCGATCACGCGTAGCCCCGAAGTTCTCGCGGAAAGTGTCGCGGAATGGATCCATAAGAAATTCGACTCTCCGAAGAAACACAAACTGCGCAATCAGGTTTGGCCAGAACTTAAGTGGAAGAAGGTGTTCGTGCACGCGATCGCACGACACCCTGAGGAACTCAAATTGATCGAGCAGTACGACGTCATACTTGTGACGTTCCGATCCGTCCTCGACCATCTAATCCAGGAAAAAGGCCTCACCGGCGCCTCAGGAACTGACATCAGCGACATAATCCGATACTACGGATCAGTTCCAACTGCTGCCGAGTGAGACCGCACGGTATCCTTGACTCGCTCCACCCCTGCCTAGCGTCGATTCTAGAACCTTTTCTCAACTCCATCGCTTCACTGAGCGTCTTACATCCAGCATGACGCCCGCCTCCCAGCCGATCGCAGCCCTCCTCGCCGCCGCTGCCGGCCACAAGCTGATGCATGCCTTCTACCACGCCGGGCTCGCGGGTCTCGTGCTCATCTCTACCGTCGACAGCTCCTTCGTTCCGCTGCCCATCCCGGGCGTCACCGACCTGCTCATCATCCTCTACGCGGCTAACCACGCCAACCTCATCCTGCTCGTCTTTCTCGCCACTCTCGGCTCAGCCCTCGGCGGCTTCCTCTCGCATTGGGTGGCGCAGGCCGGCGGCATGGCCTTCCTTGAAAAGCACGTCTCCAAGCGCTACTTGAAGCCCGTGCAGGGCTGGGTCGAAAACCACGCGATCCTCTCCGTCGCGCTGCCCGCCATCCTCCCGCCGCCGATGCCGCTGTCGCCCTTCGTGCTGGTCGCGGGCGCGGTCAAGATGAACCGCAAAAAGTTCATGATTGCCTTCACCACCAGCCGATTCGCGCGCCACGTCCTCGCCGCCTGGCTCGGCGTCCACTATGGCAAGGCCGTCCTCCATCTCTGGAACGAGTTCTCCGCCCGCTGGGCCGTCACCATCCTCATCGTCTTCTGGTCAGTCACGATCCTCTTTACCGCGATCGGTATCTGGAAGCTAGTCCAGACCTCCCGCAGCATGAAGATGCGCCCCAACAACCCTGCCCAGCCCACCGCGCAGTAACGTTTTCCTGATCCCTGTTCCCCGTTCCGTGGTCCCTGTCCCCTGCTCCCCAGTGCTAAACTAACTCCTGTGCCGGGTCCTACGCGACGCGTACCCGCCAACCCCGCCAGGTCCGGAAGGAAGCAACGGTAACGGGCACACGCGGGCGCAGTAGGTTAACCCGGTACACTTCTTTCCCCCTTCAAAAATCCTGGTCTTTGCCTTGACGGACCGCGAAATGCCGTTGTTCCACGTGGAACATTCATTTGTAGGCCACTAAGAAATGTGGGAAACGCAGTTTTCTGTGGAAGACTGCCCGGCCCTGCATGATAATCGCGCACTCCGTTGGGGACGCAGGAAAACCCTCGTCCAGGCTCGCCCACTCGGCTGGTCGCGGTTCCCGCACGCGATAAGATGCTCTCTGGCTGCACTTTCTCCCTGGAGGACCATTTTGAGTCTCACCCTGAAGCCCCGGCATGCCGTCCGCGCCAAAATCTCCGCACTCGGCACCTACGTTCCTCCCCGGGTCCTCACCAACGCCGACCTTGAAAAGATGGTCGAGACCAACGATCAGTGGATCGTCGAACGCACCGGCATCCGCGAGCGTCACCTGGTCGACAAAGGCGTGGGCACCAGCGATCTCGCCGTAGAAGCTGCGCGCCGCTGCCTCGCCTCCCGCGGCATTCAGCCCACCGAAGTCGAAGCCATCATCGTGGCCACCGTCACGCCGGACATGCTCTTCCCCTCCGCCGCCTGCCTGGTGCAGAACAAGCTCGGAGCCACCGGCGCCTGGGGCTTCGACCTCTCCGCCGCTTGCTCCGGCTTCCCCTACGCCCTTCAGGTCGGGGCCAAGCTGGTTGAATCCGGCGCACACAAAAAGGTCCTTGTCATCGGCGCAGACGTGATGAGCTCCATCATCGACTACACCGACCGCTCCACCTGCATCCTGTTTGGCGATGGTGCCGGCGCAGTTTTGCTTGAACCCTGCGAAGAGGGCGAGATTGGGTTGGTCGACTTCTGGCACGAGATCGATGGTTCCGGCGCGGTCTCGCTCAACATGCCGGCCGGCGGCTCGCTTCTTCCCGCCTCGCACGAGACGGTCGACAAGCGCCAACACTTCGTCTATCAGGACGGCCAGACCGTCTACAAGTTCGCTGTCCGCAAGATGGCCGAAGCGGCCGAGCGGGTGCTCGAGCGCAACGGCGTCGCCGGCACGGAGCTCGCCTGCTTTATCCCCCACCAGGCCAATAAGCGCATCATCGAGTCCACCGCGCACCGCCTCGGCATGCCCATGGAGCGCGTCATCCTCAACATCGATCGCTACGGCAACACCACCGCCGGCACCATCCCGCTGGCCATGGAAACCGCCATCCAGGAAGGCCGCCTGAAAAAAGGCGACCTGGTACTGCTCGCCTCCGTCGGCGCAGGCTTCACCGTCGGCGCGACGCTCCTGCGCTGGGAGTTCTAGCTCTGTTGCGGCTGTCGTTGCCGTTGCCTTTGCTTTTCTTTCTGTCATCCTGACCCTGAGTTTGCGAAGGGGAAGGACCTGCTTCTGCCTTATTCACTACTCACGATTCACTGCCTTCCATGTCCCGCCACATCATCGTCGCCATAAAATCCGGAACCGATCCCATCGCCCCGCTCCCCGCAGCCGCCTTCCATCGCACGCTCGACACACCGCTGTACTGTCCCAGGTGCGAGGCCACTTACTTCCTCCTCGCCGACTATGACTGGGCCATCAGCCGCCACTTCGAAGAAGAGTCGCGCCACCACCTCACGCTTCTGCGCAAAACTATCCGCATCGGGCACAACCACGGCCACCGCATCACGCACTTCGAAACCAACGGCGTCGTCGTGACGCGTCACATACGACCCGACGCCCCGCCGTCACTCGGAGACCTGAAGCCGCTCACCGATCGCCCGCAGTAAGTCACAGCTCAGAGCTAATTGCCCGGCGCCGTGCCAACACGTCCTAAGGCAGGAGCCTGCGTCTTCCCTCGCGCGTTCGCCGCCGGCAGCAGCCGATTCGCTACTCGCAGCAACGGCTTCTCGATGAGTAAATAGAACACCAGCCCCAGCCCCAGCAGCACCGCCGCCACCGCCAGCTCAGCAGCTGACAGCTCCACATACCCGCGCGGCATCACGTGCCTGGAGATCGTCGGGCTATAGCGCTCCAGAAGATAGCCGGACAGCAGGTACGCCGAGTACGACGAGTTCCCTAGCAGCACCATCACCCTGCCGGCAAACGAGCGCATCGATGGCGACCAGAACACCGTTCCTGCAACGATCAACCCGGCCGTCACGCCCAGTGTCAGCGCACGCAGCATCACTCCCTGGCCCGCCAGGATGTCGTTCTGAAACTGCGCCATCCCCGACGTCTTCCACGAATACGCCACGAACGCGAGAACCCATCCCAGCACAAAAAGCACGATCCCGATCCGGGGTTTGCGCTTCAGCCCATACCGCGAGTACAGAATCGCAACGCACACGCCGAACGCAAACTCCAGCAGGATCGGATTCATCACCACGGCCAGGATCGGCCGCCGGAAATCAATGACAGCCCCAAGGCAAACCAGCCCCACCAGCAGCCAGCCCATCATCGCCACCGCTCGACGCACCGCAACCAGCAGCAGCGCCGCAAACACGAGATAGAAGAACATCTCGAAGATCAGCGTCCAGCTGAAGTTCGCGAGCGTCGGCAGATCCGGATACCGGAGCCCTGGCAACAGAAAGATCGCCGGAACATACGTCAACCCTTCAGCCAGCCCATGGCGAAAGTGATGCGCGAGCGGATACAGCGCGAACACCAGGTATACCGGAAAGATCCTGACCACGCGTCGGCGAAGAAAATTCCACATCGTCGCCATGCCGGGCGGCCGCGTCTCGCGCAGTACCAATAACGAAAGAATGAAGCCGCTGATGACGAAGAAGATGTCGACGCCAAAGATTCCCAACTGCGGCAGATTCATTCCCGTGCGATTGAATAGCTGCCCGCAGTGCGTCCACGCCACCAGGAACACGGCGATCGTCCGCAATGCCTGAAGACCATCTATCTGTCCCACCTTCGGTGAGGGCAGCGGAAGGCGCAGAGCGCTCCGGCTCACGGTGGTCCCCATGCGTCGATGCTAACGAATCGCAGCCGTTCCGGTAAACCGCACCTTATCGCGTGGCGGCGGTCTCGAGCGTCAACGCCTCCACGCTCTGCGCCGCACCGCTCCCGCAATACCTAACAATCCGGACGCCAGCAATGCCGCACTCGCCGGCTCAGGGATCGGCGGCACCGTAGACGGAGTCCCCGTCACATCAAACGCCGAGTCATTTCCGGCCGCCGTCGCCAGCGTCCACGGCCCGGTCGCGCTGTTCGTGAGGTTGTAGTACCACGGTGCAGAGTCGGTAAAGCTGTTCAGCCAGAACGTGGTGTTCGCCGGGTTGCTCTGCGTCGCCACAATCCAGTACGTCGACCCCGCATTCAGCGTCGTGCACGTCCCGCTGCACGTGAAGTTCACCAGCGACGTTGTCGGGTAATCGGTGTAGCTCCCCACCTGCGTGAGCGTGTCCAATATCATTCCCGGACCGCTCGCCCCGTTCGCCTCGATATACAGATTCAGCGGCGACACTGGCCCATTCGCCGCCAGCGCCAGGTCCGCCCCGGTCAGTGTCGCGGTCTGCGTCGGGCTGAACGGAAACGCATCTGCCTGCGTGCCCGTCGGTGGCTTGATCGTCGTCCCTACCGTCCACCAGCTGGCGCCTTCATAGGTGTTCCCCGGTTCCGTGAAGTTCGAAAACACCACCGTATCCGCCCACATCTCTCGCGCCGACGCCATCAGCATCAACCCCACCGCCGCACTCGCCAGCACACCAAACATCCGCACACGCATCGCCACGTCTCCCGCACTCCCATTGGAGACCCCAATGCGTCCACCGGGATGCCCCTGATTCGTCATCGCCAAACGCGGTATACTCCACTCCCATGTCTGTGTTCGTTATTCTCCCCGCTGCGGGGATCGGTACCCGTATGGCCTCCGCCACCGCCGGAGTCAATTCGAAAGGCAGCGCTCCCAAGCAATTCATCGAGCTCCGAGGCATCCCCATCCTGCTCCACTCTCTCCGCGCCTTCCTCGCCGTCCCGCGCGTCTCCGGCATCTACGTCGCGGTCCGCGAGTCAGAACATCCTCGCGTCTCCGGCCTGCTCGACGAGCACAAGCTCTCCAGTCGAGTCCACGTCGTCCCCGGCGGCGACACCCGCCAGGACTCCGTCGCCAACGCCCTGGCCGCGCTTCCCTCCGCCGGCGAGGACGACATCGTCCTCGTCCACGACGCCGTCCGGCCCCTGATTGACCCCGCGACCATCAGTCACGTCATCGACGGCATCGAAAAACATGGCGCAGCCATCGTCGGCACTCCCGCAGTCGACACCATCAAGCAGGTCGAGCGCACCGCCGACGGCGCCCTCATCACCGCCACCATTCCGCGCGAGCTCATCGTGCACGCCCAGACGCCCCAGGGCGCCCGTGTCCCACTCATGCGCCAGGCCTTCGACGAAGCCCTCCGCGACGGCTTCGTTGGCACCGACGAAGCCTCCCTCCTCGAGCGCGCCAACATCCCCGTGTACGTCGTCCCCGGCACCGCCCGCAATCTCAAGGTCACCCAGCCCGGCGACCTCGAAATCGCCGAGTTCTACTTAGCCGGCTAAAGCGCACGTCAGGAATCTGTTCTGCAGTCCAAGCAAAATATTTCCGCTAGCGACTGACCGCGTTGGTTAAACCGGCTGGAATCAGCGGCTTTCCTTCGTCGGCCGAGGCCCAGTCGACATCCCGCGTCCGAAACCGGCACGTTACCTTTGCGCATCCATCCGGCACCTGGATTCTCCTGGATCGCACGATATACTGAGGCGCTTTCGGACTGATCCCGCATGTTTTCAAAGCTGCGCACCAGCCTCTACTCGGCCCTTGTCTGCTCCCTTTCGCTTCTCGCCACCGCATCATTGGCGCAGACGACGCTCCACGTGGGCCCAGGCCAGACCTACTCCACCATTCAGTCCGGCATCGACGCCGCCTCCAACGGCGACACCGTTCTGGTCGCTCCCGGAACCTACAACGAGAACATCGACTTCAAAGGCAAAGCCATCACCGTCACCAGCTCCGGCGGCGCGGCGACGACCATTATCGACGGAGGCCAGACGGCGCCCGCCGTAGTCTTCCAGACCTCCGAGACGCGTGCCTCGATCCTCTCAGGTTTCACTGTTCAGCACGGCGGAATCTTCGACTACAGGGTACATGTGAACGGCGGCATCTACCTCAGCGGCAGTTCGCCCACCATTCGCAATAACGTCCTTACGCAAAACAACTGCTGGACCATCTACTCGTGGTCGTCCGCGCCGCTCATCGAAAACAACGAGATCTCTGCCACCCAGGATCCAGGCGGCCACTGCTCTTTTGGCGGCGGCGCGGGTATTTACATCTCCGGCAACCTCAACAACGATACCGTGTCGAACAACGGCACCTCACCCATCATTCTGGGCAACACGATCGAAAAAAACGTCGACTCTGGACGTGAGGATGCGGGAGGTAACGGCGGTGCGGCGATCGCTGTCTGGGGTGGCAGTCCCGTCATCATGAACAACACCCTGCGCAACAACAGCTCCCCTGGTGGCAGTGGCGGAGCCATCAATGTGGAAAATGGTTTTGGCGTTGCGATCGTTCAGAATCTCATCTATGGAAACTCCGCCGGGTGTGGCGGAGGTGCGCTCGCAGTCCAGGCCTCTACAGATCTCCGCACCGGAATAGCCGCGCTCATCGCGAACAATACCATCGTCAACAATACTTCCACCGCGGACGCTGGCTTCACCGAGTGCATCGCAATATCGCAGATCTACCCGAATCCGGATGCCTACGGCGAAAGCAGCCCGACACAGATATACATCAACAACATCGTCAGCGGCTCCACCTCTTATCCGGCCGTCAACTGCGGTTGGTTCGAGGCACCCAGCGAGTCACGCCAGCCAACATTCCAGAACAACATCCTCTACAACGCCGGAGGCCCATTCTTCGGTTCCTTCTGCGTCGACGTCTCGAACGAGTACAACAACATTGCCGCCGATCCGCAGTTCGTTAGCGCCGGTGACTTTCATCTCCAGAAAACATCGCCTGCCATCGATGCCGGCCAGAACTCCGTCTTTCAGACACTCCAAAACCTGACCGGCATGACCCTGTCGACAGACTTCGAAGGC
Organism: Acidobacteriaceae bacterium; assembly: GCA_035651235.1. Lineage (GTDB taxonomy): Bacteria > Acidobacteriota > Terriglobia > Terriglobales > Acidobacteriaceae > Granulicella. The sequence continues at coordinate 100,063 of DASRGC010000017.1, forward strand.
AATCCGCGTCCTCAGGACACGAAGGGTCAGGCCTGCATCATCGACATGGGTGCCTATGAATATCCCGGCACGCAAAACGTCTGCTCGACGACCGAGACCCTCACCAGCTCTCCGAACCCATCGACCTACGGCCAGAGCGTCACCTTCACCGCACAGCTCTCGTCCGCCAGCGGCGTCCCCACAGGTGACGTCCAGTTCAGCGACGGCGCCACCGTCCTCGGCACCGAAGCCATCTCCAGCGCAGGAGTGTCCACGTTCACCACCAGCGCGTTATCTGTCGGCAGCCACAACATCACCGCGACCTATCAGCCAACCGGCATCTTCCCCGCCACCAGCGCCAACCTCACGCAGGTGGTCAACGGCTACACCACCACCACCGCGCTCACCTGCTCGCCCGCATCCATCTACATCTCGCAGACCGCCCAGCTCGCAGCCATGGTCACTTCAGTCGATGGCACCCCCACCGGCTCCCTCACCTTCACCGACAACGGCGCCACACTCGCCACCCAGACGCTCGCAAGCGGCGCCGCCAGCCTCAACTACACCGGCTCGACCGCCGGCACCCACACCCTCACCGCGACCTACAGCCCAACCGGCGCCTTCGGCGGCAGCTCTGCCTCCTGCTCGGAGACTGTCAACCTGCTTCCGTCTACCTCCACACTTTCGGTCAGTCCAACCAGCTCCACCTACGGCTCGCCCGTCACCCTCACCGCGACCGTCGCTGCCGCCACACCGCCCGGACCAGGCACGCCCTCCGGCACGGTCACGTTCTCCAACGCCGGCTCCAACATCGGAACAGCCACACTCGCCAACGGATCCGCCTCGCTCACCCTCACCACACTTCCCGGCGGCACCGACAACCTCACCTGCACCTACAGCGGAAGCAATATCTACGCATCCAGCTCCTGCAACACCATCCCCGTCCTCGTGAACGCCGCCGCAACCGCGCTAAACCTTACCTCCAGCAGCAATCCCGCAACCGCACTCACTCCCATCACCTTCACCGCAACGCTCTCCAGCAACGGCAAACCGGCACCCGCGGGCAACGCCATCACCCTCACCCTGAACGGACAAACCGTCACCCTCACCACCAACTCCGCCGGTTCCGCAACCTACACGACCAGCACCCTCACTCCCAACACCTATCCCGTCACGGCGACCTTCCCCGGCACCTCCAGCCTGCTCGCAAGCACCGCCTCCCTCACCCAGGTCGTCTCCCCTGCGCCGACCACCACCAGCCTCACCATCTCACCGAATCCCGCCTACGCCACACAGACCGTCACCCTCACCGCCACCGTCTCCGCCCAGGGCACATCCGCCCAACCCACCAGCGGCACCATCACCTTCTACGACGGCACCATATCCCTCGCCACACAACCCCTCACCGCGTCAAGCACCGCCGCCCTGACCCTCTCCACGCTCACCGTCGGAACCCACCCCATCACTGCCATCTTCACGCCCGCGAACAACACCTTCCTCACCTCCACCTCACCCGTCGTCAACGAAGTCATCCTCGCCAGCGGCTTCACGATCACACTGGCCCCCAGCAGCATCGTCATGCCGCGCGGCGCCACCGCCACCGTCGCCATCCACCTCACCAGCGTCGGCAACTTCGCCGGTCCGCTCTCGCTCACCTACGGCACGCTGCCCACCAACGCCACCGCCTCGATCAACCCGACCACCGTAACCCTCACCGCCGGCGGCTCAGGCTCGTCAACATTCAGCCTCAACACCCTGCTCAAATCAACCGGCGCCAGCCACATCCCCGCCCGTCCCGGCTCCCGCACGCTGCCCGAGGCCCTCGCCGCGCTCGCGCTGTTCATCCCCCTTGGCCTCTCGCGCCGCAAAAATCTCACACGACTGCTCGGCCTCACCCTTCTCGCCATCGCCCTTCAGACCACCATAGGCTGTACTAACTCCTGGTACACCGCCGCCACCGTCGCACCCGGAACCTACCAGCTTCCCCTCATCGCCACCGACATCAACCACAACACCCAGACCGCGACCCTCACCATCACGGTCACACCCTAATCTCTCAGGAGCAGGACTTGCGCCGCGCCTCACGTCTTCACATCCTGTTCGCACTCCTCGCGTTCGCGGCCGCGCCCCGCCACGCCACCGCACAGGGACTGTCCACAGCCAGCAGGCGCATCACTCCATCCGTCTTCGCCGGCCTCACCGGCGTCAACACCGGCCTCGACTCCGGCCGCAACCTCAGCCTGACCGCCGGCGTCGACTTCGACCTCCTCCCCGAACACACCTTCCACCCCGCCATCGAATACCGCGGCACCTACGCCCTCGCCAAAGGAGACGTTGACAGCCTTAAGACAAACCTGGGCGGCCTCAAAGTCTCCCGCCCGTTCCGCCGCTTCCGCCCCTACGCCGACCTCCTCGCCGGCCGCGGCGAAACCACCTACGCCAACGGCGGCTACCAGGTCCCCGGCAAGCTCATCTTCTACACGCAGTCGTCCTCCAACGTCTTTTCGCTCGGCGGCGGCACCGACGTCCACGCCACCGGCCACCTCGCCCTCAAGATCGATCTCCAGCTCCAGCACTATTCCAGCCCCGTTACCCCCTCCGGCCACCTCTACTCCGAAACAGCCACCGTCGGCCTCACCTACGTCTTCCACACCGGCCGCTGGCCGCTCTAGCGCTCAGAACACAAATTTCAACGACCCCTGCAGAATCCTCGCCGTGCTTGATGTCCCCGACACCAGGCCCAGCGTGGGGAACGACGTCACCGCACTGCCCGGCGTGCCCAGCACCGGATGGTTCAGCGCATTGAATGCATCCAGCTTCGCATCCAGCCGTACGGATTCTGTGATCGGGAAGATGCGGCGAAGCGACGCGTCAACATTCCAGTACCGTTGGTCCTGCAGAATGTTGCGGCCCGAGTTCCCCAGCGTGCCAATTGCAGGTGTGGCAAACGCGCAGGGGTTGAACCACTGCGTCCGGGTGTGCGTCGCGCCCGCGGGAGGCACGCACGACGGATTGCCGGCCACCGGCCCGGACCTCCACGGATCACCGACCAGATTCGCTCTCTCATACGTGGCTGCGTTGCCGGTCTCGGCAATGTCCCCCGAGGCCGAAACGCCAAAGTCCTGGCCGGATCTTCCCGTGATGATGCTGTCCACTTCCCAGTCGCCGATAATTTGGTTCACTACGCGCGAGCGCGTTGAGAAGCGCTTATTCACGCCCACCGGAAGCTGATAGACAAAGTTGGCCGCAAAGAACTGCGGGATGCTGAAGCTCGCCGGTCCGCGGCTGCCCTTCGGGTTGTAAGGATCTTCCGGCACGCCGCCTTCCACGCCGAAGTATCCATCCCCGCCCTCATCCAGCGTCTTGCTCCACGTGTAGGAGACCATGTATTGCAGGCCCGAGACCGCGCCCCGGTACATCGCCTGCAGCGCATTGTAGGAAGCGCTCGCGCCGTTGTGGTCCCATGACTTCTCCGGCACGGTGTACGGGAACGGTTGCCCCGTCGCATTCGCCGTCTGCCGCGCGGCAAACGAGGCATACGGGCAGGGGCTGCCGCACGGCGTGCCGGTGTTGTAATACCCGCCCACATCCATCCGGTGAGAGGCCGACCCCACGTAGTTCAGCACCAGGATGGTCTTGGCGAAGAACTGCTGCTCGATACCCAGGTTGTACTGCTCCGAGTACGGGTTCTTCCAGTACGGACTCACCATGTAATTCACGTTCGACGAGCTGAACGGTGTGGGCGCCGGGAGATTGCCTCCGTTCTGCGCAAACGGGTTCTGCGCAGAGGTGTACGCCGTGCCCGGAGTGTTCGTGTTGTTAATCTGCAGCGTTCCCGTGTCCGGCCACGAGCCCTGATAATTCTGTGTCATCTGGATGATCGCCGCCCAGTTGTCGTACGCAATCCCAAAACCGCCGCGGATCGACATACTGTCATTCACGCGATATGCAAAACCCACGCGCGGCCCGATGTTGTCCTTGCTTCCATGCAGAATCTTCCCTCCGTTCGCAACCACCACGTGCGCGGGCAGCGTTGCGCTCGGCAAACACGGCGCATGCTGGCGCACGCTGCACAGCGGCGGCAGTTGCTGGATGATGTAGTTGCCATTGGTGAAATCGAAATCGCCGGTTTCGATGCTGCCCTGCAATCCTACGGACGCCTGTGTTCCATACGCGGGAATCACGCTGCGATCGTAGCGCGCGCCAAAATTCAACGTCAGCTTTTGCGTGGTCTTCCAGCTGTCCTGCAGGTAGATGCTGCCGATGCCGCCTGGCCGCTCCGTCAACAGCACATTGCGCTTGTTCTCCGAGTTCGGATAGTCGAGCAGAAAATCCGCCAGCCCAAACCCTGGTTGCGATGATGCTGACACGCCCGGTGCCGAGCCCGGGTTGTTGGCAAAGTTTGCCGTGGACGCTCCGGAGAACGTCACCGCCCCCTGCCGCAGCTCGGCCGTGTAGTTCACCTCGTCCCATCCGCCGCCGGCCTGCAGCTGATGGTTGCCCAGTGTCTTGGAAACATTCCCCATCCATTCATGAATGCTGGAGAGATTCGCCGAAGGACTGTTCGACTCGCCGCCGGAGAACGCGCCCGTCACCGTCTGCGTCACTAGGATCGCGGCCCCGCCCACAAACGAGTCGCACATGTCCACCGAGCATCCGTACAACTGCCACATCTTCGGGTTGTTGAACTTCGTCAGCGCGTCGTCCTCCACATGCGTGCGGCCGTACTGCACCTGTATCGTCATCGTGGGGCTGAACACGTGCAGCCAGCTCGCCCCGTACTGCTGTGATGGAATCAGCGTCGTGCTGAACAGCGTCGGCAGCGAGCTCGGTCCGATGATCGTGTTATCGAAACCTGAATACCGGAAGAAGATGAAGTCGTGGTCGCCGATGTGCTGGTCGATCCGCCCCGAGTAGTTGTAGGTCGTCTGCCGCGTCGGATCCGTAATCTGCTGGTTGTACTGCGTCGGCGCAAACCCCGGGATCGTAATCGGCGCCTTTGTAAACACCGCCCGGATCAACGCCATGGAATACGGATTCACCTCCGACACCGGAATCTGATCGCCCAGGTACGCCGGCCGGCTCGGCTTCGCTGCGTTGTTGGCAATGGTCGGATCGTACAACTGGCACGGCGTGGTCTGCGCCGTGGTCTGGCCCGCGCCACATGTACCCTTCAGCCCGGTTTGCGCGCTGCTGAAATCCAGATACGGCAGGTCCTGCGGGCCGCCCCATTTGGACTCACCCAGCTCCGCCGCGGTCGGCTCCAGAATATTCGTGTCGCCGGACTGAGAGTAATGCGACCCCTCCATCCCCACCTCGAAGAATGTCTTGTTCTGCCCCTTGTAGAGCCACGGTATCCACACCGGTCCGCCCACCTGCCCGCCATAAAGATTGAGGTGATACGACGGCGGGGTCACCGTGGCGAAGAACGGCTTCGCATCGAACGTGTTCGAGCGCACGAAGTCCCATGCGCTGCCGTGGAAGTGATTCGTCCCAGCCTTCGTGATCACATTCACCGTCCCACCGGTCGAGCCGCCATACTGCGCGTCATTGTGGGAGTTCACCTTGAACTCCTGGATCATGTCCACAATCGGCGGCACGGCGTACGTGTTGTACCAGGCGCTGTTGTCGTTGATTCCGTCCGTCAGGTAAATCGTATTGCGGTTGCCGGAGCCGTTGATCGACGGAAACGTGTACGTCGATCCCCTGACCACATCCGTATTGCTCGCGCTGTTGTTCTGCCCCGTGCTGATCGGCGTCACCCCGGGCGTCAGGGTCAGCAGCTGGGTGAAATTCCGTCCGTTCAGCGGCAGGTTTGAAACCTGCTTTTCGTCGATGACCGTGCCAAGCTGCGCCGTCGAACTCTCCACATCGACCCCGGTGGCTTCTACCGTGACCGTCTCCGAAACAGCACCTGCCCTTAGCGTGGCGTTAATCGTGACAGCTTGCGCCACCCCGACCTCGAAGGCCGCAATGGTCTCCGTCGTGAAACCATCGTGCACAAACACCAGCGTGTAGCGTGCGGGCGGCACGTTCGAAAAAAAGTAGTCGCCGCTGGCCGTCGAAAGAGTCTTGCGCTCAACATTTGTGCTCGTGTTGTGGAGCGTGATGGTCGTACCCGGCAGCACCGCCTGCGTGGCGTCCGTTACCACACCGTTCACCGCCGACGAGGAGCTCTGCCCCCAGCCCCCCGGCGTCAACAGCATCAGCCCCACAACTACCGCCATATGAAATGTCTTTTTCATCCTGTTCCTCCGAAAATCTTCAGTTCACTTCAGAAAGCATGGGCCCCTCTGCCGGAAGCACCTGATACCGTGCCATTCAGATACCCGTTCCGAAGCTTAAATGTCAAATCATATTTTGAAATTTTGCTTTTATATGCCAGAACGCTCGTCTTCCACACGCCGTCCTCCTCCGACGTCGTTTCCCTCGGCGGCGCTACCATCGTCTTGACCACCGGCCACATCGCCCTGAAGGTCGATCCCCACATCCAGTACTCGATCCGGGCACATCTACTCGGCCAGAAGGCGCCGTCGGGCTGGCCTGCGTGCTTCACATCGGCCACAAGCCGCTCTGGCTGTTTGTACCGGCGGACTTGACAAGCCCGATACTTAACGGACCGCGCCCTCCCATCAGGCGCTCGTTTTCGGGACTCCCCGCGCACCCAGAGTCCAGACCTAAAGTCTCTCCTTCGAAGACTTTGCACAAAAAGGTACGGGGGGAGGGGGTACCCGCCCCATTTCAGATTTACGATAGTCAGAATGTCGATGCGCATCGGTCTCGGCTTTGACTCGCACGCCTTCCAGGCCGGGGTTCCGCTGGTCATCGGCGGCCTCAAGATCGACCACCCCGAAGGCCTCGCTGGCCACTCCGACGGCGACCTCCTCCTGCACGCCATCACCGACGCCCTCCTGGGCGCCGTCGCCGCCGGCGACATCGGCACCTTTTTTCCTCCGAGCGATCCGAAGTGGAAAGGCGCAGACTCGACCGTCTTCCTCAAGACCGCACTGGAGGAGGTTGCGCTGGCCGGCTATAAGATCGTGAACCTCGATTGCGTGCTCGTGATGCATCGGCCCAAGATCGTTCCTATTGCGGCTGAGCTCCGGGAGCGCGTGGCCGAGCTGCTTCATCTGGACATGAAGACCGTCAGCATCAAGGGCAAGACGCCTGAGGGCCTGCCGCAAGATGGGACTGCGGTGTGCCACGTGGTGGTTCTTCTCGAATCGATTGAGCTTCCTGCGGACGACAAGCTGATCGCGGTTGCCGCAGAAGCGCCGGATGAGGCAGAGATCGACGGTGTGGTCAGCTCGTTGCTCGAAGAGCCGCACGACCTGACGGCGCTCGGCCGCAAGCGTCCGGCGTTCGACCCTGACGACTTGACGTAAGGAATCGGCTGAAATCTGTTGGTTGGGTTCCGGATTCTCCGATACATTGGGTGCAATCCCAGGAGGCAATTCAAATGGATCCATACCAGCAACAACACGTCGCCGGAATTATGGCCGGCATGGGAGCCTTTTTCCTTCTGATCGTGATAGTCTTCGCGGCGTTCGCGATCTTCTGCTTCTGGCGCATCTTCACCAAGGCGGGTCTCGCCGGGCCGCTGGCGCTTCTGATGCTGATCCCGGGAATCGGCGGGTTGGTGGTTCTGTGCATTCTTGCGTTCGCGCGCTGGAACGTGGTCCCGGCACCGCCGGCGTACGGCGCGCTGCCGCCCTATCCTCCGCCGTATCCCCCGGCACCGCCCGCGCCGCCGGCACCACCGTCGCAACTCTAGTCCACACGAGACGCCGCGGGGTCCTCAGCGAGCTAGCTCGCCTGGGGTGGGCGGAAGCTCTAGTACCATTGAAGTTGTTCCAATGACTGAGCCTTCCTCCGCCACCTCTCCTGCAACGTCCCGCCCTGTCCGCGTCCGCATCGCTCCCTCACCCACCGGCGACCCCCACGTCGGCACCGCTTATATCGGGCTGCTGAACTACCTCTTTGCTGCCCAACGCGGCGGCAAGTTCGTGCTGCGGATCGAGGATACCGACCGCACCCGGTTCGTTCCCACCTCCGAGCAGATGATCTTCGATGCGCTGCGCTGGCTTGCGCTGAGCTGGCACGAGGGACCGGATGTCGGCGGGCCGTATGGGCCGTATCGCCAGTCGGAGCGCACCGAAATTTATCGCGAGTACTGCGAGAAGCTGCTCGCGAGCGGGCATGCGTACCGCGCGTTTGAGACGCCGGAAGAGCTTGAGGCCGAGCGCAAGGCGCAGCTGGCGGCCAAGCAGCCGCCGAAGTATGGTGGGCGCTCGCGGAATCTCTCACAGGATCAGATCGATGCGAATCTTGCCGCAGGCAAGCCGTACACGGTTCGGCTGAAGGTGCCGCTTGAGGGCTCAACGAGCTTTCGCGATGAGCTGCGCGGGGAGATTACGTTCGATCACTTCAACATCGATGATCAGGTTCTGCTCAAGTCGGATGGATTTCCGACCTATCATCTTGCGAATGTCGTGGACGATCACCTGATGCACATCACTGACGTGATTCGCGCGGAGGAGTGGATCTCGTCGACGCCGAAGCACGTGCTGCTCTACAAAGCGTTCGGGTGGGAGCTGCCGCAGTTCTGGCACATGCCGCTGCTGCGCAACGCAGATAAGAGCAAGATTTCGAAGCGAAAGAATCCTGTGTCGCTGAACTACTACCGGGATGCGGGATTTCTGCCACAGGCGATGTTGAACTTCCTTGGGCTGATGGGCGGCGGGATGCCGCACGCGACCGAGCAGGAGATCGTCAGCAAAGGGCTAGATACGAAGCAAGCTGATCTGTTCACGCTCGACGACATGCTGGAGCGCTTCGACTTCTCGCGCATTTCGCTCGGCGGACCCGTCTTCGATCTGGTGAAGCTGCGCTGGATGAACGGCGAGTATCTGCGCAACCTGTCGGCGGAGGAGTTCTTCGCCGCGATGCGCGCGACGGTGTTCTCGGATGCATATCTAAAAGCCATTGCTCCGCTGGTGCAGACGCGCATTGACACGTTGGGTGCCTTCGGCGATATGGCCGACTTCTTCTTCAAAGACAACGTGATGCCGCCGGAGTCCGTTTGGGTTCCGAAGAAGCGCACGCCGGAGGAGACGGTCGCGTTTGCTGCAGATGTTTTGGCGACGCTCGAAGGCGCGGCATGGGAGCCGGAGCCGATCGAGTCCGCGATGAAGAAGCTGGGTGAGGAGAAGGGCTGGAGCGTGAAGGAGAACTTCATGTTGCTGCGAGCCGTCATCACGGGCAGCGTTCAATCGCCGCCGCTGATAGATTCACTGATCGTGTTCGGGAAGGCGCGGTCGATCGATCGTCTGCGTCGGTTTATCGAGACGCAGAAGAAGATGAAGCGGTAAACTTCGCACACACCTTTCTCGTGGAGCGCGACATGAATCTCCGAGCGAATGAGCCGATCGCGTTCATACCGACGCGCGACCCTGCGGCTGCACGAGCGTTCTATGAGCGAAAGCTCGGCCTGCGGCTGGAGAGTGAAGACCAGTTTGCACTGGTTTTCCGCGTCGGCAGTGCCGGCTTGATGGTGCGCGTTGTGAATACGCCGGAGTTTCAGCCTGCACCGTACACGATCTTCGGATGGCAGGTCGATGACATTGCTGCGAGCGTGAAGAGCTTGGTTGCGAGCGGGATTGAGCCGCTGCGTTACGGCTTTTTCGAGCAGGACGAGCTGGGCGTCTGGTCTTCGCCAAGCGGGGCGAAGGTCGCGTGGTTCAAGGATCCGGATGGCAATACCCTGTCTCTTTCGCAGCACCCGGCCTAGCGGACCGTCACTGCAATCTGAACCGGTAAGAGCTTCGCTGGGAAGCATGACGCCGTGTCGCATGCCTGGTAGCGGAGCGAGCCGGTGAGGGTGGTGGCGCCCTTTGGCGCCTCGACGCGCAGCATAACGCGGAAGTCGCCCTGGTAGACGTCGAGGTCTTCGCCGTTACCGACCTGCAGGCGGAAGTGTTGGCCGGAAGGATACTGCTCGTTAGCGATGTGGAGTGAGCCGGGGTCGAGTTTGAGCACGGTCGGAATCAGCAGCTCGTCCTTCGGCGTGTGCGAGTTGATGTGAAAGCCGGGCTCGACTCGGAAACGCAGTTCGACATCCTGCGGCTTGTTCGCGGTGAGTTGCAGTGAGTCCGTCAGCAGCTCAACGTGCTGCTTTTTTGCCTGTGCGGCTCGATCAAGGCTGCCAAGCTGGAGCTGCGCGCAGATTGGCATCGCGAGCAAAGCGAACACCGCGCCTCCCAATGCGAACCCTGCAACCTGATTCCTAATCTTTGATCTCTGATCGCTGCTTTTCACGCACCACCTGCAGCGATGGTCTTCTGGATGAGGGCTTCCATCTGGTCCTTGCTGGGCGCGCCTGCGGTCACGTCAACGATCTTGCCGGCGCGGTCGATGTAGAACGTTTCGGGCAGATAATCGACGCCGCCGTACTTCTTCGCAACGTTCTCGTCAGGCATCAGGATGGTGTAGCTGACGCCGATCTTCTTTGCAGCCTCAGCGACGTCCTGGCGCGTGGCGCCGTCATCCTGCGACAGGCCGAGCACCTCGAGCCCCTGGCCCTTGTACTTCGAGGAGAACTCCTGAAACCAGGGCATCTCCAGCTTGCAGGGACCGCACCACGTGGCCCAGAAGTTCACGACGACAGGATGGCCTTTGAAGTCGGCGAGCGAGACCTTCTTGCCGGAGAGATCTGTCAGGGTGAACGCGGGCGCGTCCTTGCCGCGCAGCTCGGCGCCCTCGGCTTCGGGCGCGGGCGAGTTGTCGTCTGCGGACGACGCGGGCATGAGAGTGACATGCGGAATCTCGCTGAGGGCACGGCGGTGGCGCAGGTTGTGCACGCCGGCCCAGAAGAGCACACCGACAAGTGCGATCATGATTGCAAGCACAGCCAGTCGACGTCCCACGAAATCAGTTCCCCTTCAGCTTTGCGCTGCTTCAAGTTTACGCCGCGCGCGCGGACGTCCGCGAGGCCGCCGGGCTCTGCTAGCATGAGCGTCAGTTTGCAGACTATGGATAAGACGCAACTCGGCACACCGCAAGTCACTGAAAACCAAAACTCCGCGCACCCCGGTCCCTCCGCACTCGTACGCATTGAGGCGGCTGCGCTGGAGCAACTGGCGGCGCGGCTGGAGGGCGCTTCAGGTGAGACGTTTGAGCGCGTCGCAGCATTATTGGCCGAGGCGGCGAGCAACGGCCGGCGAGCGATTCTGACCGGCATTGGCAAGAGTGGATTGATTGCGCGCAAGATTGCGGCGACGATGCTCTCGACCGGAACGCCTGCTTGCTTTCTGCATCCCAGCGAGGCGGTGCACGGCGATCTGGGCATGGTGGGGCGCGGCGATGTGATGATTGCGCTCTCGTACTCCGGCGAGACGGAGGAACTGCTGCGGTTGCTGCCGGTATTACCTCGCTTGGGTGTGACGCTGGTGAGCCTGTGCGGATGTGGAGGATCGACACTGGCGCAGGCGAGCAGGTATGTGCTGGATGTGAGCGTGGGGCAGGAGGCATGCCAGCATCAGCTTGCGCCGACGGCGTCAACGACAACGATGCTGGCACTTGGCGACGCCCTGGCGATCGATGTGAGCCGCAGGTTGGGCTTCCGCGCGAATGATTTTGCGGAGCTGCATCCGGGAGGGCATCTCGGGCGCAGGCTGATGCCTGTGGCGAGGCTGATGCACACGGGCGAGGCGATTCCGATCGTGGGGCCGAATGCGAGTCTGCCGGAAATTGTGCATGAGATGAGCGCGAAGCGGCTGGGCATGACGACGGTGCAGGAGAACGGGCGACTGGTTGGCGTGCTGTCGGATGGCGATCTGCGGCGGATGCTGGAGCGCGATGGCGAGCGGGCGTTCGGCAAGACGGCAGGCGAGGTGATGAACCGCTCGCCGCGCACGATTGCGCCGGAGCCGCTGGCACCGGATGCGCTGGATATCATGGAGCGCCACCGGATTACGTCGCTGGTAGTGACGGAGGATGGCACGGCTGCGAGCGCGGTCGTGGGCGTTCTGCACACGCATGACCTTTGGGCGGTGCCTGAATCGTCGAAGAGCTAGGGCGTGTCTGGACCCCAGGTGCGTTTGTAGGCTGCGTCGACGATGGAGTAGCACTCGCATGCGGCTGCGATGGTGCGCGGTCGGTCGAGAATGGTGATTTTGCCGCGCGAGTAGGTGATCAGGCCGCGGTCCTGCAGAGCGCCAGCGGCGACCGTGACGGTGGAGCGGCGCGCACCCAGCATCTCCGCCATGTACTCCTGGGTGACGAGGACCTGGTCGGACTCGACGCGGTCGGAGAGCGTGAGCAGCCAGCGAGCGAGGCGCTGCTCGACCTCATGCAGACGGTTGCAGAGCACGCTCTGGGTAGCGAGCACCATGCGCATGTACAGCACCCGGTGGATGAGGTTGCGAAAGCGCGGCAAGGACTGCACGGCGTTGCGAAACGCTGCCGCGCGCATGCGGTATCCGCGGCCGGCGACCTGCACGACGACGCCGTGGGTCATCTCGGGCAGGTCAAACAGAGCGGCAACGCCGGAGAAGCCCTCGCGGCCGGCGAGAAAGACCTCGACCGACTCACCGGCGGAGGTGGTCGCGACGGTGGAGATGCAGCCGCCGTTTGGGAAGTAGACGAAGTCGATGGGAGCCTCGGGTTCGGTGAGCTTCATGCCCAGGGGCATGTCGACCTCTTCCAGAAGGTCCGCGATTTGTTGCCATTCATCGTCCGGCAACCGATCGAACAGATGATTGCCGGTTCCGCGGAGCGACGCAGTCTGACCGTCGGTATGTAGCACGTTTTCCCTCGAAGCGTTAGAGCGTACGTGGCGCCACTCAGGGTGCCATCCGGTTGAAAATTGGATGCTTTCTGCACCGTTCTGGTGATCAGGCGATATTCGGTCGCTTCGGTACAATCGACGAAGACATGCATCGTTGGTCAAACCTCTTCATTCCTACACTGCGCGAGGCTCCGGCCGACGCGGAGGTCGCCAGTCATAAGCTCCTGCTTCGCGCCGGGTACATCCGCCAGCTCGGAGCCGGTATCTACAGCTATCTCCCGCTGGGTCAACGCGCGCTGAACAAGATCACCGCGATTGTTCGTGAGGAGATGGACCGGATCGGGCAGGAGTTTTATCTCCCTGCCCTGAACCCGCTGGAGCTGTGGCAGGAGTCCGGCCGCGACGCGGTCATGGGCGAGAACATGTTCCATCTCGAGGACCGCAAGGGCGCCGAGCTCGTGCTGGCCATGACGCACGAGGAGGTCATCACCTCCATCGCGCGCAATGAGCTGCGCAGCTACAAGCAGTTGCCGCAGATCTGGTACCAGATCCAGACGAAGTTCCGCGACGAACCGCGGCCCAAGGGAGGTCTGCTCCGGGTCCGGCAGTTCATCATGAAGGATTCGTATTCCTTCGATCTGGATGCCGCAGGGCTGGACGAAAGCTACAACAAGCACGACGCCGCCTACCGCGCCATCTTCACGCGTTGCGGCCTGCAGTTTGTTGCAGTTGAGGCCGACTCTGGCGCGATGGGCGGCTCCGGATCGCAGGAGTTCATGGTCTACACGGACGCCGGCGAGGACCTGATTGCAAGCTCGGCTTCGGGCTACGCAGCGAACCTCGAGAAGGCGACCTCGCAGCTTCCGCCGGTCACGGATCTTGAGGCGACGAGCGACAAGCCGGAGCTGGTGTCCACGCCAGGCAAGGCTTCGATCGCGGATGTCACGGAGTTCTTTGGGATTGAAGCCGCGCAGGACATCAAGTGCGTGGCGTTTATGGGTTCAGGGCGAGACCACAAGCCCGGCGAACCGCTGCGTCCGGTGGTCGCGTTTTTGCGCGGCGATCACCAGGTGAATGAGACGAAGCTGAACGGGGTTGCCGGAACGGCCGACCTGCGGCCGATGACGCCTGAGGAGCTTGCGGTGCATATCGGCGGCCCCGCGGGTTACCTCGGCCCGGTCGGGATCGAGCAGATTATGTCGGAAGGCTCGCTGAACGGGCTCAAATCCGGGAAGTCGGTGGACAAGCTCAAGGGCGTGCTCCGCGATAACGCGAATGAGGGACTGCGGACGATTGTTGTTGTCGATCTGGGCCTCCAGAACCGCAAAAACCTGGTCGCTGGAGCAAACAAACTCGACTACCACTATAAGAACGTTACCCCTGGCCGCGATTTCACATGGACCGCGGTCGCCGACATTCGCAACGTGAACGAGGGCGAGCTGGACCTGTTGGGTGGCCAGCCACTTCGCATCGGTAAGGCAGTGGAGGTCGGGCATATCTTCAAGCTTGGGTACAAGTACTCCGAATCCATGGGCGCGCGTGTGCTCGACTCGAACGGCAAAGAGGTTATGCCGATCATGGGCTGTTACGGGATCGGTATCGAGCGCATCCTGACCGCTGCGATCGAGAGCTCCGCAGCATCTTTCCGCAAGCGCTTCCCTGATGCAGAGCGGTCGGCCAACTCTGCCGATCAGTATGCTCTGCCGCCGGCGATCGCACCGTTTGAGGTGGTTATCACCATCACCAACGTGCGTGAGGCGGAACTGCTGGCGGCCGGGGAGCGGATTGCCAACGAACTGACGCGCGCCGGTGTGGACGTTCTGCTGGACGATCGCGATGAGCGCGCCGGGGTGAAGTTCAAAGACGCCGAGCTGATCGGTATACCGTATCGCGTGAACGTGGGCAAGAAGCTCGCCGAAGGAAAAGTTGAGGTTGTTGACCGGCTGCAGCACACCTCCGCGGAGGTAACGCTTGAGGCGCTGGCTGAGCACATCCAATCACTATTGACCGCGTCCAAGATTTAACATCCTCGACGCGCCCCTGCCACGACTGGAACCCAATGCCTGTAAAAGTAAAGATCGACCAATCGCAACAGCACTCAATTTGGTGGAAGCTTCTGCGAATTGCTGTCGTTTTTGTGGTCGTGGTGATTGTGGTGGGCGCCGGCGTCTTCGCGTACTTCTACCACGAGTACCAGGGCATGGTGAGCGAGCGCCTGAAGCAGGGTCCACTCTTCGCCTCCGTCGCGCAGATCTACGCAGCGCCGCAGGAGGTTCGCCCGGGACAGCAGCGCACTGCGGACGAGATTGCCGCTTCCCTGCGCCGGGCCGGGTACAACACCAACCCGGAGATGGGTACCTTCCGCCTGCAGGGCGCGACGATCCAGGTGAAGCCGGGGCCGGAGAGCTATCTCGCCGCCGATGGCGCGACGATCGTAACCAGCGATGGTGTGGTGAAGACGATCACCGCCGAAGACGGCGCTCCGCTCGCCGGCTACAAGCTTGAACCGCAGCTCATCACTGCTCTGTCCGAGGGCAGCAGTCGCACCAAGCGCCTGATGGTGACCTACAGCCAGATCCCTCCGCAAATGGTGCAGGCAATTCTGGCCATCGAAGACCGCCGCTTTTTCGAGCACGGCGGCATCAATTACGGCCGCACAATAGAGTGCGTCGTACACGACGTTGTTACCCGCAGGCGGGAGTGCGGAGGCTCGACCCTGACGCAGCAGCTTGCGCGTGGCTTCTTCCTCACTCCGCAAAAGACGCTCTCGCGCAAAACTGCAGAGGCCATGATCGCGCTACAGCTCGAGTCGCGCTTCACAAAGCAGCAGATCTTCGAGATGTATGCCAACGAGGTAAATATCGGCCAACGCGGCTCTTTCGCCATCCAGGGCATTGGCGAAGCAGCTCAGTCGTACTTCGGCAAGGATTTGCATCAGCTCGATTTGGCCGAGATGGCCATGATTGCCGGCATCATCAATAGCCCAAACTGGCTGAATCCGTACCGTCATCCCACGCGCGCGATGACTCGCCGCAACCTCGTACTCGACTCCATGGTGGAGACAGGCGCGATCACTGCCTCGCAGGCTGAGCGCGCGAAGGCCGAACCGCTGGGCCTCGCACCGCCGAACGTCGACAGCAGCGAAGCGCCCTATTTCGTGGACCTCGTGCACGATCAGATCACGCAACGGCTCGGCGACACAGACCTTGCGCGCTCCGGCTCGCTGCGCATCTACACCTCGCTCGATCCTGCGCTGCAGGCTGCAGCCACGGACGCGGTTGAAGCGGGGATGAAGCATGTCGATGAGTTAATACAAAAGCTGCACAAAAAGGACGCGCCGATCGCATATCCGCAGGTCGCACTGGTTGCGCTCGACCCGCACACGGGCCAGGTGCTCGCGCTGGTTGGGGGACGCAACTACGGTGTTTCCCAGCTCGACCACGCCATAGCCGAGCGGCCGACGGGTTCAATCTTCAAGCCATTCGTCTACGCTACTGCGTTCAACACATCGCTCAATGGAACGAACCTCGACGGCAACGGCGTGTTCACCGCACTCACCCGACTTAACGATGACCCGACGACCTTCTTCTATGACGGCAAGGCTTACACGCCAGGGAACTTCGAGCGCGGCGAGTATCCGGGCATGGTCACCGCCGTCACGGCCCTCGCACATTCGCTCAACATCGCGACCATCAATCTAGCGCAGATGGTCGGCTTCGACAATGTCGCATCGCTCGCGCGTCAGGCAGGAATCGTCAACGCGCGTGGGACACCATCGGTCGCAATCGGGACCTACAACGCGACGCCGCTGGATATGGCAGGAGCGTACACGGTATTCGCGAACAACGGCGTTCACCTGAAGCCATGGCTGCTCTCCAGCGTGCGCAATCCGAACGGCGACATCATCGCCGACTATGCGCCGGAGGCGAAACAGGTGGTGGATCCGCGCGTCGCCTATCTGACGCAGTCTCTGCTCGAGAACGTGATGAGCTTCGGCACCGGCTCCGCCGCGCGTAAGTTCGGATTCACCGCGCCGGCTGCGGGCAAAACCGGAACATCGAATGATGTCTGGTTCGCCGGCTACTCCTCGAATCTGCTTTGCGTGATATGGATCGGCAACGACGATTACACGGACATCTCGCACGGCCTGACGCGTCGTGCGCAGGGAGCGGACTTCGCCGCGCCTATCTGGGCCGAGTTCATGAATCGCGCGATCAAACTGCCACAGTACTCCGACATGAAGCCGTTCTCGGCGCCTGACGGTGTCGAAACGTTGCGCATCGATCGCGCTACAGATCTTCCCGCAGACGCAACCTGCCCGAGCGACAGCATGACTATCGCTTTCCTGGTTGGCACGGCGCCGCAGGGCACATGCTCGCAGATGGGCGAGGACTCGCAGACGCTCGCGAACAGGCTGTTCCATCCCGATGCTGTGCCGGGCAATCCGAACAATCCGGCCACCCCCAACGCGCCGGACGATGGCACGAAGCACCGCAACTTCTTCCAGAAGATGTTCGGCATCGGCAAGGACAAGCAGCAGCAACAACAACAGGAACCCGCGCCTCCGCAGGATTAATCGGAGAATTCGGCCGTGGCTTGACGGTCAATCCACGGCTGGCATGAAGGGCACCAATAGCTCGATCGTGCGCCAGTTCCCTGCCTCCGCATCTCGATGATCGCTCCGCAGCGGCGGCACTCCTGGCCTTGGCGCCCGTAAACCCATCGCCGGAAACCGCGATCCATCGCGCGCGTGGTGCGGTGATTGCCTGTGTAGGTAATGATTCCCGCGCCAGCGCCTTTGGCGACGTTCGCCCGCATGTAACGCTGAGCGATTTCTGCGATGCGCTCAAGTTCGTGATCGCTAATCGTCTGCATCGTCCGAAAGGGATTCACGCCCGCGGCAAATGCAATCTCCGATTTGTAGATATTGCCAATGCCGGCAAGCACACGCTGATTCAAAAGAACATCTCCGATCTCAGCATCGGGGTGAGAGCGACGATACTCCCGCAGCGCATTCACGGCTGTATCAATCGTGTACTTCTCTCCGAGAACATCCAGCCCGAGCTTTGGCACATCTGCGCTGCGGTCAAGCGAATGCGCGGTGTGAAATTCCGCTACCGGAACGTTGAATGCGACGGCCTCTACATCGCCGCAGGTGATTACTACACGCATCGCACTGCGCGGAGCCTGCCAGCGCTCCCCGGTTTTATAGATGTGCCACGAGCCCGACATTCGCATGTGGGTGAGCAGGATTAGGTCACCCGAGAAGAAGATGAGACACCATTTGCCGCGTGCTTCTACCCGCTCCAGTGTGCGGCCTGTGATGGGTTTGTCGTCATTCACGCGTGCAAGCGGGGCGAGTGTCGTCTCGAACTTGGTAACTATCTTGCCGGCCAGCGCTTTGTTCAACGCACGTGCGGCGCGAAAGATGCTGTCGCCTTCAGGCATCGCTGCGTGTCTCCGCAGATCTCCCAGGCAGGGACGGCAGATCCCGCCGCACGTTGAACCCAAGCGGCGCCGCCTGGAAACCTGCATCAAGCAGGAAGCGCGAGAGCGGATGCTCGGCTACAGGAACACCATTCACGCTGCTGATGAGCATCGACGTGCGGCCGCGGCCCTTCGGATTGTCCGCGCGCTGAACATATCCGGCGAGGAAATCCGCAAGCGCGCGCGCAACCTGCGAACGCGCAGGTTCATCTTCCGGCAGCAACACCTGGATGTTTGGATTGCCCCGGCGAAGATAGGCGGTCAAGGACCCATCAACCAGTACAACGCGTGCTCCGGCAGTCCGAGTGAGTATCGAACCCTCCTCCGGCGCTGCAGGCCAGCGCAACAGCGCACCATACGGGTTCGCGGGATCGGTCGCGGCGAGCATCACCACCTCATGCTTCTCCTGTACGGGCGCGCGCAACGAACGCAGCAGATCGACAGCCGCCGGAAGCGCAAACTGTGTCGCACCGAGGTCGGCCGCGAAGTAGCCGCGCCGAATGCGCCCGCTCTCCTCAAGAGCCTTCAACACGTCATAGATCGCGCTGAAGCCGCCGGGCAGATTTTCAGCGTGTGCGGTTTCGCGAAACACTATGCCATATCGTGCGAGCAGTTGTTGCGCCATCGCATGACTCCACACGGTTTGCGCGGCTGCCGAGGTGCGCTCCTCAGCAAACGCCGCGGCATTCAGGCTCCATCGTCCTTGCGCGCTCGGAGGAGTCGTTCGACGGCTGCGGAAGCCTTGCTGATTGTGAACACGCCGCGTCTGCTTCGTGCTTCGTGATGACGTCGAAGGTTTGTCACAATACGCACGCAGAGCATTCATCGCATCGTTGGTCACAAGGCCGCCCCACACAAGCGACCACAGCGCGTCGATCGTCTCGCCCGGATATCCTCCGCCAACGCCCTCATGCAGCGGCTGAAAGAACGACGCTCCGTTTCGTGTGAGATATCCGACGACCGCCTGTTCACGCTCTCCCAGCGCAGCTTCGTCTTTGCGTTGTCCGCCGACAACCACGCGATCCGGAGGCCACAACAGCGAGAGCTTATCGGCCAGATACAGACCGATGCGGCCGTCACGTTCGCCCAACGGCTCCAGCCCTGCCCAAACCACTTCACCTGCGGCAATCAGTGTGTCGAGATCCGAGCGCTGATATCCGAGAATTCGTGCCGGTAATATCTCCGTCTCCAACAATGATGCCGGGAGTGCCGCGCCCTGCAGCGTCTCGATAACATCCAGCAGTGCATCCAGCCCACGCCGAGGCTGCACGACTCCCTGCCATCGAGTGAACAGTCTCGCAAGCGTGTGCTGCTCAACTGGCTCAACTTGTTTACGAAGCCGCGCAAGCGAGCGCCTGCGAATCGTGCGCAACACTTCGACATCGATCCATTCACGGTTTACGCCGCCCGGACGAAATCCGCCCTCCACAATGCGGCCCATTCCCACGAGCCGCTGCAACACTGGTTCGACAGTGGCACTCGACAACCCATAGCGCTTCGCCACCTCGGCCGTCGTGAACGGGCAATGCGTGCGCGCGTAGCGTCGAACAATGTCAACCAAGGCCTCAGGTATTTTGCCGGTAAACGCATTAGGCACGCCTGGCGGCAGCGGAACACCGAGCGCATCGCGCACGCGCCCGGCATCTTCGATCGCGATGAAGCGCGGCTCGCCCGCGATTCTTACCTGCAGCACGCGGCGCGCACGCAGCAAGCGGGCGACGCTGGCGTCCACATCCACCTCTTCGCAACGCTCCACCAACTCCGTTGCACTCAAATCTCCAAGCCGCAGCAACAGATCGTGCACTGCATCCAGATTGCGCGCCTTGTAACCCTCCGCCAACGCCTGAAGCTGTTCTTCGGTCTCCCCGATTGCATTCACATCCAGCAGTTCGCGAAGGTCCGCATCACCGAGCAGTTCACGTAGTTGCTCCTGATCGATTGACAGCGCCTGAGCGCGGCGCTCGGCCAGCGGCGCATCGCCGTCATAGATGTAGTTCGCGACGTAGCTGAACAACAAGGCACTCGCAAACGGCGATGGCGTACGCGAATCGGCCAAGTGCACACGGATGCTGCGGTTCCCAATTGCTCGCAGTGTTTCCGACAGCGCCGGCATGTCGAACACATCGCGCAGACATTCGCGATACGCCTCCAACAGAATCGGGAAACTCGCATAACGCGAAGCCACGCTCAGCAGATCGTAGGCACGTTTACGCTGTTGCCACAGGGGTGTGCGGCCCTCAGCGCGGCGCCGCGGCAGCAGCAATGCGCGACTTGCCGCCTCACGAAACTTCGCCGCGAAGAGCGCCGTCGATCCAAGCTGACGTTGCACGGACTCTGCCGCCTCTGCTGGATCGAGTAACAACAGGTCGGCGTCAGGAGGTTCGTCCGTCTCCGGAAAGCGCAGCACGAATCCGTCCTCGCTCCACATTGTCTCGACATCCAGTCCCGCAGCCTTGACCTTCGCTGTCGCGGCCATCGCCCACGGTGCATGCACGCGACTGCCGAACGGAGTCAAACAGCAGACCCGCCAGTCACCTAACTCATCGCGCACGCGCTCGATTACGATCGTACGATCATCCGGCACCTGCTCTGTAGCAAGCTCCTGATCCGCCAGATAGCGCAACACATTCTCGGCAGCCTGCTGATCGAGATCGTGCTCGCGGGTCAGCTTTGTAACCGCAGCGCCTCGCGGCAACTCGCGCAGCTCGCGCACAAGCGCACCGATCCGGCGGCCGAATTCGATTGGCCGTCCCGCTTGATCCCCATGCCAGAACGGCATCTTGCCAGGCTCGCCCGGTGCGGGACTCACGAGCACACGATCGTGGGTGATCTCGTCAATCCGCCACGTCGATGCGCCAAGCACGAACCTCTCGCCTTCGCGTGCCTCGAACACCATCTCCTCGTCGAGTTCGCCCACTCGCAGTGGCTTCGCGTGACTCCCGCTGAGGAACACTCCATACAGCCCACGGTCCGGAATCGTTCCGCCATTCAGGATTGCAACGCGCTGCACACCCTGCCGCGGTGTAATCCAGTTGCGCTGCCGATCCCACGTCACGCGCGGGCGCAGCTCTGCAAATTCGTCGGACGGGTAGCGCCCCGCCAACATGTCCAACACGCCATCGAACACCACCGCGCTCAACCCAGCGAACGGGGCCGAGCTGCGAACGATCGCGAGCAACGCCTCATATGAGATCCCCGGCGACTCTGCCTCAAGCTCTCCGCGCCCGCGAAGCGGCTCCGCTTCAGCAACCGGCAGCGGCGGATACGCCACCGTCGCGACGATCTGCTGCGCGAGCACATCCAGCGGATTGCGCAGAAAACGCGTCGACTCCACGTGTCCTTCATGCATCGCCTGTGTCACCGCAGCACACGCGATCAGGTCTCCGCGATACTTCGGGAAGATGATGCCATGGGACGGCGCGCCCACCTGGTGCCCTGCGCGGCCAATGCGCTGCATGCCGCTCGCAACACTCGGCGGCGCCTCAATCTGGATCACGAGGTCGACCGCGCCCATGTCGATCCCGAGTTCGAGCGACGACGTGCACACCAGCGCACGGATGCGGCCTTCCTTCAGCATCTCTTCAATCTCGCTTCGCTGCGCCGCCGCAAGCGAGCCATGATGCGCGCGCGCGATCGGCTCTCCTGCAAGCTCATTCAACGCGCCCGCGAGCCGCTCTGCGACACGCCGCGCGTTCACGAACAGCAGCGTCGACGTGCGGCTGCGAATAATCTCCAGCAGGCGCGGATGAATGGACTGCCAGATGCTCGTGCGCTTAGGTCCCTGCGTCGCCGGCCCGCTGGGCTGATCTTCAACCTCGCCGAGCTTCGCCATATCCTCCACCGGAACTTCGACGCAAAGCTCCAACGGCTTGCGCGCTCCCGCGTTGACGATCGTCACCGGCCGATACCGCGGCCCAGTCTCGTCCTGAGTGGTCTCTCGCGCAGCGCTTAGCTCTGCCATCATCTCCTCGACGCTTGCAGCCTGTGCGACGGGGATGCTCTCAGCACTCACATCGGCTCCCCCGAGAAATCGCGCGACCTCTTCGAGCGGCCGCTGCGTTGCGCTGAGACCAATCCGCTGCATCGGCCGGCCCACAAGTGCCTGCAGCCGCTCGAGCGAAAGGGCCATGTGCGCCCCGCGCTTTGTCGGCACCAGCGCATGAATCTCATCAATGATGATCGTCTCGATGGAACGCAGCGCCTCGCTCGCACTTGACGTCAGCATCAGATACAGCGACTCAGGCGTGGTGATCAGAATCTCGCCCGGATGCCTCTTGAAGCGTGCACGCTCACGCGGACTCGTGTCCCCGGTACGCACACTGATCTCTGGCAGATGAACGCGCAAACCCTCGCGCTCTGCCATATTCGCAATGCCCGCGAGCGGCGAACGCAGGTTGCGCTCCACATCAACAGCGAGAGCCTTGAGCGGCGAGACATACAGCACGCGACACCCCGGCGTGGCCGGCGGTTCCCGAAGCATCAGCCGGTCGAGACACCACAGAAACGCCGTCAACGTCTTGCCCGTACCCGTTGGCGCCAGGATCAGCGTCGACTCGCCGCGCGCGATCGCCGGCCATCCCTCGCGCTGCGGCGGAGTCGCCTGTTCAAATACCGCGCGAAACCACGCTGCAGTTACAGGATGAAACAGATCGAGGACACCCCCGGAAGCCGGCGCCGGCACCTTCGCCAACGCCTCGTCTTCAGAGGTCCGCACCTTCGATCGACCTTGCCGATTCGCCAAGGATTTCGCTCCAGATTCCGCCACTGCTTTTTGATGCATTTGTGCGCTGCACAGTCTCAATTCCCAGCGTTCACGGGCTCCAGACTCACGCTTGACACCTTGCCTTCGCTCGCCTGAGCGTCTACTCTAAACAACTCGCTATGTCGTCTGCCGCCGCTACAAACTCGCTTTCTCCTGCGGAGCAGCAGCGCCTTCGCGAACTCGCGCGAGCCGCAGCCGCAAACTCCTACTCACCTTACAGCCACTTTCGCGTCGGCGCCGCGCTGCTGCTCGCCGATGGTTCCATCATCACTGGCTGCAACGTCGAGAACTGCTCCTACCGGCTCACCAGTTGCGCCGAACAGGCCGCCATCGCGCGCGCTGTCTCGGAGTGCGGACCTTCCATTCGTCTGCGCGCTATCGCTGTAGCCAATCTAAACAATTCGGCCTCCATGCCGTGTGGCGCCTGCCGTCAGACACTCAGCGAGTTCGGCGACGATGACGTGCTCATTCTTTATCCGGGCGAGAGCGGCGCAAACGAATCCACTACGCTCGGCGCGCTGCTTCCGCACGCCTTCCGCATGCAGTTTCTCCAGCAGAAGTGAACATGTCCGAGCAAGTCTTCCATCCTATCGATCTCATTCTTCACAAGCGCGACGGCCATGAGCTGTCGACCGAAGAGATCAATCAATTTGTCCGGAGCGTGGTCGAAAGCGGCGAAAAAAAATCTGCGCCAGCTATCACCGACGCACAGATCGGCAGCTTCCTCATGGCGGTCTTTCAGCGCGGACTCTCGCCACGCGAGCTCGCCGACCTCACAGCCGCAATGCGAACCTCGGGCGAGACCTTCGACGCCTCCGACCTTGACACGTTCACCATCGACAAACATTCCACCGGCGGCGTCGGTGACAAAAGCTCGTTGTTGATCGCTCCCGTACTCGCCGCAGCAGGACTCGAAAACAATCCCAGCATCTCTGTCCCGATGATCTCTGGCCGTAGCCTCGGTCATACCGGCGGAACCTTAGACAAACTGGAAACCATTCCCGGCTTCGACACACAGCTTTCATTGCCGCGCATGAAGCAGGTGCTGCGTGAGTGCCACGCCGCTCTTGTGGGCCAAACGCCGCGGCTCGTGCCCGCAGACCGCATTCTGTACGCCATGCGCGACCACACCGGCACCGTCGAGTCGCCGTTCCTCATCACCGCAAGCATCATGAGCAAGAAACTTGCCGAAGATCTCCGCGGCCTCGTACTCGATGTGAAGGTCGGCTCCGGCGCATTCATGCCGACGTACGAGAAGTCGCAGCTGCTCGCGAATCTCATGGTCTCCACCGGTGAGCTCGCCGGCACGCGCACCATCGCTCTGCTCACCTCGATGGAAGAGCCGCTCGGCCGTTTCAGCGGCAACTGGGTCGAGGTCTGGGAATGCGTGGACATCATGCGCGGCACACGCCACGCCATGTCGGCTGACCTCATCGAGGTCACGAATGCGCTCTCCGGCTGGATGCTCTTCCTCGCTGGCAAGTCACATTCGCCGGACGGAGGCGCGAAGCTCGCGGATAACCTGCTGCGCTCCGGTGCCGCCTATAAAGCCTGGCTCAACATTGTGCGCGCGCAAGGCGGCGACACCAGCATCTTCGAAAATCCAGCCGCATTCCATAAACCGAAAGCGACTCGCATCCTCAAAGCTTCCCGCGCAGGCTATCTAGCGGGCATGGATTGCAAGCAGGTCGGCTGGGCCGTGCAGCGTCTCGGGGCCGGCCGTGCAAAGCCTGGCGACCCAGTCAGCGCACACGCGGGCATCGAATCACATGCAAAGCTCGGCGGAAAACTCGAAGCAGGCCAGGCAATCTTCACGCTCTTCAGCGAAGAGCCGGCGCTGCTCGAAGAACCATTCCGCATGCTCGAGGAAACCATTCGCATCGAGAATACCCCGCCAAAGGCGCATCCCCTGATTCGCGAGGTCGTTCAGAAACACTAGGACCGCCCGTCCTTCCCTGAACACTCTGCGCTAAGCTTTGCCCTTCTTCTGCATATACTGGCGAACGCTGGTTTGCCAATCGAGTGACGTACCGGTGTACGGTGAGCTGCTCTGCTGCCCGACGGCGCGCTGGGGTGCGGATGCCTCAGGAGCCTCGACCGGCGCAGGTGCCTCGATGGCCGGCGCCGCTTCCGCTCCGGGCTCGTCCTTCGAGCGCAGCGAACGCGGCAGCTCATTCGGCTTGAACTCAACGCCTTCAGCGGCGAGGCGGCGCGCGGTCTTGACCAGCGTCTCGCGTTTGGTCGTCAACTTGTGCGCCGCGAGGTCGCGCTCTTCGTCTGAGTCAAACTTCTCGAACTTCGTCAGGTGCGCCAGCTTGCGGTCGAACAGGTCGATCTCTTCGTGAATGGACTTCAGGTGATATTTATCGGGGACGACAGCTGCCATGGTTCCTCCAGCCTTCCGTTGGTGATGAAGGTGCGTGCCCGCTGGCAAGAAAACAAATTGCCCGCAATCGCACGCGGAAAGCGAAAGGGGCGGCAGAACGTCCGCCCCTCCCTCAATTCATTCGCTCGCCTCTTAGATCGCGCGAACGTTCTCCGCCTGCCAGCCCTTCGGGCCCTTCACAACGTTGAACTCAACCTGCTGGCCTTCCTGCAGCGAGCGAAAACCGTTGCTCTGGATGGCGCTGTGATGCACGAAAACATCTTCACCGCTGGGGCGGCTCAGAAAGCCAAAGCCCTTCGCGTCGTTAAACCACTTTACTGTTCCCTGTTCCATTGATCTGTTCCTATTTTTAGATGTACCGCTGAACGCAATTTGGTAGTTTTTGCGAGGTCGAGCGATAAAGCTGGAACAGGCAAGAAAATCCAGATCGGATTCGTCGATCTTTTCTAGTATACACTTCTACACTCCAGACACACACATATCTCTCCGCCATTGCAGGAGCGCACGCGTTGGGCAGATTTACCGGACTGATTGGACTTGCTGTTCTTATTGGCGTTGGTTATGCGCTCTCCACTGCCCGCCGAGCCATCCGGTGGCGTACGGTCGCTTGGGGTCTCGGCCTGCAAATCGTCTTCGCCTTCCTGGTCATCAAGTGGACCGTCGGCCAGATCATCCTCAAGTGGTCCGCCGACCACGTCACGGCAATGCTCGGTCACGCTGCAGACGGCTCAATCCTCGTCTTCGGCCCGCGGCTCGGCGACCCGCACAGCCCGCTCGCCGTTTTCGCTTTTGCCGTTCTGCCCACCATCATCTTCGTCTCCGCGCTCTTCGCCATGCTCTATCACATGGGCATCATGCAGCGCGTAATCCAGGTCGTCGCCTGGCTCATGCAGCGCACCATGGGGACCTCCGGCGCTGAGTCCACCAACGTCGCCGCCAGCATCTTCATGGGCCAGACCGAGGCGCCGCTCACCATCCGCCCGTTCCTCGACGATGCCACACAGTCGGAGCTCATGACGATCATGACCTCCGGCATGGCACACGTCTCCGGCGGCATCATGGCGGCCTATATCCTGTTCGGCATTCATGCCCAGGATCTTCTCTCCGCCGTCATCATGACTGCGCCCGGGACCATCCTCATTGCCAAGATGCTCGTGCCCGAAACCGAGGTACCCGCCACCCTCGGCACAGTGAAGATGCCCAAATCCGAGGAGCATAAGGAAGAAAATCTCGTCGGCGCCGTTGCGCGCGGCACCATCGACGGCGGCAATCTCGCCTGGAATGTCGCGATCATGCTCATCAGCTTCCTGGCGATCGTCGGCCTCATCAATGCCATCATGCTTGGCATCTCCAACGACCTCTGGGCGCACGGTCACATCCATTTCCCACACTCCCTCGGCAATGCGCTCGGTACGCTCTGCTCGCCCATTGCGTGGATGATCGGCGTGCCCTGGCATGATGCCCCCATTGTGGGCAACCTCATCGGCACGCGTGCCGTGCTCAATGAATTCATCGCCTACACTCAGCTCGGCACGCTGGCGAAGACCGGCGCGATCAGCGCGCGCACGCTGTCCATCGCGACCTTTGCGCTCTGCGGCTTCGCCAACATCGGTTCCGTCGGCATGCAGATCGGCGGCATCGGCGCACTCATTCCACATCGCCGCAACGACCTCGCGCGCCTCGGCCTGCGCGCCCTGCTCGCCGGCACCATGGCGAACCTCATGTCTGCCAGCATCGTCTCGATGCTTCTGCCAAGATAACTATGGCAACCGCCGCCGACTTCCGCCGCATCGCACTCTCGTTTCCCGATGTTTCAGAACACGAGCACGGAGGCCAGCCGGCGTTCACCGTCGGCAGCCGCCGCTTCGCCGGACTCGCCAGCGTCGCACAAGGCTACGGCAACCTCATCCTCACGCCCGAGATCCAGGCTGGCTTCGTCGCCGATGCACCCGGCATTTTTCTGCCGATTCCCGGAGGCTTCGGCCGCATGGGTCACACGCACATCATCCTCGCCGCCGCGGACAGCACAACACTCCACGACGCGCTTCACACCGCCTACAAACTCCGCGTCCAGAAGAACTCCGCGACGAAGTCCAGATCCCGCAGGCCACGCTAGCCTCGTACAATCGTCTCGACGACATGGCTGCCCCACAGACGAACCCCCAAACCAATCCAGAACAAATAGCTGTCGACCTTCACACGCGCGTCACGCAGGCCCTGACGCACATCTTCCTCAAGGCGAACATCACACCGACGCTCGGCATCATCCTTGGCTCCGGCCTCGGCGGCTTCGCCTCGCAGGTCGAAAACGCCGTCACAATTCCCTACTCTGAGATCCCGAACTTCCCGCGCGCCACCGTCGAAGGCCACGAAGGCAAGCTCGTCCTGGGCACCATCGCCGGCGTCAACGTCGCCGTGATGCAAGGCCGCGTGCACGCCTACGAAGGCTACGCAATGGCCGAGGTCACCTTCCCCACCCGCGTGCTCGGCATGCTCGGCTGCAAGGCACTCATCGTCACCAACGCTGCCGGCGGCATCAACGAATCCTTCGCGCAGGGCAGCATCGTCGCCATCTCCGACCACATCAACCTCACCGGCCAGAACGCCGCCATCGGCCCCAACGAAGCACGCTTCGCCATCCGCCCCGGCGCCGGCCTGCGCTTCTTCGACATGACCAACGCCTACTCGCCGCGCCTGCGCCAGCTCGCCGCCTCCGAAGCCGCCAAGCAAGGCATCCCGCTGTCCGAAGGCGTCTACCTCGCCGTGCTCGGCCCCAGCTATGAAACTCCCGCAGAAATCCGCGCCTTCCGCACGCTCGGGGCCGACCTCGTCGGCATGTCCACCGTGCACGAGGTCATCGTCGCGCGCCACATGGGTCTCGAGATCCTCGGCCTCTCGCTCGTCACCAACATGGCCGCCGGCGTCCTCGACCAGGTGATCCACCACGAAGAGGTCATGGAGACCGGCAAGCGGGTCGAAGCGCAGTTTACCTCGCTCGTGAAAGCACTCATCCCGCAGGTTGCAGATACACTCGCGTCCTCCGCCTAAAATCGAATCCGCCCGCTGAATATCGGCGCATGGTTATACGTGTTGAAGTGCGTCAACGCGATCTGCTCGCCTGCACCCAACGTCAACACTAACGGGTACCCCTCACCTGAAAGCCGATAATGCCCCACCGGAATGCGGCTCACGACCACCCCCGGCGTGTTGAACGTCTGTTGCTTCCCTTCATTCTTTCCGCCGTAAAAAAACGTGGAGTTGAATTCGTCCTCGACCCACAGCAGTTTGTTCAAGCGATACTGAACCGCATTGTTCCAGGCAATGCTGCGGCCAAGCCCGTGCACATTGGTAACCGGCAGCGTTCCTCCGATGGAAGACGTCAAGGCCAGCGATCCAAATCCTTTTCCCACCTCCACGGTCGGCGTCACAATCGCGCAGCAGCTCCCGTCCGTGTGTTTCCCCGTGGGATAGCTCCCCTGTAGCACAAAGGTGACGATCGCATTGTGGTGCGCCTCATTGCTGCCGTACAGCCGGTATTTCATCCGGAACGACACATCGCCAAATCCGTCCGGCACCTTGAAATTGGAGTGCGCAAAAAAGGCCGGCGGACTGATTTCAATCTCCATACGGGCAAAGGGAATGAACTGGAGACCCTTCGTGCCGCCATAATTCCAGGTCGTCGCACCGCCGGCGGCCTGTCGAATGAAATCCGCTCTTAAACCCTGCTCCACGCGAGGACTTGTCGTATTCAGCGGGGTTGCCCACCTCGGCTGGTTCACCTGGGCTGCCGTCGCCCGGGTCTCATACTTCACCCACCAGTTCACCCGCTGCGCAGGCGCCACCACGCCGGACATGACCGCCAGGCCACTCAGAACGAACAAAAATGCTTTTGGATGCATCCTTCCAAAATACCGAACTTCCACGATGAACGCCCATGCACCCGTACACTGGAGCCGTGAGCACGCCAGAACAGCTCAGCTTCCCTCAACATCCCATTCTCATCGGCATCGCCGGCTGTTCCGGCTCCGGCAAAACAACCCTCGCGCGCGAGCTCGCCGCGCAACTCGAAGCCACGCTCTTCCCACTCGACCTCTACTATCGCGACCTCGCGCACTTCCCGCTGGACTCGCGCCACAAGCAGAACTTCGACCACCCCGACTCGCTCGAAAGCGAGCTCTTCATCCCGCACCTCCTCGCGCTCAAACAAGGCCACGCGATCGACCGGCCCATCTACGATTTCCGCACGCACACTCGCGTGCCCGGCGCCTTCGAGCGCATCGAGCCCACGCGCTTCGTCGTCGTCGAAGGCATAATGGCGCTGCA
>DASRGC010000018.1:0-54808 GCA_035651235.1 Acidobacteriaceae bacterium
TTCAGAGAACCACAGAGTATCGGTTCGCAACGAACATGGAGACGAGCAGTTATTTTCTAGAACGACTCGAACGTTCCCGAGCCGTGGCTGATTCCTCGACCTGACCCACTCCCCTTTTCTGTCGCACGATCCGCCACTCCCTCCCCTACCCAGTCCCGCACTCACTCGATCGTCTGCGCACGCCCCAAAGAAGGACACTCCAACCGCACCTTTCGCCGCTACTCTCTCCGCAGCCGATCAAGAAATCTTCGGAGAGCTCAATGTCATCCCGTTTCCTCCCCTCGCTCCGCGGCCCTCTCCCTCTGGCCCTCCTTCTCGCCGCCGTACCCGCCCTCCATGCCAGCACCCTCACCTACAACCTCACGCTTTCGCCCATCTCCGGCATGCAGGGCGGGACCGGCACCCTCACCCTCGCCGCCCCGCCCGCATCCTCCGGCACCACCACCTACAGCATCGCCAACCAGCAGCTCCAGGACCTCAGCTTCACCATCGACGGCCAGAACTTTTATCTCTCCGGTGACCCCTCCGCCACCGTCCAGTTCACCAACGGCCAGCTCTCCAGCATC
Source organism: Acidobacteriaceae bacterium (assembly GCA_035651235.1). Classification (GTDB taxonomy): domain Bacteria; phylum Acidobacteriota; class Terriglobia; order Terriglobales; family Acidobacteriaceae; genus Granulicella. Next base: position 567 of record DASRGC010000018.1, read on the forward strand.
AACTTCATCCAGACCGTCGACCACCCTCCGGCGCGCTACACCCTCGAGCTCTCCACGGGCTACTCCTTCTACGGCAATGACTTCGGCCACCCCGTCTCGGCCGGCAGCCTGGGCGCGACTCCCGCCGCCATCACGCCGGAAGAGGTCACCGGCGACGCCGCTCAACCCGAGCAGCCGGCCAGCCCCACACCCGAGCCCGGCACCCTCGTACTCCTCGCCACTGCGCTCGCCGCCGGCGGCTTCCTCATCCTCCGCCGCAAACGCACCGCCCACTCCTGAACCCCCTGCGTCCCCCTCATCGCCGGCGAGCTCTGGCCTCCCCACCAGCAGAAAAAGTGCGTCCCCTGTACCGGATAACTCCTTTGTTTCCAAGATTTTGCAGCCACACGTTTTGGTAAGTAACTGATTCTGCATATTTTACGCCTCTGCCGAAACTCAAGGTCCAAGCCTAAGCCCAATCTTTTGAAGATTTTGCGCAATTTTGGCGGGGGGAGGGGGTACCTCAACACCCCCAAAATTTCTACTGGCTCGTCGCGGGCGTCAGCGTGACCCCGACTCCAGTCACATCCGAGTCCGTAACCGTCAGGCTCTCCTGAAACGGCGCATAGTTCGTTCCCACAGTCTCGTTCGGCGGCCGCCGCCCGAACCCCGGCGAGGCCACACTGCTCGCATTCGACACCGCCAGCGTATACGTGCCGGCCGGGACCCACTGCACCGCAAAGCTCCCATCCGGCTGAATGATCCCCATCCGCGACAGGCTGGAATCCTGGGTATCCGTCAGCCGGACCACACCCGTCGCAACGTTCCCCGAGTCCGTCGAGCCCACATGGCCCGAGACCGTGTGCAGCGCGCTCAGATCCAGCACGAACTGCACGTCATCGCGCTCCTCGCCCGACTTGAGCGTCACCACCTGCGCGTCGCTGCGCCGCACCTTTCCCGGCGCATACATCACAACCGACGTCACCCGCTGCACCGATCCCGGCTCGGCCGAAGGCGTCATCATCGTCGCCCGCACCCAGTAGCTCCCCGGCGCCAGCCCGGTTATCCGGAACACCCCCCGGTCATCGCTCGTCTGGAACCCGCCCAGGCCGCCGCCGAATCCGCCGCCAAGCTGCGACACGACACGTGTCAGGTCACTCGGCGCGCCGGTCGTCGAGGCGGTCGACTGCACACTCACACTCACCCCCGCGGCCGGCGTCCCGTCATCCCACTGCATCTTCCCCTGGATCACGCCACCGCGGTCCAGCGTGATGTTCGCCGTCCCCCCACCCCCCTCGGCCACATGCACCTGCGGCAAGCTGGCGAGCAAATCGGCGGCGCTTGCACCCGAGCGCAGCCTCGCTGCCGTCTCGGCGACGGGCGATGCATAACCCATCGCGGAGGCCGTCACGTAATAGTCGCCGGGCTCGGCCTGCACGGTGAAATACCCATCCATATCTGTGCGCGCGCTGACCCGCCGCCCGAACCCGAACCCACCACCGCGTCCCAGCGTCGCGTTCGCCTGCTCGGTCGAGATCAGCATGACCGTCGCAAACCGCGCGGCGCGCTGCGTGTCCGAGCACGTCACCCGTCCGGTCACGGTCGCCAGCACGCGCTGCTGGTTGGCCTGCGGCGCGGCGATCTGCACCTGCATGCGCGGACCCTGATCCTGCGCCACGGCCATTGACGCTAAAACCGGTGCGGCCAGTATCCACACCACTCCACAAAATCCAGCCAGACCGCCTTGCTTTACGCGCTTCATCGACACACCGCTCAACATCTAATCCTACAGACGCGAGACAAGGCAGAAAATGCTACTAGTGGCTCGCGGAAGACGGCTCCGACGATCCAACTGCCCCGAAGATGCCGCCGATATCCATGGGCTTCTTGACGGTTTTCGAGGGTGTCAGCTCAATGTTCTGCCCCGTCACGTCGTCATCGGCGACGATCACCTGTTGCTTGCCGTCTTCATAGCTGCGCACCGGCTCATCGGACGCAAAGTTCACCAGCCCCTTCGGCTTTTTTGTCGAGGGCACCGTGTCGGCCGCGTCCTCCACCTTGAGGTTGTAGGTCCCCGGCGGAACGAACGTCACGGTGAAGCTTCCATCGTCATTCGCGCTGGCTGCGCGTGAAAATTGTTTGTCGTTTGCATCGGTCAGCGTAACGCTTCCGGAGTTGATGCCGTGATGATCCTCCGCCGAGGTGATTCGTCCGCTTACTGAATGAAGACCGATCAGATTAATCGCGATGTCCTCGTCCTGCAGATTCTGTCCGGCGGTTAGCGTGACCACCTTTGCGCTTGCCTGATGAAACGCCGCGGGAGCAAAGATTATCAGCGGTTTGCTTGCGGCGAGCCGATTCATGTTGAAGTTCATCTTTCCGTTCTGCATCGAGAGCTGGGATTGGGTCTGCAACATCGCCTTGACGTAGTAGTCGCCGGGCGCGAGGCCGGCGATGCGGAACCGCCCCAGATCGTCGGTGACGGCGAGCAGCCCTCCCGCTCCGATGCTGGCCATCACAATCATCGAATACTGCGGGGGCAGGGGCTTCTCGCCCTTTGCTGCAACCACCACGACGTTCGCCTTGGTTACGGGTGAGCCATCTTCCCAGACCACCCTGCCGGAGATGGCCGCGCCCCGGTCGATCGAGACATCCGCCAGTGACTCTCTATCCGGCGAGACATGAACCGTAGGCACGCCGGGAAGCAGTTTATGAGGATCGGCGCCCGCTTCAATCGCAGCTTGCACGACATTCATCGGCTGCACGTAGCCAGGCACCGAGGCAAACACGTAGTAGTCACCCGGCGGGACGCCCGCTACCCTGAAGGCTCCCTCCACATCGGTCTGCGTTTGCACAAAGTTTGTACTGTTCAAACCGGCCAGACTTGCCTTAAGTGCAGCCTCAACCTGCGCGTCGGACGCTCCTTCAGACGGCGGGGCTGGAGTGGCGCTCACTGAGGTGGGTACGCCGTACAGGAGTACGGAGGCAAATCGCGCCGGGCGCTGCGTATCACCGCACGTTACATGACCTGCCACTGTACCGCTTGGCGGAGCAACGGGCTGCTGTGCTCCAGATGCAACTGCGACACTAAACGCAAAAGCTAGCGCACAACTCCGTACCCTGGTCAGAGACATGCCCAAGTATCGGGCGCACCCGTTTCACAGCGCAATAAGAATTTGTTGCGCTTCAACCGCGCTCGAGTTCGATACGCACGCGCTCCATCGTTTCGAGGTAGAAGGCGAGATTATGGATGGAGTTCAGGGTTGCGCCGAGCGGCTCTCCGGTGGAGAAGAGGTGACGCAGATAGGCGCGGGAGTAGCGCGCGCAGACCGGGCACGCGCAGCCAGCGTCGATGGGTCCTTGATCGCCGGCGAGATCCTTGCGCTTGATGTTGAGCCGGACAACTGCGCTGCGGCGGTCGCTGGGGTTTTCGCGGAGGAACAGAAGTCCGTGGCGGCCGGCGCGTGTGGGCAGCACGCAGTCCATCATGTCGACGCCCATGCGCGCGTACTCTTCGATCTCGTCGGGATAGCCGACGCCCATAACGTAGCGCGGCTTGTCTTTGGGCAGATGCTCAAGGCAAAGCGCGATCATCTCGCGTGTAACCTCGCGCGGCTCGCCGACGGCAAGGCCGCCGATCGCATAGCCGGGGAAGTCCATATCTACGAGCTCTTTGGCGGATTGAGTGCGGAGGTCGGGATACATGCCGCCCTGCACGATGCCGAAGAGAGCCTGATGATGCGAGGGATCAGGGATCAGGGAACAGGGATCAGAAAAACCAAAACCGGAGGGCTGGCGACCGCGGGATGTGGTCTCCGTCCCTAGACCTGCACTCGCGAGGAACTCTGATCCCTGCTCCCTGATCCCTGATCCCTGCACCCATGGAACCTCGTGACGATGCTCTTCCCAGTACTGCCTGGAGCGCGCGGCCCACGCGTGCGTGAGTGCCATGGAGTCGCGCGTACGCTCCCATGTGGCAGGCGTTTCGACGCACTCGTCGAACGCCATCATCACGTCGGCGCCGAGCGCAATCTGGACCTCCATGGAGTGCTCGGGCGAGAAGAAGTGCTTGCTGCCATCGAGATGCGAGCGAAACTCGACGCCATCGCCTGTGACGTTGCGCAGCTTGGCGAGGGAGAAGACCTGGAATCCGCCGGAGTCGGTCAGCATGGGGCGTCGCCAGCTCATGAAGCGGTGCACGCCGCCGAGCGAGCGAATGAGCTCGTGGCCCGGGCGCAGGTAGAGGTGATACGTGTTGGCGAGGATGATCTCCGCTCCGCGGCCCCCGAGAGTTTCGACCACATCCTGCGGCACGGCTTTGACGCTGGCAGCCGTGCCGACCGGCATGAACACCGGTGTTTGCACTACGCCGTGCGGCAGCGTCAGTTCTCCACGGCGTCCGCCCTCGGCGCACGCCGCGCCCACCTCAAAAAGGAGCGACATCGCTCCTCATTCTATGGTGTCAGCACCGGTTTACTGTGGCGGCTGCGGCGCGGGAGCAGGAGCGGCCTCTGGAGCTGCAGGCGCCTCCGGGCTCTTCGGTTCCTGCTCCCTGCCCTTATAGAAGTCCTTGTTGAAGTCCTTGTTGAACTCGTTCATGTGCTTCTGCATCTCTTCCATCTGCTTCGGATCCATCGGCTTTATCTTCAGGGTCTTCAGCCTGTCCTGGAGTTCCTTCATCTGCTGCTCGTCGAAGGGGTGCACGTTGAACTGATTCCGCCAGACAAACGCATTCGGCTCCATGTTCAGGATCATTGGGAGGCCATGCATTCCGATCTGCATGTCCGCGAGCGCCTCGGGGTTGGTCATGGCGATCATGGTCATCGGACCGAGGCCGGGCAGCATCGGGAAGAAGCCGAGCTCGCTGGAACCAGGGCCGCCGCCGCGACGAATGGTGTGAATGAATGTCAACTGCTTCGGCTCGACCTCGATGATTGCGGTCTCTCGCATGCCGTCCGTGCGGTGCTTGTTGCAGACGTCGGAACCGGAACCGTTCTTCAGATCGCGCACGTGCACGGAGCAGTGCCAGTCGCCGGTATTCAGCTTGTTACGGATCGCCTCGACGTCGGCCATGTTGTACATGCCGGGCTTGTCGTAGGTGTAGGTGCGCACGACGTTCAGCACCATGTTGTGCGCCTTGTGCTCATCGGGTCCGCCGACCAGATCCAGCGAGTTCGGATCCATGGTGATCTCGGTGATGTCGCTGGCGCCCTTGGCGAAGACCTCGGTCCCGGCGAAGAGGTCATCCTTCGGCAAGGACTGCGCGTTCTGCGCGCCCTCGCCGGAAAGGCCTTCTGCGAGGCTGGAGCCTTCGCCCGCGCCGAACGTCACGATGCGGTAGTGGCCTGCCGGCGGCTGCACCAGATAGCTCTGGGCGCTGGCCCACGCACATCCCACAATCATCGCTGCCCAGACCAGGCCGCGCAGCCACGCAGTCAATTTTTCTTGAATCAGCTTGTTCATTTTGCTTTGAATCACCTTGTTCATCTCGCCCTCCTGCCTTTCGCTCCTGCGCTCCGCGCAAAAAATTTCAAATCGCTACTGCTCGAGCTCGATGCCCTGCCGTGCGAGCTCTGCCCTGGTGTGCGCGAGAGTCTCGTCAGTGATGCGCTCGGCCGTCTCAAACTGCTTCTGTGCTTCCACCCTGCGCTCGTGCTGCTCGTGAATATGAGCGCCGACAAAGACTCCCATCGCGAGCACGGCGGCAATCGCTCCACCCAGCCAACTCCGCGGCCGTGGCATCGCGAAGACGCGCCCGGCGTTGGACAGCTCGATCAGCCGGAAGCCGCCACCTGCATGGCCGGGGTCCCCGGCGAACGTTCTTTGTTCGCTGGGGTGGAGTACACGCTTCCGCTCGGCCTCTTCGGCGAGCGCGAGGAATTTCGCTGCGGTCTCCGCGCTGACTTCAACTCTGCGCATCGAGCGAGCCAGCGCCTGCTCGAATTCGGTCATCTGATCCTTCATCTCCACTTTCTGTTCTCTCTCTTCAGGCCCGTTCATCGCACATACTCCTTCATCGTGATCTCCGCCTTGCGGCGCAGCAGCTTCAGCCCGCGCTGGAGATTGCTCTTGACTGTGGCGACCGGCTGGCCGAGCAGCTTCGCAATCTCCTCCGGCGTCATGTCCTCCTGGTACCGCAACACCACCGCAACTCTCATCTGCTCGGGAAGCGACCCGAGCAGCTCTTCCAGGCGCGCTTCGAGCACAGTACCCAGACCCGCCGCGCCATCGCCGTCCCCCGGCGCATCTTCGTTCCACTCCTCGGCGTGCGTTTCGGGACGGTGCGCCTGACGCCGTAGCGCGTCGGTCGCCCGATGCACCGTCACTTTGCGCAGCCAGAACCTCACGTGGTCCTCGCTGGACAACCGTTCGGCTGACCGGAAGAGCTCGAGGAACACGTCCTGCGCGACCTCTTCGGCCGTGCCGTACTCCCCGGTGACCCTGAGGGCGAGCGAAAACACCATGCGCTGATGCCGCTCGACCACGCCCCGGAACTCCGCTGCCTCGGTCCGCATGCCTACACCTGTCTATTACGCGCGCTCGGTCGCCGGAGGATGCAAAATCTTAGAAGCCATGAGATTAGTCGCCATGAGATTTCCCCTCCTCTCCGCTGCCCTGATGCTTGCGACGCTGCCGGTCCTTGCCCAGGCCACAGCCACGCCGCCGCCGCCGACCCACCCCACCAGCACACCGTATACGGGCGACCTGTCGGTCTTCGACGAGCCGGGGCGCGATCAGAAGCTGCAGATCGACCGTGTTATGGATACGCTGAAGGTTCACCCCGGTTCCACGGTTGCGGACATCGGCGCGGGCGGCGGCTGGTTCTCGGTGCGGGCGGCGCGGCGGGTAAGCCCCGGTGGGGCGGTGTTCGCCGAGGACATCAATCCGCACGCGGTGGATGCGATCCATGAGCGCGCGGCCAAGGAAAAGCTGCCGAACATCGCGGCAGTGCTAGGCACGCCGGATGACCCGAAGCTTCCGGCTCATTCGCTGGACGCGGCGCTGACGTTGCGCGTTTACCACGAGATCGCTCATCCGCCGGTGCTGCTGGCGAATCTGCACGCCGAGATGAAGCGTGGCGGCCTCTTCGGGGTTATCGACCACCCGGGCAATGGGGCGGACCACGGGATCAACGCGGACGTCGTGATCGCGGAGGTGCAGCGTGCGGGCTTCCACTTTGTGCGCCAGTTCGACTTCACCAAGGGCGACCAGAACGACTATTTTCTGCTGTTCGAACGGCGGTGACGCACCGGCCTAGTTCGGGTGCAAGGTAAACAGCAAGCGAAGCCGTATCGCCACGATCATTATGCCCGCTGAGTCTGCCTAATTCGCGACCCGCTGTATCGGAAGACAGAAGCCATTTGATCAGCTCCGATCCGGCGAGCACTGTCTTTAGCGGAGACATTCGGCCACGCTCCGGCGTTTGCGTGCTAACCGAGCGACGTATCCTCGTGAAAGGATGACTCTCCGGGACGCGCTCCTCGAAGCCTCTGCCTCCATCTCGCGACGCGATGCCGAGACCCTGCTCGCCCATAGTATGCGGCGCGATCGCGCGTGGCTGCTCGCCCACATGGACGACGAGCTCCCGCATGGCGAGCTCGAAGGTTTTCGCACCCTGGCGGGCCGCCGCGCGAAGCACGAACCGCTGCAGCACCTCACCGGCACGCAGGAGTTCTTTGGTCTCGAACTGCGCGTGACGCCTGATGTGCTCATTCCGCGGCCGGAGACAGAGCACCTCGTGGAAGCTGTGCTGGACTGGGCGCGCGCGCAACCTGACCCACACCTCAACATTGCCGACGTGGGTACGGGCTCCGGCGCGATTGCCATCGCGCTCGCCTCGATGCTGGAGCACGCGTCGGTGACAGCGATTGACGTCTCCACCGAGGCGCTGGAGGTCGCGAGCGACAACGCTGCGCGCCTCGGGCTCGTGGATCGCATCCGCTTCCTCTGCGGCGATCTTCTGGAGCCGCTGTTCGCGAGCCGCGGCGCCCCAGACCCGCTGTTTACCGGTGATCCGCTCAACAGCCTCATCGCGGGCACGGACCCTTTCGACCCGATGCGCGGCAGGCGTCCCGGTGGTTCGGCGCCGGCGTTCGACATCATTGCGTCGAATCCGCCTTACGTCGCACTCGATGACGCCGCAACGCTGGCGCCGGAGGTGCGGGAGCACGAGCCCGCGCTTGCGCTGTATGCCGGCGGTGATGGGCTCGAGATCTATCGCCGCCTCATCCCGCAGGCCGCGCAACTGCTGCGTGCGGGCGGTCTGCTGGCGATGGAGATCGGCTTTGGACAGCGGGAGGCAGTCACTGGCCTTCTTGCGGGATGGGACTCGGTGCGCTTCGTTGTCGACTACGCCGGCATCCCGCGTGTCGCTCTCGCAATACGACGCTGAGTCGATCCAGCCGAATTCATCGTTTTCCGCGCAAATTACACTCCGGCACGACACGCTCTTTTCTTGACGCGCCTCGTTTGCACGGCTAGTCTGTCCACCTTCCCATCACAGTTCCGGCACGGGTGGCGCAACGCGTCTTCCGGAACTCGGCCCTTCGAGCAATGCACCCCCATGCAAGAAGGAGAGCCTATCTATGCAAACTCATCGTACCCTCAGGATCGCCGCGTGCTCGTTTGCCGCACTCGGCGCGATTTTCGCAACCACTGCCTGGAAGAGCTCGCCGCATGTTCGCGCGCAGATCAACCAGAACTTTGTTCCGGACATCCCGGATTCAGAATTTGCTCTCATCCAAATCGGCTTCAAGATTGCGCCGGTACCACTGAATCTGGCGAACAAAGACCCGGCGCTGGTTGGACTCGGCAGCTATCTCGTCAATGCGGTCGCCGACTGCAACGGATGTCACACCGGAGGCGGGCCGCCGAACTTCAATTATGCCGCGGGCCACAATCCCTATTTCGGACAGCCGGCGAAGGTTGACCCAACCACCTATCTCGAAGGCGGGATGGACTTCGGCCCGGTCGCCGGGCCCTCGGCGGCATATGGCGATTATGTAGGCCCGGACATCGTCGCGCGCAATCTGACGCCGGACAAGACAGGCCGCGCTGAAGGAGGTCACACGCTCGCGCAGTTCAAGCAGATCATACGCATGGGCACCGACTTCGATCACCTGCACCCGACGTGTACCTCACCCACACCGACTCCCACTCCGGCCAACTGCATTCCGCCGCCGGTCGACGGAGCGCTTCTGCAGATCATGCCGTGGCCAACGTTCCGCAACATGACGGATCACGAGCTCGATGCGATCTACGAATACCTGAGCGCGATTCCGTGCCTCTCACCAACCAACGACCCCAATAACGTGCTCTACAACGATTGCGGCGCGCAGGCATCCGGACACGTCCCAGCACCCGCGGCCCACCAGAGGAAACAGGGAATCAACCACGGGCTTTAATCCGCGTTTGAATGTGCGAACGACGAAGGGGCAATCGCGGCGACTCGCCCGGTTGCCCTTTACGGCAGGCCATCCCGTAAACTTGACTGCATGCCCGAAACTGCAGTGCCCGCTCCCATCGTGACCATTGCCAAGCTTGGCGAGCACATTGGCCAGCCCGTCACGCTGCGCGGCTGGCTCTACAACCTGCGCAGCTCCGGCAAGCTGCTCTTCGCCACGTTCCGCGATGGGACCGGCACGGTGCAGGGTATCGTTCCGAAGGCTGCGGTACCGGAGCAGGTCTTCGAGACGTTAAAGAGTCTCACGCTCGAATCTTCGCTCATTGTCACCGGCACGGTGCGCGAGGACCAGCGCGCGCCCTCCGGCGTTGAGCTGGACGTGCAGGACGTCACCATAACGCAGCGCATTCCTGAAGAGACGCCCTATCCCATCTCGCGTAAAGAACACGGTGTCGACTTCCTCATGGAGCATCGCCACCTGTGGCTTCGCACGCCGCGACAGTCCGCGATCCTGCGCGTTCGCGCAGCCATTATGCGGGCCGCAGCAGAATACTTTGATATCAATGGATTCGTGCGCACGGACCCGCCAATCCTTACGCCCAACGCATGCGAAGGCACCTCAGACCTGTTCGAGATGAAGTACTTCGATGAGGAGATGGCATACCTGACGCAGTCCGGCCAGCTCTACGTAGAGGCCACGGCGCTTGCGCTCGGCAAGGTCTACTCGTTCGGCCCGACCTTCCGCGCTGAGAAATCGAAAACACGCAGGCATCTGACGGAGTTCTGGATGATCGAGCCCGAGGTGGCCTACATGGACCTCGACGGATTGATGACGCTCGCCGAGAACTTTCTCACGCATATCGTCACGCGTGTGCTCGAAAACCACCGCGCGGACCTGCAGGTGATCGGGCGGGATGTGTCGAGGCTGGAGGCGATTGCCACTCCCGGCGAGTTCCCGAAGATGAGCTACGACGAGGCGCACGCCATGCTTGAGCAGGCCTACAAGGACGGCAAGCTTGAAAACGCGCACAAGTACGGCGACGACTTCGGCTCGCCCGACGAGACATATATCTCAAGCCAGTTCGACAAGCCCGTGATGGTGCACCGCTACCCTGCCGAGGTGAAAGCGTTCTACATGCAGCCCGATCCGAACGACCCGACGAAAGCTCTGTGCGTGGATGTGCTCGCGCCCGAGGGCTACGGCGAGATCATCGGCGGCTCGCAGCGCATCGACGATTACGGTCTGCTCAAAGCACGCATCGAGTCCCACAACCTGCCGCTCGCTGCCTTCCAGTGGTATCTCGACCTGCGCCAGTACGGCAGCGTTCCGCACTCCGGGTTCGGAATGGGCATTGAGCGCTGCGTGGCGTGGATTTGCGGCCTCGAGCACGTGCGTGAGACGATCCCGTTCGCCCGGACGCTGAACAGGATTTATCCCTGAATGCACTGAATCCAGTGCACACGCGCATGCTAACTTACGCATTTTCATACATCGGGAAGGATGTTCATTGGAAATGTCGTATCCCGCTTGTGCGCAATTATTTGCACACTCCGCAAAAGGTTGCCTATACGCGCTTTGCATTATCAACAACTTGCGCTTCGCGTCGAATGGCGAGCTAACTGCCTAATAGAAGGCAGACCACCAAAAAAGTGGGGAGGATAAATGAAGTTTCGTAGTGGAATCTCTGTACTTGCACTTCTACTTGCGGGGGCGGCCACGCCTTCGTTTGCGACAACACTCTCACCAGGCACCCAAATTACGCCGGCCGTTGACAACAACGCCGGTGGACTGATTCTGGCGGATACAGGCCAGATCGGCTTTAGCTTCGGCGGTGATACCGGGACCGTCGAGGAGTTCGTCGGCACCAACGTCGACAATCCTTTCGCGGCCGGTGACATCTCCTTCGTTTATCAGATCACGGTAACGGGGGGTCACATCGTGAACCTTACCAGCGAGAATTTCAACATTCCCGGGATTAAGCTTGACGTTACACAAGAGGACTTCGCCCTCGCTGGCTTCCCTACACCCACCACGCAAGCAGCGAGCGCATCACTTACCGGTGATGGAACGACGCTTGGCCTGGGCTTTACGCCGCCCGACGGCCTAACTGCGGGGGAAACCAGCTATCTTCTCATCGTCAATACAAACCAGACGACCTGGGAGGACGGCCTTTTCAGCCTCCAGGACGGTGCGACCGGTAACTTTAACGGCTTCGTTCCGCAACCGACACCTGAGCCTGGCAGCCTTGCTCTTCTAGGCACGGGTCTGCTCGGCTTCGCCGGCGTGGCTCGTCGCAAATTCCTCGGCAAGTAAATCAATACTTGCCCCCGGGCCCATGTGGGAGAGTCGAAACCTCGGCTCTCCCACTCTTCATTTTTAAGGGATAGTGCGCAGAGACACAGACGGCTTGTTCAACCATGCAATGTGTGTCGAATCAAATCTGTGTTGGCCAACGCTTGCGTGAGAACACGTCTCCCGACGCTGAATTGCTCTTTCCGATCAATCGGCATGCGATCAATTATTCGCCTAAAGTACTGTTTATTCAGCAGTTACACCTCAACCCGCGGCAGGAACTTACCTTTGAATGTGCAGGATTTTGCATAAACAACAAGGTCGTCAAAAGATCTTTTCCATCCTATCAACACGTTGCAATCCCGGTAAATTGGCATGCCAAGTGCTCCCTTAGAGATCAGAACCACCACATCGTTGGAGGAGAACCGTATGAAGATTCTGAATGGAATCTCTGTCGTAGCACTTCTATTGGCGGGGGCAGCTACGCCCTCGTTTGCGACCCTTTTAACCCCGGGTGGGATCGTCACGCCGGGCACTGTGTCTGGCGGCGCCACCATTCTCGCGGATACCGGCTTAGTTAACTTCAGCTTTGGCGGGGATACCGGGAAGGTTGAAGAGATCGTCACCAACAACTTTTCGGCCAGTCCGTATGCGGGTGGCATTACGTTCCTCTATGACATCCAGGTTACGGGCGGCCATATCGTGAACCTTACGTCGGAAAGTTTCAACATTCCGGGGATCACGATCGACGTTGCGCAGGACGACCTTCGCTTGACGACCGCATTTCCAACGGGACCCTACACTCCGGCTGTGAACGCCTCGCTTACCAGCGACGGCACGACACTCGGTTTCAGCTTCGGAGACCCCGATGGCCTCACTGCCGGTGAGACCAGCTATACCCTTGTCGTCAACACCAACCTGACGAATTACGAAGCTGGCATGTTCAGCCTGCAGGACGGTCAGACCGGAAACTTTACGGGCTTCGTCCCGGCAGCCACACCTGAACCCGGCAGTCTCGCGCTTCTGGGTACCGGTCTGGTCGGCCTGGCTGGCGCGGCTCGTCGCCGGCTTTTCCGCAAGTAACGCATACCCTGTGCACGACAAACAGTCGGGCTCCATCCTCCCACGGTATGGCTATTACTAATCGAGGCACCCCTTTGGGGTGCCTCATTTTCTTTCTGGATGTAACTGCAATTCGCAGCGTTGGTGTGCGCTTCGGCGTATTCAACTGACGGCTGTGTGAACCAGCCGAGGATGAATCGGGCGGCCCTTACCCGGGGCATAGGACAGGCTTTTCGAGATGAAATCGATGATCTCTGTTGGATGGACCGGCTTCGAGAGCATCGGAAACTGCACCCCTGCCTTGTTGGCCACCGCCAGATCCGCCGATGTGGCTGTGCCCGAAAACAGCAGCACCTTGCACTTAGGAAAGATATCCGTAAATGTGAGTGCGAGCTGCACGCCGTCGATCCCAGGCATATGAACGTCCGTCAGAAGGAAGGCTGGCTCGATCGAGTGCGCGAACTTCAGAGCCGCAGCTCCGCTATGGACGGCGGTGGCAGCGAAGCCCGCTCCTGACAAGATCAGGGACAGGGTTTCTGCTACAAGAGGCTCATCGTCAACGACCAGCACGACTGGCCTGTAAGCTTCTCTGCGTTCGTCGGTGCGCGGGACCTCAGATAGAGGGACGACTTCATGGTGAAACGACACTGGCATAGCCGTTGCCACCTTTCTGAAACCAACCTACGCGCCACGTCGTGATACGGGTTAACTCTTTTATATCGGCAACTTGCGCTAATTAACCGGGGAGCGGAGCAACTGTACGTGGCCCTGCGAGCGTCCTAATTTAAGGTTAGGTTAGTGTCACGTTTACGTCAGAATAAGACGAGGCGTAAGGCCATGGAAGACGATAATCGCAAACGCGGTCCGATTCGCTTCACCTCCGTGCCTCAGTCCGACGTGCCGAAGGGGCGCGACGGCAAGCACAAGCCGATCGTGACGCAGTTGCTCAACGACATCGATCAGCTTGACATGGGATCCGCTCTGAAGATTCCGCTCTCTGAGCTCCCGGACAGCAAAGAGAACATCCGCTCAGCGCTAAGCCGTGCAGCCAACCAGAGGAATCTGAGCATTTCGACTTCGAGTAACGACGAGTTCCTCTACGTCTGGAAGAACAACGGCGTGTCTTAGGCCGCGAGCTCGGCTGACTCCAGTCGCGGCTTCACCTCGGTACCCAGCAGTTCGATGGCCCGCAGCATCTTGTCGTGCCCCAGCGGGCCGCCCGACATCATCAGGCTGACCTGCGACACCCGGCCCAGCGAGTCGCTGATGTGCTGCATCTTCTTCGCCGCCGTCTCGGGCGAGCCGACGACGAAGGCTCCGGTTGGGCCACGCTGCGCGTCGAAAGCTGCGCGTGTCAGCGGTCCCCAACCGCGTTCTTTACCGATACGGCTGAAGGTATGCGAGTAGGCGGGCCAGAGCTCGTCGGCAGCCTGCTGGTCGGTTTCAGCGATATAGCCGATAGAATGAACCGCCACATCGAGGGATTCAGGTGCATGTCCGGCGCGGCGTCCAGCCTCACGATAGAGATCGACCAGCGGACGGAACCGGTGCGGCTCGCCGCCAATGATGGCGACCGTAAGTGGAAGGCCGAGCATGCCGGCGCGAACGAAGGAGTTCGGCGTGCCGCCAGCTCCCAGACGAATCGGCAGCACCGGCTGCACAGGCCGCGGCCAGACACCCTGACCGCTGAGCGACGGCCGGTGTTTGCCGTCCCAGTAGACCTTCACTTGGTCGCGCAGATGCAGCAGCAGGTCGAGCTTTTCGGCGAAGAGCTCGTCGTAATTCTTCAGGTCATAGCCGAACAGCGGATAGGACTCGATGAACGACCCTCGGCCGACGATGATCTCCGCACGGCCATTGGACACGAGATCAAGTGTGGCGAAGTCCTGGAAGACGCGGACTGGATCGTCTGAGCTGAGGACAGTAACCGCGCTGGTAAGGCGAATGTTCTCGGTCCGCGCTGCGGCAGCCGCGAGCAGGACGGCGGGCGAGCTGGCCACGTACTCCTCGCGGTGATGCTCGCCGATGCCGAAGCTGTCCAGGCCGACGCGGTCCGCGAGCTCGATCTCCTCCATGAGCTGGGCAACGCGCTCCTGGCCGTGCTCGCCGGCCGGGCGTCCGTCGGCCAGCATCTCGACGAAGCTATCAATTCCGATCCGCACCATTTTTGTTCTCCCGATTCTCTCTATTTCAATTATATTGATGTCAATAGGTATCCAGACGATGCAGAAAAGCGCCAGCTCAACGAAGGCGGCAAAGGCGGCGGCAAAGGCCGCACAGCCCAAGTCAAAGCAGCCAAAGGATCAAAGGCCCGGGAAATCCGAGAAGGTTTCCGGCACGCAGCTCTGGCTGGTGCTGATCAAGGCCTACCACTCGCTATTGGGCTTCACCGAGCACACCCTGAACGGCAGCGGCCTGGGCGAATCGGAGTTCCGCATCCTCGAGGCGCTGCTGCATAAGGGCCCGATGCCGGTAAACACGATCGGCCCAAAGGTGTTTCTGACGCCAGGCTCGATCTCCGTTGCCGTGGACCGGCTGCTGAAGCGCGGCCTGGTATCGCGGACGAACAGCTCGGAGGACCGGCGGGTGCGTGTCGTCGACCTCACACCCGCGGGCCGCGGGCTCATCGAGCAAGTCTTCGCAGCGCATGCGCGCCAGGTGGACCGTCTGGCGGAGGTGCTGAGCCCGAAAGAGCGCCGCCAGATTGCGCGCGGACTGAAAGCCTTCGGCAAAGCCGCAGCGCATACCGCCTCCTGAGGCATGCAGTTCACGCGCGCCATGTTCCAATAGAAGAGAAGGAAAAAACTTACCCCGAACATGGCTCTTAATTGTGGAATCGTAGGGCTGCCGAACGTCGGCAAGTCCACCATCTTCAACGCGCTCACAGCGGCCAAGGCACAGGCCGCCAACTACCCGTTCTGCACGATCGATCCGAATGTTGGCATTGTTGCTGTGCCTGACGAGCGGCTGGATCGCATCGCCGCGATCTTCAAGCCGAAGTCGCTTGTCCCGACCACGATGGAGTTCATCGACATCGCCGGCCTGGTCGCCGGCGCGAGCAAGGGCGAAGGGCTCGGCAACCAGTTCCTCGGGCACATTCGCGCTACGGACGCGATCACGCATGTGGTCCGCTGCTTCGATGACCCGGAGGTCGTGCACGTCGCGGGCGGCGTCAATCCGCTCAGTGATATCGATGTGATCAACACGGAGCTGATGCTCGCCGACCTGGAGTCTGTCGAGAAGCGCTCGCAGCGGCTCGAGAAGCTGGCGAAAAATTCAGCGGACCCGAAGATCAAGGCAGAAGTCTCGGGCGTGGCGAAGATCAAGGCAGCGCTTGAGGCCGGCCAGCCCGCGCGAGCCGCCGAGCTCACCGATGATGAACGCGCTGCGACACGCGATCTGCAGCTCATCACCGCCAAGCCCATGCTGTACGTCGCGAATGTTGACGATGCGTCGCTCGCGACCGGCAACGCATACACCGCGCAGGTGGAGCAGCGCGCGGCCGAGGAAGGTTCGCAAGTGGTGCGGATCTGCGGAGCAATGGAGGCGGAGATTGCGCTGCTCGAGCCCGAAGAGCGCGCGGAATTCCTCGCCGACCTTGGGCTGACTGAACCCGGGCTCAACCGCCTGATTCACGCGGCCTACCGGCTGCTGGACCTGATCACCTACTTCACGGCCGGACCGGACGAGTGCCGGGCATGGACGATCCGTCGCGGCACAAAGGCTCCCGGGGCTGCCGGTGTCATCCACTCGGATTTCGAGCGCGGTTTCATCCGCGCCGAGGCCTACAACAGCGACGACCTGTTCCGCCTCGGGACCGAGCAGGCGATAAAAGAGGCGGGGCTTATGCGTTCGGAAGGAAAGGAATATGTCGTCAAGGACGGCGACGTTCTCTTCTTCAAATTCAACGTGTAGCTTGGGTTTGCGCAGTGAGCCGTGAGAGTCGGGGTTCCGGGCGCTCCTGCCACAACCCGCTCCAGCTCTCCGCCACGACCACGCTGTTGCCGGGGTTGCGCGGGTCATAGCGAACCTGCAGCGGCTGGTCCAGCCGCCACCCCGTCACACGCTCCGGCAGCTTGGAGACATCCTGCGCGCAGTCATAGGTCACGCCGGCGAGGCGATAGCTGTAGATCAGCACTTCGGGAGCGGTTTCGTTGGTCTCTTCGCCGCCAAGGGTGCGAGCGTCGATCAGCACGCCGTCCGTGATGCGGCCCATGGTGGCGAGGTGGTCACGGCGGCGGCGCTCCAGCTCCTCGGGCGAGGGCCGGCGCGAGCGAACCCACAACCAAAACGCTGTTGCGACGATTGCAGCTCCGGCGGCCGCTCCGCCCACGATACGCGGATGCGCGACGTGCAGCAGGTGTGTCATGTGCTCTATCGAGGGCCTCACAGGAGATGAGATGAGCATAGCGCAGGCTACGGCAGCAAGCGCCACGCCAGCCACCGGAAGGGGAACCAGTTGTGGTGCGGCGATATACTTCAGGTTGCTCATGGGAAGAACTACCACCTCAGAATCGCCTCGCACCCGCCGCCTCCGCAATCACCCAACCGGGTCGCGCCGGATGACACCCCCGCCCCTTGACCTCGGCGACGGTCGCCGGGTTCGATCCACGACCGTACTGTGCGTCCAGCGCGGCGGCGCCATGGTCATGGCCGCCGACGGCCAGGTAACGCTCGGCTCGACGGTGATGAAGCAGACCGCGCGCAAGATTCGCCGCCTTTATAACGACAAGGTGCTCGCGGGCTTTGCAGGGTCCACAGCGGATGCGTTTGCGCTCTTCACGCGTTTTGAGGCCAAGCTCGAGCAATACAGCGGCAACCTCGGCCGCTCGGCCGTCGAGCTCGCCAAGGACTGGCGTACCGACAAGCTGCTGCGTCAGCTCGAGGCGCTGCTCATCATTGCCGACGGGAAGCAGATTTTCCTGCTCTCCGGCAATGGCGATGTCATCGAACCCGACCCCGTCGCCGACGGCGTGATTGCGACCATCGGGTCCGGCGGCAGCTTTGCGCTGGCGGCGGCGACAGCGCTGCTCGAAAACACGCAGCTCTCGGCGCGCGAGATCGTCGAGCGCAGCATGAAGATCGCCGCAGACATCTGCATCTACTCCAACCAAAGCATCATGATCGAAGAGATCAAAACAACGTAGCCTCAGGACAGTAACGCATCGATGGCCATTTATCTCCCCGGCACCGCCGAAGACCAGCCGCTCTCGCTCGAAGAGCTCACGCCGCGCGAGATCGTCACCGAGCTCGATAAGTACGTCGTTGGGCAGGCTGCGGCCAAGCGCGCCGTAGCCATCGCGCTGCGCAACCGCACGCGCCGGCAGAAGCTCGCGCCCGAGCTCGCCGAAGAGATCATGCCGAAGAACATCCTCATGATCGGATCGACGGGCGTGGGGAAGACCGAAATTGCGCGGCGCTTGGCAAAGCTGACCAACTCGCCCTTCCTCAAGGTCGAGGCCTCCAAGTTCACCGAGGTCGGCTACGTCGGCCGCGATGTCGAATCCATCGTGCGCGATCTCGTCGAAGTCGGAATCGACATGGTGCGCGAGGAGAAGCTCGAAGAGATTGAAGACCGCGCTGAGCTCGCTGCAGAGGATCGCCTGGTCGATCTTCTCCTCCAGCAGAATCCGGCCGTGCCAGCGCCCGAACAGCAGGCTGCCTTCATCGCCGGGCAGGAGGGTATCGAAGATGCGCGGCCAGTGCTTCCGCCCCCACCCCAGAACGACGGCGACCGCAGCCGGGAACGCGATCGCCTGCGCCAGCAGTTCCGTGAGGGCCGGCTCGACGACCGGCTGGTCGAACTGGAGACACGCGACCGCAACCAGCCGCAGATCGAAATCATGAGCAATCAGCCGCCCGAGGAGATGGAAAACAGCGGTCTGCGCGACATGCTCTCCGGCTTGCTGACCCAGCGCACACGCAAGCGACAGCTCAAGGTAGCTGAAGCCTTCGACTACCTCGTACAGGAAGAGGAGTCGCGCCTGCTCGACATGGACCAGGTCACGCGTATTGCCGTCGAGCGCGTCGAAGACTCGGGCATCGTCTTCCTCGATGAGGTGGACAAGATCGCCGGCCGCGAGGGCGGACACGGACCGGACATCAGCCGCGAAGGCGTGCAGCGCGACATCCTGCCGATCGTCGAAGGCACGACGGTGAACACGAAATATGGCTTCGTCGCGACCGATCACATCCTGTTTATCGCCGCAGGCGCGTTCCACGTTTCGAAGCCATCGGACCTCATCCCCGAACTGCAAGGCCGTTTCCCGATCCGAGTGGAACTCAAGCCGCTCACCGTCGAAGACTTCCTCCGCATCCTTACCGAACCGCGCGCTTCGCTGGTGAAGCAATCCATCGCGCTGCTCGAAACCGAAGGCCTGAAGCTGGAGTTCGCACCCGAAGCGCTGGAGGAGATGGCGCGCTTCGCCTTCCAGGTAAACGAGTCGACGGAGAACATCGGTGCCCGCCGCCTGCACACCATCATGGAGAAGGTGCTCGACGAGATCAGCTTTCACGCGCCCGATCTCGTCAAGCCTCCTGCCGACGTGCCCGCGCAGGACGGCGCGAAGCAGCCCGCTGTCCCACCCTTGCACGAGCGCACGACGGAAAAGGGGCACGCGGAAAAGGTCCTCACCGTTACGCGCGAGTACGTGCAGCAGCAGGTCGCGAGCATCGTGAAGAACCAGGACCTCAGTCGTTACATCCTGTAACCCTGAGCCCGGAGTTCAAGCGCTGCAAGGTATTCTTAACCAAGCACCCGGAGCCCCTGGATGTCCCCGTCGCGCCTGCGCAAGCTGCTGATCGTCTACCTGTTCCTTCTGGTGCCGATTGGCTGGCTGGCGACGAAATATCAGCCTTACCTGCTGGACGGCGATGCAGTCTGCTACATGGACATCGCCGACCTGCTGCACGCGCATCGATGGGCGGGCGTGGTCAACGGCTACTGGCATCCTCTCTACCCGGCTGTGCTCACTGCGGCGCAAATTGTCTTTCATCCGTCGCGGTGGAATGAGATTCCCGCATACTACTTCGCGAATTACGGCATCTTTCTGTTCGAGCTAGTCGCGATGGTGGCGTTCGTCTATGCGCTCGACCGGCTCCGCGCCCGTACGCTCGGCGGTGGCAAACAACCGCTGCTCTCGCGCGAATGCCTTGCGCTTCTTGGCTGCGCATTGGTCGTCATCGCCTCACAGCGTGAGCTCGCAATGGGTCTCGTTCGCCCCGATGCACTGCTGCAGGCCCTGATGCTGCTTGCCTTTGCAATGCTGCTCAACGCACTCGCCACCGAGAGCCTCATCTACGCGCTCCTGATGGGCCTCTTCTTCGGCCTTGCGTATCTGACAAAATCCTTCGCGTTCCTGATTGCGCTGCTCTCGATTGCGCTGATGCTCATCTTCCAGCTCTGGTTGCAGCGTCGCAAGCCGGCGCGTGCTCTCGGCAATGCTGCGCTGGCTCTGGCTGTCTTCGGCATCGTTGCGGGCCCCTACATCGCCGCGCTCTCGCACCAGAAGCACCGCTTCGACTTCGGCGACTCCGGCGCACTGAACTATGCCTGGTACGTGGGGGGCGTCGAGAAGATGCACCTCGAGCCCCCACCCATCTCGCCGACGTCGAGCTTCGGCCGTGCGACCGTGCATCTCATCCACCCGGAAAAGCAGCTCCTCGCCTCGCCGGGCATCTACAGCTACCGCGCTGAGCCCTACGGCACCTACCCGGACTGGTTCGACACCACATACTTCAACGAGCGCATCACTCCGCACCTGAACGCGCCCGTGCTGATCCGCCGCGACGCGCGCAACGTGGTGCTCGTCGTCCGCTATCTCTTCAACCACCCGGAAGCCTGGATTCTGCTCGCACTCTTGCTCGCATTCGGCGCGCGCCTGCGTTTCGGCAACTGGCGCCGCGAGAACTTCTGGCTGCCGATGATTCTTCTCGGTCTTGCGATGTGGATTCTCTACGGGCTCGTCAATGTAGAGGAGCGATACGTCACGCTCGCGTACCTCCTCGTTCTGTTGCCGGTCTTCGCCGCACTGCGCAGGCCCCAGGCAGAAGCTGACGAAGTCGGCGCAGCATCATCTTCATGGCTGCCCTCCGCATCCGCCGCGATGATCGTTCTGCTTGCATTCCTCGCCGCGGGCGAGAGCCTTCGCATCGCCCTTGAGCAACGCCGTGAAGAGAGCGGACTGCCGCATCCCTGGTATAACCCCGAGATGTTCGGGGCCGCGCACGCGCTCGAACAGCTTGGCGTCCAGCCCGGCGACGAAGTCTCCTGCATGGGCTTCTACGCATGTCTGAACGACAACTACTGGGCGCGCCTCGATGGCGTGCGCATCGTCACCGAGGTTTACAACCCGAACGGCAACCTGTACGCGCAGTGGGCCGGCCTGCCGAATCGCCAACAAGTGCTCAACGTGCTTCGTGGACAAAACGCAAAGGTGCTCGTCGCGCAGTTCGACCCCGCTGAAATCAATCTCGACCCCGCCGCAGCTCACGGCTGGATTCGTCTCGACAACACTGACCTTTACGCGTATCCGCTCACCGTTCGCGATACCCTTGGTTCAGGTGCACGCACCCCATCCTCAACGCCCGCGACGCGCGAGTGGAACACGACGCGCCAGGGAGGTCCATGAGCTCTGCCGCTCCACGCAACCCTGACGCTCAGCTCGAGCTCACCATCGTCATGCCCTGCCTCAACGAGGCCGAGACACTCGCCACCTGCATCGACAAGGCGAACGCCTCGTTGCGCGACAACAACATCAGCGGCGAAGTTGTCGTTGCAGACAACGGCTCGACCGACGGCTCGCAGCAGATCGCTGCCGAACACGGCGCGCGCGTTGTTCCCGTTCCCATGCGCGGCTACGGCGCTGCACTCAACGCCGGCATCCTCGCGGCCCGCAGCCACTACGTGCTCATGGCCGATGCGGACGACAGCTACAACTTCGCGCACGCGCCGCGCTTCCTCGCCGAGCTACGCAACGGCGCCGATCTCGTCATGGGCAATCGCTTCCGCGGCGGCATCGGCCCCGGCGCCATGCCGCCGCTGCACAGATATCTCGGCAACCCGGTGCTCAGCTTCATCGGCCGCTGGCTCTTCCACACGCCCATCGGCGACTTCCACTGCGGCATCCGCGCGTTCTCCGTCGACGCCTACAAGCGCCTCGACCTCCGCACCACCGGCATGGAGTTCGCCAGCGAGATGGTCGTCAAATCCGCGCTGCTCGGCCAGCGCATGGTTGAGGTCCCCACGACGCTCCAGAAGGACGGCCGCAGCCGCCCACCGCACCTGCGCACGTGGCGTGATGGCTGGCGCCATCTCCGCTTTCTGCTGATGTATTCACCGCGCTGGCTCTTTCTCATTCCCGGCCTCGCGCTGATGATCCTCGGCCTCGTCTTGATGATCTGGCTGCTGCCCGCCGAGCGACCACTCGGCCACGTAAACCTCGGCGTCGACACCCTCGCTTACGCCGCCGCCGCCATCCTGCTCGGCTTTCAACTCGTCTTCTTTGGCATCGCCGCAAAGGTCTTCGCCACCACCGAAGGCCTGCTGCCCGAAGATCCCGGCTTCGACCGCTGGTTCCGCTACATCACGCTCGAGACCGGCCTCATCGCCGGCGTTGTACTGCTGCTCCTGGGCCTGGGCATCGCGATCTCGTCCGTCGTGTCCTGGGCGCACACCGGTTACGGCCCGCTGCCACCCGTCCAGATGATGCGCCACACGCTGCCCGCAATGCTCTGCCTCATGCTCGGCACCGAGGTCTGCTTTGCCAGCTTCTTCCTCAGCCTCCTCGGCCTGCGCAGGCGATAAATAACGCGCAAGCAAAAGGCCGCTCAACCGAGCGGCCTTTCTAGTGCCTGGAACCTGTTCCCTTACACCTTCGCCATCTCGCTCACGCGCTTCGCCAGCATCTTCTCGAGATCCTCAAGCGCCTTCGAGAAGCCCTCGATGCCTTCCTTCAGCTTGTCATTGGCCATCTTGTTCTCCGCGTGCATTTTGTCGAAGGTCGCCTTGTCCACGTTGATCTTCTGGATGGGGTCCTTCTTCGACGACTCCGGATCCAGCTTGCGCTCCAACACGCCTTCCGTGTCCTGCAGCTCCTCGAGCAGCTTGGGCGCAATCGTCAGCAGATCGCAGCCGGCAAGTTCTTTAATCTCGCCCGAGTTGCGGAAGCTCGCTCCCATCACCACCGTCTTGTAGCCGAACTTCTTGTAGTAGTGATAGATCTGCGTCACCGACTGCACACCCGGATCGTTCGGGCCGTCATTGTTCCGGCTCGGCTCGTTCTTCTTGTACCAGTCAAGAATCCGGCCGACGAACGGCGAGATTAGCGTCACCTTCGCCTCGGCCGACGCAATCGCCTGGTGCAGACCAAACAGCAGCGTCATGTTGCAATGAATGCCTTCCTTCTCGAGCTGCTCGGCCGCGCGAATCCCTTCCCACGTCGAGGCCAGCTTGATCAGTATGCGCTCACGGCCGATGCCTGCCTGTTCGTACCGCTGAATGATGTCATGCGCCGCGGCGATCGATTTCTCCGTGTCGTAGCTCAGCCGCGCGTCCACCTCGGTCGAAACACGGCCCGGCACGATCTCCAGAATCTTGCGCCCGAAGGCGACTGCCAGGCCATTGAAAGCCTCATGGGCGACATCCTTATCGCTCGCCTTGTCGCCCAGCCTCTTGCGCGCGTCGTCCAGCACGTCGTCGACGATCTTCTGGTACTCCGGCATGCCGGCGGCAGCTGCGATCAGTGAAGGATTCGTCGTCGAATCGGTCGGCTTGTACGCTTTAATCGAGTTGATATCGCCGGTATCCGAGACCACGGTGGTCATCGACTTGAGCTGATCGAGAAGGTTCGCCATGTCTGACTCCAGTAAAAAACAGAGTAGCGCCCCGCCCGGCCTGGCCAAACCAGAGCGCCCAATACCTCCAGTATAGTCCTCGCGCGCGGCCCCGGTTCACCGGGCTGAAGCCCCCCGTCTACTTCCTTGCAGCGACCAAAGCCCGATACATCTCAATGGTTTGCGCGGCGATCGAGGTCCACGAGAAATGCTCCTCCACGCGCCGCCGCCCCGCCTCTCCCATTGCCTTCCCCTTCTTCGGATCATCCAGCAGCTCCGCAATCCGCGTCGCCAGGTCGCGACTGAACTGCTCCGGCTCAGTCGGGAAGCTCGTCTCCGGATCAGCCACAAACGGCACCAGGTAGCCCGTCTGCCCATCCACTACCACCTCCAGAATCCCGCCCGTCGCGGACGCCACCACCGGCGCGCGGCACGCCATCGCCTCCAGGTTGATGATCCCGAACGGCTCATACACGCTCGGACAGCAGAAGACCGCACAGTGCGAGTAAAGCTGAATGGCCTCCAGCTTCGTTACCATCTGCTCAATCCAGACAATCTTCGAAGTGCCCGCCCCGCCGCCCGCCTTCCCACGCGCAGCTTCCACCTTCGCCCGCATCTCGGCCGCAATCTCCGGCGTGTCCGGAGCTCCCGCGCACAGTACCACCTGCGTCCCCGCCGGCAGATACTGAATCGCATCCACAAGGTGCGTCACGCCCTTCTGCCGCGTGATCCGCCCCACAAACAGCACATACGGCCGCGTCTGGTCCACGCCAAACCTGTCCAGCGCGGTCCTGTCCGGCGTCCACTGATACTGCTGCAAATCGATGCCGTTGTAGATCACATGGATCTTTTTCGCGTCGACATCCGGATATGCGCGCTGGATATCCGCCTTCGTCCCGTTCGACACCGCCACAATCGCATCCGCATCCAAAATCGCCGTGCGTTCCATCCACGAGCTCAGCGCATATCCGGCGCCCAGTTGCTCCGCCTTCCACGCCCGCAGCGGCTCCAGCGAATGCGTCGTCAGCACAAACGGGACGCCATACAGCTTCTTCGCCAGAAACCCCGCCATCGACACGTACCACGTGTGTGTATGAATCACATCGATCTTCTCGAGATGAAGCTGCTCCAGCAGGTTCAGCGACAGCGCTTCCAGCGCGCCCTTGAACTTCGCCGTCGTTCCGTTGCTGATCGCCTCCCACGGCTGCTCGAAGTACACCTCGAGGTTCCCCGGCGAGCCTTCGCTTGCCGGCCGCGTCGGCTCCTTATCGGGCTCCGGCGGCGCGCCCGGGGTCCCCGGCGAGCGTTCTCCCGCTCGCTGGGGTGACTCGCCCCACGCGTGCACCTCCACCTCGATGCTCTTCGCCATCTCCCGCGACAGATACTCCACATGCACACCGGCGCCGCCATACACATACGGCGGATATTCGCGGGTCATCAGGCCAACACGCATCGCTCACCTCCCACACGAGAGATGAGCATACATCCAGCTTTGTTGTTTCCCATCCGCCATTACAGGAGCCGCGAGGATCCCCCTCCCCAGAGATCCCCGCTCTCCTCCCACGCGTGAAGATTCAGAAGATACCTATCTTTGCGGAGCCAGCAACGCGATCTCCACTTTCGACTCTTCACGGGGACCCGAATTCAGGCCGGACTCCGCCAGGCGCCTCGCCCGGCGCTCCGCCACCTTTGTCTCGCCGGACCACAAAAATCCCTTCGTTCCTCCAGTGCGCACTTCCCGCAGGAAGTACCGGTCCTCACGCTGCTCAAACACCAGCGCACTATCCAGCAATCGCCTGTTCGACGGCGACATCACCAGCACCACCGTCGACCCCACCTCTCCCTTGATCGACAGAAAGCCTCTCGCCTGCATCTCGAACCTGTACACACCCGGCTGCAGATGATACGGGCCGATCTGAAACGCAAACGGAATATTCGCCACCACATGGGTGCTGAGCGCCTGCGCCCTCGCCACCGGCTGAATAAGAATCGTGCTGACGACCGTGACCACAGCTAGGCAAGCCCCGGCAGTGACAAAAATGGGCATGACGTCTCCTTCGAATGGGCGTCTCTCCAACGCCTTCACTCGATAAAGCGAGAACGCCCCCCAAAAGGGGCCACGATTTTTCGAAAAAATTTTCAGCCGTCTGCGCGGCGCGTCAGCTCGAACAGCGCACTACGCCAGACCAGTCGACTGCGCCTGCTCGTGCGCGTGGTAGCTGGACCGCACCAGCGGCCCCGACTCCACGTGCCGGAAGCCCATCCCCAACGCCTCATGCTTGAGAAAGGCAAACTCGTCCGGCGTGTAGTACCGCGCCATCGGCAGATGATCGCGGCTGGGCCGCAGATACTGCCCAATCGTCAGAATGTCCACCTTGCGATTCGCCAAGTCCCTGAAGACACTCAGCAGCTCGTGCATCTCCTCACCCATCCCCACGATGATGCCCGTCTTGGTCACGATCGCCCCATCCGGATGCGCCGCCGACTCCTGCTTCGCCGCCTCCAGGAAGCGCAGCGACCGCTCGTACCGCCCACCCGACTTCGCCACGCGATACAACCGCGGCACTGTCTCAATATTGTGATTCAGGATCTCCGGCCGCGCCTCCACGACCATCCTGCGCGCCTCGTCCACGCCTTGAAAGTCCGGCGTCAGCACCTCCACCTGGCACCCCGGAGCCTGCCGCCGAATCTCCGCAATCACATTCACAAACGCCAGCGCCGCGCCCAGGTTGTCGTCGTCGCGGTTCACGCTCGTGATCACGGCATGCCGCAGCCCCAGCGACGCCACCGCATACGCCACGCGTTCCGGCTCCGAGTGATCGATCGGCTCCGGCCTCCCCTTCGGCACCGCGCAGAATCCACATCGCCGCGTGCACAGGTTCCCCAGCATCATGAAGGTCGCGGTCTTATGGTTCCAGCACTCGCCGATGTTCGGGCAGTGTGCGCTCTCGCATACCGTATGCAGGTTCAGATCGCGCGCCAGCTTCTTCAGCGAGTGAAACGTCTCGCCCATCGGCGCCCGCGCCTTCAGCCACTCGGGCTTCGGCGTCGCCTTGCGCGGCGAGAGATCAATCTGCACCAACTCATCGGCTTGAATCAGCGGAGCCATGAACAACTTCGATTGTAGAACGCCGTGCTCGCCGGACTATAATCGCGCGTCTAGCGCAACGGCGCCTCAGGGAAACGTATGCTCGCGAAGCTCGCGGTTGGAACCCTTACGGCTCTCATCCTCATCACCTCGTCGCCCATCAACGCTCAACAGACCGCTCCTGGAATCACGCCGTCCTCTCTTGCCAAACTCACCACCGTCGATCCGCGCTTTCAGTCCTACAACATCGAGATGCTGGAGGTCACCGGTGGCCGCTTCTGGAAACCCTACACGGCCGCCTCGACTCCATCGCAGCCCTCTGCCGAATCGTCTTCCACCCCAGCCGGCATGAGCCCCGATCTTTACGCCTATCGTCCGCCCAAGGACCTCTCCAACCCGCGCCTGCGCAAACTCGCCGCCGCACTCGGGCCGGCCTACGTGCGCGTCAGCGGCACCTGGGCCAACAGCACATATCTTCCCGCCGAAGGCGAATCGATCAGCAAGCCGCCGGCGGTCTTCAACGGGATCCTCACTCGCGCTCAGTGGAAAGGCGTCATCGACTTCGCCCGCGTCGCCAACGCCGACCTTGTCACGTCCTTCTCCACAAGCGTCGGCACGCGCGACGCCAACGGCCTCTGGACCACCACGCAGGCGCAGCGCCTCGTCGATCTCACCAACTCGCTCGGCGGTCACATTGCCGCTGCCGAATATATGAACGAGCCCACCTTCGCGATGATCGGAGGCGCACCCAAGGGCTACGACGCCGCTCAGTACGGCCGCGACCTCCGAGTGTTCACCGCCTTCATGCGCCAGCATGCGCCGAAAACACTGATCGCCGGCCCCGGCTCAGTCGGCGAGTCCGCCAACTCCGCCGGTGACCTCGGTGGCAACATGCCCGGCTTCCTCGCTACTCCGAAGCTCCTCGCCGTCATGAAGCCCGACGAGATCGACGTCTTCTCCTACCACTCCTATTCAGGCGTCTCGCAGCGCTGCGCCTCTGCAGGTATGGCCGCGCCGCATAGCAGCGAAGAGACAGCTCTCTCCGAGGAATGGCTCGCACGCACCGACGCAATCCTCAACTTCTACCGCCAGCTGCGCGACCAGTTCTCTCCCGGCAAGCCACTCTGGATCACCGAAACCGGCGAAACAGCCTGTGGAGGCGATCCCTGGGCCTCCACCTTTCTCGACAGCTTCCGCTATCTCGACCAGCTCGGCCGCCTCGCGAAGGGAGGCGTCAAGGTCCACATGCACAACACCCTCGCCGCCAGCGACTACGGCCTTCTCGACGAAAACACCTATGCGCCTCGTCCCAACTACTGGGCAGCGCTGCTCTGGCATCACCTCATGGGAACCACCGTGCTGGACGCTGAAGTTCCACTGCAACAGGGCCTGCACGTGTACGCGCACTGCCTTGTGAATCGCCCCGGCGGCGTCGCCTTGCTCATCATCCAGAACGACCGGGAGGCCGCGCACTCACTCGACCTGCCAACCGGCGGCGAGCGCTACACTCTCTCCGCGCCGCGTCTGGATGGGCAGGATGTCATGCTCAACGGCACGCACCTTTCTCTCGGCGCACAGGACCAACTGCCCGAGCTGAAGCCGATTGCCGAACGTGGTGGCGTCGAACACTTCGCGCCCACCACCATCACGTTCATCGCTTTCCCGAACGCACACAACACGGCCTGCCAATAGCAACAGCTCATCCCGGAAACTCGCCCGGCGCTCTCCTCATCACTCGAAAGAGCCTCACCGCCACACACACCAGCGCCACCGACATCACCGCCCAGACCGCATCCAGCAGCCGCACCACCCATAGCGGCGCTACGCCCACATGCCGCATCAGCGCCGGCAGAAAATTCCACGTCCGCATGTGCAGCTCATCGAACGAATCCCCCAGCGCACCCGGCACGTCGACTCCCGCCAGCATCGGCCTTCTGGTCGCCAGCGCCCAGATATTGCGAAACCGGAGCACCACCGTCCATGCATCATGGTGCATCGCGTCAATCTGATAAATCTCCACCGGCAGCCAGAACGCCAGCGACGCCACCTGAATCACCACACTCGCGGCTACCACGCACCATCCCACCCACACGGCACGCCCCAGCTCACGCCGATGCCGCATCAGCAGCGGCACCGCCAGCATCGCGAACAACTCCACCACGCTCGATATATAACGGTCGCCCCACGCAAAATCTCCCGCCCACGCAAAGTACCGCGCATACAACACCATGTAGCCGGCGAGCAGCACCAGCATCGCCACCGCATACGCACGCAGCAGCGGAGTCATCCGCCGCCACAACACCACCGTCAGCACCAGCGCCAATCCGAACAGCGGATCAAACACAAAGATCGATTTCTCCGGCTCCAGCAGCGGCCCCAGCAGCCCCGAATGCACGCCTCCCTGAAACCAGTGCCCGCTGAACGGAAAATTCTTCGGCAGCGTTGGCTCGTGTTTAATCTGCTCGATCGACTGCAGCCGCATGTACGTGTTCGTCCACGACCCAAACCGCACAAACTGATACAGCCGGTCAAGAAACAAAAAAGCCGCATACACCGGCAGCACCGTCCGCAGATACTCCTTCACTCTCCGCGCACTCAACAGCTCCGCGCCCTGCGATTCATCACGACCCGTAAACACTCCCACCAGCAGCAGAAACAACGCGACCCCGATCACATCCAGCCCCGTCGTCAGCCGCGTCAACAGATTCAAACCCAGCGCCCCCGCTCCCCACCACAACCACCTGCGCTCTCCATGCGCCTGCGGCCCTGAAGAAGTAGCGGCCCACCGCAACTGCAGCCACAATCCCGTCAGCGTCAGCAGAAAGATGTAGTTGTTCTCCTGCATGTTCTGCGCATAATGCAGATGCGTCGTCACGCACAGCAGCGCCAGCGTTCCCGCAAAGCTCTGCGCCCGCGAGAATCCCAGCAGTTCCAGAAATCGCAGCGCCACCAGCGCCGTCAGCACATTCAGCAGCACATTCGTCGACATGCTGACCACAATCGCGCGAATGCGCGGCGTCGCTCCACTCTCCTGATACCCGCGCCACCACGGCGCATCCGCCGCGGCGGTCCCCACCAAATCCGCCGGCAGCATCAACAGCGACTGCCCGATGCCATACCACGCATACAGCCGCCCACCGCGTCCCGGTATGCCGAAATCCGGATAATCCGCCTGCGGGACCTGCGGCTCATGCGTCCAGAACGAATGCGTCACCTGCAACCGCCGCGTCGTGTCCGCCGTGCCCAGCTCGCCGGACTGAATCATCGCCGTCAGCAGAGCCACTGCTATAACCAGCAGCGCCACCGGACTCGACCACACACGACGAACCAGTCCCATCTACACCGTTCTACACGATCGCACCCGCGGGCCACTGCCCTGCTAGCTAGCACCAGAACTTAGCACCTGGAACCTAGAACCTACCTACATCCCGGCGCCGGCGATCCCACATACTCACCCGGCGCAACCAGCACCAGGCAACCACGCGGCTCGATCGTCTCGAGTGCCGCCTGGCCAAGCAGATTGTGCCCGCGCGTCGTTGGATGCAAATCATCCCAGAACAAATACGTGTCCGGATCGACCGGCATGCCCTGCGACGGATCGGTCACATCCACCAATCCATACCTCGCCGGTGACGCAATGATCCCCTTCAGCAACGAATACACATCCAGCTTATGAATCGCCAGATGCCGTGTGAAGTTGAAGATCGGCAGCAGCGACACGCCCGCATCGAGCGTTGTGTTGTACAGCACCGATGCGTCGTGGAAGGCAGCCGAGTCCGTCGGAGACATATTGAATCGCGGTATCGATCCCAGGTCCGGCAGATTCGGAATCAGGAACTGCGTCGCTCCTGCATGAATCAGCTTCTGGACATTGCCGACCTGCGCAATCGCGCCGTCCACAATCTGTCCCGCCGCATCCGACGCGCCCACCGCCTCGGTCAGGTCGTTTGCTCCGCCCCACACCACAAACAGCGTGTGATTATCAATCTTCGGGTGCGTCGCCAGATAATCGTCGATCTGCATGCCGACGTTGTCGACATACACCGTGTATGGCGTTTCCGGAATATTGAGCTCCGACTGACCGCCAAATGTATTCGAGTACCCATAGGCATAGTTCGTTCCGCCCCATAGCGACGCGGTCACCGCAGGATGCGCCGGCAACGCTCGCGCCATCTGCTGAATCCACACGCCGTAATAGTTCATCGCTCGCGGCGTCGTATCGAACCCATCCGTGAAAAGAGTCAGCGTATAGTTCAGCGCGTACGTCGGATACGGCGGCGGCAGCACATACGGCGCCGGAAACGGAAACCCGATCTCGCTGAACAGAACGAAGTCATTGCCCGTGTCCGAGAGCGAGTCTCCAAACACCACAATCTTCGTGTAATTCTGCGCCTGCACCGCAACTGCGGCGACCAGCACCAGCAGCGCGGAAAACATTCGCAGCATGCTTCTACTGCATTGGGATTTCAAGGTTGAGGGTTGATTCCAAAGAGCGGCAAACGAACGGACGCAGAGACAGGGGACTCTCATAGCGCACCCGCAATTACTCTGAATTTAACCACTGCCGAGCGATAGAACCCTAAGCCCGTCCCAGCGCGCTGTCAACCGAAAACTTGCCCGCGCCACGACCGAACCCGCTCCCATAAACGCACCGTAAAGCCTTACCCCGCGCTGCTCACTTTCACTTTGCGTTCCTCCACAATTTTCGTGCGTTTCCCGAGCGTGATCAGCAGCACACTCGCCAGCACCAGCAACATCCCCAGGATCATCCGCAAGCCCAGCGGCTCGCCTGCGAAAAAATATCCGATCAACACCGCAACCACCGGATTCACATACGCATACGTCCCCACCTTGGTCGGCGACTCGCGATGAATCAGCCACATGTACGCCGTGAACCCAACCAGCGATCCCATCACAATCAGGTACGCCATCGCGATCCACGCCTTTGCTGAAACCGCCGCAGCCTGGAACCTCGCCGGCTCGCCAAACGCCACCGCCACAACTGCCAGCATCGCTCCGCCCACAAGCATCTGCGCGCCCGCACTCAGCACCTTCGACGAGGGCAGCGGCAGCTTGCGCGTCATCACCGACGCCACCGACCAGAAGATCGACGCCGCAATCAACGCCAGCGCACCCACTGTACTGATCGGCGCGCTGCCCAGATGGAACGAGTGGCTCATCAGCACCGCAACACCGCACAGTCCAACGATCAGCGCAGCCGCGAGCCTCACCGTCATCCGCCGTGCGCGCAGCAGCAGAATCTCTGCAATCGCCATGAACACCGGAATCGTGGCCATCATCACGCCCGCAACGCCGGAGGCCACCTTCTGCTCCGCCCAGAACAACAGCCCGTAATCGCCCACAAAGATCAGCGCCGCCAGCAGGCAGATCGATCCCCACTCCCGCTTCGTCGGCCACACTTCACGTTTTGTCGCCATCCACGCAACAACCAGAAGACCAGCCGTAAAGAAGCGTATCGCCGCAAACAGCAGCGGCGGCACCTCCTCCACGCCCCAGCGGATAAAGATGTACGTGGAGCCCCAGACAAAATAGATGATCCCGAACGCCAGCAGCCTCTTCCATCTCTGGCTCATGCATCAATTTGTATCAGTGCTCAGTGCAGCCGCTCGCGCACCTCGAGCCTGCTCAGGTACAGGAAGAACACCAGTGCAAACAATCCCTGAATGATGTACGGCGCAATATGCGTGCGATGAAACCCATAGAAATACCCCGCCGCCATCAGCACGCAGCCCGCGCTCACGATCGCCCATCCCCACCGCAGCAGCCGCAGCAGCCCAAACACGCCAACTACCAGCAGCGTGCAAATGCCCAGAATGCTGTACTTCGCCGCACCCGCGCCGAAGCTCCCACGCGCGGCCGCAAACGCATTCAGCATCGCCAGCACCAGCAGGTACAAGCCGATCAGCGCCATCCCCGGCAGCATGCCCTTGGCCTCACCTGCCGGCGTGCCCGGCAGCTTCCGCGCGCGAAAGCCCCTATCCTCTGCAGGCGCAGCCTTCGGGTCCTCAAATCGAGATTTCGGCTGATCTGCCATTACGCCTAACTCCCTCACTCGCTGACTCGCTAACCTGCTGACTCGCTCCTCAAAGCGTATGCAGATACGCCAGCAGATCATCCAAATCCTGCGGATCCATCTCCGGCTGCCTGGGCATCAATCCATGCCCGTGCAGCACCGTCGCCGTCACGCGCTCATCATTCGCCGGAGCCCCGCTATGCAGGTACGGCTTCTTGTACATCCCCAGCAGCGACGGCCCATGCAGCGATCCATCTTCACGATCGTAGTGGCACTGCGCGCAGTGCGCCTGAAACACCGCATGTCCGCGCATCTGCTGCGCGTTCAACTCATTCAGCGGAGTCGGCGGAGCCAGCCTGTGGCACCCGCTCAACAGCATCACAACCGCTCCCAAAAGCGCGCAGCCAACCGGCCGCCGCACATCTGCAGCCGTCACCTACTTCGCCGTCTCCTTGAAGACCTGTTCCGCGTAGAAGTTCCGCACCTTCGCTTCGTCCGTCAAAATCTCGAAGTATGCGCTCTTCAGCAGATTCGCGCGACTGTCGTGCAACTGCGTACGAATCGCCTGCTGCACGCGCGGATCGCTCAGGTCCCTCTGCCCCGCAGGCTCCTTGCTGATCAGCTTGTAGATCGCATAGCCCGCCGGCTTGTGGTTCTGCGCATCCAGCAGCGGAAGAATGTCCGTCGTCTGCCCCGGCTTCAGCTTGGTAATCGCCGCGTACGTCTGCAGGTCGGTCGCCTGCTTCATCTGCGACTCATAAATAAATCCCATGTCGCCGCCGTTGGGCGCCGTATTCGGATTCTCCGAAAACTGCACCGCCAGCGCGCCAAAGTCCGTCCCCGCGTCGATCCGGTTCTTCAGCGCCTGGATCTTCTTGCGCGCGTCCTCGTCACCCGCAGCCTTGTTGTTCTGTAGGTTGTTCACCTGCCCGGCCGGCTGGTCCGTCACCTGGATCTGCGCCAGGTGATACTGCGGCTCGATCAGGTTGTACTCCGCCTTGTGCTGGTTGAACCAGTTCGACACATCCGCATCCGTTATCGTGATGCGTGAGTTGATCTCTTTGTTCAGCAGCTTCTCAAAGGTCAGGCTGCGACGCAGTGTGCGACGCAGGCTGTCCTGCGTCTGCCCGCTTTGCTGCAGCTTCTGCCGAAACTGCTCCTCCGTATAAGGAGCCTTGATCTCCGTCAGCTTCGCATCCACCTCGGCGTCGGTCGCCGTCAATCCCAGCTTCTGCGCGCGCTGCTGAACAATCTCCTCCACGATCAGCTGATGAAGAATGTTCAACCGAAGCGCGTCTGCCTGATCGGTCGAAGGCGACTGCGCCTGCGGATTGCTCGCAATCTGCTGGTTGTACACCTTGTCGAGATCCGTCTGGAGAATCGGATGCCCGTTGACCGTCGCGACGACGCCATTCTGCTGCACCTGATGACATCCGGTGAGCACAAACAAGAAAGCTGCAAGAACAAAACTGGAGAGACGTACTGATTTCTGCATCGGGGAGGTTTCCTGGCCAGCCGTAGCCGGCCGTCACCTCAGTCTACAGGAAACCCCCAAGGCTTTCGTCTTTCTTGTCGTCATCCCCGAAGGGGATCTGCGTCTCGTACGGCATCGATTGATGCCACCTTACAGCTTCGGTAACTCCACCACGCGCACGCTCGTAATTGCGTCCACCTTGCGCAGCTCCGCAACCGCCTCCGCCAGCGCCTGCTCGTCACCCGGTGCTGTATCCAGCTGCACCACCGCCAGCGCATGACCCTCCGCAATGCGTCCGCCTCGGCTGCGTCCCAGCGCGAAGTTCGCGATGTTCAACCGAGCCTCGCCGAGAATCGTTCCAATCCGCCCAATCACGCCCGGCACATCCTGGTTGCGAATGATCACCAGCGTCCCCGCCAGCTCCGCCTCAATATCAATCCCGTCATAGCTCAGCAACCGCGGCGAGTTCCCATGGATCACCGTCGCCAGGCCCGTCCAGTCGCCCTGATGCGCATCCGCCTGATGTCCGGGCGTGCTCGCGCCGCCCTTCCGAACCCAGTGCAGCGACAGCCGCAGCGTCGATCCTGTGCCGCCCGCAACGTGTTCGCGCTTGTCCTCCTGCACCCGAATCCCGCGCTCCTGCGCCGCAGCCGTCGCATTGATGCGGTTGATGCCATCCGCTCCATGCAGCACGCCCGCAATCGCTGCATTGCGAATCAAATCCGTCTTCAACTGCGCCAGCCGCCCGTTATACGTCAGCGAGATGCACTCCACACTCCCAAGTCCCTCTCCCGTTCCGTTGCCCGCCTCATGGCTCAGCATCTGCCCCAGCCGCGCCGCCATCTCGATATACGGCGAAACCTCCGCGTACTCCTCCTCGCTCAGCGACGCCACGTTCACCGCGTTCTGCACCACGCCCAGCTTCAGGTAATCGCGCACCTGGTTGGCCAGCTG
This sequence comes from Acidobacteriaceae bacterium, assembly GCA_035651235.1. Taxonomy (GTDB): domain Bacteria; phylum Acidobacteriota; class Terriglobia; order Terriglobales; family Acidobacteriaceae; genus Granulicella. The sequence continues at coordinate 35,687 of DASRGC010000018.1, forward strand.
AATCCCGATCGCCTCCTGCGCCTCATCCGTCGACCCCGCAATGTGCGGGCTCAGCATCACGTTGTCCAACTCAAAGTACGGCGAATCCTTCAGCGGCTCCTTGCGGAACACATCCAGCGCCGCGCCCGCAACCTTCCCACTCTTCAGCCCCTCCACCAGCGCCTCATCCACAATCAGCTCGCCGCGCGCGCAGTTCAAAATCCGCACGCCCTGCTTCATGATCGCAATCGAGTGCTTGTTGATCAGCCCCTCCGTCTGCGGCGTCAGCCCCACATGCAACGACAGGTAATCGCTCTCCGAAAAAATCTCGTCGATCGGCACCAGCGCTACGCCGTTCTCGCGCGCAATCACCGGCGCAACAAACGGGTCATAGCCAATCAAATTCATCCCGAACGCCTTCGCCCTGCGCGCCACTTCGAGCCCAATCCGCCCCAGCCCAACAATGCCGAGCGTCTTCCCGCGCAGCTCACTCCCCTGCAGCGACTTCTTGTCCCACTTGCCCGCGTGCAGCCCGGCATTCGCGCGCGGCACACTCCGCGCCATCGCAATCATCAGCCCCAGCGTCAGCTCCGCCACAGCAACCGCGTTTGCACCCGGCGTATTCATCACCACAATGCCGCGCCGCGTCGCCTCTTCGGCATCGATGTTGTCCACGCCCACGCCCGCGCGCCCAATGATCCGCAGCTTCGGCGCATGGCTCAGCAGCTCCGCATTTACTTGTACCGCAGACCGCACCACCAACGCGTCTGCATCGGCCAGCTCCGTCGCCAGTCCTCCCGGAGCGATCTTGTCAGCCGTCACAACATTCCATCCCGGCTCTTTTTGAAAAATGGCAAGCGTTGCAGGTGAGACTTTTTCAGCGAGAACGATCTTCAAGGCAGCTCCAGAGCGCAGGATGCGGTTTGCATTAAGTGTAACTCCCGCGCGCTGGACTGATGCGAAGCACCTGCTACGGCGCTCGCGATGCCGTCGTGTTGTTGGGCGCCGGCAGAGCCAGGCTCAGCGCCATCGCCGCCCAATCTGTTCCTGCCGACGAGATGAACTGGTCATAACCGTGCGGGAAGCCTGCGTCAGCCCACGGCTGGAACGCCAGCGCGCGCGTCGGCACATACCAGGATCCGTCTTCGTCCTGGTGCTTCAAGAGCCAGTCGATGCCGCGCCTGTACACCGGATCGGAGGCAGCCATGCCCGCGAGGTGCAGCGCGACGAGGCTCTTTCCAGTCGCATATGCCGTGCTGTCCATGGTCGGCAGATCCGACCAGCCGCCATCCGGCTTCTGGTTGGCGACGAGCTCCTGCACCGCCTTCTTCAACGCTGGCTTTTCGTTTCCAGCCCACGCCAATCCGGCAACTCGCCAGCTCCGGTCGTCGTTGTTGAAGGAGTTCGCGGACGCCAGCCATGATGCCGCCATCTGAACGGCTTTGCGATACGGCGCGGGGTCGGCCTTCGGGGCATAGAGTTGCAGTCCCCGCATGGCCTTCGCGGTGAGCCCGATGTAGTCCTGGCAGAGCGGCTGCCGGGTGTCCGCATGCGGGTAATCCCAGTGACCATCCGCTTGCTGTCGCGAAAGCATGTGCATCGCCGCGTTGTCGGTATCGAGGTCCGGCTTGTAGCCCTCGGCATGGAGCCCCATCAGCATGTAGCCGACAACACTTTCGCTGAAGTTGTCGCCCACCGGCACCAAAACGCCCTGATGCAAAATGTCGCGAGTGTGGCTGAGCATCTCGACGTTCACCTTCACTTGCGCGGACGCGACCTTCTCGTCAACCGTGAAGCCCTTCTGCCGCGCCCCGCTGATCGCCATCGCGGTCAGGCTGTTGTTGTGGCAGGAGACGCATCCCGAGTTCTTTGCGAACTGCACGTCTGCCTTCTGCAGCAGTGGCAGGCTGTCCTGGATGGCACTGCGAACATCGTTCTTCGCACGCAGATGCAGAACGGCCGCCGGCGCACCGCTCGGCTGCGCGCCTGAAGCGACCAGGAAATGGACAACCGGCGTGTCGCCGTGCTGCTTTGCCATATCAAGAATGGACAGCCCGGAGTCGCCGGAGTTTGCATGCGTGCTGCGCGCATTCACCTTCGCGCCGTGCGCGACCAGCAGCTTCACGACCTCCAACGAGTCGGCGTCGGACTCCGCGGCATACATCAACGCCGTGTGGCCGAACGGATCGGAGACATTTACATCCGCGCCGTGGTCTAGCATCGTCTTGATCGCCGCTGCGTCGGGCAGGAAAGCGGTCAGCAAGAGCGCAGCCGTATAGGCATCCTTGTTGTTGGTCTTCGCGACCGCGAGATCGAAACAGGATGTGCAATGCGTGGTCACGGCGGCGGCGAGGATCCAGGCCGCATCGTCTCCGATCTTCGCGCCGCGATCGAGAAGAAGCCGGAAGCTCTCCGCGCTGCCTGCAGTCGCGGCCTCGAGCAATGGCGACGAGGCGGCGTCCGGGTGCGCATTTGGATTGGGGTTGGCGCCGTGCTCCAGCAGAAACTTCACGACGGGCGCGCCACCGGGCATCCGCGCGGCAACCATCAACGGTGTACGAAGGTTCTCCGACACCGCGTTCACGTCGGCGCCATGAGCGACCAGCAGACGCACCTTGCCTAAATCGCGCGCGCCCCACATCAGCGCCGTCGCGTCCGCGTCGTTGTGCCGGTTCGGATCCGCACCGAGCTTCAGCAGCCGGGCGAGCGTGGGCGTGTCCAGGTACATCACGGCGTACATGAAGGGCGTGGAACCCTCAGGGCCGCGGGCGTTCAGCAGCGCGGGCTTGCGGTTCATGGCCCCGAGGAATCCGGCCACATTGCCCTCGGGCAGCAGATTTACGGCCGCGACCGCCGCGGGGTCGAGCGGCGGCAGATCGCCTTCCACAGACAGCGCATCCGGCCATTCCGCACCGGCGTCAATCCAGCGCTTGATCGTCGCGATGTCTTTTGCGGGGAGCTCTCCCGTCGGCGGCATCTGCATACCAAACTGACTGTCGGAGACGCGATGGAACAGCATGCTGTTCGCGCTGTTGCCGGGCACGATGCGGCGGTTCTTCATCGCCGAACTCTTGCGGTCCAGGCGCATGCCGCCATTCTGCTGCTTGGGCCCATGACAGCTTACGCAGTTCTGTTGCAGCAGCGGGCGCACGTCCTGCGCGAAGTCGATCTTCGGCGAATCCTGGGCCAACAGACTGCCGGTGAGAGCCAATGCGCAGAAACACACGGAATTTGCGAGAAGATGTCGCATGGGACCGTCCAGAGTGGATTTTTTCGGCCCGGCCTGCTCAGTTTGTGGAGGTGCGCACCATCTTACGCGCGTTCTAGCTTGCTGATGCAGTTTCTTTTAAGGGTGAATTTCGTGCTGCGACTTGGTGGCGCGTCAGCGGAAGATGTGCGGCACAAAGCTGGAGAAATTGCCAGTGATGGGCCCGGCGTCTTCGCGAATCCCCATCCCGCCGCACTCCTGGTCGATCATCCACAACCCCAGCACCGGATACCTTCCATCAAACCGCACCTCCGGCCCCAGCCGCTGATCGATCATCTTCCGATTCGTATACTCGCCCGTCGTCTCAATCTTCGTTCCATCACCGAGCTTCATCACGATGTTCGCGCCCTCACGCGAATGCATCGGCTTCCGCACCCAGCCCGCGTCGGGTTCCCACCGGGGTCCCCGGCGAGCTTGCTCGCTGGGGTGGCACCCACTGCTCGCATCCACAAATCGCGCCTCCAGCAACAGCTCATGCCCCGGATACAGCTCCCACAGCACCGGCAGAATCCCCTTGTTCGATAGCAGCATCTTCCAGATCGGCTCAATCCACCGCATCTGCTTGTACGTGCGCAGGCACTGCTCCGCGAACTGCTCCTCCATCATCGACTCCCACGGATACAGCTTGAAGATCGATCGGATCGCGTCCTCATACTTCCCCGCGTCGACAAAGCACCCGCGCTGCTCGTTCCACCCAATCTCGCTCATCAGCAGCTCGCGCGTCTTGACCCCAGCCTGCTCCGCCGTGTCGCGCAGGTACGCAATCGTCAGCCGGTCCTCCGCAAAATCCGCACTCGCAAAATAGACCGGCTTCGACAGATACGCATCGACATCCTTCCACTTCGCAATCAGCCGCTCATGCAGCGAATTGAACTGGTCTATATCCGAACTCACAGAAACCGAGTTCTCGGAACTCACAAGCGCCGAGCTCTGCTGAATATCCTTCAGCCAATACCACTGAATCACCGCCGCCTCCACCAGCGACGTCGGCGTATCCGCGTTGTACTCCAGCAGCTTCGGCGGCCCGCTGCCATCAAACAGCACATCGAACCGCCCATAGATCGCCGGAGGCTCCTCATTCCACGCCCACTCGATCATCGGCACCGCTTCCGCCGGAATCTCGAGCTCCTCATATCTCTTCTCATCGATCACATGCTGTGCCGCCGCAAGACACATCTCCTGCAATGTGTTCGCCGCCGCCTCTAAGCGATCAATCTCCGCCGCCGTGAACTCGTAGCACGCGCTCTCATCCCAATACGGCCGCTCATTCCCCACACCCGGCGCACTCTCGGGCGATTGAGAATCAAGCCCCTGTAAGGAATGAAACGTCAATCCCTGCTGCTCGACAATCTTCTGCCAGCCCTCACGCGGACGAATGCTATGCCGCTGCATCGCTACTCACCCGCTCCACCGTGCGCTCCGCCTTCGCCGCCCTCACCACCGCCGCTGAAGCTCGACCCAAATCCGCCCCGCGCCGTCCCGTTCGTCGTCGAGTAGCTATGCCCGCTCTCCGGCGCATACCTCCCGCCCGTCACCACCGTCCCCGGCGCATAACCTCCACCGCCGCCGTAATACCAGCGATACACATGCCCTCCCGGCACCATGGTCGTCTGCGTCCTGCACTCATTCGCATCCACCACGCGATTGCCTTCATCCACGCACCGCTGCATCTCCGTAGACCGGCACCCACTCAACAAAACCGCAGCCGCCGACGCAAGAATCGGCGCAACAACATACTTAGACCGTCGCATAAGTTTGCGACCATCCTAGCAGCCGCGCCGTCAGGAACAGCACCTTTCAGAAAGGCGTGTCGCTGTATATTCACTTGCACCGGTGCCTATGAAGAACATCCGTCCGTTTCTCTCTGTCTGCCTCTTCGTGACGACCCTCTCGCACGCGCAGTCTACCTCTTCCGCGGCCAAACAGATCCTTCCCTTGCTCCACGCGCAGAGGCTGGCTGCTAATGCGCACGACACGGATGCCTTCCTCCGCACCTATCTCCACAACGACTCACTCGTCTTCCTGATCGACGGACGAGTGATTCGTGGCTTCGACGCTCTCCATCAGCAACAGCTCAAGTGGTGGAAGGACGGCAAGAGCGACGTCGTTTATACAGAGCGGGCAAATCCTGAGATCGTCACCCTCGACTCACAAACCGCCCTCGTCACGGAGCAGTTCACCGGACGCCGCACCGGCCCGGACGGGAAACCGACGTCAGGCGATTTTGTAGTTACGACGATCTGGCGCAAGCTACCCCGCGGCTGGCGCGTCACCTACGGACATGAATCCTGGGCTCGCTAGCTAGAGACAGCGCCGTCCATAGCTGGCTAGCGGCAGAACAATTAATACCTCCGCTGATACATCCGCGAAATCCGGTCATGCCACGCCAGCCGGTCATCATCCATCCACGCCCACAGCACGCCCAGCCCCAGCGGCCCCACCGCCAGCATCTGCGCCATCACACGTCGCCGCATCGCCTTCCGCGTCGGGTTCGCCTCCGCAAACGTGCACAGCCCGATCCGCGCATACCGCATCCCCGGCGTCGCCTCATTCAACCAGAAGAACAACAACTGATACAGTAGCGCCGAGAATGCAAACGTGAACACCACCGCCCCGGCCAGCATCGGCTTCGACATCGCCTGCAACCGCGGCCCCGAAACATACGCCGCCACCGTCGCAAACCCGATCAGCGCCGCCGTGATGCAGCACCCGTCCACAACCGCCGCCATCACCCTGCGCGACAACGGCGCGATGTCCACCGGCCCCGCCGCCACCACAACCTCCGGCTCCCGCACAGCAGCCCGCATCCGCGGCGAGTCCAGCAGCATCCCCTGCCACACCGGCGCCTCCGTCACCACCTCGTCCGTCCCCACCGGCTCGGTCGAAATCTGCTCCGGCTCCACCTCGAAGATCCGCAACTGCGGCTCCGGCGCCAGCTCCTCGCGCAGAGGCCCTTCTGCCAGCCGCGGCCTCGCCTTGCGCGCCGCCACCAGCTCCCGCGGAAACTCAATCAAGTTCGCCGGCAGCGGAAGCGTCTCGATGATGTGGTCCTCAAACTCAGGCGCACGCCGGAACGCAATCTCCTGCTCCAGCTCTTCCAACTCTTCCGCCGCAGCCTCATACATCCGCCGCCCGGTCTTGAACTCCGGCAGGCTCGGCAGCATGGTCACCGCATCCTCATACAGCCGCACCGTCAGCCCCCCCGTTGAAATCTCCCTGACCGGCGCCTCCGGCTCGCCAAACAAATCCCCACTCTGAGAAAAATCCTGCGCAAACTCCCGCGCGACATCCTCCCCCGCACGCTCCTCCACCACCGAGATCGCCGGCGGCTCGGCCCACTCGATCCCCTCGGGTTCCGGCCAACCCGCTGACTCGCTGACTCGCCAACCCGCTGACTCGCTCTCCTCCTGCCGCAGCTCCTCCAGCAACTGCATCTGCGCATCCGCAATCGCCTTCGCGTTCCGAGCCGCCACCTCCGCCTCAGCCCGCGCCTGCTGCATCGCGCGCTCCGCCTCCGCGGCCAAGAACTCCTTATAGCTCTGCGACTGCTCATACCGCGCGCGCACCGCATCGCGCACCTTCGCCGCGCCATACCGCGACTCCCGCGCCACCCTCGCCTGCTCCTGCCGCAATGCCTCTTCACGCGCAGCATCCATCGCTGCCGCGCCAGCTCTTTTGCTCCTGTGCGCCGCCACCCGCGCCGCCGCAGCCTCACGCAGAGACGCCGCGCCGGTCTCAAACAAGCTTCCGTCAGTGCCCGTCGCCAGCAACCCCTGCGCCATCTCCTCACCCACCGCGCTGCCCACCGAACCCTGCATCACCCAAGCCTCTGTTACCCGTTGCTCGCGCCACAACTTCACGCAAGCCATATCGTCTAATCTCAGATCTGTGACTCGCGGCGCTCCACTCCCCCTTCAAGATCCTACGAGAGTGCATCGCCGTTCGCGCCTGCGCCGAGCCGTCCTATTCTTGTCTATCATCGCCCCGCTTTCGCTTCATCCACATCTCCTCAGCGCGCAGGTGTCGAATGCGACACCTCTTCCCTCCGCACCCGAACCAGCAATCACACCTGACCTCACCGGGGTCCCCGGCCAGCTTACTGGCGCGGGTGACACGCAAATCCCGCGCGCCACTCCTCTCCCTCCCGAAAAACCACCTGAGACCATCGCCTGGGTCGCCGACACCCAATCCAAACACGGCAGCGCCTATCTCCTCGCCGGCGATCCTGCTCACCACACCCAGGTCGAAGTCACCTATACCGACCACCTCCTCCGCGCCGACACCATCTCCTACGACGAAGACACCCACGAGCTCACCCTCAGCGGCCACGTCCGTCTCTCCGGCGGCCAGAACGATGAGTACCTCACCGCCTCGCACGGCACCTACAACCTCAAAACCGGCACCGGCCGCTTCTACGACGTCACCGGATCCATCGGCCTGCACGGCGCGGCGACCACTCCCACCGAGTCCGGCCGCACCGGCCTCGTCACTCCCAACCCATTCCTCTTCTCCGGCAAGGTCGTCGTCAAAACCGGCCCGCGCACCTACGACATCTACAACGGCTCCGTCACCTCCTGCCTGCTCCCAAACCCGGACTGGCTCCTCACCTCCGCCCACCTCTCGCTCGATCAGGACCAGGCCCGCGCCAAAAACACCGTCTTCCACCTGCTCGGCCTCCCGCTCTTCTTTCTCCCCTACGCCACGCACCCCGTCGACACCGAGCAGCGCCAGTCCGGCATCCTCCTCCCCGTCCTCGGCCAGTCCAGCACCAAGGGCTGGATCATCGGCGAGCAGCTCTACCTCACCCTCGGCCGCTCCGCCGACCTCACCCTGGGCCTGCAGTACTACTCGCTCCGCGGTTACGCCGAGTCCGCGACCTTCCGCGCCAAAGGCTTAGGCGAAGACTTCTTCCAGGCCCATTTCTCCGCACTTCAAGATCGCGGCTTCACTCCCACCGGCGGTGCCTTCACCAACCAGGGTGGCGAGGACGTCACCTCCGGGTTCCGCAAACAACTCACCCCCACCACCCGCGCCGTCGGCGACGCCGAATACCTCAGCTCCTACGTCTATCGCGAAGCCTTCACCGAAAACTTCAACCAGGCCGTCAGCTCCGACATCACCTCCATCGGCTACCTCGTCCACCAGAACCGCGGCCTCTCCATGGACGTCCGCGCCGACCGCTACCAAGGCCTCAAGCGCGTCGCCATCAACACCTCCCCCGGCGAGCAGGTCCACCTCCTTCACGTCCCCTCGCTCGACGTTCAGGCCATCGACCACCCTCTCGGCAGCACGCCACTCCTCTTCAGCCTCACCGGCTCCGTCGCCGGCCTCAAGCGCTCGCAGCCCAACTTCACCTCCTCCGGCATCGTGGAGCGCCTCGACCTCCGCCCCGAGCTCTCCCTCCCCTTACGCGGCGACGGCTGGCACCTCCTCGCCTCCGTCGCCGGGCGGGAGACCTTCTATACCCGCTCCCGCCAAACTCCCTACACCGCCGGCCAACCACCCATCGAGCTCACCACGCCCATCAACCGCGCCAACGTCGACTTCCAGCTCAACATCCTCCCGCCTGCTATCGAGCGCACCTTCGAAGTCCCCGCGCGCCTCCAGAACCTCTTCGGCGCCGAGATCCGCCACACCATCGAACCCGAGTTCACCTATCGCCTCGTCCATGGCGTCGACAACTTCCTCTCCATCCTCCGCTTCGACGACGTCGACCTCGCCTCCGACACCAACGAGCTGGAGTACGGCGCGACCCAGCACCTCTACTTCCGCCCCAGGTCCAGACCCACCCAACCAAAGCCCGGCTGCGCCACAAATCCCACCGGCGCCACCAACGGCCTGCAGCTCGCTCCGCCCGAGCTCCCTGACGTCCTCAACCCCTCCCCTGATCAGAGCACCGACGCCAACGGCATCCCCGACGCCTCCGCGCAGGCCCCGCAGGAGCCCACCCGCACCCACGCGCATAACGCCGCTCAATCCGGGGACTGCAACCAGCCCGCCCCACCCAGACAGCAGGAATGGTTCTCCTGGCGGCTCACCCAGCGCTACTTCTTCGATCCCACCTTCGGCGATGCCGTCGTCAACGGCCGCCGCAACCTCTTCAACTCCACACTCTCGCTCTCCGGCATCGCCTTCCTCACCGAGCCCCGCAACATCTCTCCGCTCATCTCGCGCATGCGCTTCCGCACCTCCGGCCACACCGACGTCGAGTGGGACTTCGACTACGACACCGGCGCCAAGAAGTACACCAGCTCCAACATCTTCTTCGACGCCCGCAGGGGCCAGCTCTTCGGCGGTGTCTCCTACGCTCTGCTCAACGCGCCGGGCCGCTTCTACACCCAGACCATCGACACCAACAACAACGACCAGCAGACGCTCATTGGTTCTCCCACCTCCAACTTCAAACAAATGCGCGTCCTCGGCGGCTTCGGCGACCCCAACCGCCCCGGCCTGGCCCTCGCCGCCAACGCCGGCATCGACATCAACCTCGGCACCATCCAGTACGCCGCCATCCAGGCCAGCTACAACTGGAACTGCTGCGGCTTCTCCGTCGAGTACCGCAAGTACGAGCTCGGCGCCGTCCGCAACGAAAACGCCTACCGCTTCAACTTCACCCTCGCCAACATCGGCTCCGCCGGCAACCTGCGCCGCGCCGAACGCCTCTTCTAGCTCCATTCACAGGCACGGTTTTTCGACAAGCACGGTCTTTGGTTTCGTTAAGGACACGGCTTCAGCGCTGCCGTAAGAGCTTCAATTTCACTCGGGCTTTAGCCCCTGAGGTAAGCCAGATAAAGCTCTAATCCACCACGCAATCTCGCGCCGCTTTCTAACGGTCAACCGCTTTCAACTTCAGCAACGCAACCTTCCTCTGCCCCCGGCCAATCACCAGCCCCGTCTGTTCACGCAGCGCCGCAGAAAAATTGATCTTCGAGCCCGCCGGAACCTGCACCTGGATCCTATACCGCCCCTCAAGATGAGTCTCATTCACCACCGGCCGATCCAGCGTGCCTTCCAGGTCGTGGCAAAGATCGTCCATCGTCCCCTCCTCCGCAATGCCGACCAGCGCATCGAGACCCTGTGCGCGCGGCCTTCCCATGTATTTGTCGGAACCTCCCGCTTCCATAAACCCGACGCTTGTCTCTCGAGACCCGCCGCCCGGATGTCCCGGCAACTCAAACTCACTCGGCCTCTCGAGCGGCGGCGTGCGGCCGGGCTCGCGACTCAGCACATAAACATCCGCAACTCGCAACTCGCGCTCCACCGTCACATGAAAATACTGCTGCAACGCCTGTTTGACCCGCTCCTTCATGGCCTCCCGCCGTTCCGGATGCGGCAGCAGCAACGCCACGTCATACCGCCTCGCTGTATTCAGCGACGCCGGCAGCTCCATCCGAACCGCGCTCACGCCATAGACCTCTTCGAGAATCTCCTTGAGCGTGACTCCCCTCAAAACCCAGTAATCATCGGATCCAAAGTTGCCGCGCTCGCCGCCGTTAGCCAGCGTGATGTGAACCGTGTCCGACGGCGCAAACTGCGGCCGATAATCCGCTGCTCTCGGCATCCGGGCCGGCGCCGAATCCAGCGCCACCAGATTGCCCTCTCGAACTTCCTTCAGCGTCGCCGCCGTAGGCCGCGTCAGCACAACGCGGCCGTCGAGCACCGCGTTCAACGTCTCTTCATCCGGAACAGAGCCCTGCTGAAACCCGACAATCCTGCCGTCCGGCCCGATATAAACATTCACCGGCATATCCAGCCCATACGCCTTCGCCGTCGCGCCCTCCCGGTCGTACAGCACCCATCCCTTGATCGGGTGCTTCTCCAGAGCCGGCATCAGCGTTCGCTTGTCCTCGCCCGTGATCCACACAAACTGCACATGCCTGCCGGCAAACTCATCGACACGCGCATTCCACTCTGCAACCGGCTCCCGATTGTGCGACGTATCCGGAAAGAAACCCAGAACCGTCACCTGCCCCGACAGCATCGCCTGCGTCCACGACCCCGCCACAGGCGAACTCAAGACCTCCCGGAACACCAGATCAGGCGCAGCATCACCCGCCCGCGGATGTCCCGTAGCTGTTCCATAGATCCCCATCTGCCCAGCCCCCACGGGCATCATCAGAACAAGCGCTGGAAGCAACCGGCACAGCATGGCCAAGCTCTCCCTTGCATCGAGCTACCGCGTATAGCTATAGACGTAGGTATAGACCGAAAATGGCAGTCCACCTCAACCGCAGAGACTTCCTCGCATCCGCCCTCGCCGCAGCCTTTGCGCCCGCAGCTCCGCCATACTCCCTCGTCGACTCCCACGTCCACGTCTGGCAGGCCGACCCGCGCTTCCCCTTCGCTCCCGGCGCCAACGTCCCGCCCCACATCGACGCCTCACCCGCCTCACTCCTCGAAAAGATGCACGCGAACAACATAGCGCGCACCGTGCTCATCCAGGTCATCCATTACAAGTGGGACAACCGCTTCCTCGTCGCCACACTCCACGCCCACCCCCGCAAATTCGCTGCCGTCTGCCGCGTCGACCCGCAGGATCCGGCAGCGCCCGACCATCTCTCCTTCTGGACCCAACAAGGCTGCCGCGGCGTTCGCCTCAGCCCCGCCGCCGACGCCGCGGGCGACTGGATCCGCGGGTCACTCATGCCCGCTCTCTGGAAGCGCTGCGACGACCTCAAAGTCCCCATGACCTTGCTCCTTCCCGTCTCGCGCCTTCCCGACATCATCCCCCTGCTCGACAAATTCCCACACCTCACCACCGTCATCGACCACATGGCCGACTGCCCCGTCGACGACACCCGCGGCTTCGCCCTCCTGCGCTCCCTCGCCCGCTATCCCAACCTCTACCTCAAGGTCTCCCATCCCTGGTCGCTCTCCAAACTCCCCTATCCCTTCCCCGATGTCCTCGCCAAGATCTCCAGCCTCCGCGACTCCTACGGCGCCCACCGTCTCATGTGGGGCACCGACTGGCCCATCAAACCCGAACTCCTCAGCTACGACCGCCGCGTTGCCGTCTACCGCGACCACCTCCCCTTCCTCTCCAAAAGCGAGCACCACCAACTCCTCGCCGGAACCGCTGCCCACATCTGGCCCGCATAACGAGTGCAGTCAATACAAAGCCGCATGCAGCAGGCCCAGACAGGCGCCTGCCACATACCAGCTAGTTAGCCACATACCGCTCAGCCTCGCGGATGTAATCAACAACGGCCTCGCTCCATCCGTCGATGTGCGTCCACGCGCCGTACCCCACGCCGTTGCGAGCGCTGGCCACGTTCACCACGTAGCCCCGTCCGCGCGGCGCAGCAACCCGGTCGTGCGCCTGCTCGTCCGTAATCACGATCATCCGGTCATACGAACCCTCGACGGCATCGAGCGCCTTGCCCAGGTACGTGCCCGAGTGCGGCTGGCTGGCCTCCATCGCATCGCGCAGCGCGAACCCACGCCGCGGCGGCACAAGCTTCGCGTCGTTCGAGAAGGTGTAGACACTCACCTTCTCGGCCGTCTCGCGAAGCAGGATCGCCAGTCCGTACGCTGCATCGGTCCGCAGCATTTCGGAACGCCGAGAGAGCGGCGCAACCATCGAACCGGACACGTCGACCAGAAGCACCGTGTGCCCGGCGAGCTTCTCACGTCCGGCAACAGCCCGGAACATCGCAGCCTCCAGCGCCTCCTCCCACTGCGGCGCATGCCGCGCTGCAGCAAGAAAGCGGAACGGAAGCACGCGCTCCGTCGTCATCGCGGCGAGTCGATCGACGACCATCCGCTCGTCCACCTGCGCCTCCTTCATGTTCCGAAGGTTGCGCAGCAACGCCAGCGCCCCGAGCTTCCGCTCCGTAAGCAGCCGCTCCCACGTCGCACGCTTGTCCTCACCCCGACCAGTAGAGAGCGCAACCTCCCACGTATCCGGAGTCGTCAGCTCGCCCGCAATCAGCCGCTTCCACAGCGCAGCCTGCGCCGCATCTACCGGCTTCGCGTGCGAGAGGAATAGCACGTCCCGCAGGCGCACCACTGCCGCACGGTCGTACTTCGCCAGCGCGTACTCGTCGAACCGCGTGAAGGCAGCCGCAAGGCCCTTCTTCACCTGCGCAGACAGCGGCGTCCGCCCCTCGGCCCAGTAGATCGCCACGAACTCCGACAGCTCATCCGCACGCTGGATCACCGACGCAAGCGTCTGCGCAACCAGCGCGCGATGCGTTGCATGGCGAGCCATCTCACGCACCAGCAGCAACGGTGCGTGACGCAGCTTCATCGAGGTGCGTGCCTCGACTGCCAGCGCTGCAACGCGCGCCGCCTCAACCTTGGGCACGAGCTCGCGAATGCGGCCCGCAATCGCAACGCCGCTCTCATAGAACTCGTCCTCCCACAGCATGCACGCGAGCACCGAGCGCCGCAGCGCCTGCTCCGGGGTTATGGCCACAGCCGGCGCACCCTCGTGGGTGCGTGGCCGAGCGAGATGGGCAAACTTCAAGATATTCAGCTTCATCGCGCACCTCCTTTGTAAGTGCTGTTACTACCAACTTCCGCGACTTACTAACTGCGAGTTACTCGCGAAAGCTAATCGCCGGGGAAAAACGACAACGGTATAGCTACACAAGTGCCTAAGCACCTATGGCAGGAATCGAACCTGCTCCTCCGCCGATTGGCGGCGCTCTACCGATGAAGTAACCGTCGTCTGCGCCACCGGCGAATTTTCAGTTAGTCATCGGACTCTTCATCGTCTTCGTCATCCGCGCCGACTCGAATCGACGTACCGTGCGTAAAGCCAGCACCCGTCTTGAACCCGACCGGCTTCAGCGTGGTCGGCACGATGTCGATCGCAAGATCATGCATCTGTTTCCAGGTCGGCCTGTTCTTATCCGAGTAGCCAGTGCACTCATAGAGTTTCGACTCCTAATTCTCGAGTAAGTATTGAGCTATCTTCAGCGCTGTTGCGGCGCCTCTCTGGTTCGAAGCTGCGAAGCAGAGTGCATACAAAGGACTTTGCCTCGAATTCCGGAGGACGCGGCTACTTGCAACCTCCACAAATGCAGTCTTTAGGCGCTGCTCAATGAAGTCCTTGATATTCGATTCCGTCACATCACGATGAACGCTTTGGAATTCTCCGAAGAGACCCTCCTGCCTTCGTACTTTGTAGAAGTGAGTCCGCCAATCGGGAGTTCCAAAAAGGACGTCGAGGCGCTTTGCCCATGCGTCGTCTAGATCTCCGTCACGCCTAAGGAGACGAGTGATGAACGGGAAGAGATACCAGAGATCGACCGCTTTGGTCTCCGCAAGCGTCTGAACGGTGCTCCATTCAACCTGCATCCCGTAAGGGTCGAGGAAAACGACGGCTCGTTCTTTCTCCCAATCCCGCGCATTCGACCACTTGCATATCTCATCATTCGCCGATCCGAATTTGGACACGCTCCAAAAGCTTAGGAAATTGCTGGCTGATCATCGAGCGCAGTGTATCGGCCTTCTCCCTGCTCTTCTCTACAAAGAGATAGTTGTCAAAAGGAGATTGAAGCCCCAATGCAATTCGCGCGCTACCATCGAGGAATTGTCCTCTATCTTCATCCGTATCACTATCCTCCATGAGTGAGAGCGTTCGTGCTGAAGACTGGCTCGTGAGCGAATGCGTACCCGTCCCAGCAAACGCGTCGACATACCAGGTTGCAAAGAATTTAGCCTTCGGATTTGTAGTGAAGATTCTGCGGTATGCGACCAGATACGCCTGCAACTTTTCTAATTTTTCCCTGGTCCAGTCACCGCCAAAAAACATGTTCAACCATCTACCGCTCCGTAATGCTGGTATCTCGCAACTCTAGCGGAACAGATCGCTGTGTCGGTCTGCAAAGGAACCCTCAGGGTAAATGCGGCGCCGTATAAAGTTCTACGCACCTGTCCCTCGCCGCCTCCTGCGATAATGAATCTGTGCGTTTTCTCCCGTCTTCCCTCGCCACGACCCTCCTCGCCCTCACCTTAGCGACCGCCGGCTGCCACGCCCAAACCCGGGTCCAGATGCCCCCGCAAACCGGCAAGCAGCTCACCCCCGCCGAGCAGCACCGCGTCGAGGTCCTCCTCCGCCAGAAGGCCAACCTTCCCCCCGGCTCCTCCGTCCACATCGGCCCGCGCACACCCTCTGAGGTGCCCGGCTACGACAACATCGCCGTCAGCTTCTCCGCCGAGGACAAGACCTCTCACCCCGTCAACTTCCTGCTCTCCAAGGACGGCAAAACCCTCGCCCAATTCTCCAAATTCGACCTCTCCGCCGATCCCCGCACCATGATCGCCTCCGACGGCCGCCCCGCCCGCGGCGGCCCGGCCACCGCGCCCGTCATCATCGTCGGCTTCGATGACCTCGAGTGCCCCTTCTGCGCCCGCCTCCACGAAAGCATCTTCCCCGCCCTCACCCGGCGCTACGGCGACAACGTCCGCATCGTCTACAAAGACTTCCCGCTCGACCAGCACCCCTGGGCCATGCGCGCCGCCGTCGACGTCAACTGCCTCGCCGCCCAGTCCGCCACCGGCTACTGGAACCTCGTCGACTACATTCACGCCCACGCCTCCGACATCGGCGCCGACCCCAAGGACCCCAAGGCCGACAAGACCCTCCCCCGCGCCACCGAGCAGCTCGATAACCTGACCAAAGAACAGGGCAAGTTCCAGAAGGCCGACATGCCGAAGCTCGAGGCCTGCCTCACCAAACAGGACACCGCGCCCATCGAAGCCTCCAAGAAGATTGGCGAGTCCCTCAACATCGACTCCACGCCCACCCTCTTCATCAACGGCGACAAGATCGACGGCGCCGTCCCGCTCGACTTCCTCTTCGGCGAAATCGACGACGCCCTCCGCGCCGAAGGCGTCCAGCCGCCCCCGCCCTACGTTGCCCCCGCCGCCCCCACAACTCCCGCTACCACCGCCAAGCCCGACACCTCGAAACCTCCAGCCAAGTAATCTCGACTCGGGGCATCCTTCGGATTTGAGCTGGCCGCTCTACCTGGGTGGCCTATCCTTTCACGGCCTTATTGTGAAAGGGGTATCGTTTGCGGTAGCAAACCAGAAAAACGCTGCGGATTACCCAATCCCCAGAAAATAAAGGAAATACCCGCCTTGGAATAACAGATCCCGCCACACAGACCAGAGCACAGCTCCTGTCAACTCTCCAACCCAACAGAATCAAGACTTTGCACACTAAGGTCCAGACCTAAGTTCAATGATTTGAAGATTTTGCGCAAAATAAGATCGATTATCCCTTTGACTTAGGTTAACAATCGGTGCATCATTGTTTGTGTCCAGATTCGGAAACTTTGCGTCGAGGGGGAAGCAGAATGGAAAGCAGAACGGGCATGGAAGAGCTGGCTCGCGTCCTTCGGCGTCTTTGCTTGGAACATCGGGCGATGCAATTGCTTCTAGCAGAGTGTCCTGAAATCTCCGCGTCAGATGTTCCGAGAAACGCGGCGAGTGCGGGCCTGAACGATGACGCCCGAATTCGGATTGATGGAGTGCTAGAAACCCTAAAATCTGGGACGCTTGACGACGCTTCCGCTCTTCTAGTGGCAACGGCTCTGCGGTCGTATCTTGTGGCATAGGAGACGCAACCATGAATCTCTTCTCTCTCGCCAAGGCATTCCCTACGGAAGAGCACGCGCTGGCGTATTGGATTCGGGCGCGATGGCCCGATGGGGTTAGGTGTTTGGGCTGCGATTGCGCCAAATGCTGGCTGATCGAAACCAAGGGCAAGACAGGCAAGACGGTGCGACTGTTTGAGTGCTCAGACTGTGGACTGCACTTCAGCGCCACCACAAACACACTCTTCCACGATTCGCATCTGCCGCTTCAGAAGTGGTTTGCGGCGATTGCAATCATGGTGGAGTCCAAGAAGGGCATCTCTGCGGCCCAGATGAAACGACACCTGGGAGTGACCTACAAAACAGCGTGGTTTCTCTGCCATCGCATCCGCCAAGCCATGCAGGAAGCGCCAAGTTTTACAGTTGGTGGGCCAGAGACAACCGTCGAGATAGACGAGATGTTCGTCGGAGGTCGCGGGCGATTGAAGGGATACAAGGCGGCTGCGGCGGCGAAGACGGTTGTACTCGGACTGGCGGAACGGGATGGCCAGATCCACATGCAGACAATACCGGGCGCGAAGACGGAGCCGATTCGCCAAGTGGTAGAGAGCAAGCTAAACCCGAAGACACCAACGGTCGTGACGGATGAAAAGAACAGCTACCGCAAGGTCATCCCGCCGAACAAGCACGTCCACAGCAAGCACAAGCGCGAGTTGGCTGATAAGAACTACACCAGCACCTATACGGTCGAAAGCGCGTTCTCTCTGTTCAAGCGGGGCATCGTCGGCAATTACCACTGGCTAAGCGCGGAGCACCTAGACCGCTATCTGGGTGAGTTTTGCTGGCGTTACAACCGCCGTCACCAGCAACCTCGCCTATTCGATATGGTGCTGACGAACCTCGGGGCACGCAAGCCGCTCCCCTACAAGGTGCTCACTTACGAGCCGTTTTAGGCGGCTTCCCCTGTCCATTTTCTGGACGCTTGCCTTTGCCGACGACATCTTTGAGCGGCATAGGCCGCGAGCCGATGAGCCGCTTGAGAACGGCGTCGAACGCGTCCTTATCGACCGTCTTCCGAGTCTTCATAAGCCACAAACCCCGCCAACCGTTCATTGTAGAGCGGCGGCGGGGTTGATCGTATTAGGATGGTTCGCCACGGCTGGCGATATAAAAACGCTACTGAGTTGTAGGAATCAGGCCGTGCCGGAGACAAAAATAGAATGACCGAAATAAGAAGATACGGAATTGTCTGCCCAACGTGCCGACACACGGTTGAACTGGGGAAAGCCTTGCTGCCACCCAACGCTCACCTATCTGATCTGCGAGATAGGCTAACCGAAACAGATTGGCAAGCCGAGATTCGGGACTGTACTCACCCCGGATGCAAGACCAACATTCTGCCTCATCTGGACAAACTGATTCTGCTTTAGGCACGGCAATAGCAGGCAGATCGCCCTTTCGTGGGACGACTACCTTCGCCGACGAAATCCAACCGCACGGCGGAAAGTCTTCGGGTTTTAGCGGCTGGATTTCGAGCACCTACTGAATAGAACGCCCCGAAGAGAAAACTGAACCCTATTTCAAAGGGATAATCATTAAAATAAGGGGGGAGGGGGGTACTACCGCAACCGTGCCTCCGCCCTCCGCACCGCATCCTGAAGCAGCTCCGGCCCGCCTTCAACGAGCCGGCCGTGCCCCACTGCAAATCTCCGGATCGGCAGCTCCAGCAACTTCCGCGCGCTGGCCAGCGCCGTTGGACGGTGCCAGGTAGCTGCCGCAGGCAGCGGAAAATACCACGGCCCGAACCCGCTGACGTGCACCTTTCCACCCACAGTTACCAGCGCATCCCCTGCATACAAGGTCCCATCCCGCTCGTCGAAGTAGCTCAGATGCCCCGGCGTATGGCCCGGTGTCGCCACCACCCGCAACGACCCATACAGCTCGCCATCGGTCAAGAGATGAGTCGGCCGCGTGTCCGCACCCGGAAAGCCGCCCTTGACCTTGCACTGCGGTTCACCCGGATCCAACGTGCGGTCCTGCGCGGGCTTCTTTGGCAGCAGCCTCGCCTCGCGAGCGCCGATCGCCACTTCTACCTGTCCCAACGCGCCAGCCAGGGCATCAAGTGAGCCGATATGGTCCACGTGCGCATGCGTCAGCAGCAACCTCGCAATCGGCTCCATCCCGATCCGGTGCGCCGCCGTGACAATCCGCTGCGCCCCACCGCCCATCGTCGTGTCGATCAGCGTAAAACTATCGCTCTCGCGAACGAGATAGCAGTTGAACAGACTTAATCGGGTGAACTGATGGCCAAAGGGGGTGAGTTGA
>DASRGC010000019.1:0-110289 GCA_035651235.1 Acidobacteriaceae bacterium
GCGCGGCGATGAAGCTCCACAGGCTGAGCGAAAGGTGATAGCGTGCGCAGACCGTGGCGATGGTGCCGAGCATGAGGCCATTGAAGAAGAGCGTGACGATGGTGCCGAGACCCGCGGTGATGCCTGCTGCGAACGCGACGAAGCAGACGGTAATGTTGTTCGTCATGATCTGCGAGGACGCCTGCGGTTTGATGCTGAGGATCGAGTCCATCCAGAGGTGATGCTGGCGGATGCCTTCCATCTTGTCGGCGCCGAGGAACATCTCGCCGAACTCAGGGCGCACGAGGGTGATGAAGACGCCGAGGGCAGCGGCCGCGAGAGTGATGGCTGTCGCGAGCCACACATAGCCGGAGAGCCGTCGCAGCAGCCGCGGATAGCCGTGAACCATGAACCGCCACAGCCCCGCGAACGACGTGCGCGAGCCGGAGTACACAAAATTGTGAGCGCGCGCGACGAGCTTGTTCAGGTATTGTTCCAGCGTGCGGGAGGAGCGATCGGTACGGACGGCACTGAGGTCGGCAGCGGCCTGGCGGTAGAGCAGGCCGAGGTCGCGCAGCTCCGGTTGGGAAAGCGAACACAGGCCGTGGCTCTCGACCTGGCGGAGCAGAGCGTCGAGGCGGTTCCAGTTATCCTTGCGAAGGTCGATCCAGAGGTTGGAGATCATGGCTGCATTTGAGCAACGCGGGTTTGCCGACCAGCTTAACATTGACACGCCCGAGCAGGTGGAGCTCGAGTTCGCGATCGCGGGAATCGGCAGCCGATTTGTGGCTGTGTTGCTCGATCACCTGCTCATCGGCGTCGCCTTTCTTCTGCTGACTATTCTCTCGGCGTTCATCTTCGACTCGCTGGAAAGACATCTTGGCATGCTCGGGAAGTGGACGCTGGCGGTGTTTATCGCGCTGAATTTCCTGCTGTACTGGGGGTATTTCACGCTGTTTGAGGCGTTCTGGCGCGGGCAGACGCCGGGCAAACACGTGATGAAGCTGCGCGTGATCAAGGACTCAGGGCGGCAGATCACTCTGTTTGAGGCGATGTCTCGCAACCTGCTGCGGATCGTGGATTATCTGCCGGCGTTCTACCTGGCGGGCGTGATCACGATGCTGTGCACGAAGCGGAATCAGCGGCTGGGGGACCTGGGTGCGGGGACGCTGGTGGTGCACGAGCGCAGCGACGAGCAGCCGCTGCTGATCGAGCGGGGAACGAGCATCATGCCGGCGCGCTCGATGCCGGCGGCGTTTGATCCGTTCGCGTCCGCGGCAGCGCAGAGTGCGGGGAGCCTGCCGGCGGACGCGGTGGCCAAACTGCACGACGAGGATCTGCTGCTGATCGAGTCGTTCTTTGCGCGGGCGCTGGATTTGAGCCTTGCGACGCGTGCGGAGATTGCCGGGCGGATTGCGGCGCAGATGGCGACGAAGATGGATGTCGCGGTTCCGGAGGGAAATCCGGAGCGGTTTTTGGAGGCGATTGCGTATGCGATGCGGTCGAGTGCGCGGGCGCGGCGGTGAGGGGATGGGAGTGGTTAGTAGTTAGTGGTTGGTGGTTACTAAAAGCAACAGCAGATCCCCTTCCCACCCCAGCCAGCAAGCTGGCCGGGGACCCCGGCTGCGGTGATGACAGAAAAAAAGGCAAAGGCAACAGCAAAAGCAAACGCAGATGCCCTTCGGGGATGACAAACCAGAAAGGCAAAGGCAGGTTCCCGGCTGTTGTCAGTCGGCTGCGTTGCGTTCCGAGAGGGTAGCTTCTGCATCGGTGTCGGCGAAGCTCTCCGGGATCAGCCAACTTTCACCTTCGGCGAGTGGGTGAACGCGATCTTCCACGTCGGCCGCTTCGGCGGAGCGCATGAGGCGTGGAAGCGGCTCGTCCATCGGCTCGCGTCCGAGGCGGAAGGTGTTGTAGTGCATGGGGACCATGGCTTCTGCGCCGAGATCGAGGAAGGCCTGCAGCGCCTCTTCGGGGCTGGTGTGCACGGCGCGGTAGGTGTCCGGGAAGTACGCTCCGATCGGCAGAAGCGCGATTTCGGGCTTCAGCTTGCGGCCGATCTCTGAGAATCCTGCGAAGTAGGCGGTGTCGCCGGAGTGGTAGATGCGCGGCGCGCCGGGAGAGTCCAGCACGTAGCCACCGAAACCGCGATGCGTGTCATTGAACAGGCGCGCGCCCCAGTGTTTCGCGGGTGTCATGGTGACGCGCAGCGGCGTGGTCTCGCCGAGCTCGGTCGATTGCCACCAGCGCAGCGACTGGACTGCGGAGAACCCAAGATCCGCGACTAGATCCTCGACGTTGTGGGGCACGATGGCGACCGGCGCCGGGACTTTGCGCCGCCGCATCTCGCGCGTGACGGCTCGCAGCGAGGGGCGGTCCAGGTGGTCCATGTGCGCGTGCGTCAGCAGGACGGCGTCGATGCGCGGCAGGTCGCTGACGCGGACGCCGGCCACGCGCTTGCGGCGAAGAAGAATCAGGCGTGTGGCGAAGACCGGGTCGATGAGGAGGTTGCGGCCGCCGAGCTGGAGAAGGAAGGAGGAGTGGCCGATGAACGTGATGGCGGCCTCGTGTTCGGCAACCGACAGAGGCAGGCGCGGTTCGCCTTCCAGCGGATCGGCGTGGCTTTCGCGGACGAGCCGCCAGAGCTGCCCCAACTTGCGCATCCAGAAGGGGATTCCTCGTGCGCTCCGGGGGGCCCTGCTCCTGCGGCGTTTCATGCTGTTATGTGGTCTCCCTTAAATCAGATGCGTGAGCAAGGCGAACGATGCCTGTTGCGGCGATTCTGCAAGTTACCGGCTCATGTCCAGCTGCATCAGAGAGACAAGCCGCCGCTGTAACGGCTTCAACGATAGACGCAGAGGATTCGATTGCGCAATGCAGCAGAGCGTACCATCGACACCGCCGCCGCCTCAAGCTTCGGAACACAAGGATCACCGGGCGAGTGATCCCGTTGCGCGGCGGGTGTGGGACTACGTATCGCACTCGGAGTTCCGCAGCCTGTGGGACTTTGAGGGCACGCCAGTGGGCGTGGTGCTGAAGCGTACGGCGAAGTCGTTCGTGAATGACGACCTGGTATCGCGGGCGGCGGAGCTGGGTTTCTATTTTCTGTTTTCGCTCTTCCCGATGCTGATCTGCGCGAGTGCGGTGCTCGGGCTTGCGGCTCGAAGCGCGCCGAGTATCTATGACCGGCTGCTGCACAACATCGCGATGATGGTTCCACCGTCGGCGTACGAGCTGGTGATCAGTACATTCAATCAGACCGCGCGAGCTTCGACCGGAGGAAAGATCACGTTTGGCCTGGTGGTTTCCTTGTGGTCGGCGTCGATGGGGTTCTCTGCGATTCAGGACACGATTAATCTCGTGTACAAAGTGCGCGAGACGAGGCCTTACTGGAAGGCTCACGGCGCAGCGATTCTGGTGACCATACTGCTCGCATTGATCGCGACACTGTATCTAACGGTGCTGATGGCCGGCGGTTTTGTGGCCCACAGAGCGTATCTCGTTATCTGGCATCGGCCACTGCGAATCGCCGGGGTCATTGCGATTCACCTCGTCACGTGGGCGATCGCCTGCGCTCTGCTGATGCTGATCTTCAGCACGATTTACTATTACGCGCCGGACCTGAAGACGAAGTGCTGGCGATGGCTGACACCGGGCGCTGCGCTCGGAATCATCATGTGGGTGCTCGCATCGCTTGGCTTTCGCGCGTATCTGCACTTCTTCAACAGCTACACGGTGACGTATGGATCGCTGGGCGCGGTGGTGATTCTGTTGATGTGGTTCTACATTACAGGGCTTGCGTTGCTGGCCGGGGCTGAACTCAATTCGGAGATCCAGGCTGCCGTGGTGGAGAAGCGGCTGAAGGAGTCGGGTAAACTGCCACCCGAGGCGACGGCAGATCCAGAGCATCCGGTGCCGCTCGCGAGCTGACGCAGTGTTTTTGACGTGCATCTAAATGGGAAGGACGCGCCACGTGGACGATGACGCGTCCCCTTTTTTTGCTTTCTACTTGACCATGGGTTGCAGGATGTCATCCAGGCGTGCGGGCGTGCCCTCGACGCGCTGCAGCTGCGGATAGCGCTCTCCGCCGTGGTAATCCATGCGGATGATCTTGTAGTAGTTCGTGTTCTCCACGATGAACTCGAGCGCCGGGCCGTTTCCTTTGGCCTTCTGAATCGCCGCGCGAAGCACGAGTGGAGCGAAGCCGCGGCCGTTCACGGCGATGATCTGCATGCCGGGGCCGAAGCCTGCTTTGTCTGCAAGGCCACCGACGATCACATCGTTCACCTTGCCGTCCGTGCCCACGGACATGCCGAGCGAGTAGCGGGTGTCGACGTAGTTGTGCTGGCTCTCCTGAAGCTGTGACCAGTAGTCGGGCTTGTCGGTGTAGATGAGCTTGTAGCCGGAGAGCGCGTCGATGCCGTCCATCTCTGGCGCGTGGACGCCGTTGGAATCGAGCCGCGTTCGCAGGAAGGTGGCCCAGTCGTTGGGCACGATCGCGTTCAGTCCGTTGACGATGTCGTCGAACGTGTAGGGCACGACCTTGGGCGGGGTATTGCCGCCGAGACCTTCGAAGGCTGCAGCGAAGTCGTTCAGGCTTTTCTTGTCGTGGGTCTTGGCGCGGATGGTGAGATCGACTTCCAGCCAGAGCAACTCGCCTTCGTCGTAGTAATCGACGTTGCGGCGCCAGTTGTCGTAGCCTCCGCCGGCGTTGTAGAGAAGCTGCGCGGCGGTTGCGGTGTCCTGCAGGTCGCGCCAGGTGCGGCCGGGACGAAGGTCGTTGAGATAGCCGGCGACGGTGGCGAGGCGGTCACGATAGACGGCGGGAGCCCAGATGCCGCAGCGCGATGCGAGCACGTCGCCGAGGTATTCGGTGAGGCCTTCATAGACCCAGAGCAGATTACCCTTCATCGGCTCCTGGTAGTTGGGCGTGGCGAGGCCGGCGGGCCGGCGATATTTGCCATTCCAGGAGTGCGTGAACTCGTGCGGAAGGAGAAGGCCGGCTTCGATGAAGCTGTTGTCGTCGGTGAAGGTCTTCTCATTCACGCGATCGTCGGAGGACTGATGGTGTTCGAGGCCGAAGTGCGCGACCTGATCGCTGAGTGTGACGAGGAAGTGATAGGCATGATAGTGGCGGGATTTGTAGAGCGCTCCTGTCTCGCGCACGAGCCGAGAGAACTGGTCGATGTGCTCCTGCGAGAGCTCGACGTCCTCGGGGCCGTCGCCGGCCATATCCAGGAAGTGTTTCGGCGTGACCTCGGGCGCGAGCGGAACCTCGCGGAAGTAACGGCCGGCGAGCACGGGAGAGTCGACGAGTTGCTCCAGCGAGACAGTCTTGAAGCTGGTTTGCACGCCGGGGGCGGAGGTGGGCTCGAGCGCTGTGCCGAACTTCCAGCCTTCAGGCACTTTCAGCGAAGGCGTGATCATTACATCAGCAGCCTTCGTGTCCGCTGGATACACGACCAGCTCGTTCCAGCTCAGCAGCGCGAGGTTGGCGCTGGTCGAAGCTCCGGCGGAGAAGCCTTCGGCGCTTGCGGTCGCGAGGAAATCCATCTTGATGTCGAGTTGCGTTGTGCCCTCGGGAACGGTGATGTGGTACGCGTACATGTTGACTGGATCGCGCTCCCACTTCACGCGCTGGCCGGTGGGCGTGGTGATGATGAAGCCGGCCTGGTCGACGACCGGGCCGGTGGGGCCGTGCTCGCCGGGAATCCACTCGGGGTAAACGAGCGTCATCGGGCCGGGCTGCACAGGCATCGTCTCCCGGGAGTGGAGGATCTTGCGCGGAGCATCGGTGAGGTCGACGGCGAGAGTGATGGGGGTTTGCGCACTCGCGAGACATGGGGAGACGAGTGCGGCGCTGGTAAGCGCGGCGCAGAAGAGGCGCGAAAGATGCATTTGTGGGAGAGCTCCTGGAGCGAAAATCAAGTGCGTCCAGTGTACGCGCGCAGGAAGCCGGCTAGCGGGCTTCCTTCTGCTTGCGCAATTCGTCCATCGCGCCGGCGATGAGCTCTTTTGCTCCGCCGATCCCGGCGAGCACGGCCTGGAGATCGAGCTTTGGCACCGTGGGATTGCGATTGCTCGTGCAGTAGACGCCGTGTTGCCCGACTAGGACAAGCGCGTCGGTCAGTGAATCGAGCGCGACCGCGAGACGGCCGGCGGCCTCGCCGCGCATGAAGATCTCGCGTTCGAGTTCCTCGCCGCGGGTGTGCAGGATATCGCCGTGCCGGTAGAACGGCGTTCCGGCGGCCTTTGGGTCATCGGCCACGGCTACCATTCCTTCGCAGCGCTGTCAGGGGTTACGGGAGTGGAGGCTATGGCTGCCCTCCAGCGCAAGACTGGCTTGCGCGCGGCGGTCGTCTCGTCGAGACGCCGCATGCGTGTGGTGTGCGGCGCCGTTTGCACGATCTCCGGATTCTCCTCCGCCTCACGCGCGATCTGCTGCAGTGCATCGATGAGCAGGTCGAGCTCTTCTTTGGATTCAGATTCGGTCGGCTCGATCATCATCGCGCCCTGTACGACCAGCGGGAAGCTGACGGTGTAGGCATGGAAGCCGTAGTCGATGAGGCGCTTGCCCATGTCGCCGGTTTTGACTCCGTTGCGTGACTGCAGCTTGTCAGAGAACACCACCTCGTGCAGCGATGGCGACTTGTAGGGCAGCTCGAACGTGCCTTCGAGCTTCGCGCGCAGGTAGTTCGCATTGAGCACCGCGTCTTCGGTGGTCTGGCGGACGCCATCCGGGCCGTTAGCGAGAATGTACGCCAGGGCGCGAATGAACATGCCGAAATTGCCATACCAGGCGCGCACGCGGCCGACGCTCTGCGGGCGGTTATAGTCGAGCGCGAGCGTGCCGTCTGGTTTTGTGACGACGACTGGAGTGGGGAGGAATGGCTCGAGGATCTTCTTGCACGCGACTGGACCGGAACCCGGACCACCGCCTCCGTGTGGCGTGGAGAAGGTCTTGTGCAGGTTCAGGTGCATCACGTCTGCACCGAAGTCGCCGGGGCGCGTTTTGCCGCAGAGCGCGTTCATGTTCGCGCCGTCCATGTAGAGCAGCGCGCCCTTGGCGTGCAGGATGTCGGCAATCTTATGAATCTCGCTTTCGAAGACGCCGATGGTGGATGGATTCGTAAGCATTAGCGCGGCGATGTCATCGTCGACGAGCTTCTCGAGTTCGGCGAGGTCCACCATGCCCTTTGCATTCGATTTCAGGTTTGCGACCTGGTAGCCGCAGACTGCTGCCGTCGCGGGATTGGTTCCGTGCGCGGAGTCGGGGATGAGGATCTTCTTGCGCGGGTTGCCCTGCGCTGTGTGATAGGCCTTCGCCAGCAAGATGCCCGTGAACTCACCGTGCGCGCCGGCCGCCGGCTGGAGCGTGATGGCGTCCATGCCTGTGATCTCGATGAGGCACTCGCTCAGGATCTTCATGATGCCGAGCGCGCCCTGCGACAGCGACTCCGGCTGATAGGGATGCGCTTCGGCGAGACCTTCGAGGCGCGCGACCGTCTCATTGATGCGGGCGTTGTACTTCATCGTGCAAGAGCCGAGCGGGTACATGCCGAGATCGATGGCGTAGTTCCACGTCGAGAGCCGGGTGAAGTGGCGGATGATCTCGATCTCGCTGAGCTCCGGCATGACGCCGAGGTCCTCGCGCGCGACATCGCCGAGCAGGGCGGCGGCATCGACGGCGGGCACGTCGAGTTCGGCGAGGCGGTAGCCTTTCTTGCCGGGCGAGCTCTTCTCAAAGATGAGGTTCTCGTCCTGGTTGACGTGCGTGGTCGCCTTGCGCGGCGTTCCGATGAACTTTTCGTCTGGCATGGTTTTCCTGTAGCGAGAGCCCGCGGCACGGATCGACGCAGCCGGCAGGCGGAGCTGCTCCCTCTCAGGTTCTCACATTCGTATTGCCCGGGTCTCCGGCCGCTGTTCGCCTATCGCACTCAGGTCGCGCGGGTTGCCAGGACGGGATGTGCCAGCCGTGGTTCGGGATTTTCTTGATGAGCGGTGCAAAACGTGCCAAAGCGCGGGCAAGGACGTCCAAACTGGAATAGGCAAAACTGCCTCCTCTCAAGAGGAACTCCCTCGGGCCGCCGAGCCCGCTGCCTCTGCGAGTGATTCCTGGAATATGGAGCGTACTGATGCAACTCTGGACCGAATACGAAGGAAGGAAGATCGAGGGGACCTACACGCTCGGCAAGCTGCTGCGCTCGGAGGGCCGCAACGGTTTCTTCTCGACCTCGGACACTACTGGAAACGCGGCCGTCATCCGCATCACTGAGGCGCACTATGACGAGGACGAGCTGCTGAAGCGATGGCGCCAGGTTGCCGGGATGCACGAGGACAACCTGATCAACATTGAGCGCTTCGGCCAGACGAACTTCGACGGCGTGGCGATCACGTACGCGCTGATGGAGGCCGACGATGCGAATCTCGGCGACGTGCTGCGCGAGCGGCCGTTGACCCTCACGGAGACCACGCAGGTTGCGCGGGCTGTACATGGCGCCTTGACGGCGCTGCATGCGAGCGGGCTTGTGCATGAGCACATCGAGCCGGTGAACGTTCTGGCTGTGGGCGAGACGGTGAAGCTGCGCAGCGACTGCGTGCGCGAGTGCATCGCAGACACGGAATTCAACACGCCGGAGGGTTGTGCGGAACTGCGGCGGCGCGACGTTCATGACTTTGGGATGTTGCTGCTGCAGTGCCTGACGCTGGAGAAGCGCTATAACCCGGGGCTCAATCTGCCGGACATCTTTCGCCGGCTGATTCCGCACATGCTCGACGGCACGTGGAGCCTGGAACAGGTTGGGCAGATGCTGAGTCCCCCGTCCGGCGCGCCGATTGCGGCGGCATCTTCCGCTCGGCCGGCAGCTCCGGCTACGCGGAAGGCGGATCCTGTGAGTGCGTCGAATGGTGCGAAGGCCGTGCAGCCGGAGCAGCGAAAGCTTCCGCTCGATCAGTCGCGGCCGCCGATCAACTCGGCCACAAATCCGGTACTGCGCTCCCGCCGCGAGATTACCGACGAACCCTCCGGGTTTTCTTTGCGTCCATGGCTTCTTGGGGGTGTGGCTGCCGTCATCGTTTGCATTATCGTGATCTGGCATTTCGTGGGAGCGAAGTCGGCAAAGCCTGCGGCGCCGGCACAGCATGCGGCGACAGCCTCCGCTGCGCAGCCGGTGCCGGCGGCGGTCCCTGAGCGCGCGACGCGGCGGCCAATCGTAGCCGAAGCTCCCATACCCACGGCCACACACGCGGGCGGCTGGTATGTCATCGCATGGACTTATAACCATCAGGGGCAGGCACAGGCCAAGGCGGAGCAGTTGAACGCGCGGCATCCCGGATTTCATGCCGAGGTCTTTAGCCCGCGGGGCCGCGCTCCGTTCCTCATCAGCCTGGGTGGACCGATGAGCGAGCCTGAGGCGAAGGCACTGCAACAGCGCGCGCGGCGGTCGGGATTCCCGCGGGATACGTTCATCCGCAATTACCGGTAACGTGGTTCAAAGAAAAAGAGGCCGTCCTTCGGGACGGCCTCTTTTGTTCAGGCAAGAAGTTGGTTAGAACTCTTCCTCATCATCTCCGCCGCCGGTTGCGGAGTAGCTGCCGGCTTCCGGTCCGTCCAGATCCTCTTCGCGGAGGCTGAGCGCGATCACTGTACCGGATTCGAACTCAATCGTCAGCGAATCGAGTTCTTTCAGTGCCGCCTTGCCGACCATTTCGCCGATCTGGGCGCAGAGCGCGTTCCGATACTCTGGTTGGCCGAACGCGATCGAAAAGTCCTCGAGCAGAACGTGGGGCCAGGCGTACAGCGTCAGTGTCGGGCCGTCGAAGCGCAGGCGTACATAGTCGCTGACGAATTCGACCGCAGTCAGCTCCTGGCCTTCGATGGCGCTGACGTCTATCACTGCTTCGCTCCGAGCGCTTGAGCGGCGGCGTCGATCTGCGCTTTGGTGGTCAGCTCCGTCGCGCACCATAGAGATGCATTCGCGCCGAGCTCCGGATACCACTTCGCGAGCGACAGACCGCCAACGATCTCCTTCGCCAGCAGCTTCGTGTTGATGCTCTCTGCCGAGACAGGAAGCGCGATCGCGAACTCATTGAAGCTGGGAGCGGAGAAGAGCGGCTTTGCTCCTGCTTTCGTCAGCGCGCTCCGCAGGTAGGCAGCCTTGGCGAGATTCTGCTCGGCGAGTTCGCGCAAGCCTTGCTTGCCATAGACCGTCAGGAAGATCGTCACCATCATCGCGACGAGCGCCTGGTTGGTACAGATGTTGCTCGTGGCTTTCTCGCGGCGGATGTGCTGCTCACGCGTGGAGAGCGTCAGCACGAAGCCGCGCTTGCCGTTCATGTCCTTTGTCTCGCCGACGAGACGGCCGGGCATCTGGCGCAGGAAGCGCTCCTTGCACGCGATCACACCGCAATACGGTCCGCCGAAGCCGACCGGAACGCCGAAGCTCTGCGCCTCCATGGCGACGATGTCGGCTTCCTTCGGCGGCTTCACGATGCCCAGCGAGACGGCTTCCGCGATCGCCACGATGAGGAGCGCACCCTTGGAGTGCACCAGCTCCGCGATTGCCGCGACGTCCTCGATCGTGCCGAAGAAGTTCGGCGACTGAATCAGAACGCAGGCGGTGTTCTCCGTGATTGCGCGCTCAAGTTCGGCGATGTCCAAGCGGCCGGTCTTCGCGTCGTAGCCGCACTCAGCGACGGGAATCTCCTGGTGCTGCACGGTGGTCTTCAGCACCTCGCGATATTCCGGGTGCACGGTGCGTGCGACGACGCAGCCGTCGCGGCCGGTCACGCGAACGGCCATCATCACCGCCTCAGCACATCCGGTCGAGCCGTCGTACATCGATGCGTTGGCGATCTCCATGCCGGTGAGCTCGCAGATCATGGTCTGGAACTCGAACATGGCCTGCAGCGTGCCTTGCGAGATCTCCGGCTGATAGGGCGTGTAGCTGGTCAGGAACTCGCCACGCTGGACGAGCGAGTCGATGATGACCGGGCGATAGTGACGGTATGCGCCGGCTCCGAGAAAGCTCGCCGGCAGCCTGGCCGCAGGATTCTTCGCGAGCTCGGTGGCATCGCCGCTGGCAACGTTTGCTGCGAAGGCGCGAAAGCGATCGAGGATCTCTGATTCGGCGTGCTGCCGGGGAATGTTCAGATCGCGATTGAGGCGGTACTCGCCGGGAATCGTTTCGAAGAGCTCGTCGATCGAGCGGACGCCGATGGCGTCGAGCATCTCTTGCCGATCGGCAGGGGATTTGGGGAGATAACGCATTGCGAAAACCTATCTATAAGTGCGATCAGCGCATGGGGATGACGCCGAACAGTTGTAGGAAACCAGTGATCATAAAAATGCTACCAACGATTATGAACATGAGACGGCCAGCCCAAAGCGGTGCTTGCTTGCCGGGTGAGCCACCGTACAAGCCGCGCGCATAGTAAAACTTTTTCCCAAGCACGCCGATAACAACCGCCACCAACCCAATCAAAATTGTCAGGTCGGTTTTGGTGACGTTGGACATGACTAATGACCGGTTTCTTCTTTGACGAATTTCTCGTAGTCCGCAGCCGAGAGCAGCGCGTTCGCCTCGTCGGGATTGGTCACGGTGATCTTGATAAACCACGTGTCGTTCGCGGCGGCGTTGACCGTCTCGGGCGCGGAGTTCAGGCTCTCGTTCACCTCGGTGACGGTGCCGCTGACGGGCGCGTACAGATCACTGACCGCCTTTACACTCTCAACGGAACCGAAGGTGGCTCCGGCCTCAAGCTGCTGGCCCACCTTGGGCAGCTCGACAAAGACGATGTCACCGAGCGAATCCTGGGCATAGTCTGTGATGCCAACGGTCGCGGTCTCGCCGTTCAGGTTCAGCCACTCGTGTGACTTGGCGTAACGGTAGTTCTGGGGATAGCTCATTCCGTAATTGTAGAGGCTCTGAGGGCACCGGTTTTGCTCCATCCAAAGGACTTCCATCCCGCGGGATGCCGGTCTCGCGACTGCCTGAATCTTTTATTTCGATATCGAATCTTATGGTATGTAACTATTGGGCACCCTGAAAGGAGCCACCCATGCCAGAACCTATTACTGGCCTGCACCATGTAACCGCCATCGCCTCGGACCCACAGCGGAATCTCGACTTCTATACCGAGGTCCTCGGGCTGCGTTTCGTCAAGCGCACGATCAACTTTGACGACCCGGGCACGTACCACTTCTACTTCGGCGATGACGCCGGCAGTCCGGGCACCATTCTGACGTTCTTCCCGTGGCCGCATGCTCGGCGCGGGCACGCCGGAGCCGGCGAGGTCACGCATACCGCGTTTAGCATTCCGCAGGGCTCGATTGGATTCTGGGAGCAGCGCCTGCGCGAGAAAGGAGCTCTCGTCGAGCGCACCGGCACCCGCTTCAACGGCGTCGAGGAGGTGCTCACGCTGGCCGATCCTGACGGGATGAAGATCGAGCTCGTCGCCCATGCGGACGCGCCGCAGATCATCGCTTCGCGCTATGCGGATGTCCCGGCCGAGCACGGCTTGCGGGGATTCTTCGGAGTCACGCTGCTCGAACGCAGTCTCGATTCGACAGCCGCAACGATGAAGCTGCTCGGCTTTGAGCCGGTTGCGACAGAGGGCAATCGGGCACGCTTTGTGTCGCCTGCGGGTACGCCGCTCGGCAACCACATTGATGTGGTCGTTGATCCGAATGCGGGCTACGGACGCCTGGGCGCGGGATCGGTGCACCACATTGCCTATCGCGCGAAGGATGATGCGGCTCAGCTAGCCTGGCTGGAAGAGATCGGCAAGCACCTGCAGGTAACACCGGTGCAGGACCGCACTTACTTTCACTCAATCTACTTCCGCGAGCCCGGAGGGGTGCTCTTCGAACTTGCGACCGATCCTCCGGGATTCGGCATCGACGAGACGCCAGAGACGCTCGGCGAGGCGCTTCGGATTCCTGGCTGGTTTGAGGCGCAACGCGCCGCGATCGAAGCGCGCCTGATACCGATCGAGCTGCATCAGAGCTCGCAGACTGCGAAGAAAGAGGTGACCGCATGACAACGGCTGTTGCACTGCACGCCAACCAACCGGCGCTCCATGCAGGGGCGCCGCTGGCTGACGGGAAAGGAGCGGTCGTGCTGCTGCACGGCCGCGGCGGCTCGGCGGAGGATATCCTCTCGCTCGCGCAGCCGCTCTATCGCGAAGGGCTTGCGTATTTTGCACCGCAAGCCGCGGGTCACACGTGGTACCCGAACTCGTTCCTCGCACCGCGCGAGGCGAATGAGCCGTGGCTGAGTTCGGCGCTGGAGAAGGTCAGCTCTGTTGTGGCGGAGATTGAAGCTGCGGGAATTTCGCGTGATCGTATTGTCATCGCGGGCTTCTCACAGGGAGCGTGTCTTGCGACAGAGTTCGTCGCGTCGAATCCTGCGCGGTACGCAGGAATGATTGCCTTCACGGGCGGCCTGGTCGGACCTCCGGATGCGGATCTGCATCACGAGGGATCGCTCGCCGCCACGCCTGCGTTGTTTCTGAGCGGGGATCCCGATCCGCATGTGCCCTGGCAGCGTGTTCAGGCTTCGGCTGCGGAGCTCGAGCGCATGGGTGCTGTGATCACCGCGCGGCGCTACCCGGGCCGTCCGCACACAATCTCTTCGGAAGAGATGGAACTCGCCCGCACACTGATTCTCGGGGCCTTCGCCGCATAGACTGACACGAGCATGCCCACAGCCGACAAGAGAGACGAGACCTCCGCACCTGCGCTGTGGGTTGTGCTCGCGCGCGCCTACCGGTCGATGGCGACGTTCGTGGAGCGCTCCGTGGCAGCGCTCGACATTGGCCTCTCCGACTTCATGATCCTCGAGGCGCTGCTGCACAAAGGCCCGCTGACGATGAGCGAACTGTGCGAGGCAGCGCTGATCACGAATGCGTCGATGACGGCGGCAATCGATCGGATGGAGCAGCGCGAGTTTGTAGAGCGCGTGGCCAGCAAGGGGGACCGGCGCGTTCGCCGCGTGCAGCTCACCGCGCAGGGGAGTGCGCTGATCAAGCGGCTATACACGCGGCACGAGCGCGATCTCGAAGAGGTGCTGTCGGCGGTTCCCGCGGCACAACGGGCCGAGCTTCGCCGCGGTCTGAAGACGATTGGCCTCGCGGCGCAGGCGAAGTTGTCGGAATAGATCGTCAGGAAGACAGCGGCGCGGTGACTGGTGGGGTTGTGGCCTTGGGTCGTTTGTAGAACGGCGTCGGCACGACCTTTGCCTTCACTGATTGTCCGCGGATCTCCACACCGACCTCGGTGCCGATCTCTGTGTAGGCGACCGGAACGTAGGCGAGCGCGATGTTTTTCTTCAGAAACGGCGCTGGCGAACCGGAGGTGACTTCGCCAATACGTTGACCGTCGAGCGACAGCACTGGGTAGCCGTCGCGTCCGATGCCGCGCTCGATCATCTCCAGTCCGACGAGTTTGCGCTTGGGTCCGCCGCTCTTTTCGACTTCAACGAGAGCGTCGCGACCGACGAAGTCCGAACCCTTGTCCAGCTTGCAGTAGCGGCCGAGATTCGCCTCGAAGACGTTGATGGTGTCCGAGATTTCGTGGCCGTACAGCGCCATCGCCGCCTCGAGCCGCAGTGTGTTGCGGGCGCCGAGGCCGCAGGGCATGATGCCGAACTCCGCGCCGGCATCGAGCACCTCGCCCCAGACTCGTGCACTTGTCGGTTCGTCGGAGGGGATGTAGATCTCGAAGCCGTCCTCGCCCGTGTAGCCGGTGCGCGCGATGAGCACGTTGTGGCAGCCAGCGACCGTGCCCCACGTGAACCAGTAGTTTTTAATCGGCGTCAGGTCGACCTTGGTTAATTTCTGGAGCGTATCCTTCGCCTTCGGTCCCTGGATCGCGAGCTGCGTGTAGTAGTCGCTGACGTCCATAATGTGCACGCCGCCCATGGAGCCGATGGTCTTGCGCACCCACTGCACGTCCTTCTCGCGCGTGCCGGCGTTGATGACGATGAGGAAGTCGTTGTCCCCGAGCTTGTGCAGCACGACGTCGTCGACAAACGTGCCGTTGGGGTACAGCATTGCCGAGTAGTGCGCTTGGCCGATCTGCAGTTTGCTGGCGTCATTCATCAGGAGGCGCTGCACTGCGGCCAGCGAGTTCGGTCCGCGCAACTGGATGTCGCCCATGTGCGAAACGTCGAACAGGCCGACTGCGGTACGGACGGCCATGTGCTCGTCGATCAGGCCCTTGTACTGCACCGGCATATCCCATCCGCCGAAGTCAACCATGCGCGCCTTGTGCGCGTTGTGGGTTGCATGAAGGGCGGTCTGCCGGAGCGGCGTCTGTGTCGTTGATTCCATATCTCTTCGATGCCTCGCGCTTCCAGATACTAAATGGCTGACGGCGCCGGTTGCCCGATCACCGCCGGGATGCGCGCACGAAGCTGCTCACGGTGAAGTAAGTGAACACCGCGCAGACGGCTACGCAGGCGTAGAGCTTTACCGCCTCATGGGAGCCTGAGGCGGCGTGAAGCGCGGCGCGTGTGCGCCATGCGGCCGCTCCCATGATGAAGGCGATCAGCGCGAAGAAGACACCCGTGACCTGCAACCAGACCACGCTCGAGAATCGGACGAACGGTGTAACGAGCGATGATTTCGCCTGCCGACCCGCGGCGCGGACTGTCTGGGGGTCCGCAGTCCAGCGCGGCGCAGCCGTGGCTCGCGGCTCTGAGGGTCTGCGGGGCGACACAACCTGAGCCTTGCCCGCGGGATTCGGTGCGCTGGCCGCCTCTGCCGCCTGCGCCAGCGTCTTCGCGGCATGCCGCGCCCCGTACCCTAAAGCTCGCCCGAACTTCACCCGATCCATAGATCTAGTTTACGTGTCTCATGCTGTCACATCGCATCGCAAAACGAATTGCCGCCGTCTGCCATCCAAGCTCCTTGAAAGGGAGAGAACGGAGCAATGAAGACATTCTTTTGGGTGGCGGGGGCGGTCTGCGCTGCAATGGCAGGCCTGATGATCTGGAACCGGCAGCGCAGCGAGCCTGTTGAAGACCTGGCGCATCGGCTGGAGGCCGCGTGGGCCGACCATCGCACCGTTGCGTGACGCTTTTCATCTTGGCGGAGCCGCTGCCCGGGCGTAGTCTGTTGCCTGGATTTGCCGTAGTCTGTTAAAGAGATTTATCCCGCAATTGCCGTTCCCGTTGTTCGGGAATACCCGATGCGTGGTCAGGGGGCATTCCAACAGATGACCGGGAGGTGGCGTTGAATCAACAGGTCAAGGACCTCATTCAGAAGCTCGGCGAAGCTATTCACGAGTCCGTATCCGAGAGCGAGCAGATTGCGGGCGTCGTCCGCGAGATTCGGGAGCAGGGGTTTGATGTCCTCCTGATGCTCGAGGCGACCATCGGTCTGAACGAAGTCGAGGAAGAGCAGAAGGACAACGGCGACGAGCCGGCGCACGGGCCCTTCACGCGCAACGACCTCACCTTCCTGAAGTCGCTGCGCATCACCACGGAAGAGCACGACAGCGGGTCGTCTTCGCAGGACAGCGGACCCGCTTCCTAAGACGCGCGCCGTCGCCGCTCTTTCAGCCGCATTCTCTCGCGGCTCTACATTTTCCGTGCGTTGCGTGCTAGACTCGTGCCTCCCCGAGCATTGAAACTTGCGTCAGACGGGAATGGATAGCGAGAGGTAGCTGCACGATGAGAGACACGCTTGGTGTTTTGCTCGCCGGAGGCGCCGGCGAAAGACTCTTTCCCCTGACGCGGGACCGCGCTAAGCCTGCCGTCCCGTTCGCCGGTCAGTACCGCATCATCGACATCACACTTTCCAACTGCATCAACTCCGACCTGCGCCACGTCTATATCCTCACCCAGTACAAGGCCCTCTCGCTGAACCGGCACATCCGCGAAGGCTGGGGCACGGTCGTCGCCGGAGAACTCGGCGAATTCATCGAAATCCTGCCGCCGATGCAGCGCGTGTCCAAGTCCTGGTACCAAGGCACCGCGGACGCCGTCTTCCAGAACATTTACTCCATCGGCTCGGAGGAGCCGCAGCACGTCCTGATCCTCTCCGGCGATCACATCTACAAGATGAACTACGCGCTGATGAAGGAGCACCACTGCAACTCGGGCGCAGACGTGACTCTTGCCACGCTGCCCGTCACGCCTGACCAGGTCTCTGCCTTCGGCGTGGTCGAGGTGGGGCAGAACGGCGAGGTGATCGGCTTTGTCGAAAAACCCAAGGAGACGAACATCCGGTCGCCATTCAACCCGGACATGGTCGATGTCTCGATGGGCATCTACCTCTTCAACACCGATGTCCTGATTCCCGAGCTGCTGCGCGACGCGGAGGATCCGGAGTCACGGCATGACTTCGGCCATGACATCCTCCCGAAGATACTCGGCCGCTTCAAGATGGTTGCCTACAACTTTGTGGACGAGAACAAGCAGCGGGCACTCTATTGGCGGGACGTAGGAACACTGGAGGCATACTACGAGGCCAACATGGATGTGTCCTCCGTCACGCCGACCTTCAATCTCTACGACAAAGCCTGGCCAATGCGCACGCGCGCGTACCAATACCCGCCGGCGAAGTTCGTGTTCGGTGAGCCCGGACGCACAGGCATGGCCATCAACTCCATCGTCTCGGCTGGATCGATCGTCTCAGGCTCGGTCGTGCGCAACTCCGTGCTCTCGCATGATGTACGCGTCAACAGCTACGCCGACGTGGATTCGAGCGTCATCTTCTCCCACGTCAACGTCGGCCGGCACTGCCGCATCCGCCATGCCATCATCGACCGGGATTGCCACATCCCGGACGGGACAGTGATAGGGTACGATCCGGCGGAGGACAAGAAAAACTATTTCGTGACCGGCTCAGGCCTTACGGTCGTGACCCGGGACTACTCCCAGTTCGAAAACCCCGTTTCCGAGCAGTTTTTGCAGGTAATGTAGCGGCTTTCCACAGTACGGACGCCGCCCTGCTGCGTCCAAACCCCAAAGTTCCGCCTGTATTTGCCGGGAATCCCGCACGGTTCCTCCTCGTTTTCCGCTCTAGGCAAGTTTCCGGCCAAATGGAGTATGGTGGACTGAGCATGGGGCCAGAGGCTGTGTTACGCGCATCAGCGTGGGCGGCTCGAAACCTGCGAGAGAATCCCTCCTGACGAGGAAAGGAAAATCAGACTATGTGGAAACCGAACCAGCCTGGCAGTCAAACGCCTCCCACCCCTGAGCCGGCACGTCCCCAGCCCCCCGCTGGAACGCCTGCCTTTGACGCCGCCGCCCGCGGCGGGGCCACCGCCAGCGCGACCGGCGAGCAGGCAACCATCGGCAAAAGCCTCGTCGTCAAAGGCGAGCTCACCGGCTCAGAGTCACTGTACGTCGACGGCAAGGTGGAAGGTGCAATCAACCTGCCGGGCAATCGCGTGACCGTCGGCCGCAACGGCCAGGTCGCCGCGAACATCATGGCACGCGAGATCGTCGTGCTCGGGAAGGTGCGCGGCAACTGCCAGGCCTCTGACCGTGTGGACATCCGCAGCGAAGGCTCGCTCACCGGCGACGTCGTCGCAGCCCGCATCTCCATCGAAGACGGTGCCTTCTTCAAGGGCGGCATCGACATCCGCAAGCCGGGCAGCGAAGGCAAGGGCGCCAGCAGCAGCAGCGGTGCCAGCTCCAGCTCCTCATCCAGCACGACCAGCTCCACCCCGGAGCCGGCTGCAGCAGGCTCACACAGCTAAGCTTTATCGAGACGAAACACAGAGGCCGCGCTTCCAAGCGCGGCCTTTTTTGCATCGTTAGCGGCCTTGTTTGGCAGCTGCCTGCAAAACCGCGATATCCAGCTTCTTCATCGTCATCATCACCCGCATTCCGCCGGGATTGTTGACAAGCTCCATAATGTTCTTCGGAACTACCTGCCAGCGCACGCCGAAGCGATCCTTCAGCCAGCCGCAGGCGATCTCCTCGCCTCCGCCCTCGAGCAGCTTTGACCAGTAGGAATCAATCTCGGCCTGATCCTTGCAGTGTACGAAGAAGGAGATCGCATCATTGAACTGCGCCTGTGGTCCTCCGTTCAATGCCGTGAACGGCTGCCCATCGAGCTCAAAGGAGATCGTTACGATCGAGCCTTTCGGCCCCGGGCCTGCCTCGCCGGAGCGAAGTTCGCCCGTACGACGCGAGTTCGGAAAGACGCTCAGGTAAAAGTCGACTGCTTCTTCTGCGTTTTTATCGAACCACAGAAACGGCGTGATCTTCGGCATCGCAGTCCTCGCGATTTAGCCTACACCACCTGATCGTTCGCATTTGCCAGCGCTGTATCCTTCGCCGCACGCGACCAGAAGATGCGTAGATCGGATACGTCATGCAGCGAGAAGTTCGGCTGTGGCGGCGCGGTGATCGCGAAGAAGTCCGCGCGATGCACGTCTTCCAGCCAGAAGGCTGGCCGCGGATCAGCAACCTGCGGCGACACTTCGACGTGGCTCATTTCGAGGTTCTTCAGATGACGAATGAAGAATGCGTTGCACGGTGTCGGCCCGAAGCGCAGCAGCTCCGGATAGGCGTCCTCAATCTCGGGCACGTGAATCGTGCGCCAATCCGGCATGGGCTTGGAAGTTTCTCCCCAGCCAATGCGCATATCCTTCGGCAGTCCGCGATGTCCGAAGAAGCAGTCCGCCAGCTTCACATCTTCGATCAGGTTCTCCGGGATTCCCGAGAACAGCGACGAGGTGGATGACATCGAATCATGGCTCACGATGTTTGAGATCAGCAGTCGCCGCAGCGTGCCTGGCCGCAGTGTCTCCTTCGGGTTGCGGTTGCGACGATTCAGCCGCAGAAACAAAGGCGCATCGACGATCTCGCGCATCGTGTTGCCCGTGATCGCAATGTCTTCGAGATACGCTCCGTCGCTCGTCTCCAGCGAGATGCCCTTGCATCCTTCCAGCACATTGCCCGTGATCGTGATGTTGCGGAACCCGCCATTCGACTCCGTGCCGCACTTGATCCGGCCATTGCGCGGCACATGCGCATCGTCAGGGAAGCGCTTCCATGTTCCATCGTGCACGGTTCCCAGCTGATAGATTCCAGTCACAAAGTTGTTTGCAATCGTCACGTTGTCGGTCGAGCGCGCATACCCGAGCGCATAGCTCGACTTCGGGCAGATGCCGTCGTCCCACGGCGAGTTCACCGTGCAGTTTGACACGCGCACGTTCCTGCAGCAGTCAATGTCGAAGCCATCGCGGTCGGTGTCGATCAGCAAATTGTCGAGGGTCATGTTGTCCACGCCTGTCGCCAACAGCGCGAAATGCCCACCCTTCAGCACCGAGAAATCACGCAGCGTCACGTTGTGGCAGTTCTTCAGCGCGATCGCCTTGTTACCCACGCCCGCCTGCTCAGCGATAAACGTCGTATAGTCGCCTCGAGTTCCGCGCGAGCCGAACGACAGGCCCTTGCCATAGATCAAGCCCGTGCCGTAGATGCCGAAATCGTGCTCGTTCTCAGCCCACAGCAGTGAATTGTGCCAATGATTATGGCCGTAGTCCTGATACGACTCCCAGGGATTATTCGGCTCCGCCGCGTCATAGGTTCCGCCGTTATATCCGGTCGTCTCCCCCTGCTTGGGCGAGTCCGCAGCCAGGATCGTGCATCCTCGATCCAACCAGAGATCGACGTGGCTCTTCAGGTGAATCGAAAAACAGATGTAGGTTCCCGCCGGAAAAACCAGCGTCCCGCCACCAGCCGCCGCGACCGCTTCAATCGCTTTATTGATCGCCGGCGAGTCGACCGTCTTGCCGTCGCCGGTCGCGCCAAACCGGCGCACATCGTAGATGGCCTCTGCCGAAGCCGGAGCAGAGGGCGACTGGGCGAGCGCAACTCGGCCCACAGTTGAGGCAAGGACGATAGGCGAAACCTTCAGCAAATCACGACGTTGCATATTGCCAGCCATACTACCAGTCAGACATCTATACGTGTAAGTCATACATGTTCTGTTGCACCGAAGTGATTGCACAAAGCAAGCCGCTAATCCAGCGCGATCAGCAATCCTTCGCCTGCCTCAATCGTGACCTCTCCCTCCACACGGGCTCCTGCTCCATCCAGCATCGTTGTCAGAACCACCGTTCCTGGTTCGCAAGTCACCTTCGCCACTTCGCTGCCGAGATTCAGCAGCACCTGAAAGTCCGTGCTCTCGCCATCCGGCAAAGCTCGCCGCACATAGCGCAGCACGTTGCCATCCGCCGAAACACCCGAGATCGCCCCCGCATGCAGCGTGTCATGCTGGCGTCTCAAGGCAAGCAGCTTCCGATACAGCGTCAGCATCGACTTCGTATCGCTCCGCTGCACTGCCGCATTCTTTGTAGCCCAGTCGCTCTCCAGCGGCAGCCACGGTGTTGCTTCGTGCGTTGTAAATCCCGCATTCGGCGCGTTCACCCAAAGCATTGGCGACCGCTCCGGATCGCGCCCGCGTCCCTTGCCAGGCTCATTTTTCTCTGCGGGATCGCGCACCTGATCGGGAGAAATCGCCACATCCTGCATGCCGAGCTCGTCCCCGTAGTACATGGTCGGCGTGCCGCGAAGCGTCAGCAGGAGCATGCCAGCCACACGCGCCTGCTTCGCTCCCACGCGCGACGCCAGCCGCGGCTGGTCATGATTTCCCAGCACATAATTCGGCCATCCGCCAGGAGGCAGAAGCTGTTCATAGCGCCGAATGATCTCGGCAATCGCGCTCGCCGTCCACTCCGTCTGGATCAGATGAAAGTTAAACGGCAGGTTCGCTCCGTTCAGCTCCTGCGTCTCCGGCGCCGGCAACTGCGCCGGCCCCCGCTGCACCGGCATCCCGTAGTACTGCACCAGCTCCTGCAGGGGAAGATAAATCTCGCCGATCAGCACACGGTGTGACCGCGCCGACTTCTTCTCGAGAGGATTTTGGATGGTACTCGCCGCACTCGCACCCGCCGGCTCGGGCAGCGTCGCCCCGTAGCTGTCCATCAGGCCACGCATCTCCGCCACGACCTCATGCGTCTCCGGCCGGTTCGAGTTGTACACCGGCAGCGTCGCCGCGAAGTCATGCATTCCGCCGTGATACTCCGGATTCGGCGGATTATTCCTGAACTCCGCATCCTTGATCAGCAGCCACAGCACATCCATGCGGAAGCCGTCGACGCCCTTCGCCAGCCAGAATCGCATCGCGCCGTACATCGCCTCGCGCACATCGGTGTTCCGCCAGTTCAGGTCCGGCTGCTCCTTCAAAAACGAGTGCAGATAGAACTGCTCCGTCCGCTGATCCCACTCCCACGCCGGCCCGCCGAAGTGGGACATCCAGTTGTTCGGATAGCGCTCCGATGCCGGCTTCCAGTCATCGCCTGGCGGCAGCGGCTTGTGCCACAGATACCAGTCGCGCTTGGCGTTCGTCGCAGACATCCGCGATTCCAGAAACCACGGATGCTCATCGGAGCTGTGGTTCGGCACGAAATCCAGGATCACGCGCACGCCGCGCGCATGCGCCTCACGCAGCAGCGTATCGAAGTCCTCCATCGTGCCGAAAACAGGATCGACACCTGTATAGTCGGCCACGTCGTATCCGAAGTCCTTCATCGGCGAGGGATAAAACGGCGAGATCCAGATCGCATGCACACCCAGCCCGGCCAGGTAGTCCAGCCGCGCCGTAATTCCCGGCAGATCGCCGATCCCATCCCCGTCCGTATCCTGAAAACTGCGCGGATAGATCTGGTAGATCACTCCGGTCTGCCACCACTGCAACGCCGCCATCGCTCTCCTCGCCTCAACTTGAGATGCCAGATAACAGGCGTAGCATCGATGCTATGAGCACCGCAACTTCCACCGACAACCTGGAGCTGGACGAACTTCTTCATGAGGCAGAACTCGCCCACGGCCATCTCTGTGCTGGGCAGATTCTTGGTGTGCGCATGGCAATGCTCGCAATGAACCGCCTCGGCATCCGCTCGCCGCGTCAGCGCACACTCCCGAACGGTGAACTGAATCCTGACCGTAAGCGCCCGGTCGTCTTCGTCGAGATCGATCGCTGCGCTACCGACGCGATCGCGGTTGTTACCGGAGCG
This sequence comes from Acidobacteriaceae bacterium, assembly GCA_035651235.1. Lineage (GTDB taxonomy): Bacteria > Acidobacteriota > Terriglobia > Terriglobales > Acidobacteriaceae > Granulicella. The sequence goes on from DASRGC010000019.1 coordinate 23,024, forward strand.
CGCGTCGGCAAGCGCGCTCTCAAGCTGCGCGACTGGGGCAAAATGGCCGCAACCTTCGTTGACCTTGAAGCGAAGCTCGGCCCTGATGTCTACAAAGGCATTCGCATCGTCGCCCTCGAAGGCTCCAAACAACGCGCCAAAGAGCTCTACTCCGGGCTCGACAAGAACGAAGCGCAGATGCGCGCCTACCGCGAGCTCCCTGACGACGCACTCTTCTCCGAGCAGTGGGTCCGCGTCCCGCTCTCGCCCAGCGAGTTCCCCGGCTACAAAGGCGAACGCCTTGCCTGCGCACGTTGCGGCGAAGGCATTAACTTCGATCGCTTTATCGAGCGCGACGGCCAGCGCCTCTGCCTCGCCTGCGCCAATCCTTCATCTCTCTACTATCAGCCGCTCTGATTTCCAGACGCAACAAGGCCGCTCCCTGCGGAGCGGCCTTCTGCATCCCACCCGGGGATGTCTTACCGGCGGTCGAAGCGGCGGTCGTGATCGCGATCAAAGTGCCGGTCGCGGTCAAAGTCGCGATGATAGTCGCGATCGCGTACGACGTAATGCGCGCGCCATGCGTCATAGTCGCGGAAGTAGATACCGTCGTAGTACCCCGGTCCCGCAAACATCACCGGAGGCGCAGGGGCCACATACACCGGCGCTGGTGTGCCAATCCTGACGCCAAAGAAAACACGCTGCGCCTGGGCCGCTGGAGCCGCCATCATCAGTGCAGCGGCGGCAATCGCCGTCCCTGCCAGTACCTTCGCCTTCATGCTTGCAAGCTTCGCGCTCAAAGTGGTGAACATCATGACCTTACCTCCTGTTGGCGACTCTCATCGCCGTACAGTCAGGTAAACGCAGCCCCATAAAGCGAGTTGCGCGCAACCTTATTGCGGCGCTCGTGTTCTACCGAGGCCGCCTAGCGTTCGAACGTGCAGCGCATCCCCGCCTGGACCAGCCGCGGCGCTGCCAGCGTCAGAAGCGGGGTCAGCCCGGCTTCGATCTGCCGGTTCAGCAGATTCTGCGCGCCTGCAAACACGCTCAGGCCCCACCGCAGTCTCCGCTCGGCGGACACATCGACGCGCGCATAGGGATGCAGCCTGAACTGGTTCGCCGCATCATCGAACTCCTGCCCTTGATATGCCGCGATCAGATGAAAGCTCGCCACCTTCGCCGCCGTGTAGTTCGCCGTCATGATCAAAGATTCCCTGGGCACCTCCGGAATCCAATTGCCGGTAAGGTTGGTCTGCGCCGCGCTGCTTGAGTTGAATGCCGTTACCGTCGCCACCGCAAGCTGATATCCGAGGCTCGCATCGAACCCTCGCCAACTTGCGCTCTGTGCCTCCACCATCACGCCGCGGCTGCGAATCTGCCCAAGATTCTGCCGCTGCAGAAGCTGCGACGTCGCGGTCTGCGACAGGAGCACCGCGGAGATCGGCCGGTTCACCTCCGTCCAGAAGTACGTCGCGCGCACCCGCCCGAACTGGTGGTCGCCGTTGCGGATCTGGCCAAGCTCTGTCCCGAACTCGAACCCCGTAGCCCGTTCCGCGAGCAGGGAATTGTTCGCTATCGTTGTCTGCTGCCCAACCTGGCTCGTGCGATAGAGCTCGTTCATCGTCGGTCCGCGAAACGCGCGAAACGCCGTGCCCGTCAGCGCCACGCCGTGCGGCAGATACCGCACCAACCCAACGCGCGGACTCGTCATCAGCTCGTCAAGCTCGGGCAGCATCATCGTGCGCGCTCTCGCCACCGTCTGCAGCCCGTCAAACGTGCGGAAGCTGTCCACGCGCACCGAGCCCGAAACCGACCAGCCCTTCGGCTGCCAGATAGCGTCTGCAAATCCTCCCAGCTCCCGCTGCCTGGCGCTGATGATCGTTGGGGCTCTCACGATCCCGCCCGAAACCGGCCACTCGTCATCCGTCGCGCGCACGGCACGCATATCTGCCCCGAAAGCCGCTGCTACGGCATGCGCAAAGGCACGCGTGAGCTGCGCTGAAAATCCGAACTCATCCGTCGGTACCCGTTGCAGCTTCGTCAAATTCTCGCTGTTCCGGTTTGCCGCAACAGACGAAAAGCTCTGCCTGTAACCCTCTCTCGATCCAAACAGCCGCACCGCCGCATGCGTCCTGGCAAAATCTGTATCGCCTCCACCTGCATATCTCCACAGCCTCGTCGCATTTGTCTGCAACGGCGTTCCATTCCGCCGTGACTCATTCAGCACATTCCCGCGCAGAAAGCCGGTCCATCCGGCAATCGCCGGCGGCGTGCGCAACTCCAGCCTTCCACTCTGCGAATCGACATTCGCCGGCACGTCGGCCGTTCCGCGCAGCGCCGGAGCGGTGGGAATGTACCCTCCCGTCTTCAGCTCGCTGGCAGCCGCCAGCAGCGCAATCCACCTCATCGCCGACTCCGCCATCCCGTCGGCGAGCACAGAGTTCTCCGTCGCTCCACTCGCATCCGCCGCAATCTGGATCGTCTTCGGCTCGCGCGGTTCAACCGCCGCCACGTCAATCACACCGCCAATCGCACTCGACCCATACAGCTCCGCCGACCCGCCGCGCACCAGCTCGACATCGCGAATCGCCGGCTCGGGAATCTCATTCCAGTGCACCCATCCGCCGAACGGATCATTCATCGGCACCTGGTCGCTCACCACCAGCGTGCGGCTCGCAGCCGTCGATCCCAGCCCGCGCAGGCTTACTCCGCTGCTCGTTGGATTCGCCGTCCACGAACTCGTCCTGCGGAACAACTGAAATCCTGCCACCTGATGCAGACGATCATCCAGCGTGAAGCCCGGAGCAGCGTTCATACTCTCCGGCGTTAGCACCGCGACACTGGACGCCGCATCATTGATCCCCGCCAGCCCGCGGTCCGCCGTTACCGTGACACTCTCCTGGCCCGCGCTTGGCCGCAGCACGACGCGTTCGGTCGAACCATCAGTCAGCCCCGTGATCGTCACCGGACCAAAGCCCGTCATCGTGATCACGACATCCGATCCCGCGGGCACACTCGCGCACGCACTTGCATCCAGCGCGACCACCGCCGGCTGCCCGCTCACGGTTACGCTCGCACCAGTCAAGGCCAACCCGCTCGGATCCACCACGCAGACGCGCGCCTGCTGTGCGTTCGCGATTGCCGCGAACGCCGTCAACCACAGCCAGCGCGCCAGACCCATGCTTTCAGCCTCTCACAAACGAGCGAGGCAGCCGCACGCGCCGCACCCGCACTCCTACTTCCAAGGAGCCTTTCAATGAGCAGTGACAAATACGTCTCTGGAGCTCTCGCCGATCCCACAACTCTCGAGCCCTATCACCGCAAGCCCAAGGACTCCACCTCCGGCACCGCAAAGCCCAACGAAGAGCTTCTTCAGGTCGTCATCGAGACGCCACGCGGCAGCCGCAATAAGTACAGTTTCGATCCCGAGCAGCGCGTCTTCCGCTTGAAGTCCGCCCTTCCCGCGGGAATGGTCTTCCCGTTCGACTTCGGTTTCGTGCCCGGCACCATTGGCGGCGACGGCGACCCACTCGACGTCCTCGTCCTCATGGAGGATCCGGCGTTCCCAGGCTGCGTTCTGCTCGTCCGCCTCCTTGGCGCCATCGAAGTCGAGCAGACGGAGAAAGGCAAAACCAAGCGCAACGACCGGCTCATCGCTGTCGCAGAGGTCTCACAGTTGTTCGCAAATCTGAAAACCGTAGACGACCTGCCGCGCCAGCTCCGCACTGAAATCGACGAGTTCTTCACGACCTACCATCGTCTTCAAGGCAAACAGTCACGCACCCTAAGCTGGAAAAAACCCGCCGGCGCTCAGCGGCTGATCGACGAAGCACGCAAGAAGCACTCAGCCGAGTGAACCCCCGCCTTAGCGGGTCTTCTGCGCAACCTCGATCGCCGCCCCCACGCGCAGCACCGTCGATTCATCAAAGTGCTTGCCCAGCACCTGCACACCAATCGGGAGCCCGGTGGCCGTCTTACCCGCCGGCACACTCATTCCGCAGATCCCAGCCAGCGATGCCGCCACCGAGTAAATGTCCTCGAGATACATCTGCAGCGGATCGTCAGTCTTCTCGCCCAGCTTGAACGCCGCCGTCGGCGTCACCGGACAAACAATCGCATCCACCTTCGCGAACGCCGCCAGGAAGTCCCGCGCCAGCAGCGTGCGAACCTGCTGCGCCTTCCGATAGTACGCATCGTAGTACCCGGCCGAGAGCGCATACGTACCCAGCAGAATCCTGCGCTTCACCTCCGCGCCAAACCCCTCATCCCGCGTCTTGCGGTACATCGCTGCCAGCGTATTCGCATTCTCCGCGCGCAACCCATACCGCACGCCGTCGAACCGCGAAAGATTCGCACTCGCCTCCGCCGTTGCAATCACGTAATAGGTCGGCACTGCATACTTCGTGTGCGGCAACGACACACGCTCGACCGTGCACCCCGCCGCGCGCAGATCATCGAGCGCACGCTCCACGGCCGCGCGCACCTCCGCATTCAATCCCTCGCCGAAATACTCCTCCGGCACGCCAATCCGCAACCCGCTCACCGGCCGCTTGAGCGACTCCACATAACTCGCAACCGGCTGGTTTGAGCTCGTCGCATCGCAGGGATCCTTGCCCGCAATTACCTCCAGCACGGTGGCGGCGTCTTCGACAGACCTCGCCAGCGGCCCGACGCGGTCCAGTGACGACGCAAACGCGATCAGCCCATACCGCGACACGCGCCCATACGTCGGCAACACGCCCACCACGCCGCAGAACGCCGCCGGCTGCCGAATCGATCCACCCGTGTCCGTGCCCAGCGATGCGACGCAGAATCCCGCCGCCACCGACGCCGCCGATCCACCGGAGCTCCCGCCCGGGACGCGGTCCATCGCGCGCGGATTCCGCACCGGCCCATACGCCGAGTTCTCGTTCGAGGAGCCCATCGCGAACTCATCGCAATTCAGCTTCCCTAGCACCACCGCGCCCGCAGCTTCCATCCGGGCGACGGCCGTTGCGTCATAGGGCGGATGATATCCCTTCAAAATCCGCGAGCCCGCAGTGGTCTCCACACCGCGCGTCGCCAGCACATCCTTGATCCCAACCGGCACGCCGGCCAGCGGCCCCAGCGGCTCACCCGCCCTCACCGCCACGTCCACACGCGCGGCCTGCTCCAGCGCACGCTCTTTCGTCAGCGTCAAATAGCTGTGAATCTCCTGATCCCCTGCCGTAATGCGCTCGAAGTGCTGCTCCGCCAGGCTCACTGCCGAAACTTCGCCACTCCGAACCATGTCCCGCGCCGCGGTCAGCGACAATGAATCCAACTGAATGTGAGGCGCTTCCATCATTCGTCCCGCTAGCTCCAGACTCAAAATTCGTAGCTGGGAGCTCGAAGCTCCAGCTGAAAAGCAGACCCCTGTTCTGTCTGCGACTACCGCACTCAGCTAACATCCGCAGCCTAGCGGTCGATCACCTTCGGTACCTTGAAGAATCGCCCATCCGTCTCCGGGGCCTCGCGCATCACCTGCGCACGATCTGTGGACGGCAGAATTTGATCCGGCCGCAGCGTCTCTCCACGCTCCGCGGCCGCGAGCCCCAGAACCTCGCTCGCCTGCGCCATAGCGGGCACGTCGCCGGTGTTCAGCTCGTTCAACTGTGCGATGTACCCGAGCACCGCATTCAAATCCTTCGCGAGCTTCGGCAACTCCTCCGGCGTCAGCTCCAGGCTGGCGAGGTCCGCCACATGCTGCACATCTTCAATAGATACCGTCGCTTCACTCATAAAAACCTTACCGTTCCTTGCGCCGCGCCACCGCAGCCGGCCTCATGCTCTTTGCTGCTGGCGCCGCACGTTCGCGCTCCCTTGATGAGCCCTGTCCTTCAAAGTGTATCGTCTGCAGCCGCACGCCCGCGATCTTACGGAGATCGTCAGCAAGCGTCAGGCGCATCTGCGCAAACTGTTCACGCCACCCCGGCTGCAACACCCGCACATGCAGCACGCGGTCCTCGTCCAGCCCAAGTATCTCCGCCCGCGCCGCCAGCGCCGGTCCGCAAGCGACTACCCACGCCGCGGCCAGCCGGTCCTCGTCGGACAGGGGCCGCAGGCTGCGCCCCAACCCTTCACGCAGCACATCCCGAATCGCTTGCATAGGATCGATTGTAAGATGCCGGCCTGATGTTCGATTGTGAGTCTCGACGTTGCGCAAGTTTCGCGAGAGTCACACCAAACCGGTGCCGGGACGCGAACTCCTGCGTAGACTAGTACGCTCCGTCCCGGTTCATCACCGATGACCATGTACGCATAAGAATCTTGGCATCGCTGCGCAGGGACCAGTTCTGCGCATAATCCCGGTCAAGCTCCACCCGCTGCGTATAGCTGAGCTCGCTCCGTCCAGACACCTGCCATAAGCCCGTGATCCCCGGCTTCACCGCGCAGTAATCCCAGAAGTTTTCGCCATATTTCTCCACTTCAGCCGCTACGATCGGACGAGGGCCCACAAGGCTCATCGTCCCATTCAGCACATTCCACAGCTGCGGAAGCTCATCCAGGCTGGTGCGGCGCAGAAACCGGCCAACTCGGGTCACCCTCGGGTCACACTTCAATTTGTGCGTCGCCCGCCATTCCGCCCGCGCCTCCGGATGCGCTCCGAGGTATCGCTCCAGCACCTCGCCGGAGTTTATGCACATCGTTCGGAACTTCCACATCGTGAAGAACTCGCCATGCTTCCGGATACGGCGATGCGAGAACAGAACAGGTCCCGGCGAAGTGGCCCACACCGCCACCGCGATCACAAGCAGTACCGGCGACAGGAGAACGCACAAAAACAGGACCACCGCAACGTCGGCGGCGCGCTTTACTACTCGGTAACTGAACAGCTGCTCGGGTCCGCGGATCTGCGGCCGCACCCAAGAAATCACTGATGAATCGTCTACATCCGGAAGATCGAACGTGGTCGAGGAATAAAGTACGGCGTTCGGTTCGTTACTCTGCAGATCCAACGACATCCAATCCTTCTGCTGCCCCCGGGCCGTTCAGCGATCCGCGCTCCTCCGCAGACCGCATTCTTACTTTTGACCAGAGACTGCCTACGTCTGCGGCCCCTCAAGTCCGGAAGCCTTTGCCGCCCGATTGGGGGCGTCAGCGGCAGTTCTCCCGGACCCGCTCTTTCCCGTGAAGAACACAGGGCAATCAAACTAGGGATTGGTTGCCCACACAGTGTATCGTCACGTTTGCCAGGTTGCGATAGCTAAATCAGTAGACGACGGCCTACTTTTTAAGTTGCGGTACCAAACTGGGAAAGTCCGTACCTCGGTCGCGCCGTTCACCGCTCTGTCCTATCCTCGTTCCATGACACTACGTAATACCCCGTTGCGCGATGTAAAGATTCTGCAACCAAAGCGGCATGGCGATTCCCGAGGCTGGTTCGCCGAACTCTTCAACACCGACACCTTTGTCTCCCTCGGTCTTCCTCACGCCTTCGCGCAGGACAATCAATCGTTCTCCGCTCGCGGCGTGCTCCGCGGCCTCCACTACCAGCTCGGACATCCTCAGGGAAAGCTCATCCGCGTCCTCTCCGGGCACATCTGGGATGTCGCCGTCGATCTCCGCCGCCATTCCCCCGACTTCGGCCGCTGGGCCGGCTTCGACCTCAAGCCCCACAACGATGACGGCGAGCTCGAGATGCTGTGGATCCCGGAAGGCTTCGCCCACGGCTTCCTCGTCCTCTCCGAGACGGCCGAAGTCCTCTACAAGACCACCCGCGGATACTACCCCCCGGGCGAACGCTGCGTCCTCTGGAACGACCCCGAACTCGGCATCTCCTGGCCACTGGACCAACTCGCGGGCGCCGAAGTCTCCGTCTCCGGCAAAGACGCGAAGGGCGCTCTGCTCCGCGACGCCGAACTTCCCTGAAGAAGTGAATAGTGACTAGTGAATAAACCGGAGAGCGACGGCTGTGCCGCGGCTTTGCCTCAATTCACTATTTCACTGCATTTCACCGCATCTCCCGCAGCCACCACTCCACCTCGGCGAGCGATCCGATAGCCATGTACTCGCCGCGGCAGGGAACCGACTCCGTTCCTCGCAGCAGAAACGCCTGGCGCAACCCCGCCATGTTCGCCGCCGCCACATCCGAGCACCGGTCCCCCACCATCACTGATCGCGTCAGATCCAGCGCATGCTCCCGTGCCGCCCGCAGCAGCATGCCCGGCCCCGGCTTGCGGTCTTCATGCTCTCTCCTGTACTCGCCCACACCGTGCTCCGGATGATAGGGGCAAAAGTACACCCCATCGACGCGCACCTTCTCGCGTTCCCACTCCACACGCATCCAGTCCATCAGCGTGTGAAAGTCCGCCTCGCTGTACATGCCTCGCGCAATGCCCGACTGATTCGTCACGATGATCAGCTTGTACCCAAGCTCCATGGCCGTTCGGCACAAGGAAAACGCTCCCTCCACCCAGCGCACGTCCTCCGGCCGGCAGAGATAGCCCACCTCTTCGTTCAGCACGCCGTCGCGATCCAGAAACAGCGCCCGGCCGCGAGACTCTGCCGTCACGGCAGCAGACACCTAATACACCTTCTCGCCGACCACACGCCGCAGATACTCCCCATAACTGCTCTTGCCCAGCTTCGTCGCCAGCGCATTCAACTGCTCCGCGTCAATGTAGCCAAGCCGGTAGGCAATCTCCTCCGGCGAAGCCACCTTCAGCCCCTGCCTGTGCTCAATTGTCTGGATAAAGTTACTCGCATCCAGCAGAGAGTCGTGCGTTCCCGTATCCAGCCACGCCATGCCTCGTCCCAGCACCTCCGTGCGCAACTGTCCGCGCTCCAGATACCACCGGTTCACATCCGTAATCTCCAACTCGCCGCGCGGGGAAGGCTTCAGATTCTCCGCCACCCCAACCACCTGGTTGTCATAGAAGTAAATTCCCGTCACCGCATATCGTGACTTCGGCTTAGCCGGTTTCTCTTCGAGCGAAATCGCCCTCCGTTGCGCATCGAACTCGACGACGCCATATCGCTCCGGATCGTGCACCGGATACGCAAACACCGTCGCTCCCGTCGTATGCTCCGCGGCACCGCGAAGAATGTCAGCGAACTCGTGGCCATAAAACAGATTGTCTCCGAGCACCAGGCAGCAGCCGTCCTTCCCGATGAACTCACGCCCAATCAGAAACGCCTGCGCCAGCCCATCCGGCGAAGGCTGCACCGCATAGCTGAACGTCACACCCCACTGCTCACCCGTACCCAGCAGCGCCTCAAAACGCGGCGTGTCCTGCGGGGTCGAGATCACCAGGATCTCGCGAATCCCCGCCAGCAGCAGCGCCGAAAGCGGATAGTAGATCATCGGCTTGTCGTACACCGGCAGCAACTGCTTACTCACTGTCTGCGTCACCGGATACAACCGCGTCCCGGACCCACCCGCGAGAATGATTCCCTTCATCGGCGCGCCTCCGCCGCAACGCTCTTCGCCTCGCCCCGGCCGGAATAGTTCTGCTCCATCCAGTGCTGATACGCTCCGCTGGTCACGTCGTTCACCCATGCCTCATTGTCGAGATACCACTGCACCGTCTTGCGCAATCCCGTCTCAAACGTCTCTGCCGGCGTCCATTCCAGCTCGCCTGAAATCTTCCTTGCGTCGATCGCATACCGCCGGTCATGCCCTGGCCGATCCTGCACAAACTTGATCTGCTCCGCATAGGGGCGCGCTCCCGGCTTCAACTCATCCAGCAGCCCGCAGATCGTCCGCACCACATCCAGGTTCGCCCGCTGATTATTTCCGCCCACGTTGTACGTCTCTCCCAGCCGGCCTTTACGCAGCACTGTGCGAATAGCCGTGCAGTGATCGACCACATACAGCCAGTCCCTCACCTGCTGCCCGTCGCCATATACCGGCAGCGCCTTACCCGCGAGCGCATTCGAGATCGTCAGCGGAATCAGCTTCTCCGGAAACTGAAACGGCCCATAGTTGTTCGAGCAGTTCGTCACCAGCGTGGGCATCTTGTACGTATGCCGCCATGCACGCACCAGCATGTCACTCGATGCCTTCGACGCCGCATAGGGCGAGTTCGGCGCATACGGCGTCGTCTCACTGAACGCCGGATCATCCGGCTCCAGCGTCCCATACACCTCATCCGTCGACACATGCAGAAAGCGGAAGCTCTGGCGCTCCTGGTCCATCAGCGTCTCGTAGAACGTCCTCGCTGCCTTCAGCAGCTGGAACGTGCCATCAATATTCGTCTTCAGAAACGCATCCGGTCCCAGGATCGACCGATCCACGTGACTCTCCGCCGCGAAGTGCACCACCGCTCGCGGCCTGTGCTCGCGAAAGATCTGCTCCAGCAGCTCCGCATCGCAGATGTTTCCGTGCACAAACGTGTACCGCGGATCACCCGTGACCGAAGCCAGATTCTCAGGATTACCCGCGTACGTCAGCGCATCCAGGTTCACGACCGGCGCGTCTTCATTCGCCAGCCAATCCAGCACAAAATTGGATCCGATAAACCCGCAGCCACCGGTCACTAGAACGGGTCTGCTGCCCGAAAAATTGTTTGACTCGTATTTGGAATCGTTCATGTCCGAGGGCGCTCTCACCAATAAGGGGCTTGTAGACTCCTGAGCAAAAAAGGCTTCAGGACCTGGCCTGCGATAACCGGCTCGGAACACGTAACTCCTCACGCATGGGCCTGTACTACATCCGAGCTAAATACTTGTATCTACCTTGCTTGCCTAATCTTATCGCAGTACCTGATGTGAAGTTCAGTCCAGTCAGGTGCTCCATACGACCAGCACAAAAGGGACGTACTGGACCACGGGTGAAGTAAGCCGATAAAGAAAGCGGATAACGATCTCCGTTTGCTTGTAACAACTTGCTCGGTTTTGCAAGTTTTGGCGACGTTGACGATTCAGGCGTGTTGGGTTAGCGCCGGAGCACTAATACATTCCCGGCTTCAAGTTGTGGAAAAATCGGCAACTGTTGCAGCAGATCAAGACCGGCCGCGTTTGCTGCTCATGTGCGGCGAAGATCGCGCACGATCCCGGTGATCAGCGGGAAGCTGGAAATATCTCTTTCTGGTTTCGCAAGATAGAGATGAACCCAAAGTACTTCATCAGCACGGTGTATCGGTCAACCCCGCTCACTCGCGCAAGCAGTCTCAGGAACGAATTGACCAGCCTGATCTTCGGATCAGACTTATTCATCGTCCGGCTATTGTACTTCCCTGCAGAATCCTGTACGCCGAGCAGATGTTGTCTGCTGATCCATTGGTAAAAGGGATTCGAGATCTGGAAAGGATCGCCTGCCTGTTGAAAGAATTGAAGCTGCCCGGCGTAAAGCGCACGGTGGAGCTTACTTATAAATTGTCCATTGTCGTAGCGCGCGAACGCATATTGAAGCTTCCCCAATTGATGAGCCCCGTTCTTGACCAGGCGAGCGCGGTAACAGCCGAATAATTCGGCCAGTTCAGGACGCGATTCCAAGGTGAACTGGTCGTACCCTTTAGAGATCACGTTGCCGCTCAGAGGGAGGGCGCTAAAATGAAAGAAGACGAGCGGTACACTTCCATTTACTCTCAAGCCACGTCCGTCTGTTAAGGTTTTGCGCTCGTGAAGATTCCAGTAGGCTACGTTACAACCTGGGTGCTTGAGAATCGTTACCTGGTCGTAATAGCACGGCACAAGATTGATCCACTTTTGATCGACGAAGAGCCCACTCATTCGTTCCGCGAATCCCTCTGTCAGGCAGCGGCTTTCCCACCACGTAAGAAAGCGAAGAGACTCCTCGCTTCTTCCGAGCGCAATGAATCCCAGGTTGTAAACTCCTGCGTAAAGAAGAATGGATTCATTGCCAGGTTCAGCGTCATTCGGTGATAGCGTATGGGGCGTGATAACGATAGAACTCGATTGCAGCAAATCAAAAATGAAATCCACGCTCGAGCAGATGAGGATGTCCGGATCGAGGTAAATAAGTTGATCTACTCCGCTCGCAAGCAGACTCTTCAGAAAAGTCGGCTTTACGTTTGTGTTCAGTTCGAGAATGTCAAACTTGAAGGCGACTGACAGAAAGTCGGGGATACCAAGTTCTTCCACCCAGATCACCCGAAAACGCTCTCGGGAGGTATCGATCTCCGGTGATGGACGATCGACGATGAGCACGTAGAAGGCATGGTCAGGATGCTGTTCAAGATAGGAGTCGCACAGCGTTCTGGCGTAGTGAAGGTAGTTCAAAGAAACAATCGTGCATGCTGCGCGAGTCATTTCGCATCTCTCCACTGATTTGTAGAAAAATCAAATATCTTTTTGACAACTGCCGGGGTACCAACGGCGACAGAAAACGGTGGCACACTACCGATCACGACCGAATTCGCCCCGATCACCGAGCCTTCGCCAATGTTCGCCCCCGGCGTGACCACGACCCCATCTCCGAGCCAGACGCGAGCGCCAATCGTGACCTGCAAGTCGGTATCGAGAAGGCGGCTTCCCGGGGCACTCATCGGAGAGGAGTGTGTGCGGCGATACTGGCCATGATTATGGTCGGTCACGATGACACGGCTGCCGATAAGCACATCATCTCCGATCTCAACTCTGTTTGTCGCCGCGATATGCACAAACTGGCTGATGCGAACGTGATTCCCGATGATGATTTGTGGTGTGAACGTCTGCTCTTCATAGTGGGTGATTGCTTCGAGCCACAGGCCCGTCTGCGCCGAGAAGTCGTCGCCAATTCGAATTGAAGAAAGGCCGCGAAGGTATGCGCGAGGCCCGATATTGAGGTTCGCCGCCTTCAGCTTTCTCGAGAGACAGTAGTTGCGCACGCGGCCTGCTATCTTGCCGCAGAGGACCTGCAGTAAGAGATAACCTCCATTGTCGTGGCGAAACCGGCTTATTCGATTCAAGGGCAGCACAATCAGAAGAATTAAGGACGATATTGATCAGAGGTACAGCGCTTTTCTCTACACATGCACGAACGATCATATCGATGGTAGCAAAGGATCACCTTGAGGACCGGTGTTCTGAATGCTCGTTCAGGCCTTGGATTTGGGCATGCGTAGACGAAGCAGGAGGTACCCGCTGGCCCGGTCGAGCCGGTTAATGATCCTCACCGCCAGAAACCAGACCTTGGCCAGCGCAGAAGGCAAGCGGATAATTGGCGCAGTGAAAAACCAATAGCGCCAGTTATTGCCAAAGACCGAGCCAAGAACAATCTCCGGCGCAGCTTCTCTGCTGAAATTGTGGGCCTTCAATCTGTAGCTCATCAGCATGCCTGGCCAGAATCTCTGTATCGCCGCGTTCATGATGATTGCTCTGATCCGTGGATCTTTCACTCTGCTATACGTTACGGTGTGAAGCGCGGGGCCGAACACTTCGAGCAGTTTGTATCCGCCGGTATTATCCACTCGCGCTCCAATGAGCTTGTCTTCTACCACAAGCCCCTGGTGGTATTCATTAAGTGCGGCGTAGGTCCATCCGAGTTGCAAAAGGTTACTGTTGCGCAACTCTGAAGCAGGCGATTCGAGACCGCGAAGCGCGGCTTCTTTGCGAATAATATTCCCCGTGATAAATGTCATGTAGATGTGAACCTTACTGGCGAATTCGCTGGCACTCGCCGACTCCTTTACCGTCAAAGGGCCTTGCACTGCATTCAGAGCGGTCGAACTCTCCATCGGAAATGAGTTAACGTACACAAGATCGTAGGTGTGTGATGCGAGCCGTTCGGTGAGCAGCCGAAGGGCGCCTGGTAGAAGGACGTCGTCATCTCCGAAAAGCCAGAAATATTTGCCACGCGCTTCGGCAAAACATTGCAGGAAGTTCGCATCAGCACCGATGTTTTCCGCATTGCGCATATAACGGACCGAAAGACCTCGCTGCTGAAATTCGGCGACAACGGCTGACGTGTCGTCAGGTGAGGCGTTGTCCGAGATAATCAACTCGACGTCCGGCTGCTTGACAACCTGCTCGTGAAGCACCGAGAGAAGTTCACGTAAATATCGAGAACGGTTATAGGTAGGGATGGCGATTGTCAGAAGTGGCTTGTTGCAGATCTGCTCGGTTGCTGGCTCATTCATGGAGGCGGGAGCTGGTCGAAAGAGCGATCTTGGCGCCGATGGGTTGCTGATGCCATTCACGTCGTTTGGTGACAAAGATGTAGGTTCCGGATGCGATGCCAAAGAGTCCTCCAATGAAGAAGTAGCCCACTGTTACGGCACCAGCTCCTAAGTACTTTCCCAGTAGCCATGTAGCGCAGCCAAGCATAATCGCTACTGTTACTGCCTGGATCAGGAATGGCTCCTGCTTATGTGCCCGTAGATAAAGTGCTTCGCTGAAAACAATGTGGCCCATGATGGTGGTGAGTAGCAGCAGCGCAAAGGCCCACGGAGGGAGAACGCGCGATGCCAGCTTGGGAAAGTGGCTGCCGCCAACAATAAGTACGATAAGAAATGCGGCAGCACCGCATACGAGCAGCGTGGTCGACTGCCAGAGGGTCCGGAAGAAGAGCGTATCGAGCTTGCCGATCTCACCTCGAGCAACCAGTGTGCCGAACGGCGAAGCTTTGGTATTGATCCATGCCATCGCCACGGCGCCGATCGATGCCGAAATACTCAGCGACATTCCCATTTGTCCCGCGACGACCGGCCCCTGATAGGCAAAGAGCACCGGATTAAAGAGCTGAAAGATGAAGTAGCCGCAAATCCAGCTGATCGCAATACGCCATTGGAATGGCCAGATTTCGGCGCGCCATCCCACAAAATGTTCGCGAACCTTGTACGTGAGCAGGTGCGTCACCATCCTATGGCGCGGACCGGAGACAAGGAAGGCGAGCCCCATCATCGCTTGTCCGAGGATCAACATCGCCGGCGCAAACAGACCGTGATGAAGTAGCAATGCGGTCCAGGCCATAAGGCTGCCAAAAACAGCCTGGCTGAAGCGCATGCGAGCCACCTGGGCAACCGCCCCACAGCCTTCGATGAAAGAAAAGACCGGGTCAAGCTGAAAAGTAAGAGTTGCTGCCGTTACAAGCAAGCACCAGGGAACCTTCCACTCAATCGAGGCATTCCCATGCTGGTGCGTCATGAAAAAGTACAGACCCGTAGGCAGCAGGCAGGCGAACATGATCAGCGCGGCTACCGAATACCACCGAACGCACTTTTGCAGAATCGACGCGAGTCGCGAGTGAGCAACACCATCGCCTACGATCGATCCGTCCGGAAGAAAGGTGAGTTGCGCCCGCTCATGTGCCGCGAGTTGGAGGATCACAAAAGAAAATCCAAGCTCAAAGACGATCTGGAGTGCTACGAGGCTGGAAAACGTGTAGTAGTAACCCTGTTCCGCCGCTGACAAAAAGCGGGCAATGAGCAACACCGTCACGATGCCGCCCGCAGCCGACCAAAACCGTGCGAGAACCGTGAAGCCGATGGCCCTATCGAGACCAAGCCAGTGCTTCAGATGTTCCCTTGCTGTCCGGGGCCTCGCCGCCGCCCGCGTGATTACCTCAGCCTTCACGTTCTCTCCGGTCGAACTGGACCGCTGCTGTTAATGGAGCATACCCGTACCAGGCGGCTGTTCGGCGCAAGGCTTCATCGAGTGCGATGGAGCAGGTGAGCCCAAGCTTCTGCTCGGCCTTGGCGATCGAGGGCACATACTGGCGAACCGGCGCCCCTGGCTGCGGTGACTTGGCAATCTGCACCTGCGATGAAGATCCGATAGCCGCCGGAATCGTCTCTGCCAGCGCGCGGATGCTTATCGACTGATCCGACCCGACGTTGATCGCCTCCAGCGAAGGAGCAACGAAAAGCATCGTCCATAACCAGATGGCCAGGTCGGCAGCATACATGTAGGACCGCCTCGGAGTCCCATCGCCTTCAATAAGAATCGTCCTTTCCTGCATCGCATCGCGCAGGAAATTGCCGACGGCAAAGTGTGTATCGAGCGGAAGATGGGGTCCAACGAACGCGAAGCAACGTGCAATCTTGCATTCGATCGGGAACGCCGCCTGGTAGACAGCACACATAAGCTCTGCCGCCCGTTTGCCCTCGGCGTACACAGAAGAAGCGCGCAGCGGATTGGGAGCACCCGGGAAGTCCTCTGCGATGTGGCTCACCTCTGGAGGCTGCTCGCCGTACACAGCGCCAGAGCTCGTGAGCAAGTACTTGCGCGTGCCGTGCGTCGTAGCGAAATCGAGCGACCGGCGCGTGCCGTCCAGGATCGTGGCAAGCATCTGCTGCGGTCGCTCTGCAATCATCTTTGCGCTCGCCTCCGTTGCCGCGTGGATCACGTAACGATACTCGCCAGGCGGAAACTCGAACCGGGAGACATCGCCGCAAAGCAGCGTAAGCGCGGGATCCCCTGAAAGGTGAGGGCACTTTTCCCGAAACGCCTCAGGTGAGCGCGTCAGTATTGTGATCTCTGCCAGCAGCTCAAATTGCCGGTTTGCAGCAAGAAAGCTCTCAACCAGCCAGCACCCGAAGAAGCCAGTCCCACCCGTGATAAACAGGCGGCTGCCGCGCATCTCCTCCCAGAGCGGTGCGGTCTTAGCCAGGATCAGATCGAGGTCGTCTTTAGCAAGCGGGGGCGTCATCTGCGTTATTGACCGAGACCGGCTTGCCTGTAAATCTCTTCAAAACTAAGGTCGATCTCCGGTGACATCTGTTCCAGCGCCTTGGACCGCATGCTTCCATCCGGAAGCAGATACGACGGCACGCCGGGAAGAATCCTCTGGTTATATTGAGCAATTACTTCGCACAGAATCGGCCCTTTCTGCGCCAGGACCTGCTCGAGCACAGGCTGCAGACGAGCCCGGTTCTCGCAACGCACGAACGGAAGTCCGTAAGCCCTGCAGATCGCCTCGGTATCCGGCATCGTCACACCCGTCTCCGGCGTGCTGCCCATCATGAAGCCCTTGAAAAACGTCTCCTGCGTCCGCCGGATCGAGCCGTAGCCCCCATTGTTGATGACGAAGAGCTTCACGTTCCAGCCATAATGAACCAGTGTCTGCAGCTCCTGGATGTTCGTTTGCAGCGAGCCGTCACCGGTCACGACGATCACATTCAGATTCGGATCGGCTGCCGCCGGACCGAAGCTCGCCGGCAGCGCATATCCCATCTCTGCCAGCGATCCCGGGTTCAGGTACCGTTGGTTGCCCTTAATCCGGAAGGCCTGCCCGAGAATCGGGTGCGGCTGGCCCGCGTCCGTCAGGATCGTCTCATCGCCTTGCAGCAACTCGCTCAGCACGTCCACAAACTCATAAAGATTCGTCGGATCCTCCATGCCTCCAAAGTCGTGTGGCTCGCGGCAGATGCCGTACTTCTCCTTCCACGACTGGCATGCAGCAATCCACTTCTTCGGCGTCGTGCCCTCATATCGCGCAGCGCGATCCAGGAACTTCGGCAGGTAGTCCTTGATGTCCCACGTGTATTTCTCCTGAACTCCCACGCGCTCGCGCTCCTGCAGACTCGGATCAATCTCAATCTGAATCTTGTGCGCGTTCGGAGCAAACAAATCACCTTCATAGCCGACCGTCTGAATGTGAAGGCTGCAGCCCATAATCAAAATGAGGTCGGCGGCCTGGACCGCGAAGTTCGCGCCACGCACGCCGCGTGGTCCCGGATGCCCAACAAACAGACGATCGTTATAGGTCATCAGATCCTTGGCCATGAACGAGGTCGCCACCGGTACCTGGACACGATGAACAAACTCACGGAACGCTGCCACTTGATCCGCTACCCGAATGCCATGCCCCGCAAGGATCAACGGCCGCTTCGCCTTGCCAAGCCGGTCGAAGATGTCTTCTACGTCTGCGGGCTTGCATGCTGCAACAGCATCTTCTTCCGGCGTGTATCCTTCGGCATCTTCGGGAAATGGTGCAGCCTGCACATCCAGTGGAACATCCAGCAAAACAGGTCCAGGTCGTCCGCTGCGCGCAAGGTGAATCGCCTTCTCAATGTGATACCGCGCACGCTCTGGACTCTCTACAAAGGCCGCGTACTTCGTGACGGATTCAACCATCGGAACGATATCGACCTCAAGGAATCCGCACTGACGCAAACCCGGAATATTGCGTCCGCGCACCGTTTCCACGCGCTTGCACTGTCCGGTAAAGAAGATGACCGGCACCGAATCCTGATATGCGCCGACCAGGCCGGTCAGCAGGTTCGTTGCGCCGGGGCCGCTCGTGGCCATCGCAACGCCAAGCCTTCCGGTTTGTCGCGCATAAGCATCCGCCGCCATCGCCGTCGCTTGTTCATGATGATTGCAGTAATACCGCAGCGACTGCTCCCGGCCGAAAGCATCATTCAAGTGCATGGCCATGCCGCCCGTCAGCACAAAGAAGCAATCCGCGCCTGCTTCAACAACCTTGTGCGCCATGTAATCCGCAACCCGCATTCGAACTCCTGGTAAAAATCCCGTTGATCCCAAAAATGTGTCGTTTGGCTCTGTACAAGGCCGCCTAAGCAAGCGAGTTCGGTTCTCGCTCGCAGCCTCAATCGATCGGCTCAGCTCAAAGCCGGCTGCGCCACGTGTTCCTCTATGCTTTCAACTACGTAATCGAGCATCTGCGTCGTCAGTCCGGGATAAACACCGATCCAGAAGACCTGGCTCGTAATGAAATCCGAGTTGGCAAGATCTCCAATCACACGCCGTTCAACATCCCGGTAAGCTGGCTGTCGCAGCAGGTTTCCGCCAAACAGCAATCGCGTTCCAATCTGCCGGCCGTTAAGAAAGCGCACCAGATCGTCCCGCCGCACGCCTGATTCAGTACGCACTGCAATCGGGAATCCGAACCAGCTTGGATCGGAATTCGCCGTCGCTTGCGGCAGCAGCAGGATATCGGAAAGCGGATTGAGTCTCTCACTGAGATACGCAAAGTTACGTTTGCGCGCGGCGATGAAGCCCTCCAGCTTCTCGAGCTGGGCCACGCCCGCGGCCGCCTGCATATCGCTCACCTTCAGGTTGTAGCCGATATGAGAGTACGTGTACTTGTGATCGTACCCGTGCGGCAAATCACCCAGGTCCCAATCGAACCGCTTGCCGCATGTGTTGTCTTTTCCGGGCGCACACCAGCAATCGCGGCCCCAATCACGAAACGACTCGATCAGTTTGGTAAGTTGTGGCTTGTTCGTCGCCACGCATCCACCCTCACCCATCGTGATGTGATGTGCAGGATAGAAGCTGAAGGTGGCGATATCACCGAAGGTCCCTACTCGCTGGCCATTGAACGTGGAACCGAGCGCATCGCAGCAGTCTTCGATCAGCCACAGGTTGTGCTTGCGCGCAAACTCCGCAACCGCACCAACGTTGAATGGGTTCCCAAGCGTATGTGCAAAGATGAGCGCCTTGGTCCGTGAGCTCAGTGCGGCTTCGAGCATCGAAACATCGACGTTATACGTGCCGAGTTCTACATCCAGAAATACCGGGACAAGGCGGTTCTGCAGAATCGGGTTTACCGTCGTCGGAAACCCCGCGGCGACGGTAATCACCTCATCGCCCGGCTTCAACTGCCGCTCGTCCAACGTCGGAGACGTCAGCGCCGAAACTGCAATAAGGTTTGCGGAGGAACCGGAGTTCACCAGCCGCGCGTCCCGCACGCCAACAAACTTCGCAAACTTGAACTCAAACAGATCGGAAAACCGGCCCGCCGTCAGCCAATAATCGAGCCCCGAATCCACGACAGAAAACAGATCCCGCTCATCGAACACTCTGCCCGACACCGGCACGGAAGACTTTCCCGGAACAAACGCCTTCGTTGCGTGAACCTCTTGATAGTACTCAGTTGTAAGTTGCCGGATTGCGGCACGGATTTCGTCTTTGCGACTCACTTCTAGGGGGTAGCTCCGCGGGGTAGAGAAGTTGCCAGTGAGGAACGGCAGCGCTCTTCGTATCTTTGAATCTGCTGCAGGGTGAAGGAGCGCATGTCCTTATTGCTCGATTTTACCTTGTACCACTCTACCGTCGCACCCAGGCTTTCACTTAAGGTGTAGGCCGGCGACCATTGCAGACGCCGCTTCGCCTTCGACCAATCCAGCTGCAGCGTGTGCGCCTCATGCGGATGGTCTCCGGAATCCACCCGCCAGTGCGCGCCTTCGCCCCATAAGCTCGCCAGTTTCATCACAATCCACTCAACCGTCCGTGCGTCGGCCGGATCAGGGCCGAAGTTCCACGCCTCCGCGTCTGCCGTCCCCTTCTCGCAAAGGCTTTCTGCGACAGCGACATAGCCGCGAAGAGGCTCAAGAACGTGCTGCCACGGCCGGATCGCATGCGGGTTACGGATCAGCACAGGCTCGCTGGCAAGAAACGCCCGCATAATATCCGGCACCAGTCTGTCCGTCGCCCAGTCGCCGCCGCCAATCACGTTGCCCGCGCGCACTGAAGCGATGGCCACCCCATGCTCCTCATACCGGGCCGGGTTAAAGAACGAACTGCGATACGCAGACACAACAAGTTCCGTGCAGGCCTTGCTATTGCTGTACGGGTCGTAGCCGCCCAGTCGGTCATTCTCCCGGTAGGGCCAGTCCCATTCCCGATTCTCATAGCATTTGTCCGTCGTAACCACGACAATCGCCCGCACCCCCGGCGTCTGTCGCGCGGCGTCCAGCACACACGCCGTGCCCACCACGTTCGTCGCATACGTCCCTACCGGGTCCGCATACGAGCTCCGCACCAGCGGCTGCGCAGCCATATGGAAGACGATCTCCGGCCGATGTTCCTGAAACACCTTCGCCACGTCATCGGTGTTGCGGATATCCCCCAGCACCGACCGCATCCCGCTCGCCACGCCTGCATCCGTGAACAGGTTCACAGCCGTCGGCGGCTCCAGCGCGAACCCGCAAACGTCGGCGCCCTTCGACTGCAGCCACAGAGACAGCCAGCTTCCTTTGAATCCGGTGTGCCCCGTGATCAGAACACGCCTGCCGCTCCAGTTCATGGCCAGATCTTCCAGGGAGCAGCCCCGCTCTTCCACAGCTCTTCAAGCACACCGCGGTCATGCACCGTGTCCATCGCATGCCAGAACCCGGAATGTCTATACGCCGCCACGTTTCCCTCGCGAGCGATCGTTTCAATAGGCTCCCGCTCCCAAACCGTCGCGTCGTTCTCCAGGTATTTGCCCACCTTCGGCGAAAGCACCAGGAACCCGCCGTTCACCCACCGCCCATCGCCCTTCGGCTTCTCCATGAAGGAAAGCACAGTCGATGAATCATCAATCGCCAGAGCGCCAAACTTGCCCGTCGGCTGCACGGCCGTCAGGGTGACCAGTTTCTCTTGCTCACGATGAAACTTGATCAGCTCCGTGATGTTTACGTCCGCAACTCCATCACCATAGGTAAAGCAGAACATCTCCTCGTCCTGCACATACGGCAGCACCCGGCGCAACCGCCCTCCGGTCATCGTCTCCGCGCCCGTATCCACCAGCGTGATGCGCCACGGCTCAACGCCATTGCGATGGCATTCCGTCGTTCCCGTTCTCAGGTCGAAGGTCACATCAGAGGAATAAAGAAAGTAGTTCGCAAAGAACTCCTTAATCATGTTCCCCTTGTAGCCAAGACACACAATGAAATCATTGATCCCGTGCGCCGAGTAAATCTTCATGATGTGCCACAGGATGGGTTTGCCGCCGATCTCGACCATTGGCTTCGGCCGCAGAATCGTCTCTTCGCTCAACCGGCTGCCCAGACCTCCTGCAAGAATCACTGCTTTCATCAAACACTCCAGAAACTCTCCATGCGAAAAATGCACGGCGGCCGCCGTATTGACCCGCATCAGAGGGCAGCCTTCTTATTTTAGGTGGAGCGCGAACAAGTTGTAGCGCTGGCCGCTTTAATTTTTGGTCGCACTGCTCGTGGAGTCTCACACTTTGTGTACCGACTCTATACAGGGGATTGACGAAAACTAAGCTTTCCGATTTCACAATGACTTGGGAAGCCCATTTGCATCGGACTCGATACATGTTCTGCGAGCCTGACCGGGGACCACTCTATGCTTGAGTTCCACTCTGTTTCTGCGCGGCTGTCGGAAAATTGCGAATGCAGCGCCGGAATGCCGGGCCAGATTGATTGTGAGCGGTCATGACCGAGTTCCGGCTCTCTTTTGCAAATGTTTGGTCAAGCCATCCTGAATGGGCTTGCAGTCGGTTCGGCATGTGCCCGGAGTTTCGTTTCTCCACACCGCCATCGACTGCACTCTGCGTGCTCATATTGTCTAACCGAAACAGATTAGTGGAATCTAAACGACAAGGTCAGCAGCGGGACCCGGATTTTCTGAACCAATCATCCGGCAAAACCATCGGCACGTAATAAGTATGACGATCCATTGAATGGTATTGATGAACATCTTCATCGGGATTAAGTATTCGTCGCGCATCATGTGGAGGAGAAAGTCTGCCGTATAGAACACATACAAGATAAACCACCAGGAAGATCTTTGTGAGGCGCGATATAACCAGCTTCCGATAACTCCTAAGCAGAAGTAAAAGACGGGAAAGAACAAGCCCAGATAGATAAGGCCGGTTGCATAGCCGTTGAAAGCACCCTTGGGCGATAAATAACTGAACTGGTTTATGTATATAAATGCATCTTTATTAGGCAGCAGTATCCTGGGCGTCACAAAAAGAACGGCATCTCCCAGAAGCCTAAAAACATGACCGGTAGCATCCCATAAGGAGGGATGATTCAGTACATTGATCAGAGAGAGCTGAGAAAACATGCTCTCCCACATGAGAGGACTCACGAGTTGAATCAGCGAGAGGGAACCTGAAAACGAAGCCGCGCTTCGTGCCAGGTAGATGGCGTATGTAAGGCCGAGAAGGCCGACAAACGCAGGCGGCCCAAATAAGAACATGCGGCGCACCGTAATATGCCCTCTTAGGTATAGATATGCAACAAAAGACATTACGCTGCTGATGAAAAATACACGTGTTCCGTGCAGAAGGTTAGCGCAATTCAGCGCGGTGACTAGAAAAAAGCCGAGAACGTTATAGCGTTTCCTTTGAAACAAAAAGAGAATGGCAACCAGGATGAGAGTCTCAGAACAGAAGGTGGAAAAATTCCACACTCCAGAAGTCATCAGCCCGGCATCAAACGCATACTCTTGATAGGCGCCGGTGGGAATCAGTGCGATCTTGCTGATAATAAAAACGATTGCTGCTGCTGCTGCAAAAACTACCTCGACTATCGAAACTTGAAACCAGATGGGATTCCAATTCTGCTTGGAAACGCCTCTCACCGACCACCGCAAAAATGGTCCCAGCGCAGATCCCAATAGGAATGCAGTTGTTCCCGCGATATAGGCAGCGCTTATCTTAAGCATCGTGGCAGTGCCCATAACGGAGATGGCTTCGCTACCGCCTCCACCGTAACCCCAGAGAAATACAACGAAAATCGGTACGAAATATATCAGGTTGTAGATCAGAAAAAATAAGACATGGGGTGGCAACAACTTGTTCGGCACGTCTGACGTTCGTCTAACTTCACGAGATGGGACGGCGCTCATTCCGAATTCCGTGCTCCCATCCTTCAGCAACGAGACGACGGTCGTGTCGCGATTCTGAATGACTTCCTGTGGCTTTCGCGGCATTCATTGCAACGGCAGCATGAACCTGAAGACAACGCTGCGAAACCATCAATGGTAAACATTCTATAATATCAAACATGAGGGTGATAATCATCACTGGCTCCTATCCGCCAGACATCTGCGGGGTATCAGATTATTCTGAGAAGCTCGAGCATTCTCTTCGCACTCGGGGAATCGATGTAGAAATTTACACGGGTAGACAGTGGACCGTTCAAAGCAGTCTCCGGAATACTCTTGAGTTGAAGCGGATGCGGGCGGACATTGTCCATATGCAATATCCCTCAACAGGTTATGGATGGAGACTTGGTCCTCAAGCGATGGCCCTGTTTCAACCGCTGGTCCTGACTCTGCATGAGGCAAGTCAGGCGCACATCTTACGGAGGCTTTCTCTATACCCTTTGGGTATGCGCGCACGGAGGGTAATCTTTACGAATGAATACGAGCGTGCATACGTACAACGTTTCGCGCCGTGGATAACCGGCCGAGACACTCTCATCCCAATCGGGAGCAATGTTCCCCCTTCATTGAAGTCGGTGACGAAGCTAAGACATACACTTACTTATTTTGGTTTGATTAAGCGCGACAAAGGGATTGAACAGGTAATCGAGTTAGCGAAGTTACTTCACAAGCGTGCTCCGCACTGGAGAACGCGTATTATCGGCAGGATCTTGCCCGGTTCCGAGGCCCTCTATCAACACCTTCGAACAGAGTCCCAGGGACTGGCTATAGATTGGCAAATTGGCTTACAGGATGAAGCCTTGGCGACGGCGTTAGCAGCAACCGATATTGCTTATCTGCCCTTTCCCGACGGTGCCTCGGAGCGACGTAGCAGCTTGATTGCTCTCCTCACGAGTGGCGCCACTATAATCACTACTCGCGGAACTCATACACCTTCGCAACTAAATAATGCCGCCCTCTTTGCGGAATCGCCTTCCCAGGCAATCGCGCACATCGAATCACTGGAGACCTTCCCGGAGCGCAAAGATCTCCTCTCGTCGGCTGCGCAAAGATATAGCCAGAAGTTTGAATGGGACTCGATCGCTGCAGAGCATATCGCTGTTTACCGCAGTATCCTGAGCTCCCCAACGCCGTGAATCTGCATATCGACTAACTCAGGAGGAGCGTCCGAGGGTTCGACTCAGATCGTGCATCCTTGAAGAATATTGCGGATGCCGGCCCATGACTCTGAATCCATGCATTACCAGAACCCAAATACTTGAAAATATGAAGGCCGCGAAGGTCGTGCCAACTAGGATCAGCAAGCGTTTAGGTCCAGATCGTTTGTCCGGAGGAATCGCGTGATCCACCACCTGAATGATGGGGGCAGACTTCGCTTCATCAATGCGAGCAGCTTCATATTGCTTCGTTAGCAGATCAAAGAGCGTCTCGTGGTATCTTACTTCGCGGTATTTGCGAAGATATTCAAGGCTCTCCTGCGGAACATTGCCGGCTGGAATGGCGATATCCCCGGGCTGTACCTGGCGATGCTGATTATCTTCCAATTTGGCCAATTGCGCCCGCATGGTTGCTATCTCCTCATTCACGCGGATCACATCGGGGTTCTGCTCTGTTGACGAGGTCCTGAGGGACTGCAACTCGACTTCGCGGCTGGCTATCTCCGCCCTCAATTGTGCAATCGAGTTGATGATCATCTGCGCTTGGCTGGTAAGTTGTATCAGCCCTGTTTTCTGCTCTGTCGCACGCAGATCATCCTCGGCATTTTCCAGCTCCTTCTTTTCGCCGTTCAATTGTTGATCAAAGAAAACGCGTCGTTGAGCCGCTTCCGTGATAGCTAAATTCGAATTCATGCTGTAAAGCTGGTCCACGTACGCGTTGGCTAGCTCACTGGCGCGATTCGGATCGTGATCCGTCACTGATATCTGGATCAGCCCGTCTTTACCGGCCTCGATATCTGTATTGGACTTCAAAACCTTGCGCGTTTCCTGCATGTTCTTCAACTTGTACACATGCTGGAGCTTGAATTGTCCGATCAAGTTGTCGGCGATGGTACGGCTGCCGAGAATCCCTACGTACATATCCGCAGGATTCTTGAGCCCGAGCGCCGATGCGCCTCCGAGAGATGCCAGCGGACCCAGCTGATTCAGCAAAGATGCCGTCGAAGATTCCTGCTGCGGTGGAAGAATGACTGCAGTTGCCGTGAAGTTTGGCTTGAGCAGCAGGGACAGCATCACGCCTGCAAGCAACCCTGCCGCCGTAACGAGAAAGATCAACCTTCGTCGGTGCGCAAGCACCAAAAGGAGATCAAGCACATCGACCGAGTCCCGCCTGGCTGCGAGTGCGTCATCCACCCTGATATCTTCTTGAGATAATGTAGCCATGCACTGTCCTATCCTATACGGACAGGAATGCCTTCGTCAGCCATCCCTTCGAAGTGGCTCTAACTGCTCTCAGATCCTAGTGTTGTGAAAATTTGCATGGTAGTTCATGTAGTTGTTCCCACCTTGAATGCAGCCCGGGATTGGCCGGCTTTCGCGCCTCCGTTGCTCGCATCTCTGCCACCGGAACAAGTGCTGATTATCGATTCCTCGTCCACTGATCAGACGCCCACCTTGGCGCGAAACGCTGGATTCCACCTTCACTCTATTGAGCGGTCAGAGTTTAATCACGGCGCCACCCGGCAACTCGCGGCCGAATTGCTGCCTCAGGCTGACATCCTCATCTACATGACTCAGGACGCGATTCTCACCAGCCCGGCTTCTATCGCAAATCTCCTTCGACCTTTCGCCGATCTCTCGGTCGCCGCAGCCTATGGCCGGCAGCTTCCCGGCGTCGGCGCCGGTGCGATTGAAGCTCACGCGCGCAGGTTCAATTATCCAGAGCAGTCCGAAGTTCGAAGCCTTGCAAGCCGGGAACGCCTCGGCTTCAAAACGATCTTCATCTCCAATTCCTTTGCCGCATACCGCCGCTCCGCGTTGATGGCCGTCGGAGGCTTCCCCCCGCACGTGATCTTCGGTGAGGACACCGTCACCGCCGCACATCTGTTGATGGCAGGTTCAAAGATCGCTTACGTCGCCGACGCGTCCGTCCGCCACTCTCATCCTTACACCTGGAGCCAGGAATTTAGCCGCTATTTCGACATCGGCGTTCTGCACAGCCGCGAGCGCTGGCTCCATGAGTCGTTTGGAGGCACCGGGGGCGAGGGGAAACGGTTCGTAGTATCGGAGATCAGTTATCTGCGGCGCGAAGATCCTTTGCGCATCCCTTCCGCTTTGATTCGCACCGGACTGAAGCTGCTCGGCTACAAACTCGGCAGATCAGAGAAAAATCTACCTCTCGGCATGAAGCGCCGGCTCAGCATGCATGGCCAATTCTGGATCGAATGACTTTAGGCGCAGCTTGCGGCGCCGTACCTTAGAGCCCACCCGTCACTGCTTCGAAATCACCGCCAGCGAAGCTGCGCTCAGCGCAAGGTTTCCTGCGATCTGCGCAATGTAAAGCGTACGCTGCAACGTATTCCTCTGCAGCACCGGCGGCACCACAATCGTGTCTCCCGGATAGATCATCGACTTCTCCACATCCCTATACTGCTGGCTCACCACCGACCCATCCGCGCGCAAGATAAACATCCGCTTGTGGTCCGCCTGCCTGTCCGGTCCGCCCGCCTCGCGCAGATACGTCCTGGCTTCTTTGCCTCGCATAAAGAGGAACGCATTCGCGTTGTACACCTGTCCTTCCACCGTCACGTTCGAAGGCACCCGCGGCACCACAAAGCGGTCTCCGTCCTCCAGCGCAATATCCGGCAGGCTGTCGATCCCCTGGCTGTCCGGCTTCAGATCCAGCACGATCCTTCCGCTCGGCTGGATCCGCCGCAATCTCTCTACCGCCGCCCGGATTGCCGTCTGCGACGCAATCTGTGCCGCCTGGTCCTGGGGTGTCACTGGTTGATTCGTCGCGGTCGCCAACGATAGCTGCGATTCCAGTTCGTCCGCATACTCCAGCAGCCGCTGCCTCTCCAGTCTCCGCGTCGATTCGCGCGTGAACTCCGACGCATACAGATACGCATCCGGCGTCAGCCCGCCCGCGCGCCGCACCAGATCGCGCAGGGTCTCTCCGGGTTGCACGCTGTACACGCCCGCCTGCTCCACCTCGCCCTCCAGGCGCACATACCGCGTCTGCTGCTTGCTTGGTACGCGAATGTCCGCTTTGGAAAAGATCGTCACCACGTCGCCTGGCAGCAGTTCCACGTCCTGGGACTTGTCGCCGTCCAGCACCAGCTTGCCCAGGTTGAACGGAATCAGCGAGCTCGTCAGCGTCTTCGCGTCCTGCCGCTCGATCACCGCATATCCCCAGTCAATATCCGGTGCGCTCAGCATCACGTGATTCTTCGCCGGAAACCTCGCCGATCCCACCGTCAGCGCGGCCGCAGCAGAACCCCCGGGAGTCGTCGAGCTCACGCCTCCGCGCTGCATCTGTTGTCCGTTTGGCTGCTGCAGCGAGCCCTGCTCCTGTTGCTCGGCAGCACTCAGCGCCACGCCGTCCAGAGGCATCCCGTCTTCGTTAGAGACCTGCGGCGTTGCCTGCTGGGTCGTGTAATCCGGGTTCCCGTAACCCTGGTCGCCGTAACCCTCGTTCCCGTAGCCCTGACCGCCGTGCGCCTGCGTTCCCGCAGCGTGCTGCTGCTGTCCGCGCATTTGCGCCTGACTCTGCGGCAGCAATCCCAATCCCCGCAGCTCCTGCTGCTGTTGGCTCTTCTGTTGCAGCTCGCGCTCTCTGCGCTCCTCCGCCGGCTCCTCGCTCTGGTCCAGGACGAACTGCCCCAACTGGTTGTGATTGCGCCAGTAGTCACGCGTCACCAGCGACTCGCGATTCGGAATCAGATCGCTCACCCGCATTCCCGGCTTCCACGCAAATCGCCCTGGATTCGCCACATTCCCGCGCAGCGTCACCGCATTCCGGAAGCGGTCGATCACCGCGCGCACCGAGAGAATGTCGCCGCCCTGCATCCTCTCCGTCTTGCTCTCGTCCTGGCTCACCAGCTCCACGTTGCGGTTTTCGTGCTCGTACACCCGCTCCAGCAGGACATCGGCTCCCGAGGCCAGCGCGCTCGCGCCGCCCGCAAATTCCAGCGCCTGCGCCACGCTCGTCTGGCCCTTCAGCTCATAAATCGCCGGATGATTCACGCTGCCCAGCACCGCCACCTGCGGTCCCGCATACGGAATAAAGATCACATCCCCTGTCGCCAGCGGAATGTCCTTTGACTTGTCCCCGCGCAGCAGCAGGTCGTACAAGTCAAAGTGATCGATCGTCTCTCCGCCCCGCTTCACCTGGATATCGCGCAGTGATCCCGTCGGCAGCGGTCCGCCCGAGGCAAACAGCGCGTTCAGCAGCGTGCTCAGCGAGCTCACCGCAAAGCTTCCCGGCCTTCGCGCCTGCCCCACCACAAACACCTGGATCGTGCGCAACGCGCCCATCGACACGTTCAACGTGAAGTTGCGGTAAATGCGCCCAATCTGCTGCTTCAGAAATCCCTGCAACTCGCCATACGTCAGCCCCGCAACATGAACAGGGCCCACCTCAGGAATCTGGATCTCTCCCTCGCGATCGACCGTGAGCCGCATCTGCCGGTTAATCTGTCCGGAGAGTTGCACCACAAGCTCATCGCCCGGTCCCAGCACGTAACCCGGCCCCACCGGCACATTCTGCACTGGAGAAAACGTCGTCGGAACCCGCCGGAATAAGGAGACTCCATAAATCTCCAGCTTCTGTCCCGTGGTCGCTTCCACCATCTGCTGGAAGGGGCTCGGCGGTTCCGGCGGCAGCGGCGGCTGGTTCTCGCTCGCCTGCAATTGCCGCTGCTCTTCCTCCCGCATCAGTCGTCCCTGCTCGTCGGTCTGCGCGCCCGTCTGCGAGCTGTACTGGCTCAGCAGGTTCGCAATCGAGCTCGACGAACTCGGAATCGATATCGGCGGCACCGAAGTCTGAGAAGGGATCGTCGCCGCAGACGGCTCGTCGAGAATCTGCGCGTGAAGCCCCGGCGTGGCAACTGGAACTACGGCAGCCAATCCGCAGAGCAAAAGACCAGAACGCAACGGATGCAGCCTCGATCGAAACGGATTCACGCCTGGCGTCGTCCTCTTCACGAACCCCTTCACGAAGCCGGCTCACACGTCCGTCGGTCAGCCCTCGCGGCCGGACCCTTCGTTGCTTTGGGTTACACCTGTCAGTCTATCTGAACGCGATTCGCGCCGTTGTCACTGAATTATCTCGATCGCCACCGCACAAACAGCGCCGCTCCCGCCGCCCCCACCACGCCCAGAATCGCCGTCGGACACTCCGGCGAATCCACGCAGGAGTCCTGTGCGTGCAGAGCAGCAGGAACCAGGAACAGGGAACCAAGGAGCGCGGTGCGGATCAGGGTTTTCATGCAGGACGGGCCTCGCTGCTGTCCCAAATTGGAACAGCCCGCGAACTTGAGCCTCAGCATACCAGCCACCCCGCACCCCGGCAACAAATCTCACCCACCGCTCACCTACCTCGGCACCTTCTACGAAAACCGGGTACTCCTCGGGTGCCCCACCCTCGGCGCGAAGCGACAGGGTGGTGGTATCGCGCGTCAAGACGCGCGAGAAACTCTGTCCCCGCCAATCTGGGTGCCCCATTCATGCGGAGCCTCCGCCCTCCCCACCGAGCTTGCTCTCTGGGGTGGAGCTTCATCACCCGTGAGCGGGTTCGTACGATCTCCCGTTCCGCATCCTCCGCCGCAACTCCGCCGTCGCCTCCCGATGACACATCAAACACAGCGTCCTCAGATTCTCCAGATCACACTCGCCGCCACCCTCCGCCACCGGCCGGATATGGTCCGCATCCCACAGCGACCTTCGCGCCGTCACGCTGCGCATCCCCCACATCTCCAGCGCCTCCGCTCTGGCTGCCCCGCGGCTCCGCTTCAGCTCCCGATACGCCTTCACCGTATCCACGCCACACTCCGCGCAAATCCCCTTATCGCGCACATACACCTGGTCTCGCAGATACCCCGGATCTGACCGCAGCCGCCACTCATGCACGCAGTAATCCGAGCAGAACGTCCGCCGTCGCTTCGCCAGGATCTCCAGCTGACACCACCGGCAAAGCGGCCGCCCATTCGCTCCCAGCGGAAGCTCCTCGCGCCGCACGACGCCCGCCTCCGCCAGTCTGCGACCCGGTACCTTCACCTCTCCAGCGTATCCGCCTTAGTTCACTGTCAACGCGAACGTGGTGCTCGCCGTGGTACTCCCACTCTTGCCCGTCACCGTCACCAGGTAATTTCCCGTGGTCGTTCCCGACGTCCCCTGCGCCGCGCAACTCGGCGAAGCTGCCGCTGCGGCACTGGCTCCGCCGCCGCATCCGGTCATCACGCTCATCCCGACCGCCGCCGCAACCAGCATCAGCAGCCCGCGCACATCGCGCCGTTTCCAAACCGGCAGCAGCAGCACGCACAACCCCGCAAACGCCAGCCCACCCAGCTTCACCGCGGTCGTCGGCGATCCACCCGTCCCGCCGCATGTGCTGCTCGCCGCGCTCCCCGCCTGGGACCCGATCGTCACCGTCCCGCTTGAGCTAGGAGCAGCAGCACTCAGCGTCACACTCCCCGGCGTCACCGAGCAGCTCGGCAGCAGCGCTGCCGTCCCCTGCGCCGCCACCGTGCAGCTCATCTGCACCACGCCTGTAAATCCATTCGCCGCCGTCGCAAACACCGTCAACGTATTCCCGCTGGTCGCGCCCGCCGTCACACTCAGCGACGTCGGCGTCGCTCCCATCGTGAAGCTCCCCGCACTCGCCGATCCCGCCGGCGATCCGCCCGTCATCATCGCTGCCGCAATCAGCTTCGCCGCATCCACCGAGCCCCAGCCCGTCGACTCATCAAATCCCGCCCCGACCTCAAACCCCGCCAGGCCACCCGTCAGCCCCGCGCTAGACGGCGTGCTGTTGTTGCACATTGACGGAATCGACACTACGCACCCCGAAACCCCTGCCGTCGACTCGGTTACGTCGTGAAACACATTCGGCGAACTCGCCGCCAGCCGGTACAGCAGCGGATTCACATTGCCCGCGGCCGCGCCCGTCGCCGTATTCATCAGCGTCACAATGCCCGCCATTCCCGGCGCCGCCGCGCTCGTCCCGCCAAACACCTCAAACTCCTGCTTCGAGCAATCCCCGCCCGCATACGCCAAGCACGCCAGATACCCATCATGCGTCGCCGAGCTCAGGCTCACATCCGGCACATCACGCATGCCGTCCTGCGGCACACCCGTGCCCGTCTGCCAGCTCGGCTTCGCCACATACGCACTCGCCCCGCCCCCCGTCGCCGCCGCCACATACGTCGTGCCCGACTGCGGCTCGTTCCACGCACCCTCCGGAATGTACTGCGTCGCCGAGCTCCGCCCACTCGCGTTCTGCGCACTCCAATAATTCCCCGCATCGCTCGTATCCGCAAACTCCGTCCCACCCACGCAGGTGGCGAAACTACTGGCGCAGATGTAATTGATGCTCGCACTCTGCGTCACCGGCAGCTTCGAAGTATCCCCATCGCACCCCGCCGCACCCGAGTCCCCGCTCGACACCATCACGCTGATGCCCTCCGCCGCCGCCGCTGAGAACAACGTGTTCCACACACTCACGCCCTGCTGCCCCGCATTGGCTTCGCAGTCCCCAAACGAGATGCTCATCACCGGGTCCACCAGCGTGTTCACCTCATACGCCGCCGCCGTATAAATCCCGCTCACCGTCTTCGAGTCCGCGCTCACCACCAGGTCCACGCCCACACCCGGCGCCGTCCCCATCACACGATCCACATCCAGCGTCGCCTCATCCTGGTCGCCGCCGTTCGTCGTCCCCGGATCAATCCCGCCCGTCGCCACAATCACGTTCGGCTGCACACTCGGCAGCCCCGTCAGACTCTCAAACTGGCTGATGTCCGTCGCCGCCACACGCGACCGCCCCACAATCGCCACGCGCTGCGCCTTACCCGCCACCGTCGCGCCCGTGTTCCCGCCCGAATACACCGAGCTCAGGTCATAGATCGTCGCAAAATCATTCGGCGTCAAAAAGTGCTGCCCATTCGAAGCCGTTAGCAGTGGATTACCAGCCGTCAGCATCGGCTTGGCGCCTGCCTCGACTGATCCCTGACCCCTGGACCCTAAACCCTGGTTTGCCGTCACGGCAAACCCTATGCTCTGCGGATGCAGCGAGCTCTGGCTCAACCCATGCACGCCCGCAATCACCGCCTGCAGCGCCGCCGGCACACTCGGCTCTTCGGTCGCCGACAACCGCGTCTCCGGCCCCACGCGATACTCCGCAAAGTTTGTCCGGAATGCATTGCTCACCGCCGTCACGCTGCCCGTCACATCCAGCAGCACGCCATTCGGCTCCACGCGCGTAACCGTCAGCCCTTCACCTTCCAGCCAGCTCTCCACCGCCTGCAAATCCGCCGGAGCCACTCCAAACATGCTGCCCACCTGCGCCGGCGTCAGCCACTGGTGATACAGCGCCGACCCCGGCGTCTGCTGTGCTTCTAGGAGCGTCTCAAACGCCGCCTGCGTGCCGGCATCGCGCTTCAACACCACCGTCACCTGCAGCGGTGCGCTCACCGGAACCGTCGCCGCCGCCGTATTCTCCGCCCGCACCCACCCCGGCAGGTGTCCGCCAAGCTGCACTCTCGCCGACAAATCAGGATTCGCCGCAACCCGCCGCATCGGCGTCGTTCGCAGCGCACTCAACGCACGCGATGCCGCGCCAGAATCAGATTGTGCAGAACAGGGAACAACCAGAGCCGCGGCGGCTGCAACACAAAGCACGCCGAAGCTCCTGAAGGGGCCGAAGGATAAGGGTCGCAAGCAGGAGTCTCGTAATAGGGTTCTGGCGGGCGTGGACGGCGCTCGAAAATATAGACGCGGATCCCACATAAATGTTACGGTATGCGACCTTTGGGTAAGGTTCCACATTACTGGTGGGAGAGCGGTGGTTACTTTCAGGTGAGAAGCCGGTCCGCCCTCCGCGGTTGCCCCATCGAGCTGCTCTATCTCTACCCTCCCCTCTACGCCCTTACCCCTTTACCCCCTTATCCCTTACCGCTGCTCTCTTATCCCTTATCGTCGACCTACCAGATATCCTGAACTTCAGGAGGCAAACCCATGTCCCGTACCGAATCGACCATGGTCCAGCTCGGCACCATCGCCCCCGCCTTCGAGCTCACCGACGTCCTCACCAACCGCGCCCTCAGCCGCGACGACGTCTTCGCCCTCTCCTGGGACGACAACCTGCCCGACGCCGCCAACCTCGCCACCGCCGGCGGCCCCGCCAAAAAGCACGGCCTCCTCGTCATGTTCCTCTCCGTCCACTGCCCTTTCGTTAAGCACGTCGAGCAGGAGATCGCCAACATCGCCCGCGACTACGCCTCCACTATCGCCTTCTGCGCCATCATGTCCAACGACGTCGCCCAGTACCCCGACGACTCCCCGGACAACATGCGAGCCCAGGCCCAGCGCCTCGGCTGGCGTTTCCCCTACCTCTACGACGAATCCCAGGAGGTCGCCCGCAGCTACAACGCCGCCTGCACGCCCGATTTCTTCCTCTTCAACGGCGCCATGGAACTCGTCTACCGGGGTCAGCTCGATGACTCCCGCCCCCGCCGCAGCGACGGCTACGGCAACGACACCCCCGTCACCGGCCGCGATCTCCGCGCCGCCCTCGACCGCGTCATCGCCGGCAAACGCCCCGATCCCGCCACCCAGCGCGCGTCCATCGGCTGCAACATCAAGTGGCGCCAATCCTGACCCCAACCATGATCCGGGTGGCCAACGAACCGGGTGCCCCATCTTCGCGCGCAGCTTTATCGCGCGCTAAGGTGGGCATCGCGCGTTAAAGACGCGCGAGAAACTTTCGGACCACCTCAATCCGTCATCCTGAGCGAAGCAACCCGGGTGCCCCACCCTCGACGCGAAGCGGCAGGGTGGTGGTATCGCGCGTTTAAGACGCGCGAGAAAACATCATCCCGGCCAACGATTCGGAAGATCAAAGATGAGCCGTCATCCTGAGCGAAGCAACTCGCCCGCGAGCTGCGCAGCCGAAGGACCCAGACACCGCTCCACCCACCACAACCGCCCGCACCTTCCCAACCACGAACCCCCCCGCTCTACCCTCTACCCCTACCCTCTACCCCTTACCCGTTACCTCTACCCTCTGTATCTTCAAACCATGGACCCCGTCCTCGAACAACTCAAAAACGGCATCCGCCGCTTCCGCTCCGAGACCTTCCCCACCTTCGCCGACGCCGCCAACGAGCCGCAGCGCCCGCACACCCTCTTCATCACCTGTGCCGACTCCCGCATCGACCCCAACGCCCTCACCGCCACCGGCCCCGGCGAGGTCTTCGTCACCCGCAACATCGGCAGCATGGTCCCGGCCTACGGTGAAATGCTCGGCGGCGTCTCCGCCGTCATCGAGTTCGCCGTCGCCGGCCTCGGCGTCCGCCACGTCGTCATCTGCGGCCACACCGACTGCGGCGCCATGAAGGCCCTCCTCGACCCCTCCTCGACCGCCAAAATGCCCAGCGTCCGCAACTGGCTCACCAACGCCACAACCGCCCTCGCCGTCGCCAGGACCCTCCACGAGCACCACATCCCCACACCCGGCCAGCCCCACTCCAACCGCCCGCTCAACGACATCCTCACCGAGCAGAACGTCCTTCTCCAGATCCAGCACCTGCGCACCCATCCCTCGGTCGCCACGGCGCTCACCCTGGGCAATCTCACCATCTCCGGCTGGATCTACGACGTCACCACCGGCAACGTCCGCATCGCCGAAAACAACGCCCTCACCTTCACCCCCGTTACCTAGCAACCTTCGGACGGGGCTTTGATTTTTTGTCATTCCCGAAGGGAATCTGCGTTTCCCGGATCCCACCAACCGGGTGCCCCATCCTCGGCGCGAACCGGGTCCCCGGCGAACTTGTTCGCTGGGGTGGTAGCGACAGGGTGGGGTGTCGCGCGTGGTAGCGCGCGAGTGTGGTTGTTTTGTCGTTGCCATTATCTTTGCCGTTGCGGTTGGCTTTCTTGTTGTCATCCCCGTAGGGGATCTGCGTTTGCTTCTGCTCTTGCCTTTCTTTCTGTCATTCCAAGCAAAGCGAGGAACCTGCTTCCCACCCGGACCGCCACACAACTCGGGTGGCCTACCCTTTCGCAACGCGAAAGGCCGGGGTCCCTGGCGAGCTTGCTCGCTGGGGTGGAGAGTGGGGTATCGCGCGTGGTAGCGCGCGAGAAAAAAATGCACCACGATCAACGAAATATGGGGAGGCCGTCCCAGACGGCACTCCCATTCAAATTCGTCCGTAGCTCGTCCTTCGTCCCGCCTTAGCTCTCCTCCGCCGCCGCTGCGGTCGCCCGGCTTCTGACCGGCCGCTTCATGGTCGCATCCGACCCATGCTGCTTCACCATCTTGTTGTAGATCCCCAGCAGCAGAAACGGCGCTACCCACTGCCCCACAAACAGCGACGCATGTTCCTTCCGCATCGACGCGAACGCCAGCGATCCGCCGATCGCCGCAATCGCCAGCGCCAGGAACGCGCTCGACGGCGCCTTCGACGTGACCTTCTCAATTGCCGACGTAACCTGATCTTCCTGTGACTCGCCTGCCTGTACCCGATAATCCGTCATGCTCAAATCTCCTCGAAGGCCGTAAGCCCTTCCTTCAGAGATGCCGTCTTCGCCCGTCTTCCCGTAAGCCGTTTTCGCCCCAGCCAAAGCCCCGCGTGCACTTTCCCGTCCCATCACTAAAACCGGCGGCAACCCGAACACGCTGAGCCGTCAGCCGGTGTGCAACTATCTGAAAACAAAGACCAAATTTCCCGCAAAGCAGGACGGCGTCCCCACGCAAAGCCGAACCCTCTATGTCAAGGCTAAGTTACACATTCCAGAGAATTTACAGCTTGGCCCTTTAGAATCAAGATTTTGCATATAGTGGTCCAAGGCTAAGCCCAATGATTTGAAGATTTTGCGCAAAATTGCCGGGGGAGGG
Organism: Acidobacteriaceae bacterium; assembly: GCA_035651235.1. Taxonomy (GTDB): domain Bacteria; phylum Acidobacteriota; class Terriglobia; order Terriglobales; family Acidobacteriaceae; genus Granulicella. The sequence continues at coordinate 59,552 of DASRGC010000019.1, forward strand.
GGGTACCCCGAAATTGACATCCACAAACTTCGCCCTTAGCCTAAGAACCTGATGAGCCTTCGCCATCATCACGGACACCACCACCACGCGCATCGCGCGACGGCGGCTGTCTGTATGGCGAGCTAGCAAAGCCAAACAGGATTCGGAACCCAGCCCGCCACCGCGCCTCGCGAGCGGGCTTTTTGCTGCGCGGGCGCCACCTCCCTCACAATCAATTAAGGACACTATGACCAGCACAGCAGCCCAACCCACACTCGACTTCGCCAAGGCCGGCGGCCTGATCGCCGGCATCGTCCAGGACGCCAAAACCGGTGAAGTTCTCATGCTCGGCTTCTTGAACGAGCTCAGTTATCAGAAAACGCTCGAGAGCGGCTTCGTCACCTTCTGGTCGCGCTCCCGCAACAAGCTCTGGATGAAAGGCGAGACCAGCGGCAATCGCCTCCGCGTCGTCTCCGCCTCCACCGACTGCGACAATGACGCTCTCCTCTTCCGCGTCGAGGTCGAAGGCGACGGCCTGGTCTGCCACGAAGGCACCGTAAGCTGCTTCACCAAGCCCATCACGGTCGAGGAGAGCAAGTAATGGCCAACAAGCTCAAGCTCGGCATCCCCAAAGGCAGCCTGCAGGACGCCACCATCGCCCTCTTCGGCCGCGCCGGCTGGAACATCTACGCGTCCGGCCGCAGCTACTTCCCCTCCATCGACGACGCGGAGATCGAGTGCATGCTGGTCCGCGCGCAGGAGATGGCCCGCTACGTCGAGCACGGCGCGCTTGACGCCGGTCTCACCGGCAACGACTGGGTCCTCGAGAACCAGTCCGACGTCCAGCGCGTCACATCACTCACTTACTCCAAGGCCAGCCGCACCGCAGTCCGCTGGGTGCTCGCCGTGCCTGAGGATTCGCCCTACAACAAGCCCGAAGACCTCGCCGGCAAGACCATTGCGACCGAGCTTGTCGAGTTCACCAAGCGCTACTTCGCCGACCGCAAGATTCCAGTAACTGTTGAGTTCTCCTGGGGTGCCACCGAGGTCAAACCCCCCACGCTCGCCGACGCGATCGTGGAGGTGACCGAGACCGGAAGCTCCCTCCGCGCCAATCGCCTGCGCATCATCGAAACCCTCATGGAATCCGAGACGCAACTCATCGCGAACAAGAAAGCGTGGTCGGACCCGTGGAAGCGTTCTAAGATTGAGACCCTCGCGCTGATGCTGAACGGTGCGATGGCGGCGCAGAATCAGGTCGGGCTCATGCTCAACGTCGAGAAGAAGAATCTCGACGCGGTGCTCAACGTTCTGCCCGCGCTGAACTCGCCGACGGTCTCGCATCTGCGCGATGAGAACTGGGTTGCCGTGAACACGATCCTCGAGCAGTCCGTGGTCCGCGATGTCGTTCCGCGGCTCAAGGCGGCAGGCGCCACAGGCATCGTCGAATATCCGCTCAGCAAAGTTGTTCTGTAACAAGGGTTGTGTTGTAAGGAGTCAGCAACATGAAGCTCTCAAGCATCATCATTCTCGCCGTCGGCCTGGCCTTCATCATCTGGCGCATCACCGCGTTCCTGCTGGAGCGCCATCGACAGAAGGTCGCCGATCGCGAAGGCGTCGTGGTCTATGCGACCTTCCTCTCGTCGGAACCCATCAAGTTCTTTGGCCGTCCGCAGACCGACGTCGAGAAGATCACGCTGCGTGTGCAGGAGCCCGGCAGCACCGAGTCGCGCGAGGTGGTCATCAAGACGCGCACGCAACCCGGGCAGCACATGAGCCCGGGCATGCGCGTACCCGTGGTGATCGATCCGAAGAACCCAAAGCGGGTCTATCCGGCCAGCGAAGAGTCAGCGAAGCGCGCCGTCGCGACCGGCTCCCGTCTCGAACGCCGCGTGATGCAGCAGCAGATGCGCAAGCCTGGTCGCGGCGTTCCCACTCCGCCGTCCGGCTACCAGCCACCTATCTCGAAGGTGCGGCCGCGCCGCTAGTTACGAACAAGGAAATCCATTGAAGATTCTGAAGACATTCGGCGAGAACGCGAAGGCGACTGAGGCCGCCATTCGGCAGCTCGAGGCGCGCGGCGCGACGAACACCGCGAAGGTGGACGCGACCGTGCGCGAGATTCTCGCCGCGATGCGCGAGCGCGGAGATGCTGCGCTGCGCGAGTACGCCGAACGTTTTGACAACCTGCCTGAAGGTCAGCCTCTGCTGGTTTCCAAGCAGGAGATGCAGCGCGCGTGGGAGGGAACGTCTGAAGAGTTACGCGCTGCCATGCGTCTGGCGCAGGCGAACATTCGCACCTTCGCCGAACGCCAGCTGCCGCACGCGTGGAGCTTCCGCCCGACCGAAGGCATGGAGGTTGGACAGATCGTTCGCCCGCTCGGCTCGGTGGGATGCTATGTTCCGGGCGGACGCTATCCTCTGCCTTCCACGTTGCTGATGACTGCAACTCCCGCGCAGGTGGCAGGTGTCGAGCGCATCGTGGTCTGCTCGCCGAAACCCGCGCAGGAGACGCTCGCCGCTGCATACCTCTGCGGCATCACGGAGTTCTACCGGGTCGGCGGAGCGCAGGCGATTGCGGCCCTCGCGTACGGCACCGACACGATTGCGGCGGTCGATAAGATCGTTGGCCCTGGCAATCTGTACGTGACTGCGGCGAAGGCGATCGTCTCTGCGGAAACCGGCATTGACATGCCCGCTGGGCCGACGGAGATCGTGGTCACGAGTGAGGCCGGTGATGCGAGCGGCATCGCCGCTGACCTGGTCGCACAGGCTGAGCATGATCCAGAGGCGCTCGCCATCTTCATTACCTCCAAGCCAGAATTTGCCGAAGAGGTTGTGCTCGAGGCCAAGCGGCTTGCTGAGGACAATCCGATTGCGCATCAATCATTGAGCTCGAACGCCGTCGCGTTCATCACCGCTAATCCGAATGAGGCGCACGTGCTGACGAATCGCCTCGCGCCCGAGCACCTCACCATCGATACCGGAGCGGATCTTCGCTGGGTGAAAAACGCTGGCTCAGTTTTTGTAGGCCATCACACGCCGCAGTCGATGGGCGACTACATCTCCGGTCCGAACCATGTGTTGCCCACTGGTCGTAATGGACGCATCCGCGGCGGTCTGAGCGTGCTCGATTTTGTGAAGGTGATTACCGTGCAGCAGTACACGCGCGAAGCGCTGCGCGAGGTTGGGCCGCACACTATTGCGCTCGCCGAAGCTGAAGGCCTGAAAGCTCACGCCGAGAGCGTGCGCGTACGTATGAGATAAGCAGGGAACGATGAGTCTGGCTACTGAACAGAAGATGGACAACGATGCCGCGCTTACGGGCAAGCAGGCAATCACTGCGGAGTCCGCGCAGCATCCGCAGCCGCGTGCTCGCGTGCTTGCGATGCCGGAGTACCATCCGCCGCTCGCCGGACGCAACGCGCTGCGACTGGATTTCAACGAAAACACCTTTGCGCCGAGCCCCCGCGTGTTCGCAAAGCTGCAGCAGCTTACAGCGGAGGGCCTGACGGTTTATCCCGAGCGGGAGCCCGTAGAGCGCATCGTGGCGCAGCATCTCGGCGTTGAATCGAACCAGGTCATTCTCACCAACGGCGTCGATGAGGCGATTCACCTGATCGCATGCGCGTTTCTTGACGACGGTGATGAGGCGCTGATCTGCACGCCGACGTTCTTCATGTACGACGTCTCGGTCAGCATGATGACCGCCGGCCTGAAGAAGGTGCAGACGGACGATTCGCTCGAGTTTCCGTTTGAGCGCTTCCTGGCTGCGATTACGCCGCGTACGAAGCTCATCATCATTGCGTCGCCGAACAATCCGACGGGAGCAACGGTCAGCCGCGAGCACCTGCTCGCGATTGCGGCCGCGGCGCCGCAGGCTGTGCTGATGGTGGATGAGGCGTACTTCCATTTCTTTGGCGACACGCTGTTACCGGATATCGCGAACGTGCCCAATCTGGTTGTGGCGCGCACGTTTTCGAAGGCTTATGGCCTTGCGAGTTTGCGTGTCGGTGCGCTGTTTGCGAACTCGCACCTGATCACTTTTCTGCGCAAGGTCAGTTCACCGTATAACGTCAACGGCGTGGCACTGGCAGTGTTGCCGGAGGCGCTTGCGGACGCGGACTATCTGAACTGGTACATCACGCAGGTGCACCAGGGACGAGAGCGCGTCTTTGACACGCTGCGCGAGTTGGGCGTGCGCACGTGGCCGAGCGCGGCGAACTTTGTGCTGATGGATATCGGCCCTCGGCATAAGGAGCTTTGCGCGCGGATGCGGGAACGTGGCGTGCTGCTGCGCGACCGCTCGTCTGATCCTGGGTGCGAAGGATATGTTCGCATCACGGTGGGCGTCGAAGAGCATGTAACGCGGGGCATCGAGGCGCTGCGCGACGTGCTGGGAGAGATGCAGTGGACGCCTGCGGAATCGCGTCGTCCTGCTGCAACATCCGGCGACGCGCGGGAGTTCGAATAATGCCCAAACGCAGCAAAGCTCTCGTGATCGCACCGCTGATCCCGCTGCTTGGGATTGTCGGGTTTATTGGTGTCAGCCAGTTGCAGCACACGCGTTATCTTGTGCTGTTTGTGGTGGTGTGGTGCATGCTGTTTGCCGCATTGTTTATCTATATAGCTGCGCAGACACTCGAAGCACGGCGCGTACGGGGACGGTGAGGTGGAGATGTCAAGAGAACGCAGGCGCAAGACAGTCGTAATTCTCGGCGCGTCGGTAGCTTGCATGGCCGCGCCATGCTCAATCTTCGCGCGGCGCTTTCCGCATCTTGTGTGGGCATGGATCGCGTTGATGCTTGGAATGCTGGTATACGCGAGCGTGGAACTCGCAAAGCTTAAGAAGGAATGCGAATGAGCGATATCTTCGAGGAGATCGGCACGGCGTCCAAGCCGGCTGGTGCTGCGCGAGTGGCTGCAATCGAGCGCAATACGCTGGAGACGAAGATTTCGCTGCGGCTGAATGTGGACGGCACGGGGCAGTACAACGTATCCACGGGCATTCGGTTCTTCGATCACATGCTGGAAAGCTTTGCGCGACATGGCGGGTTTGATCTCGAGCTGAAGTGCGCCGGCGATCTCGATGTGGATCAGCACCACACGGTGGAGGATGTGGGTATCGCGCTGGGCGAAGCCTTTGCGGAAGCGCTCGGCGATAAGCGCGGAATTTTGCGCGCCGGCTACTTCGTGATGGCGATGGATGAGACGCTTGCAGTGTGCGCGGTTGATCTCTCAGGGCGTGTGGCATGTGTCGTGGATGATCAGGTAAATGTGCCGGTGGTTGGCGATCTGCAGAGCGAGCTGGTGACCGATTTCTTCGATGGGTTCGCGCGGGGAGCGAAGGCGAATGTGCATGTGAAGACGATGTACGGCCGCTCGAATCATCACAAGATTGAGGCGATCTTCAAGGCGTTTGCGCGGGCGATGCGGGGCGCGTGCTCGCGTGACGAACGCATGCGCGATCTGCTGCCGAGCACGAAGGGGCTGCTATGAGCATCGAGCTCTCGAAGGAGGCGCGCGCGGAGGCGATTGCGTCGATTCAGCAGTACTTTGAGCGCAATATGCCGGAGCCGCTTGGAGAGCTGCCTGCGGGCTTGTTGCTGAACTTCTTCGTCGAGGAGATTGGGCCGGCGATCTATAACAGGGCGATTGCGGACGCGCAGGCGCGGTTGGCTGTGCGTGTGGCTGATTTGTCCGGTGAGTTGTACGAGGAAGAGTTCCAGTACTGGCCGCGAGTTGAGGCCAAGCGAGCCCGCCGATGATCGCGGTGATTGATTACAAGGCGGGGAATCTGACCAGCGTGGTGAAGGCGCTGCGGTATCTCGGTGCGAGCGATATTGTGGTGACGCAGTCGCCGGAAGAGGTGCTGCATGCGGAGAAGGTCGTGCTGCCAGGTGTGGGGCACTTTCAAGCGACGCAGTTGTTGCATGATCTCCAGCTCACGCAGGCTACGCGGATTGCGATTATGAATCGAGTGCCGTTCCTGGGGATCTGCGTAGGATTGCAGTGGCTGTATGAGGGATCGACGGAGGCGGAGTCGACTGATGGTCTTTGTCACTTTGCGTCGAAGTGCGAACGGTTTCCGGCGACGTTCAATGGCGAGGAGTTGAAATCGCCGCATGTGGGATGGAATTCGCTGGAGGATATTCGTCCGGATTCGCGACTGCTCGAGGGTGTTGCGCCGGGAAGTTTCGTGTATTACACGCACTCGTGGCGCGCGCCGGTGTCGGCGGATACGGCAGCTACGACGAGCTATGGTAGGGCGTTTACGGCGGCCGTGGAGCGCGGGAATGTGATGGGCGTGCAGTTTCATCCGGAGAAGTCTGCGGAAATCGGACTGCGCGTGTTGAAAAATTTTCTGGAGCTCTAGGTGCTGACTAAACGAATCATTGCCTGCCTTGACGTGCGCGCCGGACGCGTAGTGAAGGGCATTCAGTTTGTCGATATCGTGGATGCAGGTGACCCGGCGGAGCTGGCGCATCGGCATGCGGCGGCGGGCGCGGATGAGATTGTGCTGCTCGACATTACCGCCACGCATGAGGGGCGCGGGACGCTGCTTGACACCGTGAGGCGCACGGCGGCGAACCTGTTCGTGCCGTTCACGGTGGGCGGTGGGATTCGCTCGGCGGACGAGGCCGCGGCGGTGTTTGACGCCGGCGCGGATAAGGTTTCGATCAACTCGGCCGCCATTGCGCGCCCGGAGCTGATAGGAGAGATTGGGGCGAGCTTTGGCGCGCAGGCGGTGATTGTGGCGATCGATGCGCGGCGCGCGCAGGACGCGAGTGATCCAGTTGGCGAGGCCGAGGTGTACGTGTCCGGCGGGCGGAAGCCGACGGGCAGGCGCGTGGTCGAGTGGGCGCGCGAGGCCGAGCATCGCGGCGCTGGAGAGATTCTATTGACGTCAATGGATTGTGATGGAACACGCGACGGCTTTGATTGTGAGCTGACGCGGCGAGTGTCGGAGGCGGTGCAGATTCCCGTGATTGCCTCGGGAGGCGCAGGGAACGCGCAGCACTTTGCCGAGGTGTTCACGAGGGGCAAGGCCGATGCAGCGCTGGCGGCGAGCATCTTCCACTTCGGGATTACGGATTCGCGCGCGCTGAAGGCGGAGGTTGCCCGTGCGGGAGTGCCGATGCGGTTACCCTGCTAGCAGCTTCGCGGAGCCGGCAACTTTTGCACAGTTCTGGTGGCATCCAATCATGCGGAGTGAACCGCATGGCAACACGGAAGAAGCCCTGTAACGAAGCAACTGCGAAGCCGCAGCCCGGTCTTCCTGCCGCGTACTACCAGGTCCACGCGCTGCTCGAGACGGTGCGTGCGCTCGCGTGCTGCGAGGACGATCTCTGCATGTTGTTGGCTGAGATTCAGCGCAGTGGAAAGGTCGGCGCAGGTGTGCGGCGGGAGTTGCTGAAGACATTGCACGGCATGCCAGTGATGAATCTTCACGCGGAGCTGGATGGATGCCTGGACGCGCTTGAGGAGGCGGCAGCCTGAGAGAATAGCCTCATGCTGATTCCTTCCATCGACCTCATGGGCGGCAAGATCGTCCAGCTTGTCCAGGGCGAAAAACTCAAGCTCAGCTTCGACGATTTTGATTACTGGATCGAGCGGTTCTCGAAGTATCCGTTGGTGCAGCTCATCGATCTCGATGCGGCCATGCGGCAGGGCGACAACCGCGAGCTGATCACGATGATCTCGAAGCGCATTCCGTGCCAGGTGGGCGGCGGGATTCGCACGGCTGCGGACGGCAAGCGGCTGCTGGATGCGGGCGCGAGGCGCGTCATCTATGGCTCATCGCTGTTCGGCGAAGAGCCTGCGCTGGATCCGAACGCGCTGGAATTTGCGGATGGTGCGGAAGAGTTTGCGCTAATCACGCCGCGCAAGCACCGGCTGATTCGGCTGGAGTTTGCGGCGGACCTGAAGAAGCAGCTTGGTGAGGATGCGCTGTGCTTCTCGGTGGACACGAAGGACGGGCGCGTGGCCGTGCGCGGATGGAAGGAATCGGTGGACCTGACCCCGGAGGAGGCGATCACGTGGCTCGAGGATTCCTGCGGCGCGTTCCTCTACACGCACGTGGATACCGAGGGAACGATGCAGGGTTTCCCGATGCATGTCGCCGCGACGCTGCGCTCCACGACGGCAAAGCAGTTGATCGTCGCGGGAGGTATCAAGGAGCGCAAGGAGATTGATGAGCTCGACGCGATGGGCGTCGATGCCGTTGCCGGCATGGCGGTGTACTCGGGCGCGATTGAGGCCTAAAGACTACTCGATCGTGCCGGCATTATCGCTATCGTTCGGCACCGCGTAGTAGCCTTTGCGCGCCTGGATCTTGAACCCCTTGCCGCAGTCGAGGTCGATCTTGCGATAGGTGCCGTCCGCGTTTTTGTTCGTCGGCGTGTAGCTGAGCAGGTATTGCGTGCGGAGCTCGTCCTGGATCTGGTCGAAGGCGTCTTCGAGCTTGCGTCCGCTATTGCCAACGTTGATGGCGCGGCCACCGGTAGCTGAGGCGAGCTGGCTCATCGCACTGGAACCCATGTAGATCTCGCCCTGGGAGAGATACATCTCACGGTCGGCGATGAGGATGGGATAGACGATAACGTTGGCTTTCTGCGCAGCCTCGATCGCGTCCTTGATCTTCAACTGCGAACCCTCATCCTGGCCGTCGGTAAGGATGATCATGACCTTGCGGCCGGTCTGCGACTGCAGCTTGTCATGTGCGGCGAGATACACCGCATCGTAGAGGAGCGTGCCGCGCGGATTGTTGACGGGAAAGGGGCCGCCGCCGATACCCGGAACGCCCGCCGAGGAACTCGCGCTGTTGATGCTGGCCTTGTTGATGGCGCGTGCGAGCTCACGCGGCGAGTTGGTGAAGTCGGAGAGCAGGTCGACGTTGACGTCGAACGAGATAAGAAAAGCCTCGTCCTTGGGCGTGAGAACCTCGCGAAGAAAGCGCGCCCCGGAGTCCTGCTCGAGCGGCAAAACGTTCGTCTGGCTGCCGCTGGTGTCCAGCAGGATGCCGATGGTGAGGGGCAGGTTCTTCTCCTGCGTCATGCGCTTGATGACCTGAGGGTTGTGGTCCTCAGCGACCTGGCAGTCATCCTTACGCAGGCTGGTGACGAAGCCGTTCTTGTCGCGGACGGAGAAGTAGACGTTGACCAGGTTGACGTTGATCTTCAGGGTCTCGCCGCTGGCAATGGGCTCGGGAGCGGCGGCTGGTGCGTTGCTGGGCGGCGGAGGCGCGTCCGGGCTGGGTGCATCCTGGGCACAGAGGCGCGCGGCCGGCCACACCAGCAGCACCAGCATAAGGACTGCAAAACGGCGCAGGGACACGGGGGGCATACACCGTATTAGACGCCTCTCGGCGGCGTTCGGCGACATGGGCACGGTCTGCGGCTGGCTGCCGGCCTAACCCGGCGCAACAGGCGGAGTTAGCCGCGCGTCTGACAGAGTGGGAGGCGGGCTGCACCCAAAACGGCCCGGCTGATAGTCTCAATAGGCAGCACTCGCCCGCAGGGAAGACCGGTTTGCCGCCGGGCTGAGTGTGTTGAGGGCGTGCAGAAGGGAAGAGCGACGGGATGGTGTTTGGACAACAGGGTATCGGGGCGGTTGTGCTGGCGGTAGCGCTGGCCGGAGCAGCCCCTGCGGGTGGCGGGCAGCAGGCGTCGCAGCAGAACACCAGCCAGACAGCTCAGCAGGGCATCCCGAATGCGCCCGCGCCGGCGATTCCGAACGCACCCGCACCGCAGTCGCTGCAGTTGAACACGATCACCCCGCCGGCGCCGATGGCACCGGAGCCGCCTGTTGGCACGACGAATCCGGCTGCCGCCGATAACGGTGGGATCACGCCGACGAACAAACTGCCCTCGGCTCCGACGCCTGCACCGGGCCAGCAGCCGGGCGGCCAGGAGCAGGCCCCGGAGATTCCCGCGGCCGGCCAGGCAGCGCAGGCGGCATACACCCTCGGTGTGGTTCACGTCGATTTCGTTCAGATTCCGTTCACTGTGAAGGACTCCAAGAACCAGTTCGTTCCGGACCTGAGATGGCAGGACGTGCGCGTGTATGAGAACGGCGTTCGCCAGCACATCGCGTACTGGAGCCCGGATCCATTCCCGCTGTCGGTTGCGTTCGTCATCGACCAGAGCGTGACGCAGGACACGATGGACAAGATCAACACCTCTCTCAGCGCGCTGCAAGGGGCGTTTGCGCCGTATGACGAGGTGGCGGTTTTCACCTACAACAACGGCGTGACCGAGCAGACGACCTTTACGGCCGCGCAGAGCAATCGGCTCGGCGTCGCACTGGACCGTTCCAAGAGCAGCGGCCGCCAGGCAACGGGCTTTATTGACGGGCCGCTGGCGCAGACGACGATCAAGAACAACCAGCCCGTTGATCCGAACACGCAGCCCGTTCGCAACCAGAGCAGCATCTACCAGACGCCGGAGAAGGAGCTCCATCCGCTGTTCGACGCGCTGTTCACCGCGGCGCAGTCGCTGGCCAACGTGGACATCAAGCGCCGCCGTGTGCTGTACGTGATCTCCGACGGCAAAGAGTACGGCTCGAAGATCAAGGAGAAGGAGCTGATCCGGTATCTGCAGACGAACCAGATTTCGGTGTACGCGACCATCGTCGGCAACTCGGCGCTTCCGGGCATGGGCTTCCTCGACCGCATCCATCTGCCGCTGACCATGCGGGATGACGCGCTCCCGCGCATCGCTACGGCGACCGGCGGCCAGTGCGATCCGGAGTGGCGGCCGCGAGGCATCGAGAACAGCTTTGCGGATATCACGAAAACTGTGCGCACGTTGTACACGGTCGGCTACTACACGCATGAGAGTCCACTGGACGGCCGCTTCCGTCACGTGGAGGTTCGCGTGATGCGGCCGAACCTCACGGTGATTGCGCCGGACGGCTATATTCCGAGGCCGCGCAACATGCACCCGGCGCAGCCCGTGGCAGGCGCCGACCAGACACCGCACTCGGACAACCAGCCGGTGACGCCGGCCAGCCCGCCTGCCACGCAGCCGTGATCGCGCCGGCGCTGTCGGCCAACATCGTGCTTGCACTCGCCGCCGCCGCCTCATGGGGCGGCGGTGATTTCTCCGGCGGCATGGGCGTAAAGGCGACCGGCGGGACAACGTCTGGCGCGCTGCGCGTCGTGCTGATCGCGCACGCTTCCAGCCTTGCAGTGTTGCTGGCGATCCTTGCAATCCAGCATGCGGCGCTTCCGCATGGAGCACCCTTGGCGTGGGGCCTCGCCGCGGGTGTGACCGCGGGGATCTCGCTCACCGCGTTTTACATTGCGCTCGCGCGTGGGGCGATGGGGGGATCGGCCGCGCTGAGCGGGCTGCTCGCGGCGGCGATTCCGGCGGCGGTCTCGAGTGTGTTGGAGGGAGTTCCGGCGCCGCTGCGCGTGGTCGGATTTGTCCTGGCGCTGGCGGCGATCTGGCTGATTGCGGCAGGGCCTTCCCCGGAAGCAGCGCATGCGGTCGACGGCTCGGCACCGAGCGAGAGTTCACGCACCACGCTGGTGCTGGCGCTCATCGGCGGCATTGGCTTTGGAATTTACTTTGTCGCGCTGCGGCTAGCGAATCCGCTCGGCGTGCTGGAGCCAATGGCCATCGCGCGCTCGGCGAGCCTGATCACGTGCGCGCTGTTGCTGGTTGTTGTGAGCGTTCGTTCCAAGCGCGTAACAGCTGCTGAGGAACCTGCGACGAAGCTGACGCGCATGGCGGTCGTGTGGGCGCTCGGAGTGGCGCTGCTCGATACCGGCGGCAACCTGCTGTTCATCGCTGCGACCCGCCACGGCCGGCTGGACATCGCGGCGGTGCTGTCCTCGCTTTATCCGGCTGGGACGATCCTGCTGGCAGCGTGGCACCTGCATGAAAGGCCGACGCGGCGGCAACTGACTGGAATGGCGATCGCCGCAGCGGCCGTGGTGATGATCACGTTTTAACCGCTACTTCCGCCCCGAGTCCGACGGAATCTCATTCGCGCTGACCACGCCTGGATGCACCTTCTTCTCAACCTCTTTCGCGGCCTCCTGCGGGCTCTCCTCTTCAAGGTTGATGCCGCTGGGATCAAAGGCCGGTTCCGGGTATTTCAGCTTCATGCGCTGCACTGCCTCGACGATGATGTTCGACATCGCAACGTTGCGATATGCCTTGTGGTCCGACGGAATGACGAACCACGGCGCATGCTTCTTGCTGGTGTTGCGGAGGATGTCTTCGTAGGCGCGCATGTAATCCGGCCAGAACGGGCGCTCCTCGAAGTCCGAGGGCGAGAGCTTCCAGTGCTTGTTCTTCTCGTCGATGCGCTCCTGCAGACGGCGTGTCTGCTCCTCGCGCGAGACGTGCAGAAAAAACTTGAGGATAACGACATTGTTGTCCGAGAGCATGCGCTCCCAGTCGTTGATCTCGTCCATGTGGCGCGCCGCTTCCTTCGCGCTCATGTGCCCATGCACAACGGGTGACAGCACGTCCTCGTAGTGGGAGCGGTTGAAGATGCCGATCATGCCCACCGGCGGCACCTGCGCATGGCAGCGCCACAGGAAATCATGCCGCGTCTCGATCTGCGTCGGTACTTTGAAGGAGGCGACCTGGCAGCCCTGCGGGTTCACACCGGAGAAGATGTGCCGGATCGCGCCATCCTTTCCCGCTGTATCCATGCCCTGAAACACGATCAGCAACGCCTTCGATTGCGACGCGTAGAGCAGCTCCTGCAGGTCGGAGAGCTTTTTCTCGTTCGCCACGATCGCGGCTTCCATCTCCGCCTTGTCGCTGAACCCGCCGGTCTCGTCTGTCCGGAACTGGGAGAGCCGGACCTTGGTGTGAGGTTTGACCAGATACGGCGATTTCAGCTTCATCGGCGGCGGCCCTCCTAAATGCGAAGACGACGGCTGCGTCGCAGACCGTCGTCCTTGCGATGCGAGAGACTCTCGCATCGTGAAAACCTTATCGTCTAGACCGAAGCGGGCGGCTTCGGCGCCTCATCTGCCTTCGGGGTCACCGTGTGCGCAGTCTGGCCGGGCGTTGTCTTGGAGGTGGGCTCGTCGGTGATCCCCTTCATGCCCTCCTTGAAGCCGCGCAGACCTTCGCCGAGCCCCTTGCCGAGTTCGGGCAGCTTGCGTCCGCCGAAGAGCAGGACCGCCAGGCCCAGAAGAATGATGAGATGCCAAGGTTGAAGTAGATCGCCCATAACCAATGCTCCTGCCCGCGCCCTCGCCTTCTGGAGGACACACCTTCTATTGTCGCACGTCCAGCGCAGTCTGAACGGCCCAAAGCAGCTCCGGAGACAGCCTTCCGCGTTGCCGGTATATCCTTGAGAACGACGCACCGTTTGCGGCGCGCACTTGAGGAAGTCCACGCGCGCTTGAAGCGCACCCAGCGAGGAAGATGCTTTTCACGAATCTGACGTCTCTTTCTTTTCCCCGGCGCTTTGCCGGACGCCCCTTCGCCCCACGTTTTGCCAGCTTCGCTCTCGTGGCGCTTCTCGCCGGCACATTCGCCTCCGCCCAGAGCTCGCCCAACCAGTCCAACCCCGCTCCCGGCACGGCGCCGATGCAGCAGCCCTCCAGCTCAAGCACCAGCCAATCCACCACCCAGTCGACCGGGCAGGCCGCTCCCGGAACGGCTCCGATGAAGAGCGATCAGACGGCTGCCGAGCTTGCTCCAGGCCGAGGGCCGACCTATCAGAACCGCTGGGATCTCTATGGCGGCCTCGCCTTCGCCAACGGACAGGCCGGCCAGAACCTGCCCAAGCGCTTCAACATGGGCGGCGGCGAGGGCCAGTTCACCTACTGGCTCACCAATAAATTCGGCTTGGCCGCGGACTACCGCTATGGTGCGGGCACCACGCCCGTGTTTCCCAACAACATCTACAACCGTCCGCTCGTGATGGAGCACACCTTCGGCGGTGGCGTGCAATACCGCGGCCCGCACAATCGCTATGTCGCGATCAACTATCACGCCTTCGGCGGAGCTGTGTATGGCATCTTCAACCGCACAGTAAATGAGTACCCCGGCCCCGGTCCCAGCCCCTACTCGGCCTGCCCAGTCGAGCAGCCGGGTCAGATCGGCAACCTTGGTATGTACTGCAACCACGTGGGTCCCTGGGGCGCGGTCGGCGGCAGCATCGACTTCAACCAGGGACAGAAGTTCGCCATCCGCCTCTCGCCAGACCTGACGTTTGAGCACTTCGGCACCGAGACCCGTGAGTTCTTCGGCATCTCGCTCGGGCTGCTTTATCGCGGAGCGCGCTAGTCGTCTGCCGCCCTACTCCTCTCCAAGCCTGAGCTACTGGTCTCCAGCCTCACCCTCTTCGACCAACGAGCTGACGCCGACCACATCGAACGTCATCGGCTGGCCGCCGGTCTGCTGAATCGTCGCGCGCATCGGCGTCCGCTGCCATTTTGAGACCGCACACGCCGGATGCGGCGCGTCCGGCTGCGGCCACGCACTCAGCTTCTGCTGCACCACGGCCTTGCGCGCGCCCAACTCGGCGACCACTGCAACCAGCCCTCCCTTGACTGTCGTCGCAATCCCACAATAGGCCGCGTAGTCACGAAACCACACAACCTGCGAGACCTGCGGATCGAAGTCCGGCAGGTGCAGTGCCGTCACGTGCCCTGTCGTGCGATCGACCATCAGCCACGGCCCGGGCTGCCATGTCCAGTGCACAGCCTCGCCGGGCAGGCCGTCGTTCAGGTGCAGCGCGCGCTGCACGACGAAGGTCCTGTCCGTCACCTCATGGATTGGCCCCACCGTCCACTCGCGCTGCTTGTCATCGACAATCAGCGGCCGCACATGCAGGCTTGTCGCATCGTCGTCCTTCGTGTCAGGAGTCGCGTCAGGAGGCATATACGGCACCTTGCGCACTGCACCCAGCGCGACCGTATGGACCTTCACCGCCCGGGCAATTGCGGGGCAAAGAATAGCAACCAGTAAAGGGCCTATAGCCATGGAAAGGCGGCCCGGATGAAACGTCTGCATGGCGCGAGCTTAACAAAGAGATCCTCGCCGTGCGCTCACACAATCGCGGCATGCCCACGAAACAGAATGCCCCTGCCGCTCGAGTCACGGGCGACAGGGGCCATGTCCTGCGGGCCAGTTCTCCGCGCGGTTCAACTCAACTGCTGAATCTCTTAGGCCTTGATGCGGCGGCGCAGGGCACCCGCAGCGCCCAGGATGCCCGTTCCAAGCAGCATCAACGACGACGGCTCCGGGGTAGCGGCAACATCCCCCTGGTACGTAGCCGTCTTGGTGGTGCACACACCCCTGCCATTGCAGGATTGATAGTCCACGCTGGTCGTCACGTCGGAAGCGAAGAACCCGCCGCCCGCAGCTTCCAGAAAGTTGAGGACACCATCGTCGGAACTGACCGTGAAGCTCACCGAGGCGGCCGTCGACGTGGTGCTGTCACAGGCACCGCCCGTATAGTTGCACTTCACGCCGACGTTGAACGGACCAAAGACCGAGCCGACCGGTGGCGGCGGATCCAGTTCAAAGCCGGTCGTCGCACCGGTGATCTGAATCGGATACGGATGGGCAGTGCTGTGGGGAAGATTGCCGTCCGGGTAGTCCGCTGTTCCACCCTCGAACTCAAGCGCATCGCCCGCATTATTGAACGTAAAGCCCGGCGCCAGATTTACCGTGATCGTTGCCGATCCAGCAGAGGTTTGATCGACCATCACCGTCCCGTACGGCCCCGTCGGTGTGGTCGTCGCCGAGCAGCCCGCCGGCGGACTGCACTGCAGGTCCTGTCCGCCAAGCTGGTAGGTCGTCATGACGTCGGCGTGGGCGGCGGGTGCGGCGGTCAGCAGCGCGAGTCCGGTGAATAGAAGAGCGTGTTTGAGCATTGTGAGATCCCTTGAGAGAAGTTGAACGACAGAGCCCTACCGCAGGCGCACAACCGGGGAGACGCCAGCGGCGCACCCTGACTCCGCGAACCATTGCTCGACTGCTTTGTAGGACTGTGTCTGTTACAAGCAATCCGTGCGCCATAGTTTTCCTTCTGAGGACGACGAATTTAGCCTCAAATCAGCAACTTCACCGGCTCTCGCAGGCTGCTGATGTGCAACTCTTTGCAGTGGTTCGGCCGACGACCTGCCTTGTCCTCGAGGACCGTTTCTGGCAGACTCCGCCTTCGGGCGGGATTCGGAACAGCCGGCGCTTCCCTTTAGGGCCATTTTTCGATAGACTTACAAATGGTGTCTCTGTCTTGCACCTGGCCTCTTGAAACCTTATGGGACGGGACCACCAAGTCAGCAAAAACCAGTCATTTGGGCGAGAGGCCGCTACGGTAAGGGGCCTCTTCGAGGAGAGCGTTTGTCGAAGGAAGATGCGATTGAGGTAATGGCAACGGTCCTGGAGACCCTGCCTAACGCGCTGTTCAAGGTGGAGCTCGAGAACAAGCACCAGGTTCTCGCGCATATCTCCGGACGCATGCGCAAGAACTTCATCCGCATTCTCCCCGGCGACCGCGTGGCCATCGAGCTCAGCCCCTATGACCTGAACCGCGGCCGTATCGTCTACCGCTACAGGTAGCAAAGAAGTTGTTAGTTGTTGGTTGTTAGTTCTCAGGAACGGCAACGCCCGCTAGCAACGAAGAACATCAACTAGCAACCAGAGGAATTCCATGAAGGTCCGTGCATCCGTAAAACCGATCTGCGACAAGTGCAAGGTGATTCACCGTCGCGGTGTCGTTCGCGTCATCTGCGAGAACGCCAAGCACAAGCAGCGCCAGGGCTAAAGAAAAATAAGCAGAGTGCTTTTGCCTTTGCTTGTTGATTTGTAGCCCCGTCCACGCGGCCCCACCGGGCGAGTTCGCCGAAGTCAAGGCGTGCGATGAACCCGGAGGAGACAAAAATCCTGAGGATTTGCTCAGAGATTTCGGTCAGCCGCACAACCATCAACCACCGCCCTCCGATGACTGGAGCGAGCCCCAACCGAAAGGCACACCATGGCACGTATTGCCGGCGTCGACCTGCCACCCAACAAGCAGGCACGCATCGCGCTTACATACATCTATGGCATCGGCCAGCCCCGCGCCCTGAAGATCCTCGACAAGGCCGGCGTTGACCCCCACGCCAAGATGACCACGCTGGACGAAGACCAGCTCAACAAGATTCGTAACGTCATCGAGCAGGAAGGCGAGATCGAGGGCGACCTCCGCAAGGAGATCGGCCTGAACATCAAGCGCCTGATCGAGATTCAGTCCTACCGTGGCCTGCGCCACCGCCGCTCGCTTCCCGTCCGCGGCCAGCGCACCCACACCAACGCTCGCACCCGCAAAGGCCCGCGCAAGGGCACCATTGCCGGCAAGAAGAAAGCGACCAAGTAAGCCATGGCGAAGACAGCGCAGAAGTCTGCCGGCGCCAAGGCCGGCAAGGGCAAGAAGTTCAAGAAGCGGGAACGGAAGAATGTTCCGTTCGGGCTCGTTTACATCCAGGCGAGCTTCAACAACACCATCGTCACCATCACCGACCAGCAGGGCAACACCATCAGCTGGAAGAGCTCCGGCTCGCTCGGCTTCCGCGGCTCCCGCAAGGGAACCCCGTTTGCCGCGCAGCAGGCGGCGATCAACGCAGCCAACGCCGCGCGCGACCACGGTTTGCGTTCGGTCGATGTCCGCGTCGCCGGCCCCGGCTCCGGCCGTGAGAGCGCCATCCGCGCCCTCGCCGCTGCAGGTATCGAGGTCCGTTCGATCCGCGACGTCACGCCGATGCCGCACAATGGCTGCCGTCCGCCGAAGCGCCGCCGCGTGTAAGGATGAGGCTCGTCTCTCCATTTCGAGTGATTTCGAAGCGAGGAGCGGTAGAGGCGAGCCTAGTCGTCATCTTGCCGTGTGTAGTGTGGGGTATTTGGTCACACTCACTCATGAGCAAGCTGGGTTTAGCGGTGTTTATCCTCGTGTTGGCGGCATTGATGCCGACGTTCATCGAGGACATCAATCGCCTCCTTCCGGCGAGAATTCGAAGGTATGCGGATAACAAACCGGATCGTGACGAAGGGCCAGCCAGCCTGTAAAGCGATCGACAACTGAAGTTCAGGAGAAGAAAGAAAATGGCACGTTATACCGGACCCGTCTGCCGCATGTGCCGCCGCGACGGTCAAAAGCTGTTCCTCAAGGGCGCAAAGTGTTTCACCGACAAGTGCCCCGTCGAAAAGCGCAACTTCCCCCCCGGCCAGCACGGCCAGTCCAAGAAGCAGAAGAAGCTCATCGGCTACGGTCTGCAGCTCCGCGAAAAGCAGAAGACCAAGCGCATCTACTTCACGCTCGAGACACAGTTCCGCGCCTACTACGAGAAGGCCTCGAACAAGACCGGCGTCACCGGCGAACTGCTCCTGCAGCAGCTCGAGACCCGTCTCGACAACGTCGCCTACCGCCTGGGCTTTGCGATCTCGCGCCGCCAGGCTCGCCAGCTCGTGCGCCACGGCCACGTGCAGGTGAACGGCCGCAAGGTCAACATCCCGAGCTTCCAGTGCAAGGTCGGCGATGAGGTTGCGATCCGCCAGGGTTCCAAGGAACTGGTCCAGCTCGCGATCGCCAAGGACTTCGCCTCCGGCCAGTCTCGCGTCAACTGGATCGACGCGCAGCCCGACAATCTCTCCGGCAGAATCACCGCTCTGCCCAAGCGCGAGGACATCAACCTGCCGATCAACGAGCAGCTCATCGTCGAGCTCTACTCGAAGTAAGAGAGAACAGGAATCAGAGAACAGGGATCAGCGCAATCGTTCTGATCCCTGATCCCTCCTCCCTGATCTCTGCAGTTCTCACCCGCACCACCCCTGAACCTCCGCAGAATGCTTCGCGGCGGCAGGGAAGAAAGGACACACCATGCTTTGGAGAGGTTTCCAGAAGCCCAAGCGTCTCGCCGTCGACAGCGAATCCCTAACCAACAACTACGGCAAGTTCTCCGCGCAGCCGTTTGAGCGCGGATTCGGCACCACCATCGGCAACGCGCTGCGCCGCACCTTGCTCAGCTCCATCGAGGGCGCTGCCGTCACCGCCGTCAAGATCGAAGGCGTGCTGCACGAGTTCCAGTCGATCACCGGCGTCGTCGAGGATGCGACCGACATCATCCTCAACCTGAAGCAGATTCCCTTCAAGCTCAACGGCGACGGCCCCAAGGCCCTCTACCTCCACGCCGACCAGGCCGGCGTCATCACCTCCGGCATGATCGAGGCTGACTCTGACGTCGAGATCCTCGACCCCGATGTCTACATCTGCACGATCAGCGAAGGCGGACGCATCGACATGGAGATGCGTCTCAAGCGCGGCCGCGGTTATGTCTCGGCCGACAAGAACTTCGACTCCGATCTCGGTATCGGCTTCATCCCGGTCGACAGCGTCCACTCGCCTGTCCGCAAGGTGAACTACCTCGTCGAGGCCGCGCGTCTCGGCCAGATCACCGACTACGACAAGCTCACGCTGGAGATCTGGACGAACGGCACCGTGCTTCCCGCGGACGCCCTCGGGCTTTCCGCGAAGCTCCTGAAAGACCACATGAACATCTTCATCAACTTCGAGGAGGAGATGGAGACCGGTGGTCTTGCCGACCACGATGGCCCCGCGATCCGCAACGAGAACCTGAACCGTTCCGTTGAGGAGCTCGAGCTGTCCGTGCGCAGCTACAACTGCCTCAAGAATGCCAACATCGCGACCATCGGCGAGCTGATCCAGAAGACCGAAGCCGAGATGCTGAAGACCAAGAACTTCGGCCGCAAGAGCCTCAATGAGATCAAGGAAATCCTTGCTCAAATGGGTCTCTCGCTCGGCATGAAGATCGACGAGAACGGCAACCCGGTCCCGGGCCCAACCTCCGTACTCCCCGCCGCCACGCTCGCCGCCAGCTATGGCGCGTTCGACGACGAGGACGAAGAGGACGAGGACTTCGAGCCCGTCAACGAGACCGAAACCTTCTAATTTCGGTTTGCCACAAGTCTGGGTGCCCCATTCATCGCGCAGTCTCATCGCGCGATGAGTGGGTATCCGCAGCACGCATCATCGATGCACACCGGTCGACAGCAGAAGCTGGACCGAAGGAGAACGAAGCATGCGCCATCGCAAGGGCGGTTTCAAACTAGGCAGAAACACAAGTCACAGAAGGGCGTTGCTTCGCAATCTCGTAACGTCCATCATCATCAACGACCGCGTCCACACCACCGTGACCAAGGCCAAGGCTGCACGTCCGCTGGTCGAGCGCATGATCACTCTCGGCAAGAACGGCAGCGTGCACGCCCGCCGTCAGGCGCTCGCCTACATGATGACGCCTGATTCCGTCGATCGCCTCTTCGCGACCGTCGCCCCGCGCTACGCCGATCGCAACGGCGGTTACAGCCGCATCGTTCGCACCGGCCCCCGCAAAGGAGACGCCGGCGAGATGGCGTACATCGAGCTGCTCGGCGCCGAGAAAGAACTCAACGAGAAGGCAGAGAAGCGCGCCGAGGCCCGCGCCAAGCGTCGCGAGGAATTGCAGAAGCAGCTCGACGAGCATAGCGCGGTCAACGACGGTAGCGATCCGAACGCTCAGCCCTAAGCTCCACAATGCATCCGGATCACTGAAGGCGCGCCACACGGCGCGCCTTCCTTTTTGCCTGCGCTACACTAACTCTGGATGCCTATCGTCGAACTCCACAACATCCGCAAGGTCTACGACACCAAGGTCGCCGTCGAAAGTCTTTCCCTCTCCATCGAGCCCGGCACCATGTTCGGTCTGCTCGGCCCCAACGGCTCGGGCAAGACCAGCTCTATCCGCATGATGATCGGCATGACGGTGCCGGACTCCGGCACGGTCCGCCTCTTCGATCAGCCCTTCTCGCGCACGCTGCTCAACCGCGTCGGCTATCTGCCCGAAGAGCGCGGCCTCTACAAGAAGATGAAGGTGCTCGATCAGCTCACCTTCCTCGGCCAGCTGCACGGACTCAATGAAATCGAATCCCGGAAGCGCTCTCGCGACTGGTGCGAGCGCCTGCAGATCACCGAAGCGATCGACAAGAAAACCGAAGAGCTCTCCAAGGGCATGCAGCAGAAGATTCAGTTCATCGCTGCGCTGCTCCACGAACCCGACCTCATCATCATGGACGAGCCATTCAGTGGCCTCGATCCAGTCAATGCCGAGCTCCTCATGAGCACACTCGTCGACCTCCGCGCGCAGGGCCGCGCCATCCTCTTCTCAACGCACCGCATGGATCAGGTCGAAAAACTCTGCGACGCCATCGCGCTCATCTATCAGGGCAAACTCGTCCTTTCCGGCTCCATGCGCGAGGTCAAGTCGCGCTACCCACGCAATCACGTGCAGGCGGTTTTCACCGGTGACGACAGCTTCCTGCGCAGCCGCTACGTGGATGACGCCCGCAACTATGCCGGCGTGGCCGAGATCACGCTCCGCTCACCCGACGACGCGCAGCCGCTGCTCGCCGAAGCCGTCGCGCGCGGCACCAACATCACTCGTTTCGAAGTCATTGAGCCCACGCTCGAAGAGATCTTCATCACCACCGTGAAGGGAACTCCCGAGTTCGCCGAAGCCGGAGGCAAGGTCCATGCATAATATCTGGCTCATCGCCAAGCGCGAGTACATGGAGCGGGTGCGCACCAAGGGCTTCATTCTCGCGACTGTTCTCATCCCATGTTTCATGGCGGCACTCGTCGGCGGCAGCGCATTCTTCATGACCCGCACCAAGACCAGCTCACACATCGCCGTCGTCACCTCCGATCGCACGCTCGGTCAGGACATCAAGCATCAGCTTGAGACCGGCAAAAACAGCGAGATGACGGTCGACGTGATGCAGCCATCCGGCGCCACGCGCTCCGGCCTCGACACTCAGCTCCACACGCATTCTTCGCAGCTCGCCGGCTATCTCTGGATCACGCCGTCGCCGCAGCCCGGGCAGCGTCCACACTTCGAATACCACGCACGCTCTGCGGGCGACATCTCCACCGAAGACGCAATCGAAAACGGCCTGCGCACGGTGCTCACGCGCGAGGGGCTGCTCAGCCACGGCCTCACCAGCTCACAGATCGACGAAATCACCGCACCGGTTGACGTCGATACCAGTTCCACCGGCAACAGCGCTCTCGCCTTTGGAATCGCCTACCTCTTCTTCTTCCTCATGTACATGGTGATCATGCTCTACGGCATGAACACCGCGCGCAGCATCATCGAAGAGAAGACCAGCCGCGTCTTCGAGGTCCTGCTCGCAACGATCAAGCCCGACGAACTCCTCGCCGGTAAAATCATCGGCGTCGGCGCGGTCGGCGTCACGCAGGTCGTCGTCTGGATGATCGCCGCTGCGGCCCTCGCGTCCAGCAGCATGGTCGCGCATCTCGCGGGAACCAACAGCGTTCATGGCGTCCTCAGCGCGTCGCAGATCGGCTTCTTCGTTCTCTACTTCATCTTCGGCTTCCTGCTTTACTCCGCAATCGCTGCGGCACTCGGCGCCATGACCAACTCCGAGCAGGAGCTCCAGCAGCTGAACATGTTCCTCGTGCTTCCGCTCGCCTTCTGCATGGTGATGCTCTTCCCCACGGTGCGCGCGCCGGATTCCACCTTGTCTCAGGTCATCTCGCTCATCCCGTTCTGCTCGCCGCTGTTGATGAACTTCCGCACCGCGCTCACCAGTGTCCCCGCGTGGCAGATCATCCTGTCCGTCGTGCTCATGTCGATCACGATCGGCGTCGTCATCTGGATCTCCTCGCGCATCTACCGCGTCGGCATCCTGATGTATGGCAAGCGCCCGAACCTGCCCGAGATCCTGCGCTGGCTGCGCTACAGTTAGCGGCAGGCATCGCCTGAAGCGCATGGAGATCGATCTCGCTCAGCTCGACAGCAGCGCAGCCGGAAGCGATCTCCTCCGCGCTCCCATCTGCATCATCGGCGGCGGCATCGCCGGCCTGACCCTCGCACACAAGCTGGTCACGCTCGGTCACGAGGTCCTTCTCCTCGAATCCGGCGGCGACACACGAGAAGACGTCAGCGCAGTCGGGCAAGCCGGTGATTCTCATCCCGGCACCACTGAACCACGCCCGCGCGCTCTCGGCGGAACGTCACTCACCTGGGGCGGCCAGCTGCTCCCGTTCCCTCACGACAATTCTTCCTGGCCCATCTCCGCATCCGATCTCGCAAGCTTCACCAGCGAAGCCGAACATCTCCTCGCGGTCGACTCGCTTCCCTACGACGCCTCCGCTTTCTTCGCACAAACGCGCCAACCCGAGCCCTCACTGCTGAATCAACTTCCTCATATCGAAGGCTCGCTCTCGAAGTTCACTCCGTTTTCGCATCGCAATCTCGCGCACACACTCGGACGCAAACTCCGCGCGCACAGCAAAGCCCGCATCGCATTACACGCCACCGTCACCGAACTCCTCCTCGCCCCCACCCGCGATCGCATCGAAGCCGTCCTCGTCCGCACGCCATCCGGGCACACGCACCGCGTCCAAGCCCAGCACTTCATCCTCGCCGCCGGCACCATCGAAACCGTCCGCCTGCTCCTCGCCTCTCAAAGCATTGCGAACCAGCACGACCAGCTCGGCCGCAACTTCCACGACCACCTCACCATTACCGCCGCCACACTCCACGAACCCGCGCGCACGCAGCTGCTCACCGCGGCCCGCCCTTGGATCTATCGAAGGAAGCCGTACGGAAGCACCCTCCACACCCTCAAGCTCTCCGCCAGTCCCGAACTTCAGCGCCAGCTCAACCTCACTCCCATCCTCGCGCACCTCACCATCGACGAGCCCGACGCCTCCGGGATCGGCGCACTCCGCAGTCTCCTCCGCGCTCGCCAGCAGAGCACCCTCGCGCCAACCCTCCGCTCCACTCTCCCACAACTCCCACGCGCCCTCGCCGACGCCACCCGTCTCACGCTCTCCGCACGCACACACCACCGCCGCTACGTCTCGCCGCAGGCTTCAGTCGAGCTCCGCCTCAACGCCGCGCAGCGCACGCCCTCCGCCTCGCGCATCACCATCTCGCCTGACCTCAAACCTATCCTCGACTGGCGCATCGATGCCACGGAGCTCGCCACGCTCCGCGCCTTCACGCAACACCTCCGCACGCACCTCAACCTCGATGGCCTGGCCTGGAACCCAGCGCTCCTCACACGCGAGCGCAACGCCCCCATTCCTGCTCTCGACGATGCACGCCACGCGATGGGCGGCGCCTCGATGGGCATCGATCCGCACGCCAGCGTGGTCGACCCCGACCTCCGCATTCACGGCCTGCGAAATCTTTTCATCGCCTCCGCCGCCGTCTTCCCCGACGGCTCGCCCCAACTCCCCACGCTGCCACTCATGGCTCTCACCCTTCGCCTCGCTCAACACCTTCACTCGCTGAGTTCGGGCTGAAGCCCAAACCTACCTCGCCGCCCCGCTACACTACCCTCGTGCACGCCTTCACGCGCAAGCAGCGATTCCTGCTCGCCATCATTCCTCCAATCGCCGCGCTGCTCATCCGCGCACTCGGCGCCACGCTTCGCTATCGAGACATCACCGCACCCAACACGCCGGTCGGCATCGACATCCCCGGTCCCACGATCTTCGCCTTCTGGCATCGCACGCTGCTCATCAGCGCGCACCGCTTTCGCGATAAGCAGATCGCCATCCTCATCTCTCCGTCCTTTGACGGCGAGCTCATCGCCCGCACCGTCGCCCTGCTCGGCTTTCACCCCATCCGCGGCTCGTCCTCACGCGGCGGCGCCTCTGGCCTTCGCGCCATGGCGCAGGCCTACGCCGCCGGGCACATCTGCGCCTTTACCGCCGACGGTCCGCGCGGCCCCAACATGGTCGCGAAACCCGGCCCCGTGCAGCTCGCGCAGCTGTCCGAAGGCACATGGATAGGCGCCTACCACGCCCTTCCCAATCACCGCTGGGAGCTCAACTCCTGGGACCGCTTCATCATTCCCAAGCCGTTCTCCACCGTTACGTTCATATGGCCCGCGCACGTCCCGCCGGATCTCGCAGCCATGCAGCACGCGCTCGACGAAGCCGTCCGCATGAGCAATTAACCCGCGCTACTTCAAATAGAATTGACCATCGAGCGTCGATCCACGAGCCGGCGAAAGCGTCGAGCTCGGCGCGACATTTCCATTCGCCGTCGCGCTATACACCAGGAAGGCCTGATGCCCGTCGGCCACCTGCGCAACAAAGATGTTCCCACCCGAATCAACGTGTATGTTGTTCAGATAAAGATTTTGCCCAGTCGCGGTGCCCATAATCGTCCGCGTTGGCATCGCACTAGGCCCCGAGCCCTTCGCAAACACATACACCGCAGAGGGAATCACTCCGAAAGGACCGGATTGCGACTGCGAGATATAGATATTGTCTTGCGCGTCCAGCGCCACGCCGGTGGGCGCATAGGTCGGTCCCGTGATCACTGTCGGCGCTACATTCCCACTCGCCCCCGCCGGAAACATCAGCACCGCCGTACCGGGACTGCCACCGCTGTTCGCGACATACAGGTTGTCCTTGCTGTCCATGGACATCTGGGCCATTCCGCTGCTGCCGGGGCCGCCCTTCAACGTCGTCGCGGCCCCGGATATGGTCCGAAGTGGCGAGGCAGTCCCCGTCGCACCGGGGGCATACACAAAGATGGCAACAAAGCTGCCCGTGAGGCCGGTCAGGAGCGGAGCACCCGAGGCGGCGACATACAGGTTATTCATTGAATCCGTCGTCATTGAGGAAACCTGGTACATGTACCCGGTGGCAGGAGCGGCCAAGGTGATCGTTCTTGTGGGCGTCGTTGCGGCGCCCGTGAAAACCAGAATCTCGCCAACACTGTTTGTTCCGTTGCTGTTCACGCTCACATACAGATTTCCTGACGCATCGCCCGCGATCGCCGTCGGCAGGTTCTGACTCCCCGTCGAAATCGTGGCCGTCGGGGTGACCGCACCGCTCTGGTTCGCCGTGTACTCATCGACCGTGTAATCAACCGAGTCAACCGAATAGAGGATCTTCGCGGTCACGGCTGGATTCGTCGTCACCGTTGGCGTTGTCTGCACTGGCGTTGTCGAAGACGATCCGCCTCCGCCGCCACATCCGGACGCAATCGATAACGTGGTCGCGGCCAGGACGGCGCAGAACACTGCAGCTCTTTTCGGGAAGGTTATGGTGGGATGAAGAGCCATGGCACATTCCTGACATCTACACAGGCAGCCCGTTAGCACGCGACTCTACCACTCGTGCCACGATGCCTACAAGAAAAACCATCATCGCCAAACGATAGAGTAGTCTTCGTGCTCGTCTCCGACTTCCACTACGATCTCCCCGAAGATCTCATCGCGCAGCATCCGCCCGACACCCGCGGCGCCAGCCGCATGCTCACGCTCTCGCGCACCACCGGCGACTTCGCTGACCATCACTTCGCCGAACTTCCGCAACTCCTTTCCCCCGGCGATCTCCTCGTCCTCAACGACTCGCGCGTCCTTCCCGCACGCCTCTACGCCACACGCGCCGGCCTGCACACCCAACACAACTCGCCTGAGCCGACCGGCCTCATCGAAGTCCTCCTCACCGAGCACCTTCCCTCGCGCGAAGGCGACAACGACTGGCGTGCCCTCGTCCGCCCCGCAAAAAAAGTTCAGCCCGGCGAAACGCTCCTCTTCCACGACACACCGTCTTCTGATCCCTGTCCCCTGATGCTTGATCCCGGGGCCCCCGGCCAGCTTGCTGGCGGGAGTGGTGATCCCTGCCTCTCCGCCACCGTTCTCTCCGCCGGCGACTTCGGCGAGCGCACGCTCCGCTTCGCTCCCACTCCCGACTTCATCGCCACCATCGAGCGCATCGGCCACATGCCGCTGCCACCCTACATCCATCGCGACAAGCATCAGCCCGACTCACCCGAAGATCGCGAACGCTATCAAACAGTCTACTCGCAGCAGTCGGGCTCGGCCGCCGCGCCCACCGCCGGCCTGCACTTCACGCCAGAGATCC
The DNA here is from genome assembly GCA_035651235.1 of Acidobacteriaceae bacterium. Lineage (GTDB taxonomy): Bacteria > Acidobacteriota > Terriglobia > Terriglobales > Acidobacteriaceae > Granulicella. Next base: position 86,462 of record DASRGC010000019.1, read on the forward strand.
TATCAGCGCTCACCGCTCGCGGTGTCGAGGTAGCCTACATCACCCTGCACGTCGGCCTCGGCACGTTTCAGCCAGTGCGCGTCGCAGACACGCGCGACATTCGCCTTCACCCTGAGTGCTACACACTCTCTGCCGCCACCGCGCAGGCACTCAACGATGCTCACCGCGCCAACCGCCGCATCATCGCCGTCGGCACCACCACCACGCGCACGCTCGAACACCTCGCACGCACCTTCGAGTCCACGCACGGCCCACTCTCACCCGCAAATCCACTCGCGCTCCAGCCGCAATCGAGCAGCACGAGCCTCTTTCTCTCGCCCTCGCCGGACGGCGACGCCGACTTCAAACTCGTTCGCGGCCTCCTCACCAACTTCCACCTGCCGGAGTCAACGCTGCTCATGCTCGTCAGTGCCTTTGCCGGAAGAGAGGCCGTGCTCCGCGCCTACGCGCACGCCGTCTCCGCACGCTATCGCTTCTTCAGCTACGGCGACTGCATGCTGATCACTTAGCGCCTCTGCACGCGATCCTTGAACTGCTCAATCAGCGCATGCACCGTCATCGGCCACGGCCTGTCCGGCTGTCCCGTGTACGTCTCCGCCCACAGCAGCGTCCCGCGCGGAGTTCCCGGCAGCGGCGCATAAATCCGCAGCGTGGCCAGCGGCTCACCCGTCTGCCCAATGTGTATTCCCGTCGATTGCATCGGAATCAGCAGCATTGTCAGGTCGCCTTGTGAGCCCTCCGGCGCCACGCTCTTGCCGAGCTCGCCAATTAACTCCCGCAGCTGCCTCGCCGTGAATCGGTCAATCTGGTGCGTCTCAATCGAGACCGTCTTCGCCTTTTCAAGCCGATGCACAAATGCCTGCCAGTCGCACGTGTACACCTGCTTTACCAGTGTGCATCCCGGCGCATTCTCATTCTGTGCTCGCGCAGCCCCGCCACTCGCCAGTGCGCCCAACATTACCACCGCGCAGCCCATTCGCCAGCCCGACATACCTGCACTCTAGCGCAATCCTTGCGTTGCTGCATCTCATGCGACCTGCATGCTATCCGCGTACCATCAATGCATATGCCTCGCGTGCCGCAGACATCATCCGCCACCGCAAATCCATCCGCCGCCAAGCCGCCGATTTATCTGCTCGACACCATGGCGTTCATCTTCCGCGCCTATCACGCCATGCAGCGCTCGCGCCCCATGTCCACGCGCACCGGCATTCCCACCGCGGCCACCTACGTCTTCGTCAACATGCTCAACAAGCTGCGCAAGGACTTCAACCCCGAGTACCTCGCAGCCGTCTACGACGTCGGCGCTCCCGTCCATCGCGACGCCCTCGCCCAGCAGCTCAAGGACGTCAAAAAGTTCAACATCAAAACCCAGCAGTTCGAAGCCACCGAATACGGCGGCTACAAGGCCAACCGCGTCGAAACCCCGCCCGACCTCATCCAGCAGCAGCCCTACATCCGCCGCGCACTCGAAGCCTTCCGCATCCCCATCCTCTACTACGAGGGCTTCGAGGCCGACGACGTCATCGGGACACTTTCCTGCCAGCTCTCCGCGCTCGGCCATCACGTCTTCGTCGTGTCCTCCGACAAAGACATGATGCAGCTCGTCAACGAGCACGTCTCCATCCTCAACCCCACCAAAGACAACCTCGTCCTCGACCCCGCCGGCGTCGAGCAGACCCTTGGCATCCCTCCGCAAAAAGTCATCGATGTCATGGCCCTTCGCGGCGACTCCATCGACAACATCCCCGGCGCGCCCGGCATCGGCGACAAAGGCTCCGTCGAGCTCATCCAGCAGTTCGGCACCGTCGAGGCCGCCATGGATGCCGCCGTCAACACGCCCGACGCCATCAAGCGCAAAACCTACCGCGAGTCCCTCGCCAACAACCGCGACAACATCCTGCTCTCCAAAGAGCTCGTCACCATCCACACCGCCGTGCCCATCCAGGCCAACCTCGACGCCATGCGCACGCAGCCCGTCGACACCACCGCCGCCCGCGCCCTCTTCACCGAGCTCGAGTTCACTACACTCCTCAAAGAACTCGCGCCCGACATCACCGCCGCACCGACCACCTACACGCTCAAGGCCGACGCCAACGAGCTCGAGCAGCTGCTCGCCGAAGCCCGCGAGCAGAACCACCTCGCCATCGCCCTCGCGGAAACCACGCAGGCACTCAGCGAAGAGTCCGCCGCCGATCCGCTCGATCCCAACGCTAATCCCGACATCGACACCGAACCCGAGCCGGAGCCCGCGCAGACGATGTCTCTCTTCGCTGCACCCGGCGCTTCTTCTGCCAACCTCTCTGAGCCGTTTTCCCTGGTCCTTGATCCCTCGCCTTCCGATCCTGCCTGCCGCCTCGGCCTCGCCGTCTCCCCCACCCACGCTATCGAAGTCTCCCTCGACACACCCGGCCTGCGCGAAGCCCTCGCCGACCCAACCCTCCCCAAGCAGGTCCACGACCTCAAAGCCGTGTTGCGGGCGCTCGAGCCCCACAACGTCACACTCGCCGGCCCCATCACCGACGTCATGCTGCAGAGCTATCTCCTCAACCCCACGCACGGCTCCCACACACTCGTCGACATCGCCGCGCGCACCACCAGCCGCGCTCTCGCACACCAGCCCACCAAAGACAACCCCAACGATCCGAAGCGCCTCCCAGAAGCCGCCTCCGCCATCGCACGACTCGTTACCGTCCTCAACGAGCAGCTCGCAGAGTCCGCTCCCGTTACCCACCACATCCCCCAAGACCAGCCCGAACTCGGCGGCGCCGTTACACCCGAAATGCTCTTCGCCGATAAAAAACAAAGCGAAGCCGACGATAAGAAAGCCCCCGCAAAAAAATCCGCGAAGAAATCGAAAAACAAAACCACCACAAACACCTCACAACTCAACGAACAATCCACACTCACCGACGTCTACACACATATCGATCTCCCGCTCGTGCCCGTGCTCCTCCGCATGGAGCAGGTCGGCGTCCGCGTGAACCTCGATCTCCTCCGCGAGCAATCCACGCGCCTCGGCGTCCAGATCGACGACCTCGCCGAGCGCATCTACGCAACCTCCGGCCACCGCTTCAACGTCGCCTCGCCCAAACAACTCGGCGACGTCCTCTTCAACAAAATGAATCTCCCCAAGCCGCTCAAGTACGGCAAGGGCAAAGTCGTCTCCACCGCGCAGGACGTCCTCGAAGACCTCGCGCCCGACTATCCCATCGTCCGCGACGTCCTCGAGCACCGCCAGCTCTCCAAGCTCAAAGGCACCTACCTCGACGCGCTGCCCTCGCTCGCCGACACCAATCAGCGCATCCACACCACCTTCAACCAGGTCGGCACCGCCACCGGCCGCCTCTCGTCCACCAACCCCAACCTGCAGAACATCCCCATCCGCACCGCCGTCGGCCGCGAGATTCGCGCCGCCTTCATCGCCGCGCCCGGCAACCTCCTCATGTCCGCCGACTACTCGCAGATCGAGCTCCGCCTCATGGCGCACTTCTCGCAGGACCCGCTCCTCCTCGACGCCTACCGCACTGGCAAAGACATCCACACCCTCACCGCCGCCGAGGTCTTCGAAGTCGACCCCGCCACCATGAGCAAAGAGACCCGCGCCCGCGCCAAGGCCGTCAACTTCGGCATTGTCTACGGCATCTCGCCCTTCGGCCTCGCCGCGCAACTCTCCATCGACCAGCGCACCGCCCGCGACTACATCGACAAATACTTCGACCGCTACAAAGGCGTCGCCACCTTCATCGAAGCCACCCTTGACCAAACTCGCCGCACGCAATCCGTGCGCACCGCGTTCGGCCGCGTCCGCCCCATCCCGGACATCCACTCCCGCAATCCCAACCAGCGCGGCTTTGCCGAACGCACCGCCGTCAACACACCGCTGCAAGGCACCGCCGCCGACCTCATCAAACTCGCCATGATCCGCATCGACGCCGAGATCAGCCGCCGCAATCTCCGCTCCCGCATGACCCTCCAGGTCCACGACGAGCTCCTCTTCGACGTCGCCCCGGAAGAGGCCGACGAGATGACCTCGCTCGTCCGCACGCAAATGGAATCCGTCGCCGAATTCTCCGTCCCCATCGTCGCCGAAATCGGCCTCGGCCAAAACTGGCGCGACATCAAATAGCAATCTCCGCTCGCGCCCCAACCGCTTCGAAACGTGCATCATCTAACCTGACAGCAGTTAAAACATCAAGGAGCAAGCCGTGCCCAAGACCAACGACTCCGCCTTCACCCGCAAGCAGCTCATCGACGCCCTGAACGAGGACCTCTCGCGCGAGTACCAGGCCATCATCGCCTACGTGAACTACTCGCAGGTGCTCAAAGGCGCCGCTTACATGAGCATCGCCGACCAGCTCGAAATCCACGCCAAGCAGGAGCTCGATCACGCACTCAAGATCTCCAACGCGATCGACTATCTCGGCGGCATGCCCTCCGTCACGCCCAAGCCCGTCAAGACCTCCGAGAAGGCCGAGGACATGCTCAAGTTCGATCTCGAAAACGAGCGTGTCACCATCGCCCAGTACCGCCGCCGTCTCCGTCAATGCGACACGCTGAATGAGTTTGCCATCGGCGAAACCATCCGCGAGATCCTCGTCGACGAGCAGGATCACCTCACCGATCTCGCCACTGCCCTCGGCATCGACCCACCCGACGCCGGCATCGCCGACTAGCCGCAACCTCTAAGTTCTGAAATCGGCTGCGCCACGAACCGGGTGCCCCATCTTCGTGCGCAGTCTTATCGCGCACTAAGGTGGGCATCGCGCGTTAAGACGCGCGAGTGCTGCCCGGATCACCAACAACCCGAGTGGCCTACCCTTTCACGGCTTCATCGTGAAAGGGTGGGTTATCGCGCGTGGTAGCGCGCGAGTGCTTGCCCCTGCTTCTTGCCCGGATCACCACGACCCGGTTGCCTCATGAGCCGCCAACAATGCCATAGGCAATCACCCCGATCTCGGCTACACTTCCGCCGATATGTCACGACCACTGCTGTTGGGTTTGGCTGCTCTTGTCTTCCTTCCTGCGGCCCACATACTCTGCGCGCAGGGCGCGCCCACGCTCGACGGCTACGTCACTCGCGCAGGCACAGCCGAAAATTTCGACGTCGACGGCACCCACATCACCTGCAACCCCGTTCCCACTGAACCGGGTCTCGTCTGCACGCCATACGTCTATGGCCAGCACCTCCTCATCTACGGCAAGCGCGACAAAAGATCGCATACCATCGCCGCCGACCGCATCGAAGCCGCAAAGGATCCCGCCGAGACTCACATCACCGGCTTCGCCCTCATCGACGGCATCCTTTCCCCTACACTCATCCGCGCTGACGGCTACGCGATGGAGCTCACACCCGCGACGAAGCAGGCATGGAACCCACCTCTTACCGCATCCGCCAAACCCGAGGTGAACCAGTGGATCGAGTACGAGGGGCTGCGTCATGGACGCATCCTTACCCTCAAACAGATTTCATTCTTTGCAGGGATCGTCACCGCCAAAGAGCAGAATCTCCGCAACAAAACCGACTTCGATGCCTCTGCCGTCACCGAAGAAGATCGTCAGAGCGGAGCCAGCAAGTTCTTCAGAGGCGTTGACTACAAGCGCATCCCCGCCGTTCACGACCCCGATCTGCAGACACGCCTCAACAACATCGGTCAGCGGCTGATTCCGAAGTGGCAGAAGGATCTGCCCGTCGGCGATCCCAACAAGATCGATTTTCAGTTTCAACTCGTGGATGCAAAGTGGTCGGACTGCATGACCATGCCATCCGGGGTCATCCTCGTGCCCGCATACATCGCCGACAAGCTCGATGACGATGAGCTCGCAACGGTGCTCGCCGACAACATCGCAACCGCACTCGAGAAACAAACCTTCCGCTACAGTGCCGAATGTAAGGCGATGCTCGCCTCCAGCGTCGCCGGCGATGTGGCCGGCCTCTTCGTCCCTGGCCTCAGTCTTCTGCCAATCGCAGGAAATGCAACGGCCGCTCACACCATTAAGAAACATCTCCGGGAGCAGAGCGGACGTGTCTCTCTCGTACTGCTGCATGACGCCGGCTTCGACATCCGGAAAGCTCCACTCGCATGGTGGGAGCTCTCCGCTCGCCAGCCCGACTTCATGACCAGGCCCATCCCCTATCGCGCCGCATATCTCTTCTCTCAGCTCGCGACCGAATGGAGCAGCGGCTCTCCAATCCTCTCCAGTGGGATGTAGCCATAGTCGGCGCGCGTCATAGGCAATTGGAGATTTGACGTCCCTCCGCCAAAGGTCTACCGTTTTCGGCACCGGGACCCGCACGAAAAATCATCTTCCTCAGGTGAACCATGCCCACGCTCTGGTTCCGCCGCCCGTTCCGTTGCGCGCTTCTCCTCGTCCTCGCCACCTGCTCGCTCGCCGCCATCGCACAGACGACCAACCCCGCGTACCTCGCCGACATGCCCTCCGTCGATCGCGTCAAGGCTGCCATCCAGGGCACCGACCCTACCGACACCCTCGAGCGCCAGGTCGCCGTCTTCACCTATCTCTCGCAATACATCAACCGCATCAAAAAACCGAGTGCGCCCTACACGCCCGACGAGTCGCGCGTTAAGTTCAGCTACGATTCCGCCGCCTATCAAATACAGCAGGACTACAACAAAACCCACACCCAGGCCGAGAACGGCGCTTTTGATAACGCGCAATTCAACTACATGCTCAACCACGGCGACGAATGGGCACGCAAGCTCATCGGCCCGCAAAGCGCCGCCGCTTACACCAGCACTCTCAACGACCTGAGCGCCCGCCAGAAGGCACACGTCGACGCGATCAACAAAGCGAATGAAGACGCGAAGAACGCGGCCGCCTCCAACGGAGGCAGCTCGAACGACCCCACCGTGGTCGCCGCACGCCGCTGTGCCGAGCTCGGCGGGACCACAGGCGGATGTGCCACCAAGGGCCTCGGGCAGGGCATGCTCGCCCTGGTTGGCGGCGATCAGCTCAAAGATGAGGTCGATGCCATGCAGACCGTCGGCGTCTACCTCAGCGGCGGCTACGGCGGCGGCAACGGTGCATCGTTCTACTTCACTCTCAACGCTGCGCAAATCGGCTGTGGCAAGCTCGTGCCGGACGGTCATGCCTACAAGCTCCAGCGCACACCGTCCGGTATCCAGATCACCGTCTTCAGCGCTCCCAACATCACCCTCGCCCTTCGCCCCGACGGCTCGCTCGTCGGCCCGGGTATGGTTACTGTCGCAGGCAGGATCATCGTCGGCTACAGCAACAAGACCACGACGCTCGTGCATCAGGACGGCTCCGAGGCCTCGGGCTGCGCCGGCGCCTACGGAAGCTGCAGGACCACCACCTCAACCCCCATCTATGCGCCCGCAAGCGCGCGCTGCAACTTCGCAACCATGGCCGCGCCCACTCCCACGCACCAGAAAACCGGCGCCGCCGCTGACGATGGCAGCTTGGGAGGCGGTCTCATGGGATTCTTCAGCAGCGTGGTTACGCTCGCCGACCCCGGCCTCCGCATGAACGGAAAATTCCTTAGCCCCACAGGTCTCATCCTGGACTTCGAGGGCGACGCCGTTACACTCGACTGCGGCCCGGCCCACATCAAAGCGCCTTACACCGTCCAAAACGCACCCGGCGAGTTCCGCGTCAGCGTCAACAATCCCGGCGGCCCGTTCATCCTCACCCTGGCCTCCGACAACACGCTCCACGGCTCCGGCTCAACCACCGTCAACGGAAAGCTTTATCAATCCATCGACAACGGCAACATCAGCTTCCGTCCGGTCTCCACCACCTGCAGCGTGAACACGTTCACCTCAAAATCCCCCGCCGAATACAAAGCCCTGATCGCCAGCCCCCACCTCCCGGACATTGAGCCCTACTTGACAAATCCTTGCCGGAAGTAAGGGCAGTATCTTAGCCGACCCCTCATCGGGCGATCATGTTTTGGCCTAAGTCTCGTAATTTCAAGATTTTGCAGAGTATCTCCAATGTTTTCAATATTTTGCAGCCATTGGCGCACTTTAGGTCCAACCCTAAGTCCAATGATCTGAAGATTTTGCGCAAAAAGAGGGGGAGGGAGGGGTGCCCAGAAAATCCAAAATCCCTCCCAACCAGTTGTGCTCTGTATCTGCCATAATGATGGCCTCATTGAAAGCGAACCGGAGGAGCTCATATGAAGTCGAGTTCCGGAGCACTCGCCCTCGTTTCTCTTGCGCTTTGTCTTCCTCTCAACGCGCAGGACGCTGTCACTCCCTTACCCTCCGCGGCTAAACCGGCCAGTGTCGCCGCAGCTTCCACCAATACCGTCGGGCTCTCCGACATCCGCATCGTCCGCCTCAGCCAGGTGCGCGGCAAGGTCTCCATCGACCGCCACATCGGCCGCGGCTTTGAGGATGCCTTCGTCAACATCCCCATCACCGGCGGCGCAGTGCTGCACACCGACGTCGGCCTCGCCGAGGTCGAGTTTGAAGACAACAGCTCACTTCGCCTCACACCCGACACTGAAGTCGAGTTCACGCTGCTGAAGCGCAACATGGAAGGTGCGACGATCTCCACCATGAGAGTCGTGCGCGGCATGGTGTACGCGAGCCTCGGCAACAGCAAGGCCAACAACAGCTTCACGATCACGGCCGGCGAGACTTCTGTAGAACTCCACCCATCGAGTCACATCCGGCTCACTGTCGATTCCGCGCAGTCGAACCTTTCGGTCTTCGATGGCACAGTGAACTTCGTCGATGGTTCCTCGACGACAGAGCTCAAGCGTGGCAAGTCGCTCGACTTCGACATCATCGCTTACAAACCACCGGAACCTGTGAAGCTCGAAGAGACCGCCTTCGATCAGTGGGATAAGAACGGCGTCGAGTATCAGAAGCAGTACTCGTCGCTGCGCTCGTCAGGCGGCACAGGACTTCTCTACGGCACAAGCGACCTCAACTATTACGGCGGGTTCGTCAACATGCCAGGATGCGGCAACCTCTGGCGCCCATACTTCGTCTCCGCCGCGTGGACGCCCTACGACAACGGCATGTGGGCCTACTACCCCAACGTTGGCTACTCGTGGGTGTCGCCCTATCCGTGGGGCTGGATGCCATTCCACTCCGGTACATGGATGTCCTGCGGAGCCGCCGGCTGGGGATGGCAGCCTGGAGGCCAATTTATGGGGCTGCAGAACACGGCGCTGGTCTCGACTCCGGCCGCGGCTGGTGGCTCGAGTTCTCTCCTGACCAGACCGCTTCCGCCGCGTGCGGGCTCACCTGCAATCATTCCGGTGAATAGACGTCCCCTTGCAGTCTCGAGCATCTCTGCGCCGGGCACGTTCACCTTCCGCACAAACTCGGCAGGTCTCGGCGTGCCGCGTGATGCGTTTGGGAACCTGAGATCTATCTCATCGGATGTAGCGCACCACGGCGAGACTCACACCGAAATCGAACGGTCCTTCATCGGTCCGCGAACGGGAATGACGAACGTGAATGGGATGCGCGGAGCGAACGGCCGCGAGCTCTCGTCCATGGCGCCTGGCTCACGCGGTGTGGCCACGTTCAGCCGTCCCGCCGCCGAGACACGAAATGGGATGAATGATCAAATGCGCGGTATGAGCGAGGAGATGCGCGGCAACATGAATAACGGCATGCGCCCGGGAGAAGCATCGCCTCGTGGCTCATGGCAACGTCCCGAGCCTGCCGGCGCTCCAGGTGGTTCCATGGCTCGGCCATCCAGTGCTCCGTCTGCGCCGAGTGGAAACTCGTCGTCGACGAGCGGAGGAAGTCACAAGTAGCGTGCATCAACCTCGGCGAGTCTGAAGCCGAACGACGGCTCCGCGGATGATACCCTGACGGCTATCAAAATCTCCGCGGAGCCTGCATGCGTCTATCGCGTTCTGTACTTTGGCTGTGCCTTGCCGTCCTCGTTCCACTGACTCACGCTCAAGCACCGCAACTTCCGGTACCCGGCCCAAAGCCGACCAGTTCAACGCAGCCGGTCCCGCTGCCGCCGCCGAATCCGAAAACTCCACCGCAACTCACGGCGCAGGATGTCACCGCGTTCCTCGATGGCTTTCTTCCCCTGCAGCTTCAGCGTGATGACGTCGCCGGAGCAACGATCTCGATCTACCAGAACGGCCAGCCGCTGATTCTCAAGGGCTACGGCTACGCAGATTTCAAGAAGAAGACGGCGGTCGATCCCGTTGCGACCACGTTCCGTCCGGGATCCATCTCCAAGCTCTTCACCTATGTCTCGATGATGCAGCTCGTCGAGCAGGGCAAGTTGAATCTCGATGCCAATGTTCAGCAGTATCTCGACTTCAAGATCAATCCCGCGCCGCGCGGCATCGGCGACGCGGCCATCACGCTCCGCAATCTTGCAACCCACACAGCAGGATTCGAGGAAGAGCTGCACGACTTCGGCTCCGACAAATCCGGCAAGCTGCCGGTGGACATCCGCACGTTCTTCATCCGCAATCAGCCGCATCGCTTCGCGGCGCCGGGCAAAGACCTCGCGTACTCCAACTACGGCATCACGCTGATCGGCTACATCGTGCAACGTGTCTCCGGCGAGCCCTTCGTGGATTACGTGCAGCACCATATCTTCACCCCGCTGGGCATGACGCACTCCACCTTTCAGCAGCCGCTGCCGAAGGGCTTCGTTGCAACGAAGGGATATCTGCACACCTCGGTGGACGACACCGGCTTCGAGGGTGTCACCGAAGTGCCAGCCGGCGGCCTCTCGTCGACAGCTGCGGACATGGCCATCTTTGGCCAGATGCTGCTCGGTCATGGCACCTACAACGGCGTGCAGATTCTGCAGCCTGCGTCTGTAGCGCTGCTGCTGACGCCCCAGTTCACGCCGGGGCCCGGCGTCAGTCCGTGGGACCTTGGCTTCTACGACGACGACCGCAACGGCATACGCTTCATCGGCCATGGCGGCGACCTGCTCGCGTGCCACTCGCAGTTCTGGATTGAGCCGACGCATGGGCTCTCGTTCTTCATCAGTTACAACTCGCAAGGCGCAGCGCAGAAGGCGCGCCAGGAGCTGTTCGACGCGTTTGTCGACCGCTATCTTCCCGGGCCACCGAACGCCCATCCGGCGTACGTAAAGCTGACAGCCAAACAACTGCATCCTTACACCGGCTGGTTCCTCAGCTCGCGCCGCGAAGAATCAACGATCTTCCGGCTTGTCGGTCTGCAGCCCAAGGAGATCGCCGCGACGAAGGATGGCAATCTCACCATCTCAACGGCGAAGGACTTCTACGGGCACCCCGTCGACTTTCATCCCCTCGGCAACGACTCGTTCTATGACGAGAACGACCAGAGCACCATTCACTTCGAGCGCAATGTGCATGGCCGCGTGACTGGCTATGCCACGCCGAGCCATTCGGATCGCGCGCCGCTGCTGGCCGCGGGTGAATGGCTCAACATACCGCTGATAATCGCGGTTGGGACAATGCTGCTGCTCGTGATCGCCGCGCTTGTGCGTTCCTTCCGAAGAATCTTTCAGCGCAAGCGCGCGAAGCTCGCACCACAGCCGGGGACTGCATGGGCGACCTTCGCGATCCAACTAGCTGCGTTCGCCGTGATCGCGCTGCTGGTCGATATCGCAGTGATCGTCTCTCACGTGTCGGAGGTCTCGAGCTTCTATCAGATCGGTCATCTCGATCCGTGGCTGCGCGGCGAAGTCGCGCTTGCAATCATCGTGTTTATAACGCTGATTTTCGGGTTCTTCAGCGCAGTGCGCGCGCTCACGCGTCCGCTGCGCATGATCACGAAGCTGAAGTTTGCGGTTGTGATCTTCTCCTGCGTTTATCTCGGATGGTTTCTGCTCTTCTTCCATCTGATGAGTTCGCCAACGAGGTTCTAGACGCCGAGCTCCGCGCGAATGGCATCGGCGATGGCATCGGCGTGACGGCGCATCGCAGCCTCGCTTTCGGCTTCAATCATGACGCGTGCGAGCGCTTCGGTGCCGGAGTAACGAATGACGACACGGCCGGAATCCCGGAGCTCGTCTTCGGCGGAGCGAATCGCGGAGACGACTGACGGAATGGAGTCCAGCGGGCGCTTCTCGCGCACCTTCACGTTCACGATCACCTGCGGATAGTTCTTGAGGTCCGCAATCAGTTCGCTGAGCGTCTTGCCCGAACGGTGCACGACATCGAGAACGACGAGCGCCGTGAGCAGTCCATCGCCGGTGGTCGCGCGGGCAGGGAAGAGGATGTGGCCCGACTGCTCGCCACCCAGCGACGCGCCGCTCTTCTTCATCTCTTCGAGCACATATTTGTCGCCAACCGGCGCACGCAGCATCGAAATGCCGGAACGCTTCAGCGCGGCCTCGAAGCCCATGTTCGACATGGTGGTTGCAACCACGACATCGTTGGCGAGCTCGCCGCGCGCCTGCAGATCACGCGCGCAGGCCAGCATCACCGCGTCACCATTGACGACGTTGCCGTACTCGTCGGCGAAGAGCGCGCGGTCAGCATCGCCATCGAAGGTGAAACCGATCGAAGCACCGCGCTCCTTCACCTCGCGCGCGACGACCTCAGGATGCAGCGCGCCGCAGTTCGCGTTGATGTTGCGTCCGTCCGGTGAGGCGTGGGTGACCTCGACGGTGCCCTTGAGCGAATCGAAGAGCTGCGGTGCGATAACGCTTGCGGCGCCGTTGGCGCAGTCGATCACGACGCATCGGTTGTCGAGCGAGATGCCGGGAACCGCGCTGAGCAGAAACTGCACGTACTCGCGGCGGAAATTCTCGTCGACCGGCGGAAGATCCGTGCTGCGTTCGCGCGTTGCGGGCCCTGTTGCGAGTACGCGCTCGATCTCGCCTTCAATTTCAAGCTCGACCTCATCGGGCAGCTTGTAGCCGTCGCCACCGAAGACCTTGATGCCGTTGTCCTGCCACGGATTGTGCGAGGCGGAGATGACGACGCCGGCGCTGAAGCCGTGCTTCTTCGCGAGGAACGCGATCGCTGGAGTGGTGATGACGCCGGCGAATTCGGTGCCCGCGCCGCCGTCGCGCAGGCCGGCGATCAGCGTCGATGCGATCCAGGGGCCGCTCTCTCGGGTATCCATGCCGAGCACTACGCGCACTGCCTTGCCATTCTCGGCGAGCTTGCGTGCGAGCGCGACACCGACCGCGTGAATCGTCTTCGCATCGAGCGGCGCCTCACCTGCAACCGCGCGAATTCCATCTGTCCCAAACAGCTTGCGCATCCAACTCTCCGATACTGAAGATTGCTCCTATTGATGCTAGCGGATTGTGCGGCGGCGCGGTCTACTTCTTCCCGGTTATGGTCGCGGTCAGGCTGCCCTGGTGGAGGCGTGCGGTAATCTGCTCGCCCGGTTCGATCTCGGCGCTCGCACGCAGGAGCTTGCCGTCAGGGCCATAGACAAGAGCGTAGCCGCGCTCGAGTACGCGCACCGGGCTCAGCGCGTGGAGCTTCGATCCGGCGCGGTCGATCTGCGTTGCGCGGATGGTGATGGCCGTCTTTGCTGTTAGTGCGAGACGGCTGCGCAGGGCTTCGAGCTTGCGCGCGTTCTCGCGCAGGCGAATGGCAGGATCCTGCCGAAGGAGACGCGTCTCGGTCCTGAAACTGCGGTCGGCGGCGGCGCGAAGCCTGCGCGCGAGCGCGTTGTGCATGCGTAAATCGACTTCATCGCAGTGTTGCGCCCTGCGATTAAGCGCATCCTGCACGCGGCGCAGCACCATCTCCGCGCCAAGATGCGAGAGCTGTTGCCGTGCGCGCAGGATCTCGTAGCGGCCGGCGCGGACGAGACCCGTGTGCAGACGATGCACGCGCTCTTCGATGCGATGCTGTGCGGCGGTGACGATCTCGGCGGCGGCAGAGGGCGTTGGTGCGCAAACGTCGGCGGCGGCGTCGGCGATGGTCGAATCGGTCGCATGCCCCACGCCCACGATGACCGGCACAGTGCATGCGGCGATCGCGCGTGCAACGCGTTCGTCGTCAAAGCCATGCAAGTCCTCCCAGCTTCCACCGCCACGCGCCACGATGACGACGTCGGCGCGATCCGGATGCCGGCTGAACCAACGCACGCCGGCCGCAACCTCGATGGCACAGCGCGGCCCCTGCACGGCAGCGGGATAGATCAGAAGGTTCACCGCAGCATGGCGGCGACGACAGACCTTGACGATGTCGCGCAGTGCCGCGCCCTGCACGCTGGTGACAACACCGATGCATTTCGGAAAGGGCGGCAGCGGGCGCTTGCGGTCGAAGAGACCCTCGCGCCGCAGGCGCTCTTTGAGCTCGCGCACCGCAGCGAGCAGCGCGCCAAGGCCGCGCGGCTCCATCCACTCTGCGATCAGCTGCATTTGCCCGCGGCTCTCGTACACGCTGAGCTGCCCGCGCAAGCGAACCGCGTCGCCGTCCTTTGGCTGAAAGCGGATGAGCGAAGCCTGTCGCCGGAACATCACCACAGAGAGCTGCGCCGCTCCATCCTTCAGCGTGAAGTAGCAGTGGCCGGTTGCGGCAGGGCGCCAGTTGGAGATCTCGCCTTCAATGGTGATGTGACTGTAGTTACGCTCAAGCGCTCCGCGGATTTGGCGGACAAGTTCGCCGACGGTCCAGACACGCGGTTCGGCAGGAGGTTCGGGGAGCTTCGGCGCTTGCGAAAGTCCGGTGGCTGCCTCCGCTGGCTTCGGCCGGTCCGGCAACCCAGGGACCTGCTCATCCGGCGCAGGCAGCTCATCGAACAGGCCGGGCATCTCGGGCTTGGTTCGGCCTCTTCGCCGCAGATCGGCGATGCTGGGCATGCGCTCGCGGGAACTCATCGCAAGCTCGAGTTTACCTGCGTGAGCGCGTGTACTGGCAGCGCTACGTCAGCTCGCCGCGCAGAGGTGCGCCCGGCTCAGCAGCTCGCTGGCCTCCTCGAGCAGCAGCTCGGGACGACACGGCTTGTTCAGCAGCTTCAGCGGCCGCTGCCGCCGCAACGCTTCGAGTTCAAGGCTGGCGGCACGCGTGAGATACCCGGTCAGCATAATCATCTGACACTTCGGCATCTCGCGATGGATGGTCGCAGCCAGTTGCAGGCCGCTCCCTCCCGGCATCGTCACATCGCACAGCAGCAGCTCCGGATCAAAGCTCCTCGCTTTGCGCAGCGCTTCTGCCGCCGAGTAACATGCCTCCGACTCAAAACCGTTCACCGCAAAGACCAGCCGCAGCGTGTCCGCTACCAGTTGATCATCATCGACTACCAGCACTCTCTGTCTCATCTGGAGCTCTCGCCCCCTCCCTCGCCCGGGGAAGCACAGAAGATTACGGATACGCCGGCCGAGCCGGCGCGCGTCGTGGAGAAATTCACTGTAGAGTAGACGAACAAACCTCTGGTGTTCCAGCGGAAATCTGCGGAATTTTTGTTCTTTTTATTGACTGCTTCGTTTCCGTTCGCGCGAGAATCTAAGGTCAAGCGATGCATATCGTCCTGCTGGTGCTCGGGTTAATCCTGCTCGGAGCGGTGTTGCTGGATTCCTTCCAGACGATCATCCTGCCGCGGCGCCCCGTCGTGCGCTTTCGCCTCACGAGAATCTTTCTTCTTTCCACCTGGATTCCCTACACCCATCTGGTGCACATGGTTCGCGACCACCGCAGGCGCGAGCAGTATTACAGCTTCTATGGCCCGCTTTCGCTGCTGCTGCTGTTTGTCGTCTGGGCCATCGTCCTGCTAACGGCGTTTGCACTCATCTACTTCGGCCTGCATGTGCCGTTCACGGATCCATGGCATCCTGCCACGACCTTCGACCGGCTGCGCAGTTGTTTTTATGTCAGCGGGTCGACGCTCTTCACGCTCGGGCTGGGCGATGTTGTGCCGGCAAACCACGCCACGCGCTTTCTGGTTGTCGTTGAGGCAGGCACCGGCCTTGGATTTATCGCGCTGGTGATCGGTTATGTGCCGGTGCTCTATACCGCGTTTTCGGCGCGTGAGATGACTGTCGCCCTGCTGGATGCGCGTGCAGGTTCGCCACCCACCGCCGGCGAACTTCTGCTGCGCCACCGGTTTGACGGCGGCGATCAGGCACTTAAGGAGTTGCTCGCGGAGTGGGAGCGCTGGTGCGCGTCGATGCTGGAGACCCACATCTCCTACCCAATTCTCTGCTATTACCGCTCGCAGCACGACAACCAGAGCTGGCTCTCCGCGCTGACAGCTGTGCTAGATACCTGCGCACTGCTGATTACCGCGGTCGAGTGCTCGGCACAGCGCCAGGCCCAGCTAACCTTTGCGACCGGCCGCCACGTCCTCGTGGATATCGGGCACGTCTTCCATCGCGAAAAGGCAGAGCTGCGGCTGCGGGAAGGCGACTTCACGCGGCTCAACGATGACGAGTTCAGCCGGCTGTGCGATCTGCTGCGCAACGCAGGAGTTGCCCTGTGCGGCGATGTAAGTGTGCGGACGCGTCTTGATGGTCTGCGCAAGCTGTATGAGCCGCACGCGTGTGCGATGGCGCACTATCTGCGCCTGGAGCTGCCGCGCTGGACACCGCCTGCGATCGACCCCGCAAAACCTGACATCTGGGCCTCGATCGCGAGGCTTCGTAGCCCGGCCGGTTCGGCCGTTCCGCTGACCACGCACGTCAGCCCGCAGGCCACGGCCTCACACCTCGGAGACGAAGAAGGCTTCCTCTAACCCGCCATCGCCAAAAGACGCCGCCAAAAGAAAGGGCCGCTCGTGAGAGCGGCTTTTCTTTCTTTGACTGCTGAGTAATTGTGCCCTGAGCTATTGCCCCATGCCGAAGGCCGGTCCCGCGGGCCGCGGATTCAGCCTCTCGGAGGCGACCTCTGCGGCGGGTCCCGGATTGCCTTTTGGATCCTTGTCCTTGTCCTTCACCTGCGCCCACACGCGCTTGGCGTCGGCCGTCTTGCCTTCGGACTGGTATAGGTCGCCCAGCCGGATCTGCGCGAAGTATGGCGGAACGGTCGTCGCGTTGCCCTTGCCGAGCTCCTCGAGCAGCTTCTCAGCGTCCGCATTGCGGCCCATCTGCTGATACAGCCCTGCCAGAGCCGACTTGCCGAGCGCTGCAGTGTCGCCGTTCCAGCTGCCGGCTACCTTCTTCAGAGCATTCTCGGCTGCGGCGTCGTTTCCCTCGTCCATGTAGGTCACGCCGGCCATATAGAGCGCCATCTTGCCCGGCTCCGTCATCCCGTACTTGTCCGCCACCGCCATAAACTGTGCATTTGCCGCTGCTGCACGGGCCTTTGCATCCGGGAAGGTCTTCACGCCCGGTGGCAGGTTTGGCGCCTCGGAGGCCAGCGGCGCCTGGTAGGTCTGCATCGCTTCGCCAAACGCGTTGGCGGCGGCATCACTCCGGTGCTGGAACAGCGTATATCCACCAACGATCAGCAGGAGGAGCACCACAGCAATCGCGCCGATCGTGATCGCCTGCCGCTGGTTCTCCTTCGCCCAGTCAACGCCATGTTCGGTCAGGGTGATGAACTGGTCCTGCTTCTTCAATTGTCGTTTGGTTTTGTTATCCACTTCGTTCGCTGTTCCCGTCTTTTTGAAGAGTTCTCGTGGCGCCGACCCACCGCAGGCGCAAGCTTAAGTGTATCAGTCATGCGTTGTACGGGCGGCTGCTGGCGATGCCGTGGACGGGTCTGAGTAAGCGCGGAAAGATTGTCCGGATTGAAATCTTTCCGGAGCGCAATTTATTCGCCAATCGTTTGACCTTTGGTGTTTTAAAAGCCTCTTGCCAATCGTATTGCGACCGGCATAGTATCCGAGTCGCAATCGAAACAGTGCACACGTTCCGGGGCACGCGAGACCGGCTCCAGGCGCTAGTTCCTCGATCGTTCTTTGATGTTGCAGGGTCACTTCCGCGCCCGCTGGTCTAGCTCGGTGCGACGAAACAGGAGCAGCACAAGGTATGTCATGGTACGCCTATTGCATCGCTGAACGCAGTGCTTTCTCTGAGTTAGCTCGTCATCGCCGTCCGATGCCCCTGTCAGGGATTTCGGGTCTCTTTGGAAACCAGATCTTTTTGTTTCCGGCCGCTGACCTCGCCGTCGTTGTCTCCGAGCACCTCGCCGAGGATGGCGCACGCCTGATCGGTCCGGATGCGCAAACCGCAGCCCGCGATCACGCTCGCGTGGTGTCCGGTTGCTTTGACCGCTCCACCGTCCTTCCGTTCCGCTTCGGAACCACCTTTGAAGATGACGACGCCCTGCGCCGCTCCGTCCGCTCCAATCAGCGACACTTCATGGCGAACGTCGAGCGTCTGCGCGGCAAAGCCGAGATGCACCTGAAGCTCGTCGTCGACGACATCTGCCCGGAATCCCGCAACGGCTTCCAGCACCACAATGTCGGGCAGGAGTACCTCTCGCATCTGCGCGAATCAGCCAGCCGTCAGCGCGAGCGTCAGTCGCGCGCCCGTGCGCTCTCCGTGCAGATGCACCGCATGTTCCTTCCCCTCGCCGAAGAGATCACCTGCCGCCGTATGGACTCCGGCAAGATGCTTCTCGACATCGCTCACCTGGTCGACAAGAAGACGGTCGAGCGCTACCAGAATAAGTACAGCTCGGCCACCCTGCAGATGAAGGACTGCGCCATGCAGCTCTCAGGTCCCTGGCCGCCATATCACTTCGTCCACCGCGATCCTTCTCACCGCGCGCACGCGTAAGCAGCCTTCATCGGAATGAAAAAGCCCCGGCACCCGCCGGGGTTTTCGCTGCCGCAAACTTACTGCAGCTTGATGTTCGCGCCGTGATCAACGGCAACGCGCTTGCGGCGGCTCAGCACCGAACTCCGTCTGCGCCGTCGTCCGCTGGCGTGATCGATCTTCTTCCAGAAGGCAGCGAAGTAATCGACCGCGGAGATGATGGACACGATCGCCATCCAGTAGATCGCCGTCATCGCGATCAGGTGAACACCGACCACGAACCAGCCGAAGTTCCAGTAGTCCCACCGGTGATTGAGGATCGCGGCGACCACGCTGACGATCTGGATCACGGTCTTCAGCTTGCCAATCTCGCTTGCCTCAATGGTGAAGCCTTCACTGGCTGCAATGGAACGCAGGCCGCTCACCAGAAACTCGCGCCCGATGACCAGCACCGCAATCCACGGCGGAACAATCCGCGGGTTATACGAGACCAGCACGATGTACGCCGCAGTCACCATCAGCTTGTCCGCGAGCGGATCCAGCAGCATCCCCATGGTCGTAATCTGGCCGCGTCTGCGCGCAAGATAGCCATCGAGGCCGTCGGTGATCGAGGCCAGGATGAACACCGCCGACGCGATGATCTCCTGCTCGCCGTGCGTGTGGAACGGAAACTTCGGGCTCAGGATCCAGATGAGCACCGGAACAGAGCCGATACGGCTCAGCGTGATGGAATTGGGCAGGTTCACGTGTGCACGCCAGTTACGCGCATCGATGCGGCGTTCGCTGCGCGCCAAACACTGTCATTCTCCCACATCCGGTCGTGACCCGGCAGGCTCGCAAATTTCAGCTCTGCTCAGTCTCCACGGACTCTGACGGTTGTTCTTTGAAGCGGTACATCTTGCGCCCGCAGTTCCGGCAGACCCACGGATAAAGTCCGTAGAGCGTGAGAATCCAGCGCTCCCACCAACCCACGCGATGGATACGCTGGAACCGCTTTTGGCCGCAATCGGGACAGGCTCGCAAACTTCACCTCAACGATGCGTCGCGGCTGCGTGCCCGGCAGGGAATGGCCATCTAGGCGTACATTCCTCTCTGCTTCGTCGTATACGCTACGCGATCAATCGCCAGCATATAGGCCGCAATGCGGTTATTGACGCCGTGCTGTACCGCATATTGCAACACGTCGTTGAAGCTGTCCACCATTATTCGGTCCAGCCGCTCGTTGACTTCCTGCTCGGTCCAGAAGTAGCCCATGCGGTCCTGCACCCACTCAAAGTAGCTGGTCGTGACTCCACCCGCGTTGGCCAGGATGTCCGGCACCACAAACACACCCTTGTCCTCGAGGATCTGGTCCGCCACCGTCGTCGTCGGTCCGTTCGCGCCCTCGATGAGGATGCGCGCCCGAACCCGGTCCGCATTGCGGCTGGTAATCACGTTCTCCGTCGCCGCCGGAATCAGCACATCGCACTGCATCGTCAGGAGCTCGTCCTTGTCCGCCGCTTCGGCGCCCTTGAAGCCGTGGATCGAGCCGTGCCGCGCCTTCCACTCCAGCAGCTCGCTGATGTCCATGCCGTTGCCATTGAACAGCGCGCCGTCGTACTCGCCGATGCCGATAATCTTGTACCCCTTCTCCCACAGCAGGTGGGCGGAGTTCGAACCGACGTTGCCAAAGCCCTGCACGATCACCTTGGTCGACTCCGGCGACATGTTCAGGTGCTTCAGCGCCTGGTCGGTCACGACGCTAACGCCGCGCCCCGTCGCCTCTTTTCTGCCCCGCGATCCACCCAGGTTCACGGGCTTGCCCGTTACGACGCTCGTTACCGTCTGGCGCATGTGCATGGAGTAGGTGTCCATGATCCACGCCATCGTCTGCTCATTCGTGTTCACGTCGGGCGCGGGAACGTCCTTCTCAGGCCCGATGAACTCAATCAGCTCGGCCGTGTATCGTCGCGTCAGCCGCTCCAACTCGCCCTGACTCATGCGGCGCGGATCGCAGATCACGCCGCCCTTCGCGCCGCCGAAGGGAATGTTCACGACCGCGCACTTCCAGGTCATCCAGCTTGCCAGCGCGCGCACCTCATCCAGGCTCACGTCCGGCGCGTAGCGGATCCCGCCCTTGCAGGGTCCGCGCGAGGCCGAATGCTGCACCCGGTAACCCGTGAAAACTTCGATCGTCCCATCGTCCATCCCCACCGGAATGTGCACGATGATCTCGCGCGACGGGTAGCGCAAAACCTTCCAGATGCCTGCATCCAGATTCAACTTCTTAGCGGCCAGATCGAATCTTGCTGCCTGTGCCTCCCATGGATTGGTCTCCTGGGCCAGGGAAATAGGAGCCGTCGCCTCTGTTGTGACCATGCCTGCTTCTTTCTGAGCACCCAGCCTGTTTGCTGCGGTCCTCGCGTTAACGGAATCCGGGCGAGCTGTCAGCGCTGCTCCTCCCGGCACCAGTTTTTCTTCGGCCATCGCTCCTCCTCCGTACGCCAGGCCCACGTCTTGTATGACGCGACCCACACTCTACAGGAGCGACAACGATACCGTCTTCCCACTGAATTCCAAGCCCGATTTTCGCCCGGGCTCCACTCAAACCCCGGCGATTCTAGGCCCACCTTCGTTGCACTGACAATGACCCGGGCACCCCGTCAGACACCTCGTTCCGGCCACTGCGATACCCTCATACCCATGCCCTCCGCGCGCACACTCACGAGCCCCAACCTCAACCAGTTCACCGAGCTGGCGCGCACCCACACTCTCGTCCCGGTCACCCGCACCGTGCCAGCCGACCTCGAAACGCCCGTCTCGGCCTTTCTGCGCGTCGCCGCCCACGAGCCCGAGGCCTTCCTGCTCGAATCCGTCGAAGGCGGCGAGACCATCGGCCGCTACACCTTCATCGGCATCCGGCCCTTCCGCACCATGACTGCGGCCAACGGCCAAATCACCGACACACTCAGCGGCGCCAGTCCCATCACCCGGCCGGGCGACATCTTCGCCGAGCTCAAATCCGCCCTCGCCGGCCACACGCCTGCGCGCCTGCCCGGGCTGCCGCCCTTCACCTCCGGCGCCGTCGGCTTCTTCGCCTACGACATCGTCCGCCAGATCGAAAAGCTCCCCACCCTTGCCGCCGACGAACTCCATGTTCCCGACGCGCACCTCATGTTCTTCGACGAGGTTCTCGCCTTCGACCACGTCCGCAAGGCCATCCACCTCATCGTTACCGCCGGCGCCCGCCAGCGCATCAACAAAGCCGCTTACGAAGATGCGAACGCCCGTCTCGACCGGCTCGAGTCGCTCCTCGAAGCCGCGCTCCTCAAACCCACGCACGAGCCCATCGATGATCCTCTCGACCTAACCCCCCGCACCGAGCGTGAAGACTTCCTGGCGGCCGTCGACACGGTCAAGGAGTACATCCGCGCCGGCGACGTCTTCCAGTGCGTCCTCTCGCAACGCTTCGACTGCACTCCCGGCGTCGACCCGTTCGAAATCTACCGCTCCCTCCGCATCGTCAACCCGTCGCCCTACATGTACTTCCTGCGCTTCAATCTGCCGGGGCAGGGCAGCGAGCGTGCAGAAACGGCACGTCGCGCCCACATCGTTGGCTCCTCACCCGAGCTCCTCGTCCGCGTCCACGGCCGCAACGTCGAGTACCGTCCCATCGCCGGCACACGTCCGCGCGGCGCCGACGAATCTCACGACCGCACCCTCGAAGCCGACCTCCGCGCCGACGCCAAGGAGGTCGCCGAGCACGTCATGCTGGTCGATCTCGGCCGCAACGACCTCGGCCGCGTCTCCGATTTCGGCACGGTCCGCGTGAAGGACCTCATGTTCATCGAGCGCTACTCGCACGTCATGCATCTGGTCAGCGCGCTCGAAGGAACGCTCAAACCAGATCTCGCGCCCATCGACGCCTTGCGCGCCTGCTTCCCCGCGGGCACACTCAGCGGCGCGCCCAAGATCCGCGCCATGGAGATCATCGAAGAGCTCGAGCCTGCGCGCCGCGGCGTCTACGGTGGGGCAATTATCTACGCGGACTTCTCCGGCAATCTCGACTCCTGCATCGCCATCCGCACGCTCTTCATGGACGGCGATCGCGGCCACATCCAGGCCGGTGCCGGTATCGTCGCCGACTCCATCCCGGAGCGCGAAGACGAAGAGTGCCGCAACAAAGCCGCCGCCGTCGTTCGCGCCATCGAGCGCGCCCGCAGTTCCTAACTCGCAACTCGAAACTCGCGGCCGAAAACTCAAAGCACAAACCTTTCGCGGATGACATTCCGCCGCCGGCTCGTGAGTGCACAAAAAATTTTCAGCTCAGGAAGTCGGCTTGGCATAATGCCGATGGGCTTCCTATGGACTCCATACCGCGTCAGACAAAGCACGTCGCACTCTGGATCGCGATCGCCGCCGTTCTCAGCACGTGCATCATCGTCGCGATCATCGCCATTCCCACGGCATTCAAGCAACTTACTCACACGCGCAGCTTCCGCTTAGCCAGCGATTCCATGCAGCCGACGCTCTACAGCGGCGATGTCATAACTGTGGACACCGGCTACTACTCGGAACACAGCGTCTCCGATGGCGATATCGTTGTGTTTCGACATGGCGGTGTGGTTCTTGCCAAACGTGTCACAGCGGTCGGCGGCGAAACCATCGAAGGCAAAGACGGCAAGATCATTCGTAACGGCGTCGTTCTTGTCGAGCCATATCTGAAGAGCACTGACGACGCACTGGACCCATCCGAAGCGAACTTCTCGACGCGAAAAATCCCTAAAGGACAAATCTTCGTCACTGGTGACTGGCGCGCCAGAAGCCTGGATAGCCGCTATCCCGATTACGCTCCTGTCCACCTCTCCGACGTTATTGGAAAGGTCATATACATCTACGGCTCATCACACCCAGGCCAGGTCGGCCGGAAGTTTTAGATTCCTGCCGCTTACAACAAGTTCGGCCTCCGAGCCCCTCTTGACGCCATACCTCCGCGAGCCTACATTGTGGCCGCCCCTTCGTACCCTCCGGCCGCGTTCTGAACACCCCACTTCAGGAGTTCGCCTATGCTGCGCGCTTTTTATGCCATCTGTCTCGCTGCGCTTACGCTCAGCGCCGCCGCCCTCGCCCAAAGCCCATGGAACGGCACATGGAAGCTCAACCAGGCCAAGAGCCACATGACCGGTGACACCTACACCCTCACAAAATCCGGGAATAAATATCACATGAACGAAGGCAGCTTTCAGTTTGACTATGCCTGTGAT